>NZ_MVBD01000009.1 GCF_002000055.1 Marinicella sediminis | reverse complement strand
GGCGAATGCAATTTGTTCTTCTGTAAACTTCGATTTCTTCATGACAAAACCTCTTTTCTTTGGTTAATTTTGCCAGATTTTTCTAATTTATAGTGGTACTGTTTTTAGGGGAAAGGTCACTAATTGATTTACTTTCACTTTTACATCTTTTAGTTTTTTAAATGACTCAAAATGACTTCTGATCCAACAAATTAATCGTTCCGTCTGAATCGAAATCCTCCATTGGTGCTTTCGCTATCAGAACCTCTTTGATCCATTGCTCAAGTGCATTGGCTTGGATTACACCATGATAGTTTCCATTTAACCTAAAGAACTCACCATAAAATTCAACACTGTCAGTTATTTCTTCATATATAGGCGCATCCAACCCAAAATGAACTGACTGTACAGAAGCCAATACATCAAATACCTTGAAATTGATCGAATCTTCAAAACCATTGTTGAAAATTATATCAGTGTGGGTGATGTGGAATGATTGCACCATAGACACATCTGCACCACCATTTTCTGTGCCTTCATCATCTTGTAAGACTACATCAATTAAGGCTGAACCATAATTTCCGGTAAAGTGTACAGACAACACGCTGTTGTTATCGATATCAATACCTGCAATGATGGCATTGCTGTCAGATTGAACTGTCACTATATAATCTTTGATAGATTGGCTGGACTCATTAGCTGGGCCCAGCACGATGTTTTCTGTAAAACCATTAATGATCAATGGATTATCATTTACGTTAAACAAATTAACAACCACGTCACTCATGACATTGAAAGTGGGTGCATCATTCACAGATGTGATGCCGATTACTAAAAAGGCTTCTACTGATTGCACGCCATCAGTCACCTCAAACTCGTAAAAAGCCGTACCAAAAGCATCAGGGGCTGGCACATAGGTGAAGGTTCCATTGGTATTTAGGGTCAATGATCCACCAATGCCGTTCATGGTGTAAGTTCCTGGGTTCAGCACTTCTAAGCTATCATTATCCAGATCGAAGTCATTGGCTAAAGTACCATCATCACTGATGTCACCGGTTACTGTTCCATCCGGATCTGTGGTCATATAATTGGTATCTTCTAAACCTTGGTACACATCAATTTCAGTATCTGGCTCAGTGTTACAGTCAACAACCACATCAGTCACATCATTAATCCCAACTATGCCACTTTCATTGCTTAACAAACAAGTTTGATTGGGCAAATTTAAGAGTCCTGAAACGGAATAGCCTTCGCCACTTAAAACTGGAGTCACAAAGTTAAACAGACCGTCTTGATCAAGGAACAAAACTTCACTGTCATTATTTACCAGAGTCAGGGTATTACCTGGAGCTAAACCTTGCACCTCGCCGCCAATCAAAGGACTTAATTCAAATGCATAAACAGCGCCAGACAAATCTTCCTGAGGTGCGCCTACGATTAAGGTTGATCCATCTCTTGCCATTGCTGTTCCGAAATTATCATCCTCGCCTGTGTTTGATGCTTTGATAAACGCATTGGATTGCCATGAATTATTTTCAAATTGATAAGCAAAGACTGCACCAGATGATGGTGCTGAGGTGTCATCTGGGTTACCGCCTATGCCCACTGACCCGCTGTTATTGTTGGCATCGCCTAGTAATAACGAGTTACCCTCTATGACCACCGAAGTGGTAAATTGAATTTGTGGATTTTCAATAATGGCTTGCTCTGACCAGACATTAACGTTACGGACAAAAACAGCAGCATTGAACCCACCAACCCCTGAATTAAAATACCTTGAACCAATCACCAAAGTATCATTCGACATATCCATTGCAAGACCAAATTCTTTGGGCGTTTGAGAAGGTTTTATATAAGCTTGTTGTGACCATGTGGTCCCTGTTCGGGTAAATACATAAGCCGCACCAGAGTCTGGGACACTGTTATCGCTTTGGTCGCTGTTAATGCCGGTTGCTCCACTGGCTTCATAAGGCGCACTGACTATTAAGGTGTCTCCATCTAGTATCACAGTAAATCCAAAAGCATCACCTTCACCTGTGTTGGAGGCCTTGATGTATGCCTGCTGGTTCCAAGTACCATTGTCTTCGACAAAGACATACACAGCTCCTGAAGCAACAGCTGTGTTATTCACATCAGATTGATTACCATTCACACCAGTTGAAGCACTGTCCTCTTGTATGGCTGATACTGCAATTGTTGAACCAGAAATCGCCACTGACCACCCAAAAAGATCAAAGTTTTCTGAATTGGAAGCTGTCAGTATCGCTGATTCTGACCATACACCGTTAGAACGCGTAAACACATACGCCGTTTCTTCACTAAATCCAGTGCCAACTGCCAAAGTGTCGCCCTCGATGGCTACAGAATGACCAAACTGTTCGTTTTGAATTGGGTTTGATGACTTCAAGTAAGCTTGTTGAAGCCAATCATTGCCATTTTTAACAAAAACATAAACGGCACCCGCATCAGGAGCAGAGTTGTCTAAAGTGCCAGAGCCATCACCATCTTCATTCATTGCTCCAACAACCAGAGTATCTCCAGATATCGCTACGGCATTACCAAAATTATCTCCAGAATCTGAATTACTGGCTTTGATTAAATGAGATTGTACGAACTGAGGGTCTATGGTCAGTGGGTAAATTGCTTTTTGATCATCAACTTTCAGCTTAACATTTTGACCGACCAATTCCATTTCAGCTGGTAATATTTGTCCTGTAGTATCCCATACTTTGAGTTTTTTATAATGGATACGGATATCCGAGCCATCTGTAAATATCAGTTGGTTACCTTGTTGAACCAAAGCCAAATTCGTGTCCACTTTTATGCTCAACTGTAATGGCTCACTGGTCACATTTAAATCAGGCCGTTGTTTGAGTTCAAACCATTGCTCAGTACTGCTGGGTGTATTGGTCCAATATTCGGTCAGATTGTTGTTCCAATGGTAATTCAATTTTTTATCATTGAAACTGATGGCATATGGTTTATTGGGGACATGATTCAATTCACTGTAACCCAAAGCCTCTAATTGCATGCCAATGTGAAATTGCTGTTGTTCATCAGTAGAGGAAAGTACTGTCTGACCATCGACCCCATATTTGATATTCCAGCCTTGTTTGTCGTTAGTAGCTGCCCAACCTTTCAGACCATTATTAACAGCCTCGTATTTTGTTTGATCATGATGACTTGATTGGGTTAAGCCTATTTGGCTTTGATTAGCTATTGAAGCACTTACAATGTCTTGGCCTAAAAATTGAACTACAAAACAAATAATAATAAATCTCACACACAAACTCCGCTAAAATTAACATTCGATTATTGACAACTTCATCAACGAAGTATGAAGTGACTATTCTAAATGTTATAATAATCTTAAAAAAATACAATCAAAATCATCAAAACACACCTGTGTATTCTCCTGTCTGAAGATTTAGAAACTTTCTTTTTAAAAAGGGTTTTACCCCGTTTTCACCGACGATTTAGAAAAGTTAGTTTGTTGATCTGATTTTTCATCCAGTTTACGTCTTTTCCTCAAATTGTAAAAGCGTTCAATATAATCAAAGACACACCTCCCCTTCTGCTTCATCACCCGTCATCCCGAACCCTGTATCTTTACCAAAAAAACACTCACCGTTACCAACCCTCTGAACGGGTAAATTCTTAATCCAGAAACCCTTTGCTTGCTTGCATTCCAACTCAAAAAATGTCAGTAGACAAGTACTGTCAAAATAACGCGGACAGGCACTCCCTAAGAAATATCATACAGTCACTTCAGACAATGGCCACAGCTTAATTTGCCTCAGTATTTCAAAATCATGGTTTTAATACGGAGAAAACCATGGGACTGGCAAGGAAACATCAGATTTGTGTCTCAGAAACACCTTATTACCACATCGTCTCCAGATGCGTCCGCAGAGCCTTCTTGTGTGGCGACGATCATTCATCTGCGAGATCATTTGAACATCGAAGAAAATGGGTGGTTCAAAGGATGAAATTTCTCGCTCATGTGTTCAGCATAGACATCTGTGCCTATGCAGTGATGTCGAATAAATAACGCGGACAGGCACTCCCTAAGAAATATCATACAGTCACTTCAGACAATGGCCACAGCTTAATTTGCCTCAGTATTTCAAAATCATGGTTTTAATACGGAGAAAACCATGGGACTGGCAAGGAAACATCAGATTTGTGTCTCAGAAACACCTTATTACCACATCGTCTCCAGATGCGTCCGCAGAGCCTTCTTGTGTGGCGACGATCATTCATCTGGGAGATCATTTGAACATCGAAGAAAATGGGTGGTTCAAAGGATGAAATTTCTCGCTCATGTGTTCAGCATAGACATCTGTGCCTATGCAGTGATGTCGAATCACTTTCATATCGTTTTGAAGATCAATAACAACAAAGACTGGACGGATAAACGTGTACTCATGGCCTGGGCTGGTTTGTTTGATTTACCAGGACCCTGTGAACCCTACCTGAGGGGTGAGCACTTGAGCAAACCACAATTGGATTTCGTGATTCAAAAAGCGGATGTTTATCGCAAGCGACTACGATCCATTTCATGGTTTATGAAAGCACTCAATGAATACATCGCTCGCAGAGCCAATATAGAGGACGGATGTACCGGTCACTTTTGGGAATCTCGGTTCAAAAGCCAAGCATTATTGGACGAAAGGTCCTTGCTGACATGCATGACTTACGTAGATTTGAACCCAATCAGGGCAGCCATGGCAAGGACCCCTGAAGAATCAGATTACACATCCATCCAGGAAAGAATCAAAGACAAAAACACCAGGCTGATCGGCTTTAGTCATAATGAAAATGACCTGCCATTTTCACTCTCAGGATACCTGGATCTGGTCGATTATTCTGGCAGAGCAATACTGGAAACCAAACGCGGATACATTCCAGAAAACCTGCCTCCTATCCTTGATCGATTGGGCCTCGATCCAGATACCTGGCTCGATGAGCTTAAGGGCTTTAAATCAATCGGATTTTCAGCAGTCGGCACAGTGGATCAGCTCAAAAATTTCTGTCAGAAAGTCGGTAAGAAATTCGCTGTGGGTCACCGATTAAAACCGGCTCTGGAATAGCCAACCATCCTTCATAACAACTCTGCAAATTCTGTTTGCCACCGTCCCACTCATTTCCAATCAGGCCATTTGGGTGCCATTCATAGCGTTTGATGTTTCAAGCCTGAACAAGACCTCTAAACCACGTCAATTTTCTGATCTTCCACAAAAAAACCAGCATAATCACTCAAGCTGGTCTCTCTGGAAAGTGCCTGTCCCGTTGTTTTATTCCACAAAAAAACCAGCATAATCACTCAAGCTGGTCTCTCTGGAAAGTGCCTGTCCCGTTGTTTTACAATTTTCGAAAGTAATGGGAAAATTTTATTCAAAACCTATCTATCAAACTAACACTAAAGTTTTCACGCCATCAAACGACTTTCAATCTGTCCTCACATTTATATGACGTAATCCACAAGATTTTGGGTTGTGCGCCTGTATACCTGCTTCAGTCAACTCTTCATACAAGAACAAAGCAGCCAACTCCAACCCTTCACCTTCATGCTTAGACAGCGAAAATCGATTTAAATACCGAGGGTTTAGGCTCAATTCCCAAGCTTCAGTAAAACTCATGTTTTTAAGCAAACATTCCTGATACGTCTGAAATGACTCTCTTTTCACACCTATATCTTTGGCTAATTGTATATTCCCATTCAGTTCTGCGACTTGCATTGCAAGGTCATACCCAATTATGGCCACCAAATTGGTGTTACTGTTTTCGATTAATGTGTTGGCAATTTTTGTACAATATTCGTACAATTTTTCATTATTACAGGTTTTAATCAAAGGATTAATGGGGCCAATATTGAACCATTCACTCATGCTAACCTTAGCTAACAAGCCAGCATGCAGTGTTAGATCATCAACCGGATTCTCAATTGTATAGATAGCCCGATGAAAAAACACATCTTGAATAATTTCAGGTCGTTGGTGATCATTCATGTATTCTTCTACAGCTATAGAAAATGATGATGATACTGGAAAATAACTTCGACTGTGATTTGATTCGCTCATGGTTCTAACAATATCAATAACCAGGTTAAAATCATCTTCATCTGCTGCATCCTGCAAGGCAAATAAATGTGAATTGATGTTTTCTACATCTTTATCATACAGTTTCTCATCCAATTCTTCTGTATTGCATTTCATTACTTCCGAGTCTTGTTCACAAAGTGAACGCAACAACAATAAAGAAGCTACAGATAACCCATCATCATGAAATGCTTTTTCAATTAATTCTTTGGCTTGAATTTGATTCCAAACTGGTTTATTGTCCCTTGGATCAATTTGCTCTTCATAATAAAAGTTCAAAGCGTTTAAACCCTTAATAGCAACATTCAAATCGTCATGTGTCATCAATGCCTTAAACAAGCCTATTACCCATAGACCTTCTTCATCAACTGGTTGATCTTTCGATAATTCAGACCAATCAACTTCCAATTCGTCTAACATTGAAAAAAACGACCAATCAAAATCATCTTCTACCGCCTTGGAGGCTACTGAACCATTTGAGTCATCAGACAAATTACACGACTCCATCGCTGCCACAGGTACGCTCAATAAAACAAAAACGAACATCCAAAGTTTCATAGGCTTCTCTCCATAGTTTGCTAGACATGTAATATTACGTGATACAAATATATATTTCATGTGCCATTTTACTTAATTCACAAAACGCCTAATGGTAAGGCCTAAAACTGTTATGAGTTATCTTATTTCCATGAAGAAAGTCATTTCTCGTTTCGTTTAACTCATAATAGAGTTTTTGAACTAAACTAATTTTTCTACTTCTCGCAATTTTGAACGAATTCCTGGTTATTGTGCTTTTTACATGCCAATAATATTCCCCAATTAGTTTAATAACTTTCCATTTATCAACTGGTCCCTGCCCTGGATGAGCTAATATTTCAAACGCGCTTATCCATAAACTTGTAGAAACTCCGTGATCATATATTGAATTATTATTTTTGTCTGGTATTGAACTAGCTTGATAAGCCATTTCAAGAGATCTAAATAACTTATTAATATCCAAATTTGTTTTTGCAGACTTTGTATACTTAGATAACCATATTTCATTCAAAAAATTAAGTAAATAACATGTTTTAAGGAGAATAAAATTACCTAAACCAGACAGAAAAGGTTTTGACTGAGCATTGAAGTTTTCAATATCAAGCAGGCCGTTTATATGAGGTGTGTCATACAAAATTTCATTGTTTATAGATGTAGTGAGTGGATAAAAATCAAAATGTTCAGAATGCAAAGGGTATGCTTGAAAAGGTCTTTGAAACCTATGTTCAAGCCCTTTCGTAATTACACTTATTGCTAAAATATTTCTAAACGAGACTAACGATTCTGTTGAATTGTATTTAAATTGTCGACTTTTTATTAGAATCGATGGTTTTATTTGATTAGAAAACTGGTCATGAAACTTATCAAGAAATTCACCAAGATTTTGATTCATACTAGTTATTTCATTAATCCTTTCATCATCTCGATTTACTATAGCTACAAACTTATTTTCGAATGGCTCAGATATTCTAATGTTAGGTAATATATAAATTATTTCCCACCTTTTACTGTTACTCATTCTCAAACGTCCGGACATTGAATTGTTGGACAAGATACAACAGTTGAAAGATGAGATTGTCCGCATATCACACGAACAAAAACCTGATTCAAAGCTCCACCGTTCCCTGATGGACCAGCTGAAAAAATGCCAGCAGGAATTGATCCGCTTCAGACATCAGGAAGACACCAAACACTGACTCGTTTCTGATCTGACTGATTTCACAGCCTGGTCACAAGAAAAACGGCTGCCGGCTTTAATCGCCAAGCTTAATGCATTGGTCAGGTGGTACAGACCAGAATTAATTCATGTCTTTCGGGTACAGCTTGGTTTCAAAGTATTTTTGCCATTGACCATCTATCAGCTTTTCGCCATATTCATTCCAACCGCCATCAGGTAAACGCTGAAAGGTGAGTCTGGCGTCATTGTTGATGTTCACACATTTGAATTGCTGTTTCTTCAGTTGACATTTGGAGGGTACTGGCTTCTTTTTGCCTCGGAATGGTGTGTAAAAATAATGGCCGGCCTCGTGATCATAGTAAATGACCGTGTGAAGTTGGTACAGCAACTCACCATCGATCAGTCCTTTGGCATTGATCAACAGTAAATTGGCATCCAGGTCAAATCTGACGTTCTCGATGTCGTGAAAATCCTGAGTCTTGCCATCTTCCAGGTAACTCACACCTGGCCCTTCCCAATGGCCAGTCAAAAATTCCAAGGCCTCAATGGGGTTGGGTTGTTCTTGAGAAATTGTCAGCGAAGAGTACATGAGTGACAAAATAATAAGTGATATATTTATGAGTATTTTCATTGACTTTCCATATTTTTTTAAAATTTTACATATCTTCCAAGTCAATCGACTTGGACACCCTGACCAACGATTGTGCAACATGGAAGAAAATGGAGCAACCACAAATGTCCTGACCATTGTCAATCGAGGTTGACTGGCATACCCTGACATATGGTTGGTGTAAAAAAATCATGGCTGACTCAGAAACTCAGTTATGATGCACATAACCAATACCAGATGCGAAACCAACGGCCTCAATGATAGCAACTGAACACCAAACAACTCATGGTCACATTTCGACCACACATGTCATTGGGATGCTGTTGCTGGTGTTGTTGAGCGGCTGTCAAAACCATCATGGTCAGGATGACGGGTCAGATTTGGCGTTTGTTCAACTGCAAAATGCCATGGTGGCCAAAGAGTTTGGCTGGATCAAAAACAATCTTCGAATTGACAACATCAAAGACAGCCAGCGCTTTGAGGCTCAGCTGCTGATTGCTGAGGCCTGGTTGGCAGGTGATGATGCCAACGCAGAAAAGGCTTTGCAATATTTGTATGCAGCTGAACAGCTGGCACCCAGCGATCAACGCACCAAACGATTAATCATTCGCGTCCTGAATCACACAGGTGATTGGCAGACCCTGGAACAGCGCCTGTCCGATGAAACAATCGCCCCACTCCATAAGGTTCCCATCTATCTGAACATTGATCCGGAAAAAGTCCCTCAACTATTAAGTGAAGTACCTGAAGAAGAACAACACATGCGGTACCATGAACTCAAGGCACAACACCTCTTTGACGTGAATGATTTGGCTGGCAGCATGCGACACATTGAGACAGCCAGCAAACTGGGATCATTAAATGTCATCACATACCACATGGGTTATCAGCTGCAACTGAGGCTTGGCAACCAGGAGAACGCCGCTTCATTGATGGAAATTCACAGTCGACTATCAAGCCTCAGATCACTACAGGTATCAGTCAGAGATCAATTGAACATCGTCCGGGAGTTGTTGGCGCTGAATCCGTCGTTTTCAAACAATGATGCGTTTAATTTGTTACACATCAGATTATTACTGACTACCCATCAATACACCACCGCCTCTGAAAAACTGCTGAAGATGGATGTCAAATCCCTGGATGACGACATCGGTCATGAATTATTGAATGTCCTGGTACAACACGCCCAGTTCAAACTGGCAGATGAAGTGCTTCAGCTCCGGTCATCCATGGGCTTTGATGAACGCAGTGGCCACCTGGTTTGTTTGATTAAAAGCCAACTGCTTGAGCCCGCCCCGGCGATTAAGTTCTGTCAACAAAACATAAAACAATTCCCCTGGTATGCAGCCACACACCAACAGATCGCTGAGCTGTTGATTCTACTGGATCAGTTAGAAGCTGCCAAAGAACACCTGCTCACAGCCATCAGTCATGCTCCCTGGAACGATGAATGGCGCTTGATGCTGGCCCGTGTTTTATTGTCTGAGGGGCATATGGCAGAGGCCCGGGACATCCTGGACCAAGCCCTCAATCCAGAGGTGCCAATGATTGTGCAATTCAAAAAAGCCAATGGATTGTTGTCATTATGATGTATAAATTCAGTGCTTTATCATCCATCATATTTGGCTTGCTGCTGTCGCTCAGCGTAACAGATTTGCAGGCTGAATTTTTTCACGATGTCACGGATGAACTTGCAATTAATTTTCAACATCGGGATGACAGAGACGGCCAATACCAGTTCACTGAAACTTCGGGAAGTGGAACTGCCTGGTTGGATTTTGATGCCGATGGCGACCTGGATTTGTTGTTTTTAAACGGCTCCAATAATCGCCCGGATTCAGGACAGGCCACATCCCACGTGTTGTATGAGCAACACAACCAGCGTTTCAAACCAACCACACTGCAATCGGGCATCCTGAACACCAGCAAAGCCATGGGCGTGTGTGCGGCTGATGTCAACGACGATCGGCTAGTTGATCTGTACATCACCCATTATGGACAGGATTATCTTTACCTCAGTCAATCTGGAAGCAAACGCACATCAATTTTCAAAGCCGTCATCATTGACACCGACCCCGCCAAAAACCAATGGTCGACCAGTTGTGCCTTTGGTGATGTGGACAACGATGGCGACCTGGATTTGTATGTCACCCGCTATGTTGAGTACACCATGAATGGCAACAGTGATTGCGTTACCACAGCCACCTCAGGCTATTGTAATCCCCTCGCCTACCAAGGCCAGCAAGATGCCCTGTTCATCAATAATGGCCTGGGATCATTCACCGAAGAGTCATTACAACGGGGTATCCTTAACACCCGCCAGGACCGTGGGTATGGCGTGGTCATGACTGATTATGATCACGATCAGGATCTGGACATTTACGTTGCCAATGATGGCAGTCAAAACCGACTCTATGTCAACAACGGGCAAGGTACATTCACTGACCAGGGCCTGATGTCCGGAACCGCATTGAACCGCAGCGGTCGGCCGGAAGCCGGCATGGGAATCGCCCTCGGAGATGTCAACAACGATGGCTACCCTGACTTTTTGGTCACCCATTTCTCCATGGAATCCAACACCCTGTACATCAATCAAAAGAACGGCTTTTTCAGTGATGCAACCAATCAGTATGGCTTGTTCAAGCCGTCTTATTCACTGGTTGGATGGGGCACCCTGTTCAGCGATGTGAACAATGACGGCTTTGAGGACCTGATCATTGTCAATGGCAACCTGGATGATCAATTCACCAACGCTTTGAACCCGGAAATTTCTTATGCACAGCCCAATCAGATCATGCTCAATCAGGCAGGTCAACGGTTCAACATCCTTCCTGTCAGCAGGGCATTTGGTTCAGGCCCCCACAGATCAAGCCGCGGGTTGGCCATGGGTGATTTCAATAACGATGGACTGGCAGACTTGAGTATAAACAACGTCAACGACCGGGCTCAAATCTATACAAACAAGCATAAAACCAACAACAATTGGTTGGGCGTTTCTTTGGTTGGGCCAGCCAGTAACCACTATGCGATCGGTGCCAAAGTCATCATCACAACCAATGATCTGCGCCTGCAAAAAGAGGTGGTCAGCGGTGGCAGTTTTCTCAGTCAATCTGACTTCAGGTTAATTTTTGGTTTGCAGCAATCCGGCGATTCAGTCAAACTGTCGGTGATTTGGCCAGATGGCAAACAATCAAACCATTTCATGGAGTCACTCAATCGATACCATGAGATCCATTATCCACGCCAACATTGAATCCCTGTCTGTTGTGGCATGGATTACCGGAAGTATCATTTTACAATTCAATTTTCTGTTTTATAATCAATCAAATCGCCTTCGGTCATGGCCATTAGAGTCATCTTTGACCGTTGAAAAAAATAACACCACACCACCATGATTGATATTCAGGTCGTGTCAAAAAGCAGATAAGCACGACTGTGAATCACAGAACACCAGCAAATCCATCAAGAGGGGACCATTCCAGTGAGAAAAATTGTAATAATTGCGTTCGTATTGATGTTGGCCAGTTGCCAACAGCCTGAGCCACAGATTCCAGATGTTGCCTGGTCAAAGAACAACCAGGGCGTGGGTCAAATGGGATCGTTCGATTATGACCAGGCTTTTGAGACATTCAATGATTTGCATCAACAATACCCGGCAGAAAAAATCTTTCATCAGAATTGGGTCATTGCAGTCATTAATCGTCAGCAAAGCGGTGATGAAGCTTTGGCCATGGAAGAGCTGACTGGTTTATTGGCCAATGATCAGGGCAATGTGGTGGCTCATTACCTGAAGGGATTGTTGCATTTCAATCAAGGTGACTGTGCGACTGCCAGCCAACATTTTCAAACAGTGGTGGATGCCGACCCAAACGATGCCTATGCCAGTTATTTCCTGGGTCAATGCCAATTACAGCAGGGCAACCTGGAGGTGGCTTACCAACGATTCACCAAAACCACCGAACTGGACCCCTATTTGAGGTCTGCCTATTATGGTGCATTCATGACCGCACAACGCCTGAACCTGGCTGATGAAGCCAAAGGCCACCTGCAGGACTATCAACGCATGGAAATGAATCCCCAGTCCAGACTGGCGGAGATCAAATACACCAAAATGGGCCCCAAAGCATCGGTTCAGGTCAAACCCATGACAACAACAGAACAACCCAATGCCCCGCTGGCGGCCTTGTCTGATCCATTTGCGGCCAAACAATCATGGCCCAACACACCCGTTCATTCGCCGTTCACTGTGGTCAATCAACAACGCCTGGAATTATGGGTCAGCGCTGAAAATGAAATTCAGGTGTACACTCTGGGGGCCAACGGACCTGAATTAAGTGGACAACGTCCGGCTCCGGGGATAACCCCAGATGACTTGATTTCAATCACCGACATCAATCAGGATGGTATGCTCGATGGCTACGTCACCCGACCAGGTTCACCTGATCGGATTTACGTGGCCAATGAGGATGACAACTGGGCATTACTTGAAGCTGCATTGGCGGAGGGTGAACTGCCAGAGTCCAAGCGGGTTCAGGTGGCCGATTTGGATCATGACGGTGACTTGGATGTGTTGACCCTGGACCAAAATGGCATGGTGCATTTGTTGAATAACAACAATGACATGACCTTCAAAGACATCAGCCATGACCTCATCAAGCCAGCCAACAACGGGGGGTTCATCGCCAGCGCCTTACTTGATCTGGATGGTGATCGTGATTTGGATGTTGTGCTGCTGGCTGAACAATCCATGTCGATTGTGCTTAATGACCGCATGTGGTACTACCAACTCAGAGAACACCCACTACCCGCCCCGGCAACTCAGCTGGCGGTCAATTACGGGCAGGCGGGTGAACCCTTGTTTCACATCAACACAGGCAACAGCATTCAGGTCGGTCACTATGACGCCTTCGCCGACAAACTGAAATGGCAGGAACTCAGCTTTGATGTTGATGTTGCTGCGTTTGACCTCAGGGACGTCAACGGAGATGGTACAGATGATTACCTGATCCACACAGCTGAGCAAACCCAAATCATCAACGCCAACGACCAGACAGTTCTGCAAGCCCTGACTCATGACGTGGCACCACAAAATCACTGGCTTGTTTCGGGAGTACAAGGACCTGAATTCATCACCCAAGACGCCACTGGCATCAACATCTGGCCGGCAAGCAGCAACCGACATGGTTTCATCAGGCTGCAATTGTCTGGCAGAGAACTGGCCGCAGACTCCATGCGATCAAACGCACTGGGCTTGGGCACCGAACTGATTGTCCACCGAACCCACGGTGTGCAAAAAAGCCTCTACCTGAGTCAATCCAGACAAGCCAACCAGCATTTCGATGCGGCCAATGTGGTTTCATTTGTACCACGAGGTGAATCTGGCCAGATTGATTTCCTTGAACTGATCTGGTCTGATGGGGTTTATCAAACCGAATTGGGTTTGGCCTCAGGACAATCCCTTGTCATCACCGAAACCCAAAGACAACTGTCGTCTTGCCCGGTGCTGTTCATGAACATTGATGGTGAGTTTCAATTCCTCACCGATGTGATGGGTGTTGGTGCCATGGGTTTTTTGGTGGCCAAAGACCAATATGGCCCACCGCGTGACTGGGAGTTTTTACTGTTGGACCAGGACAAGGTTGAACGCAGTGACCTGAGCTTCCTGGTGACTGAACCCATGGAAGAAACCATGTTCCTGGATGCCTTGGCCATGAAGGTATATGAGGTAGATGAACATGTCCATGCGGTGCTTGATGAGCGACTTTCCATTCAATCGGAGCAACCTTCCGGTGAGCTGATGTTTTATCAGGAACAAATCATGCCGCTGCAAGTCATCAGCCAGGATGGCAGCGATCAGACAGCAGCCAACCGCACGGTTGATGCCGACCCATTGCCTGTGGGTGAATTGGATCTGCGCTTCCTGGGTCACCTCAAAGAACCTCAGGTTCACACCATGCTGTTTGATCAGGAACTGTCGGGTGATTGGATTTTGATGATGCATGGTTGGGTTGAGTATGGCTATTCACAAACCAGTTTCAGCGCCTGGCAAGCCGGTCAAAAACTGCAGTACCCAAGTCTGGATGCTGAAATTGATGGCGAGTGGATCAACCTGCTCGACAACTGGGGTTTTCCTGCCGGCATGCCCAAAATGTCGGCCATCGAGTTCACCATTCCAGCGGGTAAAACTGCCACCAAACTGCGGATTCGAAGCACCCAGGAGGTTTACATTGATCAGCTCAGTGTGGCCCAAAGGATTTACCCGGAGGTGACCGAACGTGCTTTGCCGTTGGTCTTCGCCAATCAATCAGTGCTGGGATTCCCGCACCGGGGAAACGGTCCGCATCGATACCCGATTTATGACTTCTCCCGACTTCAGCCATTTGCCGACACCAGGCACATGACCGGTGCGTACACCCAACTGGGGCCTGTGGAGCCTTTGGTGACTGACAAAGACAATGCCATTGCCATTGTTTCCGGCGGTGAGGCCGTGACGTTCCAGTTTGAACAAACCACACAAGTTGTTCCAAAAGGAAAACAACGGTTTTATGTCATGGAATTTTACGGCTGGGCCAAAGACATGGACATGCTGACCGAGCATGATAAATACCTGCTGCCTTTACCACACACCGGGGAAATTTCTGAACAAGCCAAAGCTTTGAATCAGCAATACAACACCCGGTTCATGTCTGGCAATTAAGCAGATTCATCAGCGTGAACAGACCCAGTCAAGTCGTCGGCCACAAACTGTACCCCTTGTTGGTGGTGGTTTTGGTGTTGACGACGTTGTTGTTGTTTAATTCGCTGTATTTGAGTGGGGTCACTTTTTATGAGTGGTTCGCCGGACAAAACATTCAGGAAGACTTTTATCTGTGGATGTTTGTGGTGCATTTGTTTTTGGGCTTGTGCCTGATCCTACCTTTCATCATTTATGCCTTGATTCATGCGGTCAAGGCGAGACATGTGAAAAACAAAACCGCCAAACGGGCGGGCTATACGTTGGTTGTGGCAGCCCTGGTGGTGTTCATCACAGGTGTGTTACTCACCCAGTTCAACACCGATTTTGAAGTCATCAATGCCCGCTTCCGACAACCACTTTATTGGCTGCATGTGTTGGTGCCCATCGTGTGTCTCTGGTTGTTTGTGTTGCATCGCCTGGCCGGACGTGCTTTCAATCTGCGGCCAGTGAAATGGATTTCGGCAGTGGCCATACTGGCCGTTGTGATGCATGCAGCGCTGCAGCAGGAAACCGACATGCCTCAAGGCCAACATCCAAAACTGGCACCCACCCAGGCAAGCACCCGCTCAGGTGATCTGGTGCCAGCTGAAAAACTCAATAACAATGAATTTTGTGTGTCTTGTCACCAGGACTCTCATGCCCAATGGCTGGGATCTGCCCATCACTTTTCGAGTTTCAATAACCCTGCTTACGCCTTCTCTGTGAACAACACTGTGGCCGCACTTCATGCCCGTGACGGACAGGCAGATGCCGCCCGGCTGTGTGCGTCCTGCCATGATCCTGTGCTGTTGTTCAGCGGTCAATTTGACGGTTTACCCATTGCTGAACAAGCCAGCAAAGACGCCACCGCAGGCATCACCTGCAGCGCTTGTCATCTGGTTGGCCAGATCAACAGCCATCAGGGCAATGGGGCTTATCAACTGGCGATGGCCACTGAATACCCTTTCACCAATGCAGAATCCGACTGGCTCAACAGCATCAATCAGTTTCTCATCAAAAGCAAACCTGAACTGCACAAAAGGACTTACCTTAAACCATTGCATGAAAGCGCAGAGTTTTGTTCCACCTGTCACAAAGTGTCCCTGCCGGAATCACTGAATGATTACCGTTGGTTAAGGGGACAAAATCATTACGACAGCTTCTTGCAAAGTGGTGTGTCAGGCCACAATGTGGACAGCTTCTATTATCCTCAAAAAGCCATTAAAAACTGTCAGCAATGTCACATGAAACCTGTTGAGTCAAACGACATCTCGGCACGGTATGAGCCGATAACACAGCAACGACTGATCAAAAATCATGCTTTTGATGTGGCCAACACCGCTCTTCGCTATTTACACGACAAGCCTTTTGATGAAAACAGCTCGGCCTTGCTCAAAGGGTCGGTCAGCGTTGATCTTTTGGGTGTAAAAAGCAATGAGCCCAATGCCCCCTTGCGCATCAACAATGGACAAGTGCTGTACATCGAGCCGGGTCAAACACACCAACTGGAAACAGTACTCAGAACCCAAACCCTGGGTCACAGCTTCACCCAGGGCACCGCAGATTCCAATCAAATCTGGCTTGAACTGGCCATGTTTCATGATGATCAGCTGGTGGCTCACAGTGGCGGCATCAATGATCAGGGTGAATTGGATCCTTACGCTTACATGGTGAACACTTATGTCATCGATCGTCAAGGCAACCGCATCAGTTTACGCAACCCCGAAGACATATTCACTGCCTTGTATAACCATCAGATTCCTCCTGGTGCGGCCTCGGTGGTGCATCATGAATTTTCAGTGCCCGAAGATTTTTCAGGTGATCTGCGGATTGAAGCCAAATTGTTGTATCGAAAGTTTGATACCGAATATTACCGGGCATTCATGAATCAGGCAGCACTCAACAACGACTTACCGGTTGTCTTGATCAATCAGGCCAGCATACTGCTGAGCACAGATCAGGACACCGCAGACGGGGCACAAGCGGTTGATTGGCGGCGTTGGAATGACTACGGCATTGCCCTGCTGCGGGCAACTGAATACCGCTTGGCACTGAATGCCTTTGCCAAGGTGTCTGATGCTGGTCGCGCCGAGGGCTTCATCAATACTTTGCGTGTTCACCTGAATGAAGGTCAGTTGGAATTGGCTCAACAGGCATTAAACCGAGCCAGGAATCATGGCTCTTTCCCCTACCCCTGGCAATTGGATTATTACCAGGGACGACTGGATTTTCTCAACGGCCGCATCGAACAAGCCCTCAATGCCTATCATCGGGCAGTGAACAGTGACTACCCCGAAGCCATGGAGGCTGGATTTGATTTCAGTCAAGATTATGGTTTTTTGACTGAATTGGCTGAGGGCTATGTGCAAATGGCGTTGATTGATCAAAACAGCCAACCCTGGATCAACAAAGCCAGGGAAGTCTATGAACAAATTTTGGCCATCAATTCAGAACTGTCTGATGCCTACTATGGATTGTTTCGTTTGGCCAAAATGACCGGAGATACCAAAACAGCTGAACACATGCAACAACTGCATGAATATTACAAAGCTGATGACCAGAACCACGATCAGGCCATTCACCAGGCCAGAAAGAAAAATCCGGCGGCAGACAAAGCTGCCAATCGAGTGGTTATTTATGCCATCGAACCTAATGAGGAGTATCACTTGACCATTGAACACTATCAGACTTTAACCGGCATTGACCTGATGTGAGCAGATATCGCACATTTTACCGCAACACCATCGCGGGCCTGCTCATCATTGTGGGCCTTGTGGCCATCCTGGTATACGTGAAAAAACAACCAATCGAACAAAGCAAACCCGACCGTGAAGAACCGTTGTCCCCGGTACTGATGAGCAGACCTGAACCTCCCCCAATTTCCTTCGTTGAAGAGGCCAATGCCAGGGGCATTGATTTCATTCCTGAAAATGGTGCGGTTGGTGACAAGTGGCTGCCAGAGTCCATGGGTTCGGGTGTGGCGGTTTTCGATGTTGAGAATGATGGTGACCTGGACTTGTATTTCAGCAATGGCCGCAGCTGGGATGATGCCAGTCCCACCTTTGGACGTTTATACCTCAATGACGGCCATGCCCGGTTCAGCGATCACACCAGGGCCAGTGGTTTGGACCATTCAATTTATGGTACCGGTGTGGCGCTGGGTGATGTGAATCGCGACGGCCTGATGGATCTGTTTGTTGCTGCAGTGGGGGCCAACCAGTTGTACATCAATCAGGGTAACGGGATGTTTCAGGAAACCACAGCAACTTTGGATTGTGGCAACTCTGACTGGAGCAGTTCTGCCGGTTTCTTTGATTATGATCAGGATGGTGACGACGACCTGCTTGTTCTCAATTACATCAGTTGGTCACCAGATCTGGATAACAAGGTCAATTATCAAATTGAAGGCATCGGCAAAGCCTACGGTCCGCCGAACAATTTTCCAGGCACTCAACTGTGTTTGTTCGAAAACCATGATGGCAACTTCAATGACATTTCTGCAACCAGTGGCTTATCAGATCAGCAGCTGGCCACTTCCAGCAAGGCACTGGGACTGGTCTTTTGGGATGTTAACCAGGATCACATGCTGGACGTGGTGGTGGCCAATGACACCGTTGCTAACCAGGTGTTCATCAATCTGGGCAATGGCCGGTTCTCAGAACAAGGCGGCCAATCGGGCATTGGCTTTGATGCCGCGGGAAAAGCCACTGGTGCCATGGGTATTGATGTCGCGCATTATTTGAACAATGACCGCACCGCCATTGCAATCGGTAATTTTGGCGGAGAATCATCATCGTTTTATGTGTCCCGCACACAGCTGTTTTTCACAGATGAAGCGATGATTTCCGGTATTGGAGCTGCCAGCCGATCGGTGGTGGGCTTTGGCACGTTTTTCTTTGATTATGACCTCGATGGTCATCTGGACTTTTTTCAAACCAACGGACACGTTGAAAACCTGATTCAGCAAGTCGAAAGTGGTGTGAGCTATCAACAGCAGAACCAGCTGTTCTGGCATTGTGGCCTGTCATGCCAACCGACATACCAACTGGTTCAGAATGCTGGTGACCTCAGTGCTGATGCCTTGGTGGGGCGGGCTGCTGCCTATGGTGATTTAGATGCGGATGGTGATTTGGACATCATCGTCACTCAAGTCAATGCCCCGACCCGCCTGTACATCAATCAACAAAACACCCCTCATCAATGGATCACGCTGAGTTTAAGCACTGCTGATCATAGGTCCATCATTGGTGCCACGATAGAAGTGAGCGGCACATTTGGCACTCAAAAGCACGTGTATTCACAAACCAGAAGTTACCAATCACAGGTTCAACCATGGATCACACTTGGCTTGGGACAAAACACCACCTTACCCGTGAAAGTCACAGTGACTGAATTGAATGGCCGCAGCCACACCAGGTCTTTCTCATCAGTCAACCAAGTGGTTAATTGGGAGCTGTAAACCGTCATCAACCCATGCGTTGTTGAAGGGTAACCAAGGACATTCCTGGAAGACCACAACACACGACACAGTGGATCATGTGTCCTGTGATGCCCCGCAGATTTGACGGTCTCGAAGCGGTTGATTCATCCTCACAGAGGCACTAAACTAAACGACATAAACAGATCATCGTCCGAGCCACCAACCACACAATGATACCCATGACATCAAAACTCACAGTGAAACTCAACAACCATGTCATCAATGCCATGCACACTTTGTGGCTTTTGTTTCTCTGCCTGGTTCTGCCTGGATGTCAGAGACAGCAGGCTGATTCTGAATCAAATAAAACGGTCAAAACACAAAAACCAGTCTTTATCGATGTGGCTGAACAAGTGGGTGTACTGATGACACACCGCAATGGCATGTCCGGACAATTGTATTATCCCGAAGTCATGGGCGCATCAGCTGCACTGTTTGACATGGATGGCGACGGCGATCTGGATCTGTACCTGGGGCAAGGCCGTCAGCTGGAACAGGAACAACCTGGCTTAGCTGAGGACAGGGGGAGGCTGTATCGCAATGATGCTGAACGTGGTTCATTGCAGTTTACTGATGTGACAGAAACCAGTGGTTTGTGGTCTGACGGTTATGCCATGGGCATCGCCACCGGTGACGTCAACAACGATGGATGGACGGATGTGTTTTTGGCCAACTTTGGATCCAACCAGTTGTTCATCAACCAGGGTGATGGCACCTTCAGCGAATCCAATCAGAACGCGATCACAACAGATGAATTGTTTTCCAGCAGCGCCGCCTTTGTGGATGTCAATGCCGATGGCTGGCTGGATTTGTATGTCACCCACTACATTGACTACCAAATTGCCACACACAGCGACTGTTTTAATGAAACCGGAGCCCTTGAGTATTGTGGCCCATCATCCTACCCGCCGCTGGCTGACCAATTGTTCATCAACACCGGCGATGGTGCTTTTCGTGACGAGAGTGCGGCCCGGGGCATCACCAAAGAAGGGGCTGGTTTGGGCGTTGTGACTGCAGACCTGAATGCCGATGGACTGATTGATGTGTATGTGGCCAATGACCAATCCCATAATTTCCTGTGGATCAATCAAGGTGATGGATATTTCACCGATGAGGCCTTGTTTCGTGGCACAGCGGTGAACCACCATGGGTTGGCAGAGGCCAGTATGGGGGTTGATGTTGGTGATGTCGACAATGATGGAGATTATGACTTGTTCATGACGCATCTGCTGAACGAAACCAACACCACCTATCTGAATGATGGCGGTGGGTATTTCTCAGACATGACCGCTGCATTGGGCATGGCAGATCCAAGTATGGGATTGACTGGATTTGGTGCGGCCTTTTTGGATTATGACAATGACGGATGGTTGGACGTACTGGTCGCCAATGGAGAAGTCAGACACATCAAATCACAAGTGGATGCAGGGATTGACTTTCCTCTGAAACAAACCAATTTATTACTGAAAAATAAAGCCGGCACATTTTCAGATTTAACCCATTTAGCTCCGGTGTTGTTAACCCCTGAAGTCAGTCGGGCCCTGGCTGTGGGTGATTTGGACAATGATGGAGACACCGATGTCATCATCACCAACATCAATGCCCGAGCCAATGTACTGGTTAACCAAATGGGTCAGGACAGTTCATGGTTGGGCTTGAGTCTGTTGACTTCCTCAGGTCGCTTTGACCTGGGCGCATGGGTGATATTGAAATTGTCTGACGGCTCCACAGTAAAACGCCGGGTCAGGACAGATGCCAGCTATCTGGCAGCCAATGATCCGCGCATCCTGTTTGGCTTATCAGTTCATACACAATCCGTTGACCTTGAAGTGCGATGGACCAATGGCCAGCAAGACAGTTATGAAGGTCTTGAATTGAATCAGTATCACATCCTGCAACAACAATGAAAGTACTGTTGACAATGACCGTTTGTGCTTTACTGGGTTTACTGGCTTACGGGATCAGTTTGCAACAGCAACAATCGGTTAAACCACTGGCAGTTCAGCCCCCTCCTTCATTTCCTGAGTTTAACCTCGACAATGATTACGATCCTCCCGTCAAACAACAATTCATTGAACGGTTGGATTACATTGGATTAATCAGGAATACTGGTGGTAACCCAGCTCAATTGGCATGGGCATACGGTCAACTGTGTCGTTTGTTTCATGCCTATCAACAAATGGACGAAGCCAGAGATTGTTATCTCAACGCCATCCATTTGGATCCCACTGAAGAAGAATGGTCCTATTTACTCGCTCACGTCTATCTGACCACAGGTTTTAATGACCTGGCGATTGACTATTTTTCCAGGGCCCTGGCAAACAATCAATCAATACAAACACAATACTGGCTGGCCCATGCCCATCAGGTCAATCAGGATCATGACATGGCTGAAGCTCAATACATGGAGCTGTTGTCCTATGAACCGGATCATGCGATGTCATTGTATGGTCTGGCAAAGATCAAACAACAAAACAATGACTTTAAGGCAGCCATTAAATTGCTGAATAAGGTCCTCAAAACCCAACCGCAAGCTCATCAGGTCAACTACTTACAGGGTCAGCTGTATCGAAAAATCGGCGACATCGAAAAATCCAGAACATTGCTGAGTTCAATCGCTGATGATCGGTTTGCCAAAGTATCCATCAGTCTGTATGACCCCTACATGCAACATGTGTCGGATTTGCGGATCAGTGCTCAATCTCAGGCCAGAATGGGCAGGAAAGCGGTCGCACAAAAGAATTACCAAGAAGCCATCAGGTATTTTAAAAATGCGGTGGCTGCCAATGAAACAAGGACCGATACCCGATACAACCTGGCAATGGCCTGGTTTTTATCAGGCCAACTTCAATTGGCTCAGGAACAATTAACAGCCGTGCTGAAGCTGGATGCTGAACATGAAAAAGCCATCCAGTTACAAAACCGCATCCAAAAACGATTGAACGCCAAATGAACACACCACTAGCCACCAATTGTTCACCCGCAAAGCAATCTCATGGTCCTGGCCTTAGGTCTGAACCTCAAGCATCGATGAGCGTCAATGCATGCATCATTCTGCTGACCATCCACAACGGGGTCACAACATGACAAAAACCATCCCTTATTTGTGGTGTTGTGTGTTGCTGCTGACCGGTTGCCTGTTGTCAGGATGTGACAACAGGCAATCCACCAATGGGAACGAAGCATTTCTTTCAGAGGACCAAACTGTTGATCAGACTGGACAAGATGCCGAAACTGCTCGCATGGTGCTGCGCTTAAAAACACTGCGTGAACAGGTGGATCCCATGCAACATGCTTTTCGTTCTGAAGACCGCTTAAACCTCCTCAAGAAAGCCTCTCAGGATGCACCCATCACATTGAAACTGGCTTGGCAATTGGCATTTGAACAGATGCTGGCAGGTTATTCAGCACAAGCAGGCAATGCATTCGAAACCCTGTTGCAGCAGAATGCACACCGACCCGCCTTGGCAGACCCGATCACCCGACGACACTTAAAAAGCCTGGCGGCCATTGCTTACATGAGAATGGGAGAACAAGCCAATTGCGTGATGCTGCATGGCGCCCAAAGTTGTTTGTTTCCAATTAATCCAGCCGCCATTCATGAGAACCAACTGGGTTCTGAGCGGGCCATGCGCCTGTATGCCGAGATCCTGAGTGATTACCCTGATGATATGACCAGTCGCTGGCTGTATAACCTGGCAGCGCAAACCCTGGGTCTCCCGGTGTCCGAGTTACCGGAGGACTGGCAGATTCCATTGAATTTGTTTACTTCCGATGTTGAGCTGCCTCCCTTCATCAACAAAGCCACAGCCACCAACAGCGCCATCACAGACCTGGCAGGTTCTGTGGTGGCCGAAGACTTCAATGGTGATGGTTTATTGGATTTGATGGTATCGGCATGGGGTGAGCGTTCACAATTGCGGGTGTTGATCAATCAAGGTGATGATGGATTTGTTGATCACACAGCATCCAGTGGGTTAAGTGGACTGTTTGGTGGATTGAATATTGTACCCGCTGATTATGACAATGATGGTGATGTTGATGTTTTGGTCTTACGTGGAGCCTGGTTAAAACACGCCGGACGCCAACCCAATTCATTATTGAACAATGACGGTACAGGGCGTTTTCAGGACGTCACTGAACGCGCAGGTTTGCTGAGTTTCCATCCCACACAAACCGCAGCCTGGGGCGATTTTGACAACGATGGCTGGCTTGATCTGTACATTGGCAATGAAAGCCGACCCAATGACCAACACCTGGGTGAACTGTACCGTAATCTGGGGAATGGCCGATTTGAGAACATCGCCGCCGCAGCCGGCCTGGCCACAGATGGATTCGTCAAAGGTGCGGTATGGGGTGATTATGACAACGATGGGCTGCTGGATTTGTACGTGTCAAATATGAACGGGGCCAATCAATTGTTCAAAAACCTCAGTGAACACGGACAATGGCGGTTTGTTGACGTGGCAGAATCAGCAGGTGTGGCTGATCCCAGATTTTCATTCCCAACCTGGTTCTGGGATTACAACAATGACGGCTGGCTGGATATCTTTGTCGCCGACTTTGCGCCCAATGCGTTTAATCGCCCTCAGGCCTTGAGCGCCTCTGAGTCGCAGGCCGTGGATGTGATCAATTGTTACCTGGGGTCATGTGACAGCCCAACCAAACCCCGGTTATATGAAAACCTGAAAAACGGACAATTTGCCGATGTCACTCAATCCGTGGGACTTGATCAACCTTTGTTGGCCATGGGGGCCAATTTTGGCGATGTTGATAACGACGGTTTCCTGGATGTTTATATTGGTACTGGAGCCCCGGATTTTCGTACCCTGATCCCGAACCGAATGTTCAGAAACAATGCCGGCACAGCTTTTCAGGACATCACCACCACGGCAGGCGTTGGGCATTTACAAAAGGGGCACGGGATTGCATTTGCTGACTTTGATAACGACGGAGATCAGGATATCTACGCTGTGATGGGAGGTGCTTACACCGGAGACGTTTACCAGAATGCACTGTTCATGAACCCGGGTCATGGCAACCATTGGCTGACCATCAGGCTGCAGGGCACTGAGTCCAACCGCTCAGCCATTGGCGCCCGGGTTACCCTAAACATCAATGACAACGGTACCGAACGTCAAATTCACCGACTCATCAGCAGCGGCTCCAGTTTTGGGGCCAACAGTTTACAACTTGAGGTAGGTTTGGGACAGGCCAGGCAAATAACGACTTTGCAGGTGCAATGGCCAGGCGGCAAAATACAGCAGTGGTCAAACATTCCAGTCGATCAATTCATCGAAATCATCGAAGGAAATGACCAATATGAAGGCTTCACACCCCCTATGGCGAATTTTTAGCGTTGGACTTAAGCACGGGTGTGAAGCGTTTCTTTTGACCGTTCTCGGAAACACTTTCAATGTAATAATAATAAACCTGCCTTTTTCTGACAGTCTCGTCGGTGTAAGAGTACTGGCTGATCAGATCAGTGGTCCCTGCACCCTGAATGATTTGCGAATTAATTTGTTTGAATGGCCCGGCCTCCAGCTCGGCACGATACACATTGTAGCCCAGATTATTCACTTCACTGGCGGTTTTCCACTTGAGGGTAAACGCTGAATGCTTCTGGGCACAAGCCACCAGCGATAACAACAAAACACACAATAAACCCAGCAGACGCCCATGACCCTTCATGATTTCCTCAACACAAAACGATTCAAAATTATGGACACCAACAAGCCCAACAACAGCCACATCCACCACCTGTTCGGGATCGGGTGAAAAAGTTTAATGGCTCGGATTTGACCGGCCGGATCCACATAACCACCAGGATGTGACAGCCAACGATGCCACCATTGGTGGGCAACCAGTCCCAATAAAGGATGCTCCAAATTGGCATGCCACAACACATAGCCATCGGTTTCCACCAACTGCAGTGAACGGTCATCAACGTCGATTTGCCATTGATTGGGTTGTGTCAATTTGGGCTTATAGCCGATGATGTTTTGTCTGGTGTTTTGCCATTGTACCGTAGGTGTGGAGACTGTGTTTTTCGGCACCACAGCCAAGTTCAGCTCGGTGGAAGACTCACGACTTATTTCTGATGACGCCATCCAAACGCCATGGACGTGGGCGGTGATCAACAACACCCAAACCACCCAGATCGTAACAGCCACTGCCTTTTTTTTGTGGTGCATTGTGCCGGCCATTCGACTAGTCAACACAAACAGACCATATACCAGCACACCAGCCAACAGCCAGGACACATTGGCATACCCCAAACCCGCCAATTGCTTGAACACAGCATGGCTGAAATCTCTGGGAACATCCAACCACCCACCGGGATAATCCAACACCCTGAAAGGGGTTTGCTTGTGTGGCCGGGAGGCCAGTTCGGCCATCTGTTCAATCGATTGGACATCAGTCACCGGAAAATTGGTCAGCAGTATCCCAGGTACCAAGGCCGGATCGATGCAATGATCACCACTCCATTTATCGGTGTTGTCTGACAACAACTCATCTGGAGCACCTCCCAGCACAGTTTGCCAGGATGCCCGGTAACCACGGTCATAGCCCAGAATTAAATCGGGTGCCAGTTGCTGATTCATGCCCTGATAAATATCGGAACGATCAAACACGTTCCTCACCACAGCATGATCACGCTCAGGATCAAACCACTCAGATAAACCACGCTTCAATTCACCGGTCAAAGCAGACGCCTCATCTGCGGTGACAATGCCCGCTGTTTCGCGACCTTGTTTGTTCAGGTAGATACCATTTAAACCCATGGCATAAGCCCTGGTTTGTGACCAGTCGATGTGTTCCAGCGAAAATGAAGCATCTGTGTGCCCCTCTTTCAGGGTCAGGTAACCCGCCTGCTCCAACCAGCGATTGAGGTGTGCATGTCGGTAATAGGGAGCAAACCCGTGATCACTCAACACCATCAGTCGATCATCCACCTTGAGCTGTTTCATGGTTTTACCCAGAATCCGGTCGGCTTGCTGATAGATCCACATAATCGGGTTGTCACTGTTCCCGTGTTCATCATGGGCAGGGTGCAGCGGATCCAACTGTCTCCAGAACATGTGGCTGACCCGATCAGTTTGGACAAACACAGAGACCACCAGCTCATTGTCCGGATCCGCCAATTGATCAAAAAACATGGCTTCCCGCTCAGCAAGGACCGTTTCAACCACCTCTAAAAAAGCCTGATCACTGATCAAACCATCGTTCAGCGACCAGGTTTCTTCAGGCATGCCCAGGGTGTGAAACAAACCCATTTTTTCAGACATCATGGCGGTGAAATCAGCTGGCGAAGCGATCGGCACCAAAGGTTTTGAGGGGTCAATGTGGATCGGTGAAACATACATTTTGAAGCGTGGAAAGGCCTCAACCAAATGCAATCGAACCATACCACTGACTGCAAAAATCCGGTAGTACTTAAAATCAAGCGGAATCCATTCGCTAAAGGCACCCTCTGTCAAAATGATCTGTTCACCACCCAACTCTATTTTCACCTGTTTTGGGCCATGATTGGTGATGGTCATGGGCGCGGATAAATGCCCTTCCCCCACTGGATTTTCTGGTCCTTTGATGCTTGTTTCGATGGCTTTATTCTGAATTGACACCCGAACAACTTCACCACCCACGCTGCCGGGATTCACATATTTGGTGCTGTAGTAACTGTATGTGCCCTGGGTGCCCAGTAAATCAGGTACCCCCATGCCAGAGAACATGCGGTGGATGTCATCAGGTGGATAGGTGGCAGGAACCCGCAGAATGCTGCTGTTGAGGTTTTTTTGTTGGGCCGTGATCCAGAACGGTTTACCAATTCTTTTGTTGTAGGTGTGTTGATGACCCAGCACATGAAGCAGTCCGAACCATTCATCCGGACCGGCTGGCTTGAGTCCGGAAATGGAATAATCTGCCTGTTGGGTTGCTGGATTTCGATGCACAAAATCAAAGATGCCATGCCCGCCCGGGTTCAAGCCGGTAGCAAACGAGGCCCAAGCCACCGGGGATTGAGCGGGATTGGTGGTTTGCAATTCTTGAAAATGCCCGCTGTCTGCAAGTGCCTTAAAGTTTGGCAAGTCCCCAGAGTCCATCCAGTTCTGTAACAACTGTGGGTCCATGCCATCAAAGCCCAAAACCACAGTTCTGGCACCACTGGTTTGAGCAATCAAAAGCATCACCAACAGCAATGAAACGATCCGTTGAATGAATTGCTTGATGTCAAAAAAGGCAACGATTAATGACTGATTGAAACTCATGATATTTTTCAAGGGGCAATGGGTAATGATCGCAGCATTCAACATTTAACAAATTTAATCCAACCCATCCCTGGAACAACCGATTGTTTTAACCATGGATCATTCACCCGACAAAACACAAGCCAGCACCCTGAACTGTGGTTAAAAAAAACCGGTATCATTATAGCCAAATTAATTCAACTTCGGTTCAGTCATTTGAATGATCTGTTGGTCATTAATTACCTGCTTGCCTGGCAACTGATCAATGCTGCATCTTTACATTTCGCCTGTTTAAATCCAACTTGAGGTTTAAATAATATGGCCATTCATGATTCAATGCAACATCGATTTGAGCGTGTTCAGCCCGGGTCTTTGATACCAGATGTCGATTAACAGTCATCTCATGGGTTAATTAACATATAATCGCCACGATAACACAACTTGATACCATTTCTCAGACATCCAATCACATGCCATTGAAAAACCTGCTGTTAATGACCTTGTTCTTTTTGTCCGGACTGACTGGTCTGGTTTATCAAGTGATTTGGTCACAACAGTTTTCCCTCATTTTTGGCAGCACCGAAGTGGCTGTTGCGGCGGTCCTGGCGGCTTACATGGGTGGTTTGGCACTGGGTGCCTATTTGATGGGACGCCTGATTCATCGGGTCAAACGACCGGTCATCTGGTACGCGCTGTTTGAATTGTTGCTGGCCATCATCGCCCTGAGCATGTCCGGCCTGATTGATGCTGGCGGTCACGTGTTCACTTGGTTTATTGGCACACAAGAGATGACCAGCGTCAATCAACTGCACGCACCCATCTATGTGTTGGGGGCGTTCGCAGTGCTAATCATTCCCACCGCCCTGATGGGGGCCACCCTGCCTTTGCTCAGTAAATACGTGATCACCTCTGACCGCACCGTTGGTTCAGGCATCGGTTTTTTGTACGCCACCAATACTTTGGGCGCTTGCCTCGGTGCATTACTGGCGGCTTTTTGGCTGATCCCGGACTTTGGGTTGCAGCACAGCATCTATGTCGCTGTTGGCATCAATGTGTTCATCTTCTTCCTGGGAATCGTGTTTTTTCAGACCCAGTCATCCGAAAGCCCTGACAGCACCAGACCATTCAATATTGAGCTGCAACATCGATGGATGCTGGGCATCATGTTTGTCTCAGGGGTGGTGTCTTTTTCTCATGAAGTGATGTGGACCCGGTTGCTGAGTCACCTGCTGGGTGGCAGTGTGTACGCTTTTGGCGTGATGCTGTTCATGTTTTTACTGGGGATTGGACTTGGAGCAATCATTGGCTTCAAGCTGACTCAAGCCAATAACAAAATGTTGGGATTCACCTGCCTTCAAGTGGGTATCGCAGCCATGTTTTTCATCAGCTTCACATTCGCCGATCAGCTGACAGCGCTGCCCATCAACCAAGATTTTGGCAGCCTTGTTTTCGTCTTCAGCGCCATGCTTTTGGGTGCCTTGACCCTGCTCCCAGGTGCCTTACTGATAGGCGCCACGTTTCCTTTGGCCACTCAAATATGTACCAGAAATTTTAAACAGGCACCGGCCATTTCTGCACGGATTTACGCCTGGAACACCACCGGAGCCATATGCGGTGCCTTGTTGTGCGGATTCGTGTTACTCAGTCAATTTGGCTTTGCCGACACTGCCCGGATACTCACCATACTGAGTTTGTTTGCAGGGTGCTTCGTGGCATACAAATCGCATCAGTCAGGCATCACCAAAGCCATCCTCGGTCTGTTGATTGTGTTGCTGGCAGTGCTCCCCATACAAGAGCCTTTGCGGGTCTTGAGTCATTCTCCGCTGGGTGTTAAACAACAAACGGCTGACATTGATTTCTTGGCCGTTGGTCAGAGTGCCACGGTCATCATGCTAAATAAAAACAATGAAAAACGTCTGCTGACCAATGGCCTACCTGAATCCTCTGTGCAAGCCCCAGGTGACCGAATCAGCAAATACCATCTGGCCTGGTGGCTTTCGAAGTTACCGGTGATGAGCCGGCCGCAAACCCAGGATGCGTTGATCATTGGTTTAGGTGCTGGTTTGACCCTGCAGGCAGTACCCCACACCGTTCGCAGGGTTGATGTGGTTGAACTGGAAGAAGAAGTGATTCATGCCAATCAAAGCGTGGCCAGCTGGCGCCGGGAAGATCCATTGGCTGATCCGCGGCTTCACTTACATCACAACGATGCCCGCAATGCTTTGAGAAACAGTCAGCAACAATTTGATGTGGTGATATCCCAACCGTCTCACCCCTGGACGGCGGGTGCTTCAAACCTGTACACCCGGGAATTTTTTGCGCTGGTAGAATCCAGGCTGAATCAGTCAGGTGTGTTTGTTCAGTGGATTGGTTTGCGCTATGTTGATCAGCATTTATTGCGCTCATTGCTGGCCACATTGAATGCAGAGTTTAGACACGTGGAATTGTATCAACCCTTGTCTCAGGGTGGCCTGCTCTTTATGGCATCTAATGAGCCATTGAACATCAGCGAGGACACCTTCAACAGATCTCAGGATTTATCTGAATGGCGTTTGCTGGGGGTAAATTCCTGGCTGGAACTGATGCTTTCCAGGCGATTGAACGCCTCACAAAGCCGATCTTTTTCTGATGGTGCTGAACTGTCCACTGATCAGCACAATGTGATGAAGATCCGATCCCCGAAGGTCATCAGCCGGTCGTTACCCAAAACCGAATTTGATCGATTGTTTGCCGATGATGACTGGCGGTTGGACGATTTTGAGCCATCGCAGACATTGTCAGCGGTCAATCGATTAATCAAAGAAGGTCAAATGATTCGCCTCAATGCCATGATTGAGCGGATGCAAAATTCAGAACTCAAGCAATTGAGCATGTCGATGATGCAGTATGTGTTTGTTGATAAACAACAGGCCAAAGCCACATTGCTAAACTCACTCAGTTCGTCCAACCATGCCCTGACCGCCGGACAATTTCTCATGGCCAAAGAACCCGTCTTGTCATTACGCAATCCAACACTTGTGGCGCTCATCGAAACCGATCAATTAACCAGCCTGGTGCTTGAAAACTGGCGCTTGTTAAGATTGCAGAAATGGACCGCCGTGAAACCTCATGATGAGCAACTGGGTCAGATTCCTGCCGATCATGTGTTGTATGACATGGCCAAAATACTGCGCATAAATTGGCGCTTGCAAAGTCGTGAACACGATTATTTACAACAAGCATTGGCATTCACGGATGAATTGTTGTCTGCCAGACAAAGCTTGCACTTATTAGAAACCAGGGCCAAGCTGGCATTGGAGCTTGAAAACCAAGAGGTATTGGTGGCTGTGATGTACGATTTTAAACGCATAGCCAATCAAAGTGGCCCGCTCAATTCAAGCGCTCAAAAAACCCTCAGGGCTTTGCTTGAACGGCTCAAATACATGCAAAACAATGGCTCAAATTTTGCTCTTGAATCCCTCCGCAGACTGAATCAATCATTTCGTTCTTCTTGAAAGGACATTCCAAGGCCTGTTTGTGCCGCATAAATGCTTTTGAGATCATGTTTTTAGTAGAAATTTCACCCACACTGAGTTATCATTTTGTTAATAATTTCAACATTCATCAGGGGGATCAAGTGGTCGAATTCACAATCAACATTAAGAAGCAATCAATCAGTGTGTTCATTTTGTTAACGCTGTTTACCGGGATTGTTCAGGCAGGTGGTTCAACTGCTGATTTATCCGTTACTAAAACTGATGGCGTGACCGCTGCGGTGGCTGGCGGATCCGTGACCTATACCATGGTGGTGACCAACAACGGTCCGGATGATGTGACTGGTGTAACGGTGGCAGATACTTTTCCTGCTGCGCTGACCAATTGTTCGACCACCTGTGTGGCTTCAGCAGGTTCAGCATGTACCACAGGACCTGTTGCAGGAAACCTGAATGACACACTGGTCGACTTGCTAAATGCTGGTACGGCCACTTACACGTCCACGTGCGACATTCCCAGCAATGCAGCTGCTGGTGGCCTGAGCAACACAGTGACCGTCACTGAACCTGTTGGTACCACTGACCCTGCCCCAGGCAACAACTCAGCCACTGATTCAGACACCGTGATTGGAATTGAAGCCGATTTAAGCATCACCAAAGTGGATGATGTGGACCCCGTGAGCCCAGGTGGCACATTAACTTACACCATTGATGTTTCTAATGCCGGCCCTTCTGATGCCACCAACGTGGTGGTCACCGACACATTGCCTGGGGGTGTGACCTTTGTATCCACCACAGGATGTGCAGAAGATCCCAATGGCAACCCAACCTGTAGTCTGGGTACCATCACAGCTGGTTCTTCCGCTTCATACACGCTTCAGGTAACGGTTGATGCCACTACCGGTACGATCACCAACAATGCCTCTGTGACCTCAGATGCAACTGACAACACCCCTGGCAACAACAGCACCAGTGAAGACACTGTGGTTCAACCTGAAATCGACCTATCGATCACCAAATCCGATGATGTTGATCCAGTGGCTGTTGGCGGCAACGTCACTTACACCATTGATGTTGCTAACGCGGGTCCTTCTGATGCCACCAACGTGGTGGTGACAGACACCTTGCCTGCAGGCATGACTTTGGTTTCAACCAGCGGTTGTGCGGAAGATCCCGCTGCGGTACCCACCTGTACATTGGGAACCATTGTTTCAGGATCATCGGCCCAATACAACCTGGTTGTCTCCATTGACCCGGGTACTGGAGGCACACTGACCAACAACGCTTCTGTCACTGCCACAGAGACAGACACGAATGCTGGGAACAACAGCACATCTGAAACCACAGATGTCACCAGCATCACCATCACCAGTGCCACCCCCGACCCTTCAACGGTCGGCGAGGGAGTGACCGTGGCTTATACAGTAACAGGCAGTGCGCCCACCGGTAATGTCACAGTCTCAGATGGTGTGGACAGTTGTGTAGACACCGTGGCTGCCGGCAGTTGTGTGATTAATCTGACCACCGTGGGCACACGCTCTTTGGTGGCTGACTATGCCGGTGATGGCACCAACCCTCCAGTGACCTCGGGCGCAGAACCTCATGAAGTGGTGACCGGCAGTGTGACACTGGCCATTGTGTCTGCAAACCCGAACCCAGTTCAAAACAGTGCACCTACCACTGTGACATTCACCATTGATCCTGTGCCACCTGCTGTGTTGCCGCCGACCGGAACAGTCACCATCAGTGATGGTACTTTCAGTTGTGTGGCCACCCTGCCCGACACCAGCTGTGTTCTGGTCATCAGCGAGTCAGGCGATCGCAACCTCACAGCCTCTTACAGTGGTGATGCCAACTATGCAGCCACATCTTCAGCCATCTTGATATTGACTGTATTTGGCAACCCAATTCAAGTGCCCAGCACCAGCTTGTTGGGACTGATGTTACTGGCATTATTCATGGCTGCCACAGTGATGATGCGATTCAAATCATTGCGAAGTCGCCATGACTGAGACTGAACTTTGATACAGAATTGATCTGAAGGGGTAATTTGATTACCCCTTTTTTTCTTATGCCCACAGTGCGCTTAACCACAATTTTTGGATTACTCTTTGGCCTATCGGCACCGGCTGCTGAGTCGACCGCTACATCTGTTTCCAGTTTAAACGTGTATGTCAATGCCGATGGGGTTTATCGGATCAATCATCATCAAATTACAGCTTTGGAACAAGCCCCTCGTTTTGATCAAATCAATTTAACCGCCCAAGGTGAACCACAAACTATTTGGATCAATGACGATGGAGACGGTATTTGGGAACCTGGTGAAAGCATTGAATTTATCGGTGAACACAAACGCGGTCAAAATGAATGGTTTGATCCGGTATCCATCATCAATGTGTATCGACTTATTCTGGGCGAATCGGGCCAGATTGGCCATTCCTCATCGGTTGATCCGCCACTCAATTCAGGTGAATATTCACCCCTGTTGTTCAAACAACACCTGGAAGAGAACCTTGTCAGAGCACCTTTGTCGTCCAATGATGCTGAACATTCAACGACCAGCTGGTATTGGTACAAGTTGAGTTCAGCCGCCCAAGCCCCAATCAGGATTCCTTTGGCTCTTCAATCAATCAGTTCCAAACCACATCAAGTCACTATACGCATTAAATTACGTGGCTGGAACACAACACAGTCCAAGACCGAAGTTGAATTTGACCATGTACTGACTGTGGATCTCAACGGTGAAACACTGGGATTGGCCAAGTGGAACGGGCAAGTACATCACCTGGCTGAATTTACAGTTGATGCCTCGCGTTTCACCGACTCAGACAATGAACTCTCACTTTCTGTCACACCCCGAACATTGGGTGGACAAGCGGTGATCGATCTGATGTATCTGGATTGGATTGAGTTGGAACATCAGCATTCAGTTGTGTTAACTAATTACCGTCAATTGAAGGTCGTTGGTGATGGCGCCATTGAGGTTCAACCCCGAAGCACAGGCCACATCTATTGGTCAAACCAGCACCGCACAACAATCCAGGCCGGCCGTCAACCCATGGTGTTATCGGCACCCAATGAATTACAGTCAGATGGCAGTGTGGTGTATGTGCCTACCAAAGATATCCGTGAGGTACAGCTGGTCAGACCAACCGCTGAGCCATCAACGCTCAACATCCAGGCAGACTACCTCATCATCAGTCACCCTGCCTTTATGACCAATCTGGCCCCACTGATTCAATGGCACGAGCGTCAGGGGAAATCTGTACTGGTCTGGGATTCATTGGCTGTGTATGATCGGTTTGATCATGGACACCTTGGTGCACAAGCCATCAAAAGGGCCATACAATTTGTCGCACAAAACAGTTCAAAGGAGCTGCAGTTCACATTACTGGTTGGTGACAGCAATTGGTTCACCCATCAGGATGCCCTGAGCTATTTACCCCAAATACCTGCCCATGCCCACAACAACCTGGTGCCTACCTTTCAGGTATTCACCGACCATGGCCCTGCCGCCAGCGACACCCCTTATACCTTGATCGATGATCATTCAACCAGCCCGGTAGCAGTTGGTCGATTTCCAGTCAATACTTTGGATGAACTTGATGCGATCATCCACAAGACAATACATCACCACAAAGACAGTCAGCCCGGGGCGTGGAACAGCCGGTTCAATATGCTCACCCCAGCAGAAGATTTATACCAGAAAAGGAACCTCCGAATCATTTCTGGATTGAACCTGGAAAAAACCGAAATCTCACGAACCTTGGATGAGAACAAGCATGTGTTGGATGGCGCCCAAAGCATTGTTGATGCCATCAATGACGGTTTCGGCCTGGTACATTTTTATGGACATGGTGGTCGTTATATGTGGGAAATCGGGAAACACCCGGAAACCCGATTACCGGTCCTGTTTGACCGCTCACACATTCAACAGTTGAATAATGATAAATGGCCAGTGGTACTCAGCATGACCTGCTCGTCTGCCCCATTTGACCACCCCAATTCAAGTTCATTTTCGGAGTTGTTGTTGTTAAAACCCAATCATGGCTCAGTGGCGATCATTGGTTCATCCGCACGCAACTATCCGCCCATTAAATTCAGTCAGGATTTAATCAATGCCCTCTTGCAAAAACAATCCATTGGTGAAGCACTGAACCTGGCCAGAACAAATGGTCTCAGAAATCATTTTGTCGATACCTATGTGGTACTTGGTGACCCATCCCTGAAGCTCAACACACCGGATGAAACGATTCAGTTTAGTTTGAAAAGCAAGGAACTGGCCATAACGATTCCCAATGAACAGTTCAGCGGCGAAATACATGTCAGACAATTCGATGCGCTTGGGCAACTCTTAACCGAACAACATTTCAAATCCACAACCAATCAGCTGCAATTGACGTTGATCAACAACACAGCCACGGTTCGGGTTTATGCCAATGACCAGAAGCTTGAACTGAACTTTTATGGATATATTAACTTCTATGAATAAACTGTATCTGACAATCATATTCACTTTGGTGTTAGTTGCTTGTACCCAACGGCAACCGCCGTCAAAACTCATTGCCCAAAACCATGATAGCAGCATCATGCTGAGTGCTGAGTCTTTTGCTCACTGGTCAAAATTAAGAAACCTCAACGGATCAGCGAACATAAAAAGCTACATCAACGGGTATTTTCTGGAACAAGTTTTATTACAGCACAATCAACACCTTTCAACTGACAACGCAGATAAGATCCGTTTTCAGGCCCAAGAGTTTTTGTACCAGAAAGCGTTTGAACACCATAAACAATTGGTGATACAAGTCCTTGAACCAGATCCGCTTACCATCAATGCACGCTTTAACGAATTAAAAAACCGTCCAAAACGACCGCCCAAACTGCGTTTGTATCAAATTTTCAAACGTTATCCACCAAATGCTGACCCGAAACACAAACGTGAATTGTTGGACTGGATGACAGACCTGCGAACTCAGATAAATGACCTCGATGGATTCAAAACAGCCGCCACCAATTATTCTGATTCACAGTCACGCTTACAAAAAGGATTGATCGGTAACGTGCCTCCAGGCTTACTGGCTGCTGAGTTGGATGAATTGGTGATGCAACTGCAGCCCAATCAGATGAGTGAAGTCATTCAAAGCAGTCATGGGGTGATGTTGTTTTATTGTGAAAGACACATATCAGCTTCGGTATTAAGTGATCAAAAACTGATGAAACGTGCCACCCAACAGGTCAAAAACAAGGCATTCAATGCCCAATGGCAGTTCCTGCAAAACAATTTTCTGACGGCATTGAAGCTGAACATAAAATGGCCAAAAACTGGTGAGAAACTGATCGATTCAGAAGCGCAAGTGATCACCAATCAATGGAGACTCAATACCAGGGAATTGGGTTGGTTGTTGGGACAGAATCTTCGACAAAAACCCTGGAAATCTGAATTCGAACAGTCACATCGACAGCGCATTGAAGCCTACGCCATCAAGCGAGCCATGTTTGATGCCACCGGTGTTGATATCCGCAGTTCATGGGTTTTGGCAGGTGAGTCCTTGGTGACACAACGCTCGGCCGAACACATTCTCCGGCAATTGATCGCAAAGGAATTATCGGAACCCCATCTTAAAGACATCGAAGATCAGTTTCAAAACCACCCTGATTCATATGTCTTACCAGCTCAATACACCGTTTCTGGTTTGGCCATAGCTATTAATGGCAATCGAATTCTGGCGCATCAAAAAGCGGCTGAATTACTGCATGAAATCAATCATGGCTCTGTGGATTTTGCCACCACAGCCAATCAATATTCGGCATTTGCAGATCGTTATCCAGATGGTCTGATTGGCACCATAGGCAAAAACCGTCTGGGACAGGTTTTGGGGATTGATTTGATGCGGGCACTGCTCAGAATTGATGCTGGCCAATACAGTGGTTTGGTTGAGACTGAACAAGGTTATGTGTGGATCCTGCGATTGGATGATGTTCAGGCTAATCGTTTGATGACGTTTTCAGAAGCTCAAGGCATCATCCGCAAAGAACTGTTGGCGAATCAAAAATCTCAACTGAAAACGGCGATCACCACCAAATTGCTGCAAGCACAAGACATCACCTATTATCTGGATTGATGTCGTTCACTGTTGCAGTGACAGGTGTACATCACTCAACAGCGTACGATGGATTTTGACTTCAGAGAGCAGTTGTTCTTTGAGCTGAGAAAACAAATCAGCTGAATGAGAGCGAATGAATTGATTCATCACCTGATCTCTGATCGTGGCCAAAGGCTGAACTTTGGCTTCTTTCCTTTCAATGAGTTTGAGGATAATGTAATGGTTCTCTGTACGGTACGGTGGTGTATGTTCCTGAGGGTTCAGCAAAAAAGCAAATCTGAGCATCCTTGGGTCAATCCGTTTCAGGTTTTGTGCATTCATCAGAGGTAAGGGCTGAACCTGGCCTTGGTATTGCTCAGCCACCTCTTCCAATTTAACTTCACCCAGATCCAGTCGACTGATCAACTGTTCTAGATCAGGCATCAAATTAATCCCCTCTTCGATGGGAATTTGCAAACGTTTCAACTGAACCATCACGGGTGTTGAAAATCGCATCTCATTTCCCGCAAAGTAGTCATTCAATAATTGAGGATTTTGATTCACGTATGCCCGTAACTTTACGGGCCTGTATTCATCAATCAGTAGGTCCTCTTTGGCCTTGGCCAATCGATCAGGATGTGCAGGTGTGGCTTGTTCAGCTTGCATGTGTTGGTAAATCCACTCACGATAAGCAGTCTCTGTCAGCATTTTCAGCCCCATTTGGGGGTCGCGTACTGCGCCCATCTTAGCCTGCATTTCCCTCATCTCAAACATGAACTGTGCCATGGGCTTTGAATAGTTGCCCACTTGAATCAAAGGTGCTTGCGGATTGCCCTGACGCATCAATTGCTGCAGTTGATCCATATCAGGCACCATAAATGGTTCAGGTGGTTCCAGTAATTCGGCCTTTTCCTGGATAAATGCCAAAGTGTGCTGAACCTGTAGTCGCTGCAAGATCATTCCCTGCACGGACTCAAAAGAGTAAGACTGTGCAGGCAACACTTCTGAAACCACAAAAATGTGGTACCCATCAGCAGTTCTGATGAGTTCGCTGGGTTGGTTGATGTTGAGTTTGAACACCACCCGATCAAAATCAGCAGACAAATCCCCTTGTTTGATCAAACCAATCAATCCCTTTTTGTGTCTTGATTCTGATTCAGAATATTCCGGGGCCAATAACTGAATGTTCTCCCCTTTTATCAGTCGATTGCGCAATGACTGCATGCGTTGTTTGGTGGTTTCCACACCCTCTTTATGGGATTGAAATATGTGAAAAACCCGCCGGGACTCGGGAAACACAAATTCATCCAAATGTTCCTCATAATGATTTTTCAATTCCGCTTCACTGGGTTTTTGTGGTGGCTGAAATTCATTCAAATATTGGCTTGAATAAACCATACGCTCCAGGTTTCTGACTTTGTTGAGGTATTTCGGATCTTGCTCATATCCGATCAACTTCGCTTCTGTGAGCAGTAACTTTTGAATCATGATCAAATTGATTTGATCAGCATACCATTGCTGGGGATCCAGTTCGCTGTTCCATCGCAGATGAACAGGTAAATCGGTGATGTGCTCACGTAATTCAGCCAATGTCACAGACAGCTCTTGAGAACTGGCCAACACGACATCATCAGACAGACGTTTTTGATCATGTGTTCCACAAGCACTCAGTAAAAACAGCATGGAGATTATTATGATTTGTTTCATTTAGTTTCCAACAGGTTTTGCGCTTTGGCAAACAAGGTGTGGTTCGGATTCACCATTTCAAAATGGTCATACCAATGATGGGCTTTGGCAGGTTGTCCCAGGGCCATATGGGTTTCGATGATGGCAAATAAGGCCTTGGGGTAGTTGTCTTGTAAACGGATCGCTTGCTCAAAGGCTTTCAATGCAGACTCATAATCGGCCACTTCATATAAGAAAACACCGTAATTGTAATGAGTTAACTGATGGTAAGGATGATGCTCAATGGCCTGTGAGAAGTATTGTTCAGCTGCCAGCCAATCACCTCTTTTTGAATGGTTTATCGCCAGAGTGTTGAGCACTTCTACATTGTTTTCTTCGAGGCTTAAAGCCCGTTCAAGGTGTTTTTGGGCCAGCTCCGATTGGTTGTTCTGCTCAGCAATTGTGGCCAACTGTAATTGACCACTGATGCTGGGTTCGAGGTTTTCAGCATCAGCCAGAAGTCTTTGTGCGGAATTGTGGTCTCCTTGAGCCAACGCGATGCGCCCCAAAAGGCTTAAGCGCTTAGCTGGTGATAAGGTGCCATGCAGGTCATTGGGCAAAGATTTAAGGTGATTTTTTGCCGACTCCAAAGCACCCAATTGAATGTCTGCTTGAATTTTCAATTCCAAATACGCCAGATTATCCGGCTCAAGATTCAACAAAGATTGTAAATAGCGGTTGGCTTCAATGTATTCGCCCTGGAATAATAAATTTTTGGCGTGAGAATAAATACTGATGGTGCCCACATGATCTTGTGGAGGATCACCCGCTTCACTCAGTTTTTCTTCTATGACATCAACCATATCACCACTGGATTGAACGTATCCCAAACCTCTGAGGGTATTCAAGGTTTGGCTGTCCACATTGATGGAGGCATTCATCCCAGTGATTTGATACTCATCCAAATAATCCTGCAAATCGGACTTGAGGTTATTGGCCAGCGCTTGATGCTGATCGATGATGTTGTTCAATTCCCGGGGGTCATCAATCAGGTTATAGAGTTCCTGGCGGGGGCCATGGATGTATTTGTGTTCGTTTTTGATGATGCCCCGCTGTTCACCCCAACCACGGGAAAACCTTGGTGAGAGGGTTTCCAGGTATATCTCCGCGTTGGTATCAACGGGCTGATCTGCACGTGCCAACACCTGTCCTTGAATGTCTTCAGGTACCTCAAGACCTAGCACATCCAGCACTGTGGGGAAAATATCCACCAAGCCAACCCATTGCTTGATTCGGGTTCCGGCATGTTCCTGATTCGGGTACTTGATGATCAGCGGAACATGTTGGGTGGCGTTGTAAATCAACAATGAATGGGTTGCTTCATTGTGCTCTCCATTACCTTCTCCATGATCAGAGGTGAATACAATGAGTGTGTTGTCATAGACCCCCAATTGTTTCAACTGGTCAATCAACATCCCAAACGCTTCATCCGAATAGGCAATTTCTCCGGAATACAGATCATGGATGAATGACTGATCATAGGGTGCAGGTGGTTCATGTGGATGGTGGGGGTCAAAATAGTGCAGCCAGGCGAAGAAAGGTTTGTTGTGGTGGTACCTGATCCACGGCATGATTGCTTCATTGACTGCGCCGGCAGGTCGCTCATCAAAAAACAACTGATGTTTAGGTATGGTGCGCTCACCATGCACATCTTCATACTTCTGAGTGATGTGTTCGTTGTAGTAATCAAAACCCTGATCAATGCCAAATTGAGACGTGAGGGGAAATGAACCAATGGCTGCCCCGGTTTCATAGCCAGTGTTTTTCAGGATTTCGGCCAAGGTCAATTGTTCCGGTCCCAGAGAAAACAGTCCGTTGTCCCTGACTCCATGGGTGAATGGCACCTTCCCCGTGAACATACTGCTGTGAGATGGCAAGGTGATCGGGATGTGGGTCACGGCACGCTCATAAACCACCCCATCTGAAGCCAATTCATCAAGGTTGGGGGTCAGGGCATCTGACTTGCCATAAGTACCGATGTGATCAGCCCGGGTGGTGTCAAAGGTCACAATCAGTACATTGAAGGTGGGTTCCGGACTGCGTTCATCACACCCGGTGATGATCAAAAAGGCAGCCAAAAACACCAAATTCATAAACCATTTGGTTTTCATAAATGATGTTCTTGAATGATTGATAAAGTGTTACTGATCCTGGTCTTCTTCAATGGTGAAGTCGATCAGCTCAACAGGAACTGAAGCGGTGACCAGATTCCCCTGCAGGCGCATAACGGCGTTCAGGCTGTTTAAATTGGTCAGCATGGTGCCCATGGCGCCATCATTCAGGCTGATACCGTGATGGCCTTGTCCGCCGGTGGTACCGGTATCGACACCAATCGCAGTCATGGTTGGGTCAAACTGCCAAATACCAGCCAGGAATGAGCCGTTGGCATAGGCGTTGGCTGTGCCGCCGCCACCAAGGGTGATGGTGTTTAATCCAGTCATCAGTCCTGGGTATGCCATCGAAGTCACTTGTACAGCACCTGTACCCACCACATTAGAATAAACACTGAATACCGCCGATCCGAAGAAAGTATTAACCATTTCAAAGGTGGCCATGGTGATGGTGCCAGAAGTTTCGACCGGTGAACAACAAGCGGTACCCATCGTGTTAATGGCGGTATCATAGCGGTTTCCAACCATTTGGCTGGCCACACCTGCGGTTCCGGTGGTATTACCCGAGTCGTACTGAATGCCAGAACCAGGAACCCGAACGGATTGCCCTGAGTTTGCAGAGGCCTGGTTTTTATTGGTTTCAGTGGCGGTGTCTTCAATGCCCAACAATTCAGGTAAGCGGGAGCGAATGGATTTAAAGGCTTCTTGAAAACTTTTTTGTTCCGATCGGCTCATACCGGAAAACAGTTGTTCACGGTAGGTTTTACGTTCTTCAGAACCCATGCTTTGCATGTTTTTATAATGATCAACAACCGATTGTTCTGCCTCGGTGAGGTTTACCTGGGCCTGTGCTGCATGCGACCCAAAGACCAATGCGGTCATCAAAAATACCTGTTGTGTTCTGATGGACATAAACTTCCCCTTCTCTGACTTTAATTAAGCTAACAATTCAACCAAACTCGTGATGGTTACCACTGATCATTGTGGCAACTTCTCACCATGAACCATTCAGGTTTGACTGACCTGAATGCTGTTGAATTCTATCGATATATATCTTACAACAAAACACTCAAATAATCTTATGAATTTCTACAAATCTCTGTCTCAATGGCCAGGGCATCATGCCGGTCATTTTTGTTGGCTTTGACGAAGGGTTTGACGTGTTGTGGCGGAATCAGCCTGACTTCAAAGCCCATAGACTGGAACTGTCTGCCCCAATGATTGGCTGAATAACACGATTCCATGACGATGGCATCAGGCTTAATGTCCAGAATTGGTTTAATCAGTTGGGATCGTGTGACCTTCTTATTGAAGATGACATGATGGTTGTGATCTAAGCCACACAGTTGGAAGACTGTTTTTGCCAAGTCGATGGATAATAATTTACAATGTTTCATGATGAATGTCTCCGGTTAGTTGTCCTTGTAATTTTACAAGCCTGGTACTTAGATACCGTCACTGGGGGCGTTCATCACATCAGGCACTCCCTAAGAAATATCATACAGTCACTTCAGACAATGGCCACAGCTTAATTTCTTTCAGTATTCCAAAATCATGGTTTTAAAGGGTTCTGCGTAAGCCCCCCCCAAATATGGGTTTTTTAATAATATAAGAATATTTTTATTCTCGACCATTCAAGCCTGTTATAGTTATGAATTTACCTATATATTTCCAAATATAGATTTTTAATTTCAAAGTAAAAGTCCGCTTTTGCCACATATTTTGTGTGATCTCATTGCAGCTCAATATATCACTTTCATACATCAAAGGGATTTTCTGTGTAAATATTGGGTCTTTAATTTCTTGGTTTGCTTCTAAATTCCACTTGGCACTCCACAGATCAAAATTGGACGAGCCTATGGTAACCCAATCATCTACTATAATTACCTTACTGTGTATAAAATGGTTTTGGTATTCATAAATTTTAATATTGTTTTTAAGAAATTTTTTGTAGTATCCTTGACCAATGTATCGAGACATCATGCTGTCCGTCCTTTTCCCTGGCACCATCAGTTTTATATCAACACCTCGTTTGGCAGCGTGTATTAATAATCGGCGTAATTTTAAAGAAGGCACAAAATAAGCACTGGCTAACCATATCCGATTTTTACTGGTCTTAACTTTATGGTGTAAATGTGTTCTGATTTGATTAAAAAAATATCCATGGGTATGACCTATCTCCCAATTATCGCACCATGTTTATGATGATATTTTCAGATTGAAAGCGTCTACAATTCTCACGCCATACCACTATGGAAAGTGCCCGCACGGCCTTTCCAGCTATGTTCCGTCGCTCTTTATCGAAGGGTTTCCTGTCATTAAACGGGCTGTGTGTTGAGCTTCCAATTTGTAAGCCACAAGAACCTTTGTGCTTTTCGGTGGTCGATAAGTCATCTATGATCATTAGACAAACATGTATATCTGCCAAGGCTCGACCAATCATTTTCCCCTTAACAGCTAAAGGAACTCATCATGAAAATCATAACGGCTTTACTCTTTTTGACCACCTCATTCAACGCCTTTGCCGGCGAACAAAATATTCTGGAGGATCCCAAAGTTGATTTGCGGGTGGAACTGCTCAGCATCGTCTTCAGGTTAGCCGAGAGTCACGAATATAGCTCGAAAGACTTTGTTCAATATGTTGACCACATTGAAGAGCATTATGACCCGCATAAAAACCACCCACTGATCAACTTCATCAAAAAGGTCCGGGATGAAGACAGCCTGGGTTATGACCGCATCATGAACATGGCCATCAGCATCAGTCCACCACCCAACATGCAACTATTGAATCTGGCGAATCAAGGGACACCAGAAGGCTGGAAAAAAACAACCACAAAGACGTTCCTCAAGCTGTTGAATGAGTTTTACAGAGACTCCAACAGTGAACAGTTTTTTACTGAACAGGCAGCGATGTATCAAAAAGTTGCTCAACGGTTCCGCCATTCTTATGATGATTTAAACCTCAATTGGTATCAATCATTTTACGGCCAACAGCCCAAAGGAGCTTACCGTCTGGTGAATGCCGTAGGTAATGGCGGTCATAACTATGGACCAAATGTTCAACTGGCTGATGGTACCACCATTATTTATGGCATCATCGGCGCCTGGACCATGGACAAATCTGGTTTGCCGATCTATGAAAAGAAAGATTACTTTTCCACCATCCTGCACGAAATAAACCACTCCTTCATCAACCATTTGGTCGCAGGATATGCCAAAGATTTATCCGACAATGGACGGCTTTTATTCAACAAGCTGGAACCACAAATGAGCAGACAGGCCTACACCAAATGGCAGACCATGTTCTCCGAAGCTCTGGTTCGTGCCGCTGTGATTAAATACCTGAACGACCATGATGCCACAACAGAGGAAATCGAGAGGGAATTGGCTGAGCAACTTGATTCAGGCTTTGTGTGGACAGCAGAACTGGTCAATGAACTGGAACGCTACAGCAAAAACCGGAAACAGTTTCCAACCCTTGAATCATTCATGCCTGAAATCGTCGGTTTTTTCCGGCATACGACAATGAACATTGATAAGCTCGTCAATACAGTGGCCGACCAAAAACCCAGAGTGGTCTCTGTGACACCGGACATCAACCAATCCACTGATGTTGATCCAGACATCTCCCGGATCACATTCACCTTTGACAGAGTCATGAGGGGATCTTATTCATTCCATTTTGGCAAAAAAGGCCGGGAAGCCTATCCAGCAATCGATCAGGTCAGTTTTGCAGATGACCGCAAATCGGTGACCATTGAAATCAGCTTAGTTCCAGACAAAGACTATCAACTGGTCCTCACTGGCCTCGGGTTTAAGTCGCTTACTGGGTTTGGTTTGGTTGAGCACGAATTGAATTTCAAAACCACATCATCACCTTCCAGTAGTCATTAAAAATCAGCTTTGGCCGTCCTGGTAATTCAGGCCGGCCAATTCTCTGACTGAAATGGCATCAGCCATTCACCCAATGCCAACTAAATGCCAGGACAGCGACTTCCAGCAAACCCAGTTTGAGTGATTAACTGGTTAATTTTGCAGAGAAGTGTAGAAATACAGGGATATGGTATAGCTTGAAAATTCGAGACTCTTAAAATTTGGATTCTCATTCTTTTCATGGTGCTGGTATTGAGAAAATGGTCAACCAGGCATCCGGTTACCGCTTCTTTCTTTGTGCCGGTGGATTGTTATTTAATCACAGGTCAGATATGATCAGCAGGTCATCAAAACGCTCAGCTTATGCCATCAAACACGCACATCAAATCCTTGATCAAGAAACTGAAAAGCCCTGCTACCAGTGAAAGCGAATCGCTCAGACAGGAATTGAACCAACTGATCAATGACGACTTGTTTCTCAATTCCTATCTGCAGGATGTGATCGATGCAGCCAAACAAAACCAATCAGATGATGAGTTGTTGCGATTGTTTGGTATCATCAGCCAACGACTTGAGTATGTTGAACACTGGGACAACGGTGAAGTAAACCTGACCCGGAAATTAATTGAAGATGGGATGATTGCACCTCACCAAATCAAGCCACATATCCGCTATTCTGATGAAGAGTACAGCCGCTTTTATGCCAAACAAAATGCGGTGATTGCAGGTCGTGTTGCTGGAAACAAAAATGCCTTCAATCGATTTCGCGATCACACACAATTAAAATTCAAAAGAAACTATGATCATTGCATCAGAAAAAGTCACGCCATCAGTGTGATCGAATCTCACATGTCCATGCTGGATTCAATGAACCTGCGATGTAACAGGAAATGGCTGGACATTGGTTGCGGCAATGGCTTGATTGCCAATGCGGTTCATCCAGGGCGCCATACTGGCAATCATTGGCAGGTTGTGGGTTGTGATCTGCAGGAAAGTAAAATACAAATTGCCAACAACAACCGGTGTAAAGGTCGCAGTTTCTATCAGCAAAATGTGCTGGACCAGTTGAATTTACACCACAGCAATGAGGCTCATTTCGACATCATCAGCATGTTTGAATTTTGCGAACATTTGAGTGACCCATTTTCCCTGTTAAAACAAATCAACGAACACCCCTTTAAGCTGATGGTCATCGCCACGCCACTGGAACAAAAGTTTAACCTGATTGGTGATGTAACTCCCGACCCGGTTCATTTGTGGTCTTTTTCTGTCTCTGCGATCAGTCAAATGCTGAGTTCTATTGGTTTAGATGTTGTGTACGATTCTGAAATCAAAGTGGGTCGCCATGGTAAAGGCATGGACTGGTTAACTGTGATCGCATGCAAACCGGAATATACGGCCTCATTCAGATCCTTCTGAAAGATGTCCATAACAGCATGCCTGTTACTCATCTTTTTCACTGTGATCTGATTCCGTTTCCTTCTGAATCCCCGCTCCAAACGTTTCCTATCCAATAAAGACATTAAAAAAATATGGAAGACCGAATCACGGGAGGGGTATTTGACAATAAGTCCAAGGTTGTAGGAATGCTTGTTCAATCCATCAAGCGAACAAAAGCAGCTCCGGCCCTCAGAAAAGTTCACCAAAATCCTCTGGCCCTTTGATTGCTTTGTTGTACAGATGATGTCAGGGCCATTTAAGAATTTAGATGGCCCTGACTTTAATGTGCCATGATCAGATCGCCACTGCTCATAAGATTGAATGCAACTGCGATTGGATCATAACCTTGCCGATTCAGTCTGCATACCCGCGTTGTAACAACCGACGCACGGCTTTGCTGTCAGCAGAAACCGTTATGACAGTGACCACATAGCGTTTCAGCCAAGCCTTTCTGGCCAGTTTTCGTATGGCCCCTTCACGGCTGAAGAAGCGTAAATGATGGCCATTGTATGCTTCCAGGGTAAAACCTTCGAAATCACCAAAATGATCAAAGATCAAACCACTGACCTTGCCGGAAAAAGCCCGGGATTTGCTTTTGCCAGGAGGTTGCAATCCATTGGTTTCTGACAGCCAGTCATCACCGTTGGGCTCAAAGAATCCATCATCAGATCCATTACTTGTGCCGTTATCAACGCCTTTACCAGGACCGTCATCACCTGGTTTGTTTCCCCCTTCATCTTTGGGGTCAGTAATGACACCGTCAGGAGTGGTTGGAATGGCATTGATGTCGCCACCCAATGCGGCTACTTTTCTGGTGAACAACTCCAGATAACGCATGAATGTTGCATGCCAATAGCTGTCTGCCTTCAGGTGCTCTGCACGCCAGCGAAACATGGAAAGTAACCGCAGGTGCCTGTGCACCATGTCGGCTTTCGTGCTGACTGGAATACTCACCTGAAAGGCACCCACCACTTCACGCCAAATGCTGATTTTTTTTCTGGCCCGCTCAATTTCTTTCGGGTCAGGCTGTTGAATCAATACTGCATGGTCACCAACGGCATCAAAAACTGACAAGTCAGTGATCAGCGTGCGGTTATTGCCCAGATCATAGACTCCCCGAGGTATGGCCTTCTTGCCTTTGGTTGTTTTAGTATCATCCACATTGATGTCAATGGATGCCAATAACTTCACGGCTTCTTTGAGGCTGATCTCCTGTGATTTGGGGCGAGGGAATTTGACCCGACGGCCATTGTTGGTAATTTGCTGGATGGCCAAATCATAGCGCTGCCCCTTTTTGATGCCCAATGGAAAATGGATCGAGATCACGCCATTTTGACGACCAAAATGTTGTGGAATGGGAACATATTTGGTACCACCAGCTGGAAACACAATGGTGTGATCATCCACTTTGCGAATCTCGTGACGATGATACATCTGATCAGCCAGCTGGATCACCGCATCTGCTTGCCAGGAGGGAATATAGATCTTTACATCCGTGCCTTCCGGGGCTTTGTGTTGCCAGTCAATGAACAGTTCATCAGCTGGCAATTCCGCTGTTATTGGCCGGGGCGTGGCTTCAATCTCAAAGGTACTCAATCCCATTCTTGAGGCGTCGATGCCTGGATTAGCCACTTCTGTGACCATCAGGTTGCGTTGGGACAATTTATCAGAAGTCGATGGTTTGGATCCACTGGGTATCGGGGTACCGGCATATTCAACCTGAGCCACCAGGCACTGATGTTCATTCATCAATAAGGTTGATATGGGTACGCTGTCGCCCGCTCCAGGGGCTGATTCCATGCTGAAATCAGTTAAATTGTTATCAATCAATGCGCCAAAAAACTGTGACACTTCCGAGCCAGTGGGTTGAATGGTCTGTTCATTCGGGGCGTCTGCATTTTGAGGTGTGGTTCGCGTTGCCGCATAGAATGGAATGGACAGCCATTGACTGTCCGCTGATTGACCAGGCACCGACAACGGTGGAGTGGCACCATTGTCCATATAGCCCTGAATGGGATCACCACTGCCGTTGCGATTGAAAGTCAGGGCCGCTGTGGTTTGTGACCTGAAAATCCGGAAAAACACCCGCACATCATCTGCTGAAGCAGCATTGCCATTCAGTCGAACCCGTGCAACTGCAAAGTTGTAAACTTTTTTCGGATTAGGCCCAGTCGTGTCAGGTAAAGCACTCAATGCCGATTCTGACTGTTTGACTTTCAGTTCATTTTCAAACTCACTGATGCCAATGTTGTTGATCAGATTTTGAATAAAAGCATTGGCATCACTGCGTGAGGCCCCCATTTGCAGGGTTTCTCCAGCAATGTCATCACCTTCAGTCAACCGGAACACGCGCAAGTCTGAACTGAGCCAGGTTTTCGCATCCGGATCATCCAGGTCCAACATAAAGGGGTTGGCTGATTTGACTAATTGGATCCAGGCCCGGTCGGTCAGCACAGCAGAGGCTGCCGGGGTATTTAAACTTGCATTGACCTCCATGTCCTGATGGTTGCCACCAAAAGAAAAGGCTGTGCCTGCATCAATGGTTACCTGATAAGTAAAGGTGATGCGTTGCAGACGATCTGGAAACCCGGGATCATCGGAATCCACAGATATGGGCGTGATATCAACACCGGTTAATCCAGCAAATGCTGGAGCCCTTGAAACCAATTGTGCCGGTGTCAAACCAGCAGTGATGCCTCCACCCGGAAACTGATTGGGCTTGACTCCCTGAACGGTAACCAGCACAGCAGCATTGAACACTGGGTTGCCGGTGACTTCATCCTGGCTGAACGTGCTGCGCTCTAAGATAATTTCTATCGCTGGTTTGGGTTTGGCCAGCCATTTAGTGATGTTGACAAAAACAGCTTTGATTTGATTAAAAGTGCCCATGTCATCATTAAAACCATGGTTTTTAGCTGCGTCAGGTCCCGTTTTATTCAGCAATGCGCCCACCATATCGATGTCACCGGTTAAATTGATGTCAATGTAATGGTGGAAGGTTGAGCCGGTGACCACGCGACCAACACCTGACTTTCTGCCATCGTAGGTACTCATGGTATTGACTGTTTTCACTGCAGCAAAAGGATCCAGCGCTGATCCGACAATGTCTTCAAATGTGTCGCCGCTGGCGGCATCCCTGTTTTGCTGAGCAATGGATTGACCGGTTGCGATCACTGCCGGTAACTCCCGATGACCTGCCACCTCAGGAAACTCAGTAAATGATTCACCATCAAAACTCAATGATTGGGTGTAATCATAGTCCAGGGAATAGCCCTGATCGATGGTCACCAGCCCCAGGGTTCTGCCTTCGTGCATATGATCAGGATAGATGATGATGTCACTGCCATCATGGCGTAATATGGGATGTGTTGGAGCCACTGGCACGATGGGTTGTGGCACCGAATCAGATTGGTTCTCAAAATAGACGAAGGCACCCGAACCGTCGTCATCAATGGTGTAGTCCCCCAGCGGGTTGGTTTGTACGGTGTCTGCCCTGCCCGGTCCTATCACATCAAAATTACTGGGAAATCCAACCGGCATTGGACTGGTCGAATCATTCGGACCAAACCAACAACGCATGGCCCGGACCCGTGGGATGTGGCCACACATCACAGAACCAATGGAATCGTGGTCACCAGTGGCAAACACCCCACCTCCGGCATCCATAAAGCGGGTCAATGCAGCAATTTCCTCATCTGGTATACTTGCAGGACTGCTGTTACCGGATGGCGGTATTGAATTGCGGCCATGATAGCCAATCAGCCAGATGACGTCATACTGCATCAGGTCATGAGTGGCCAGATTAAATGCATCGGCTGGATTGGCCGCATGCAGGGTGGCTGTGGTATCAAGGTTTTCACGATGGGCCGTGGCCACATTCATATTGGGATCCGCGTTCAGCGTGTCCACCAGGGTTTTGTATGTAAAATCTTTGGTCGCAGCCGGTTCATCAAATCGATAAACACCGTCTATAATGATCAGTACATTGATTGTCATGTTATTCTCCAGATTGGTTAAGACAACCTGCTCGTACACAATTCCTGTTCTGAGGATCTGTTGCCACTCATCAGGCTGTCATGAATTACGGACAACAATCATTGGGTTTTAAAAGGGTAACAGGAAACCCTGAGTGGTTGAATTCCCCTTCATTCAGCATTGACTTCGTATCATGAATACACTTTAAATGATTATTTCCATGTACTATATTTCACTATTTATTTGCAAATACACATGGGTATATTCTGATGAACCTGTCAATGTATTCCTACAACGGGCATGTGCATTTGCTTGATGGCACAAATAACAATGGAAATCATGGGTAAGGTTTAATGAAGTGAGGTTTATTCAGGACTTCTTTATTCGCTGAAAACCACACGATAATCAAGCCGATGAAAAACCTGCAATGAACGAATAAGTTAATTCAATGACCAAAATTATCAATTTGTGCAAATTAAAAAGGCCTTCATAAAGAAGGCCCTGTCATGAGATTAAAAGACGCTGATGTCAGTGTTTTCTGGTTTGATAAAATGCCATGGTTAGCAGACCAAACAGCAGTAGCACCAAAAACCTTGGGTCATTGACTGGTACCATTCTTAACAATTCCACACCAAAGGTCACCGGTGGTGAATTGGGGGTATTGGTATCCAACTCAATGGGTTCTTCTTCAGGAGTGATGGGCACATTACAGCTGTCCAGCACTGGGTCCTGAGCGTCAAAGGTGGTTACGTAACATACCGGACTGTTGGGTGGTACAGGTGCCAGACCAACAGGTAATTGCTCAAACAGGAAAGTACCATCAGCAAATGCAAAATTTTAAGACAACTTTTCTCTGACAACCATGTGAAAATGATGACATAAATATAATCAAATAGAGTATGAAAAGAGAAAGTTAAAAAATGTGTCAGTCATCTGAATGATTTTCATTGAAGTCTTGTTGAAATGAGATGCTCCACAGTGGTCTTAACGCCCCCAGGGCTGATAACGACAATCCTCGTGAATATGGTGGCCATGAATTAAGGCGGCTGAAAAGACATTGTGTTTTGACATTACGCCCAGTTCATTTATGATGAACCTGACAATGTGTGTGTTGAGTCCGTAACAAAACCCGGGTTTCAAATTGAGCATTCGTTACTTGTGCGCGTCCCAGATGCGCTGTTTCATAACCAACCAAGAGGAAGCTAAATGACAACCAATATTGATGTGATTGTTGATTTCGATGGCATCGTTGCCAATGTCCCACATGACAGCAACGATTATTACACCCGCTGCGAAGGGTATGTTACCTATCAGGGCGAAGGGGTTGATGGCGCCACGCTGAACCTGATTCAGGGACAGCAATATACCCTGACCTTATATGCCAAGGATGGTGATCAATGTAGCATAGAAGGGCTGCATGGTTTCACCGATACCGACCTTCAGTTCCTGAATGACGGCAACCCGAATCAACTGGCGTTTGTGGCTCAGGTAATTGATAAAGAAGGCAAGGATGTGTTCTTTGAAGCCAACTTCACCAACACGATGGGAAGTGCCTGTACAGCCAGATGGGATCCCACCATCATCATCACAGATGACCCGGATTGACCGGCAGCAACAAATCCATGAAAAGTCACAACAAACTGTTGTGGCTTTTTATTTGCTGACAACTTGATCCCACTCTGCACTTTGACGAATCTGGCTGAGCAAAGGTGACTGTGTAATTTCTTCAAGCGGATATTTTTTTTCAATGGCCTTGATGAGATGATGTTGAGTTAAACGCAGATTACCGATTAAGTCATGGGTTGTCGCTGCCACAAAGTGCTCCAGTCCCGTGTGACCCTCACTGATGTCATTGACATACGCCATGGCTTCATCCAACCGGGACAAATTAGCTAAATAATAAGCAAGGTGAACCCTTGCCATTGAGTCTTTCGGATTGGTTTTCAATTCACTCTGCGCCAGCTCAGCTGCGCGTTGATAAGCTGGATTTTTGTCTTCATTACCACTGAGCTTATAGGCATCAGCTAAGTTGCCCCACAATAAATATTGATTGTCCCGTAACGCCACTGCCTTTTGATAAGCTTCTACAGCTTCATTGTAGTTTTTGATGTAAAACAACATGGTACCCAAGTTTGAATATGCCACATCAGAAGGCCTTTGATCAATGGCCAAACGGGTATACCTGATCGCATTCTCAATGTCGCCCATCACATAATAAACCCCTGCGGCATTTCGATAACCGTAATGATTGTTGGGACTGATTTCAGTCAGTTTAAGAAATGCACTGAGGGCTTTTTCATATTCACCATTCTGTGAATGAAATATCCCGGTTTTCGAAATCACCCGCCAGTTATTTGGCGCCATTCGTCTTAATTGCTCATAAATACGCTCAGCATCCACCGGACGACCAAGCTTGTCCAGCGCACTGGCCAGGCCCATGTGTGCCCGGATCAGCCGATCGTTTTGTTCGATGGCCAGTTGGTATAAATCAGCAGCCTGTTGATAGCGGCCGTGTTTCATCGCTGCTTCTGCCGACAGATAATGGGTGCTGGCATCAGGGCCACTGATCGCTTCCAGTTTACCGATGGTATTTTGCATGGCTGTGAGCCACTGTTCATCACGGCTGACGGTGTATTGAACCAGTTGGGCTTCAGCCAGCCCTTCATAAGCCCGCGCGTAATCAGGTTCCAGCTCAATGGCCTGTTGAAAGGCCTCAAGCGCTTTTACCTGGTTATCCGTCTGATCATAACGGTATAAGTATCCCCTGCCCTCCACATACGCTTTGTAAGCCCCATCCAGCTGCGGTTTATCGGCATTCAAAGAGTCAATCAAGTGATCTGCAACCTGCCAATCCAGCAATGCCAATGCCTGTTCCCTGACTTTGGCATGGCCGGTAAACAGTTCATTGGCACTGACTTCGACTTCCGAGGTTTTCAATTGCTGACCACTTTGGGCATCTAATAAGTTGAGCACAATCAACCGGGTTGAACCCAGGTGTTGCATGCTACCAGTCAGGATCAGCTCAACGCCGTACTTATCGGCAACGGCTTTGGGAGTGGTTTCCTTCATCCGACTGATTTCTGTGGCTGGCACCACCCAGGTATTACCCAGCTCACTGGCGACTGTGGCCAAATCAGTGCCCAGATTCACCGCCAAACCATCTCCAAAAAGCTGAATCAAAGGATCTCCACTGATGTTGATGAATGGCAGAATAGCGACCTTGCTTGCCTCCTGTAATTGCCGCTGTATCAATTGCTGAGTGGTTGCCGGAAAGACCCATTCTTTGACTGTCCATCCCATGGCCAGGACAAAGGGAATCAAAATGGCGACCTGACTGAACCAATGACGACGTTGCCACCAGTTTTTTTGAAGAGTCAGCTCATCATGCAGGCGATGCAATTCGACTGCCAGATCGGCAGAATTCTGCCAGCGCTGGTCTTTTTTGGTGGCCATCATGCGCTGCAAAAGGTGCACCACATCAACCGGCAAGTCTGGAATGTGTGTGGTCACTGGCTGATGATCACCACTGCAGATGGCTTCCCTGACTTCTTTGACATCAGCGCCCTTGAATGGCTGTTTGCCAGTCAGCATCTGGTACAGCAATGTGCCCAGCGAAAAAACATCTGAACGTTGATCCAGGTTGAGATTCTGGGCTTGTTCAGGTGACATGTAAGCCGGGGTACCTGCCGCTGGTGTGGTGGTATCGGGATGGTGGGGAGTTGGTGACCGGTCTGGCAGCTGGCTGATGAGCCCGGCGATACCAAAATCCAGAATTTTGATGGTGCCATCATGAGTTAGCATGATGTTTTGTGGTTTGATGTCACGATGAATGATGTATTTTTGATGTGCGGCAACCAGCCCGTCTGCAATCTGACAGACCATACCAATGGCTTCACTCAACTCAAAACCATTATCAGGAATCAGTTCACTGAGTGCTTGACCGTCAACCCACTCCATCACGATGTAATTGCTGTTTTCAGCCCTCGCTATGTCATAAATTGTTACGATGTTGGGATGATTGAGTTTACTGGCCATACGGGCTTCTTCCAGCAAAGCATCATCATTCAGCAGTTGAGAAGCGGCGAACGGGCGAAGCATTTTAAGGGCCACATCGCGGTGCAGGGTTTTGTCTCTGGCATGGTATACCGCGCCCATACCACCCTGGCCAAGAATTTCCAACACTTCGAAATGAGCCAGGTCACCGGCCAGATGAAAGGTGTGCTGTTCACCCAATGGTTGTTGATTGATCGTTGACTTTCCAGGTGCCAGGGTCTGATCAGGGTCAGATGCTGTGGATTTTGGTGCCATGGTTCGATCTGGGTCAGTGTCAGCTGCATCTGATGGGTGCTGGATTTGATTTGGATTTCCCTGGACGGTGGTGATGGCTGCCCAATTCACATCGGTCGAGCCACAACCATTCAGTGGATAATCGCACAAAGCACACTGCGCGTTTTGAGGTGGATTCTGATGCAGACACTGCGGACAAACTGTCCATTTGTTATCGGTCATGCGATTCCCGTTCTTTCATCAGTCAGCCACTAAGAAATTAATTATAGAATTTAAAAATACCTACGTCAAATCAATCAACTGGGTCATTTCATTGAAGTGAATTATCAGCTAACTTCAGGCACACACCGTTTGATTCCTGCCTTGTTCTTTGGCCTGATAAAGCGCCTTGTCTGCCGCTTCAATAAACAACACAGTGTTATTGTCCTGGCTGACATGTGCACTGGCGGCACCAATACTGACCGTTAAGCTGATCGATTCTCCAGATTTATCGATGCGCAACTGCTCGGTGGCGTGTCTGATGCGTTCAGCCAGGATGAATGCTCCTTTGATGTCAGTCTCTGCGAGAATCACGATGAACTCTTCTCCACCAAATCGCCCGGCCATGTCACACTCGCGGATGTGCGCTCTGATGATCTCAGAAAAAGCCTTCAGCACCTGGTCACCAGTGGTATGCCCATGACTGTCATTGATGGACTTGAAGTGATCCAGGTCAAGGATCAACAGTGACAAATCATGTTCATAACGAATGGCGCGCTGCATTTCAAGAGCCAACGCCTCATCAATGTGTTGTCGGGTAAAAAGCTGAGTCAGGTCGTCTGTGATGGCCCGTTTGTACAACAAGCTGTTGTGCAAAGCGATGCTGGTGTGTGCCGCAAATGTGGTCAGGAATGGTATTTGTTGTGGATTGAAATTATGTGCCTGTTGCTGGTTGTCCAGATAAATCACACCAATTACCTGGGTATCCTGTACCAATGGAATCACCACCACACTTCGCCCACCACCATCTTCGGTTGGCGCCAGATCGTCCATGCTGTCATTCAGCATGCTGTCTCCAATGATCAGAATTTTGTTTTGCCGGAAACATTTTTGTACCAGTTTCTGGCTGAAGGCTCTGGGTTCAGCCGGTTGTGAGTGCCACTCGAAATCCTCAAAATGACGCACAGCCGGAATCTCCATCAGTTCATTACCAGGATCTTTAACCACCACAAAACCACGCTCCGCATTGAGCACTTTACTGACCAGATTCAGTGAGGTTTTCAGCAGTTCTTTGAGGGTCAGACTGCGATTAAGAATATGACTGATTGAATTTAAAATGCGCTGTTCTTTGAGCCTGAGCTCCTGGGCATTGATCAATTCGTGCAATTCATCATCAATTTTTCGGATCAATTTAATATTCAGGGTGTTGTCACCAAAATTGTCTTGAAGCAAAAACAAAAGTTTACGGCGGAAGTCATTGAATTCTGATGATAACTCGACCTCATCATCCTTGGTAGGCGGATGAAAACAAGTTTGAAACATTTCTTGTGATTCATTGTCCAGCCGTCGTTCATACCACATACTGAGGTTACCCAACTTTAACTCAGTGTCGGCATGCAATATTGGGGTGTCATCTCGTTCAACGCGCTGATTATCAGCCCAGGTTCCATAGCTCGAGCGCAAATCACGAATCAACAACGCTCCTTGTTGCCAGAACAACTCCAGATGTTGCCTGGAAACACTGGTGTTGAGTACTTCGACGTCTGCCTGATCGGACCGGCCAATCACATAACGCTGGCCAGCCAGTAAGCGCACACTGTGAAGCTCATTATCAACATCAATCCAGGAGAGGTAATGAATGGTGTTCTGCGTCATATCATTGTTGTTTGAAGGTGACTCATTATGTGATTCATTCACCGGAAATGTCAAATTGTCATGGATGTACCAATCGCTTGTATACTAATGTCTATCGACAATGTTTACTGGTGTGGCGAATGGACTGATAGAACAAGAAAATGGACCTGTAAAGGATCATTACAAGGCCCTGAAAAAATCAAAACCCCGGTAATGAGCCGGGGTTTTGTGCATGCTCACAGGAGCACCACTCAGTGAGAATGAAGCGCAGACGCCTGGACTTTAACTGATGTTAAACTGCCCTTTCATGATGGCCCAATGACCAGGAAAAGAACAGAAGAAAGTGTACTCCTCACCGGCATTCAGCCCTTCAGTTGAAAAGGTGATGGTGGTGCTTTCTCCACCGCCAATGACTTCGGTGTATGCCAGCACTCGATCATCATTCACAGGAACATAATGATTATCAAGACCAGCAGTCATTCCAGCCTGAGCAACACTTTGAAAATCGGATGTTTTACTCAGCACCCAGTTATGCCCCATGACATTCTTTGCCAATTGACCGGTATGGTTAAGGGTGAGTTTAACAGTTGTGCAATCCGCATCAACAGACAGTTCTGTTTGATCAAATTTCATTTGATCAGTGCTGTTGATGGATAACTCGCAAATCTTTGCTTGTGTGGACAAGGAGAGCAACATCAGGTTGGTTACAATAAACAGTTTCATAAAAATACCTCTCAGGATTGTGATTCATTGCCATGCAATGTTGTGGATAATGTATTGATGAATCGGATTAAAACACAGCCCATGTCAATGCCGATGCAGTATTGCGTGAAAGTCTGGTTCACACCAGCTTTTACAGACTGAGGATTCAGCCTGTATAGTGGTTGAACTTATGCGTATCATGGGTTTTAATGATCATGCCGCTCCAAGCAGCTGCAATACAAAAACTTTAACCAACACCATTTCTAACAAACAGGGAACCTGACGTTGAACACCCGCACCGCGCCTGATCAATCAACCACCTCCAACATGCCGATGAGCGATCGTTTGTGGTTAATTCCCGCAGTGTTACTGACAGCGGTCAGTTTGTTCAGTTATGCCAACACCGACACCACACGTGATTTCCTCATGGCCTGGCAGATCGCCAACACGGGGCATCTTCCTTTATTGGGTCCACAAATGGCTTTCAGCTTTGACATAGGACCCTGGTGGTTTTATCTGCTTTCCCCTGGGCTACTGGTGGGCCAAAGCTGGCTGATCAATGCCATCATCACCGCCATACTCAACGCCAGTAAGTTTTATCTGGTTTACCGGATCGGTCTGTTGGTGGCAGACCGAATGTTGGGCTGGTGTTTACTGGCTGGGTTGATGATGATTGCTTTAAACCTCATGCAAAGCATTACCTTCACACACACCAATCTGGTAGAACCCATGGTACTTTGGGTCATTTATTTGTCCCTTCAATTAAATGGCCAAAGTAAACCCATGCGGTGGTTGTTCGCCGGGGTTGTGTGCGGTTTGGCTTTTCATGCCCATCCTACGGCTTTCCTGGCTGGCTTTTTTGTGTTTCAGAAATGGCTCAGCAGTGAGCGCAAAGCAGTCAGTGCCGGTGCTTTCCTGATGGGCCTGGTGTTGGTCTTTCTACCGGTCATCATTCACGCCCTGATCAGCAATGAACCCATGATGTCCGGCTTGTTGACTTATGCGGATAAATACAAGCCCGCCTTGAACATGGGTGGTTTTCTGGATTTATTGGCAGGTATCTGGGTGGTTGGACCATTTGCCATGTTTAAGGCGATGTTTAACCCCACTGTGGCTTATGGGTTAACAGGGCTGCAACTTTTGTTGCAAATCACTGCTTTCCTGGCTCCTTTGTTTGTTTGGCGCTCCACTGGTCAACAACTAAAAACACTGCTCCTGAATGTGTGGCTGTTTATGCTGTTATCAGCCATTGGCTTATTGCTCATTCGCGCCAATACCCCCTGGTACATGACTTACATCATCAGTTTGAGCACTTCCCTGGTCACAGGCATTGGTTGGTATTTGATTGCCTGTCAAGGACATACGGTATTCATCACACGTTTATTCCTGGCTGTGATGCCTTTGGTTTTTGTCACCACCCAATTACAAACCACCTTGCATTTACACCACAGCACCTTAAAAGTACCCAGCTTGGTGCTGCACGACGCCAAATCTTTTGATGCATCCTTATCATTTGACAGTTATGAAATCCAGGCCCACCAGGCCAAGGCCCATGGCAATTACACCTGCTCACAACAACCACTTGCCGTACACGGCCCTTACAGTAACCTGTTGTTTGCCCACAGTGGCATGGAGCACCTGGGGATCTGTGGAAAAGGCTTGTATTATGGCCCGGCAGCAGTCAGCCGCCATGTGATCGGCGTGCCTCCTCAGTTTACTGAAGTCATCAGCGCTTCTGCCCTCAGCCAAATTGGCAACACCACCTTCTATGAGCCGGTCGATATATCAGAGCAGCAAATGGCCTGGGAAGAAAATTACCAGCATGATTACCAACGTCGAATCAAAAAGAACCCTGACTGGCAAAGCACTGAAGTCAAAGTTGAACTCAAGGGAGGTCAGCACCTGTTGATCACCAATTTGCCAGGCTTTAAAATGCCCATGAAGGTCATCAGTGTGTCAGTCAACGGCCAGTCTGTTGCTGCCATCCGCACTCATACCTATTCAAGCCTGTACCGCTGTACTGATTGTGCAGCACAAAGTGCCAGTTGGCAGGTAAGCTACCTGGAAGGCTCACCAGGAATGACCAATGTGGTGAGTTTTTAATGCGTTGTGTCTGATTTACCTGCTCAGATACTGATCAACTCATGTCATCATTGACGTGCAGGATCAAAAAACGGGTTGGACAACGGGGTCAACGTGGCATTGGTGGTGTTCCAGTTAATTGGTAGAGTTGGAGATTGCAAAGTCACATCAAATTGAATGTTCCGCTCATTCAAAAACACCAACCCCTGCACGCCAGCCAGTTCAAATGTCGGCTCCTGATAAGCACAATCAGGGCAAAAACCCCTGTTGGTATACATATCCAAACTGGTTACCTGATCATTTTGACCCGCGCCAATCGCCCAGACCGGCGCTCCATTTTCATTAAAATAGTAAATGATTGAGACGATGGCACTGCCTTGGGTACCCACTGTGATGCCCCAACCACTGTCTGAAGCGTCATAATAAGAGCCGGTCCATTGATTCACTGTGTCAGGCGCGCCAAAAATAAAGTATTGAAAATCTTCCGTTCCAGTCCGTCCACCGATGTCCCAGGAAAAAGTCGCTTGTTGTGCTGTACTGAAATCAAGATGAACTGAGCCAACCACGTCGAACTGAGTACTGCGGGTTTGTTCATCCCAGGTGAATGACACCAAATCAGCCTGCCAGTCTGGTGAATACTCATTGGCTGCCAGGTACCAGGTTGGCGTGCCGTCATCGTTGTAGGTATACCAGGTCATGAACAGGCGGTTTCCTGCCATTTGAATGTCCATGCCATGGCCGCTGCGTTGCGGATTAAACCACAAGCCGGCTGTGGGTTTGATACCCGCAGACAGGGCATCAGTCGGATCAGAACCATCGATGATTTCCTGATCATCATAAACCCCATCACCATCCCGGTCGAAGGCGAGACGTTCGCCTAAACCGCTGGGCAACAGCGTGTATGTAATCGGGTTTTCATTGGTAACCAGTGCCATCAGCCCCAATGGGCTTAACCGGTTGTCTAGTGAGTCAGCAAACTGCTGAACTGAAGGTTTGTATAAATAGTCGTTACCATGCCCTGATCGTGCCACCAGATCGACTTTGCCAGAATCGGCCACCTGCAAAAGTTCACTGACCCTTGCATCCACCTGAGAAGCTTGTGTGAGGGTGTATTGCTGCCCCACCCCAGCATGGCTGTCTTGTGACACCGGCGCGGTGTTACCCAATGGGACGAAGCCTGTATTCAGCTCAGAGCCCGAAAATGCCATCATCAAGGCGACCAAGTCTGCCACTTCCTGATCAGATGCAACACTGAATGCCCCGGCACTGAGGAATCTGGCAACCGAATCTACCGCTCCATCATGTAAAAAACCAAAACCAGCAAGCGATTGAGCACGCGACGTCTCAAACCCCACCTTGTCATACAAATTCCTTAATTGCGGGGTCTTGATGGATTTCTGGGTCGAACCGTCGACACTGACTACCCCCAGGTGGTTTTCTCCCATGGGGCCAATGGGCATGATGCTGCCACCCACATCTAAATTCAATATACCTGGTTTCAATGCACCATTGACTGCCATACCGGTAGGTAGTGTGTGGCAACTGGCACACTGAAACACACTGTCAAGCAAACCACTGTTATAAAGCGCCAGGCCATTGACCGGATTCCCCGTACCCAGTGGCTGACCTGCCGGCGAAAATCGTCCCGATGTATAATGATTGGTTAAATCGATGCTTTGAGGCAATGTATTGTCAATTTTTCTGAAAGGGTTTGGTGGAAAGGTGATGGTATCCAGCATGTCCTCAAATTGCTGCATCTGACTGCCATTCAATGCTTGATCATCCCCATTGAGGCCAATGAAAGCAGCGTTGAATTCTTCTAAACCATCTCGGTCTCCCCGCCAATGAAAAGGTTCATGCCCAATGATATCCTGGAAAGTCTGGGTCATCATCGGTCCTTTCATGGGATGGAAATCATCACATCCGGGGGTATTTAACAAGGCCACGGTGGTCTGACAGTTCTGATTGAAGCTTTTCATTTCACCAGCCGGATCGCCCAGATCCCAGGCCAGGCGGTCCATTCGTCCATCAACATGGCAGGACGCACAGGCGATGTGGCCCAAGCCAGAAGTCTCGTGGGTGTCATAGAGAAACCGGCGACCGTTTTTGATGGATTCTGGCAACGGGTTAAACACATCAGTCACCGAAACCTGTTGTTGTGTGCTGGTGTCAATGACAGAAAGCGTGGCTGCAAAATGATTCCAAACATAGAGCCGTTGCTGACTTTCATCCAAACCCAAACCTGTGGCACCCTCCCCCACTTCTATGATGCCCTGTCGTTCACCATTGGCATTGATCACAATCACATTATTAGAGCCCATACCTGAGACGTAGCCCCTGGAGCCATCATCTTGCCAAATCACTCCCCGGGGATCACCCAAGGATTGATCGCGGCTTTCCTGAGCAATGGTGCCGGCTTGGTAATCCAGGTGCGGGTTCAGATCGACCACCATCGGTTGATGAGGGTTATTCTCGTCAACCACACCCAGGTTAACGCGCAGGAACACCCCTTTAAGCACCGGTTCGAAACGCACTTCATTGGTCGCATCGGTACCTACCAGGGTGATTTGAGCAGTGGCTGAGTTATAACCGATGGCCATCCCAAGGTTCATCAGCCCGGAAACATAACTGACTTCAAAGGTATCGGTGTTGATCACTGAAATGTCATGATCCAACAACTCCCAACCAGGAACCCTTCCAGATAACCCAGCCTGTGGGCCGGAAATCATATGCGTCCAGTCTTCACCGTTGTCATCCAGCCAGCGACCATCAGGCTGTTGTTTAACAATCAGCGACACTTTAGGAGGCGTGGGTAGTTCAGGATCAATCGCCGGAAAAAATTGATTGCCATCATTGGGCGGTGGATTTTGCCCACCATAAGGAGAGGCTTGGCGATTGACCGGGTTGATCGACGGAAGGGTGTTTTCAGTTTCATCAATGCCACCTCCAAGGATGGTGGTTCGATTGCCTGACTCAAAACTGGCCACATAAACCCGACTGCCATCTGTGTTGACTGTCATAGCCCTTGGGTCCTCTGCCATCACATCTATGATCATGACAGCCTCTTCGGGGTCAGCTGGGTTGAATACCCAAACCTGGTTAACCTGGGAACAGCTGACAAAGGCACGTTCATTGGCAAAGACCACATCAAAGGGCTCATCACCAGTTGGTATCGTTTTAACTACCCTGCGAGCATTGAAATCAACCACTGAAATTGAGTCCGAAATGTGATTAACCACCCACAATTCATTGTTGTTGCGAAAACGCACTGAAACCGGATCCACACCCACTTTGACATGACCCATGCGCACCGGGTAACCCAATGACACATCAAACAACTGTACCCGGTTGTCAGCCGTATGGGTCACAGCCAGCCGGGATTTGTCTGGCGATATATCCAGGGCATGTACCGGGTGATTCTCCCAATTCACATAGGCAACTTCACTGGCCATGGCTTGTGGCGGGACCACCAACAGCAAAAGGTAAATACCAGGGATGATCAACAGGTGCAGGTTCAGATTGCTCAACATATCAAATGATTCTTTTTCAGAACCACATAAGATATCATCATTATGACCTGAAAAGACAGTGAAAATCGTCATTGATGCATCACAGCAAAAACGACTCCTGTGAATCCTCAGCCAGGAGTCTGTTTTACTCCGCCCTGTTGATGATGGATCAGGGACAAGTGGCAAACCAGGCAGTGGTGTCACCGGATTCAAAGCCATCTTTAAAAACTGAATCAACACCCACCTGGCGCATGCGCAAATCCGTGCCATCACTGCCAATTCTGGGCCCACCAACAACCAGATTTGTCTCCTGGGTATACTCGCCTGTCAATTCCAATTGACAAACATCGACCGGACCACCAATACCACTGAGCGGAAATGTAGGATCAACAGCTGTGGGTGCTGCCCCATTGAAAGAATCAAAAAACCAATAATCGCCCCAAAGGGCTTTGGTAGTGACAGGCTCGTTGTCCATATCAAAAAAAGTAAATACGGCACCGCCTTGGAAAGTGAATTGCGACCCTGTGTTATTGATGGGGCCCAGATCACGCTCGACCACACTGAAAGGACCTGCTTCAGGAAACTCAACAACCCTTGCGGTACCTTGCGAATTGTAGGTAAAGGTTACCCCGGCTCCATTGAATCTGGCACCGCCTTCTTTAACAAAAGTGAACCCATTGGGTGGTGCAAGCAACTCAATGGGTGTGTGATTGAAATTTGGTGAAGGTCCGGCGGTACTGGTATGAGTCACTCTGACCTGTCCATTAGGCAATTGATTTAACCCCATGAGTGTCCGGTCATCGAAATTGGATGCATAAGGTTCCCTGATGGCCCCGTCAAAAGGTCCGCTGGATGTATATCTTCCATAGAATGTATAACTGCCCCCTGCATTGGTGGATTGATAGATTTCAGTTTTACTGTCGGTCAAATCATGCGTACTGAGAAACATCCCATCAGAAGTTTGTGAACAATCCGCATTGTCAAAATTATTGGTGGTGGTGCCTGGGACAGTAGACTGACTCCATGAATTGCCGTTGTACCTGGACACTTCCAGATTGAAATCTTTGATGTAGGGAACCACCACATTCATTCCATCGGTACAAATATCTCCAAGGGCGAACAATGTGGCGGTGTTCTCCAGTGAAGTGCTGGTGATACCTGTGCCATCATACGGCGCGGGTATCCTGACCGCATCAAGGCGGTTGTTGTTACCATCATTCCATAATATGGCAAACAACAAGTCTGGGTTGGCACCTTCAGAATAGGTCCCGATTTTAACCTCCAATGGTGCCTGGTTAAATACCGGCACGGTATGCCATGCACCTTTGGTGGCACCTGCCATTAAAGGCATGGCAAGGCTAGTTAAGCCAAGCAAAAATAATAACTGACTGATCCGCATCATCTCACCTCAAGTTGTTGTGAACTTAACAACCATGCGTCAGTTATGTATTAATTACGCCACTATTTTGTGATGTTTTGCATCAAAAAAGTCAGTCTGCCAGTATTCAGTCAAATCCATTGGCAAAAATAACACTGAAGGAAGAAACCCGTAAAGTGAACTGCGCGGTTTCAGAAATGCTGTCATACCCAGGCCAGGTACTGATGTCACCGATGGTCAGGTGAAAATTAAGATTCAGGTTGGCGAGGTCTTCAATCAGATCGATTCCAAAGTCATCCGGATTGGCTGCCCAGTCGTTTAAGGTGGATTCTGCTATTGAGCCATCCAGTAAATTGGTATCAGGAATGGGCAGCATAAAATCCAGCCACCACTGATCTGGCCGCAAGGTATACCAACCAGCCTCTGTCTGATGAGCAATGAGATAAGGGTCGGTTTCATCGTCATCATCATGATCCCAGAAATAACCACTGATGGCCTGGGATTTAGCCAGGAAATCGCCAAACACGTTATGATAATTGGCAGAAATACCGGTACTGATGATTTGACCCCTGTTGGCTCTGAGGTTAAACCGGGCTCTGTCTGTGGCGTCAAAGTAGCCATCAAGATCATGATTTGGATCTGTGGCCGCATCACCAAACAACCCAAACGGAAACAAGGCATCAAGATTGATTGAATCGGTCTCACCGGTATTGACATCAGCCATCCAAATAACGCCATCACGATCTGAAAAGTCCAGCCCCATGCCACCAGGTGCAGGCACAAAATCACCGCCCAGTCCAAATCCAGGTTCAATCCTGATGTCAGAAATGGTTCGGTTCGTTGAATTGAGGTATTTGGCCAAAAACCGGTAAGGTTTGGATACCCCTCCAGCCAAATCAACATCAAACACCAGGTCCAACACACCGCCAGTTGAGGTGGTTGATAGTTTAAACCGCTTACTGGATTGAAATGGATCACTGCATTGTTTGACTGTTAAATCATTTGGGTTAACCCCGGCAGTCATCACACAGTTCGAGCCGTTGACATCATCATTGTTTACGATCCCGAGCCCTGGCGACATGACATCACTTTCCACCCAGATAACAGAACCCAGTTCATGGCTCAGGAATTCATCATCATAAATATGACTTTGATAGGTGAATTCAGGGATGTATGGCCCCGGGTCAGTGATCACATTGAGCATATTCCATTCCGTGATTTCGCCTGCCTGATTGGGTAATGATGTCATCAACAGTGTCATTAAACTGATGGTTGTGATGTAACAATAACGAATGGTTTGTTTCATGATTTTCCCCTGGCTTGATATATCAATATCATTTCATATAACTGGGCGGCATAACTTGACAAGAATCAAAGTAACTGTTGTTAAGTCAGGGACGTTTTTGCTTTGGGGGTTCTGATTTTCTGGTATACACCAATTCCACTGACTGGTCATCACCCTGAGTGGTTTGCAAATTGAGGTATTGATTGATGCGGTATTTTAATACCCAAAATCCGAGCCGGTTAAACAAACCCTGATTATAGGAAATGTAAAGGTCATCATTGATTTTTTTACCTGCTTCAATCACTGATTCTGATTGTGCGCCATTGCGTTTCACCGTCAACACATCAATCCCAAACTGCTGTTGTATTTGTTTAAATACCGGACTGCTCTGATTCAGTCCCAGGACGATGGCAGCTTGTTTCAGTGATTCAGAATCGAGATTACCGGCCCCTTTGATGCCTTGGCCAGTCATGATATAGGCCAGTTTTTCCACATCCGGCATGGTTGGTTCAGAATACAATTCTGAGCGCAGGTTCTCGACCGTCCCCGTCAGCTTCACACCCGCCTTTACATCATCCACAGTGGCTTGTCTGGTTGCTTTCACATTAAGTCTGGGGTTTGCAAGGTCGCCGGCAAAATTCAGTTCACCTGTGTCGATGTTGAGTTTTTGTCCATAAACTTCATACCGTCCATTGATCAGCTTCAGGTCACCATAACCAGTTAACTGTTGTTCAATACCTTGCCTGATATTCAACTGGCCGGTCATGTCCGCACTTAAGCCAATCACGTCCAACTGAACAGGATCTATAATCCTGGCATTGACATCCAATATTATGGGATAACTCAATTCTTCCGGCTCATTCTTTTGGTCTCTGATTACCACCAAATCTGGTGAGTTACTGACCCCCTCCGGAGGCAGGGACTTGATGGCCACATGACCGTAAGGGATGGTCACATCACCAGCGATACGCGCCTGCTTCTTGTTGGCTTCAACAGTCAGATCAGGTGAGATATCTATGGTCAGTTCAGGCAAATTCATCACGGTGAAGTGAGTGCCTTGCAGCTGACCTTTAAACACCCATTCTGGCTGAGTAATCATGCTTCCGGTCAGTAACAACTCACCCCGGTGACGATCACTTTGACTGAACCCTTGGAGTTCAATCTGATAAACCGGATCACGTTCCCGGCGGGTTTCAATGCTTAATGCCACCTGTTCGAGGCGGGTACCCATGCGGGTCAGCTTCAGGTGACCTTCAGGTTGCGACAGTTCCCAGAAAATATCCGGGCTGCGCAAAGAACCCGCAACCCTGCCAGATAAATGAACCGCGCCTCTGAGTTCACTGATTTCATCAGTCAACCCAGTGACCAGAGCCTGGTTGTTGATTTGACCTGACATGTCGGCATTGATCTGCCAATCCTGTTCACTGTCCTGCTGAAAGAGTTCTGCCTTGAGGCGAATAAAACTGTCATCATCAAGTACAACTGATGATGAGACACCGACATTTTGCCCTTCATTTTTGGCATTCAATGTGAGCTCATTGATACCCTGTGTGATCCACTGACCATCTGGCGTTCTGACGCCAAGCTGTCCGGCGGCTAAATGAAAATCCGAACTGAGCTGAACGGCCTGTTCACTGAGCTCATAACTGGCAGTGCCATTGATCAACCCAGTCACTCGCCATTGCTCAGGTAACAATGGTCTGAAAGCATCTGCACTGAATGACTGCACTGACAGCTGACCCGTGACAGGCGCCGAAGCACTGATTTGATCCGATTGCACACACAGTTGTCCGGCGGCCACTCCGTTCCAGCACACTTCAGAAATTTCAAACACTTCGCCCCAACTGATTTTGGCCGGCTGGTTCATGCTGATTTGTCGTCCGTCTGCCAGTACCACCTCGTGTTTCATCAGTATCCCTTGCCAGATTGGCATTGGTTGTGTTGTCATTAACTGACCTTGCAGATTGAGTGTTGTTTGTATTTCACCGGCCGCCATATTCAAATCAATGTCATGGCTGTTCAACCAACCTGTGGCGTTGAGTTCCACAGCACTGAGACTGCGATTCCTGAAGACCAGATCAGCAATCTGAAGCTGACTGTGCAGTCGCTTGTCCCAGGTACCGTCAAACAACCACTTGACTCCTGATGCCTTTACACCGGCGTAAGCAACAACAGCTGAATTCAGTGATCCGGAAAAATCAGGGTTTCCAAAGTCACCACTCAGCAAAATCTGCCCTTTAGCCTGACCCTTCAATTGAGGATCGATCAATGTCAGTTCCGGCCAATCCACTTTGATGGAACCTTCAACCATGCCATCACCATACTGACCATCAATATGCAGTTCATTGACCCCCAGACGAAGAATCAGGTCATTGGCCTGGTAGTTGTCTTTCAACCATTGACCGGTCCCACTGAATTTAAATGCCTGACTTTTCAATGTTCCTTGCAGTTGACTGTGATTAAGACGCAGATACCAATCATCATTATATTGCTCAGCATCCATTTGTAATTCGCCTGACACCTGTCCCGGCCAATCAAGTCCCCACCTGCCAGGATCAAACTCATTGACCGTCAAATGTGAATTGATGGTGACCGCTTCTTGCCACCCTACAGACAGGGACGCCAGTAGTTGTTGATCATCAGCTTCCCATTTGAGTTGTTCGACATCAAAGCCACCCAGACCACCTTTACCGGTCACCTCCAACCGACCTTCTGGGAACTGGCCATACAGCACTTTTGCCTGCATGCTGGCTTGATAACTATCAGGCTGACCACTGACTTCAGCCTGGGACAAGTCAAGCTGAACATCACCCTGCGCCATCTTGACTGTCAGTTGTCCTGGTTCAGCCATTTGTATATTCAGCACAGATCCGGCGCCGCTGCTCAATTGTGTCAGCCAACGAGTCTTGCCGGAGATGTGAGGGTGATCAACCGCCAATAGATGCCGGCCCGTTATACGATTGGCAGTTCCGTCAATGCGACTCTCCCCTGAGATTGTGAAGGCTTCTGCAGATTGATCATTCTGCCATTGCCAGCTGATGTCAGTATCGAATGGCCAATTTGCTGACATCATGACAGCTCCCCTTGCATTGAGATTAATTTGCTCGTGATCAATTTTCAACTCAATCACATCAAGATGGTCATTCTGCCAACTGAGTGCTGCTGAGATTTGCGGGATATCTTCGGCAAATTCCTGGTCCTGATAAGTCAGGTTGTTAACTTCAAATTGATCGATCATTAACCGCCCTGGTAAAGACAATGCTGGCAAAACCTGGCTGGTATCTGAGTTCTGGATATGATTCATACTTTGAATGTTGACATCATTGATTTGCAACATTGAAATGTGTACCTCACGCTTCCACAGCGACCAATCCAACTGGTATTGCAGCTGACCAATGGTGAGGTGATATTGATCATCATGATAAACCACTTGCCTGATCTCCAGCTGCTTGCCAAGTTGGCCATTCAGCTCTCCAAAGGTGACCGGTAACTGCTGATGATTGATGAGGTATCTAAGGGTTTGACTGGCACCTGCAGACGTATACAGCAAGTAATAGGCAATGATTGCGACCAGCAGCATCAGCACCATGGATATCAGCAACAGTTTTTTCATCAACCGAAGCATCATAAATCTGGTCCCACAGTGATGTGTAAGCGGTATGAAGCATTGTCCTGACTGATGGATTTAGCCAGATCAAGCCTGATGGGACCAATGGGTGAAAACCACCTGATGCCAGCCCCCACTGATTGTTTGAAGTCCAACTCTTTAGAAAAAGCATCCCCAAAGTCGGTGAATACCGCAGCAGCCCACTGGGCAGCCAGTGGGTGTTCATATTCTACACTTCCTGTCAGCAGATGTTTGCCACCGATGGCATCACCCTGCTCATTACGGGGCGTGACTTGTTCATAATCAAATCCACGAATGCTCTGGTCACCACCCGCATAAAACCGGTAGCTGGTGGGTAATTGCTCAAAATCACTGGTTGCGGTGCTGCCCAGTTGCATTCGGTACAGTAAGCGGCCTGCCTCACCCAAACCATGTATGTATTTACCATTAAACGTGAACTGGGCAAAAGATGCATCAGACAACAAATCCGTGCTGGCCAACTTAAGTTCGGCCTGCATCCTGTATCCTCTGTACGGCCTGGAAACATCATCAGCCTGAGTCAATGACCAACTGGTACCCGGCACATAAAGCACGGTCTTGCCGCTGGCAACACCGGTATCAAATGACTCCTGAACCCAATCCAGAAAATTGATGTTTTGCCAATGATTATCACTGATTCTGGTCTCACTGATTCCCCACTTCCTGATTTCCCGACTGACTTGATCAGTCTCTTCATCCTTGTAGGCAAGGTGTAGCCCATACCATTGATTCGTCGGGTTTTGTTGAGCTGGAATTTTATATGACATGTTTAAATCAGATGCCAGTTCAGAACCTTGCAGGTTTAACTGATATTGATGCCCCATTTTATTGACCCGGTGGTTGTTATACTGAAATGAGGCTTTGGCACCGGCATCTGTGGAGAATCCAACGCCCGCAGAATAATCAAACTTGGCTGCAGGGCTGAGCATAACAACCAGATCCAAGGTTGCAGCAAAATGTTCATCCTGCCGGACATCAAACAATACCTGGTTGAAATATCCGCTTGAATTGAGTTTTTGTTGAACATCGTACAATTCGGACCTGGATATATACTGTCCACTTTCCAATGGCAACAGATGATTCAGTAAATCGTTGTCCAATACGGCAGGCTCTTCCTTGATGGTGATGTTCTTCAGGCGATACCTGATTCCGGTATTGAATGACAACTCAACGGCTGCCTGGTTGGTGTCAGCCTGCACACGAATTTGCTGAACCGTAAAACCGGCATCCTGATAGAACAATTCATCAGCCTGATTCAACCACTTCTTTTTCACTGCCTCATAAGCAGATTGAATCAATGGTTTACCCACCTGTAACTGATGATTTTTGGCGGCTTCCTGCCACCAAGGTAAGTCTGCACCTTCACCAGTGATCTCCAGGTTTAGCTGACTGATCAGCGTCACCTGACCCGGATCAATGGTCAAACGGATGGGTTGACAATCGCTTCCAAGCGGAGAATTAATGGTGGTATCGGGATTGAAGTAACCAAAAGGCTGCATGGCAAGACGGACCTGGTCCCTGACTGCCTGACGTTGTCGACTGTTGGGTGTTCTTATCGACTGACAGTCAAACCTTGATCCTTCCAGATACAGTCTGATGTTGCTTTGTTGTTGGTCATTGACGCCATTGATGTCCCAATTAATGACTGATTCACAATGTGCAACCATCTGCCAACTGAGAAGCCCAATAAACAAACCGGTTCTGAGCTGTAATAAACCCATCAAAAAGCTAAAACCAGCGGCTCTTCTTGAACCATATCAGCAACACAACTGTCAGGCCAACACTGAAAGCAATGACCCAGTTAAAAGCCTGTGGATCCTCTGTGCCGGGTAACCCGGCTACATTCATGCCAAACAACCCCGACAAGAATGTCAATGGCAGAAAAACCGCAGACACAATGGCCAAAATGTATAACCGGCTGTTCTGCTGATGACTGATGATGGCCATGTATTGCTCCTGGAGCATCATGCAGCGTTCGCGCATCAGATCAAGGTTTTCAATCAATTTCATGAACTGATCAGTTTGCACATACATTTGATCATAGAACTGTTCAGAAAACGCCTTGTTCTTGGTTCGGTATAATTTATCTATGGCTTCCTTCTGGGGCAACAGATAGCGCCGAATGCTGGCGGTTTGTCTTCTGATTTGACTCATCATGGGATTAAATTGTGACAGGTCAATGGACTCCAGCTGGTCTTCAATGTCATCCAGCCGTTCATCCAATTTGTCAACAAAATCGTCAGTCAGTTCTGCCAATTGCTCAATCAGCATCAGAATCAACTCTTCACCATTACCCGGTCCGGTTTTTTGTTCCAGTTTGGCCCGGATGTTGCGGATGGATTGACTGCCATGACTGGCACTGGTGATGACCACATCAGGCCCCATCCACAAGCGCACTGAAATCATGTCCTCAGGTTGTGCCGCCTCATTGAAATTGATGCCTCTGAGAGACAGCAACACTTCATGATCATTCAGGTGTGCACGTGGGCGGGTTTCCTGATTCAGCAAAGTCAGTTGGGCCAACTCTGACAGGCCTGGGTGGTTGGCGATCCATTTACTGGCCTTTCGGTCGGTGTACTTCACATGGTGCCACAACCAGGCAGGCTCTTCACCTTCATTGGCCAAGCCGCCTTTGCCATTGAGCTGTAAAGTGGATATTTTGGATTCTGTCATCACTGAGCTCCTGGTTGACGGAACAGTTGGTCTGCATTGGTGACGTTTAAGTGAACATCTCGTTGTGGGAACGAAACCACCACCCCATGCTCGTTAAACCGTTGTTCAATTTTAAACCGAACGTCGCTTCTGACCAGGCGCATTTCCCTTCCTGATTGCACAGATACCCAAAAAAAGGCATCAAAAACCAATGCACTGTCACCAAAATCTTCAAACACCACAACCGTTTGCGGATCTGCCTGAATCAATTCATGATCAGCCATCACTTCACTCAGTAAGCGCTTGACCAACGCCACATCACTGCCATAGGCCACCCCTACCCGTACTGATGTGCGGATGTACGGATCATGCAAGGTCCAGTTGATCAGCCTCGATTCCAATACCTGGCTGTTGGGCACCACAATATGTGCACCGTCATTGCGCTTGATCTGAGTCGACCGATTACCAATCTCGATCACCATACCCAGGTTTCCATCCATTTCAATGATGTCACCAATTCTGATTGGCCGTTCCGACATCAGAATCCAGCCACTGAGGAAATTTTCGATGATGTTTTTTGCCCCAAATCCAAAACCTATGGCCACTGCACCGGAAATAAAAGCAAAGGTGGCCAACGGGATCCCCAGATAGCTCAAAACCGATAAAACCACCATTATCAGCATGGTGAAGAACAATATGCGTTGAATGATTGCCTTGGTATCCTGACTGATTTTGGTTTTGCTGAGGATTTTACGCACGATCAGATACGCCAACAGGCGACTGGCATACCAGGCCACAAAGATAAAAACAATGGAATAAATGATTTGCAGCCAGCTGACTGTAACTTCATTGCCTAAAGTGAAGGCGGTTGTTTTCAGGGCTTCAATCATCTTGAATCAATGTATAAATGAATAATCATTATAGTTCTGGTCAATAGACACTGTTGGCATATTTTCGTTCACCGGCTTCAATGAATACCGGCAAACGATTTTGCCTGGGAGGCAAGGTGCAAGTTGAGTAAGCAGTGAAAGCACACGGAGGATTGTAAGCCTTGTTAAAATCAATCACCACCTCGCCTTGTTCATTGACTTTACCATCGGTATACACAAATCTGCCTGGGCCATAGGTGCTTCTGCCATTGGTGCGATCTGCAAAAATCATGTAATAGGCATTGTCGGAATCCAGGGCATCCAGACTGTAAGACTTACCAGCAATATTGAACTCCAGGCGTCCTGGTGAGAGCGAATCATTCAAGACCCCTAAAACATTGACAGTGGGAATAATTTTAGCCGGTTCATAAGGCACAAAACGGGCCACTATACGCAAATCAGGGTCGTAGGGAAAATAATCGAGTCCTTTGAAATCTATCCGTGTTGGTGCCCTGGCATCTTTGATGCGAAAAGCCATTTTGTCGCGTTCGACCACATAAAACAAAAAACTGCCAATGGTGAATTCGGTGGTGACCTGTTCACTGGTATCAGCAAACACATCAATGGTATCTGCCAGTGGTTCGCCGTTGGCCATGATGCCACTGTCAGCAACGGGCACAAAACGCATGCTGCTGTCTGCTGACAACTGCAAATTACCTAAATAATCAGGACCGTGGGATAAGACGATGTCATTATCAGCCGCTGCTCCTATTCGGTTGTCACCGGTGTACAGCCATTCCAAACCGACCAGACTCAACCAACCGTGAGGCTGTGTTAACCGTTCAAGCCGTCCGTCTTTCCAATCCAGGTATTCCTGTGGCTGTGCCTGGGTATTGATGCTGGTTGTCAGCAAGAACGAAGTAATTAACAAACGTATCATGGGATTCCTTGGTGTTGTGTTAAATCCACATGATAAGGCCTCAGCAGTTAAATTCCAGTCAATTATCCAGCCAGTGGTGATTTAACGGTGCATGATCTGAAAACAATGATGTATACCGGAGCCCTGAAAGTCGGGATCAAAACTCGTTTTCGTGATATTTTCAACTTTATATTTATCTTTAATATCAGCATCTAAAGAAAATTTCTTAAAGTTATTTGAGAAATACATTCTGCCGTTATCAGACAATATATTCATGCATTTATTGATCAATTGACTGTGGTCTTTTTGTACCTCCCAATCTTCATCACGTGAATGGGAATTAGAAAAAGTCGGGGGATCTGCTATGATCAGGTCAAATGGGTCGCCCTGATAACCATCAAGAAAACGCAGTACATCCTGACGAATAAACCGATGTTCCGGTTGCCGCAAACCATTGAGTGCAAAGTTCTCTTCAGCCCACTTAAGGTAGGTATTAGAAGTATCCACACTATGTACTGCAGCGGCATCACCACAGGCCGCTGCCACAGAAATAGCACCGGTGTAACAAAACAGATTAAGCACCCGTTTGCCTCTGGCTTCAGACTCAACCCGGTTACGCAACCATCGATGATCAAGAAACAGTCCGGTGTCCAGGTATTGCTCAAGATCAACCAGGTATTTTCGCTGATGTTCCTGAATCACAAAACGATCTTCTTGTTCATTGAGTTTATTGTATTGCTGGTTGCTGCGTTGCTTTTGCCGGGTTTTTAAATGCAGTTTCTCTGCTTTTGGCTGAATCACAGACTGTACTGCCAGTAAGACTTGATTGAGGTGGTTTTGCGCTGCTTTGTCAGCAATGGTTTTGGGTGCCTGGTACTCCTGTATGTGAACATGATTTTGATAACAATCGATGGCCACTGCATATTCGGGTATATCTGCATCATATAAACGGTAGGCTTCAATGGCATGGTCATTGATCCAACGTTGTAGTCCTTGCTGATTTTTTTTCAGCCTGTTGGCCAGCATTTGTGCCGCTGCAGGCAACGCAAACAATTGCCCCTCAGGCACTTGAAGTTGTTGGGATTTATTGATGTCAAATAAACGCAATTGAATGGGGATGTTGCCATTGAGCAAGGCATAAGACCCACTGCCACGATAACCCAGCAACCAGGCCTTGGCTTCGTCAGGACACAAAATCGCTGCTCGCCCATCTTTGACTTTGCTGTGCAACCAATCCCTCAATTGTATCCAGCTGGACAGGTAGTTCTTTTGTAGCCTGACTCCATAAGGCGGATTACAGACAATGAGGTTGTTGCGTGGCGGAATCCTGAATTTATCCAGGGTTTGATATTGAAAAGTGATGCGCTTATTGTGAGGCAAATGAGCCAGGTTGTCATTGGCCTGCTTGACTGATGCTTTGTGGTGATCAACGCCAATTAACTGCCCTCTGAATTGCTGCATGCCAGCCTCAGCCCGCGCTTCTGCATTGAGCACCAACTGACTCCATTGCTGGGCATGAAACCCTTGCCAGGAGAATAATGCATGGCTTTTAAGCTGTTGGTTGGGGGCCATATCACAAGCCATTTGCCAGCCCTCAGTTAACAGTGTGCCCGATCCACACATAGGATCAATCAGGTTATGGTTTTGAGCAGCTGCCGCTGACCAGCCAGCCCTGATTAAAATCGCTGCTGCGAGGTTTTCCTTCAAAGGCGCCAGGGTATTGGTGCCTCGGTAACCCCTTTGGTGAAGGCTGTGACCAGTCAAATCCTGAAACACATCCAGCTGTTTATACTTCAGCCGGCAATAAACGCTTAAATGGCCATCGTTTTTTACCACTTTGGGTCGCCAGCCATATGTCTCATTGAGCTGATCACAAATGGCATCCTTGACCACCTGTGAAGAAAAGTGAGTGTTTTTCAATGCCTGATTGGTGCCTGAAAAACGGATGGCCAGGGTTTTGGGGGAGTCCAGACACAACGCATTCCAGTCAACCGAAGACACCGCTTTATACAGGTCATTCTTATCTGCACACGGTGCGGTATCGAGTTTCAAATAAACCCGGTTGGCCAATCGTGTCCACATGATGATGGTCATCAAAGCGTGGGCGTCGGCAGTGATGTTGACTCCAGCCAGACCTTCTGCCGCTTCTGTGGCCCCCAATTCAAGCAGTTCATCTTTCAACAGCAATTCGAGGTGTTTGGGGCAGGAAACAAAAGCTTGGTATGTGGTCATATCAATCCTGGTGAATGTGAACCTGAATGGTTTCAGCCATGTCTGAGGCTTTCTTTCTGGCGGCATTCAATGACCTGGCTGTGGCCAGACACACCCCTAACCGCCTTTTACCGTTGATTTCCGGCTTACCAAACAGACGAACCTGTGTTCCACGCTGAGTCAATGCTTCACCCACTTTGCTGAAGGTTGGATGATGTCCGGTACCATGAGCCACGATCACATGTGATGCAGAAGGCCCGTTGTGCTCTATGGTTGGAATGGGCAAACCAAGAATCGCCCGGACATGCAAGGCAAATTGACTCAGGTCCTGTGAAATCATGGTCACCATTCCGGTGTCATGAGGTCTGGGTGATACTTCAGAAAAAATCACTTCATCACCCCGAACAAACAGTTCAACTCCGAACAAGCCATAACCACCCAAAGCATCTGTGACTTTTTTGGCAATTTCTTTGGCTTTTGCCATCGACACATCTGTCATCGGCTGAGGCTGCCAGGACTCCTGATAATCTCCATCTTCCTGGCGATGACCAATGGGTTCGCAAAATGATGTGCCATCGCAGTGCCTGATGGTTAATAAAGTGATTTCATAATCAAATTTCACGAAACCCTCGACAATAACCCGCCCGGCTCCGGTTCTGCCTCCACTTTGTGAATAATCCCAGGCTTTTTGAATATCGTTTTCGGCATGAATGGTTGACTGTCCTTTGCCTGATGAGCTCATCACTGGTTTTACCACACAAGGCATACCCACCCGGTCTACAGCCTTGCAAAAGGCGTCATAATCTTCAACAAACTCATAGGCACTGGTGAGCACTTCCAACTCTTCAGCGGCCAGTCGCCTGATACCTTCTCGATCCATGGTCAACCTGGCTGCCAGGGCGGTTGGCACCACCCGCACCCCTTCTGATTCCAATTTGAGCAGTTCTTCAGTCGCAATGGCCTCAATCTCAGGCACCACCAGATCAGGTTGATGTTGTTCAATGACCGACCTCAACGCCTGCGGGTCTGTCATGTCGATGACCGCTGACTCATCAGCGACCTGCATGGCTGGGGCCTGCGCATAACGGTCAACAGCGACCACATGAACGCCTAATCGCTGCGCCTCTATGACCACTTCTTTACCTAATTCACCAGCACCCAGAAGTAAAATTTTAACGGGCTGTGTGCGGGCAGAATGAAACAATGATTCCATGTATTTATATTAGTGCTTGAACGAATCGGCATTATAACAGTTTGCTGTTCTGGCCGATAGACAAGAGCACTCCCATGACTTGCCTTCTGCAAAAAAAACCGATCAGTGACCTGACAAACTGGTAAAAAAACAAATGGCAAGTTATCATGTTGTGCTTTGAAATTCCAACGTGAGCAAGACATGAATAAAATCTTTGTTTTAGCAGCCATGATGCTGACCAGCTTCTCTTTGATGGCACAAAATACCCTGGTTAAAATGAGTACTTCTGAGGGCGACATCTACCTCAAACTGTATAATGACAAAGCACCTTTGACTGTGGAAAACTTCCTCAGTTATGTCAATGAAGATTTTTACAATGGCACGGTTTTTCATCGGGTCATCAGCACCTTTATGATACAAGGCGGAGGCTTTACTGAAGACCTTGAACGAAAACCCACCAAAGCCCCCATTCAAAACGAAGCCAACAACGGCCTGAAAAACCTGCGTGGCACCATCTCCATGGCCAGATTACCGGACCCACATTCTGCCACTGCTCAATTTTTCATCAATGTTCAGGACAATGCAGCATTGAACTTCACAGGTGAGCAAAACACCCAAACCTGGGGATATGCTGTATTTGGCGAAGTCGTGAAAGGCATGGATGTTGTGGATGAAATCAGGTTCAAACCAACCGCAGGGCGTATGCCATTCCGACAAGATGTACCGATGCAAAATGTGGTGATCAAGTCTGTGGAAGTGATTGAACAATTACCACAGGCTGGTGCCACAGAATAAACCATGACCACCTTGTTCATTTCTGATTTGCATCTGTGCGATCAGCAACCACAGACAACAAGGTCATTCATTCAGTTTTGTCATACCCAGGCCCGTCATGCACGGGCCTTATATATTCTGGGTGACTTTTTTGAATACTGGCTGGGTGATGATGCGCTTGATAAAACCGCGCAGCTGGCTCAACAAGCCCTGTGCGGGCTTCGGGAAAACGACGTTGAGCTGTATTTCATGGCGGGAAACCGTGATTTCCTGCTGGGTGAAACTTTTGCCGACTCTTGTGGCATGAAATTATTGCAAGAACCACATGTCATTGAATTACAAGGAGAACCTGTGTTACTGGTTCATGGTGATGCCGAATGCACTGATGATCTGGCATACCAGCAGATCAGGCAGCAGTTTCGTGATCCTCAGTGGCAAAATCATTTCCTCAGTTTAAGCATCGAACAACGCATAGAATTTGCCCAAAAAGCCCGCCAGGCCAGCCAACAACACACGCAGTCAAGCGAACAAACCATCATGGATGTTAATCAACAGGCGATTGATGATTTGTTTGATCACCACCAGGTCAAAACCCTGATACATGGTCATACCCACCGTCCTGCCATTCATGCCAACAACGGCCGGCGCCGCATTGTGCTGGGTGACTGGCACCACCAATCCAGTTTCCTTAAAGTTGATGACAAGGGGTTTGCTTTGTTCAGCCAATAATACAGTTGTCACCAGACCCATCACTCAACACTTGTGATGATTGGGTTTCAAGGCTTTTCATGATAAAATCCATCCCCTGATAATTAACAGAGATTGAGAATGACCGTATTTAATCATTTACTTCAGTTGAGAAGTGCACAAGGATCCGTATTAACCCATGGATTGAGTGACGAAGTGATCCAGGATTTCATCGCTTCAGATGAGCAATTGGTGACCGCCATTGAACTGGCGATGAAAGAATTTCAGCAGGTAAAGAGCCTTTATCCTGAGTTGATTGATATGGATGAAGAAGCACAGTTAAGTTTCATCCACAAAGATTTCATCAACTTTTATGCCGCTGATGCCGTAAACCCTTACGTGGCACTGGCTGGCAAAGGCCCGTGGGTTATCACCCTCAAAGGAGCCGTGTTACATGACAGTGGCGGATACGGCATGTTGGGTGCTGGTCATGCTGCTGACCATGTTTTGCAAACCATGGCCAAACCTCATGTGATGGCCAACATCATGACACCTAGCTACTACCAGAGACAGTTGTCTGACCTGCTGAAAAAAGAAATTGGTGTGGCCCATGAGGTATGTCCATTTGAAAAATTCATCTGCATGAACTCAGGTTCTGAAGCCGTCACTGTGGCCTCCAGAATCTCCGATGTCAATGCCAAGAGACAAACTGGCATCAATGGTGAAAATTATGGCAAAACCATCAAAATCATGGCCTTGGAAGGTGCTTTTCACGGCCGCACAGATCGCCCTGCCCAATACTCAGACTCCTCTCTGAAATCCTACAAAAAGAACCTGGCATCATTTCAGGGTCGAAATAACCTGATCACGATACCCATCAATGACGTTGATGCACTGAAACAAGCTTTTGATGATGCTGCCAACAACAATGAGTTCATTGAATCCTTCTTTATGGAACCTGTCATGGGTGAAGGCAACCCAGGTATGGCCGTGACTCCGGAGTTTTATCTGGCTGCCAGAGAATTGACCGAAGCTCATGGTACGTTGTTCCTGGTGGACTCAATCCAGGCTGGTCTGCGTGCCCAGGGTTGTTTGTCGATTTGCGATTACCCGGGATTTGAAAACCTGCCGGCACCTGATATGGAAACCTATTCAAAAGCCCTGAATGCAGGTCATTACCCACTGTCGGTACTGGCCCTGAACAAAAAAGCTGCCAGCATGTACGTGGTTGGGATCTATGGCAACACCATGACAGCCAATCCAAAAGCCTTGGATGTGGCCTACAATGTCTTGACTCAGTTGACGGCTGAAACCAGAGAAAACATCCGCGAAAAAGGCAAACTTTTTGTCAGCAAACTGAAGCAACTGGCAGAAAAAATGAATGGGGAAATCACCAATGTGCAAGGTACTGGCCTGCTGTTTTCATGCGAGTTGGACCCACAATACAAAGCCTACGGCAAAAACAGCATCGAAGAATACCTGCGTTATCACGGTCTGGGAGTGATTCATGGTGGTGAAAATTCATTGCGTTTCACCCCTCATTTCAACATCACCGAAAAAGAAGTTGATTTGATCGTCAACGGTGTTGAACAGGCTTTGATCAATGGACCAAAAGCCAATTCGCTGGATAAAGCCAGCTGAAGACAATCCGATTCAGTTAATAATGAAAGCCACTGCAGGCCAGTGGCTTTCTTATAAGGAGTTACAAACCTATGCAAACCCATGCAATTAAAGCCTTGTTGAATGACACCGTCGGCGTAGACACTGCCGTTGAGATCAAAGGCTGGATTCGAACCACCCGTCACTCCAAAGGCGGTTTTTCATTTCTGGTGGTACATGATGGTTCCTGTTTCGATGGCATCCAGGTCGTGGCCAACAATGAACTGGATAATTACGATGACATGCTCAAATTATTTACCGGGTGTTCGGTGATTGTGCAGGGTAAACTCGTTGAATCCGGTGGAAAAGGTCAAAAATTTGAGATTCATGCTGACCAGGTTGAAGTGGTCGGCTGGGTTGAGAACCCGGATACTTATCCGGTTCAGCCTAAACGCCATACCATGGAATTTTTGCGTGAAGTGGCCCACCTCAGACCCCGTACCAACACCTTCAGCGCCATGTTGCGGGTCCGCAACACGATGGCTCAAGCCGTGCATCAATACTTCAACCAAAATGGTTATTTCTGGTTGCATACCCCCATCATCACAGCCAGTGACTGTGAAGGCGCCGGCGATTTGTTCAGGGTTTCTACGCTGGACCTGATGAACCTGCCCAAGGACGACAAAGGAAAAGTTGATTTTTCCAAGGACTTTTTTGGAAAAGAAGCCTACCTGACGGTATCCGGGCAATTGAATGCAGAAACATACGCCTGTGCGCTGAGCAAGGTCTACACTTTCGGACCTACCTTCCGCGCCGAGAATTCACACACCCAAAGGCATTTAGCTGAGTTCTGGATGATTGAACCAGAAGTGGCATTTGCTGATTTGAATGATGCCGCTCAATTGGGTGAAGATTTTCTCAAATTTGTCATCAAACAAGTTTTGGATAACAACATGGATGACATGACCTTTTTCAATGGTTTTGTGGATAAGACAGCCATTGCCAGATTGGAAACACTCAGTGATGATCACTTTGAACGGGTTGATTATGCAGACGCTCTGGAGATTCTGAAAAAATCAGGCAAAACATTTGAATACCCGGTTGAATGGGGGCTGGATTTGCAAACAGAACATGAGCGATTCCTCACAGAAGAGCATTTCAAAAAACCCATTGTGGTAATGAATTACCCGGAAGAAATCAAGCCATTCTATATGCGCATGAATGACGATGGTAAGACCGTCGCTGCAATGGATGTCCTGGTTCCAGGGATTGGTGAAATCATGGGTGGTGCTCAGCGTGAAGAACGATTGGATTATCTGCTAAAACGCATGGAACAGCATCAGCTCAACCCTGACGAGTATAGCTGGTATACTGATCTGAGGCGTTATGGAACGGTGCCACATGCCGGCTTCGGTGCAGGCTTTGAACGCTTGGTGAGTTATGTGACTGGATTGTCAAATGTCAGAGACGTGATCCCATTTCCGAGAACACCTGGATCTGCGCGTTTTTAACAGACTTTGAACTGATCAGAAAAAAGGCAGCTCACGCTGCCTTTTTTACAGGTCTGGGTTTATTACTCTAGTTTTAATTTATTATAATACGCGGATTTAATAAACTGAGCATTCATGCACGTCGTCGAAGAATTTTTCACCCACCTGTGGCAACAATACACTGCCATCAATCCACAAGCCAAGGCCATTCATGCTTTACTGGAAGACCGCGGTGAAACCGTGGTTAATGACCATGTGGCATTACGTACATTCAACACTTCAAAATTAGGTATTGATGTCCTCAGCGATCATTTTCTTGCCATGGGTTACGAAAATCGCGGTGATTATGACTTTGTCGCTAAAAAACTGCGTGCTTATCATTTTGAACATGCCAAAAATGCAAACCTGCCAAAAATATTCATTTCTGAATTACTCACTGAACAATTTTCAAATGATTTACAGGACACCATCCGTGAACTCGATGAACAAGTCACTCCAGATCAAGTCAGGGAACCTGACTTTCTGTACAGTGGCAGACCCTGGTCATTGAGTTTCTCTCAATACATTGCTTTACTTCAGGAAAGCGAATACGCTGCCTGGACGGCGGCTTTTGGGTACCGTGCCAACCATTTCACCGTTTCCATAAATCACCTGACCACATTTTTTGATATCGAAAGCCTGAATCAATTCATCATAGATCATGATTTTGCCATGAATGAATCAGGAGGGCTGATCAAGGGAACTCCTGAACAATTGTTAGAGCAGTCATCAACCATGGCTCCAATGGTTAACCTGGAATTCAGTGACGTCAATCACCTGGTGCCCAGTTGTTTTTATGAATTCGCAAAGCGCTACCCCACTGAAACTGGTCGTTTGTACCAGGGATTTATTGCAGCCTCAGCTGATAAAATATTTGAAAGCACCGACACCCAATGATGTCTACCACAGCGGAATAAAAAAAGGGCTGTTTTTCAACAGCCCTTTTTGGTGTTACATCAAGCATCAGTTGCTTTCATTAACTTCCTGTTCAATTTTCGACCAGGAATCCCGCATGGAAACCACCTGATTGAACACCGGTTTATCGGTCTCATGGGTTTTATCCCTTTTGAAATAAGCATTGCGCTCAAACTGATAAACCACCTCGCTGTCCTGGTCTGCTATGCCTGGCTCCAACATGGCATTGGGAAGAATTTCAAGGGATTCAGAATTAATCGCATCCGTGAAGTTTTCCAATGAGGCTGGTTTAGGATGGTTAAACAGTCGGTCATATAAACGCACTTCGATGGGCTCAGCATGTTCCGCCGAAATCCAATGGATGGTACCTTTAACTTTGCGTCCGTCAGCTGTACCGCCACGGCTTTCCGGGTCATAGGTGCAGCGCAATTCAACCACATTACCCTGTTCGTCTTTGATGGCTTCACGACAAGTGATGTAATAAGCGTGACGCAAGCGCACTTCCCTGCCTTCAGTTAATCGAAAGAACTTACGATTGGCATTTTCTTTGTAGTCACTTTGCTCAACATAAATCTCCCGACTGAAAGGTATTTGTCGGCTGCCAAAGGATTCGTTCTGTGGATGATTGGCTCCGTTGAGCATTTCAACCTGACCCTCAGGATAATTCTCAATAACCACTTTCAAAGGGCGCAAAACGCCCATGACCCTGGGGGCGGATTGATTCAGGTGATGACGAATCGCATCTTCCAGCACAGTCATGGAAATCACAGATTCTTTTTTACTGACTCCAACCTGTTTAACAAAATCACGTATAGCTTCTGGTGGGTAGCCACGTCGGCGCAAGCCTGATATGGTTGACATCCGTGGGTCATCCCAGCCATCAACGATGCCTTCTTCGACCAATTTACTCAACCGTCGTTTTGATGTGATGGTGAAAGACACATTAAGGCGGGAAAATTCAATCTGTTGTGGATGACAATCAATGTCTATGTGATCCAGGAACCAATCATACAATGGCCTGTGATCTTCAAATTCAAGGGTACACAACGAATGGGTGATGCCTTCAATCGCATCAGAAATGCAATGCGTGAAATCATACATAGGGTAAATACACCATTTGTCACCGGTGTTGATGTGGTGCAGACGCCTGATGCGGTAAATCACCGGATCACGCATATTGATGTTTCCTGACTGCATGTCAATTTTAGCCCGCAACACCCTGGCACCATCGGCAAACTCACCGGCTTTCATCGCCCTGAAAAGAGCGAGGTTTTCTTCAGGACTGCGATCGCGAAAAGGGCTGTTCACACCCGGGCGGTTGAAATCGCCACGATTTTCCCGCATTTCTTCCGGGGTCTGGTCATCGACATATGCCAGGCCTTTTTCTATCAGCTCTTCAGCATAGGCATACAACTGATCAAAATAATCAGACGCATGAAATTGATTGGTTTTCCAATCGAATCCCAACCACTGAATGTCCCGCTGAATCGATTCTGCATACTCCCTGCTCTCTTTTTCAGGATTGGTGTCGTCAAATCGCAAGTGACAGGTTCCCTGGTAATCAGCAGCGACGCCAAAATTCAGGCAGATGCTTTTGGCATGCCCGATGTGCAGGTACCCATTGGGTTCTGGTGGAAAACGGGTAACCACATGGTTGTGTTTTTTATTGGCCAGATCTTCATCAATGATGTGGGTGATGAAGTTTTCGGTAACGTTTTTATCAGTCATCAGTCGCGGTCAGTTTTATCAACGTGTAAAGCGCCATATTTTGCCAGCAAACTGCTGAAAAATCGAGCTTCATGATGGTTTTAATTGTGGCCATCAGAGGACTGACTGCAGGCACATGACCTGTGGGAAGAACCCATGCTCATCAGACGCTGAATAATTGCCGGTCTTCCAGTCTCATGGCAGTGAGCTGACCACCCCACACCTTACCGGAATCCAGGCACGTGACATGCTGATCCTGATACAATCCCAGCGCCGACCAGTGACCAAAAATAATGTGTTGTGGTAATGACTGGATGACAGGGAAAGTAAACCAGGGTTTTAAAGAGGCTGACTTGGGCTGCTTCTTATTCTCTGTGAAATTCAAAGACAGGTCAGTCTTAACAAACCGCATACGGGTTGTGGCATTGATCACAAAACGATGTCTGAGCGGCTCATCCACTTCAGGGTCCCAGCTCTTTGGATTGTTGCCATACATGGCATTAAAAAAAGCAGTTGGATGGCGGTTCATCTCAACATGGGTATCATCAGCCAGCTTCTTGAATGCGGTGAGGTCCCAGCCCGGATAGAGTCCGGCATGAATCACCACCTGCTCGCCCAAATCCAGATACAAGGGACATTGCATCAGCCATGCCATCAATAAGCTGACATCCGGAGCCCTGAAAATGGCTTTAAACTCTTTGTTTGATACGCTTCCAGGGTTTTTATAAAAACGACCCAGCAAACTGAGATCATGATTTCCCAACACAGTCTGACAGCATCTCTGGTGGGCATAAATCCAGCGCAATGTATCCAGGCTACGACCACCGCGGTTAACCAGATCACCACAAAAAACCAGCCGGTCTGATTGCTGGTCAAAACCAATCTTCCTGATGAGTTTCATCAGTGCATCAAAACACCCTTGTACATCGCCGATGACGTAAGTGGCCATCTCAGTCAGACACCATATTGATCACGATAACTCTGCACTTTCTTCAGCGTTTCCTGGTCATCTTTGAGGTATTCAAATAATGAGGACAAGTTAGCTATGCTGATGGTTTGTAAGCCATACTGTTGCTGTAATTCCTGCATGGCAGATAACTCACCTGCCCCCTTTTCCTGCCTGTCCAGGGCCACTGCAATTCCAACCACACTGGCATCATGCTGGCTGATAAGCTCAATAGATTCACGCACTGAAGTGCCTGCAGAGACCACATCATCAACGATCAGCACCCTGCCCCGGACTGGTGCACCAATCAGCTGTCCTCCTTCACCATGGTCTTTCCGTTCTTTGCGGTTGAACGCCACTGGCAGATTTTCCTGATACAACTCATACCAGGCCACAGCAATTGTGGTGGCCAGTGGAATGCCTTTGTAAGCGGGTCCGTACAACATATCAAATTCGATACCGGAATGACGAATGGTCTGGGCATAATGGTGTCCCAGTTTCAGTAAAGAATGACCATCATCAAACAATCCGGCGTTGAAAAAATAAGGGCTTACCCTGCCTGATTTGAGGGTGAACTCACCAAAATTAAGGACATTTTTGTGGATGGCCAATGCCAGAAAATCCTGGGCTACGCTCATAGTAAATACAGTGATGAATGAGCGACTATCATCGGAGAACTGCGGCTATTTTTCAAGCCCTGAAATGTTATAATTAACCTTTTCAATTTATTTGACCCATGAAAATCATTACCCTCAATGCCAATGGCATTCGTGCAGCCCAACGTAAGGGTTTTTTTGACTGGATGAAGCAACAGGAAGCCGATGTGGTGTGTATTCAGGAAACCAAAGCACAGCTGCATCAACTGGATCCCAAACTCTTCGTGCCGGCAGGGCATCATTTTTATCAGGCCGATGCCGTTAAAAAAGGTTATTCCGGGGTTTCCATCTACACCAAGCACCAACCTCAAACTGTACGCTACGGCATCGACTGGCCTGAGTTTGATCAGGAAGGGCGCTGGGTAGAAGTGGATTTAGGAGATCTGATCGTGGCCTCATTGTATTTGCCATCAGGGTCAGCCAAAGAAGAAAGGCAGGCATTCAAATACCTTTGCATGGAACGCCTGGAACCAGTGCTGGACAATTTAAAAAACAAAGACAAGCCCTTCGTGGTTTGTGGAGATTGGAACATCGCCCACAAGAAAATTGACATCAAGAACTGGCGTGGCAACCAAAAGAATTCGGGATTTTTACCCGAAGAACGGGAATGGATGAGCAATTTGTTTGAACAGAAGAATCTGGTCGATGCTTTTCGCGTAGCTGAACCAGGAGAACACCAATACTCCTGGTGGTCAAACCGGGGGCAGGCCTGGGCCAATAACACCGGCTGGCGAATCGATTACCACATCACTTCTCCCTGTTTAAAGGACAAAGTAAAAAGCGCTCATATTTATAAAGATGAACGCTTTTCTGATCATGCACCAGTGGTCATTGAATACGACCTCTGAGTGAAAACAGCCCTGGCTTACTGACTTTTGACATGATCAATTTCATACCATGGTGTGGGATTGATCGGGCACCTGAAGCGAAACCCATCTGTGGTGATCTCAACGCGTGATACACGGCTTTGGTTTGGCTCAAGCGGAAATTTATCCAGTTGTGCATGGGTTTTGTTGTTTTGCAATTGAAAACCCACCAGTTTATTGGTTTTGTTGGTCACCACAAACTCATATGTACCGGCTTTCAGAGACCCCAGGGTTTCTTTGGTCTCAAAATAACCGCCATATTGATCCAGGTGAATGGTAGTCACACCATTCACTTGCCTGGCTTGTTCAGCCATTACCGGCCATGCAGAAAAAAATGACAGGGCCAAAAGTCCCATCAGTGAAAATAATTTAATCTGATTCATAAAAATACTCCTGTTGATTGATAATAATAACTCACAGGTCCAATATTACGAATTTAATGATACGATACATGTCAGATAATCTTTATTAATAGCTCATTAGTCCAATGGATGTTGTACAAGAAATTTTCAAAGCCATACATTTTGATGCCAACATATATTTGCATTCTGAATTTTGCGCTCCGTGGGGAGTGTCACCAGAACCAACCAACAACAGCAGCTTTCATGTCATTGCTTATGGCAACTGTCAGCTACAGATGGACCATTTGCAACCGATCCATCTGAACGCAGGTGACTTGATCTTTTTTCCGCGTAACTGCCCACACCAACTGATCAGCCCGGAATCAAACAACGAATCATCTACCACACTGATTTGTGGACAATTAACCTTCAGCCACATCAACAACCCGATTCTTGATGCACTGCCGGATGTACTACACATCAAAGCCAATGAAATGGAACATTGCAGAGGATTCAAGGGCTTGTTTCAACAAATTGTGACAGAAGCTGAAAACCAGGATGATGGCCGTCAGTTGGTACTGGATAAGCTGGCAGAAGTGATGTTCATTTATATCATTCGGTACCACATCACCTCTGCACAGGATAGCCATGTGTACAAAACAGGGTTACTTTATGGACTCAGCCACCCTCAACTGGCTCATGCACTGGTGGCTTTTCATGCAGCACCTGATTATGCCTGGAGCCTGGCTGAACTGGCCGGCAAAGCAGCGATGTCCCGGTCTAAATTTGCTGCTCTGTTCAGCAAAATGGTGGGCATGACGGCATTACAATACATGACGCACTGGCGCATGGAGCACGCCAGGCATTTACTGATATCAGAAAACACATCTGTCTGGCAGGTGGCTTTATCCTCTGGTTATCAGTCTGAAGCGGCTTTTATCAAAGTATTTAAAAAGCAATATGGCATGACTCCAGGACAGTTCAGAAAACAAGCAAGCTGACTCAATCAGCTTTTTGATTGCCCAGGTCATTGATCAACGAATGTTCATCCCAGCCAGTGTCCTGACTCAGACTGTATTGTTTGATGTGCTGATCATTGGCAAGGATATTGGCCACATTGTCCAATTGTTCCTGCACGTTGAGCACATGGCCTTTCTCATCTTTCTCGAAGTATGATTGGGCCATTTTACGGGTCAGAATCTCATCCTCATGCTGATACCTGAGTTTCGCTCGCTTAGCCTGATAGGCACGCATACCCAATTGTTTGAGCACAGCTTCTCCCATGGATGCCGATGACTCAAATGTTTCCCGATATATATGCCGAATACCCAACTGATACAAATGATAGGCAGTGGTGCGGTCTCTGGCCCGAACAAACAAATTCAATTTTGGGTGGTGTTCATGCAAATAAGCCGCCAGATCAATGACTTTTTCAGGATCATCCATGGCAATCACAAAACAATGAGCCTGTTCAATTCCAGCTGCATGCAACAAATCCATCCTTGTGGCATCACCGAAAAACACCTTCCAGCCAAATTTTCGCAACGTATCAATCATGTTGGCATCGTTATCCAGTGCAGTCACCTTGAATTGGTTGAATTGCAATAATCGACCAACGATTTGACCAAAGCGCCCCACCCCGGCAATGATGACTTTATTATGTTCATCGATGTCATCGGCTTGCCTTTGTACATCATCACCTTGCAAGATTTTTTTCAATAGCATTTTCTCATAATACAAAAACAGCAATGGCGTTATGGCCATCGACAAGGCCACCACAATGCGCAGGGTATCAGCAATGGCCGGTGCGATGACACTCTGGCCCACAGCAAGGGTGAGTAACACAAAGGCAAATTCACCGCCCTGAGCCAGCGCCAGGAAAAACAAGGCATGCTCTATTTTTTGCAACCTGAGAACCTTTCCTACGATGTACAAAACCAGTCCCTTGAGCACCATCAGGCCCACTGTCAAGGCAATGATCAACCAGAATTGTGCCGCAAACAAAGTAAAGTTAAAGGCCGCCCCTACGGTCATGAAGAAAATTCCCAGCAACAATCCTTTGAAGGGCTCTATATCCACTTCCAGTTCATGCCGGTATTCACTTTCGCTCAAGATAACCCCGGCGATAAAGACCCCCAGTGCAGGAGACAATCCGATCAATGACATCAATGCCGCTATCACCGAAACCAACCCGAGTGCTGCAGTGGTGAATATTTCTTTTTGCCTGGCCCGGGCAATGTAATCAAATAATGGGTTAATCAAATAACGTGATAATACATACACCACCACAATGGCACCGATCACCACCAATGGCTTGAGCCAGTCAGGTAAATGAGTGGTGATGTCAATGCCATGCGCAAGGTGTTCCCCTCCCTGGGGACTGACTGTCGCCAGCAATGGAATCACCGCAATGATTGGTATCACTGCAATGTCCTGAAACAACAAGGCAGAAAAAGATGCTTTGCCACCAATGGTGTTTTGCCAGCCTTTTTCATTCAATGTTGACATGATGATGGCAGTAGATGACAAAGCCAGGGTCAGACCAATGGCCAAACCGACCTGCCAACTTAAGGCAAAGCCGAACATGGCAATCATCATTATAAGAAGAGCTGTCAGCGAAACCTGCAAGCCACCTGCATTGAGAATTGTGATTTTCATCTTCCACAGATGACTGGGCTGAATTTCCAGGCCAATCACAAACAGCATCAATACCACACCGAATTCAGAAGCGTGATTCAACTGTTCAAGCAGGTGGGCTGAATCCATACCCAGCCATGGAGCCACCAGCTTGAGTACCACACCAACTAAACCACCGGCAATGAGGTAACCAAGTACTGAACCCAGGTTCAGGCGATTGGCCAATGGCACCAATAAAACCGCCATACCAAGAAACAAACTGGCAATGATAAAAGCTTCAGTCATGCTGAATTTCCAGCTGATCAAAACGGTCATTCATGGTATCAAATGCCAGACAGTTGGCTTCATTTATCCGCTGATGAACCAGATCATCCAGCAATGCACGAAATCGCTCGCGTTGTTCTGTCAGGTACTCTTTGGTTAGCAGCTGATCAAAATTACCTGCCTTGATTTTCAATCCACCATAGGTGATAAAAGGTGGCAGGAACTGCATGTTACATAATCGTGCGGTATGTTCAAAAGGTTTGAGTAAATCCCTGATGTTTCGTTCACCTGCATAATTAGCAGCATCACCACCAGAAGTGATGGATGAAATGAAGATTTTATCCTGTAATGCGTTGGCACCCGTACCATAAGCATAACCATGCTCCAAAACCAGATCCATCCATTCTTTGAGCAATGCCGGACATGAATACCAGTATAAAGGATGTTGAAAAACAATGACATCGTGCGCATTGAGCAGATTTTGCTCATGTGCCACATCGATCATAAAGTCAGGATAATGTTCATACAAGTCATGTACAGTGACCTGTGCTGTTGATTCCAGACCTTCAAGTAAAGTCCTGTTAAGCAGTGATGTTTGGTAGACCGGATGGGCAAACAGCACCAGAACTTTATTCATTTCCGGTGCTTGTAGATCGACAATGTTCAGTCAGTCTCATTACTGATGTCTTTGTATTTTGCTTTGGCAGACAGCAATGCTTCTCTTAACTGAGCTTCGGTTTGTTGTAATTCTTCAACCGCACCTTCGCGTTTGGCACGACCTTCTTCAGCGATTCGCAGGCTGTCATCAATGGTTTCAATCAGTTTCTTGTTCGCCAATTTAACCACTTCGATGTCAAACACCCCTCTTTCCATTTGCTCCCTGACTTTGCGGTTGGCCATCTGCAGGTTTTCTGCATTGGCAGCCAGCATTTCATTGGTCAAATCAGTGGCATCTTTGATGGTGTCCGCCGCTTGTTCAGAACGCCAAATGGTCACAGTCTGAGCCAATTGCTGACGCCACAGTGGAACTGTGTTAGCTATGGTTGAATTGATTTTATTGATCAGGCCTTTGTCATTCTCCTGAACCAGTCGAATGCTCGGTAAACTTTGTAAGGTAACCTGTCGGGTCAGTCGCAGATCATGAACCCGACGCTCCAGATCAGCGGTTGAAGATCGCAGGTCCCTGAGTTTTTGTGCCAACAACATGTCATCACTGCCTTCGGCTTCTTTTTCCATCGCAGGGATGGCTTCACTGTGTAATTGGTGGATTTTTTCCTCGCCGGCTTTGATGTAATCTTCAAGGGTGTGAAAATATTCCAGGTTGGCCACATACAGACGATCCAGACTGGTGATGTCTTTCAACAAAGTGGTTTTGTGAGACTCCAGTTTGTTGGTTATTTTATCAATTTGTTTACGCACTTCCTCATACTTCTGCAGGAATTTCACCAATGGTTTAGCGCGGCCGAACAGACGGGCAAAGAATCCAGGCTTTTTGTTGGGGTCTAACTCATCAACATCGAACCCTCTGATGGTGGCTACCATTTCATTGAGCGCTTCACCTGATCTGCCCAAATCTTTGTTTTTCACCCCTTCCAACATTTTATCTGAAATTTCAGTGACTTTTTCCTGGGCTTTGCTGCCAAAAAAGATCACCGAATTGGCATCAGCCATGTTGATCTCATTGATCAACGCATCGATGCGGGCTTTTTCCTCTTCATCAACGTCTTTATAGGGAACCATTTCATTCATCACGCCTGGTACGATTTCACCTTCAATGGTGCCCTGAATCTGCTCAGTCGCGGTTTTTGTGTCTTTTTCAGTCATTTTGTCACCTGTCAATTAATGCCTTGCTTTTCCATCAAGGTGTTCAGCACCTCAATGTCTACGTCCAGGTCAAACACCTGGTTTTCTAACAATTTTTGGTTTTGCTCCAGAAACACCTGATCGATGTTTTGTAGCACCTGTTTAAAATTCTGTTCCAATTGCTGATCATCCACCAATTGATGGGTTTTGGCATACCGTTGGATCACACTCTCGGTGGCTCCCAGGTAAGAATGCAAAAAGCGTCTGGCCTGAGGTAATTTTTCAGGGTGATTCATCAGCGTATCAATGACTTCACGACTGGTCTTTACAATGCGCTCCAGATAACCTGATAACTCACGGTTGGCAATGTGTTGATTGGCTTGTTCAATGTTGACAATCGATTGCTCACTGTGCGCCAGTATTTCTCTGGAATCCTGGTCTTTAATCCCGCCAAATGAAGAATCAGTGGTATCATCCAAACCATACCACAACACCGAACCGATCGCTGCACCCAGCCCAAAAGCAACGGATTCAAACAACCCCATCCCTGCCACCAGCCAACTGCCTGCCAAAGAGCAGGCACCGAGGGTTAATGATGACAACATCATCAATGGGTAAGGTTTTTTGATGACAAACCGACGTTGCCGGTAATGATGTCTGTTCAATAAACCAGAGGTCATCCAGTGTGCTGCCAAGAGGTTGCCAAAGAAAACCCCTCCTGATATCAAAAAGCCCATCAGGCTGCCTTGTATCAATTGTGCCAGTGACGCACCGAGGAATAACAATGAATACGTATATAAAAGCCAGGCAGTGGATTGGAATTTGACGATGGATTTCTTGGCTTTTTCGCGATATTTAACCGGCATCAGAACATCCGCACAGCCACATAGGCCAATGAAACAGTCATGAGTCCGAAGCCAGCCAGTTTTCTGATGAAGTCGAGCATATTATTTAATGATTTTATAGCTGAGTAACTGATCTGGACGGGAAAAGTCCATCTCTCCAAAAGCAATGGTTCCTTGATTGTGCAGCACCATGGATTCACGATGTATCCGAATAGGCTCATCACCACCCTGTTGTACCCATGAGCCATTGGTACTTTCGTCGGTGTATTTAAACAACCCGCCACTGAATTGTATTTCACCGTGGTATCTTGATGCCAGCAGCATGGCAATCTGTATGTCACAATCATCACCACGGCCAATGGTTTTGGTGGGTGACTGATCGGTCATTATTTGTGTGCGGCCATTGAGTTCTATTTCCAACTGAGACTTGGTTACTGGTACTTTGATGTCCAGTGCAGAAGTCACCCTTGTGACCTGACTGGTATCCTGTTGCCAGATGATTTCAATGATCTCTACAGGCAACAACTTGCCTTTGACCTTGGTTCGACCCAGAGAACGATGATTCAGAAACGGTGGCAAAATACATTGTTCAAAGGTAATGGAATTGGTGATGACCTGTTCTTTTTTGGCGAAACCTGTCATTCTGGCGGCAACATTGACCGCATCCCCAAACACGTCATTGTCTTCTTCAATCACATCACCAAAGTGAAAACCTACGCGGATGTTGATCGGATGATTGCCCAGCACAAAATTACCACTGACGGCATTTTGCATGTCAACGGCCGCCAATAATGCATGATTGGCCTTGGGAAAGACACACATGATTTCATCACCGATGGTTTTAACCAATTCACCCTGGTGCTTTTGTGCTTCCTTCAACAACACATCCAGTACCGATGAAATGGCATTTCTGGCCGCTTCATCACCGTGTTTTTCAAACAACGTGGTGCTTTCAGCAATATCAGCAAATAAAATGCACAGTCCAGTCAACTTATTCCTCGGAATTAATCAGTGTTTTAAATATCAGTTGTTCATCAGGCAAAACCAATTTAGCCGCATCAGCCAATGGGGTGAAACAATCGGCTCCGGTGATCAGCTTTAAGTAAGTCGGGCGGATGTTTTGTTCTGCCAAAATGGTGACGACACCCTCTCCAACACATGCTGAACGACGGCCTTCATCAACAATGATTATTCTAGCAAATTTTTCTGCATGTTTCTTGATTGCTTTTGCATTCAATGGCTGAAGCCAGCGTAAATCCATCACTTTTACCTGCGCATGGCTTTGATTCTGATAGCGCCTGGCTGCGCGCAGACTCATCAGCACGCCATTACCATAAGTGATGATAAGGACATCTTCAGCCTGGGCGTTGTATACCCTTGGGGAACCCAATGGAGCATATTCTTCTGGTGCAGGATAAGGTTTGTTCCATAAACCATCCCCTTCATCATACAAATCCTTCTGCATGTACAGTGCAATGGGCTCGATGAACAGTGAGACCCGGTGGTTTACCTTAGACAATGCCACCAGAGTACGCATCATTTTAACTGCATCATCACCCCTTGATGGACAAGCCACAACCACTCCGGGGATGTCTCTGATGGCTGCTATGGAATTGTCATTATGAAAATGCCCCCCAAAGCCTTTCTGATACCCCAAACCGGCAATTCTCACCACCATCGGGTTGCTGAACTGACCATTTGAAAAAAATTGTAAACTCGACGCTTCACCCCTGATCTGATCACAAGCATTGTGGAAATAAGCCAGGTATTGGATTTCAGGAACCGGTAGCATGCCCATGGTTGCATAGCCCTGAGCCAGGCCAAGAATGGTTTGCTCATCAAGCAAAGTATTGAAAATGCGCTTGGCCCCAAATTTTTTATACAACTGTTTGGTGATGGTATAGACCCCACCTTTTTGGGCCACATCTTCACCAAACATGATGGTTTCAGGATACTTCATAAGCAAGTCCTGCAAACCTCGGTTGATTTGGATGGCCATGTGCTTATCAGGTTGATTCTCGGGTAAGGCTTTAGGTGAGCCAAAAACCGCAATCCGTTCATCTTGCGCACCGGTACGGGCAGCTTCCAGATGAACTTTATCCCGGTCTGTCGGAGCCAATGGGGCCATCACTTCCTGCAGTGTGGTTAACCTGTTCTTCTGGTGTGCTTTGTTGGCCTTATCCATGCATTCACGATGGATGTCCTGATACAGTGTGATGATTGCTTCGGCACTCATCAAACCATGGTTCATGGCACTGGCAGCAGAGGACAGCAAAGGATCCATGGCTTCACAAGCCTCCAATTCTTTGATGTTGCGGTAATCCACCTCAAAATCCGTACCCGCATGACCCATCAGCCGGGTTGTTTTCAGGTGCAAAAAGACTGGTTTTCGTTCCTGACGGCAAAAGTCGACAGCCCTTTTCACTTGTTGAAAACCATTTTCCAAATCCAGACCATCGGCATAAAAATATTGTAACCCTGGTCGGTATTTGAAGTTTTCACTGATCCAGTTTTCCGGTGTTTTCACTGATATCCCGATGCCATTGTCTTCACAGACAAATAATACCGGCGTTTTCAGACCCTGAAAGGCTGACCAACTGGCAGCATTGAAAGCACCCTGTGCAGTTGAATGATTGCTGCTGGCATCACCAAAGTTACACAACACGATGGCATCATCAGGGACCGGCAATCCAGTTTGATTGCGCTGCCCTAATTCAATACCCAGTGCGCAACCTACTGCTTTGGGCAAATGACTGGCAATGGTCGAGGTTTGCGGGATTACCCACAGCGGCTTAGATCCCCAGACTTTGTGCCGCCCACCTGAAGCAGGATCGTCCTCACAGGCCGCAAAAGACAAACAGGTATCCCAAATAGGATCAATATCCGGAACCTGTCTGGAACGTTCCATCATCAATCCACCACTGCGATAATGCAAAAAAGCCGGATCGGTGTGCCTGACCAAATTGCCCAACAACACATTGCCTTCGTGACCCGAAGATCCAATGGTGTAAAAAACTTTGTTTTCCAGTTTGAGGATTCGGGCCATCAGATCCAGTTGCCGGGATCTGATTTGTGACTCGAACAGTTGCATAAACAAAGCTGGTGTGAGGCCATTTGCTGACAGTGATTGCTTGGGTTCAACAGGTTGATACTGTTGAACATACTCAATGAAATTACGATCAACAACCTCTGCCCGGTTGATGACTTTACTTTGACCTGTACTCATGGGTCAGAATGCGTTCTTACCGGTTAACTCCCGCCCAACCACCAGTTGGTGGATGGTTTCTGTGCCCTCGTAAGTAATGACACTCTCCAGATTCAACATGTGCCTGATGGCTGAATGTTCAGTGGTGATTCCTGCTCCGCCAAGCATGTCACGACATTCGCGGGCCACATCCAATGCCATACGAACATTGTTCCATTTAGCCATGGAAATTTGCGTTGGTTGTAATTGACCGCTGTCCTTTAACTGTCCCAATCGCCATGCCAGTAATTGAGCGGTGCTGATGCGTCTGGACATGTCTGCCAGCTTTTGCTGGATGATTTGATTGCTGTTCAGAGTGCGGTCAAATAAAACCCGCTCCTCGGTATAATCGAGCACTTCCTGCAAGCAAGCTTGTGCGGAGCCAATAGGCCCCCATGAGATACCATACCGGGCGTTGGACAAACAACTCAATGGTCCTTTCAATCCTTTGACATTGGGTAAACGATTGGCATCAGGAACCCTGACATCATCAAAAAACAATGCTGAAGTCACCGAAGCCCGTAATGACATTTTCCGGTGGATCATTTCCGTATCGAATCCGGGCATCTCTTTTTCAAGCAGGAATCCCTGAATACCGTCTTCTGTTTGCGCCCATACCACCGCCACATCGGCGATTGACCCATTGGTGATCCACATCTTTGAACCATTGATGATCCAGTCATCACCATCTTTTTTCGCATGAGTCTTCATTGATGCGGGATCTGATCCGGCATGCGCTTCAGTCAAACCAAAGCAACCAATCACTTCACCTTTGGCCATGGGTGGCAGCCAGCGTTGTTTTTGTTCCTCACTGCCAAATGCATCTATCGGGAACATGCACAATGAACTTTGTACCGAAGCAAAACTACGTAAACCACTGTCACCGCGCTCCAGTTCCTGGCAAATCAAACCATATGAAGTGTAATTAAGACCTGCGCATTCATAACCCTGAATGGTGCTGCCAAATAATCCAAGCTCTGCCATTTCGGGAATGATTTCCATCGGAAATTCGTGCTTGTCGAATGCGGGCCCAATGATGGGCAAGATGCGTTCATCAACCCAGCGGCCAATGGACTCCTGAACCATTAACTCTTCTTCAGTCAACAGTGATTTGATGTTAAAAATGTCAAGTTTGTCGAGTTTTGACGACATAGGTTTATCTTCCTGGGTCAAGTGAGTGATTATTTTACTCGACTCACCCAGGAAGGGGTAGTGGCGGGGATGAATTTAAAACAACTGTTTAAATCACTTGTCTGTCAACCAATACATGCTGACTGTGGCAAGCATCATGAATCCGATTGGCCGTGCCCTTCGGTATACTCCAGATATTTAGCCAATTCATGGTCATATTTCGTTTTGGTGGTCTCAATTTCAGCAGTTTTATCAATGATGAATTGCTTTTGATATTCAATCTGATCTTTGACTTGCTGCATTTGATTCAAAAAATTATCTGAAACCACTTCTCCACTGCGTTCTTTGTCAGCAGCTCTGCGCATCAGGTCCTGTTCATTCTTTTGTTGAATCACCAGATTCTCTTCTGCCATTTGTATGTTTCTTTGTAAAGCGTTGATGCGTTCAGATTTTAACCTTTTAATCTGGTCAGCACTTGAGTAGGAACGCAACAGTTGCTTTCGTTCAGCTTCCAGCCGTTCAACTTCAAGCCTTTTCTGTTCTTCCAGTTCTTTTTGTTGCTTGATCTCTGCAGCTCTTGCTGCTCGTTCTTCTGGCGTCAAGGCACGGTCTACTTCTTCTTTTACCACACCTTGGGCACTGAGTTCTTGTCGGGCATGTTTGACCTGATCTGGCGGAACTCTGTCACTGTAGTGGACTTTACCATTTTCATCCACCCACTTATACATTTTTGCGCTTTCTGCATTGAAGCTCAGCAGCAATACAGTCATCAGTAAATATTTCATGTTTTTCATTTGTTCTAACCTATCGAAAATATAACCATTAATGCGGCAAATACCAGCCACACCACCAACATGCGGGTCAGCACAGTATATGTGGTGATGCCGATGATTTTCACATCGTGCGTTTCCGCTGTATCCACTTCACACTGTTCAACAGCATAATCCATGGACTTATACAGGAATTGACTGTTCAATGTGCGAATGGTTTCACCATTTAAATATTGTTTACAATGCTTCCAGATGCGATCAAAGTCACTGGCCAGTGCCAGAGAAACCGTCATCAATACCGCCACAGGAAATTCCAGCAGTTTTAAAGTGGCACGAATTGAATCATCATCTTTGTTAATCTTAACTTGCTGTAGATGACAAACCATACGAAAAAGCACAGCCCCATATACCCCGAGCACAGCATACCAAAAGAAAACACCAAACCATCGATGCATTGCGGCATCTGTCATATGATTGATTAATTGTTCTGTTTCAGACTGGCTGCCTTGAGCCACCTCATCAATGACTTTATGATGACTGTCCAACAGGCTTTTCATTGTTTCAGGGCCCAAACAATAATATACAATAACCACATGTAACAGCAGGTGAAGCAATGAGTCCTGCTCAAAAGCAAGAATTGATGAGAACGCCACCAGCATCACCAATAAAGGAGTCACCAAGGTCAACGCATAAACCTGATCAAGCCCAGAACAACGTTTTGCAAGCCATTGGTGCAGTGACTCAACCCAATCAAACGATTTGATTGAATGGGGCTTTTCCAACCACCTGAACATGGCAAAAGCCAACAAAATGGTCAATAATTTCATGTCATTAGCTCGCTGCTCATGTGATTATTTTAGCACACACCACAGACCTTCATTGCCGGGTAAAAATAGCCATAGATTCCACATGTGAGGTGTGGGGAAACATGTCCATAACTCCGGCTTTGGTGCATTTAAAACCGAATTCATTCACCAGCCTTTCGGCATCCCTCGCCAGGCTCGCCGGATGGCAGGATACATAGACCAGGGTTGTTGCCGATGTTTGTGCCACCAGAGGCAAAATCTCCCATGCGCCACTGCGCGGCGGATCGATAAGTACTTTACTGTATGGCTGGTTAAACCAACTGCTGTTCAAGTGGTCTTTGGTCAGGTCTGCCACATGAAAGGCGGCATTGTTCAAGTCATTCAATGAGGCATTGTGACGAGCCCGTTCAACCAGCTTCTGATCACCTTCAACACCCACCACACTGGCAGCTTGTTGAGCCATTGGCAAGGTGAAATTGCCCAGGCCACAAAATAAATCCAGAATCACATCGTTTTCGTTGATGTCCATGGCTTGAAGTGCCTGCTTGATCATCTTTTCATTCATGCGGCTGTTCACTTGAATAAAATCATTCGGCAAAAATTCATAATTCAAGCCATATTCATTCAGCCTGAAATTCAATGACTGTTCATAGGGTTCGAGCGGAACCACAGTATCCGGCCCTTTGGACTGTAAAAATATGTGTAATTGATGGTCATTGGCAAAATCCCTGAGCAGAGCCAGGTCATTACCCACCAACGGCTTCATGTGCCGGATGATCAATGAAACAGCGTGTTCGCCAACTGAACATTCAACCTGAGGAATGAAGGCTTTGATGTCCATCTTCAGGAACAATGCCTGCAAGGGCTTAATGAGCTCAGCCAATACGGGTTCCAATACATGACAATGATCCATGTTGGCAACAAAACGGCCATTTTTTTCCCGAAAACCCACCAGGACTTTTTCTTTTGGTGCAACCCATTTAACACTTAACCTCGCCCGTCTGCGATAGTGCCAGTGTGAGTCAGTCAATGGCTCAAGCCAGGCAGCTGGTTCCACATGAGCAATCTTGTGAAAATTACTTTTCAGGGTGTTGAACTTAAAATCAATCTGCCGTTCTTCTTTGAGGTGCATCATCGAACAGCCGTTACAGGTCGTATAAAATTCACATCGCGGCTCAACCCGGTCTGCCGATGACTCAAGAACTTCAGTAGCCAATGCTTCATTGTAGTTGCGTGTTTTGCGGTTCAGGGTGGCCATCACCCGTTCACCTGGCAATGCATTCTGCACAAACACCACCTTGTCATTCCATTTCGCCACACCCCTGCCATCGTGACTCAGGTCTTCGATGAACATTTCGATGGGTTCTTTGGGCAATTTACCCCGGTATCTTCTTCCCATGTGTTTCAGATCCTATTTCTTAACCCATTGACCGGATTGGTTTTGGTACATCCAGCCACTATTGGCCTGAGCGATCCATTGCTTGACAAAGGCCTGACGAATTTGTTCTTCCCACTCAGGGTGATCGTTGGCAATGGCCACCTCCCGATACAAAGCCGTGCGATCGCGATTTTCATCGGCCACAACGGCTTTGACAGTTTGCCTGTCACGCAATGGCAGATTGCTTGCGTCAACCACTTCAACAAAACCATCATTGGTGAATCCAACAACATTTTGATTCAGATATCCCTGCAATGAAAGGCTGAACCGGGATTTCATTTTTTCTTTCAGGGCATTGATCGCTGGTGACGACAGGGTGATGTCTGCTGACTGTGCATGGGCCTGACCTATGAACCAATTCAGGGGATTGAGTTGGTGAGCCATCAGGCGAATATCATGTCCGTCAAACAAAGCCGACTGATCATCTTTTGCAGGTTGTTCACTGCCATCACCTTTCAGTACATCACCAACAAATTCTTTGGCGGCAGACTCAACTTCTGCAGCTGGAAAATACACATTAATGGTGACACAGGCTGAAATCCAAACAAAGGAAAACAGCGTCATTGAACGGCTCCATTTTTTCATGCTTATTACCTGGTTTTAATTAGTTGAATTATACAATGAGGTGCTTAATGAAGTCTGAATCAATTGCCATAATTTGCATTGAGCAACCGGTCAATGAATTCTTCCCAGTTGATTGACCTGACAAAGCCGACGATGTTGATCTTGGGTATGCCGCCACCTTCCACAATGACAAATTGATTGCCCTGGTTTTTCAATCCACCAATCTGGCAAACTGAATTGTGCAACACACAACTCAGCTTGATTTTCTGATAGCGAAAATCATCAAAAAAGCGCAAAAAAGTATTGGAAATAGCACCTTTGATACCTCCCAATGAAGAAATGTTATCGATCGCACGTTGGCTGATGGTTTGTTTCACGCCCTTGGTTTTCACGGTATATACCCGGGCATCCAGCCGATCGGTTTTCCAGTTGGTGATCCGTAAACCATTTACTTCGCCAGATAACAATCCGGTGATGCGACCAAACCCAAAAGTTTCGGTCAACTGTGCCAGATCAAAGCCTGAAAAACTGATGTCAGCTGCAATCACTGGCGCCACCCCAAACAGTCGCTCCATTGACAGGTTATCAACTTTCATCTGCCCCTGGAAAACCGCCAGATTCAACCCACCCAGGAACTCGATCACCTGACCTCTTTTCACCAACCCCGGAATGTCTCCGCTGATACTGCCACTCATTTCCGGCCAGCCCAGCTTTTCTGTGATCAGACGCAATGAAATGGGCGCTATGGTTGCTTTCAGGCTGAGGTCAACGGCATCAGACAACAGCCCGTCTGCCGTAAAGTCTCTGAGTTGTATGGAACCATCAAACACAGGGAATTCATGGATACCATTTAAAGCAAACTGATCTGCCAGATAGATAAATTCCACCTGTGATTGATTCACCGGCATCCCGGCCAGTACCAATTGCTGCCAGCGCATTTGAGAATGCTCAACAGGCTGTTGAGCACCCCAGTTAACCACGCCTGTCATGGCGTCGGCCTGCAATTTTCTTCTGTCATTCAACAGGTAATAATCATCCAGCAACAACTGCCATTCTGTCAGCACACCAGCAGGATCAAATGCTGCGCTGAGAGAAAATCCACCAGACATTTCTGTTTGACCAAATCCATAGATACGCAACACACTGGCCAGAATTTGCTGATTAAAATGATGACTGTCGGGCACTTTTATGTCGACTTTCCGGATGATTAACTCATCTTGTCTGATCACTCCGGTTACGGCAGACTGTAGCGACTGACGGTTATTCACGGCAGTTGAAAAAGTGATTTCATCTGTGAACAAACCGGCCAACTGTCCCCGGATACTGACCGGATAAGCCACGAAATTCACATAGAGTTGATCAAACAGCATCTCACCTTGATTCAAAGTGATCTGATAGATCATTTGCTGACCGGATTGATCCAGCTCAGCACTGATCGTTCCACCCAGTCCTGCCACAATGATGTCGGTGGAATACTCAAAATCAAGCCCAGAAAAGCTGGCTTCCTGAGTACTTGATTGACCGGAGAGCAAATGGTGAGTGACCAACCCGCTGAATTCCATGCCAATTGACCTGGCCCACTCAGGTAAACCAACAAACCGTTCCACCAACATCAATGGATTGACTTTATCCAGGTTCATCAACACCTGCGGATCAGCTGAATCCAGCTTGAAATAGACATTGGCATCAGACAGCTTCACATCTGCCATCCAATGCTTATCTGACCAATCAAAGCGCGTTTTACCGGCCACTTGAAACTTTTGGCCGGCATACTCAAAGCTCAGCGCTGCCTTGTCACAGCTGTGTATGGGATATACAGTAAGCTGCTCCGGGCAACGGTAAAATAATTGATCCACATGATCACCCTGCCAGTACAATCGCTCAATGAACAACCCGCCAGATTGTTCATCATTGATGCTTTGCAGGCCCAGCACTTTCCAGTCATCATCGGCCCAGGCATGCTGGCAAACAAGCAACAGTAAGGCAGACACAACGGCGAACACCCTGCTCAACTCCCGGAGACACAGTGCTTGCATTTGGCAATGGGACACTTTATTCTTAAGCATCAGGGAACAGCTGAGATCATCATGGATAAATCATACATTCTAGTGGTTGATGACAACCACATCAATCGTCTTTTTTTTCAGTCTGCATTACAAAAAATGCACCATCAGGTTATGCTGGCTGTTAATGGTTATGAAGCCGTCGAATGCTGCCAGCAAAACACCTTTGATGTGATATTGATGGACATCAGAATGCAAGGACTCAATGGCATTGAGGCAGCCCACGAAATCAAACAAATTCCCCATTGCAAAGCCACCCCAATAGTGGCCATTTCAGCCGATGTGTTTGACCACAACCAACACCCTCAGTTTGCTGACGGCCTGATGAAACCAGTCAAGCCAGAAGTCATGCAACAACTCATCAAAAAATGGACCCATCAGCAACCCTGGTTTGATGAACAGCTGGCATTAAGCATCTCGCACCAGGACAGCCATATTGTCAGCAAATTACGGACCCTGATGAAAAATGATTTACCAGCGCAGACGCTTAAAATCAAACAGTTATTCGAGGAAGCTCAATACAATGATTTACAGGATTGCCTGCACCAATTACTTGGCTCAGCCAGGATTTGTGCCGCCTGTCGATTGGTTAATGCCATCGAACAATTCAGGAGCCGTCTAGAAAATGAACACGATGAAGCACACTTGGAGAGTGAAATGATGAACCTGATACAAGTCATCAGGGAAACCGAGTTACACGCCGAATAAGACAAGGTTCAGTCTGTTATTTACCTACTTTGTCTTTAACCCGCTCCTTCAGATCTTTTCCGGGTTTAAAGTGTGGCGCATATTTAGCCCCTAATGGCACCGGCTCGCCGGTTTTGGGATTGCGACCCATTCTGGGGTTACGCTGACGCAAGGTAAAACTACCAAAGCCCCTGATCTCGATGCGATCACCATTTGCAATGGTGGTACTCATGTGATTAATGATTTCACGAACAGAGAGACTGATGTCAGATTTTGATAATTCACTGCCTTCGAAGCGTGCGGCAAGCAAATTGATGAGTTCAGAGCGTGTGATTGAATCTTTCATTGTGGGTTAATTATAACGAAACAGACACAAATAGAAAGCGAATTATTTGAGAAAATAAAAAAGGAACCGATTTTGTTAAAAATCGATTCCTTTCAATGACTTAAAAGTCCGGATCAATCGTCCAGTTGCTCTTTAAGCAAATCACCCAGACTGGTGGTTCCAGAGCTGCCTTTCTTGTACTCATTGAGCACATCATTCAGCTCGTCACTCTCTTTGGCTTTGATGGACAGTACCAGCATTTTTTTGCGACGATCCATAGAAACAAATTTCGCTTCTACTTCATCACCGACAGACAACACGGCACTTACGTCGTCGGTGCGGTCTTTGGCCACATCAAAAGCTTTGATCAAACCATTCACACCTTCATCCAGTTCAACAATGGCTTGCCTTTCGTCAACTTCAATCACTTTACCGGTGACCAAAGAGCCTTTGGGGTTATTGGCCACGTAAGAACCAAATGGATCCTGAGCCAGTTGCTTGATACCCAGAGAAACACGTTCTCTTTCAGCATCAATAACCAGTACAGTGGCTTTCACCAAATCGCCTTTCTTGAAGTTGCGAATCGCAGTTTCACCAGGCTCATTCCAGGAAATGTCAGACAAGTGAACCAAACCATCGATACCACCTTCCAGTCCGATGAAGATACCAAAGTCAGTAATGGACTTGATTTTACCTTCAATGACGTCACCTTTCTGAGCTGTTTCAGAGAAGATAACCCATGGGTTAGGCTTACATTGCTTCATACCCAGAGAGATGCGTCGTTTGTTTTCTTCAATTTCAAGGATACAAACTTCAACTTCATCACCAGGCTGAACCACTTTAGCTGGATTGATGTTTTTGTTGGTCCAATCAATTTCAGAAACGTGAACCAAACCTTCGATACCGTCTTCAATTTCAACAAAACAGCCGTAGTCAGTGATGTTGGTTACGTTACCAAAGTGTCTTGAACCGACAGGATGACGTCTGGACAGGTCTTTCCATGGATCTTCACCCAATTGCTTCAGACCCAGAGATACACGCTGACTTTCTTTGTCGAATTTCAATACACGAACTTCCAGTTCCTGACCGATCTCAACCACTTCTGATGGATGGTTGACCCGTTTCCATGACATATCAGTGATGTGCAACAGACCATCAATACCACCCAAATCAAGGAAAGCGCCATAATCAGTCAAGTTCTTAACAATACCCTTAACAATAACGCCGTCTTCCAGTGAATCCAACAATTTATCACGGTCTTCCGAGTACTCAGACTCAACCACAGCACGACGTGATACAACCACATTGTTGCGTTTTGGATCCAGTTTAATGACTTTAAACTCCAGATCCTTACCTTCCAGGTAACCCGGATCGCGAACAGGTCTGACATCTACCAAAGAACCAGGCAGGAATGCTCTGATGTCTTTCAGCTCAACAGTGAATCCACCTCGAACTTTAGAAGTGATCTGTCCAATCACGATTTGATCGGTATCCATGGCGATTTGTAATTGATCCCAAACCAGCATGCGCTTGGCTTTTTCACGAGACAATACGGTTTCACCAAAACCATTCTCATATTTTTCCAGAGCCACTTCAACAACTTCACCGATTTCGACTTCGTTGCCAAATTCTTCCAAAGGAATCACACCTTCAGATTTCAGTCCCGCATCAACCACAGCAAAGCCGTTTTCGATATCTACTACGGTACCTTTGACGATGGTACCTGGGACGATGTTTTTACTGGACAGCTCTGATTCGAGCATTGCTTCAAAATTATCACTCATTATGTATTCCGGTAAACCAAAAGACTTGTTTACCTAAGTCATCTGCATCAGCTTGCCTGATGCTCGTTAATAATAAGGCCTGACTGCAAAGTCAAACCTTCACATGTTGCCCAACCAAATTCATGATTTGAGCCAAAACTTCTTCGATACTCAGGTCACTGGTATCAATGACATGGGCATCCATTGCCGGCACCAATGGTGCCACTTTACGGGTTGAATCCCGGTGATCCCGGGCTTCAATGTCCCTTAAAAGGTCGCGGATTTTAACATCTACACCCTTCTCTTTCAATTGTTTATGCCTTCTTTTTGCCCGTTCTTCGGCATTGGCCGTCAAAAACACCTTCAGTGGCGCACTTTTGAACACCACAGTGCCCATATCCCTGCCATCAGCCACCAGCCCTGGTGGTTGCTGAAAGGCCTTTTGACGCTGCAACAGGGCCTGACGCACGGCTGCAATGGGTGCCACCTGAGAAGCCATGTCACCACAAGCTTCACTGCGCAGCTGATCATTGACCTGCTGTCCATCCAACAGAATCCTGGCATGCTGACCGTCGGCCTGAAATGACAACCGCAATGCCTTGGCAGCTTCTGCCAGTTGAGCTTCATTGGCTGGGTCTAAGTCATCATTCATGACCTTTAACGCCAGCGAACGATAGATCGCACCTGAATCCAGTAAATGCCACCCCAATCTGGCTGCCAGTAACGCACTGGTGGTGCCTTTGCCAACCCCTGAGGGTCCATCAATGGTTACCACCGGTACCGGCTGTTGATGTCGCATGCCCAATTGTTCGACGAGGGTGAAAAACTCAGGGAATGACGTGTCAATGTTGTGACATCCCCTGACCACAGTATCCACTTCCGGCCGCAATGCACCGGCAAGTAAAAAACTCATGGCACAACGGTGGTCTCCGTGTCCATCAACCATACCACTGTGTAGCGGCCCTCCGGTAATCTCTGCTCCATCAGGCAATTCTTTACAGTCAACACCCAGCAACTGCAGCCCTTTGATCATCACAGTTATCCGGTCACTCTCTTTATGCCGCAGCTCCTCAGCGCCCGTCAGGCGGGTGGTACCATTTGCCAGAGCTGCTGCAATGAACAACACCGGAAACTCATCAATGGCACTTGGGATCAACGCTTCAGGAATATCAATACCCCGCAGCTGTGAGGATTGGATCCGCACATCGGCAACGGCTTCCCCGGCTTCTGTTCTGGGGTTTTCCAGACTCAGGCGACCACCCATGGCCTGGAGGATTTTAATCACCCCGTCCCGGGTGGGATTGATGTTGACATTTTCCAACAACAAGTCTGCATCCGGATGACACAACCCCAGTACCATAAAAAATGCCGCTGATGACACATCAGCTGGCACCTTGATGGCTTGTCCACGTAAATGTGGCTGACCATGAACACTGACTTTGAGTCCGTCAACCTGTAAATTACAGCCAAAACCTTTGAGCATGGTTTCAGTATGATCTCTGGACTTATTGGGCTCTGTCACTGTGGTGACACCATCGGCATACAGTCCAGCCAATAAGACCGCGGATTTTACCTGGGCGCTGGCAATCGGGCTGTGGTAATCAATGGCTTTCATTTGTATGGACGGACTGAATTCCAAAGGTGCGGTGTGTTCATCTGATTTGATCTGAGCACCCATTTGAGTCAATGGTGTTATCACCCGCCCCATCGGTCGGCCTGATAATGATTCATCACCCACCAGTGTGCTACTGAATCGCTGTGCAGCCAACAACCCGGATAACAACCGCATGGCCGTACCGGCATTGCCACAATCCAGATGACCAGCAGGCGGCTGAAGGCCGTGCAATCCGACGCCGGTGACAACCAAATCATCTCCATCCTCAACAATATTCACACCCAATTGCCGCATGATGTTCAGCGTCGCCAGGCAGTCTTCTGAACGCAGAAAACCGGAAATCCGGGTTTCCCCTTCGGCCAAAGATCCAAGGATCACCGAACGGTGTGAAATTGATTTATCGCCCGGTATTTTACAGCGACCTGAGAGCTGTCCGGTGAATGTCAACGAATGCAGGTCCAGCGGGTGTTTTTCAGCCACAGACCTGTTCCATAACGCTGACCATACGTTGCATCTCTGTTTCAGTACCTATGGTGATGCGCAGGCAATTTGTCAAACCATAATTAGCCACCGGGCGGGTGATGATCCCCAATTCAAGCATGTTTTGATAAACTGGCATGGCATCCTGTCCAAAATCAACCAACAAAAAGTTTCCTTTCGAAGGCACATACCGTAAACCCAACTGCTCACAACAGTCAGCCAGCATTTGCATTCCTGAAGCATTAACTTGCATGGAACGCGCTAAAAACGCCTCGTCCCCAATGGCCGCAGTGGCCGCAGCCAATGCCAGCGAATTGACATTAAAAGGTTGGCGAATGCGGTTCAGGACATTGGCAATTTCGGGATTGGACAAACAATACCCAACCCTGAATCCGGCCAGGCCATAAGCCTTTGAAAAGGTTCTGGTGATGACCAAATTCGGAAATTCATCCAACCAGAGACTGCCATCCACGCGCTCTTCTGGTGAGGCGTATTCCAGGTAAGCTTCATCCAAGACAATGATGACATCTTCAGCCACGCTCTTGATGAATGCATAAAGCTCTTCTTTATGTAAAAAAGAGCCGGTCGGATTGTTCGGATTGGCAATGAAAATCATCCGCGTCTTTTCATTGATGGCTGCTTTCATGGCGGGCAAATCACATCCCAGAGGACGTTCATCTTCCCAGGTTGTGGCAGGAATCATCTGATGAATTGCACCAACGGCCTGAATGGCAATTGGATAAACCGCAAAACTGTACTGCGAGTACATGGCCGAAACATCGGGACTCAGATACGCTTCTGCCAACAGTACCAACACATCATTGGAACCATTACCCAGGGTGATTTGATCCATGCCGACCTGATGTTTCTCAGCCAACACTTTTTTAAGTTCAAAACCGTTACCGTCCGGGTACAAAGCCAACTCATCCATTTCTTTTTCAATGGCTTTCATGGCTTTGGGGCTGGGCCCCAAAGGGTTTTCATTGGACGCCAGCTTGATGATGTTTTCGATGCCCAGCTCCCTTTCCAGCTCTGAAATGGGTTTACCGGGAATGTATGGGTTCAGTTGCCGGACCCCGGGAACAGCGAGTTTTTTGAAATCGGTCATGGTTTTTTGGTGTTTCATTGAGATGCCGCTATTGTGCCCATTCACACGTCATAATTCAAGGTAAGCCGGCACAAATCAAAACAACTCATTGGACTGATACTTGACTGATGTCAAGGCAACAAAAATGCAAATCAATACAATGGGCATCATTCACCACAAATCATCGTATTAACATGCAGTTAAAGCAATCATCAGGCAATAATTTATTTGACAAACAGTTGATTCAGAAATACAACCTGACCGGTCCCAGGTATACCTCATACCCCACGGCTGTGGTATTCAATGAGCAGTACAATTCCGGTAATCACCGCAAAAATCTGCTCAGCTGTTATGAGGCTTCAGTAAACAAACCACTTTCCTTGTATGTGCACATCCCTTTCTGTGACACCTTGTGTTTTTTCTGTGCCTGCAACAAAATTGCCACCAAACGTCGGGAAAAAGCCGATGTATATCTGGATTATCTGGAACAGGAAATGCAACTACAGGCGGCATTAATCCCTGATGGCAGGGAGGTCGAACAATTGCACTTAGGTGGTGGGACACCGACCTTTCTGACTCATGAACAAATGCGCAGATTAATGAAAATGATCGCCAAACATTTCAACCTGATCGGCGATGAAAAGCGCGATTACTCGATCGAAATTGATCCGCGTGAAGCCGCTCCTGAAACCATTAATCTGCTTGCAGAACTGGGGTTCAACAGGTTTTCAATGGGCGTACAGGATGTGCAGAAAAAAGTGCAGCAAGCGGTGAACCGCATTCAGCCCATTGAGTTGACTGCCAAGGCCATCAAGCAATGTCGGCGATCAGGTGCCAAATCCATCAACATCGATTTGATCTATGGCTTGCCCCATCAAACCCATGAATCATTCAAAGACACACTGACTCAGGTCATCCAGCTTTCACCTGATCGCCTATCGGTATTCAACTACGCACACTTGCCACATTTATTCACGCCTCAAAAGCGCATCAATGAAGCCGATCTGCCATCAGCCGATGAAAAACTACGCATCCTGGAAATGACCATTGAGGTGCTGACCGATGCAGGCTATGTTTATATTGGTATGGATCATTTTGCCAAACCTGATGACGAGCTGGCCAAAGCCCAGCAACAAGAAACCTTACAGCGAAACTTTCAGGGCTACACCACCCACGCTGAATGCGATTTACTGGCCATGGGTGTCAGCGCCATCAGCCTGATCAACCATTGCTTTTCTCAAAATGTCAAAACCCTGGATGCCTATTATCACCAGTTAGATCAGGGACAGATTCCTGTGATGAAAGGCTATCAACTGGATAGGGATGACCAACTCAGAAAAATGGTGATTCAACAACTGGCCTGCCACTTTGTGATTCATAAGCAACAAGTGGAAGTCGCTTTTGACATCTGCTTTGATGACTATTTTTCCAACGAACTGCAGCAACTCAATTCATTCATCACCGATGGCCTGGTGGAAGTGCTGCCGGACACAATTGTGGTTAATGATAAGGGACGACTACTGATCCGCAACATCTGCATGGTATTTGATGCCCACCTGAATCAACAAACCAAAAAACAGTTTTCAAAAGTGATCTGAAGTGACTGTCATTCAAGCCGGACCGGGTAAATCACCTTGTCCTTTGCGTGGTAAATGAGAGTGCCCCATGAGATAACAATCAACCTGATATGCCAATTCACGACCTTCAGAAATGGCCCAGACGATCAGTGATTGTCCCCGCCGGCAATCCCCGGAAGCAAACAAACCATGATCATTCAGACGATAATCGCTGTCACCGGCCATAAACAGTTGTCTGGCAGATAGTTCACAGCCAAAAGATTTTGCCAGTTTCTGGTCCGCACCACTGAACCCCATGGCCAATAAAACCAGATCACATGACCACTCTTTTTGTGTATCAGGCAACATCACAGGAGCTAATGTGCCCTGATCTTTACACCACTCCACCTCAACCGTTACCAGGCCGGTTAAACGCCCTTTGGCATCACTGACAAACGACTGAGTGGCCAACGACCAATGTCGCTCACCTCCTTCCTGATGAGATGAGCTGGTCCGTAGTCTCATTGGCCAGAATGGCCATGGCTCGGCCACCGAACGTTCGGCAGGTGGTTTGGGCATGATTTCAAAATTCAACACTGAACTGGCACCCTGACGCAATGCGGTGCCAACACAATCTGAACCGGTGTCACCACCACCAATGACAATGACTTTCTTGTCTTTGGCGCAGTGCGAGGATTTCAAGTCAACTTCACCACTGAGGACCTGGTTATTGTGACAGAGATAATCCATGGCCTGCATCACACCAGCTGCTCGCCGGCCAACCACATCAAGTTCTCTTTTCTGACTGGCACCGGCACACAAAACAACCGCATCAAATGCCTGTTGCAGGTCAATTGCAGAGATCTTTTGACCTACCTCGAAACCACATTCAAATTTCACACCGGCTGCTTCCATCAGCATAACGCGCTTGTCTATGAGCTGTTTTTCCAGCTTAAAATCAGGAATACCATACCGCAACAAACCACCGGGCTTGGCGGCTTTTTCAAAAACCGTGACATCATGGCCAACACTGTTCAATTGTTCTGCGGCAGCCAGTCCTGCAGGGCCAGAGCCAACAATGGCCACTTTTTTTCCCGTTCTGACACTGCCCCGAACAGGTTTGTGCCAGCCATGTTCACGGGCTTGATCAGCCACTGTTTTTTCGATGTTTTCAATCGCCACAGGTTGTTCACTGATGTTCAGCACGCAGGCTTCTTCGCAAGGTGCGGGACATAAGCGGCCGGTAAACTCAGGAAAATTGTTGGTTTGATGCAACAACTCACTGGCTTTTTGCCATTGACCACGATACACCGCATCATTAAAATCCGGAATCAGGTTACCCAAAGGACAACCGCTGTGACAAAAAGGAATCCCGCAATTCATACACCTGGCACCCTGATCCTGCCATTGGGGCAAACTCAATGGTCTGGTGAATTCATGAAAGTGCCTGATCCGTTGCCTGGTTGATTCCAGCTGATCAGTTGCCCTTCGAACTGTCAGGAATCCATCTGCTTTGCCCATTACCCCACCTCCATCAATTGGGTTTCTTCATCCATCCTGAGCAATGCCTGCCGGTATTCCTCTGGCATTACCTGCACGAAATGTCTGCTCTGGTCTGCCCATTCATCGAGCAACATCCCGGCCAGCGGACTGTCGGTGTATCCCATGTGTTTGACCAGCATTTCTTTGATCTGTTGTTCCATGGCCTGGTCAAGTTGATTGAAATTCAATTCTCCAGCCGCACACAAATCCTTCAGTGAATCATGAGGGTCATACACATATGCCACACCGCCACTCATACCGGCAGCAAAATTACGCCCAACAGCACCCAAGATCAAAACCACTCCACCGGTCATGTATTCACATCCATGATCTCCGATGCCTTCGACCACCGCCTGGGCACCTGAATTTCTCACCGCAAATCGTTCACCAGCCTGCCCATTGATATAAACCGCTCCTGAAGTGGCACCATACAGGGTGACGTTGCCAGTAATGATGTTTTCCTGGGGCACAAAGTCCGAACCTTCCGGTACGCGAATAATGACTTTAGCTCCACACAGTCCTTTGGCAAGGTAGTCATTGGTGTTGCCGTTGACCGTCAGGGTCAGACCATGAGTGGCAAAAGCCGCAAAACTCTGTCCCGCAGAACCGATGAAGTCAATGGTCAAAGTGTCTTCGGGCAGTCCTTCAGCTCCGTGTACCCTGGATATTTCATGGCTAAGCACCGCACCCACAGCCCGATCGGTGTTGCTGATTTGAAATGACATGCGGGTGGTTTCTTTTCTGAATAAGGCCAGATGTGCCTGTTTGATGATGGTGAAATCTATGGCCTGTTCAATGTTGTGTTTTTGTGTCTCCGTACAATGCTTGGTGGCATCCTGGTACCCGGCACTGCGGTACAGTACTGGCGACAGGTCAAGCCCCGGGTGCTTGTCATGTGGCACAGATTTTTTAACTGTCAATTTGTGTACCTGCCCCACCATTTCATCCACAGAACGAAAGCCCAAAGAGGCCATGATCTGGCGTAACTCTTCGGCAACAAAATACATGAAATTGACCACATGTTCCGGTTGGCCAGTGAATTTTTTTCGTAATTCAGGATTTTGGGTGGCAATGCCCACAGGGCAGGTATTCAGGTGACAAGCGCGCATCATCACACACCCGGAAGCAACCAGAGGAGCCGTGGCAAAGCCAAATTCTTCGGCACCCAAAAGGCAGGCAATGGCCACATCCCGACCGGTTTTAAGCTGTCCGTCACATTCCAGGGTCACCCGGCTGCGTAACTGGTTTGCCACCAAAGTTTGCTGTGCTTCCGCCAGGCCAAGCTCCCAGGGTAAACCCGCATGCTTCAAAGAAGTCAATGGTGCTGCACCAGTGCCGCCATCGTGACCAGAAATCAGAATCACATCAGCTTTGGCTTTGGCCACTCCGGCAGCCACAGTTCCTACTCCCAACTGGGATACCAACTTGACATTGATGCGCGCTTCCCGATTGGCTGATTTCAAGTCATAGATCAATTGCGAAAGGTCTTCGATGGAGTAGATATCATGATGTGGTGGCGGTGAAATCAATCCGACATAAGGAGTTGAATTGCGTGTACTGGCAATGTCTGGATTCACTTTACTGCCTGGTAACTGCCCGCCCTCGCCTGGTTTGGCACCTTGTGCCATTTTGATTTGAATTTCACTGGCATGGGTCAGGTAATTGGCAGTCACCCCGAAACGGCCTGAAGCCACCTGTTTGATGGCTGAATTTTTCCATTCACCATTCGCACGCTGAATAAACCGTGATTCCTGCTCACCGCCCTCTCCTGAATTACTCTTGCCACCAATCCGATTCATGGCAATGGCCAGGTTTTCATGTGCTTCGGCTGAAATTGAACCATAGGACATGGCTCCTGTTTTAAAACGCTTCACCACTTCTGTCCAGGGCTGCACCTCAGCCAGTGGGATGGGATCGAGTTCAGTAAACCCCAGCATTCCTCTGATGGTCATCAATTGTTCAGCCTGGGTATTAACAGCTTCTGCATACTGATCATACATTGACTGACTACTGAGGCGCACAGCCTGTTGCAGCCTTGTCACAGTCAAAGGATTGAACTGATGATGCTCACCTTGTCTTCGCCAACGGTAATCGCCACCCACAGACAAAATCAGCGGCTGCTCATGCTGGCCAAAAGTGGTGTTGTGGTTGGTCCTGATCCGAGATTCAATGTCATATAAACCGATTCCTTCTATTCTACCGGGTGTACCTGGAAAGTAGGTGTCGATGGTGGCGTTGTTTAAACCCACGCATTCAAATAATTGCGAACCCCGGTAAGAGTTCAGCGTCGATATGCCAATTTTATTCATGACCTTCAACAAGCCTTTGCCAATGGCCTGGTTATACCGGTTCACTGCCTGTTGATAATTAACTGCTGTTAATTCTTTGCGCTGAATCATATCAGCCAGGATGTCATTCACAAAATAGGGATTAATGGCGCTGGCCCCAAAAGCAAACAGTGTGGCAAAATGATGCACTTCACGGGGCTCAGCTGACTCAATAATGACACTGCACCTGGAACGTTTATTCAGCCTGTGAAGACCATTATTCAGGTGTGCACAGGCCAATAATGCAGGGATAGGTGCCAGGTGCTGATTCACCGACCGGTCTGACAATATGATGATGCTGCAGCCTTTATCAATGGCAGTGGCCGCCTGATCAACCATTGATTCAAGAGCATGCTCCAACCCATGCAAACCATCTGAAACCGGGTAAACCATATCCACTGAATGGGTTGTCAGTCCTAATCCCTGATGGCTCTTGATTTTTTGCAGATCCCGCTTGGAAATGACCGGGTTGCTGATTTTGAGCTTCCTGGCATGTAAAGGATGATGTTGCATCACATTTTGATCAGCACCAAGGGTCAGGCTGATGTCTGTTACCAGTTTTTCACGAATCCCATCCAGGGGTGGATTCGTCACTTGAGCAAACAACTGAACAAAGTAGTTATACAACAACTGTGGCCGACCAGACAACGCCGGAATGGGTGTATCTGAACCCATCGAGCCTATCGGCTCTGCCGCATCCAGTGCCATGGGCTGAATGATCAACTCCAAGTCTTCACGGGTGTATTGGAACATACTCATTTGTTGTTGTAAATCCAGTGCCACAGTATCCTCACCCTGTATGGCGTAGGGTATGTCTTTGAGATGAACCAGATGCTGGTCCAGCCACTGCTGATACGGGTGCTTATTCACCACCCAGGTTTTGATTTCCTCATCTTCGACAATGCGCCCTTCCTGCATGTTGACCAAAAACATTTTTCCTGGCTCCAACCGACCATGCTTGGCCACATTTTCTGGCTTGATATCAACCACACCTGTTTCTGACGACATCACCACATAGCCATCACGGGTCACCGTATAACGAGAAGGACGTAAGCCATTGCGATCCAGTACAGCTCCCAGAAAACGACCATCAGTGAACGGAATGGAAGCCGGACCGTCCCAGGGTTCCATAAGACAGGCATTGAATTCATAAAAGGCTTTCTTGTCAGGCGGCATATGTGGGTTGTTTTCCCAGGCTTCTGGTATCAAAAGCATCATCACCTCAGGCAAACTCCGACCTGACATCAACAACATTTCAACCACCATATCCAAGGATGCAGAATCTGACTTGTCAGGTAACACAACAGGCAGAATTTCCTGTAGAGCCTCACCCATTTGAGGAGAATTCATTAATTCCTCCCTTGAGTACATCCTGCGTACATTGCCTTTGAGGGTGTTGATTTCTCCATTGTGACAGATGTACCTGAATGGCTGGGCCAGATCCCAGGTAGGAAAGGTATTGGTGGAAAACCGCTGATGCACCAATGCCAGACGGGTCACCACTCGTGGGTCCTGTAATTCCAAAAAATATTTTTTGATGTCCCCGGGCATCAGCAGTCCTTTATAAATGATGATTTTGGGACACAAACTGGGGACATAAAAATAAGCGGCATCGGACAATCCAGACAATCTGATACGGTGTTCTGTTGACTTTCTTGCCAAAAATAACTTCAGCTTGAAAGTGACCTCATCCATGCCATCTGGTTTCCCCACAAAGAGCTGCCTGATGTGGGGTTCATTGCGGGCTGCAATGTCACCAAGAACCGTGCGGTCGACCGGCAATTTACGCCAGCCAATCACAAATAATCCTTGTTGTTCAATCAGCTCCCCAAACAGTTTCATGCAATATGTTATTTGGTTATTGCGGGGTGGCAAAAACACATTGCTGACCGCGTAATCACCAGGCTGCGGTAATGAGAAGTGACATTCCTGTTTGAAATAGCCATGAGGAACATCAATCAGGATTCCTGCACCATCTCCGGTTCTGCCATCAGCACTGACTGCCCCCCGGTGTTCAAGCTTGTCAAGAATATTAAGGGCTTTGTGAATGATGTCATGCGACTGCACGCCGTTGAGGCTGCAGATAAAACCTGCGCCACAGGCATCATGCTCAAAAGCTGAACGATACAAACCTTTGCGAGATAATTCAGGGTCAATTCGATGCTTCATGAGACACTCCTGCTGGGTGGTGACAATCAATCAAATGGGGTTGAGTTGATTGCTAAAGCATTGAAAATAGCACAAAGAATTAGAGCACAAGCTCTAATTCAGACCAAAGCACTAGGTAACAGGAAAGAAACCACTCGTCACGGAAAGTGTCAATACCCCTAACTGGTAGGGGCATTGTTTGGGGAAAACCAATCAGTTCAATCAAATAGACTGGGTCACTGTTGGCAAGGCAGGTTCAACTCGTTGCTGATCTTGTTTTTGTTGGTGGAACTCTGCCGTGGCCTGATCCAGCAAAGCCTGTTCTTTGAGTAATGCCACATGCATTTTGCGATACATTTTCAGGGAGTAAAAACTGAAAGGACTGAAGAACAATTTGATGATAACCGGCATCAGCTCAATGGCGATAAAGAATATTTTCAGCATCCAGCTGAACAACACCGCTGCTTCACCCAACTCAGGATCAGCATGAATTTTATTCAATGCCAGATAGCGCACCAGCATGCCGGTTTTTTGTTCATAAAACAAGCCATCATTGATCAGCTTAGTGCGGTAAGCCAATAGCTTATCCTGCTTGTCTTCAATTTGTTCAGTCAGCAACAATTGCTGTTGTTGCACGTCTGCATTTAACTGATCCAATCGTTCATCATTGATGGTCAGCGTGGTGGCTTTCTCACTCAGGGTGTTACTTTTCAGTTGATAGTCATTCAGGGTTTCAGTGGTGGCAAGAATATTGGCTTCGATGGATTGCAATCTGGACTTGGTGTCATCGATTTCCGCTTCAATGACCGGTATCAATTCAGCCAGCTGGGTATATGTTTTAACCGCTCTGTCGTATTTGGGGCCCTCTGTCGGGGGCCTGCCATCTTGCCCGGTACGCTCCAGAATGGCTTCATTGAACCAAAATTGATAGTCACTTCTGGTTTGGGTCAGGCGCTCATTGAGTTGCGAAATGGTGTTTATGGTGTTCTTCTGATCCCTTTGCAATTCTTCCAGGGTCACCTGATAGTTATCAATGCTGTTACCCACTGTATCCTCATCATAAGACTCATCAGTGTTGCGAATTTGTTCCTGGGTGGTACGCAACTGCAACACTTCCTGTTGCAATTGAGCCAGTTTATTTTCCGTGGCGTTCACGGTTGTATCTAATTCAGTTTCGTAGTCCGCCATCCTGGCAAAGTACTCCTGGTTATTTGAAGCCACATCTTTTTGAATTTGTTCGTCGATGGCATTGGCTTGCAAACTGATTTCGGCCAGGGTAGCCAGACCAATGGCAATGATCAATGAGTAAATTAACCTGGGAATCAGGCCAAACAATTGCCTGATCGGCAGTCCTTGCTTAAACGGATTTCGCAACGCCCAATCCGAACCAATGATGGCCTGATCGAGAAAGAATAAAGTCAGCGCAAAGACAAAGCCAATGGTGTATGCTGCAGTGGGATTGAGGAAAATCGACACACCATAGGAGAACAGCAGGAAGGTGAAGGCGAATGTCACCAGTTGTCTGAACACCATGGCATATGCCAACATACGGTCATAGCGACCACTCTCGGCCAACACATCGGTATCAGTCAGTGACAGGAAAGCGCATATTCTGAACCAAACAGACTCACTGACAGATTCATTTCTACTCATATACAGACCTCTTTTTTTAATGTACAGAAGTCTTTGTTAAGGACTTCACAAATTATCCGGTTGCCATGGATTTAGATTTGTGACTTCGTATTGTTGAATAAGTTCAGTTCAATTGCTACAAATTTAGCATATTTTTAAAGAGCAACTCAAGACTCTGGAAACAGTTCCTGTTTGAGGAGTTCTAATTCACTGGCCTCGTCATGTTTTCCCAATGCCTTGAGGACAATGACCAGATGCTGGTAGGTTTCCTCGTCCTGAAGGTTGTCTTTGATGGCCATACGCAAGTATTTCTCTGCTTGCGATAATTCACCCTTTTGATAGTAAATCCATCCTACTGAATCCTGAATGGCTTTGCTCTCTGGATTCAATTCATAGGCCTGCATGATGTATTCATAGGCTTCTTCAAGATTGATGCCTCGCTCTGCCCAGGTGTATCCCAATGCATTCAATGCGTCCGCGTGATCTGGATTGTTGCTGATGATGGCGCGTAAGTCACGTTCAACATCAGCCAATCGATCTTGTTGCTCATACAACATGGCCCGGCTGTACAATAAATCAGCTTGCTCAGGAAACAACTTCAGTGCCCGGTTAACCAACATCAGGGCATCATCATAGCGTGCTTGCCTGCGGTTCAATTCTATTTCAAACTGATAAGCCGGAATGGCATGTTGTTCAGGGCCATTCTGCACTTGACGGAACACCACAGCAGCACGGTCATCATTGCCCTGCTGCATGTAAACCCGACCCAATAGCAAGCGGGATTCGGCAAGTAACTCTCCCGAGCTTACCTGAGACAACAGCCTGATGCTGTCATCATAGGCTTCCATCCACATGGCCAGCTCACCCATTTCCAACATCTGTGTTTCTGTCAGTTCATGGGTTTGGGTCAAGGCAGCCAATTGGGCATAGTCTTCAGCTGCCTGTTGCTCATTGCCGTTTTGCAGCAACAACACTATTTTTCGGTACAGCAAGCCAGGTGATTCAATATTATTTTCAAGTAATTCAATGGCTTCATCGCTTTTATTTAAGTAATTTAGCAAGGTAGCATATTGACCAATATAATCATCATTGCGAGGATCCTTGCTCAGCAGCCATTGGTAATCTTCACTGGCCAATTGCTCGTTTTCCAGCAGCAAATATAACCGTGCACGCCAGTAAACAAAACGTTCTTTTTTTTCTATACCTATGGCTTGATTGATCAGTTCCAGGGCTTGTGGGTGTTTTTTCAATTGGGTATTCACCCTGCTGAACCCAAACAATTGCTCAGCATCCCGCCTGACAAATCGCATTTGCAGGGCTTCTTCAATCAATGGCGATGCCAAATCATCTGGCATACTCACCAATGCCATACGGATGTACTCCCAGCGGTCATGCTCTGTTCCTGCCAGGATCATCATTTGCCTGATCTGATCAACGGCAGTACCATATTGTTGCGCCTTCAATTGTTCCAAAGTGATTTGTTGCAAATGAGTCCAATCGAGAAAGGACTGGGCCGGGTCTTCCTGATTAATTTGTTGTTGTTTTTGGCATGCGGTCAACATCATGGTTAACAGCACAATTGAGGCTATGTTTTTGAATTTCAGGTTCATGGGTATCATTGGTTTAATTGGGTCAGCAAATCGGCCTGGTTTTGTTGTATGAGTGGCTCTATCACCAGATCCAGGTCACCATCTATGATTTCATTCAATTTATAGATTGTCAAGTTGATCCTGTGATCACTGATTCGACCCTGAGAATAATTATAAGTTCTGATTCTTTGCGAACGATCTCCACTGCCTACCTGAAGTTTACGGGATGCCGATTGTTCTGCTTTGACCTTGGCTTGTTCCGCATCAAGGATTCTCGCTGACAACAGGGACATCGCCTTGGCTTTGTTTTTGTGCTGTGACCTCTCATCCTGACATTCCACCACTGTATTGGTCGGCAAATGAGTGATTCTGACCGCTGAATCAGTGGTGTTGACGTGTTGCCCCCCTGCGCCAGATGAGCGAAAGGTATCAACCCGCAAATCCGCCGGGTTGATGTTGATGCTGTCTACACTGTCAACTTCAGGCAAAACCGCTACGGTACAAGCCGACGTATGCACCCTACCCTGAGACTCGGTTTCCGGAACCCGCTGAACCCGGTGTGTGCCGGATTCAAATTTAAATTTTGAGTAGGCTCCCGCTCCATCAACCAGGGCGATGATTTCTTTGTATCCACCATGATCGCCTTCATTAACGCTGATGACACTGATTTTCCAGCCTTGCTTTTCTGCATAGCGACTGTACATCCTGAATAAATCACCAGCAAAGATGGCCGCTTCATCACCACCGGTACCGGCACGTATCTCCAGGTAGATGTTTTTATTGTCATTGGGGTCTTTGGGTAGCAACAGTATACTGAGCTCCTGATCAAGCTTTTCTAATTGCAATTCACTCTCATTGAGACTTTCCCTTGCCAGGTCTTTTAATTCATCATCCTGCATCATGTCCAAGGCATCAGCACGGTCCTGGCTGGCTTGCTGATAGGCGCGATAATTGAGTACCAACGGTTCAATTTGCGCATATTCTCTGGCCAGGTCACGAAACCGGTCGGTCGAGGACATCACCTCAGGATCAGACATCAATAAAGCCAGTTCTTCATAACGCTCTTCGGCCAATTCAAGCTTTCTGGCAATTTCAGATTTCATGACTGCCATCCAGGTCAAACAAATCAGCAATCAGGTCGATGTGTTCCTGATTACCTGAGTCAATGACTTTTTTCATCGCCACCATGTTGACATGGGCCATTTTTTGACTGAGTTGATGAGCCACCGTATTGATTTTTTCCTGCCAATCATCCGGTAGTTTTTCAGCTCCATTGTTGGTCAATACCTGTTTTTTCAGGCCGGCAACTTTTTGCTGGTATTGTTTCAATAAATCATGGTGTTTTCTGGACTGCAACCATTGATTCAATAACGCTGCTTCCGCATCAATGATTCGCCTGGCTTCTTCCAATGTGCTTTGCCGGCGGTGCATATTTTTGGTGATCACAGCCTCCAGGTCATCCACCGTATACAGAAAAGCGTCATCGAGGTTTTTAATCTTTTCATCAATGTCTCTGGGAACAGACAGGTCAATCAAAACCATGGGCTTGAACTTTCTCAGCTGTAAAGCGTTGTTAACGGCTTGATGATTAACCAGGATGACAGGGCTTGCAGTGGCTGTAAAAATCAAGTCAAAATCGGCCAGGTTATGCGGTAAACGATCAAGTGGTAAGGTATTGGCAGAAAAATGGCCTGCCAGTTTTTGTGCCCGTTCAACAGAACGATTACTGACCGTAATATGCGTGGCCTGATGATTGATCAGGTATCTGATCAACAATTCAGCGGTTTCACCGGCACCCACAATGAGTATGTTTTGTTCATCAAGCGAGCCAAATATCTGTCTTCCCAACTGAACAGCGCAATGCGCCACTGAAACAGGGTTTCTGCCAATTTCTGTTTCCGAACGAACCATTTTTGCCGTTTTAAAAGCCAGTTGAAATAGTTTATTTAACTCACTGTTTATATTGCACTTTTTTGCTTCATCGAAAGCCCTTTTCACCTGTCCTTGTATCTGTGTTTCACCCAATACCAGTGAGTCCATACCTGCAGAAACAGAAAACAAGTGGGCCGCACACTGCTGATCTGTTTTTAAATAAACATAATCTGCCTGATGATTGAATTCAAGGATGTCATCAAGGGCATTGAGCAACCGACTGACAGAAGGCGTAGAAAAATAATACTCTGTGCGGTTACAGGTACTCAGAATCGCGGCAGAATCGATTTCGGGGTGATGACAAAGGTGATTGAGGTGCTCAGCGTAATCGGTTTCAGCCACCGTGAACTGTTCCCTGATGTTAACATCAGCAGTCTTGTGATTGATTCCAAGCAAACATATGGCCATGGTTTGTGTTTTTGCACGACGCCGAAGCGACTATAGCTGAACGCCTAACTCTTTAACTAGATTGACAATTTTATCATGCAACTCCTGCGCAGTTGGGGCCAACAAGGTTGAATGACCAATTTTTCTGCCCGGCCGTGGCTCTTTACCATAAACATGCCAGTATAATTTGGGCGTATTGATGCTGAGGATATGATCAGGGAATGCGCCGATCCAATTGAGCATAGCCGCCATTCCATCCATTTCAGTAGAACCAAGTGGTAAATTTAAACCAGCCCGCAAGTGATTTTCAAATTGTGAGGTATCAGCTCCTTCAATGCTCCAGTGACCTGAGTTATGTACCCTTGGTGCCATTTCGTTGACAAAAACTTCATCACCCGTTTGGAAAAACTCAACCACCATGACACCCACATATTTGAGAGTTTCAGCCATCTTCTTTGCACAAGCAACAGTCAGTTCATCAAGCTCTGAATGTTTGGCAGGTACTATGGTGGTGGTGAGGATGCCTTCTTTGTGTTTGTTCTCACACAATGGCCAGGTGGTTATATCACCCAATCCATTACGCGCCACAATCACCGATACTTCACGGTTGAATGCAATGCGTTTTTCCAGAATGAGGTCTTGGGCAAACAATTCATCAGGAATCTGGTTGATGTCAGTTGGTGCACTGATGCGGTATTGACCCTTGCCATCGTAACCCATGCGCCGGGTTTTCAGAATGGCATCATAATCAAATTTTTTAGCCGCAAACTTCAGTTCCGAAAGGCTGTTGATGGGTTCAAACTGCGTGGTGGGAACCCCAACTGAATGACAGAATTGCTTTTCCATCAGTCTGTCCTGAGCGATTTCCAAAACCTCAGGACTGGGAAAAACCGGTTTCTTCTTTTGTACAAAACGCAGGGTTTCTACTGGAACGTTTTCAAAATCAAGGGTCACCACATCGACTTTTTGGCAAAATTCTTCAAGTGCCAATTCATTGTGGTACTCAGCTGTCATCAATTCACCAACCTGGCCGGCACAGGCCGTAGGCTCAGGGTCAAAAAACACAAATTCAAAACCAAGTGGATAGCCAGCAAGGGCCATCATTCTGGCCAATTGTCCGCCTCCAAGTATGCCAATGACAGCACTCATTATTCAGCCAGCCGGATCCGGGTTATTCAATACTTGATCAGTTTGATTGAGCCGGAATTGACGCAAAGCATCAGCCACCTGATCATCTTGCAGTGCCAGAATGGACGCAGCTGACAAGGCTGCATTTTTGGCTCCTGACAAACCAATGCTCATGGTCAACACCGGAATACCTGCTGGCATTTGAGCAATTGATAATAAGGAGTCCATGCCACTCAATGCTTTGGACTGGATAGGTACTCCAATCACCGGCAGTTGTGTTTTGGCCGCTACCATACCCGGTAAATGTGCAGCTCCACCGGCCGCTGCTATGATAACCTGAAGGCCACGATCGGCAGCCTGTTCAGCATACCTGAACATTTTATCTGGGGTGCGGTGAGCGGAAACCACTTCCTGCTCAAAAGCCACGCCGAGTGTTGTTAATAAACCGGCACAATGTTGCATGGTCTCCCAATCTGAGCTGGAGCCCATGATCAGACCTACCTGTGGTAATGAGTCACTCATGTCACAGTGTTTTGGTAACCATGATGCAGTAAGAGAACAGCGCCGGCAGAATGACCAACAAGCCTAATTGGGCCAGGGCATTGATGCTAAGCACCGTCTTGACATCAAAACCAATGTCAATGGCCTGGTCAGTATCAGACTCTTCAAAGTACATCACTTTGATGATTCTGAGGTAATAGAAAGCACCGATCACAGCAAAGATAACCGCGATGACTGCCAGGTAGATAAAGCCTTGATCAACCACTGCTTTGAGCACATACAATTTTGAGAAGAACCCGATCAATGGAGGAAAACCGGCCATAGAACCTACCAACAATAACATCATGAAGGCATACCAGCCATTGCGTTGATTCAAGCCTTTGAAATCACTGATTTTATCAGCTTCAAACCCTTTGCTGGAAAGCAATACGATCATACCAAAACCACCAATGGCCATGATGGTATACACAATGATATAGAACATTGCTGCAGCCACACCGTCAGGTCCACCAACCAATCCCAACAGCATGAAACCAATGTGCGAAATAGTTGAATAGGCAAACAGCCGCTTCAGATTGGTTTGTTGCAAGGCAAAAATATTACCCACCACAATGGAAACAATGGCCAGCGTGGCTAACATGGACTGCCAGTGAATGGCCAATACATCCAGACTTTGCCCAAGGATTCTGACCGCCAGGGCAAAGGCCGCAATCTTGGGTGCTGAGGCGATAAATAAGGTGGTTGCAGTTGGCGCGCCTTCGTAAACATCAGGAACCCACATGTGAAAAGGGGCCGCACCCAGTTTAAAAGCGATGCCCACAATCACAAAAATCAGCCCTACAATCAGAAACATGTCATTGTCCTGACCAGCGATGGCTTGTGAAATTTCATTGATTTGCAAGGTGCCTACGGCTCCATATATCAGTGACATGCCATACAGCAACATGCCCGATGCCAAGGCACCAAGGATGAAATACTTCATAGCGGCTTCGTTGCCATGTATGTCATTTCGGTTATAGGCCACCAGTGCATAAGAACACAAAGCCAGCAATTCAAGGCCAAGGTACAAAGCAATGAAGTTATAACCGGAAATCATAACCATGATTCCCAAGGTGGCAAATAACAACAAGGCGAAGTATTCACCTTTCATGTTATTTTGTTGTCTGAGGTATTGTTTGGCATAAAAGAACACACCAATCATCAACAGGTAAACAACAATTTTCAGCATATCACCAAAACCATCACGAATGAAGGTGTCGTTGAACAACAGTTCTTGACTGAATTCAGCGGTAGCCACATGGTCTTTCACCGTCAGGATGATGGCAAACACCATGGTGATGGCTGACAGGAACACCAGAAAACCACCTTTGTTTTTGTCCGTAAACAACCCAGCCATGAGGACCACACAGGCCATACTGAGTACCAGGATTTCCGGTAATGCGGGAATTAATTCTGACCAACCAAACATTTATATCACCTTACTGACTGAAACATATTCAATAACTTGTCGAACTGAAGCGCTCATCACTTCAATCAACGGCTCAGGCCAAACGCCCACAAGTAAAACCATCACAGCCAAAACGGCCAAAATGAAAAACTCTCTGGCAGTAACATCTTTCAATGACGCCACAGAATCATTGGTGATGTTGCCAAATATCACCCGTTTAACCATCCACAATGAGTAAGCTGCGCCCACAATCAAGGTAATGGCGGCCAGGAAAGCGATCCAGAAACTGGCTTGAAAACTGGCCAGAATTACCATAAATTCGCCGACAAAGCCGGAGGTGCCCGGCAAACCTGAATTGGCCATGGCAAAAAACACGAAGAACGCACCAAACCATGGCATGGTATTGACCACCCCACCATAATCTTTGATCATTCTTGAATGTAACCGGTCATAAAGCACTCCCACACACAGAAACATGGCGGCCGAAATAAATCCGTGGGAAATCATTTGCACCATCGCACCTTCAATGGCCATTTGGCTGTTGCCACCATTTTTCATCAGCATGAACACCAGGAACAAACCCAGTGTGACAAAACCCATGTGTGAAATTGAAGAGTATGCGATCAATTTTTTCATGTCTTTTTGAACCATCGCAACCAGTCCAATGTAGACCACGGCAATCAGTGAAAGCGTGATCAGTAACCAGGTGAATTCACCACTGGCATCCGGGGTGATTGGTAGTGAAAAACGCAGAAACCCGTAACCACCGATCTTCAGCATAATGGCTGCCAGGACCACAGAACCACCTGTGGGTGCCTCCACGTGGGCATCAGGCAACCAGGTGTGTACCGGAAACATGGGGATTTTCACTGCGAAAGCTGCCAGGAACGCAAAGAACAACCAGCTTTGCTCCTGTAATGTCAACGGTTGTAATGCCAGATCAGTCAGGTTCCAGCTGCCGGATTTATTGTATAAATAAATCAAACCAATCAGCATGAATACCGAACCAAGGAAGGTGTACAAGAAAAATTTGATGGTTGCATAAACCCGATTAGGACCACCCCAAATACCGATGATGACAAACATCGGAATCAACATGGCTTCAAAGAAAATATAAAACAGCAACGCATCCTGCGCTGTGAATACGCCGATCATCATACCTTCCAGAATCAGGAACGCCGCCATGTATTGATGGACGTTTTCTTTAATGACCTGCCATGCGGAAAGCACAATCAGCACGGTGATGAATGTGGTCAGGATCACCAGAGGCAAAGCAATACCATCGATCCCCAGGTGGTAATAGATCTGAAAAGCATCGACCCACAGCACTTTTTCAACATACTGTAAATCTGCCGTAGATGGATCAAACTGAGTCCATAAAGGCAAACTGATGATCAGGGTCAGTAAGGAAACCAGTAAGGCCACCACTTTCACCATACCTGCTCTTCCATTGCCCATCGGCAATATGGCCAAACCGCCTAATATCGGCAGCCAAATGAGCACACTTAATATTGAACCTTCAAACATATGATAACTGCCTATTTAAATACATAAAGACCAATGAAAACGATGACGCTGACCACCATGACGAGAGCATAGTGGAACACGTATCCGGACTGTAATGGTCGGATCAGTTTAGAAAAACCATTCACAACTTTGGCACTGCCATTAACGATCAGACCATCAATGAACTTGGAATCTGACCATTTCCAAAGGGCTTCGCCCAACTTGACACTGCCATTGGCGAATACTTTTTGGTTAAAAGCATCAAAGCCGTATTTGTTATCCAGGATGCGGTGAATGGGTGCAAATCGTTTCTTGAGTTTGCCGGCCAATGCCCGGTGTTTCATGTAGATGTAAGTGGCCACAGCAAATCCGGCCAACATCAGGTAAAACGGTAATGTGACAAATCCATGCAGTGCAAATCCGGCAGGACTGTCAAAATGATAGAGTCCGATTTCTTTGACCACATCATTGGTTGGTGCCACCTGAATGGCATCGGACATGAAACCGCCAAACAACAGTGGTTCAATGGTTAACCAACCGATCACCACAGAAGGAATGGCCAACAAGATCAATGGCATGGTGACTACCCATGGCGATTCATGCAGATGCTCTTTGGTGTGGTTATCCATGCGTTCTTTACCATGGAAAGTCAGGTATAGTAGCCTGAAGCTATACAATGAAGTGACAAATACGCCTAACAGCACTGCGATGTAAGCCACATCGGAGCCCCACCGGTCTGATAAACCAGTGGATACAATGATGGCATCTTTAGAGAAATACCCGGATAAACCAGGGAACCCAACCAATGCCAGCGTACCAACCCAGGCGGTGATAAAGGTTATGGGCATGTATTTTTTCAGACCACCCATTTCCTGCATGTCTTGTTTGTGATGCATGGCGATGATCACTGAGCCCGCACCAAGGAACAACAATGCTTTAAAGAAAGCATGAGTCATCAGATGGAAAATCGCCGCTGAATAAGCCGAAACACCCAGTGCCACAGTCATGTAGCCCAATTGAGATAACGTAGAATATGCAATCACGCGTTTGATGTCATTTTGCACAATACCAATCAAACCCATAAAGAAGGCAGTAAACGCGCCCACCAGCATGACAAAACTCAGTGCCACATCAGACATTTCAAACAATGGTGACATGCGGGTTACCATAAAGATACCAGCTGTTACCATGGTGGCAGCGTGTATCAATGCAGAAATTGGTGTCGGCCCTTCCATTGAATCTGGTAACCAGACATGCAAAGGCGCCTGGGCCGATTTACCCATGGCTCCAATGAATAAAGCGATACAAATGAATGTCATCATTGACCACTGACTGTCACCAAAAACTGAAATGGTTTCATCGGCCATGGCTGGTGCCTGATTAAAGACTTCGACATAGTCCAGGCTACCAAAGGTCATCAGTACAGCACCAATACCCAACAGAAATCCAAAGTCACCCACGCGGTTAACCAGGAAAGCTTTCATATTGGCGAAAATGGCAGTTTCTTTTTTATACCAAAAACCAATCAACAGATAAGAAACCAATCCCACGGCTTCCCAGCCGAAAAACAATTGCATGAAGTTGTTGGCCATCACCAGCATCAACATGGCGAAAGTAAACAATGAAATGTAGCTGAAAAAGCGCTGATAACCAGGATCATCACTCATGTATCCAATGGTATATATGTGCACCATCAAAGACACAAAGGTCACCACGCTCATCATGATGGCAGTGAGTGAATCCACCATAAAACCAACGTGCATTGACAAATCCCCGGTTACCATCCAGGTATACAGGTTTTCATTGAAGGTTGTGGCTTCACCATTGATGAACTGCATCAGCACCCTGATGGACAGGACACAGGATAAACCCACGGCACCGATGGTGATCGTGTGAGCTCCAATCCGGCCGATCCGTCTACCAAATAAGCCAGCGATGGCCGCTGCCGCCAAAGGCGCAAAAGCAATGACCATTAATGTTGTTTTCATGTCCATGACTTATCCTTCCAGCTCATTAATTTCTTTGACTTCCAGTGTTTTCTTGTTGCGGAACAACACCACCAGAATGGCCAGACCAATGGCTGCTTCAGCAGCCGCCACCGTCAGAATGAAAAACACAAACACCTGACCTTGCACATCATCCAGGTATTTGGAGAATGCAATCAGGTTGGTGTTCACTGCCAACAGCATCAGCTCAATAGACATCAGCACCACCAGCACATTGCGCCGGTTAACAAATATGCCTGCCATACTGATGACAAACAGCATGCTGGAAACAATCAGGTAATGTTGTAAACTCATGAGTCTTCTCCCTGGCCTTTCTCTGCTTTCATAGAAACCACCCGAATGCGTTCAGACGGGTTAATGTTGATTTGCTTACTGGCATCCATTTGTTTATTGCCGGGACGTTTTCTCATGGTCAGCATGATTGCTGCCACAATGGCCACCAGCAAAATCACTGCCGCGATTTCAAACGGATATACATATTTGGTGAACAGTTCCATACCGACTTCAGCAACGTTACTGTATCCCTGCTCTTGTCTGATCAGCTCATTGGTAGGAATCTGTCCGCTCAGCTTGTAACCAAACAACATCAGTAATTCCACCAACATGGCAGCAGCAATCAATAAAGCCGCCTTGGTATAGGACTGTTTCAACTGTGAGGCTTTGGCTTGCTTAACATCCAACATCATCACCACAAACAGGAACAGCACCATCACTGCGCCCACATAAACCAATACCAGGGTGATCGCCAGAAACTCGGCTTCAATCAGCAACCAAAGGACCGCTGTGTTGAAAAAACACAGCACCAAAAACAAAGCAGAGTAAATGGTGTTTTTTACACTGACCACAGCCATGGCAGAGCCAACTGTGAATGTGGCAAACACATAAAAGATTATCTGCTGGAATAATTCAGGACTCATCATCGGTATTTCGCATCTTCTTGTTTGGTTTTAGCAATCTGCTCTTCATACATGTCACCCACAGCCAATAATTGCTCTTTGGTCATGACATTCTTACCCATGGATTCAAAATGGTATTCATGAATGTCGGTCTCTACTATGGAATCCACCGGACAGGATTCTTCACAAAACCCACAATAAATACATTTGAATAAATCGATTTCATATTTGGTAGTTCTTCTTGATCCATCTTCCCGAACATCCGAGTCAATGGTAATCGCTGCTGCTGGACACACCGCCTCACATAATTTACAGGCAATGCAACGTTCTTCTCCATTGGGATAACGACGCAATGCATGTAAACCACGAAACCTGGGTGACTTTGGCGTTTTTTCTTCAGGGTATCTGACCGTAAACTTTCGCTTAAAAAAGTACTTTTGTGTCAGCATCAAACCCTTGCGGATTTCATTCAACGTTAAACTTTTTAAATACCTAACTATTTTAGTCATTCTATTTCTCTAACAATCAGTTCCACCAGGGGCCCACGTGATAGACTTTCATCACAGCGACCACAAAGATCCACACAATGGTAATGGGGATAAAGACTTTCCAGCCCAAACGCATGATTTGGTCATAACGATAGCGAGGCAGTGAAGCCCTTAACCAGAAATATGCATACAGAAAAATTGAGGTTTTACCCAGGAACCAGAAAATACTCGGTTGAGCAATCCAGCTGTCACCGGTGAATGGTGAATACCAGCCACCCAGAAACATCAATGCGGTGAGCGCAGAAATGATGATCATATTGGCATATTCACCCAGGAAAAACAGTGCAAAAGCAGCCCCGGAGTATTCCACATGGAAGCCAGCCACAATTTCAGATTCACCTTCTGCCACGTCAAATGGAGCCCGGTTCGTCTCTGCCACACCGGAAATATAGTAAATCAAAAACAAAGGCAATAGTGGCCAGATGTACCAGTGAACCAAACCACCCTCTTGTCCACGAACAATTTCTGACAGGTTCAGACTGCCTGCAGCAACCAATACCCCGACCAAAGCAAATCCCATGGCAATTTCATAAGAAACGATTTGTGCTGCCGAACGCAAGGCTCCCAATAAGGCATATTTAGAATTCGATGCCCAACCTGCAATGATCACCCCATAAACACCCAGCGAAGTCATGGCCAGCACATAAACCAGACCGGCATTGATGTCAGCCAACACCATTCCATCGGCGAATGGCACCACAGCCCAGGCAGCAAACGCAGTTGCCAGGGTAATGATTGGCGCAATCAAAAACAGGAATTTGTTGGCATTTTTAGGGAAAATGATTTCTTTGGTTAATAACTTCAACACATCGGCGAAAGGCTGCAACAAACCTCTGGGGCCTACCCGGTTGGGCCCCATTCTGACGTGCATAAAAGCGATCACTTTCCGCTCAAAATACGTCAGATATGCCACCGTAAGGATCACCCCAAGCACAATAGCCAGAATGTAAATCAGATTATCAAATATCAGAAATTCCAATAATTCCATCATGATTGTGCTCCTATGATGCCTACACTCAGGTCTCCCGCATCGATATTAAGACTGCTGCTTCTCCCCATGTTCACCACGGCAGAACCTTCAGGCACCTGATCCGATACAGACAGGGTGAGTTCAGCATAACGACCGCCCTGCTCAACCGAAACCAAATCACCTTCGTTAAAGCCAATTGATAATAAATCACTGGGGTTGACACAAACCGTGTCACTGGTAGCCAATACCGAATCTTGTAATGGCTGTGACCTGCGAACCAGTTGATCACCGTCATAAATCCCCTGATGAGGATATAACGCAAGGCCTTTGACCGCTGGTTGTAGCACTTTGCAATCCTGATGGATGATGGCAGGTTCAGCCTGGTACCGCTCAGTTTTGGACATCACATCGTTAATGTCTTCATAATCAAAGCCATCAAAACCCATCAAATTACCCAGTACCCTAAGTACCCGCCAACCAGGTTTGGTTTCACCAGGCGATCGTTGAGCCACCATAGTGACTTGTCGCTGTGCATAATTGTTGGTCATACTCCCGGTCACTTCCGGCAGTAAAGCAATCGGCAAAATCAGATCAACCCTCGCTTTGAGCGCATCATCACAAAATGCATTAAATGCAACACAAAAGTCACTGTTTGTTAAAGAATTTTTTATAGATGCCTGATCCGCAAAATCCTGGATTTCTGCTTGATAAATCAAATTCAACCGGTGTTCTTTTTGCTTGATGTCACCATCGGCAAACAAACCTGCCTGATGTGCACCCACTGCATTGGCACCAGTAAACAGCTCATTGACTTTGCCACCAGTGACCTGTGCCAGCCAGGCAGTCAATGCTTTGATCATGTTAGCCTGAGGGTGCTGCTCACTGATCTGTCCGATCACAAACAACGCACAGGTGTCTTTTTTCAACAGTTGTTTGGCCAGGTGATTGATGTCTTCATCGGTTTTTTGTTCCATCACCCAATCAGCCAATTGTCCGGTTGGTTTTTGTTGGCTGATTTCAGCCACACTTTTTGCCAATGAAGCCAGTTGCTTCACCCAATTGATTGAATTACCAGTAAAGTCATGTAGCAGGTCATAATTTGGAGCAAATGCCTGTGGGCCGAATGAAGACACTGTTGCACCAGCCAACCAGGCTTGTCTGATTTTGTGGTTCAAAATGGGCTGTTCATGACGGATATGACCACCGACAATCACTATTTTCTGTTGTTCTGCCACATCAGCCAATGCAACATCAACCCGTGGCATGCGATCATGTTCACTGAAATCAGTCATGTGAATGCGGTGCTCGTGATGATGGCTGCCCAAGTGATCAAACAATTGTTTTAACAGGTGATATTCTTCTGTGGTGGCGTAGTTGGAGGTATACAGTGCAATTTCATCGCCATCAAACTTTTTGAATTGGTTAACCAGCATATTCAGAGCATCTTCCCAACTGGCTTCACGCCATTGACCATTTTCTTTGATCATGGGTTGGGTGACTCGATTTTCCTGATTTTTCAAACCATGAATTCCATACCTGTCACGATCAGCAATCCATGCTTCATTGATGGCTTCATTGTCCTGAGGTACGGTTCTCAAGATATCGCCATTTCTGGTGTGATAGTACAGGTTTGAACCCACTCCATCATGCATGGCAATGGCTGAAGTGGCCATCAATTCCCAGGCACGGGCTTTGTATCTGAAGGGTTTATTGGTCAGGGCTCCAACCGGACATAAATCAATGACATTGCCTGACATTTCTGAACCAACCGAAGCGCCCACAGCCGTGCTGATGTTGGTACGATCACCACGCCCGATTCCACCCAGCTCATCAGTACCGGCAATTTCATTCAGAAACCGCACACAACGGGTACACAAAATACATCGGGTCATGTCAGTGGCTATCAGTGATCCCAGATTCTCATCTTTGACCACCCTTTTCGAGTCTACATATCGTGATACATCCCGACCATAACCCATGGACACATCCTGTAATTCACATTCACCGCCCTGGTCACAAATTGGACAATCCAACGGGTGATTGATCAACAGAAACTCCATCACATTTCGCTGTGCATCGGTGGCTCTTTTCGATTGCGTATAAACCTTCATGCCATCCATCACGGGTGTGGCACATGCAGGTAATGGCTTGGGGGCTTTCTCGACATCCACCATACACATCCGGCAATTGGCGGCAATGGACAGTTTTTTGTGGTAGCAGAACCTGGGGATTTTGATGCCCTGTTTATCAGCAGCCTCAATGATCATGCTGCCTTTATCGGCTTTCACAGGCTGACCATCAATTTCAATGGTTACTGTGTTGTCAGCCACTTGATTGGTGGTATCGGTCATGAAGTAAACCTCTCATTCATTGCTTTTTTGTGTTCCACAAAATATTCAAATTCATCCCAGTAATATTTCAAAATGCCCTGGACTGGCCAGGCTGCTGCTTCACCAAATGCACAAATGGTATGACCTTCAATCTGGCCAGCTGCCTGTTTCAGCATTTCAATGTCCTGCTCTTCGCCTTTGCCTTCAAGGATGCGAGTCAATACGCGGTACATCCAGCCCGTTCCTTCACGGCAAGGGGTGCATTGGCCACATGATTCCATGTAGTAAAAACGGGACAGCCGGTGACAAACTTCCACCATACAGGTGCCTTCTGCCATCACAATCACTGCACCGGAACCCAATCCGGAGCCGGCTTGTCCAATGGCGTCAAAGTCCATGGTGATGCCCATCATCACTTCGGCTGGCAATACTTTCATGGATGACCCCCCTGGGATCACCGCTTTGAGTTTCTTACCATCCAGTACACCACCAGCCAATTCCAGCAAATCTTTGAACGGTGTACCCAGCGGTATTTCATAGTTACCTGGTTTGTTGACATGGCCGGAAACCGAGAAAATTTTCACCCCACCATTGTTCGGCTTTCCTAACTCCAGGAACCATTCAGCACCATTGCGCATGATGGCAGGTACTGAGGCAAATGACTCGGTGTTGTTGATGGTGGTTGGTTTGCCATAAATACCAAAATTGGCAGGAAATGGCGGCTTGAACCTGGGTTGACCTTTCTTACCTTCCAAAGACTCCATCAATGCGGTTTCTTCACCACAAATATAAGCACCGGCACCGTGTACCGCATACAGATCAAAATCCACTCCGGAATCTTGAATATTACGGCCCAGTAAACCAGCGTCATAGGCTTCTTTTAATGCCGCTTCAAAATTCTCAAAGGGCTCATGATGGAATTCACCACGCAGGTAGTTGTAACCCACGGTTGCACCCATGGCATATCCGCCAATGGCCATGCCTTCAATCACGGCATGAGGGTTGTACCTCAAAATGTCCCGGTCATGACATGTGCCTGGCTCAGATTCATCTGAATTACACAACACATATTTTTGGCCAGGTGCATCTTTGGGCATGAAGCTCCATTTCAGACCTGTTGGGAATCCTGCCCCGCCTCGGCCGCGCAAGGCACTGGCTTTGACCGTGTCAATAATTTCGTTCTGATCGGTTTTTTCCGCCAATATTTTCTTCCAGGCCTGATAACCACCCTTCTGCAGATAATTCTGCAGAGAATGATCCTTATCAGGGTTCAGACAGACGTTCAATTCAGTCATGAATTCAGCCCTCCGAGTAATTCATCGATTTTTTCTTCAGTCAGATTTTCGTGGTAATGACCATTGATGATCATCATTGGCGCGCCTGTACAAGCAGCCACACACTCTTCTTCCTTGACCAGCGTGATCTGACCGTCTGGCGTGGTCTCACCCAACTTAATGCCCAGTTTTTGTTCTGCATACTTAACCACTTTTTCTGAACCGCGTAACATACAGGAAATATTGGTGCAAATTGCAACCTTATTTTTCCCGGATGGTTTGGTGAAAAACATGGAATAAAAGTTAGCAGCTTCATATACCCAAACCGGAGGAATCTCCAGGTATTGAGCCACCGCCTGCATGATCTCCTGACTCAGCCAGCCACCGTTTTGGTCCTGCGCTGCATGCAAAGCTCCGATCACAGCTGACCGGCGTTGATCATGCGGGTATTTACTGAGCCATTCATCAATATGGGCTCTGGTTTCCCCTGTCAACAATTCGTTGGCCAGGGTTTTGTCGTTTGATTGTGGATTGACTTGATACATTATCGATCGATCTCCCCAAATACAATGTCCATGGTTCCAATTACTGCCACCACATCAGCCAACATGTGACCTTTGACCATGTCATTCATGGCCGATAAATGAGCAAAGCCCGGGGCGCGTAATTTCATTCTGAAAGGTTTGTTTGAGTCATCTGAAATCAGATACACACCAAACTCACCCTTGGGTGCCTCTACTGCGGCATAAACTTCACCAGCCGGCACGGTATAACCCTCGGTAAACAGTTTAAAGTGATGAATCATCGACTCCATGTCTTCTTTCATCATTTCCCGACTGGGTGGTGCCACTTTAAACTCATCAACCATCACCGGACCCGGATTGTGTTTCAGCCACTCTACACATTGTTTAATGATGCGGGTTGACTGAACCATTTCTTCCATACGTACCAGATAACGGTCATAACAATCACCATTGACACCCACTGGAATGTCAAAATCAACCTTATCGTAGGCCGCATAGGTTTGCTTTTTCCTCAAGTCCCAAGCCACACCACTGCCTCTGAGCATCGGACCAGAAAATCCCCAGGCCTTGGCTTGTTCTGGAGAAACCACACCGATACCCACAGTTCTTTGCTTCCATATACGGTTGTCTTGCAACAGGGTTCGGTACTCATCAATCTTAGAGGTGAAATCATTGGCAAATGCTTCAATGAAATCAAGTAGTGAACCTTCACGCCATTCATTCACATAAGCCAGGTTCTTGCCTTTGGTCCATTTACTCTCGGCATATTGCGGCATGCGTTCAGGCAAATCCCGATAAACACCACCAGGCCGGTAATAGGTCGCATGCATCCGCGCACCTGAAACGGCTTCGTACATGTCCATACAATGTTCACGCTCACGGAATGCATAAAGAAACAGAGCCATGGCGCCGAGATCCAGGCCATGGGTTCCAATCCACATCAGGTGATTTCTGATGCGAGTGATCTCATCAAACATGGTTCTGATGTATTGAGCACGGATGGGCGCCTCGATGTTCAGCAACTGTTCAATGCCACGCACATAAGCATGTTCATTACACATCATTGAGACATAATCCAGCCGGTCCATGTAACCAATAGACTGATTGTAAGGTTTGCTTTCAGCCAGCTTTTCAGTACCACGGTGCAACAAACCAACATGAGGGTCAGCGTGCTCGACAACCTCACCATCCAACTCAAGAATGAGTCGCAACACACCATGTGCTGCCGGATGCTGCGGACCGAAATTCATTGTATAGTTTTTAATCTCAGACATTAGGAAGTCTCCTGATCATTCATGCTCTCAACATAACGTGAATCACGCCTGATGGTTTTCGGCACCAGGACCCTGGGTTCGATGCTAACTGGTTGATATACAACCCGTTCTTTTTCTTCGTCATAAGCCACTTCCACATTACCAATGAGTGGAAAATCTTTTCTGAACGGATGACCAATGAAACCATAGTCTGTCAGGATTCGACGAAGATCAGGATGACCTTTAAATATGATGCCGAACAAATCAAAAGCTTCGCGTTCAAACCAATTCACCCCTGGCCAGATATCAACCAGAGAAGGGACCATTAACATTCCCTCGTCCGGGGCATAACACTTGATTGTCAGGCGGCGGTTATGCGGCACAGACAACAACTGAGCCACCACTGCAAAGCGTTTTGGCATAGCTTCTTGACGTCGTTCGTGCCAGGAGAACCGTCCAGGTCCTTTGGCATTGACACCACGACTGAAACCAGTTGATGAAACACCGTCTGTCTGCCACTCGGCTTCACCATAGGTGAAATAATCAACACCACATACATCCATGCACTGATCAAACTGAAAAATCGTGGCGTCACGCAAGGTCTTGGCAACTTCCAGCCAGGACTCAACCGGCACCGTGCAAACCACCCCGTGAGCACTTTCTTCAATCTCCAGCTGAACATCAGTGAAATGCTCTGCCAGCTCTTTGGTTAACTTATATCGGTAATTACTCATGATGTTCTGGAAATGGTGTTGGTGCGTTTGATTTTCTTTTGTAACTGTAAAATACCGTAAATCAAGGCTTCTGCAGTGGGCGGACAACCTGGCACATAAATATCCACCGGCACCACACGGTCACAACCCCTCACCACTGAATAGGAGTAATGGTAATAACCGCCACCGTTGGCACAGGAACCCATGGAAATCACGTACTTCGGCTCTGGCATCTGATCATATACTTTGCGCAAAGCCGGAGCCATTTTATTGACCAGAGTTCCAGCGACAATCATCACATCAGACTGTCTGGGCGATGGTCTGAAAATCACCCCAAAGCGGTCCAAATCGTACCGTGAAGCACCTGCCTGCATCATTTCTACAGCACAACAGGCCAAACCGAAGGTCATGGGCCATAACGAACCAGTCCTCGCACCATTGAGCAAAGCATCAACAGTGGTGGTCACAAACCCTTTGTTTTCAAAACCCTGATCAACAACGGGTTGAATGATGTTATCAACTACTCCCATTCCAACGCTCCTTTTTTCCACTCATAGATAAAGCCTATCACCAGCAACATCAAAAAGATAAACATAGAAACCAACCCAAAAGCGCCTAATTCTTCAAGCACAACGGACCAGGGGAACAGAAAGGCAATTTCAAGGTCAAAGATAATGAACAGAATGGCCACCAGATAAAACCTGACATCAAATTTCATGTGAGCATCATCAAAGGCTTCAAAGCCACACTCGTAAGCTGAAATTTTTTCATCAGTGGTTTTGCGGGTTCCGAATAGCAAACCCAGAGACATGAGCGCAATGCCCAATCCGGTAGATACTGCCAGAAACAATAAAATTGGAAAGTATGGTGCTATCATTCAGCCATCCCCTATTTTAAATGTAAAAAGATTGGTGCCGAAGGCCGGACTTGAACCGGCACGACCGTTGGCCACTACCCCCTCAAGATAGCGTGTCTACCAATTCCACCACTTCGGCACGTGTTTGCATGACCCGCAGGCCATGACTTTCAATAACAAGTACCCAAAGGGCACTTATTGAGGATTACTTAATTACTTATTACTTATTCCCACCATCTGAATCTTCTTCAGACGCTGTATTTTCTGTGTTTTCTGTATTTGAATCAATGACCTGAGCAGCTTCTTCCTGAACGTCAGTTGCTGCTTGCTGAACATCATCCAACACCTCAGCAGCTGTCTCATCAGCCGCATCAATGGCATCCAACACAGCCTCAGTTGACGGTGCTTCATTGACTGGATTAATGGCAGGTTCCTGAGTGACTTCATCCAATGTGCCAAAAACCCCCAAATCCTGCTCAGCAGCTTCATCAGTGGCCGAATAAGTATCCCTGGCATCAATGGCAATCAGCATGGTGATGATGAAAAACGCCGTGGCCAGGATGGCCGTGGCCTTGGTCAGGAATGAACCAGAACCTTTGGCGCCAAATACAGTACCAGAAGCACCGCCGCCAAAAGCAGAACCAGCCGTGGCACCAGGGCCTCGCTGAATCAGAATAAAACCAATCAGTGCCACCGCAACAATGACCTGAAAAATATTTAAAAAGTTGATTGTCATTTATTTATCTCCTTGCGACAACTTGTCTGCCTGCTCACAAATTGCCAAAAAATCTCGGACTGTCAATGAAGCCCCTCCAATCAGGCCACCATCAACATCTGGCATCGAAAAAAGCTCATGTGCGTTAGAACCTTTACAGCTTCCTCCATAGAGGATGCGGATGCGGCGCGCTATTGTATCATCATTTGATGCCAATTGAGAACGGATAAATTGATGAACTTCCTGTGCTTGTGCCGCACTGGCCGTCTCCCCTGTTCCTATGGCCCAAACCGGCTCATATGCAATGACACCACTGGCCAAACCAGCCATCCCAACTTCATCAATCACCGCCTGAATCTGCTGCCATACCACAGCAAAAGTTTGTTCACTCTGGCGCTGCACCAAAGACTCACCCACGCACAATACCGGGGTGAGGTTATGCTTGATGGCCTGGGCAAATTTTTTGGCCACTTCAGCTGACTGTTCATTGTGCATGGTTCGTCGCTCTGAATGCCCCACCAGCACCATATCGCACCCCAGGTCTTGTAGCATGGCCGCACTGACCTCTCCGGTGACGGCGCCATCGTCATATTCACTCAGATTTTGTGCACCACAATAAATTCCTTCAGGCTTGTTGTTGATCACTTCATATAAATGTATGTAGACCGGAAAAACCGCCACATCGAAGCCGGGGTCATTGGGTAACCCAGACTTCAAACCGGCCATCATGTCCCTGGCAAAAGCCAGGGAGCCATGCATTTTCCAGTTGCCGGCAACCAACAGTTTACGATTCATTATCGTCCCCTGAGGCCATTCCCTCATCGCTGGCACCAGCATCTTCTTCGGCGTCGGCGTCGGCATCATCATCTCCTTCGAGATGAACCACTTTGGCTATACTCACCAGGTTTTCCTTGTCTGACAAGCGAATCAATGTCACACCCTGGGTGTTACGACCAACAGTTGAGATACCACTGACCGCTGTTCTGACCAGGGTGCCGCCGTTACTGATCAACATGATCTGGTCTTCAGGAAGCACCTGACACGCACCCACCAAGGCACCATTACGCTCACTGGTCTGTATGGCTATAACACCCTGACCCGAACGTTTGATGCGGGAAAATTCTTCCAACCTGGTTTGTTTACCAAAACCGTTTTCAGTGCACACCAATACATTACCTTCTTCTGCCACAAACATTGAAACCACCCGATGGTTATCTTTGAGGGTGATCCCCCTGACACCGCGCGCTGTGCGTCCCATTGAACGCACATCAGTTTCATTGAACCTGATGCATTTTCCAGAGCTGGAGAACAGGAACACATCCTGGTCACCGTTGGTGAGTTCAACATTCACCAAATGATCATCATCCAACAGACCCAGGCCGATGATGCCATTGGCTCGCGGTCTGGAAAAGTTTGACAACGGGGTTTTCTTCACCACGCCTTTCGCCGTGGCAAAAAACACAAACTTATCTTCATCGTAATCCCTGACCGGCAAAATGGCAGTGATCTTCTCGTCTTTATCTAACGGCAACAAGTTCACCAGCGGCTTACCTCTTGCTGTGCGCGAGGCCATCGGCAACTCATACACCTTCAACCAGTAAACCTGCCCTTTGTTACTAAAACACAGCAAGGTGTCATGGGTGTTGGCCACCCACAGACGTTCAATGAAATCTTCATCTTTCATGGCAGTGGCGGATTTACCTTTACCGCCACGGGTTTGCGCCCGGTATACATCAACCTGTTGCATCTTGGCATAACCTTCATGCGACAAGGTGACCACCACATCTTCTTCAATGATCAGGTCTTCCATGGTCAGGTGACGCTGGCGGTTCATGATCACGGTGCGGCGCTCATCACCGAAATTTTCTTTGATTTCCTCCAGCTCTTCACGAACCACTTCCATCAAACGATCGGGGTTGGTGAGGATTTCGAGGTATTCTTTGATGTGCCCAATGATTTCCTTGAATTCATCAGTGATTTTTTCCTGCTCAAGCCCGGTCAATCGGTGCAATTGCAGGTCGAGAATCGCTTTGGCCTGAATCGGCGACAGCTGATATCCTTCTTTGAAGAAACCATATTGATCTTCCAGATCCTCCGGACGACATAAGTCACCATCATCATCCAACATGGCCTGAATCAACGACGAATCCCATTTCTTGGCCAGCAACTTTTCTTTGGCTTCTGTGGGATTCTTGGACTGTTTAATCAACTCAATGATTTCTTCAATATTGGCCAGTGCCACTGCCAGGCCTTCTAATACATGCGCCCGGTCCCTGGCCTTTTTCAATTCATAAATGGTACGGCGAACCACCACTTCACGACGGTGTTTGATGAACTCATGCAAGATTTCCATCAAACTGAGCGTTCTTGGCTGACCATTGACCAGAGCAACCATATTAATACCAAAAACAGTTTGCAATTGAGTCAGCTGATAAAGTTTGTTCAACAACACTTCAGCCACTTCACCACGGCGCAACTCGAACACAATCCGCATACCGTCCTTGTCAGACTCATCACGCAAAGCAGTGATGCCTTCTATTTTTTTCAGTTTGACCAGTTCAGCCACTTTTTCGATCAACCGGGCCTTGTTGACCTGGTAAGGCAGCTCATTAACCACAATGGTCTGTTTGCCGGAAGCATCATCGGTTTCAATTTCCGTTCTGGCCCGCATGTATATTTTGCCACGGCCGGTTTCATAAGCTTCTCTGATGCCTTCTGCACCATTGATGAACGCGGCTGTAGGAAAGTCAGGCCCCGGCAAATGAACCATTAAGTCATCCAGGGTGGCCTCTGGATTAACGGACATTTCTATGACCGCATTGATGACTTCAGAAAGGTTGTGCGGAGGTATGTTGGTGGCCATGCCCACTGCGATGCCTGACGACCCATTAACCAGTAATGCCGGCACGCGGGTTGGCAACACTTCAGGCTCAGTATCAGTCTCATCGTAATTGGGAATAAAATCAACGGTGTCCTTGTCAATGTCGGCCAACATTTCGTGGGAAATTTTTGCCATCCTAACTTCGGTGTATCGCATCGCAGCTGGAGAATCTCCATCCACAGAACCAAAGTTACCCTGACCATCAACCAGCATGTACCGCATGGAAAACGGCTGCGCCATTCGCACAATCGTGTCATATACTGCGGTGTCACCATGCGGATGGTATTTACCAATCACATCACCCACCACCCTGGCGGATTTTTTATGAGCCTTGTTCCAGCTCACGTTGAGCACGTTCATCGCATATAACACCCGGCGATGCACCGGTTTCAAACCATCTCTGACGTCAGGCAAAGCCCGCCCAACGATCACACTCATCGAATAATCGAGGTATGATTTTTGCATCTCATCTTCGATGTTTATTTTGATTATATCAGTCGAATTTTCAGCCATTTTTCAGCCAACTTCCCAGTATTCACAAAGCGGAAAATTATAACACATCCAACAAGCCGGCAGAGCAACAAATTGAGCAATATGCGAATTGAAAGGCCCACAGCAAGCCGATCACCACAATCCTTGCACCAACAGCACAGTGAAGATAAAATCGCTCAGAACGAACGAAATTAATGATCCAAACAGTTTCAGGTCAACCTGCGTTTGGTTTCAGGCCCACCCGATCATAATAAGCCCTCGCAAAATCAGCCAATGTACCGGCCTCAATGGCCGCCCTGATGCGGCGCATAAATTCCTGGTAAAAATACAGGTTGTGGATGGTATTTAAACGTGACCCCAGCATTTCACCACATTTATCCAGATGCCTGAGGTAAGATCGGGAAAAATGCTGGCAGGTATAACAACCACAATCAGCATCCAAAGGCCTGGTGTCATGCTCGTGTTTGGCATTGCGGATTTTAACCACACCGTCCCAGGTAAATAAGTATCCATTGCGCGCATTCCTGGTAGGCATGACACAATCAAACATGTCAACACCAAGCAACACCGCCTCAAGAATATCTTCAGGCTTACCGACTCCCATGAGATAACGCGGCTTGTCTTTGGGCAACAACGGCGTGGTGGTTTTTAACACCTGCTCACGCAAATCCTTGGGCTCACCTACCGACAAACCACCAATGGCATAACCATGGAAGTCCAGATCCGTCAGTCCTTTTGCTGATTCTGCCCTCAGATCATTGTACATACCACCTTGCACAATCCCAAATAGGGCATTGGGATTATCAGCAAAGGCGTCCAGACTGCGTTTAGCCCAACGCAATGACAGCTCCATGGAAGTTTTGGCTTCCTCATGTGTGGCCGGGTAAGGCGTGCACTCATCAAAGATCATAACGATATCCGACCCAAGATCCCGTTGCACAGCCATGGACTCCTCAGGTCCCATGAATACCCTTGAACCATCAACCGGAGAGGCAAAAGTAACCCCCTCCTCAGTGATTTTTCTGCGTTTGGCCAGCGAAAACACCTGAAAACCACCAGAGTCAGTTAATATGGGCTTATCCCAGCCCATGAAGTCATGTAAATCACCATGGGCTTTGATGACTTCTGTCCCAGGCCTCAACATCAGATGAAAGGTATTACCCAGGACGATTTCAGCACCAATCCCCTTGACCTCATCAGGCGACATGGCCTTGACCGTTCCATAAGTACCCACTGGCATAAAGCAAGGGGTTTGCACTTCACCCCGATCAAAAGTCAATGCCCCTCTGCGGGCCATACCGTCCTGTTGTTTAAGCTGAAATTCCATGGTGTTTCCGGATCATAAAAATACGACCGCTCATTATACAGGCTGTACGGATTGATCGGACAAAAATTCATAGAGCCCTTCACTGGCCTGTTCCAACAGATCAAGAACCAATTCAAAACCATCCCCGGAACCATAATACGGATCTGGAACCTCACTGTAGTCAGCCTCATCAGCAAATCGCATCATGGCCAGGATCTTCTGATGATCCTGGTCTGGGAACCGCTGCAACAATTCGACACGATTGGCCTGGTCCATGACCACCAACCAATCAAACCGGGAAAAATCGGCCTGCACAACCTGCCTGGCACGTAAATGAGCCATTTCAATCCCCCTGCTCCTGGCTGCAGCCACTGATCTGGAATCTGGCGGTGAACCCACGTGATAAGCATGGGTACCAGCTGAATCTATATGATACCGGTGGGCTTGTTGTTGATTCTTTACCAAGCGGGCAAACACAGCCTCTGCGGTAGGTGAACGACAGATGTTGCCCATACAGACAAACAATACTTTTTTGCGATTCATGAATTTACCCTCTGATTAATATTGGTTAAGATGGGTGTTTTCCCACCAGTCACATTATGTCAAAAATCACTGCTTTTCAATACCAAAAAGACCAGCCAAGACCAACCCAGGAACAATTGATGGATTACATCAGCACCCATCAAATCAAACTGAAGCCAGAAGCCAAATCATTGGCAGCCGGACTTGAAGCAATCAACGCCGAAGCCAAACAGGCTGTATTGGTGGTGTTCCAGGCTTTGGATGCGGCCGGTAAAGACAGTACCATACGCAATGTATTTCGCTATTGTGATCCAGGGCATATGAATGTCGCGGCCTTCAAAGCACCCAGCAAACGAGAAGCAGCGCATGATTTCATGTGGCGTTGTTACCAAGAATTTCCAGCCAAAGGCCAGTTGTCGGTTTTCAATCGCAGTTACTACGAAGAAACCCTCGTGGTTCGCGTGCACCCGGAATTCCTCAAGGGACAGGGCATTGTCCAAAAACCCAACAAAACATTCTGGAATAAACGCTTTAACTTCATCAAACAAACCGAAACCCACCTGGTAAATTCAGGAACCAAAGTGATCAAATTTTTCCTTGATGTCAGCCAGGATGTTCAACACCAAAGGTTCATCAGGCGCTACAGCACCCCAGAAAAACAATGGAAGTTCAACACCAGAGACCTACAGGAAAGCCTGCGATGGGATGATTATCAGAAAGCATTCAACAAAATGCTGAAAAAAACGTCAACCCGGATTGCCCCTTGGCACATCATCCCGGCCAATGACAAACCAGCAATGCGAGCCATGGTATCTGCCATTATCCAGGCTGAAATGAGCAGCATGAAGCCCAGTTATCCTGGCATGCCGGCCTTTGATGAAAATGAATTGAAATTGATCGACCAGCTGGTCAGTGGAGATCAACCGTAATGAATCACCGAATGGGTGATTTGTGGAGGCAGCTGCAAATGAAACCCCTGATCCTTTAACTGTTTTCTGACCTGATCAATGTCTTCACTGGCCAGTTTGCTGTGTTTGTTCAGGTTCAGCTGCATGGCCACTTCACAGTGACCCAACATGGAGGTCAATTCTTCAGGCAAGTCATTCCAATCAAAATCCCTCACGAGGTAGAGATAAACCCCTGTTTTTTTGGTTGAACGATAAACTGTACACAACATCAGTTTTTACGCTCTTTATCCGACCCTTTCTCTTTGCGATCTGCAGACTGATGATCACCAATGACCCCTTTGAGGGGACAAACTTTCACGATGGGGCATTTGCTACAGCTGGAAACCAACGCATATGGACACAGTGTCATGATTAAATCCTGATTATTAAACCCCGCATTTTATCATGACCATGGCCTCACCGGACACCAGATATGCGACAGGACTGTAATTCAGGGTGGGTATCAAGGATGGTATATCCCTCATCTCCCATGTCCGCTTTCAGCTGCCGGACGCCACTGCGCAAAAACCAGGTTACCTCAATATCACCAACTGTCTTCAGGTAACTGCTCCATCGATCACCTGGCTGTCTGCAAACCACTTCACAACCTTGTTGCTCATCACATGTGATGGTCTCTTTCTTGACCCAGGATTGTTCCGCTTCATGGGCCCCGGCAGCACCACCGAAAAACAACGCACAAACCAAAGTAATTTTTTTCATGACACACCTGTTATAAATAGAATGCCACCATTTTATTGCACAGCCATGAACTGACAGTTAACCGCAACTACATTGAATTGTGACTCAGGTCTCACTCAGGGTATCAGTCATTTGCTGAGCAATCCGATGGATCACTGCAAAACTTTCTGCCACATCCTCCGTTGTGGTTTGCCAGTTGCACACACTGATTCGCATCGCCAGTCGATCTTGCCAAATGGTCTGACCCACCCAGCAGGTGCCTTCTTTTTGTACCGCATCAAGCACCGCCAGATTCAGGGCCTCAGAACCCAGGTCAACCACCACCTGATTCAATACCACTTCATTCATGACATGATAACCAGCCTGACTGAATAATTTGGCAAAATAGACAGCACAATCACAACAGCGGTCCACCAATGCTTCCACACCTTTATACCCAAGGTGACGCAACACCGCATAAACATCAACACCCCGGCCACGCCGGGATAATTCAGGGGTATAATCAGATGGATTGCGCACGGCCTGTTCAGTAGGCAAATAGGCCGCCGTGATGGCCATCGCACTCTTCAGGGCTTCCGGATGTCTGACAAAAGCCAGTCCGGAGTCATAAGGTACGTTCAGCCATTTATGGGCATCAGTGGCCCAAGAATCGGCTTTCTCCATTCCTTCACCCAAATGGCAATGCTGCGCTGAAGCCATGGCCCACAGGCCAAAAGCGCCATCCACATGGACCCAGGCATTCTTGCCTGCTGCCAGATCACAGATCTGACCAATGGGATCAAAAGATCCTGAATTGATGTTCCCGGCCTGAGTGATGATCACGCTGTTATCCATCACCTCAGGGAATGCTTCGGGACGCATCCGACCCTGTTCATCAGTGGGTATTTTGATGACCCTGTTACGCCCCAAGCCCAACATGGCAAGTGATTTATAGACAGTTGGGTGAGATTCTTCACTGATGATGATGTTCAATTCAGGCGAGCCCTGTAACCCATCGGCCTCGACATCCCAGCCGCTCCTTTTGAGCACCAGATTTCGGGCCGCCGCCAATGCGGTGAAATTGGCCACTGTGGCACCGGTCACAAAAGCTGTGGCAGACTCTTCAGGCAGACCCAGTAAATCCAGCATCCAGCGGGCAGAAACTTTTTCCAGCAGTGCAGTGGCAGGTGTGGTTTTTTCCAGTCCACTGTTCTGGTCCCATGCTGTAGCCAGCCAATTCGAAGCGACACTGACCGGATATGCCCCACCTATGACAAAACCAAAAAACCGCGGCGAACCCATTTTCATGGTCGCGGGGCTGCCAAACTGATGGAGAGACTTGATCACATCTGCGGCAGATTCACCAGCCATACTGAGTGGCACATCGAGCTGCTGCAAGGCCTGGCGCGCCACATCAGAAACCTGGATTGCCGCGTGGTTGGACTGCTCAAGGTATTCTGCTGCCAATTGTGCTGTTTGCGTGTAGAGTTTATTCATGGGGGAGCAAATTCAGCCAGTCTATCAAAAAAAGAGAGTCACAGACAATCAACATGCAGGATTCACACATATTTGTCATGCATTCTCTATAATTAAGTCATCAATTTACCCATTCATGTTATGTCCGAAACCATCCAGGTCGCCTTATTTCCCATTCCACAGATGGTGGCCTTTCCTGGCACCACCTTACCGTTGCATGTCTTTGAACCCCGGTACCGCGCCATGATCAACCATTGCATCAGTCAGGACATGATGCTGGCCATCAGCCATACCCGCAAGGCCCTCTCAACACCCAGAAAACCAATTTCACCGGAAGTCGCTCTTCACCAAAATCAAACCACATATGAATCCTGTGATGTATTTTCTGCAGGACATTGTGAATTACTGAAGATCACCGATGACGGCAGGATGTACATTGACGTCAAAATAATACACCGACTGGAAAAGCTGCAAGTTGTACAAGAAGTGCCTTTCCAGGTCGTTGATTGCCACATCTTGGCAGATCAGCCCACTCAGATGAATGCCCGGGATGAACAAGATATGGTCAATGACATCAACCAACTACTCCTGATCATCAGTCAACAACACAGTCCTGAATTGTACGAGATCATCAAACAACCCCAATGGCAACAAATGGATCCGGCAGAATTCAGTTTCAAAGTGTTCAGCTATTTCAGGTTTGAGGCAGATTTCATGCAACAAGTACTGGAACAAACAGTTGTTGCCAACCGATTAAAACTCATTTGGCAAGGCCTCAGTCAAGGCATATGAACCAGCCTCAGCGATAAATTTTCTCATTGGTGCTGCGCCTCAATCTGGCAAACAAATCCAACTCCCAGGGACGCATACCCACAACCATGGTGGTACCATGCCGGAGCTTCATGTCCAGATGCTGATCCTGTTCTGATAACAAAGTAAACTGTTGTTTGAGCTTCAGAATGTGTTGCTGCATCGAGTCATTGGATTCTTTGCTGAGCATACCATTGACCAACAACCGGATTTCTCCTGGACCAATGAATTGACTTTGCCAGAAATCTGCTTGAATGTGCTGTTCAAAAAATCGTTGTATCGGGCCGTTTTCAATCCAGTGAAAATGCGGTGAAACTTTAAGCCTGATGTGATTATTGGGCAATAACTCGATCAGTTCAATTCGCTCCAGCTGGAGCAGCATGTTAATCAATTCGGCTGATTCAAACTGATAAATATCCAGGATTTCTACAAAGGTCCAGTGATTGCACACACAAACCGTGACCAGCAAATAGCGCACATCGCTGACCATCAATCGCTCCTGTTTCTCTGTGAGCTGAACCAGCTGAGTTGATTCTTTTTTGATGACCTGCATTAAATCCACCAGCTCTAAATCCATCATCGCACAAATCGCCAATAACCGCTCCAGGCTGATGTGCCCCTTGGACAGGCTCCGTTTGATGCTGGATTCTGACAAACCCAATTCTTTGGCCACAGATGCGTAATTGATTTTATGCTGTTTCAGCAAGCCCTTCACAGCCTGGAGGATTTGATGTGTTTGCGTCATAAGGTCCTGTTACGTGCTACTTTGGTGTATTGTAACGCTCATTACCACGCAACTGTTGCAAAAAACGATACTGATTTATTAGATTGCCCTCATTTAACTCAGGAGTTGTTATGCGATTCATTGTACTATTGATTTCTTTCATCAGCCTTTCTGCCTGCTCCATGTTCGGTACAGAAAGGGTCCGCCACAACAAGACCACCAGTCTGGTCCAGTTTCTTTACCCTGATGGCGTCATTCCACAGGATCTGGCATCGCCGGTTTTGCAATTGCCGCTGCGCGTGGGATTGGCCTATGTGCCTGGCAATCATCAGTCTGGCAGTCTGGACCCGGCGTTAAAACTGGAGTTGCTGAATCAGGTCAAGCAATCTTTTACAAACCTGGATTATGTGGATCGCATAGAAATCATTCCGGAGCTTTATATGTCCGGACACAACCAAGGTCACCAACTGGATCAATTGCGGCAGTTATATCAACTGGATGTCATGGCCCTGATTTCTTATGATCAACTGGTCAATCGCAAAGAAAATCTACTGGCCGTGACGTATTTAACCATCGCAGGCAATTACATATTTCCAGGCTCACACTTCAATGTCAGCACCCTCATTGATTTGGCAGTGATTGACCTGCAGAGCAAACGCTTGCTGTTCAGAGCTGCCGGCACCAACAGCTCCAAAGGCACCACCGCAGAAGCTTATACCCGCCACCAGTATGACAAGCACCAAGCCAATGATTTTGTATCCGCCATGCACCTGATGGTGAGCCATTTGGGCACAGAACTCATTAACTTCGAACGCCGGTTAAAAGAACAAAGACCAGGTGAAGAGATCAGGGTTGAAGCCAGACCTGGCTACAAAATGTCTGTTGACTGGAGCATACTGTTGATATCAGGACTGATCATATTGGCCCGGACGTTTAGCCAGTCCTGAACAGCTTCATGACAACGTCTGAAAATAACACAAAACTGTGGTGCATCCTGATGACTGGCTTGAATGCCATGGTGGCTGTTTTTGTTGGCTTTGCCTCTCCTTCCACCATGTATCGGGCAGGACCTGAAAACCCATGGTATGCTTTCATCACGACTCATTTCAGTCATATTGATCACCAACACCTGTTCAGCAACCTCACGGCACTTTGGCTGTTGAACAGTTTGTTTCCCATCAGAACTTCGTTGATTTGCGCAGCCTATCTCACATGCATCATGGCTACAGCCTGGTATGCCGGCGCCAATCACACAGAAGCCTATCTGGGGTTTTCAGCATTGCTATACTGTCATCCAGGTTGTTACCTGATAAAAACCCTATGCAAAGGTAAGTTCATTGCAGCCGGAATGATTATTTGGGTCCTTTGCTGTCAACTTTATATAATGACGCCGCTGCACACCTCACCTCTTGATTCGTGGATTCCGATGTCCGATGCGCATTTAATTGGATTTTTCAGCGGAACTTTGGTGACATTTTTCCATCAGATATATCATGAGCACCTTACTTCAACCCGTTACTTTCAAGACAGTTATCACCACCCTGATGATCTTAACGACGGTGTTGCACAGCACCATCGGGCAAACCGAAGAACAACCTCAGCCCATTCAATCGTGTGGAAACAGTCCTGAGGCCATGGCTCTGGCAAATCTCATACGCAACCATCCCCGGCAGCAAAGAAAAAACCTTGTCTGCAATAACAAGTTGGCCCAAATTGCCCGGATCAAAGCCAAACTGATCATTGATGGCCAAAACATCTGGCACAACGCAGGACACCTTACGCCCAATCAATTACTTCGACATCATGGCTATCATTTACCCGCTTCTTACCCATGGTTTGGCAATCAAGTGGAAGCGCTGGCTGGCGGCAAGCATCAAGCTGATGACGTTTTGACTGATTTTTTAGACAGTTTCTCCCATCGCACACTGCTGTTGGGAGAAGATCCGTTTTTTGTGGCACAGCAACAATTGGGCGTCGCCTATGTTCATCATCCTGACAGCAGTTATGAACATTATTGGGTGGTGATCATTGCTGACGAACAGGATCAGACCAGAACTCCTCCCACAAATACAATCCAGAAAAAAAACAAGCCATCTGCGCAGCTTAAAAGGGATCAAATCAAAGAAAAACTATACCGGCGCAAAGTTCGCTCCACCCTTTGGCACAGATGAATCTGGCGCTGACTTATTCCAGGCCGGCAAAGCCCAATTCGCCCAATGCATGATAAAGCACAATGGCGACAGTGTTGGATAAATTGAGGCTGCGTGATCCTGGCTTCATGGGTATCCTGATGTTGTTTACAACTTTGGATCGCAAAACCTCATCCGGCAAACCCCTTGTTTCAGGACCAAATAACAAACAATCTCCTTGCCTGAAAGTCGTTTGATGGTGATAGTCTGTGGCCTTGGTGGTCAGGGCGTGGATGGCTCCAAATTGGGTATTGCTGAGGAACTCGTCAAAGTTCTGATGCTCAATGACCTGAGCCCACTCATGATAGTCCAGCCCCGCCCTTCGCAATGCTTTGACTTCCATATCAAAACCCAGTGGATGTATCAAATGTAACTGGGCACCGGTATTGGCACACAGGCGAATGATGTTTCCGGTATTCGGAGGGATTTCAGGTTGGTACAGGGCAATGTGCAGCATGCGCATCCAAAAGCGGTTATTTTAACTTCATCAAGTTCATAAGTCAGCTTGAAATACATTCCTGAAAGGCACTCTGCCACCCAGCCATGCACAGGGTTCAGACAAAGCTTGTTAAAGCTGTTTTATCTGCTGTGGATTTGTTAACATAGCAAACATCAACATCATAACAAAACAAAGGGGCCTATGAAAAAAATCATTCTGTTGCTGTTGAGTCTGTTTACTACCGAAATCTCCCTGGCCGCGGTTGCCCGCGACTGGAACGAAGTTTTACTGGATGCCATTCGTGAAGATCAGGCACGACCGACGGTACATGCCAGAAACCTTTACCATGTTTCCGCAGCCATGTACGATGCCTGGTGTGTTTATGACAGTCAGTGTGACGGGGTTTTTTATCAACAAAAACACACCCCTGAAACGAATCTGAATGATGATCGCGCTGAGTCCATCAGCTACGCAACTTACCGCCTTTTGCTCTGGCGATTTTCACCCTCAGTGGGTGCAGATGTTTCAATTCCGGCCATCAACACACACATGACCACCCTCGGTTATGACCCAAACGTAACCACCCAGCAAGGTGACTCACCTGCCGCCATAGGTAATCGCATTGCACAATTGATCATTGATCAAGGATTGACCGATGGAACCAATGAATTGAACGACTATGAAAATCAGTTTTATGAACCGGTGAATGAACCGCTGTTACCTGATTTTCCCGGCAACCCAGACATCACCGATCCCAATCGCTGGCAACCCCTGGCTTTGGAGTACTTCAAGGATCAGTCAGGCATCATCATTGGTGAATATCCTGATTTTCTGAGTCCGGAATGGGGCCAGGTAGATACTTTTTCATTACGGGCAGCTGATGCCACCGATTACCAACGTGACGGTTTCCCATACCGGGTGTACAAAGACCCCGGAGCGCCTCCATATATCGGCGGAACTGGTGATGCCGATTATAAAGCCGGATTTGAGCAAGTGGTCTTGTTCAGTGGCCTGCTTGATCCGGCCGATGGCGTGATGATTGACATCAGTCCGGCATCTCGTGGCAACAACGATCTGGGAACCAACAATGGAGCCGGTTATGACCTTAACCCAATCACCGGACTACCCTATCAGCCTGAATGGGTACCGGCTGGTGACTATTACCGGGTTCTGGCCGAGTTTTGGGCTGATGGACCAGACTCAGAAACCCCACCGGGGCACTGGTTCACCATACTCAATACGGTTTCAGATCACCCCTTACTGGAAAAAAGATTCAAAGGACAGGGCCCGTTACTGGATGACCTGGAGTGGGAAGTCAAGAGCTACCTGGCACTGGGCGGAACCATGCACGATGCAGCGGTCGCCGCCTGGAGCGTCAAAGGCTGGTATGACTACATTCGTCCGGTTTCTGCCATCAGATACATGTGCGATCAGGGACAAAGCTCTGATCCCAATGCTGCCAGCTACAACCCCAACGGCATTGGCTTGTACCCAGGTCAGGTTGAACTGATCACACCCGTCACCATTCAACCAGGTGGTATCCATCAACACCTGGCCGGACTCGGCAACGAAAACCTTGGCAAAATTGCTGTGAATGCCTGGCGTGGACCGGATTACATCATTGACCCTGACATCACAGTTGCGGGGGTCGGCTGGATATTGTGTGAAAATTGGTGGCCTTACCAGCGCCCCAGTTTTGTTTCGCCGCCTTTTGCCGGCTATGTGTCTGGCCACAGTGTTTTTTCCAGAGCAGCTGCTGAAGTAATGACTTTACTGACCGGTAGTGCATTTTTTCCGGGTGGAATGAGCGATTTTTTTGCGCCTCAAAATGAGTTTCTGGTTTTCGAAGACGGCCCAAGTGTAGACATCACCCTGCAATGGGCCACATATCAGGATGCGGCCGATGAAACCAGTATTTCAAGAATCTATGGTGGCATACACCCCACTGCAGATGACATTCCCGGCCGGTTCATGGGTTATGACATTGGCCATCAGGGGTTTGCCTTGGCAGAAGCTTACTTTGCAGGGTTGGTCAGGGGTTCGATGATACCTGTACCGGTGAACCAATGGCCGGCCTTGCTGTTTTTATTACTGTGCATGACATGCTCAGCGTTTGTCATTTCACATCGCAATAAGCATTCATGAATCAACTGTCCACTCTGTTCAACCAGAGTCGTCCTTACCTGCTGCTGATGCGAATGGATCGCCCCATTGGCACCCTGCTTTTGTTGTGGCCAGCCTGGTGGGCATTGTGGTCTGCCAGTAACGGACAACCTGAATTTTCAGTCTGGCTGATATTTTCCATTGGGGTCTTTCTGATGAGATCTGCAGGTTGTGTAATCAATGACATTGCAGACAGAAACATTGACGGGCATGTCAAAAGAACCCAAAACCGTCCGCTGACCAGTGGCAAAATCAGCCTCAAACAAGCGTACATATTATTTGTTGGACTGATGATCTGTGCGGCAATTTTACTGCTGTTTTTATCGCAATTGACCATTATGCTTGCGCTCATTGCAGCCTTCCTTGCCGTCACGTACCCACTGATGAAACGCCATACATACCTTCCTCAGGTTTATCTCGGTGTGGCATTCTCATTTTCCATACCCATGGCCTTTGCAGAAATCACAGGGCATGTTCCCCAGGAAGCCTGGCTGCTGTTTGTGGCCAACATACTCTGGACCACTGCATATGACACCATTTACGCCATGGTGGACCGCAAAGACGACCTCAAAATAGGCGTCAAATCAACCGCTGTTTTATTTGGCGATCTTGACCGGGTCATTATTGGCATCATTCAGCTACTCACACTCATGGCACTGTTTTTGTTCGGTAAACAGATGTCATTCACTGCTCCATATTTTCTGGCATTGGTGGCTGTTATTTGGTTGTTTGCCCATCAACAACTATTGATTCATCAACGCAATGAAGCCAAATGTTTCAAAGCATTTCTGAATAATAACTGGGTAGGAATGATCATATTTCTGGGAATATTCATCCATACCCTCTTGAAAAATTAAAGTCCATTCATACATACTCTTTGAGCCAGATTGCCGGATACGGGATCTGGCCAATAACCCGACCTGGCGATAGCAGGTCACTTAAATTTAATATTGCTTTTAAGGAGAATATGATGAATTTTGATTTAACCCCTTTATTTCGTACATCCATTGGTTTTGATCGCATGGCTCAGTTACTGGACCAGGCCAACCGCATTGATCAAACGCCCAGTTATCCACCATACAACATTGAAAGTATAGAGGAAAACCGTTATCGGATTACCCTGGCGCTGGCTGGATTCAGTGACCATGATTTGGAAATCACTTCAGAACAAAACACCCTAACGGTCAAAGGTAAGAAAGAATCTGAGGTGGAAGGCAACTTCATCCATCGAGGCATTGCCAACCGCTCATTTGAACGCCGTTTCCAATTGGCCGATCATGTTAACGTGAAGGGCGCCAGTATGCACAATGGCTTATTGCACATTGAGCTGGAACGTGAGATTCCTGAAGCCATGAAGCCCAGAACCATTGCCATTGGTTCAGACAGCAACACGGTAGACAGCAAACCCAAGGCTGTGGAATCAAAAAAGGAAGTGGCCTGATCACTTTGTACCCATAACCAAAAAAAAGGCCTGTTAACCAGGCCTTTTTTTATTGATTAAGATACAAATTCACCATTTAACACTGTCTCGGTGAACCGGCATGGTCATACAACGACAGCCTCCTCCACCCCGTGACAGCTCAGAACCATCCATCGCCACCGCAGCTTTGCCAGCTGGCAAACTGCGTTTTTTGTTGATTAAATCATTGGCATCAATTACCTCAAAACCAGCCACATCAAGGGCATCCAAAGTGGCTTTATTGTGTTTGTAACCGATGATTTGCCCTGGTGCAAAAGTAAAGAAGTTTGCACCACTGGTCCATTGCTCTCTTTCCTGAGCAAAAGGACTGTCACCGCCACAGTTAACAAAGTTTAATTCCAGGCCAAACAAACGTAAGGCTTTGGGCAAACCGGAATATTCATTGATGTAATTGATTTTCCCCTGGGTGCAGCTCATATGAAACGCTTTGCATTTCCCTGCTCCAGTGATCAAAGGAGCAAAATTCATCACAGTGTCGACATCCAACATGGTGAAGATCATATCCAAATGTATGGTCGCCCTGATTTTCGGCAATTCAACCACCACAATGTCCAGGTTGTCATGACCCATTGACAACTTTTCCGCCATTCGATCAATGGCCCTTGCAGAAGTGCGTTCAGAATAACCTATCACCAGCAAGTCATCACGTATAACCAATAAATCACCACCTTCTATGGTCAGGTTTTCTGATTTTCTTTGAGTCCCATCAAAGTGAAAACCCTGGCCTTTGAGGTTTGGGTGATTATTAAATATCGATTTCAGCAACAAGGCTTCAGTCAACCGAACCCGGTGTGCCATGGAACCAATGATGGGCTTGTCGTATACACACATCACTGCATCACGGGTAAAAAAGGCATTAGGCAATGGCGGAATGGCATGTCTTGAAGGGCTAATGTACCTTTCCAAGGTGTTCTTTTTAAGTAATGTACCCTGAAAGAGCTGAGTGGCCAGATCCTTGGCATCAAATGACATCAGGTCATCAACCAATTCATTGTGACCATGTAATGCACACACATCCTGAATCAAATCCAATTTAACTTTTTCATCAACCAGAATATCTGACAACAATGCAGAAAACTCCAGTACATTGTCAGCAACCAGATTCAGTACACCACTGAGTTGAGCGTGTTCTTTAAGTGCCAGGTCAAGGGTGAGGATATCATCATACAGAACTTCACTGGCTGTTTCCGGCGTCATGTTCTCCATTTCTGGTCCGGGCTGGTGAATAATTACCGTATTGAGTTTGCCAATTTCTGAATAATTCGAGATTTTTGCTGCGGTCATAGCTGATCACTCATCAAAAGAGATGTGGATTGTACTTGAGCGCGGCACAGCTTGGCAACTGAGAATATAACCGGCCTTGGTCTCCCATTCTTCCAGTGAATAATTGTTAATCATTTTGACATCACCTTCTACCAGCTTACAGCGACACGTCGCGCACACCCCAGCTTTGCAGGAGTAAGGGAGTTCAACGCCAGCCTGTTCAGCCGATTCAAGTAAGGTCGCCTGAGTACCGGCCAAAAGGTTAAATTCATGATTGGCACCATCAATGGTTACGGTGACGCCAGCGTCTTCTTTGATGGTCTTATCAGCCACAGAGATTTCCTGACCGTCACTGAGGAAACGTTCATTGTGAATCAATTCAGGCGCAATGCCTAAATCTTTCAATGCTTCACAAACGGTATCAATCATTGCTCCGGGACCACACACATAGAATCCATCAATGGCCACACCGTTCAACATCTGTCTAACTAATACAGATACTTTTTCGGCATCAAAACGACCTTGATAGAGCGGCATGTCTACTTTCTGCCTGGACAGAAAATAGTGCACACTGAAGCGACTGCCAAACAAGTCCTTGAGGTGCGCAATTTCATCATGCAAAAGCACATCAGAAGTTTTACTGTTGCCGTAAAACAAAGTAAAACGGGCAGTTTTTGTTTGCTCCAGTACAGCATAAATCATGCCCATCACCGGGGTGATACCTGATCCTGCGGCAAATGCCACATAGTCCTTGCCTTCGGCGGGCTCAACCACAAAATGTCCTGAGGGTGGCATCACCATGATCTGAGACCCCACTGGAAACTGGCTCAAGGCTGCATTGGAAAACCGGCCATCGTCTACCGTTTTTATTAACACATCCAGCTGGCCTTTCCTGCGTTGTGATGAACAGATGGAATAACTTCGGCGCAATTCTTCACCATTGACCTCAGCTTTAAAAGTCAGGTGCTGACCCGGAATAAAAGTAAATTCTTCAGCCAGTTCCTCAGGAACATCCAGGGTCCAGATGATTGCATTTGGTTGCGCATTGCTGTTGATGATTGTTAAGGGATAAAATTTATGCATGACATTTAAAATAATCGAAAGGTTCCAGACAAGACTCACAACGATAAAGGGCTTTACACGCTGTTGAACCAAACTGGCTGATGCAGGTGGTCTTTTCCGAACCACACTGCGGACATTGAATAACCTGATCACTGGCACTGATGGGTGGTGCTATGCCATACAGCTTCATGGCGGCCCTACCCCTTGCTGTGATCATATCGGTGTTCCACGCGGGCGTGTTAAGCAATTGAATATCAACTTCATGTTGACCGTGCTCTGCCAGGGTCTGGCGAATCTCATCCTGAATCACATACATGGCCGGACAGCCTGAATATGTGGGAATGATTTTGACCACAATCTGCTCATTGGTGATTTCCACCGCCTGCAGGACCCCGAGGTCCTGAATACTGATGACCGGAATTTCGGGATCTTTCACCGCCTGTAACCAGGCCAATACCTGCCGGGCAGTGAGACCACTCATCACCATTCACATCCAGGATAGGCACGCTGCAGAAACTGCATGTCTGCCAACATATATCCCAGGTGTTCAGTATGCTCACCTACCAAGCCTCCTGTCGCCATCCAACCATTTTCAGGTTTGGCCAACTGGCAATCTTCCAGCAACTGTTCGGTTTGTTGTTGCCAGACAGTCTGTATGGCTCCCATATCAGGAATCACCGATGCAGTCATTAATCGTTGCATCGATTCATCCGTTTCGAATAATTCGGGCGTGTAAAACCACAGGTCATCGAGGGCTTTTTGCATTTTCTCATGTGCTTCCTCTGTACTCAAACTGAGCCTTTGACACCAGGCTTCTGAACGACTGAGGTGGTACTTCACTTCCATCAGGGCTTTTTGTGCCAAAGCAGCCAACTGTTCATCGCTGGATACTGACAATTGTTGATACAAGTGTAAATGATACACATCGATGAAATACTGTTTCAGTGTGGTGTAGGCAAAATCGCCTCTGGGCAATTCAGTGATCAGCGGGTTGCGGTATTCAGGAACATCCCTGAGAAAAGCCAGGTCATCTGGACTTGTGGAGGTCTCACTGTTGTCACAAGCCAGTTGGTAAAACATCTGGGCGTGCCCTATCAGATCCAATGAGACATTGGTCAATGCCACATCTTCTTCCAAATACGGACCATGGCCACACCATTCAGCCAGGCGTTGACCCATGGTCAATGAGGTATCTGCCAGGCGCAAAGCAAATTGATACAGGTCTTGATTCATCACATGTTTTCCACTTCTTTGTCCAACGGATAAAACGTTGGGTGTCTGTACACTTTGTCCTCAGCCGGGTCAAACCACTCATGTTCCTGTGCAGGATTGGAAGCAGTGATCTGCTCTGCTTCAACAACCCAGATGCTGACCCCTTCTTTCCGGCGGGTATACACGTCCCGGGCATTGAGCAATGCCATTTGTGGATCACTGGCATGCAGCGAGCCAACGTGGCGATGATTAAGGCCTGATTTGGCGCGGATAAACACTTCATATAATTTCATTTCAGACATCAGGCAGCCTCTTCTTGGTTTTGTTTTTGCTGGTACACTTCTGCGGCTTCTCTGACCCATTCGCCTTCTTCATGTGCATTGATACGGGCTTGCAAACGTTCTTTGTTACAGGGTCCATTTCCTTTAATCACATCAATGAATTCCTGCCAGTTGATTTCGCCATGATCATATTGACCAGTCTCTTCATTCCAGCGCAATTCAGGATCCGGAATGGTCAACCCAAGATGTTCAGCCTGTGGCACGGTCGCATCAATGAATTTTTGACGCAATTCATCATTGGTAAATCGTTTGATTTTCCACTTCATGGATTGTTCTGAGTGTTTAGAATCTTTGTCACTGGGACCAAACATCATCAATGCAGGCCACCAAAACCGGTTCAAAGCCCGTTGAGCCATGTCTTTTTGTGCAGCCGTTCCCCGTGCCAGAACAGTCATGATTTCATAGCCCTGACGCTGATGGAAACTTTCTTCTTTGCAGATTCTGATCATCGATCGGGCGTAAGGGCCGTAAGATGAACGGCACAAGGGTACCTGGTTCATGATGGCGGCGCCATCAACCAGCCAGCCAACCGCACCGATGTCAGCCCAAGAAGGTGTTGGATAATTAAAGATACTGGAATACTTGGCCTTACCTGTCAACAGTTCATCAGTCAGTTGGTCACGGGTCACACCAAGGGTTTCTGTGGCTGAATAAATATACAAGCCATGACCCGCTTCATCCTGAACTTTGGCCAACAAAATCATCTTACGCTTTAAACTTGGTGCCCGGGTAATCCAGTTCCCTTCTGGCAACTGGCCAACGATTTCCGAATGGGCATGCTGAGACATCTGACGAATCAGGGTTTTGCGATAGGCCTCAGGCATCCAGTCGCGTGGCTCAATTTTCTCTTCACGGTCGATTCGGGCCTGAAACTCAGCCATCAGCTCAGCGGGTTCCAGTTGACCTTCTGCATCTTTTAAACCTTGTGAATACATATTTCTCTCTGTTTTTATTTTGGTTGATATTGTAATGATTTCTGATCAAATTCAGGTGAATCGACGGCTTCATAAGCTTAACAGCCATTGTCACCAGAGAACTTGACTCAGGTCATACCCGTTCCATTAACAATGCCATGCCCTGGCCCACACCCACACACATGGTGCACAAAGCATAGCGCCCCTGATTACGTTGCAATTCTTTGCTGGCTGTTAACACCAGCCTGGCGCCACTCATACCCAACGGATGACCAAGGGCAATGGCCCCACCATTGGGGTTCACCCGTGGGTCATCATCAGCCACTTTCAGCAGACGTAATACAGCCAAAGCCTGTGAAGCAAAGGCTTCATTCAGTTCAATGACATCCAGTTGATTAACAGACAGTCCATATCGCTTCAGCAATTGTTGCGTTGCCGGTACTGGCCCAATGCCCATGACATCCGGATCAACACCAGCCACATTGGCGCCCACAAACCTGGCAACTGGCTGTAACTGATATTTGTCTACTGCATCTGCAGAAGCAACAATCAATGCACAAGCTCCATCATTCACGCCTGAAGCATTGCCAGCAGTGACGGTACCAGCAGTTCTGAATGGCGTTGACAAACGTGATAATTTTTCCAGCTGAGTGTCCGATCTGGGATGTTCATCAGAATCCACCAACAAATCATCCTGTTTTCTCCGGGGAATGGCAACCGGGATGATCTCTTCTGCCAACACCCCAGTCTGTTGTGCATGAGCCGTTTTGGTTTGAGAATTCAGTGCAAACAGGTCCTGATCCTCTCGGCTGACATTGAATTTTTCTGCCACATTTTCACCGGTTTCCGGCATTGAATCTGTGCCATATTGCTGTTTGAGCAGTGGATTGATGAAGCGCCAACCAATGGTGGTGTCATATATTTCTGCTTTTCTGGAAAAAGCCGCATCCGCTTTGGGCATCACAAACGGTGCCCTGGACATCGATTCCACACCACCGGCAATGATCACTTCAGCGTCACCAAAAGCAATGGTCCTGGCGGCTGTGGCTACCGCATCCAGACCAGATGCACATAAGCGGTTGATGGTCATGCCGGCCACATTGGTTGGTAACCCGGCAAGCAAGGCTGACATTTTTGCCACATTGCGGTTATCTTCACCTGCCTGATTGGCACAGCCAGCCAACACATCATCAATGTGTTCCGGAGCCAGCGAGGGGTTTCTTTTCATCACAGATTTGATGACATGGGCCAAAAGGTCGTCAGGCCTGACTGATGCAAGCGAACCACCAAAGCGGCCAATGGGCGTTCTCACGCCGTCACAAATATATACGGGTCTCATAGTTGATTCCTGATGTAAGGAGACAAACGGTAGCGATCATCACCAAACCACCGCTGCAGGTGTTGCAACGTATTGACCACATGATCCCAGCCAAGCTCTGCGCCCAGAGCCAGTAGCCCTTTGGGGTAATTCACTCCATAACGCATCGCCAGGTCCACTTCATTGGGTCCACAAACCCCGTTGAACACGGTGTCTGCGGCTTCATTGATGAGCATGGCCATCGTGCGCATCGCAATCATACCTGGCTGATCATCAGTGACAAGCACCTGTTTGCCCATGTGATTGAGCATGGCTATGATGCGATGTTGCATGAACTCATTGACCATGGGTCCAAATGCCAGGTTTACGGTTTTGGCTTTACGAAAATCGATCGACACATCCACCAGGCAAGTCGGTTGTCCGCTTTGTGCCTCATGCTGTCGGGCAGTTTGACCGTCAGTCATGAGAATTTGGCAGCCACTGATGATGACCAAATCTCCCTGCCATTTACGTTGATCATACTCAAATTCACTGAACAAAACACTCAGATAAGTCAGTTCTTCCGGGACGATCAGTTGATCGAACTGAGCTTCACTGTATTGATATTCAGGCTTGGGCCTGACCGCACCATCAGCATGGTCATAAAAACCTTTACCGGTTTTTTTACCCAGTTTGTTGGCGTGTACCATTTCGCTTTGAATCAGTGAAGGCTTAAATCGTGGATCGTTGAACATTGCCTGATAGACGGTCTGACTGACGGCATAATTAACATCAATCCCAATCAAATCCATCAGTTCAAAAGGTCCCATCCGAAACCCCGCGGCCTCTGTCATCACCGCATCGATGTGTTCCACCGAAGCCAATTGTTCTTGTTTGATTTTCAGTGCCTCACCATAAAATGGCCGGGCAACGCGGTTAACAATAAAGCCTGGCGATGATTGTGCTCTGACCGGTTTTTTGCCCCAGGACCTGCACAACTTAACAGCCTGTTCAATGTATTTTGGATTCGTTTCTACGCCTGCAATCACCTCGACCAGTTTCATCACTGGTGCCGGATTGAAAAAATGCAGGCCAAACAATCGCTGAGGGTCGTCAAGTGCAGCGGCGATGGCAGACACCGAAATTGATGACGTGTTGGTGGCCAGCAATGCCTCTTCACTCAACAGTTTTTCCAGCTTAACAAACAATTGTTGTTTAACAGCCAGGTCTTCAATCACCGCCTCGACCACCAGGTCACATACCTTCAATGCGTCAAGCTCACTGACCACACGAATAGAACGGCTGATTTGCCCGGCTTGCTCAGCGGTGATTTTGCCCCTTAACACACGTTTTTTGAGTCTCGCCTGTAAGGCTTCGTGGGCTTGCCCGGCAAAGGCTTGATTGACATCATATACCTGTACTTTATGTCCGTTGGCCGCAGCCACTTCGCAGATCCCCATACCCATGGTTCCTGCACCCACCACCCCAATCAGTTGTATGTCATTCATCTCAGTGACCTTTGAATTTTGGAGGGCGTTTTTCATTGAATGCCGCCACACCCTCGGAAAAATCATGACTCAGACCGCAGACCCGCTGAACATCGCGTTCACGATCAAGGTGCTCACCATACATGTTGCTGTAAGACTCATCAAATATGTTCTTGATGAAAGACAGCGCCCGGGTTGGCCGGTTGGCCAGCGTATGGGTCAATTCATCAACCTGCTGATCAAAATCGCTGTCATCAATTGCCTGATAAATCATACCCCATTCAACGGCCTGATCAGCTGAGACCGGAGTGCCCAGCATGGCGATGGCTTTGGCCCTTGCCAATCCGATCAGTTTCGGCAATATCCAGGTTCCATTACAGTCCGGAATCAAACCAATTGAAGAAAAAGCCTGGATGAATTTGGCAGATTTTCTGGCCACCACCACATCACAATTCAAAGCGATGTTTGCACCCGCACCTGCTGCAACGCCATTGACTGCACAAACAATGGGCGCCTGGATGGATTTCAATAACCGCAGGTTTTTATTGTAGCCATTTTCTAATTTCTCTCCCAAATCCATTTTTTCAGCGCCCTTACGTTCGCCAAGGTCCTGACCTGCACAAAAGCCGCGTCCGGCACCAGTCAGTAAAACACAACGGATGCTGTCATCATTCACAATGTGGTTAAGCACCTGATAAAACTCTTTGTGCATGGTTTCAGAAAAGGCATTCAGCTTATCCGGGCGGTTCAACACCACTGTGGCGATGTTGTCTGATTGCTGGTAAACGATGGTGGTGAGGTCTGTCAGTTGTTGAGACATGATGGTCAACGGGTCATTTTTTAAAGCACACCATTATACAAGATTTACCAGCGCTTTTACGGCAGAGGAACTGAAATAATTTATCACTGCTCACAAAGCAGAATCAACCAGCCTTTGACTGATGACCTGGTTTGTAATGATCTGTCTGACCCACTGATGCATGCCCTGCTGCGGCCCACAAAAAAACGGGCCAATTGCCCGTTTTTATATTGCCATGTTACCGGAGATCGACTCAACCAATTATGCCGTTCAAATAACCCATTTTCCAGGCCGCCGCCACCGCAGCACCAAGAACAACGACGGTGATCAACCATTTAACCGCACCACCACCTGACGCTTCATCTTCAATGGGCTCAGAACTGGTTTTGGTTCTGCTTTGGGGCTTGGTTGACCCACTTTCAGACTGTGCAGGTTCAGCCATGCCAGGTGTCTGCACCAGAAATCGAATGTTATCAATTTTCAGTTCATCACCCACCTTCAACTCACCAGATTCGACTTTTTTACCATTCACAAAAGTGCCATTTGAGGAACCCAGGTCTTTGACGGTCAAACCATCAGGTTCAACATCTATTTGCACATGCTTACGAGAGATACCATCGGCATTGACACAAATGTGACATTCAGAATGACGGCCCATGATGGTAGATCCCCTGAGTGGGTAGGTTTTGCCAAAATAGGCACCAGACACACCCCGTAAAATAAATTTAGGCAACGCCATGCGGATCCGGGTCCGGTTATCATCTTCCTCTTCAACCTGATCGGAGGAAACCAGCTTCATGTGAAGCTGAGAAGCAATCAGAAGATCGCCTTCCCTGACCTCTTTATTGGTTTTCACCAACTTGCCATTGACCGACACCAGCCTGGCTGGATTATCAATGCTGATTTCACATTCATTATTTTCAATGGTGATGGTCGCATGGATGTCTGCCAAGCCCTTGTCTTCCAGCGTGAAGTCTGCATCTGCAGAGCTGCCAACGGTGTATTTACCTGGCTTGAGTTCAACGTCCGGATGATCTCCCTGAGGAAAATGTAGTTTCATATGTGCTTCCCAGTAAACTTTTTTATGATTATAGCAAACTAATTATACAACACCAAACAGCTGTTTATTCAGGCTGATTGATGTGAGTTTTGCCATTCATGTATTTTTGCAACACAGTTGGCACTTTGATGCTGCCATCTGCCTGTTGATAATTTTCCATCACCGCTATCAAGGTTCTTCCAACGGCCAGTCCAGAGCCGTTCAATGTGTGTACCAGTTGTGGTTTTTTGGCACCTGCTGATCTGTACCGGGCTTGCATTCTTCGGGCCTGAAAATCCACACAATTGGAGCAGGATGATATTTCACGATAGGTATTTTGTGCTGGCAACCAGACTTCCAGGTCGTAGGTTTTGGTGGCCGAAAAACCCATGTCACCGGTACATAAAACGATGGTCCTGTATGGCAATTCAAGGGCCTGAAGAATCGCCTCAGCATGACCAGTCATTTCCTCAAGTGCTGAAAATGAATCATCCGGATGAACAATCTGCACCATTTCGACCTTATCAAACTGATGTTGCCTGATCATGCCCTTGGTGTCTTTTCCGTAACTACCGGCCTCTCTCCTGAAACAAGGCGTGTGAGCAGTCAGTTTGATGGGCAGGTCAGCCTCATCAATGATGGCATCAGCGACCAGGTTGGTTAGAGGTACTTCAGCGGTTGGAATCAGATACCTTTCATCTTCTGTGATGAATGCATCATCGGCAAATTTGGGTAATTGCCCACTGCCTTTCATGGTTTCTGCATTGACCAGATACGGAACATAATATTCGCGGTAACCGTGTTTTTCAGTATGCATGTCCAGCATCAATTGAGCCAGTGCCCGATGCATCTGTGCCACCTCTCCTGTCAGCAAGGTGAACCTTGAACCCGATAAATTGGCCGCAGATTCGGCATCCAGGCCACGATTCACTTCACCCAATTCCACATGGTCTTTCACCGTGAAATCAAATGTACCCGGCTCACCCCATTTTCTGACTTCAACGTTATCAGCTTCGTCTTTACCCAGAGGCACCGATTCATCTGCCAGGTTAGGGGTATACAGAATCACTTTGTCCATATCTGTAAGAATATCTTTGAGGGCTTTCTTGGAAGACTCCAGTTGCTCGCCAATTTGTGCCACCTCATCCAGCAAAGGCTGAATGTCGTCGCCTTTGGCTTTGGCCTGACCAATGGATTTCGAGATGGTGGTTCTTTTGTTTTGTAAGGCTTCGGTTTCGACCTGAATGGTTTTTCTGGCTTGTTCCAGCTTTTGCCATCCGGCCACATCCAAATCATATCCACGTTCGGCTAATTTTTTGGCGGTGACTTCTAATTCCGTCCTGAGCAATTGAGGATCGAGCATATCCTATAGTTCCTGTTGATTCTGAAAACCTGGCATTTTAGCCCAGATGAGGTTCCTTGAGAAGTGTTGTACCCGGCTGTATTGCGAAGCCGCATTGATCATCTGTCAGAACAGGTATGCCTGCAAGCCAGTTTATTCATTCACCAGCCTCCCTCATGATCTCCCAGGTGATCATTCAGCCATTGTTGGTGTTTGGCCAACTCGGCCTCATGCACTGCTGGAGTCACCAATGGCGGTAAGTCTTGCAGATCAAACTTTCTGGTTTTTTGACCACTGTTCTGGCTGAGGTTCAGGTTCAGCCTGGTTTGTCCGCCGGTCATCGCCAAATACACCTGTGCCAGTATCTCCGAATCCAGCAAAGCCCCATGAAGGGTTCGGTGTTCATTCCCTATGCCATAACGCTTACACAAAGCATCCAGGTTATTTTTCGCACCAGGATGTTTTTTCTTGGCAAAAACAAGGCTATCAGTAATTGTGCAGATGTCCTCAAGTCGTTCAGACTTACCAAGCAAACTCAGCTCGTGATTCAAAAACCCCACATCAAACGGGGCGTTATGAATCACCAGTTCTGCACCTTTCACAAATGCCAGAAACTCATCGACAATACGGGCAAACAGCGGCTTGTCAGACAAAAACTCATTGCTCAGCCCGTGCACTGCCAAGGCTTCTTCATCGACAGCATATTGGGGATTGATGTATTGATGATAATGTTGGTCAGTGATTTCTCTGTTCAACACCACCACTGCACCAATTTCGATGATCCGGTGTCCATCCTGTGGTTTTAAACCAGTGGTTTCGGTGTCCAACATGATGAGTTTACTGTTGCTCATGATTTGATCTTCTCTGCTTGTTTTCTGGCTTCATCATCCACCAATTCATTTTCCGGATGACCTGAATGACCCTTGACCCAATACCATTGAATTTGGTGTGGTTGCATGGCCTGGTCAAGTGACTGCCACAGGTCTACATTTTTAACCGGTTCGGATTTGGTTTTCATCCAATTTTTCTGCTTCCAATTAATCATCCATTGGGTGGCACCATCCATCACGTATTTGGAATCAGTGTACAACTCAATACGACAGGCCTGTTTCAACAGCCCCAGCGCCCGGATCACGGCCGTCAGTTCCATGCGGTTATTGGTGGTATCAGGTTCCGCCCCGGAAATTAATTTACGCTTTTGTTGATATTGTAACAGGGCAGCCCAGCCGCCCGGCCCTGGGTTTCCCAGGCAAGAGCCATCGGTGTATACCTGTATTTCTTTGATCTCTGTTGCAGACTTATTCAAATGAGGATCCTGTTCACTTGCTGTTGTTCAATGAATGTTGCATCATAAAGCAATTATCACTGAAAAAAAACCTTCATACATATGTCACTGACCATCCACCCCATACCTGCATTCAATGACAACTACATCTGGATTGTGCACGACGGCAGTCATGCTGTCGTTATTGATCCAGGTGATGCTCAACCTGTTAAGCAATACCTGCAAGACCACCAATTGGACTTGACAACCATCCTGATAACTCATCATCATTACGACCACGTTGATGGTGTCAGTGAACTCTGTGGACTTCAGTCTTGTGATGTATTTGCCCCCCAGGACCAGAGGATGCCATTTGCATATCAGGCAGTCAGTGAAGGTGATGACGTTTGCATTTCAGCACCAAAACTGGAATTGAAAGTAGTTGAAACCCCCGGCCATACCCTCACCCACATTTGTTATTATGATCAACTGCGTTTGTTTTGTGGTGACACTTTGTTCAGCGCCGGCTGTGGCAGGATGTTTGAAGGAACAGCTGAACAATTTGTCAGTTCGCTGAATAAACTAAAAAACCTGCCTCCTTCTCTCTTGGTCTTTTGCACCCATGAATATACCCTCAGCAATTTGCTGTTTGCACAGCATGCTGAACCTGATAACACCGACATCAGGGCTCATCAAAACACAGTGAATGACTGGCGAAGTGAGGACAAGCCTTCACTGCCATCCACTTTAGCATTGGAACTGAAAATCAATCCATTTCTCAGGACCCATTTGCCAGATGTACAAAAGAATGTCAGCCATCACTGGCAAACCGTTTGTGATGATGAGACCCGCTGTTTTGCGCTGCTGAGAAAGTGGAAAGATAGTTTTTGATTGGCACTGGGTTTAAGACATAGTATTATGAATGTTAGGGGGGAGTTGTGATTATTAAATGAAAATAAAACCACAAATACTGGCGTTGTTGTTGATCACAAGCATGATTAATCAACCGCTTGCCCAGAATCCTGACTCACTGAACGCAGACCCACCAGATGTCCGGGTTGGTTATTTCGACACCCATCCCTTGTCCTTCAGAAATTCCAACGGTGATCCGGATGGCTTGATCATTGACCTGCTCAACGAAGTGGCGGCCACTGGGAACATGAAAATACAGTGGGTCTATGATGAGTTTCCCAATCACATCAACAACATCAAATCAGGTCGGATTGATGTCCTGGTCTCCGTCGCCTATTCCGAGGAGCGGGCACGGTACATGGATTATTCTGCCTTGAATTTCACCAATGTGTGGGGGCAGGTTTTTTTACCAGCTAACTCTGATATCGAAAGCTTGTTTGACCTGAACAACAAGTCCATTGCGTTACTGGAGAACGGCATCAATGGGCAAAATTTCTTACAACAATGCGAATTGTTTGAAGTCAATTGCCAGGCCGTTTATGCCAACAGTTATCACAAAATTTTCACCATGGTAGACAACGGCGAAGTCGACGCCGCAGTGTCCAATAACATGGTAGGAGCAGAGTTCCAGGACCAATATGACCTGCTGGCCAGCAGCATCGTATTCAACCCCTTTAAAGTGTATATCACCAAACCCTTGGGCGCCGACCCTGTATTCCTGAACCTGTATGACCAGAGGATGCGCCTCTGGAAGGATGATCCGGAGTCATTTTACTACCAGACCAGGATGAAATGGACTCATCAGAACCAACATGACACCATTCCATACTGGATTCTATACACCATTCTGGGTTTGTTTGTGTTTGCCCTGATTGCCATCATTGCAGCGGTTCTGTTCAAAAGGCAGGTCAATCGCAGGGTCAATGAATTGTCACAACGCGAAATTCAACTCAACCAAATCATTAACATCGTGCCGCACATGATCTATGCCAATGACTATCAGGGCAGGTTTATTCTGGCCAATGATTTCGCCTGTGATTTTTTTGGCATTGAAAACAAACAGGTTGAAAAAGAAAACATCTACGCCATTCTTAAATCATCACCCAACTTTCAAAATCTGATCGCCTACACCACCTCATCCAATCCATTCAACACTGAAATTGAGGCGAGAAACAGTCGGGGTGAACAGATTTCACTGATGATGTCCAAAGTCCCGTATTCAGGCCGTAATGACAAAGAACCGGCCGTGGTCACAGTGGGTGTGGACATCAGCCAAACCAAACAATATGAAGAAGAAATAGAATACCTGGCCAATCATGATGCGCTGACTGGATTACCCAACCGCTTGCTGCTCTCCGACCGGCTAAAATCCTCACTGGCCAGGGCAGAACAATTCAAACATGTGGGGGCCATTCTTTACATTGACCTTGACAACTTCAAGAACATCAATGACTCACAAGGGCATAAAGTGGGTGACAAACTCATCAAAAAAGTGGCCATCATGTTGAAAAAATCCGCCACTCCCGGAGACACCATTGCCCGTTTGGGCGGCGATGAATTTGTCATCGAAATCCCTGAGTTGGACCAGGACATCAACAAAGCAGAACAACAAGCCTTGCTGGTTGCTGAAAAATTATCCACACAACTTAAGAAACCCATCATCATCGAAGATAAACAGTACAACATCACCGCCAGCATTGGCGTGGTGGTCTACCCACGGGATGGCAACCGCCAATCCTTGTTGATCCAACGTGCAGATACAGCGATGTATGAGGCCAAATTCAACGGCCGAAACCGCATTCAGGTCTTTGAAAAAGGTCTGGAAGCCAAAGTCAAGAAACAACATCAACTGGAAAACGACCTGCGTCTGGCTTTGCAAAATAAAGAGATTGTGATGGTTTATCAACCCATAGTTGCAGCCGACAGCCTGAAAATGGTGGGCACTGAAATTTTACTCAGGTGGCATCATCCGGTTCGTGGCACCATCATGCCCACTGATTTCATCCCCATCGCTGAAAGTGCGCAATTGATTCTGGAAATTGGCTACTGGACCATTGAAAAAGCCTGTCAGCAAATACTCACCTGGCGGGAAACCACCGACCAGCCATTCTTTGTGGCCATTAACCTGTCTGTGATCCAATTCAGGGATCGGGAATTCCTTGGCCGCATCACAGACCTTGTGAATAAATACAACATACCCAGAAATTACCTTGAATTTGAAGTCACTGAATCCATCCTCCTGAACGAATCCGTGCGCTCGATGGAGGTTATCAACCAACTCAAAATGCTGGGCATCAAACTGTCAATTGATGATTTTGGCACCGGATATTCATCTTTCGATTACATCAGAAAACTACCCTTGGATAAAATCAAAATAGATAAATCCTTCATCGAAGATATCCCCAGTGACAACAACAGCGTGACCATAGTCAAAACAATTCTCAACATGGCTCATGAAATGAATTTACAAGTGGTCGCCGAAGGGGTTGAAAACAAAGAACAAATGGAGTTCCTCAGGGAACACCAGTGCCAGTTTTTCCAGGGCTATCTGTTCTCCAAACCCAAAGAAGTCAACAAAATACCTAAGAAATTCAGGTTTTAGCTGGCGGTTGCTGGCGTTCAAAAACCCAGTCATTGGTCTTTGACAACGATTCATCATACCGATAACCATTTACCACCAATTCCTTGATGTCATCTGCCGCATTGACTTTCTCTTTGATCAATGCCCTGGCCATCATCCCCCTTGCCTGCTTGGCAAAAAAACCAATTACCCGAGTTTTACCGGCTTTGGTATCTTTGAAATGTAAGGTAATGATTCGTTGATTAATTGCCTTTTTCTTAACCGATTTGAAGTATTCATTGGATGCCAGATTAACCACATAATCATCATCACCCTGCAGGTCCTGGTTGATCAGATCGGTGATCTGATGATCCCAGTACTGATAAAGGTTTTCTCCCCGGCTGTTATTCAAACGGGTTTTCATTTCCAGCCGATAAGGCAAAATGAGGTCCAATGGTCTGAGGTATCCATACAAACCTGACAGAATCCGCAAGTGCTGCTGTGCAAAATGCCAGTCAGCATCATCCAAAGTATCCGCATCAAGCCCACCATACACATCGCCTTTGAAAGCCAGGGCAGCCTGCTTGGCCCGCCCCAATTCAAATGGAGTCGAAAAGTCCTGAAATCGCTGATAATTCAATTCCGCCAGCGACTCGCTGACAGACATCAGAGAGGCAATTTGTGCAGGTTTCAGTTTCTTCAATCCCCTGGCCAATTCGGCAGCCTGAGACAACAACTGAGGCTGAGAGTGTTCAGAAATCGGATTCGGGTCAAAATCCTGACCCTTGGATGGTGAGAGTAAAATGATCATTTTATCTGGTCTAGTGTGGATTCAATGCTGTTAGTTATATGGCTTAATTCTGATGCTTCAATGATAAATGGTGGCATCAGATAAATCAGGTTCATAAAAGGCCGGATCCAGACTCCGGCCAGAACCATCTGCGCCTGAAACCATTCAATGTCCACCGGCTTAACCATCTCCAGAACACCGATGGCACCCAGCACCCTCACTTCCTGAACAGCCGGATGCCTGGCCAATGGCAACAGTTCTCTGTTCAGTTGTGATTCAATGCGTTTCACGTTATCCTGCCAACCACTGCTTAACAACAGTTCGATACTGGCATTGGCTACCTGACAAGCCAACGGGTTGGCCATGAATGTTGGCCCATGCATGAAGGCCGAAGAGATACCATCAACCACATGCTGACGACACATCACGGCTGACAAAGTCATGTAACCACCGGTCAGTGATTTACCCAGGCACATGATGTCTGGGACCACATCAGCATGTTGATATGCGAACAGTTGACCAGTGCGTCCAAAACCCGTGGCAATCTCATCAAAAATTAACAGCACCTGGTATTCATCGCACAAGGCCCTGACTGCTTTCAGGTATTCGGGTGAGTAAAAATTCATGCCACCAGCACCTTGTACGATGGGTTCAAAAATCACCGCGATGATGTCTTGATGATGTGCTTTGAGGGCTTCTTCAAATTCAGCCACGTGGCTGTCATGCCATTCATCGGCAAAGCCACAGTCAGGAGAAGCAATGAACATGTGCTCATTGAGTAAGCGGGTGAATTTATGATGCATGCCAGTCACCGGATCACACACCGACATGGCTCCAAAAGTATCACCATGATACCCTTTGGCAAAAGTCAGAAACCGTTGCTTGTCTGACAGTCCCTGTTCAAAACACCACTGGGCAGCCATTTTCATTGCCACTTCAACAGCCACTGAACCTGAGTCAGCAAAAAACACCCCGGCAAACTCATTGGCTGTCAAAGACATGAGCTGTTTTCCCAGATTAATCGCTGGCTCATGTGTCAAGCCACCAAACATGACATGTGACATGGATTTCAACTGTTCAGAGATGGCCTGATTGAGAACTGGATGGTTATATCCGTGAACACAACACCACCATGAGGACATGGCGTCAATCAGTTGTTCACCGCTCTCCAGCTGCAGATACACCCCACTGGCTGAGGCCACCGGATAAACTTTTCCAGGAGATGACAACTGAGTGTACGGATGCCATAAATGCTGACGGTCAAAATCCAGGTCCATTAATCGTTCACCACATGCCTGATCAGTTCTGAATCAAAACCACGCCGATAGAGAAAGGCCTGACGTTTTTGTTTGTCTTTGAAGTCCTCAATCGGCTGATCACGGTATTTTTTTTGATATACCTGCTCAACCAGTTGAAAAAAATCAACATCGGTTTCAGTCAGGCCAACCTGAATCAACGACTCACTGATGCCTTTGAGTTGCAGTTCCTTGCGAATCCGAACCGGGCCATATCCTTTGGCAGACCTGACCCGCCAATAAGAACAAGCATAACGTTCATTACTGAGCAGGTTTTCTTGCTGTAAATCCAGCAACAACCGCTCAACCAATTCAGCATCATGTTTCTTATTCAGTAGTTTGGTGCGCAATTCATCAACTGAATGTTCCCGCATCGCCAAAGAGCCAAGTGCGGATGCCCTGGCTCTGGCCGATGGAGAATGATCATGCTTTCGCTCAACCATTAAGACTCAAAAGGATCAACTTCCTCTGCCTTTTCGGCCTCAGCTTTGGGCAACAAAATATCGCGTATTTTTCCTTCCAGCTCAGCAGCATGCTCAGGGTTTTCTCTGAAATAATTTTTAGAGTTTTCTTTACCCTGACCAATCCTGATGTCACCATAGCTGTACCAGGCACCGGCTTTACTCACCAGGTTATGCGCCACGCCTAAATCAATCAACTCGCCCAGTAAAGAGATGCCTTCTCCATACAATATTTCAAATTGCACCTGCTTGAACGGCGGTGCCATTTTGTTTTTCACCACCTTCACCCGCGTGTCATTACCAATCACCTCATCACCTTTTTTGATGGCGCCGATTCTGCGGATGTCCAGACGAACTGAAGAGTAGAATTTCAATGCATTACCGCCTGTGGTTGTTTCGGGACTACCAAACATCACACCAATTTTCATCCGAATCTGATTGATGAAAATCACCATACAGTTGGTGCGTTTGATGTTTGCAGTCAGCTTTCTCAATGCCTGAGACATCAGCCTGGCTTGCAAACCCATGTGAGAATCACCCATCTCACCTTCAATTTCAGCTTTGGGTGTCAAAGCAGCCACTGAGTCGACCACGATCATATCAACTGCGTTGGAGCGAACCAGCATATCGCAAATTTCCAATGCTTCCTCGCCGGTATCTGGCTGAGAAACCAACAAGTCATCGATGTTTACACCCAGCTTTGCTGCATAAGCTGGATCCAGTGCGTGCTCAGCATCAATAAATGCTGCGGTTCCACCTTTTTTCTGACACTCTGCTACGGCATGCAAAGTCAGGGTTGTTTTACCACTGGATTCAGGTCCGTAGATCTCAACCACCCTCCCCCTGGGCAAGCCACCAATACCAAGCGCAACATCCAGTCCCAAAGATCCTGTTGAGTATACATCGGTGGTCAAAGCCTTGTTATCACCCATGCGCATGACTGAGCCTTTTCCGAATTGTTTCTCAATTTGGCCGAGGGCTGCTGCCAATGCTTTTTTCTTGTTGTCGTCCACTGTTTGCTCCACAATTTTTAAATTATTTTTCATGATTAATGAGACCTATTATCGCACGTTCTGTATGATGAAAAAATCAGTAAATTCTGATGATCACCGCTATAAATTCCGACTTATTCTGTATTATCAGTGGTTTATTCTCAAAACTTGAGAATGTAGATTTTTTAATTATTTTCTGGTGGCCTTTGATAGAATGTGTCGTTCATTTTCATTCGCGCCAGTAATGACAAAAAAATCAAAACACACACCGATGATGCAACAATTTCTGAAGATCAAGGCCGACTATCAGGATATGCTGTTGTTTTACCGGATGGGTGATTTTTATGAATTGTTTTTTGATGATGCCATCAAAGCGGCCAGGTTGCTGGACATCACCCTTACACACCGGGGAAAGTCCAATGGCGAGTCCATTCCAATGTGTGGCGTGCCTTTCCATGCCGCTGACAACTACCTGGCGAAACTGGTTAAACAAGGACTTTCTGTAGCCATCTGTGAACAAACCGGAGACCCTGCCACCAGTAAAGGACCGGTTAAACGCGAAGTACAACGCATCATTACTCCCGGGACAGTCACAGAAGAAGCATTGATGGACGCTCACCAGGAAAACCTGTTGCTTGCCATTCATCAGGATGGACGCGGTTATGGCTTGGCATATCTGGCACTCTCAAAAGGTTTGATCAAACTACAAAAAACCGACAGCTTCAGTACTTTGGAAGCACAATTGACAAGGCTGTCACCCAATGAGATATTAATTAATGAAAACAATGATTTAATTAATAAACTTAAAGCATTTAATTGCGTTGAGCGACCTGCCTGGGACTTTGATGCAGAATCGGCCGAACACACGTTAACCAAACAATTCCAGGTTCACGACCTCAGTGGCTTTGGCATTGCTGAATCCGATGTATTTTTACCAGCAGCCGGGGCTTTAATTCAATACATCAGACACACCCAGAAAGGCGAACTCAAACACCTGCAGCCACCACAGGTGGAAGCATTGGAAGGTTATTTGCACATCGACGCCCAATCACGAAAAAACCTCGAGATTGATCACCACCCAGATGGTAAGGATGAACTGACCCTTTGTGGCTTTTTGGATCAATGCTCCACTGCCATGGGTTCCAGAAAACTCCGCGACTGGGTTCGTCAGCCTTTGCGTGACCGGCTCATTTTGAATCGTCGGTTGAATGCCACAGAGCAGCTCATTGAATCAGCAGAAGTGATGAACCTGCAAAGCCAACTCAAAGCAGTGGCTGACCTGGAACGTATCGTCACCAGGATCGGGTTATTAACTGCACGGCCCCGTGACCTGGTGGCACTGAGGGAGTCTTTACAAGCCATTGCTGAATTGCAACCCAGCCTCACCCGCATTCAATGCGACGAACTGAATCACATCATCCCACAACTGGATCCGCATCAAAATGTCCATGTGTTACTGGAACAGGCCGTTAAAGACAATCCACCTGTGGTCATCCGCGATGGTGGGGTGTTGGCCGATGGCTATGACGACACCCTGGATGAGCTGAGGTCAATCAGCACCGATGCCGGACAGTACATGCTGGACTTTGAAACCAATCAACAAAAAGAAAGTGGCATCAATGGTTTAAAAGTTGGGTACAACAGGGTTCACGGGTATTACATTGAAATATCTAAAATTCATGCTGATAAAGTTCCTGAGCATTACATTCGCAGACAAACATTAAAGAGTGTGGAACGGTACACCACACCAGAGCTGAAAACATTTGAAGAAAAAGTCTTGTCCAGCAAAGAAAAGGCATTGGCACATGAAAAACAGTTGTATGAAAACCTTCTGGTCATATTGACTGAACACATCAAAACGCTGCAACAATGCGCGCAGGCCATCAGTGAATTAGACGCACTGTGCAACCTGGCAGAACGCGCTATCACAAATCAATTTTGTAAACCGGAACTCACCAATGACCTGGTCATAGACATCAAACAGGGACGTCATCCGGTGGTGGAAACCATTCAGGAAACACCTTTTGAGCCCAATGACCTTTCTTTAAGCGAAGCCAACCGCATGTTGGTGATTACCGGACCCAACATGGGTGGTAAGTCTACTTATATGCGACAAACAGCGATCATTGTTTTGATGGCCTCTATGGGTAGCTACGTACCCGCTCAACAGGCCACCATCGGAGACATAGATCGCATATTTACACGCATCGGAGCGGGTGATGACCTGACCAGGGGACGCTCCACGTTTATGGTGGAAATGTCAGAAACAGCGACCATACTACACAACGCCACAGCCCATTCACTGGTGTTGATGGATGAAATCGGCAGGGGTACCAGCACTTATGACGGACTGTCATTGGCACATGCCTGCGCCATTCATCTGGCCGAAACCAATCAGTCTTTTTGTTTGTTTGCCACCCACTATTTTGAAATTACCGGACTGGCAACACACCTGGAACGCATCAGCAATGTTCATTTAAGTGCCGTAGAACACGGTGATGGAATTGTGTTTTTACACACCGTGAAACCAGGCGCAGCCAATAAAAGCTACGGACTGCAGGTGGCAGCCCTGGCTGGCTTACCTGCAACAGCTTTAAACAATGCCCGCAAGTATTTGAAGCAATTGGAAAATCAACAATCAGACGAACAACCAATGCAGTACAGCTTGTTTGCAGAGACGACAACCCAATCCATCAGCAAAGTTGAAGAAAAAATCAGCAGCATAGATCCAGACGAGCTGACAGCCAAACAGGCACTGGATCTGGTTTATCAGCTCAAGAAACTCAATCGTCAGGATTGAAAGGATACTCAGAGGTTAAATTCAATTTTATAAACCCGGGTGAGATTGCCCTCGATGCCTTGATTACGTGGCGGATCAAACAGCCACTCATTAACTGCCTGAACAGCAGGCTTACCAAACAGGCGGCCTTTTCTGGAATATTTAATGGCATTGGCAGATACCACCTGGCCATCGGCATTGATGGTCACTTCCACATCAACCCACCCTTCAACGTTCTCAATGGCTGCCCTGACTGGGTATTTAACGGGTGTTTGTTTGATGATTGACCATACGTACTCTGATTCTTCAGATTGTGCTTCAGAAACGGCATCCATGCTGGTGTCCACTGGTGGCTCAACCGCAGCCAATGATTCATCGACGGTCAATTCCTCTGTACTGGCCACATTGTCAAGCTGTGCATCTGTCTCATCATCTCCAACAATCTCTTCAACCACTTCTGCCACTTGTCCGGTAGCCGGTTGGGTTGGAGACGCCTCCATATCAGTCTCTTCGATCGCTGGCGGCTCATCTGGCTGGCGTTCAACCACCGCCTCTTCGACAGGCAACAATGCTTCTTGTTCATCATTGATATCAGGTGAAGCTTCTTCAACAGGTGCTTGCTCTGGCTGTTCATCAACCAAGACTTCCACAGGTTCACTTACTGTGACCGGCTCAACTGCCTCAGGTTCGGAGTCTACAGATTCGGTGTCCTCTGGTAACTCCGCACTGATGGGCAGATCAATGACAATATCGGCTTTGGGCTTGATACCAAATTCCGACATATCCAATTCAATGTCATTATCGATGTCAGGTTTGAAATCCGGGGTATTAAGGTCGGCCGTGTTTTGTCGTTCAGGCAAGCCCTCAGACCAACTGGGTCTTTTGGACGACGCTTCTGTTTCTTCTTCCTCTTGTGCCCAACCGCTGGAAACCAGCAGAATCAGGCCCATCGTGCTCAGCATTTTTTTATACATTTTTTTACTCGGGAGATAACGCTTATTTAATGTATTGTAACGACTGCTTCACACTTTGCAATATCTTTAAATTTAATTGTTGACTTTTTTACCAGTTTACCTTCTCTTTGTTCAAAAAAGCATTCAGTCCTTTTTGGCCTTCAGCCGACACCCTGACCGCAGCGATGACCTGCGTGGTGTATTCATCAATCTTTTGTTGTTGTGGCAACGTTCTGCCGACCACTGACATCACCAGCTTCTTACTGATTTCTTTGGCATTGGGACCGGTGGATTGTAAGAACGAGAGTTGTTTATCAACCCAGGATTCCATTTCTTCAGCGGCCATGACTTCGGAGACAATACCAAGATCCATGGCCTTCTGTGCTTTAAAAATTTCAGCTGTCTGGAAATAACGTCTGGCCTTGCGCGTGCCAATGGCATCAATCACATATGGGGAAATAACTGCAGGCACCAAACCCAGTCTGGATTCAGTCAGGCCAAACTTGGCATCTTCAGCTGCAACCACCATATCACAACAACAGGCCAGACCCACACCACCACCAAGGGCCAACCCTTGAATCACCGCAATGGTGGCCTTGGCATTGAAGTTTATGGCCCTCATTAAGGCAGCTAATTTTTCAGAATCAGCCTTGTTTTCTTCTTCTGAAGCCTGAGCCATGTCACGCATCCAGTTCACATCAGCTCCGGCTGAAAAAGAAGCACCATTGGCACGCAATATAATGACGTTGATTTGCTTGTTGTCATTCAGCGACCTGAAACAACTGGTCAGCTCCTCAATCATTTGCGCATTGAAAGCATTGTGTACTTCAGGACGGTTCATGGTCACCGTGGCAACCCCGTTTTTTCCTTTGTTCAATTGAATGGTTTTGTATTTAGAAAACATCAGATTCTCCTGTGTATTTACATTCTGAAGACGCCATAAGAAACGTCATCAACATCAGCATGTGTACTGGCTTCAAGCGCAAGTGACAAAATTTGTCGGGTATCCCGAGGGTCTATGATGCCATCATCCCACAACCGCGCAGTTGAATAATATGGGTGACCCTGATCTTCGTATTGCTGTTTGATGTCATCATAAAAAGCCTGTTTCTCCTGAGCATCCCATTTTTTGCCCGTTTTGTCATGGCCATCTTGTTTCACCGTGGTCAGTACCGATGCAGCCTGATCACCACCCATCACAGAAATCCTTGCATTGGGCCACATCCACAAAAAACGTCCCTGATATGCCCGGCCATTCATGGCATAGTTCCCTGCTCCGAACGAACCGCCGATTACCACAGTGAATTTAGGAACCTGTGCACAGGCCACAGCAGTCACCATTTTGGCACCGTCTTTGGCAATGCCTGCATTCTCGTATTTCTGACCAACCATAAAACCAGTGATGTTTTGTAAAAATACCAGTGGAATTTTGCGTTGATTGCACAGCTCTACAAAGTGAGCACCCTTCAGAGCGGACTCAGCAAACAAAATACCGTTATTGGCCACAATACCAACCGGGTAGCCATTGATGTGAGCAAATCCACATACCAGCGTGGTACCGTATTTTGCTTTGAATTCCTGAAACTCAGATCCATCTACAATCCGGGCTATGATTTCTTTGACATCATAAGGAATCCGGGTTGACTGCGGAATGATGCCATACAACTCATGTTTGGGGTAAAGTGGCTCTCGTGGCGACTGACGGGTTAACCAATGGTGCACAGGTCGATTCAGAAATCGCAAGCTGTTGCGGGCCATTTGCAAAGCATGCTGATCATTTTCTGCAAAGTGATCTGTGACTCCCGATTGCGAAGAGTGTACTTCAGCACCACCCAGCGATTCAGCATCCACCTCCTCTCCTGTGGCTGCTTTCACCAATGGTGGCCCACCAAGAAAAATGGTGCCCTGCTCTTTGACGATGATGGCTTCATCACACATGGCTGGAACATATGCCCCACCAGCTGTGCATGACCCCATAACAACGGCGAGTTGTGGAATGTTTTTCGAAGAAAGTTGAGCTTGATTGTAAAATATACGACCAAAATGGTCTTTATCAGGAAACACCTCATCCTGCAATGGTAAAAATGCACCACCAGAATCCACCAGGTAGACACAAGGCAAATGGTTTTCAGCAGCCACTTCCTGAGCCCGGAGGTGTTTCTTTACTGTCATGGGGAAATAAGTTCCACCCTTGACCGTGGCGTCATTGGCCACCACCATAACGGGTTGCCCATGGACCACTCCGACTCCGCAGACCATACCAGCAGCAGGTGCTGCTCCCTGATACATGCCATGTGCGGCCAATGGCGCTATCTCCAGAAACGGACTGCCCGGGTCCAGTAACAAACGAATGCGGTCGCGGACCAACAGTTTGCCCCGCTGGGTGTGTTTATCTCTGGACCTGGCTGAGCCACCCTGAGCGGTGGTTTCCAGTTGTTGTTTTAAATCATCAACCAATGCCGTCATGAACTGACGATTTTCATCGAACTGAGTTGAAGATGAGTCAATTTGCGTTTTGATGATTTTCATGTTTATACCAATTCAATGGCAATGGCAGTCGCTTCACCACCACCGATGCACAATGAAGCAACCCCTCTTTTCAATCCTCGGTTTTTCAGCGCGTGAATCAAGGTGACCAGAATGCGATTACCTGATGCACCAATGGGATGACCCAGTGCAGTGGCTCCGCCGTTGACATTGACTTTATCATGCGGAATATTGAGTTCTTCCATGGCGGCCATGGTGACCACCGCAAAGGCTTCATTGATCTCAAACAAGTCCACATCTGAGACCTGCCAGTTTATCTTATCCAACAATTGTTGCATGGCGCTGACCGGAGCAGTGGTGAACCACTCAGGTTCATGGGCAAATTGATGATGTCCGACAATTCGAGCCATCGGCGTCAGGTTATGTTCAGCGACATACTCCGCCGAGGCCAGTAAAGTCATTGAGGCTCCGTCTGAAATCTTGGATGCATTGGCTGCAGTGACTGTGCCGTTTTCTTTGCGGAAAGCAGGTCTGAGGTTGGGAATTTTACTGATGTCACATTTTGGTGGTTCTTCGTCCTGGGCGACAGTGACGGTAGACTTTCTGTTGCTGACTTCAACCGCGGCAATTTCATCACTGAAAGCGCCTGATTCGATGGCCTGCATGGCTCGTCTGACTGACTCTGCACTGAATTCATCCTGAGCTTCACGGCTGTAACTGTATTGATCGGCACATTGTTCAGCAAATGCACCCATCATGTTGCCATCATATGGATTCTGTAAACCATCGAAGAACATGTGATCCAGCATTTGAGCGTGGCCCATGCGATAACCACCACGGGCTTTGGGCAACAAATATGGTGCCATGGTCATCGACTCCATACCACCTGCCAGTACCAATTGAGCGGATCCTGCCTTGATGGCATCATGAGCCATCATCACCGTTTTCATCCCCGAACCACATACTTTATTAACTGTGGTACAACGCACAGAAAGGGGCAAGCCGGCATGCAACACCGCCTGTCTTGCTGGCGCCTGCCCCAGCCCTGCGGGTAATACACATCCAATGATGGCTTCTTCGACATCATTGGGGTTGATGCTCACCTGGTCAACGGTTGCTTTAATGGCTTCGGCACCCAGCCGGGTTGATTCGGTGTTGGCAAATTGCCCTTGAAATGAACCAATGGCGGTTCTTTTGGCGGCAACAATGTATACCGCATTATCGATGGCTTTGGTCATGACTCTTCTCTCAATATGTTGGGTGATTTTGCTTTGCCTGTTGTGTTGGTCTGTCAAGCAAACTCAGTGGTCTTTGCCCGACATCCAACGTACTTAAGTGTGTGGCTGCCGGGATTATGTCAAAGTTATTTATGATTTGGCACTGCGGTACAGTTCGCGGCCAATCAACATCAGTCTGATTTCATTGGTGCCGGCACCAATGTCATACAGTTTAGCATCTCTCAGTAAACGACCGGTTGGGTATTCATTGATATAGCCATTACCTCCCAGTACCTGAATCGCTTCTGTGGTTAACTGGACGGCAGCACTGGAAGCAAAATAAAGGCAGGCCGCCGGATCCAAACGAGACTCAATGCGGCGGTCGTAATCTTTAGCAATTCCATAGGCGAAGTACCTTGAGGCCTGCAGATCGGTGTACATTTTGCCAATTTTCGCCTGCATCAGCCCGAATTGGCCAAGGTCTTTACCAAACTGTTTGCGTTCAGCCGTGTATGGCACGGCCACATCCATGGCTGCCTGCATGATACCTATTGGACCGCCTGACAAAACCAGTCTTTCTGTGTTCAGACCTCCCATCAGGATGCCCACACCAGCATTGACCTTACCCAATACCTGACTGTCCGGAATGCGGCAATCTTCAAACACCAACTCACAGGTGTTTGAACCTCGCATTCCCAGTTTGTCAAGTTTCTGTGCCGTACTGAAACCTGGCATGCCTTTTTCAACCAGAAATGCCGTCATACATTGGGAGCCGGCAGATGAATCTGCCGTGCGCATGTAAACGATCAGCACATCAGCGTCGGGGCCATTGGTGATCCACATTTTGTTGCCATTGGCTATCCAGTGGTCCCCATGTTTAACGGCGGTACAACTCATTGAGCCAACCACGTCAGATCCGGCGCCCGGTTCACTCATCGCCAATGCACCAACATACTCACCACTGCACAGCTTGGGCAGATATTTTTGACGTTGTTCTTCGGTGGCGTGTTTGTAAAGATTGGCCACACAGAGGTTTGAATGAGCACCGTATGACAAGCCCACTGAAGCAGAGCCCCTGGAAATCTCTTCCATGGCTATCAGGTGCGCCAGGTAACCCATTTCTGAACCACCATACTCACCTGGCACCGTCATACCAAGCAACCCCAGGTCACCCATTTTTTGCCACAAATCAGCCGGAAACAAATTATCCTGATCGATTTGTTCAGCCCTCGGTGCGATTTCTTCCGCGGTGAATTTTCTGACGGTGTCTCTCAGCAACTCCAGGTCTTCATTCAAGGCAACATCATAATTCATCAGTTGTTACCGTTTTTAGATCGACCAGAGAACTTGACGTTTTTCTGACACATAAATGGCAACTTCACTTTACCCATTTTCTGGATGCGCTCCTCTCCCATGCGGTCAGCAGCCTTCCAGGTGGCGATGCCGTCGCGATCGGCAATGTCAAAGATTCGTTTGATGTTGTAATAAATATTACGGGTCATGCGCAAAGCACGTTCTCTGTTATACCCTTCCAACTCAATGGACACATTCATCAGGCCGCCGGCATTCACAGCGTAATCAGGTGCATACACCATGCCACGTTGTTCCAATTCGTCACCGTGACGGGTTTCAGCCAATTGATTATTGGCACTGCCACAGACAATATCAAAGCCAAATCGGCCAATGGTGTCATCATTCACCGTGGCACCCAATGCACAAGGTGAATAAACCTGCGCATCTACGTCGTATATCTCATCCAGACCTACGGCTTCACAACCATAATTATCCACACAGTGCTGAATGGCTTCTTCATTGATGTCAGTGACAAAAATCTTGGCGCCATCTTTGTGCAGCAATTTAACCAGTTCCATTCCAACATGACCGACACCCTGGACAGCGTAAGAATAATCACCAATGTTCTGATTACCAAATTTTTTCTCCAGACTGGCTTTGATGCCCTGGTAAGTTCCATATGCAGTGAACGGTGAAGGATCACCTGAACCACCGTGAACCTGATGAACACCAACCACGTTTTCAGTTTCCTGGAACACATACTCCATGTCATTGACATCGATCCCAACATCCTCAGCAGTGATGTATCGCCCACCCAATGAATCAATGAAGCGACCAAACGCGCGGAACAACTCTTCAGACTTGTCGGTTTTTGGGTCACCAATAATGATGGATTTCCCACCACCCAGATTAAGACCTGAAACAGCGGCTTTGTAAGTCATGCCTCTGGACAGACGCAGCACATCATTCAGGGCTTCCTGTTCAGTCTTGTATGGCCACATGCGCAGCCCACCCAATGCAGGGCCCAGCACAGTGTTATGAATGGCAATGATGGCTTTTAATCCCACGTCTTTGTTATGACAAAAAACAACTTCTTCGTGCTCTGTCTTATCAATGGTCTCAAAAATATTCATGTTGTGTCCTCATCAAAACAGTCTGCAATGACTGTTTACTTGGTTAAATTTGAAAATTCTGGGTCGCAGAATCGTGTGTCCCCCTTCAAATTCGAAAGCACACCAATCCTCTGGTGCTGATCTTGAAGGATGTTGGGTGAATGAACGATAAAAAACACGCTCATTTCGAGCGCGCGCAATTATACAACAATCCTGTTAAATTTGCATCAACAGCAATTACTCAAACCGACTTGGGGTAGGAACCCAGAATGTGCAGATTGGAGGTATATCTTTGCATTTCACTGATCGCATTACTCAACTGTGGATCCTCAACATGACCCTCTACATCGATGAAAAACACATAATCCCATTTATTCTTTTTGGAGGGGCGTGATTCAATCCGGGTCATACTGATTCCCTGGTCATTCAATGGTCGAAGGATGTGAAACAACACACCAGGTTCATCTTTAGCAGCCACCATAAGTGATGATTTATCATCACCGCTTGGTGCCAGCAACTGTTTACCGATCACCAAAAAACGGGTGGCGTTGTCAGTTTGGTCCTCAATGTCTTTGTGTAATATTTTGAGACCATACATGGCTGCAGCGGATGCTCCGGCAATCGCCGCTGCATGTTCGTTATAGGATGCTTTACGAGCGGCTTCAGCGTTGCTGTTGACCGCCATGGTATCAATGTGCGGGGCATGTTCCCTCAACCACATTCTGCATTGTGCCAGGGATTGGCGGTGAGAAAAAATCACCTGAATGTTCTCCAGCGACTCCTGTTTGGACATCAGGTTATGATGAATAGGAAAATCCAGCTCCCCACAAATTTTCAATGGCGAATTGATGAACATATCAAGGGTGTTATTAACCGCACCTTCGGTGGAATTTTCAATCGGCACCACCCCAAAATCAGCCACACCAGCTTCTACTTCAGCAAACACCCTGTCAATGGTGGCTTCAGGCATGGCTTTGACTGAATGACCAAAATAGCGGTAGGTGGCCATTTCTGAGAAAGTGCCTTCCGGTCCCAGGAAGGCTATGTTCAGCGGTTTTTGCTGTGCCAGACAGGCTGACATGATTTCTTTAAATAACCGGACCAGCGCCTCATCGGATAAAGGACCCTCATTGCGTTCTTTGACCGCTCTGAGCACCTGAGCTTCACGCTCTGGGCGGTAATAAAACCCACCACTTTCGGCTTTGCTTTTACTTTGTGCCACTTCGTTGGCAATGGCCGCTCTTTGCGTGATCAGGGATTGAATATGCTCATCAATGCCATCAATTTTAGTGCGCAAGGATGTCAGCCATTCCTGGTTGTCTTCAGCCATGATAATTATTCATCAAAAAAGAGCATTCTACTGCGAAAGCACAAAAAAACCGACCCTGAGGCCGGCTTTTCTTAGACAAATTTCATCTGCTTAATCAAAGCTGCTGGCAAAGATCAGGTCGTTCAGGTGGGTTTTGAAAATTTCAATGGCATTGTCAATGCCTGCGGCCACCAGAATCCATTGATTGGATGTATCAATATCCAGAGCCACTGGCCCCGCCATGTTATCAATGTCCTGTACATCATCCTGCTCTATGTCAGCGAAAGCCAAGTCGCCGAATCCCGCATCCGCCTGGATGGCATTGCGTTCAAAAGTAACCATCGTTGAATCTTCAAAACCCAGCACGTACAGTCGGTCACCGCTGGCATTACCCAGTAAAGCAGCAGGAGAATTCAAGCCAATGAAGTCACCATTTGCCTGTGAAATGGCTTCTTCAAAAGCGATAACACCATTATCATCAATGGCAAAAGTCGCCAATGAATCTACAGCACGGCCAGCCACATAGACTTGTTTGTTGTCATCTGAAACCCACAAAGCCGATGCACCTCCAATGCCGCTGATACCAGAAATGCCATTTTTGAACGATTGCTGATAAGTCAACAAACCGGTAACCACATCGCGTTCAAACACCACCAATGAGGAGGAGAAGTCTGCAGCCACCAATACATATTGTCCATTGGGTGAGACCACCACATCAACTGGTCGATCCATAAAGGTCACTGTGGGTCCACTGTCACCTGTGTCATCCACCCCCTGATATTCAGATTCAAGGTGAGTCAGACTGCCATCAACATCATTGATCTCAAACACAGCGATGCTGTTGGAAATACTGCCAGCTGCATACAGGTGTTTACCATCGGCACTGATATCAAGTCCATAGACTCCATTGATTCCTAACGCAGTTGGGCTGTTGTTTTCAACCACCTGAGTAAGGCTCAATGAACCGGTAACTGCATCTCTGGACATTGACATGATGGCCTGATCTTCACTGGAAGCAGCGAACAGGAACTGGCCATCCGGAGTGAACGTGATGTCACGAATCAAACCAAACAAACCTGCTTCAAAACCTGCTGTTCCGGCATCTGTTTTTTCAAGAAAAGTCATTTTGCCATGTTTAAAACCGAACCTCAGAATTGAACCACCTGCTGCCAGACTGGACACATACACCTGTTTTCCATCAGCGCTGAACTGCACATCAGAAGGACTGATCAACTCAGGAACTGCATTGCTGTCAACCTGATCCGATGAAGTGGTTTGCTCATCTTTGTTGGCATCCAGAATAAAGGCCTTTAATTCACTGTTGACCAGTGTAGTATTCACTGGGTTAGACAATAAAACAGTCATGAATTCAATGTCTTCCTCAATACCATCAGCCAGAAAATCAACTGCTATATTTGCCTGGCTTGAACCTGCAGGAATGGTGAGTTGTCCACTGCTACTGACAAAATCAACACCTGCCATTGCGCTGCCAGCCACCGTTTGATAAGTAACCTGAACATCCTGCTCATAGCTCCTGGATAATTTCAGCTCAAAGGTTTGTGTTAAAACACCATTTTCTGGTTCAAACACCACCCGATCAAATCCACGTAACTCAGGCAATCCGTCGTTATCCAGAATGGTTGCCACTCCACGGTCAAATTGAATGATGCCATTTTGTGCGTTGGACAACACCACATCAAAAGTCTCAGTGGACTCAATCAGGGCATCACCACACACCGGCACCCTGACCAGGGCTTGGGTTTGACCAATGGGAATGGTGGCAGTACCAGAACTGTTGAGGTAATCCACATCAAAGTTACAGGCATCGGCACCCACCGCTGTGTCATCCACTGTAACCCAGTCTACAGTGACCACCGCATCTGAAGAATTCGATAAAGTCACCAATAATTCAACGTCCACCTGTCCACTGTCTGTTTCAGTCACTGAAGCACCCGAGATGTTGATCACAGATGCATCACCGGACAAATTGATGGGGTCAATGTCAAGACGCTCAGCCACCCCATATTCACCAATCAAAACTTCAGCAACCAGACTGCCATTGATGTAGATCGAAGCAGGATCACCTGGCCTGGCTTTACCAAACTCTCGAGGATCATTGGCATCCATCGGCACCCTGAGTGCGTACAGGCCATTAAGGCTTTGATCTGTACCCATGGCATAGTTGGCCACCGTGATCAGTTGATTGTTCAGATAAATCGATACTTCAGATTCAGTGGCCAAAGGGCCGCCAAACCAGGTGGCGGTTCCGTACAACACGTAGTCAGGTTGGGACAGTTTTGCATTGGCCATCACTGGCATCAGTAATAACCCCATCAAGACCCATTTCATATGATGTAATTTCATGATTAATTTCCTGAATACGAATAAGTTGTGAAGAATAAATGAATGTCGCTGACACCCTCACCATCCCTCAATCCACCACCACCTGGAATCAGCTGGCCGTTGATAAAGGTATCCAACGCCTCATCAGGATCATTGAGGAAACTGGCTCCCGGTATGATCATCATCCACTTGCGGTTCCACACCGATCTGCCGATCAGGCGGGAACTGGAAACTATTTGATTGGCATCAAAAGGCTCGGAGTAATGATGTGCCAGGTATTGTGAATAACGCCTGATATCAGTTGAATTACCAATTTGATTATCAATTGATGGCAACCAGTCAAACCGATCCAGGTCGTTGGCTCCCAGTGGCAGCGGAACGGGTATGGTTTGATCCAGAATCTGCCATTCACGGACGCTGAAATTATCCGCTGCAGGTGAACGCATGATGTCGGCACCGATTGGAATCAGGTACATCCTTGGGGTGTTGGCCAATGGTAAGCCGGCATAATCCTCAAACCAGGTCCCCACGCCTCTGATGCGGGTAGAAAACTGACTGGAGTCATAGGCACTGTCATTTGGACCCAGTTCATTACCGAAAAAGTTCAGGCCAAACAACACCGATGTATTGAAAGTCAGCACAATTGCTGGCTGTGGTCCGGCAGATTCATCAGCAAACGGTCTGGCATAACGTCTGAATTCAGGTACATCCCAGAGGTTGTCCACCCGGTTATCTTCCAGCAACTCGCGCCAGGTATCATCTGAAGATTCGTCATCAGCTATCCTGAACAGCTCATACCGTAGCGAGAACCGGTTGGTTTCAACTTGCGGGTTGTTGAAGCCCATCTGCCCTTTGAGCACATCAAAATTAAGCTTCATCCGGGCCATTGGATCCGCCAACCCTCTGGAGCCTGCCACTGGTTCATTGTTCAGTATCTGACCAATAGAACGTTCCCTGACAATGTCCGTGAGGAAACCCTGTCCACCCTGCGCGTCGGTACCCAATAGGTTGGTGTCATAGTCATAAGCCGCTGCTGCCAGATAGACATACCTGGCAGTCAGGTCAAATGCCGCGCGGTATTTTTGTAAGGCATCGTTTCGGAAAATACGGAATGCCATGTCTTCATAACGATATTCCTGAATCGCCGCAGCCCCTTGCCGGCGGAATGCTGACAACTGCTCCATGACCTGCAGTCCCTGCGTCAATGCCGTGTTGTATTTACCGATCAACTGCTGAGCTGCTTCAGAGCGTGCATATATTTCTGCCCTCAATGCGGGCTCTTTACGTATCAACGCCCCGATTTCACCGGCCACGTCATACAACTCAAGGGTGTTTTCGTTCAGCACCACGGCGTCTTCAGCCGCACTGGCTACCTTCTCTGCTGCAAACTCAACGCCGCTAGCTGCCACCTCAAGGCCATCTGCTACCTTATCGACAGCAAATGCCGCAATGGAACCACCGGCTTCGACCGCACAAACGGCACCTGACAAGAAGTCACCACCACCAGCTAAACCAGCAATGGTGTTTCTTGGTATACACGTGGCGGCATCTTCAAAGGAAGCATCGAGCGCATCAGCCGCCATGTGACCAATGGCTGCAGCCGTGTTGAGGCCAAATGCCCAGTCAGTGAGTTTGGTGATCTCATTACTGGCATCATTGGCGATGTCCATGGAGTTCTCTGTGATATTGAAAGTGGCTTGCAATCCATCAATGGCATCGGCCACATCTTGTCTGAGGATGTCATAGTCGATCATGGCCTGTCTGACAGCTACCCGGGCCTGAACCATTTCATTTTGAATTTCCTGCAACTTACCAACGGCCCGGCGAGCACCTGTCCAGGATTCAGGTTTGGCAAATGCAAAACCCAAATCAGCAGACTCAATCGTGCGGTACTGCACATCCAGACTGTCATCCAGGTTAAGATCACCCAGAGCACATCCTGAACCCAATGGATTATCATCACAACCTTCACCGGGTTCAGGTGCATTGGCTGCTGCCGGTCCGAGATCAAAGAAGTTAATCCCACCAGCCGCTGGTGAAAATGAACCAGTGAACTCTTTGATCACCCCAATGGTGTTGTTATCCGGATCATATCCGGTACAGTTGCCATCATCATCCACTTCAGTACATGAGAAATCAAAATCAGTACCCGCCAAAGCCGGTGCATCAATGTACATATAATGGTATAAATCCGGACCATTGTAACCCGCTGGATAGGTACCGCCGGGACCAATGTCATCGTCGTAAGGCATGCCAAAAATTTCAATCAACTGATTGTTGAAATCATTCTCACTGCCTCTGGCGTCACGCGAAATGTCTTCTACACTGTCCTGATTGCGGCGCATGAGGTTGGTGATCTGATTGGCAAAGTCCCAAACATCAACCAGATTCTCCATGGCTTCTTCAGCCCGCTCATAGACCTGTTCAAAGTGAGTTTTTCCACGATCGATGGCATCCGGATCGATGTCAAATGGCACCACACCACTGGCCAGACCCAAAGGATTAAGCCCGCGGTCAGCCTCATCAACCTGACCCTGAATGTCAGAGAAGTGGGTGATGATTTCATTCAATCCGAGGATGTTACCCCGTTCAATTTTCTGAATACCCACATGATCAGGATCTGTGTCTTCTGCCGGAATGATGGCATTGGCCGTTACCCAGTCGAAGTAGGCCGCCATACCTGCCCTTCTGGACCAGCCGCTGACACCCCATGCCCGATCATCATCGCCATCAACATAACCCTGATACTGTCCTGCAGGATCTTCTACATAGGCAGAACGGTATGTGAGATCAACCACTTCAGCACCAACCCTGGCTTTGGCCGCCGCAGTTTCGACGAACTGTCGTTCATCAAGGAAGTCTACCTGATTGGGTACCCCAGCGATCAATATGGCCTCGGTTTGTGCTTCCCAGGTGTAAAAAGGATGACGCAATAAATCATAGTAAATGTCTGTGGCCGTCAGGTAGTGACCCCAGGCGTCGCCATGACCCTGTGGGAATTGAATGCGGGCATCAAACTCATCAATCACTCCGGTGTCATTGACATCAGAGATGTTGTAAGACAATGCATATGCCACCTCACCATCACCGGTGGTGAAATTCCAGAACAGTCGGTTATAGACCGGATTGGCCCTGACCGGTGCCTGCGAATCATCCCGCCCTCGAAGCAATACCAACTCTTCTGTCAGCAATGAGTCCAGCTGATTCTGGAAATTGAAAATTGATGGTGCCAGTGAAATGGTACCACCATCGGTGCTGATACCAATCATTGGATCCTGCGCATCGGCATAAGCTTCATTACCCAGCAATGTATAAAAATCGACCAATCTTGAGGCCACCAGTAAAATGGCTTTATTGGCTGGGCCATAGTTGACTGGCGGTGTGGAATCCACACTCAGCGACATGGCTCGACGCATCACTGTCGTGTATGCTTCAATCAAACCAATGTTATTGAGGTTATCCGGGTCATTATTCAGTGCCACATCGCCTTCATAACGCTCACCCAACTGTACCAGCATGCTGGCATAGTTATTGGTAGCGGCCTGGGCAAAATTCTGCACCCTGGCTTCAAATGGATTGAGGCGCTTCAGTACCCGTTTAACCCAACCTTCGGCCAATTGTGCCCGTTGATCAAGTGGAGTGCCTCCTGGTTGACCAGCCCAAAGACTCCATTCTGAACCATTGTTACAAGCTGGCAGACCACGATACCTGGCCACATACCAATTGTCGGACAAAGTTTGAATGTTGGCTCCAGCAATGGTGATCTCATTAGCCCCCAGCGGTTCATCAACCGGAAATTTAATCCAACCATTTAACTGACCATTGGCAGGGTCAGGTAATGGCATGGGCGGAGTACCGTCCAGATCCGGGTGGAAATACCACTCAAACTCCAGGGCGTCAGGGTTGCCACCAAAATCTCCACTGTGACGCAACACGATTTGCTCGTCAAAAATATTTTCAGGTGCAATCACCTGCAACTGTCCCTGATAAGAGGCATAAACATCGGCATCACCTGGCAATACCGGTGGTGGCGGAGATTGCAAGCAATCCACCCGAATGATGTTCAAACTGACCGGTAAAGGCGTTAATGATGGATCGTTGTTGAAGGCGATGGTCATGAAACCACTGCCCTGAGCATTACCTGCTGTCAAAGCACCTGCCACCCCGACCGCCTGGAAAGGCTCCAGCACGTAATCATTATTGGCATCCTGAAAACCAATCAACACATCATCTTCTGTAACCGGATTGGATGTCTGACAAACCCGGATACCATCCTGAACCACAGAACTGGTGCAGATGCGTTCAATTTGGTTGGGGTTGCGCGACAGACGGAACAGCGATTCAACCGCCTGATCCCAGTCACAACTGCCAGCCACATCACAACTGCCGGTAAACCCTGATTCTTCTGAGCCATCTCCACCATTGAGTTTCTTCAACTCAACCCGGTCATTCTTGGACAACACATTGGGTAACAGCAAAGGTTCACCAGCTCCAGTCTCATCAAACAGGCCGATGAGCGTCAACTTTTGATTCAATGGGTCAAAGCTGATGCGCTTTTTAACGGCGGCTGATAGTTTAATGGTACCGTCCGCCGATCCAAGTATGGCTTCAAGACCATTGGTTTGCAATTCTGTGGCCACCGCTGAAGGCACCACATCCAGGCGCACAAACCTGGGGTTCAACGGATCGATCATTTGAGCCAGGGTGTCACTGGGCAAGGGTTCTGCCAATGAGTTGTACAAATCATCATAGACCACTTCAACGGCTGCCTGATTCATGATGTCTGGCAGACCACGCTTTGGTGTCAATAAAGTTTCACCAATCACCAACTGTGGCACTTCGGTTGGCCAGGTGATGTCGTACCTCACTTTGATCGGATCGGTGGGGTTAGCGGTACCACCTTCCAAATCAGGCAACCTCGCCAGCCACGGCACACAGGTGGTATCCAAATCAGGTTCACCATCATTGTCGAGGTCATCCTGCAGATCATTGTTGTCCAGGTCAAAGAAGAAACCCGGTTGCAATGGATAGTAATACATCAACTCACCACTGCCAGATGATTTGGCCCAAATCTGGGATTTGTAATCCTGGAAAAATGGCGGTGGCGGCTGTTCTCCAGCCGCTTGGCCAACTGCTTTACTTTCTGCACAACCTGGCAACAAGCGTACTGGATATGGTGGTGATACGGTGGTAGCTGCCACACCAGTGAATTGGAAATTGTTGAACCCGGCCCCGGTGGCCATCACTTCATAGACCCTGAACTTCCATTCCAATGAAACCTCGTCATAGTATTTGACCATCACATAGGGATCTGAAGCCGCACTGTCATCGCCATTGAGCTTATCGCCGAAATCTGAACGCAATGCAAAAACCGCCTCGACACCTGATCCGGTATTTGAAGGGGCAAATATGGCATGCTCATCATTGGGGTTAAAGCCCGCTAACAATGGGTTGTCCTGTATGTACAGGGACACCGATGGGAAGTTCAAAGGATCCAGTGGCTCCTGACCCAATACCTCACCACCTTGTTGACTGGCAATGATGATTTTGTCCGGATCAAAAGGCCATTGCGGATCGTACCGCACGGCTTTTTCGGCCCAATAAACCCCGCGGATGTTACTGCGGTACCAGGCCACTGTCAGTTCTCTGCCCACGTCCTGGGGTCTTGATGACTCGATCCTGTTGACCGGAATGATCTGCCCGGTCCTGGCGGTCCGGTTATAAGCCGCGCTGGTACCAACACCATCGTAATAGGCCAGCGGATTAAGTACATAACCCGTACGCCCGATTTCATTGTGGTAGTCATCTTCCAGTTTCGAACCAATGGTCCAGGTCACCCCATCTTCAAACATCGGTACAGAACTGAATGGTACGGTCCTGACCACTTCAAATTCAACCGGATACTGAAACACGTCAGGTGCCGGACCATTGATGTAAACCAGGGTGGAAAAGCCAGATGTGTAGTTATTGAACACCCGATTATCAACCGCTGCACTACCACCGGCATAAGCCAGGTCAAGCAACAGATAATCACCTGAAGCCGGTTCAATTTCCACTGGCGCACTGGCAATATGAATCTGGTAACATTTTTCAACCACCAGCTCAGTACATACCTCACTCGGCCAATTGGCAGTGCCCGATGTGATGATTCGGTTGGTGCTTCCGGGATTGGAACTGACCCGCCAATGAACCTCGATTTCATCAAATGGCTGTAAAGGTACCAATTTAGCAGATTCACCACCTACCGGCCCTGCCCAATAAAACAGTTTTTGTCCGATGGCATCCACCGGTTCACCTTCACGGAAAAAATCAGGAACCAATGCCACATCATCCAGATAAGCATTGGGTGGTGCGTTCAAGGCTTTGCCGATGGGCCATGATTCAACCTGGAACGGTCTGCCATCAGTGCCCCAGCGCTGCACATAAATGTCAGATTCACCGTTGCCATTGAAACGTTCGTCCTGGCCAAAAATAATGCTGGAGTTGAAGTCACCGGTGATATACAACTCGCTGAGCCCATTGGTGGACACATCAACACCGGTTTCTGTTTCAATTTCACCAATGATGGCCGGATAAGAATCGATCTCATCGAAGGTGTCACCACCAGTCAGCCAACAAGCCACCCCGTCTTCATTGAAAGACACCATAAATACATCAGAATTGCCATTGAAACTAGTGATGGTTTCATTCTCGACCACATTGCCAAGACACTGGTTGTCTACGTTGGTATAGGTCAAACTCCCATCAAAAGTTCCGATCTGATAGATGTTACCGACTTCATCCAGGGTAATGCCGCCACCAACAGAATCTGAACCATTTTGCGGATAGCGTACCCAGTCACATGTAAAACTGGGGTTGGCAGACATATTTAAACTGGCCACAAATGAACCAGCAGGTATCAATGTTCCGCAATAACTGGTGCTGTTGAAATTGTTGGTCCCTGAAATTATCAGGTTATCATTAACCGGGTTATAAACCATGTCATTGATGGTGATGTCTTTATTCACCAAAACAGGAGAGTTAATCACTGGGGTTTCCAGTGTATTGGTGATTTCAAAAGCAATGTTATCAGGCTTGGACTGACCATTCAGACCCAGGTCATCAATGTGCCAGTAATCATAGCAACCCCCGCTGCCGTTGGTCTGCTCAAAGCGTAATTGGAAATTGTTATGAAAGGCATCATTACCAAGCACATATGCCCTGCCCAGTTGTGGTCTGGAACCCCCACCGTAGAAACGTTCAAGCTGAGTATACCCACCGCTTGAATTGCGATATGAAATAATAAAATCTTCACCACCATCAGTGTCTTCGCTGTTGGAAATCCCGTCCCGGCCTTCATAAACCAATAAGCTCAATCTCAAACCCTGCATATTTGAAGTATTCTGAACAGGGGTATCTACCCTTCGGTAACCACCATTGAAATTGAGTTTCCTGGTTCCATTCCCGGGAAAATTCGAATACCTGACACCCAGCACACAATTGGCGGGAGTTACATTACTGTTCCATCCCGGTGGGATGGTGTCATCGTTATAGTTAAATGGCTCACTCAAAAATGTCTGCGGTTGACTGCTGGCGGCCATCATATAAACGCGGCCGTTTTCATCAACTTTCATGCCGGTGGTTTTTTCACCGAATGTACTGCTGCCTCCCCGGTCAACGGCCCATTGAACATCTCCATCATGTTCAAACCTGGCAATCAACAATTCAGAGTTTTCTGCCACAGCTGAATTATTGGTATCAAGGGGAATGCCACCAACAATCGAACTGTTTTGATAATGACCGGCGATGTAAACTGAACCTTCAACGGGTGGGATCATGGTTGAATCGCCTTCGATTGATTCAACCTCAGTTACCACACTTTCATGGTTGTTTCTGCCTATTCGTTTAGACCAGACAAATCCGCCCGTAGAATTGTATTTCGCCAGGAATCCATTTTGCACTCCACCTGTGACGGTATAATCGACACCACCGAAACTGGTTGTGCCATAAAATGAACCCACAATATATACATTGTCAGATTCATCAACTGCAATGTCTGTTGGAATATCTAAACTGGCGCCACCTGCTTTGATCGCCCAGGCTATGCTGCCATTGGCATTCACTTTCAGCACATAGATGTCTTTAACACCAGAACTGCTCAATTCATGCTCACCAAATGTGACGGTTCCTTCAAACTGACCAATGGTATAAGTACTGCCGCTGGAAGAAGTGACAATGGCCACCGCATTTTCAGTTCCTGAACCACCTCCACCATTCGGCCAGGCAGCCATCAGGGCCGAAGAAAAAATCATCAATGACAGTGTAAAGATGACAGAAATTGTTTGATATGGGGTATTTATTCTATATTTCATTTCATTCACCTTATTGATTGAGCACTGCAGTTGAGGCAATGCGTTTCAATCTGAAATCACCTTCAACAAATATGGCATTTTTGTGTAAACCGATGAGTGTTTCTCTGAACACCCCTCCCATTTCTTCAACACCCCACCCTGGTGGGTCAGCGACATCTGGATAACTTGGATTATTCGGACTGAAGAAAAATTCCATTTCACGGGTTACCTGGAAAGCTTCCTGTCTGAAATTGAGGAATTGAGGATCGAGGTTATCATGATCAGGATGGTACTTATGCCTGAAAGGGTTGGTTGGCATTTCCGGATCAATCAACAAACTGACACTGACTGACTGATTCAAGGCAAAATCACCATTCATCAGCATGTCATTGCCATTGTAATCATAGCCAATGCTACTGAATCGAATACCGGCAGACTGGCCACCGCGCCGGGTGATACCTGAATAGTTTGGAATCAATGAATCATCGGTCAGCAACACATAATAACCGGGATCATCCACTTCAACATAATCTGGGTTACTGGCACTGGTTGAATACGTGCCATCCTGCCACATTTGCACCACATTCTTGATCAACTTAACCTGACCTGTGGCATCGACATGCATCAAAACCCGAAAAGCAAATGGTTTGCCAACGGATTCAGGAGTGACACCACCTCTTTGGGCTTCACTGACGCCCCTGACCCTGACAGAGCCCATCCACAAACCAGCATAACCATCCATCTGGCTGCCCCTTGATAATTGATTCCCAAATAACCTGGCCAGCCTGGCAGGTACGGCCAGTGGCTGGATGGTATTGGCTCCGGCATGAATCCTGACAATTCCACCCTGTTCATTGCTGATGGAAAAAACCTGTTCCATTCGTTCTTCTACGAAACTGGTGCGGTCCACCGCCAATGTGACTATCCGGTCTTCACCTGGTTGAACTTCATATACTTTGACATTGGGTAAATCAGGCCACGCTTCCTCACCGGTTTCAGGGTCCACGTTGAGGAATTTCATGGGCATGGAGTTGCCACCTTCCCGGTTGATGCTGATGAAATTGGGGACATCGGATATGTTGGACAAAATGATGTCTATTTCAGTGAATGCAGCCCGGTATTCCAACGATTCACCTTGCTCAACTGTGACATTAATCAACCCCTGATATTTGGACGTACCATCGGTATAAAACCAATAAGCCTCACCAGCGTTCATACTGGTCAGGTTAGGATCATCAACCAATTGCCACTCACCGGCTGTACTGAGGCGATAAATCGGTTGATTGGCATGTGCTGTGGAAGTGGCAAAAAAATCTGCAAAACTTGGCTCGGCATCTTCCACCAATGGAAACCCGGTAAGTGTGAACCCATTGGTGACCCATTGTTTCTTACGCAAAACTGGTTTGCCGGAAATGCTGATGTCCCGTGGTGTATTACTGTCCAGTTTCACCAAATAGGCGGTGTTGGCAGAGATGGTAAACAGGTTGGTCAGAAAAGCCTCTGGCCTGGGCTCTGGGAAATAACCATACCAGCCATCCACACTGAGCAGACCCTCTGCCGGATCAACCACAAAATCCTGACCAATGTCTTTGGGCAACCATCGCCAGACACTCTCTACCGGCACACCAGAAAACACATCTGTGATCTGGTTATTGACCGGCTCCAATTCAACGTAAATGGCATTCCAGCCTGGCTGTAGTGTGATGGTTTGCTGATCCAGCGCGATGCCTGCCCAGGCAGGTGTCAGCAAGCTCAGCATCAACAGCAGCATAGCCATCTTGGCTTTGGCCAGGGTTTTATTTGGGGTGTGGTTATTCATCATCTTAGACTCTTGTGATTGCCAGGTTGTTGGTTCGGTGGTTTGTGAATTACTCATGTTCATGGTGTTCCCCCGTTATCAACGGGTAATGCCGGAGGTTTGATGTCATCGGCTTTTTCTGCTGGATTGAGCGGATCAATGTCAGCCAGCATTTGTTGGTTGATGTTTATGTCAGCACCCTCTATAAGCTGGGTGATGAATTGCTTCTTCATGGCGTCCTGTTTGGTTTTCAATAGTTGCTGCCGGATTCCTGAAGAAACTTGTGTCAGGGTTTTTTCTTCGACTTGCTCAGCTGCCACCAGTCTAACCAGGAACAGCCCCTCATCGGTTTCAAGCACTGGTGAAACATCCCCGGGTTCGGGCAAACTGAACAGGGCTTCAATCACCGTTCGATCCCATTTATATGAACGTTTGGGGTTTTCTACAAACCAACCAATTACACCGCCCTGATATCGCGAGCTGCGGTCATCTGAATGGGTCAGTGCCAATTCGCCAAAATGTTTGGTTTTGCCATCCAGTTCATTCACCTGATTGCGGATTGCCTCCAGTTCATCTTTTATCTGCTGTTTTTCTTCTGCAGTCACATCAGCCGGGATGATTTTGGCAATAATGGCCGCCCGTTTCCTGGCAGGCTTTTCATACACCGTTTTGTTGTTATTAAAATGTTGCTTGATTTCCCGATCTGTAACGACCAGTGCCTGAAGTTTTTTGTTGAGCTCTTCTTCCAGATATTTATCAACCGTCGCTTTGCGGTAGATCTTTTGAACTGATTCATCCTCATGGAACCCTTTGGCTACGGCATCATCAAACATCACTTGCTGGTTGATCATGAAATCAAGCAGGAACTTTTTTTGTTTCAACTCATGATACTGCCCGGGCCTGTTACCACCACGATGGCTCATTTGTCTGATGAAATCATCACGGGTGATCACTGAATCACCAACCACTGCCAGCACATCAGCAGTGACATCCTGCTGTTCACTTTCAGGCCAATGGGTTGCCAGGTACCAGCCAACCCACCCGGAACCCAGCATCAAAATCACTATTAACCACTTATTCATTACTCAACAACCTCCTCAAAACCATCTATGAAGATATAGAACACCAATACATTGGTATCCGTGTCGGTGTTGTTGTTCAGGTTAAAGTCGGTACCACTGACCAATTGTACATCCACCACGTTAACCACTTCAGTTTCTGACATGTCCACCAACAGTGGATCAATTTGGGTGGTCAGGGTAAAGACGGCTTGTGAGCCAGCCGGCAAATTGGCGCCACCTGTCACGTTGTTGCTATCAATGTTGATACATGTGGCACCAGCAAAGCCTTCACAGGTCCAGCTGGCATTGATCAGGCTGGCTGGCAATTGTTCATTGACCACCACATCACCTGCATCAACGGATCCTTCGTTGGTCACTGTAATCAGATACGTCAGCGGTGTACCTGGCTCAGCAAATTCCAGATTGTCGGTTTTGTGAATGGTTACATCGATGCCGGTGATCAGCTCTGTGGTTTCCACATCGGTGTTGTTATTCAGGTCCGGATCAGTGGCTGTACTGCTGTTAGTCACGGTTTCCAAAACCACTGTTTCAGGTGGCGATGCCGCATACCTCAGGTCAACCACCGTATCCAATGAGCCTCCGGCAACCAACAGGTCCGTGGTACATGAGAACCCGTTTGACAGCGAGTCACAATCGGAGATCAAATCAAAAATCTGAACTTGCGAAGTGATACCGGTAATGACCGTATCCGTGGTAATGGTTCTGGCATCTGAAGGGCCCGCATTGTTCAATGTCACCAGGTACTGAATGGAGTTGGCTGAATCTGGATCATAAGGATCAATGCTGTCATCAATGGTCACCGACAAATCTGCAATTTCCAGGATGACATCATTCACTGATGCAGTGTTGTTACTCAAATCATCATCAGTCACCGGTGCTCCGGTTGCCACTGTGACTTCATTGAAGAGATCGCCGGTGGCTGCTGAAGGCAGCATGCCGTTAACCAGGTAAGTCACTGAGGTACCTACAGGTATATCTATTACATCCAGCACATCATCGGTACCTGTGGCCTGGCAGTTGGCACCCGGGTCTGCTGAACAAGTCCAGGTCACATTGATCAGCTCATCAGGGACCATATCAGTCACAGTGGTATTGTCAGCATCACTGGGGCCAGAGTTACTGACCACAATTTGATAATCAACAGCCAAACCCGCCGTTACAGTGCCAAGTGTGACTTTACTGACGACCAGATCAGCCACCTGGGTCACGTCAGTCGACACCGATGAAATGTTGTTAGACAAATCACGGTCAGTATTGAACCCAGCTTCAAAAACCACAGCCTCTGCGGTGTTGTCAAGCGTACCAAAAAATCCGGGATCTATCAGCACATCCACCTCAAAGGTGATGGTGCCGTCAATGGTTACATCCAGCGACTCATCGAGGTCTCCGTTACCACTGGCTGACTCACACACAGACCTGCCAGTTGCCACACAGGTCCACTGAGCGTCTAACAAGGCATTATCCAGGGTGTCTGTCAACTGCACACCCAAGGCATCAGACGGACCGGTATTGGCCAATACAATCTGATAAGTGATCCGCTCTCCAGCGATGGCATCTGTGGGTCCGGTTTTGACCACGGAAACATCAGTATCAATGGTGATGGTGGTCAGGTCAGTTGAGGTGTCATTTTGAGTATCACTGTCCTCAGACCCCGGTGGCAGGCTCATCACCGCAGTGTTACTGATAACACCACGTGCTGAAGGGTGAACCATTGCTGAAATCAATGTAGTGGCACTGGAGCCCGGATTCATTTCATACGATACATTGACCACATCTCCTGTGCCGTTACTGACTGGACACTCGGCATCTGCCACTAACCTCAGGGTGGTCAGAGACTGGGCAGCCACGCTGCTGACCAGGACGCGTGTACTGTCTACCACAATACCATTGGGATTAAGCATCAAACCTCCAGTCACCGGATCGTCATAATAAACATCTTCGAGAGTCAGTGACCCATCTGTGTCATTACGTTCATACAAAGATACTGAAGAACTTGCGGCATCTGCCACCAGTAACTTGCCGGCATCATTGGATAAAGCCAGCTGTGCTGGATTTTGCAAGGGGCCGACACCGACATCGCCATCTGTGAGGTGATTCAAATAACTCAACTCGCCGGTACTGGCGTTTCTGTTGAAGTAGATCAACGATTGATCATCAGCTGTCAGGAAATATGCAAACAAACCATTGGGACTGAATGCCATGTCATTGACCCCATTGAGACCAGGAACGGTTTGCCCACCCTGATCATCACCGCCGCGAATGACACCCACATAGGTCAATTGTTGTGTAGCTGAGTCACGCTCAAATATGGCGATCGAATCTGACCCATCAGCGGTGGTGTACAAGTGACCACCATCCGGTGAAGTTTGTAAATCATTGATACCGATGATCACATTACTGTCAGGTACGATGGTACCAAAGCCATCCCGCACCCGTTCAACAAATGTCAACAATCCGGTTTCTGTATTTCGGGAAAACACAGTGATGGCATCAGAACCTCTGGCTGCCACATAAACGCCAAGACCATCAGCCGCTAATTCAATGGCTACCGGATCACTCATACCGATGACCCCATCGCTACCCGATTGAATGGATTGCAGTTGTTCCAGTTGTCCATTATCAGCAACCGCAAACACAAACAGGCGGTTACTTGATTCTGCGGTAACATACAGGTGGCTTTCATCTGCACTGAGCGCCAGCGCTGTGATACCAGTGAATTCACTGAGTACCGTGCCATTGAGGTCATCACCCTCACTGACTGTATTCAGCAGGGTTAACTGACCACTGATATCCTGAGCAAAGACACTCAACTGGTTGTTCGACTTACCAGTGATGTACACCCGGTCTCCAGTCTGATTAAGCAACATTGCTGAGACATCAGACAACACAGGATATTGAACATCATCATAAGTGGTATTCAACTGGATGGGCTGAGAACTCTGACAGGTCCACAAAATCGAACCAGTTAACATGCCCGCATTTTCACCAGGGAATACCGGAACCACGTCTTCCAGGTTGGCCAATACACTGCTGGGACCGGCACTGAAGACATTGATTTCATATTCCAGAGGTGTTCCGGCAACCACTTCATTCAAGCCGTCAGATTTCTGTACGCTTAAGTCTGTGGTCGGCACCAATAAGTCATCATCAATACCCAGGTTATCTGCAGGATTGAGTTCCAATGTATCGCCGGCAACCACAGCCTGTGCTGAGTTGATTAATCGACCTGTCGCTGTTGGCAACACATCACCAGATAACTGGTAGGTGACAAAACCACCGGAAATGATGTCTGCCACATCACTGAGGCTGCCATTACCCTGTGCACCACAACTGGAACCTTTGGCGACATGAAAGAGCACCAAATCATCTCCACTGAGGGCATAGATAAAGTCACGCTGTTGATTCTGCCTCAGCCTGTTAAGCCCATCCAACTCAGGAACGTCGGTGGTGCCGTAGGTTTGCCCGGAAAGTGTATATTGACCATTGATTTGCTGATACAACTGAATTTCAGGTACGCCGGTATTGGCGACATACAGTTGTGCCCCATTTTCAGAAATCACCACTGACCCTGGTGCATCACCAGCTGTCAATGCGATGGACTGCTGATAACTCAATGAACCGTCCATGTCATTTAATTCAAATATGCCCAGGGCGTCGCTGCCGGCACCAGTTACATAAACCAGGTTGTTCAGTACAAATACATCATTCACATCATTGAGCACGGTACCAGTGATCTGGAAGTCTTGAATCACCGTGATTACACTCAATGCACCCGTTGCATTGTTCCGGGCAAAAGAAGCCAGTGATTGATTGAGATCTGCCACAGCCAGTAAATACATACCGCTTTGATCAAATGCCAGGGTATTGACACCGGTCAGGCCATCAATGCCGAGTAAATGAGACAGATAGGTCATACTGCCATCAGCCAGGTTGCGTTGGAATACAGCAATGGCATTATCCAGCTGACCTGCTACATACAGGTGCTTGTCATCGGCAGAAATGATCACATCAGTGGCTCCCCCTAAACCATTAACCCCGCCGGCACCATCGGTCAAAACAGCCGCATAAGCCAATACGCCGGTGGCAGTATCTCTGTCAAACACCACCAGTGAATCATCCACATTTGAAACGGCATACAGGTTTTGCTGGTCATGACTGAGTGTCACTGCAGTCAAACCACTCATGCCATTCACCCCTGCATCATCAGCTGCAATGGTTTGAGTCAATGACAATTCCCCCGTTCTTTGATCCCTGGCATATACCAGTAACTCAGAAACCGGGCCATTTTGGCCAACAGCGTAAGCAAATAAACCGTTGTCACTGATGACCAGATCACGGTATTCAGACAAATCACTGACAATCAGATTATTGTCATTGTTGTCATCTGCTTCACCATCATTCAGCAAACCCACTTCGGGGAAAGCATGACAGGTCCAATTGACGTTACTGACGGCTTCAGGGACCACATCAGTAACCCAAACCCCAAGGGCATCTGATGGCTGACTGGCGGTATTGACAGTCGGTTGATTGGAAACGGTGATGTCCCAGGTGACACGGGTACCCGGAATCACGGTATTGGAACCATTGTCTTTAGTCACCAACAGATCAACTGCCGGAGAAAGCAACGTATTATCATCTGTGGCACTGTTGTTACTTAAATCAGGGTCACTGATCGCAAATGCAGGATCAGTTGACGTACTGACCGTAGCGGTATTTGACAACACACCTGTGGCATCAGTCCGCACGACGCCCGTGGCAAGAATCTCAACCCGGGATCCGGCCGGCAAGTCAACCAACTCATGGACATTACCAGACTGCAGGTTGGTGTTACAGGCTGCCTGATTGATCGGGAAGCATTGGTAAGAGATTTGTTCAAATTCAGCAGGAAAAATATCCTGCACCAATACTTTTTCAGCATCACTGGGGCCGAGGTTGCTGGCCACAATCACATAACTGATGATAGAACCTGGTGCAACGCCACCCTCACCATCAACCAATGACTGTTGATACGAGAGCATTCCATCCTGAGGCTGTCCGGGGTCTTGCATGACTTCGAATGTGGTCACAGCATGATCATTGCGGGACGCCAGGTACTGATGATTACCATCGGGTGAGAGGAATATGCCTGAAGCACCATCAAGCCCATCAACAAATTCACCGGGTAATCCCAATGGATCGCCTTGCTGAACTATCTGAGCAAACTCAAGAGAACCAGTGACAACATCACGATTAAATTTAACCACACTGTCCTGTTGCTGTCCGGCCACATACAGGTGTAAGCCATCGGCTGACATATTCAGATCGGTGGCTCCGGCCAATCCAGCCACCTGTGAAGTACCGTTTTGCTTGAATTCAACAAAAGTCAATGCACCTGTGCCGGTATCTCTGGCAAACACCACCAAAGCCTGAGCTGCAGCACCTAACACGTATACATGATCACCCGGGCCTGCCGATTCAATCAGCAATTCAGTGGGGCCAATCAGGCCACCTATGCCATCATTGCCATTGGTCCAGGTATTCAGGTAGCTCAAGGTACCAAAACTGGGACTGTTGCTGTTGGGATTTCTCAGGAACAAAGAAATGCTGTTTTCACTGTTGGAAATGGCATACACATGCTGATTATCCGGAGCAACCACCAGGTCACTCACTGCAGACAGTCCGCCAACACCAGCCACTGCATTTTGTAATTTTTGCTGATAGCTTAAACGTCCCTGATTAACTCCACCTGTCTGGTCAATGGCAAACACCGAAACAGATCCTGTCAGTGGCCCGGTGGCATACAAATGGGCACCATCAGCACTGATGGCCAGTGCGTCTACACCTTCAAGACCTTCAACGCCAAACAAACCGCTGCTTTGTTTTTCCAGGAAGGTCAGTTCACCTGACAGTGGATTCCTGCTGAATACAACGACTGCATTGTCACCTGCTCCGGCGGCATACAACGTCAAGCCATCAGCTGATAACAACACATCAGCAACGCCCAACAGACCGGATACGCCATTTTGCCCATTGAGGACGGAATTAACATAAGCAAGATCACCAAATTCAGGCTGTGCCGAAACATTATTACGACTGAAGATACCGATGGCATTTTCCTGCGCAGCTGCGACATAAACATGGTCATTATTACCACTGACATTGAGAGCACCCAGCAAGCCATTGTATTGCGCCACACCATCGGTTTTGGTGATCGAAAGGTCTGCATTGGCATTGATTTCATTGGTGTCCGAATCGGTGTTGTTAGTCGTATCAACTTCAGCTCCCACGCAGGTTGAAACCGGTCCAGTGTGGGTTGAAGGACAACTGAACACCCCAGCTTCATTGTACAGTGTGTTGGTGGCATCACTGGCCACGGTGGCCTGTAAAGTAAATTTCAATAAACCGTTAGCTGCGATGTTTACTTCAACCCCTTCGGTATCCATTGCAGCAGAGATGTTGCCAACACCTGAAGCCGGACAAGTTGAATCTGCGCTGCGGGTCAGAGTCACCAAGGCATGATCATTGCTGCCAGCGGCATATACGAACGCGCCATCCGGACTGATGGTCACATCAATGGCACCGTCCAGACCATCTGTCTGGCTGACACCATCACTGATCACTCCGCCAAAGCTCAATGCACCGGTTTCCAGGTCACGGCTTAACCAAACCAGGGCATCAGCTTGCTCACCAGTGACGTAAACGTGTCGTCCATCGGCTGAAACCTCCATGCCCTGTGGTGAAATCAAACCGACCACACCCGCCTGATTCTGCTCGACACTTTGCGACAGCGAAAGTAATCCATAATCATTGCCATTGGGGTCACTGGTGATGTCTCTGTCAAACACCAGAATCTTGTTGTCGCCACCCACGGCCACATAAAGCTGTTTATTATCATCAGAAACCAACATCGAAGTGATGCCTGACATTGATTCACCAATGTCTCCGGCATCCAGCAATCCAATCAGTTGCAGGCTGCCATCCATCAGGCTGCGTTTATACACACCCAGGTTGGCCTGATTAACCCCACTGGTATAAAGTGTTCGTCCATCAGCTGCAATGGCCAGTGCATTGACCCCGCTTAAACCTTTGATGGTTTGTTGTATGGTATCAGCCGGGTCTTCGAACAAGGTGCTGTTATATGTCAAGGTCCCATTGGCAACTGAGCGATCAAAAATCACCACTGAATTGTCATTGGCACCTGCAACATAAAGCGACGTACCATCACTGGAAACAACCAGGTTCACGGCCTGATTCAAACCACTGATGCCATCAGAAAAATCATAATTGTCGACCAATGATACAGCCAGGCTGCCTGCCTGATTGGTGGCTTTCAAGGCCACCAGGGCATCATCCACCTGACTGGCCACATAAATATCAGCATCGATCACCACCAAATCTCTGGCACCATCCAATAACCCACCTGAACCAGTAGAGACCACCAATTGCTGGCTTAACAAACCAGTTAACTGATCAATGGCATAAAAGCCTACACTGTCATCAAGTACACTGGCCGTTACCACATGGGGTCCTAGCCCGGCCAAATCAGCAACATACTCAACAGCCGCAACACCGGTCAGGCCATCTATACCCAACACACCCTGTTTGACCACTTGTGCAAAGCCCAAAGAACCAGATCCGGATGCCTGACAGGTCCAGTTTATGGACCCCTGATCAAAGCCGCTATTAAGGATATCCAGCACCTGAATGGTTTCAGTTGCACTTGAAATGGCATCACTTGGCCCATTATTTGACACCAGTATTTCATAGGTCACTGCCTGCCCAGGTACCGCTGAAATACGTGAGTCTGTTTTACTGATGGATAAATCATATTCGGGGATCAGGTTCGTGGTGTCCTGATCACAGGCATCGGCGGTGCTGGCTGTTCCACACGCATCCAGATTGTTATTGAACACAAAGTTTTCCGGTGGAATGATGCTGGCTTGTGTGGTCAACTGGCCGTTGGCATTTGAACGGATCATGGCATTGATCGAATACGTCAATGTGCCATTGCTGCCAACATCCACCACATCACTGATGTTGCCCGTGCCTTGTGCACTACATGATGAACCTGAGCCAAGCACGAATCCGGTCAGTGCGTGATCAGCGAATCCCGCTGCATACACGTGACGGGTGTCATTGGTCACCACCAGATCATACAGTTGCTCTAAACCTGCCACACCATTGACCTCATCGATCTGTACTTCAAGAACCGACAGTAACCCAAAGCTGTTGCTGTTGCTGTTCTGATCCCTGTCCAAGACTGTGATGGCATGATCGTATTCTGCACCCAGATAGAGTTTATCACCCTGGGAACTGATGTCGATGGCACGGGCACCCTGCAGGTAATTAAAACCATTGACTCCATCTTCATAGGTTTGCCTGAGGCTTACCTGACCGTATTGGGTACTGCTGGGGTTATCTTCTCGCTGGAAAACCGACAGGCGATGATCATTGGCAGAAACCACGTATACATGAGCTCCATCCGGACTGGCCACCACATCCATTGGTTGATCACCGGCAAATGCATTGCGCTGAATGAAGTTGATGGCACCTCCATTGAGGTTTCTGTTCAACACCACCAGACTGTCATCAATGCTGCTGGCCACATAAATCTGATCTTCGTCAGGGCTGAATGACAATGAACGGGCACCGGCCATGCCTGACACTCCCACATCACCATTGGCCACAGAATCAACCAGGGTGAGTGTTCCATTGGTGCCATTGATCAGGTATTGAACCACAGATGCTTCAAAACGACCGGCCACATACAGGTGCTGGCTGGACGCATTAATCAGGATGTCGGATATACCCAGCAGCCCATCAATTTGATTACTCACATGGTTGTAAGTCGTTACATAAGTCAAATCACCACTGAGGTCTCTGGTGAAGACCGTCAGGGTGGCTGAGTCAGAGCTGCCCACATAAACAAATTCGCCATTGGGTGAAATGGCAATGGAATCAGGATCATTCAGTCCTGTGATCACTCCTACACCGTCGGTGTAAGTGTTTTCATATGTCAGGTGTTCATTACGGGTCGCTGATGTGCTGCCTTTGGTTTTATCCCGACGGAACTGCACCACTGAATCACTGCCCAGGCCGGTCACATACACATGATTTCCATCGGTGCTCACAGCCACGGCACTGGCGCCAAGCATGCCATCTACTGTTCCACCGGTGTCGTTCAAATCATTGACACCATTGAATTCAGTTTCCATGTAAGAAAACAAAGGATCTGGCTGACGACGATTGAAGACAGTAAGCGACTTACCACCCGCTCCGGCGGCGGTGGTCAATACATGCAGGCCATCGGCAGTGAACGCCACATCAGACACTCCCTGTAATCCAGGCACAGACTGTTCTTCCTGTTTGTTCAGTAAACCCTGACTGTTTCTGGTTAAAACCAGCACCGAATCATCCACAGGATTGCCAACAACCAGGTGTTCACCATCGTTGCTGATGTCCAGGGTATCCAGCCCAACCAAGGTTTCCGTGATGTTCAGGCCCAATCCGGTATCGTCATAAGCAATCACAAAAGTCAATGCACTGGTGCTGATGTTGCGGTTCAATACCACCAAACGATTGTTGCTGGCTGAAGCCAGATACAATTGCCTTTGATCAGCACTGATGATCAAATCGCTTACCCCTCCAATGGAGTTATCAGCGACTGTTCCTGCAGCGGTTAAATCACCAAAATCAGCGGATGATTCATCGTCTTCACGGGACAGGTAATGCACTGTATCACCACTGAGTTCACTGACATACAAGTCAGTACCAGAATCAGCAAATACCATCTGGCCAGCATCACTCAATGAGAAATCTTCAACAAAGGTCAATAAACCTGTTCCCGAATCCCGGTCGTAGCGTTTAATCACTCCACTGCCTGAAACATACAGGTGCTTCTGATCAGGACTGATCTGTAAATCAACCGGAGTGGACGGTACATCTGTCATCAACCCCAGGTAAGTTAACTCACCAAACCCCGAAGATAAACCATTGGTATCACGGCCAAACACAGCAATCGCTTTGGTACTTGCTGAACCGCTGTAAATATCTGACAGCACATAAACAAATCGCCCCTGGTCATCCATCACCATGGCTTGTGGCTTCTCTAATCCGTCAATACCACCTGTGCCCTGCTCCAGACTCTGAATTAATTGAATCTGACCAAAGTCCCCCCCAATCAGTGTGTTTCTGGAATAGGCCAACAATTTGGCAGTCAATACACCGGCATCATCGGTGTCAGGTGCAGCCACATAGACATGGTTGCCATCCGGGCTGATACTCAACACCGCACCGGCCGCGCTCTGATCTGAACGTTGGAAAAATGTTAAATCTCCCGGGATGGGTGAAACCGCGCTACAAGTCCAGTTCACATCCTGCAATTGTGGTGGAAAAATGTTTTCCACTGTGGCTCCAAATACATTATCCGGACCCTCATTTACCACCCGTACGGTGTAATTGATGGGCTCTCCAGGTATGGCTGTGGTCCTGGCATCATCATTATCGATGGTTAATTCAGCAGAGCCAGTCAATGAATATTCAACACTGTCACTGTTGTTGATGTTGACCGGATCAAATCCAGTTGCCGTGGCACTGGCCACATTAACGACTTTTCCTTCCGCACCCACTTCAGTAGAGATGGCAACATTGAATACTGCACGTGAACCCACGCCCAGATCAACCTGTGCAGATAAGGCGCTGCCATTGACAGGGCCAGGTGTTGCACAAGAACCTGTGCCAATAATCTGACAGTCCCAACTGGCAGTTGACAGATTGAGTTTGGGTGAATCAAGTAAATCACTGACCGTCACTGCAGATGCACTGGAAGGTCCATTATTGGTGACCTCAACCTGATAAAGCAGGTTAACAAACTCATTAAAATCAGGCGCTCCGGAATTGGTGGGAGTTGCTGACACCAGGGTTTTACTCAGGGATATGTCTGTATTGGCTGACAGTGAAGTGGTGTCAGTGACATTGAGGTTATTGGTGTCATTGGCTTCTTCAATTCCTGCTGGCAAAACCGCACTGGCACTGTTGGACAACGTGCCTGTGGAGTCATTGTCGACGGTACCTGTGATGGTAAAAGTCACTTCAGTTTGTGAGTCCAGGTCAATAATGGCATTCAACACATCACTGTTGGTTGTCGAAGTGGGTTGACTGAGACCACAGGCAGTACTTTGGGTATTACAACAAGCACCTGCGTCACTGGTTTCACAGAACCATGAAATGCTGCCTGGAACGAATCCAGCCGCCTGGTTGGGAAACAGAGGCAGAACATCAGTTACGCTGACGCCTTCCACATTGATGAAACCATCATTGCGAACCACCACTTCATAGGTATTGGTCTCACCGGGGGACAGCTGGGTTTGGTTATCGGTTTTGCTGACCACTAAATCAGTTCCTATGACAATCACATTGGTGTGATCATCAGTGAGTGGTGAGGAACCCACATTGGTGGTGGTGGCAGTCTCAACAATTGAAATACTGGCCTCATTACACAATTCGTTGGTGCCTGGAAATGCTGGAGTGGTGTTACAGTTGGACCCGGTGCTGTCAGAGACCCGGGCATATATGACGATCTCACTGCTGCTTCCGGCAGACAAACGAATAGGCACATCCAACAGTGACCCTGCACCTGTGGCGATGTCAATGTTTCCCGGACAATTGGTTGGAGAAATATCAGTGTCCTTAATGCCCTGATCACTTTCACAGTATTTCCAGCAAGGCGTGGTGCTGCCTGCCTGGCAGTTTTGCGGATTGGGGTCATTGATCAGGGTATCGTCCAGGTCATCGACCAGTCTCACACCTTCTTCTGTGGGCACTCCCTGTGCATCCACAGCAGCACCAAGGTCACTGGGACCATCATTGGTGACAATGATGCTGTAAGTGAATGGTTCATTGGGAACCAGGTTTCCTGCTTTACCGGTTTTACTGATAGACAAGTTAACCTGTCTGGCCAATGTATCACTGTCAGAATTGCTGGATGTTGGATTCAGTGCATTATTAGGATTTGCCGCAGATACCGTGTAAACCAATGGATTGGCCACAGCGCTGGAAAAATAATCCACGGTGATGTTAAAGGTGATGTTGTCATCTTTAACCACATCAACGGTTGTGCTTAAATCAGAGGTCCCAGTGGAGTTGGCACATGAACTGTCGTTCGAGGATGGAGTACAAGTCCAGTTGATTGATTCAAACTCGCTCAGCATGTTGTCACTGATTGCCACACCCAGAGCATCTGTTGGACCATTGTTAGTCAATACTGCAGTATACGTTCGCCCTGTGGTTCCAGGGGTGTAGCTGGATTGGCTGTCAGTCAGGCTCAATACAAAGACGGAAAAAGGATCCCTGTCCAGTGATTTAGAACCGCTTACGCCAGTTGAAGGTGTATGGGTATTGGGGTTGGTGACGTCAACTTCATAGATCAGTGGATCCGTGGTGGTACCTGATTCATAAGTCACGCTGACTGCATATGTAATGCTGGCACCATCGGCCAGATTGGCTGTGGTATTCAACCGGCCTGCACCACTGGCAGCACCACAAGTAGCACCTGCATTGCTGTCATCACAGGTCCAGCTGATTGATTCATAGACCGATAGATTGTTATCGACGATCGTTATGCCACTGACATCACTGGGACCGGTGTTGGTGACAACCACATTGTAAACTTCTGTGGCACCTGGCGTATAATCGGTTTCAGAAATGGTATCCGTATTGACGGTAACCTGCAGTGTAGAAACAGGCGCCCAATCATTGGAATCACTGACAGTGATTGGTGATGTGTCATCAGGGTCAGTCATATTGGCATCACCAAAAGTGATGCTTCCACTGTATTGCAATGGGTCAGCAGTGGCAGAACTTTGATATGAAGCATTTACTGTGATTGTTGCCTGATCATTCACATCCAGTTGTAATGTAGGATTCACGTTGTTGTTACTGCCACCTGAACCGCTGCAACTGCTACCTGTGTCAGCGCTACAAGACCAACTTGTGATTGTCATACCAGCAGGAATAACGTCGCTGAATTGGAGATTTTGTGCATCACTTGGACCACCGTCATTGGATACGGTAAAAACATAACTGCCAGTGGTTCCCGGGGTATAAGTGGTAGGCGCATTGGTGACTGTCATGTTGATGTCACTGCTTGAAGCCCTGGTGATGGTTACTGAGTCGTCAACGGCTGAATTACCACCGCCCACACTGAATACGTTGGCTGTAAAAGTTGTGTTGTTGAAGAAGCTGGCACGATACTCAACATCAGACACTGAAATTGTCACAGCATTGGTTCCATCCAGTGAAATAACAGTACTCAGTGATGTCACGCCAGATCCTGAAGCAGGCACACAAACTGAGGATCCTGCGCCACTACATGACCAATTAAAATCTACAATGGAATTGCTGGAAAAAGTGCCTGAAAGATCAACGCTGTTGAGGGTACCGGTTTCATCTTGTGAAATGGTAAACACATAACTGTTACCAGCCACTGTCTCACCGGGTGTAAAGTCAGCAGGTGAGCTGGTAATATCAGCTGTGACCGTAGCCGCTATTAATGAAGAAACAGGCCATGTTGTGATGAGAAAAAGGGTGAAGAAAAAATTTACCGTGTTCTTGACTGGTGTCATGTTGATCTCTTTTTAATTGTTTTAAACAAAATGCTGTTTTGTCCCGAACGAATTTAAGGCAGAGTCAACCAATCTGATTGTATTTCACATACGCAATCCTTCACTTTTTCAATCAGAATTTCTGACTGAATTTCCCCCCCCGCTCATTATTTATTCATAACGATCACAATAATCATTTTATTCAACTGCCCCCTCAATGTAAAAGACAAAATTAATATTGCGTTAATACAGCTTGATTTGACGTTGAAAAAATGGAGTATTTCTAATAATTAAACCATTGTATATCAATATGATGTTAGATATTCTTAAAGTATTTAATGATTTATGAATGTTTTTTTTGAAAGCAGACTAAATTCACTGACTACCAGGTGAAAATACACTGTTTTGCGCATTACCCAAGCTTCTTCCTTTGACTGGAAACGATTAAAACGATGTGCCGCCAGAGCACAAGTCAGATTAATAAAAAAACAAGACCATCATGCAGTATGCCTGTTGTATATAAATTTTCCTGAAACAAATTTTTTATGGAGAATTAATTCAAGAATTGTAATTACAGTGCCAGAACATACTTAGGAGAGCTGATGATCAGCTCGACCCGCTGACTTGGTTAGGCAGATCATACAGATATGGCGGTTTGACGAAGTCAAGAAGCTATAATGGAATGATCGATAAGCCGTTAGCGAAAGCGAATCAGAGCGTCGCGCGCTTAATTGCACGATATGATCGCCGTGGCCTCGGTCTCTGTTCCAGACGAGACCCTAACTCCTCCATCCGTAGAGTCGGCTTTCACTTTTGTCAGGAACAAAAGTGAATGAAATCCCAAGATCATTCCTTTAAACACTGTTACTTTAAACCACAACAAATCGACCTATCCTGGTTTACTGGGTCTTGATGAAGCACGCAATCAAGCCAGCCTACACATTGATAAAGCCTATCACGCACTGGCTGATTTGCCTTATGACACCAATGACCTGCAGTCGGTTGCCGATACCATACTCAAC
>NZ_MVBD01000008.1 GCF_002000055.1 Marinicella sediminis | reverse complement strand
CCTGGTTGAGTCACCGAATCAATGGTGATCGGCCCACCATCGGCATTGCTGTCATTGGCCAGCACATCCACCGTGGTTGCCGGATCATCTTCGGTTACCGTGGCCGCATCGTTGTTAGCCGTAGGCGCATCATCCACACAGTTGACCGTAACAGCCACGGTACCCACTGAACCACCGTTCAATGTGTAGGTGAAGTCATCAGTGGTCACCCCATCATTACAGTAGTCCGCCACCGGCGCATAAGTCAGATCAGCCCCACCGTTGGTGATCACCACCAGACCATTGCCTGGTTGAGTCACCGAATCAATGGTGATCGGCCCACCATCGGCATTGTTGTCATTGGCCAGCACATCAAAGGTGGTGGCCGGATCATCCTCTGTGATGGTGGCGGTGTCATTCACCGCGGTAGGTGTGTCATCGACGCACGTGACGGTAACAGCCACATTGCCCGCAGAACCACCGTTCAGGGTGTACGTAAAGTCATCTGTCGGTGTACCATCATTACAGTAATCAGCATCCGGCTGATAACTCAGGTCAGCACCGGCATTGGTGATCACCACGGTACCGTTGACAGGTTGAGTGACCGATTGAACGGTGTTGCTGCCACCATCCACATCGGTGTCATTACTGATCACATCAATGGTGGTCGCCGGATCGTCCTCGGTCACTGTGGCGGTGTCATCCACCGCGTTTGGATCATCATCCACACAGGTTACGGTCACGGCCACAGTGCCCACCGAACCGCCATTGAGGGTATAAGTGAAATCATCAGTCGGGGTACCGTCATTACAGAAATCGGCATCCGGCTGATAGGTCAGATCCGCACCGGCATTGGTGATCACCACGGTACCGTCAGCCGGTTGGGTGACCGATTGGATGGTGTTGCTGCCACCATCCACATCGGTGTCATTACTGATCACATCAATGGTGGTTGCCGGGTCATCTTCAGTTACAGTCACTGAATCATTCACAGCAACCGGGTCATCGTCCACACAATTGACAGTAACTGCCACCGTGCCCACCGAACCACCGTTGAGGGTATAAGTGAAATCATCAGTCGGGGTACCGTCATTACAGAAATCGGCATCCGGCTGATAGGTCAGATCCGCACCACCGTTGGTGATCACCACCGCCCCATTGGCCGGTTGAGTCACCGATTGTATGGTGTTAATTCCACCGTCAGGATCGGTGTCATTGGCCTGAACATCTATGGTGGTGGCAGGATCGTCTTCGTCAACCGTGGCACTGTCATCAACTGCCGTGGGGTCAATATTGGTGGCAGGACATTGATCACCCGGGTCACTGAAGGCCTGGAAGCTCAGCCCCCAACCGTCCAATGATCCACCATCTGAATTAAACGAATCAATGACTGTCAATGTCCAGGTACCATCGGCATCCTCGCCATCAAAAGCCGCCAAAGGGTTGGATGGTTGAAAAGTGCCTCCCTGACCAACAGGTGCCGGGTTGCAGGACCAGGTTCCGGGGGTTGCCTCATCGTCCAGTGTCACCAGTACGTCATCGCGATTGGTACAACCCACGTTCATAATACGCACTGTGGTACCTTGTGGGGAGGTCAGGTCAATGGTTAAATCACTGACCCAGGTGTGGGTAATGTCCAGGGTATTGACATTCACATCATTGATGACTCCCACCCCGGCAATGGTGAGGTCTGAAGTGATGGTGGCTATAACGGCCGGTATGGTTACCGGTACATCAGTACTGGGAAAGTTGGCCGTATTGAGGGTAGCTCCGGTATAAAAAGTGGAGGCCGAAGAACTGATACCGTTACCACACAAGTTATCTGGCGTGACCCTCCACCAATAACAGGTTGATTCATTGAGGGTGCTTGTGGTGGCGCTTAAACCACCGGTACCTGTAGAAAATACGATGTTGCTGAAATCATCAGAATCAGCCACTTCGAGCAAATAGTTCTGTTGGTCACTGACCGCTCCCCAGGACAATTCAGGCGTGAGCGTTGCCTGAAAAGCCCCGTCTGCAGGAGAAAACAGCACTGGAGTTCCCGGCGTACCGTCAAACAAAGTCAGCAGCAAATCTGCATCTGCAGTCTTACTGTTATCAACACTGTCGGTCGCGGTGACTGTGATGGGGTAAGTCCCGCCACCTGCACTGTTCAGTGAAGTCAGATTCAAAGTGGCGTCCTTCACCGGATCAACCACCGGGTTGGGGCTGAATGAACAATTGGCTCCTGCTGGACACCCCACCTGAGTCAGATTCGTGGTGGCATCGAAATCAGGCGTCAGGGTCAAATCGAAACTGGCCGAACCAACGGTTTTACATACTTGAATCTCGCTGTCATCTGGCAGCACATCATAATACTCACAGCTGGGTACCTTAAAAGACCCTATCTGGGTTTGCCAACTGGCACCACTGGTTACCGGTATATATTCATGGGTAAACCAGAAAGTACAACCATCAACAGGGTCTACATCCATGGATGCATAGTCGCCCCAACGACCGGCACTCCCAGTCTGCGAACCGGTACCTGCCACCATGGTTACTTCAGGTTCCATAAACCCGAGTGGATCCACCGCACTGTCATGAACTGTGTAGCGGATTGAAGGAAATGTGGTGGTTGAAGTGACGGTATACCCCAGTCCGATGTTACCAGAGGCATCCATCGAAATAGATGGCGAAAAGCGGTGATCCGTATCAGGGGTAAAGGTGCCTTCCTGACGATAAGTCCAGTTTGGATCGGCGGTGTTCTTTCTCAATTCAAACCAACGAATGGCTGATCGTTTGGCTGGCTGTGGCACGGCATTAACGCCCCAGGCACCCACCAGAGTCTGATACGTTCCAAAATTTCTGAATTGCAGGCGTTGTTGCGGCCACCAGGAGTTGCTGTCAATCAAAACAGCTGTACCTGGTTGTTCTAAACAATTGGACACAAAAAATCCACACACAGTCCAGTTAAAATCTGTCAATCCATCGGCATTGGTGATCACCTGTGCCAAGGTGAAAGTGGTGTTGGCCGGTGTATCCCAATCCACAACAAACTCATAGATATCGATGCTGTCATTGGGCGGTGATCCAAAGTATGGTTCACCACCATCGCGGATGGTATAAAAGTACCCAGGAGTATTCGCAGCCGGCGATGCCCCATCACTGTCAGCTGGCATCAACAAATTGGGATAGTTTTGAAAAAACTGCGATGGATTGGCTGGTAACCCCTGGCGCATGTTTTCATAATCGATGGCATACACATCGTATTGATTCTGCTGGCCTGAGTTGGTGCCCATAAAGATGGCGGTGTTACCAGGGACATTCCACAGTCCCAATTTGTAGTAATCCGGGAATCGTTGGGCAATCACTTCATAAAGATAATAATCACCAGTGGGGTCACCGGTTTGTGAAACTGCGAAACAGACAGAGCGAGGCAAGGTGCTGACCGAAAATTGAGTCAGAATCCACCGATCATGCATTTCGTCGTATAAAGCAATGGGGTCACCATCATTGTTATTTTGACAGCCTCCACCAAACCCACTCCATAAGGTGTTGTTGGTGAATGGACCAGCTACACTGGCGCCCGTGATCTTATCAAAAATCTGATAAGTTGAATTCACCATCTGCACATAATGATCAGGTCCCACTGCACCTTCAATATCAGGTGGATAAAAGCCAGAAATATTTGGCATTCCCGGGAAGTTAGCACTCGGTGATGGGGTCAGAAAACCTCCCGGATTCTGTGCTGATTTAGGGGCCAGTGGATCATCCTGCTGGGGCGAAACGGTACCAAATAAATTGCCTTCTTTGTCATAGAGCGATTCATGCCTCAGGCTATTGATTTCCTGCTCTTGAAAAGCTTTGGATACTGCCACTGGAAAGCTTTTCATTGGTTTTGACATTTTGGGGCCAATGACTTCAAGGGTGTATGGACTCCGGGCAATTATTTGCTCATTGCCTGTCAGTTTATCGATGCCAAGCGTAACTTGTTGCACAGTAGAGTGTGTTGATTTTGCCTGATAGCCTTTCCAGTGTAATTGATCCTCCGTTGATTTCACGCCTGCCAATATCGCCATAGACTCAATGGAATGCCCGGCAGGCTTGACTCCGACGTATGGTTTCAGTGCTTGTTTATCAATGGTAATGGCCACCCTGAATTCAGGGTGGTTCGCAGCCAGGGCCTGTACCGATGAATAATCGCCTTCGATGAAACGGCCCTTGCCCAGTTTGATGGCCAACTGATGATCATCCACCTGTACTGCGGTGAATAGTTCCCGATACAGCTGCCGGCTGGCGCTGGCGTCATAATAACTCAGCTCAACCAGTGACCCCTGCGGATTGATGTTCAGCTGTTCAGGTAGTGAGACGGAGAAGGGAATGTGCTCAGGAAATGAGTCTTGCTCAATGACTTCATTGCCGTAAACCGGCAACCAAACTGCCATCAATAGTAGCATCCAGCGAAATTTCATGCTTAACCTCTTTTTATTATATCAATTGGATATTCAGCCCCGAATCAGGACCAACCCCATTGACTTAATATATTAGCGGTTACTGATGGTTCACACAAGTGTTACAAGCACCAAGGAATGATCCAGAGGATCATTTAATTACCGACCTTTGCTTTTCAGCCAATCCTGCGGTTTCAGGTATTCATACAATCTGGCTTCCTGGGTCCCGGACTCTGGTTGATAGTTATAGCGGTAAGAAACTTCAGGTGGCAACGACATGAGGATCGATTCAGTGCGCCCACCGGATTGCAAACCAAACAAGGTACCCCGGTCATAAACCAGATTAAATTCCACATAGCGGCCACGACGGTATTTCTGGAATTGTTTGTGCTCATCATCGAACAAACTGTTTTTGTGTTTGTTGACGATGGGGATGTAAGCTTCACAATAGGCCTGCCCGATGGCTTTGATAAAAGCAAAGCAGGTATCGAAATCCCATCGATTAAGGTCATCAAAGAACAAGCCGCCAACGCCGCGGGTTTCCTGACGGTGACGCAAATAAAAATATTCATCACACCAGGCTTTGAATTCTTCATAAACACCGTCACCAAAAGGAGCACATGCATCATGTGCCACCTGATGCCAGTGAATGATGTCCTCGTCAAAGGGGTAATACGGAGTCAGATCAAAGCCTCCACCGAACCACCAGTGCGCCTGTTCGCCCTGTTTGGGGATGGTGCGAAACACCCGCACATTGGCATGTGATGTTGGCACAAATGGATTGTCAGGATGCACCACCAATGACACTCCTGAGGCTTCAAACCCCTGACCAGCCATTGCCGGCCTTTTGGCTGTTGCAGCGGCAGGCAAAGCATCGCCTTTGACATAAGAAAAATTAACCCCGGCCTGTTCAAAAACCTCACCTTTCATCACCCGGGTCCGGCCACCACCGCCATTGTCGTGCTGCCAGGCATCTTCTATGAACCTGCTGCCAGTATCTGCGCTTTCCAATCGTTCACAAATGTCGTCCTGCAAGAATTGCAGAAAAGTGATCACATCATTCATTTGCTCATCATTCATCAACATCACACCCGGATAAAATGTTCATTTTAACACCAAAAACCTCTGTCACAATGATCGCTTCACCGATCGGACCGGATTACTCATCAGCAGGCTTTGGTTTATTCAGTTGCTGATACTTTTTAGGGGTGACTCCATAACGTTTTTTGAAACAACTGGCAAAGTATGAAACCGTATTGAACCCGCAATTGTCACTGACAATACCCACCTGATTGCCATCTTTGAGTTGCATGGCGGCTTGTTGTAAGCGGTATTCGCGCAACATGTCCAAAGCACCCTGACCGGTTAATGCTTTGATTTTTCGCTGTAGCTGACTTTCACTCATTGCCATCAAGGAAGCCATTTCGGACCGGTTTAATGAGGGCGTGTTGTGATGTTGACTGATGAGTTGCTTGAATTTTTTCAAAAACCGGACGTCCTGTTTGGGCAAATCAAGGTTGTCCAGGGATTGCCGGCGATTAAACTGAATGGTGGTTTTATGCTGCAAAATGGCACGGATGTTAATCACTGATTGAATTTTATAACGCAACTCCAAGGCATCAAATGGCTTGGTTACGTAGTGATCAATGTTCTCCCGCCATCCTTTTATGCGACTTTCTTTACTGTCCAGGGCCGTCAGCAGAATAATGGGAATGTGTGAAGTACGCTCATCATGGCGTAAAACACGGCAAACCTGATAGCCATCCATTTCCGGCATCATCACATCACAAATGACAATGTCCGGAACAGCTTCCAAGGCCTGAGCCACACCAGTCTTGCCATCCCCTGCAAGCTGTGTATTGCAGACCCCAGACAACACCCTGCTGATGTGGGCCTGCATATCAAGGTTGTCTTCAATGATCAAAACATTCAAACCGTGAGCTGTTAAGTTTGCTGACCTGGTTACTTGCGGCGCGGTCAATTCCTGCGCCAGATTTGCTGACAGTTGATTTGCCAATTCACCTGAAGTCACTGCATTTCCGGCATCAATGACCAACGGAAAAGTCACAGTAAATGTCGTTCCCTGCCCCCACTGACTGCTTAAATTGACGGTTCCGCCATTGGCCTCAGTTAACTCTTTAACCACGGCCAGACCAATCCCGGTGCCCGGTACATGAGATTGATGACCGAGTCTTGTGAAGCGTTGAAAAACACGTGACTTATCCTGTTCTTTGATGCCACTGCCAGTGTCTTCAACGAAGATACTGACTTGTTGCCCGCTGACGGCCGAACCAATACTCACCTCATCACCTGATTGACTGAATTTGAGCGCATTGGACAGCAGATTGCCCACCACCATTTCCAGACAATCACTGGTTGCCAGCACAGTGGCCTGATCAACTTCAGTAACACGTAATGAGACGCCTTGTCTGTCGGCGATGGGTTTGAAGGCTTCAAACAACATCAAAACCATGGCCCGCACATCTTGTAATTCACGGTTATCAGCCGTTTGATTCTCTGCTTCAGACAGCTTAAGAATCTGCCCCACCATCATCAACAGCCGCTTGGCATTTTTTCTGATCAGCTGAACATGCTGTTGTTCTGTCTCGGTCTGCGCAGTTTGCGCCAGTTCCTCTACCGGACCAAGAATCAGTGACAAGGGAGTTTTGAATTCATGGGTCACATTAGCGAAGACTTCATTTTTGTGTTGTAACAAGGATTCAACCATTTGTTTCTGTGACTGAACCTCCCGTGTGCGTTCATCCACAGTGGCCTCCAACATCAACGCCCGCTTACGGGATCTGGCGGTATTAACCCTGACATATGCAAACACCATCACAATGAAAGTGAATAAATAAGTCGCGAAAGCCCATGCCGATAACCAGGGTGCGGGCACCACCGTTAATTTCAATGACTTTGGCCGGGTACTCCAAACCCCGTCTTTATCAGCTGCTTTGACCTGAAACGTATAATTGCCGGGCTTTAGATTGGTGTAACTGGCTTTCCGCTCAGTCGCCTCAACCAAATTCCATGCCGGGTCAAAGCCCAACAAGCGATAAGCATATTGATTGCGCGAAGCATCGGCAAAATTCATCGCGGCAAATTCAAACTCTATTGCCAGGTCCTGATGACCCAAACGCAGGTTGTGCAACTCATTCACTGGTTTGCTCAGCTGTTCACCACCCAGTGTCCTGTCGCCAGGCATCACTGGCTTGTTCAGCTGTGACAATTGAGTGATCACCACTTGTGGAGCCACCTGATTCAGTTGAATGTCAGCCGGATCAAATCCATTCAATCCCTGCCTGCCACCAAAATACAACCGCCCAGATTGTCCCAGGTGACTGGAAATTTTCAAAAAATCATTGCTTTGTAAGCCATCTGATTCTTTGAACAAATGGACATCTGCCTTGTGCAGGTTAACCCTGAACAAGCCCTGATCACTGGACATCCAATACCATCCATCATTGACATGGTGGATATCATAAATGGAGACTTGCGGATACAAGCGATGTATGATCAGGCTGTGATCGGTGACTTCAGCGCTGGCACTGCGGGATAACAAATATCGCTGATCTGCGGCAATCAACAAACCACCGCGACCATCAGTCGCCAGACCGGTGATATTGACGATGGGCGACTGCTCATCGCTTTTAATGGTTTCAGGTACCAGCGTTTCATTGTGCCAACGGAACATCCCCTGGGTTGAGCCAAACCAATGTTGACCTGATGCATCCCTGACATGATGGTAAAACATAGGTTGTTGCTGAAAGTCATCAGTCAGCCGGACCGCAGAACGCTGTTTGGTATCAGCCAGAAACAAGCCATCATTGGTTCCCAGGAAAAATTGGTCTGGCAGCACCTCCGCCATGAAAAACACCCCCATGGAAGGCAGAAAAGACTGACGTTCAAAAATTGGCCGATCAGCCGTCCAACGGTCCACACCCCGGGAAGTGGTAATCCAGCTTTGCTGCTGGCTGTCAACCAGAAAGGAATACACAAAATTAGCCGAAAGAGAGTTCGGTTCCTGCGCATTGTGCTGAAACAGATGGCAAACACCCGTATTGGCATCATTGAACACCAGGCCACGGTCAGTGCCCAGCCACAAAATCCCGGCATCCTGTTCATGTACATCAAACACCACATCGCCTGGCATGCATCCGGCGGGCAGATCAATGCCCCTCAGGCGACCAAACTGCAAGGCGGAAAGGGGCATGAAATTGACGCCTTTGTTAAAGGTGCCTGCCCAGAGAATGTCGTTTCTTCCAGTGTACAAACTGATGACACTGTTGTCATTGAGTCCATCTGGACGGTTTTTGGATTGACTGAACCGTTGCACAGTCCCGCTTTCCATTTCATATTGGATCAGCCCCTGTCTGGCAGTTCCCAGCCACAAGTAACGTTCATCAGATGCCAGGCTGTATATCTCAGTTCCTTTGATTTTATCAATGGCAGGCACAAAACAACCACATGATTCATTGAGTTGATAAACACCATCACTGCGGCCCAACCAAACAGAACCATCCAGACTTCGGTGCAGGACTTGCAGTTTCCGGTTTAGCTGTGCTGCATTGATTGGCACCTGCTCAACACTGTGATCATTCAGATTAAGCCGCAAAACGTCCTGTCCGGTGGCCAACCAAATGAAATCCTTTCCGGCACCAAGCACTGAAGTGATGGTTGCTTTGATTGGGTGATCAAAAGAATGCCTGATGCGGTCTTTGGCGATGGCCATGATTTGCTTGTCATACACCAGCCACACCAGGCCATTGTGAACCACCACACCACGCAGCTGACCGGTTTGTTCTACACCTGGCAAGTCCAGCCGGCTGACTTGCTCTGATTCAATGTAAAAAACTCCAGACTCAAGTGTGCCTACCCACAACACGCCATCAGTTGACCATAAATGCCTGACTCGCTGAAATGGTTTGTTGTCAGGGGTGAAAAATTCCTTCAACTGATATCCATCAAACCGTGACAATCCTTGATAGGTACCAATCCACACAAATCCTTCGCGGTCTTCAGCAAAGCTCCTGACAATCGGATGGGTCAACCCATCACTCGTTGTGAGGTGTTGGAAGCTGCCAGCCTGCACCAACGGACTGACAGCCAGAAACAGCATCCACCCCATGATCATGCGAAAAAACAACCCATGCATTACGCGACAACCAGCATCAATCAAAATCACCGTATCATGCCATGTTTATCACACACCTGACCAATCAATTAAACGGTTCAGAAGTGATGCAATCTTCGACACTGTGATCACTTTTGGATGAATAAGTTGGATTCGTGGTCAGGAAATGAGCCACACAGGACGCATGATCGGGCTGCAGCGCATAGGCACTGTTGTGGTGTTTGCACACCATCCCACCGGGGGTTGGTTCACCAGGTTCACCCGGACCCGAATGAGAACGGTAACTGAAGCCAATGGCCAAACATACAAACATCATCAGCAAGATCAATTTGGGGGGGTTCATACTTATCTCCAATGGTTGAAGGCTCATTTGTTTATGTGGGGTTGATTGCCGGACCTGACGACCGGCATATCAACAAACTCTGTGAGTCAATTCCAGGGTTCGGAAGTCACACAATCTTCTACACTGTGATCAGTCTGGGTCAAATATGTCGTGGCATAAACCAACTGACCGTTGGTGGAGGTCAAATCCAAATTTTGCCCCCCTTGCACAACGGCCGACGACGGCCCATGACCACCAATTCCCTGAACACCTGTGTTTGGATAACCCGGGTTATCCGCCAAAAATTTAGCCACGCAATACGCATGGGTTGCTCTGATGGCAAATATATCGTTGTGGTACCTACATACCACTCCGCTGGGTTCCGGCTCACCGGGTTCAGAATTGGCAGGTAAGCTGAAACCAGTGGCCAGGAAAGCCATTGTTGCTATTTTCATCATTCTTTGATGGTTCATATGTACTCCTTTAACTGTTATATCAATCTATATTACGCACTTCATCCTAACCGAATGCTCAGCTGGATTCCTGAATGTGCTTCACATCCCAGTGATGCTTGACTCAACAGCATATTTATTCACAAAGAGATTGCAACACAATGATCGGAAAATGATGTTTTTTTCCCGGAATGTGTGTTTTTTTTGACCATTTTTTAAGATTTTTTGCCCGATTTTTGATCACTGGCTTCTGACAACCGGCTCTACAATTTGCCTCACTGAATGAAACCAAGAAGGCTCATGCAAAAGGACAACATGGCTGAGAAGCAGCCGTTTAACACTTATCAATACAACAAATACAAAAGCCTGTACCCTTTTAATGATGAACAGGCGTTTGGTGAGTGGCTGAGCATCAACCAATTGTCCCTGACAGATTTTGAGTCGATGTTCCTCAATGACAATCACCAACACAGTCAAACTGCTCAGCACTGGTTGCGTTTTCTGCACAATGATTATCGGGCAGAAGACGCGCGTACATTTGACAACCCTTTTTGTCAGTTGGTTGACTTCATACTGGTCAACGCCCAAAGGCAATTGAGCAAAGCCTGTGAGCCGATCTTCTCTATGCCGGTTGATTGTGTTCAATTGACGGATTACCTGCCATTGTTTGAACAGGAATTAACCGAATTGCTGATTGATCTCATTACCCCCACCCTCACCCTTGAATTGAACGTGGCCAGGGTCAGTAACAAACTGCAGGGAACATGCAGTGAAGAACGATTTCAATGGTTCATTGAACAACTGAAAAACCCCGCCATCATACAGTCAGTTTTCGATGAATACCCTCTGTTACTGGAACAGTTGGTTTGCCTGACTGAACAATCTATTGAACAGCACACTGAGTTTCTGGCCCGCCTGAGCCGCGACCACAAAGCACTGTGTGTGCAGTTTGGCAAGCCAGGTCAATTCAGGCGCTTTGGCGCCCAACAAGGTGACGCACACAACCAGGGAAGATCAGTCAGAATTTGCCACTTTGAAAACCTGACACTGGTCTATAAACCAAGATCATTGTCGGTGGATCAATGGTTTGGCAAATTGCTCACGGACCTGAACGCCGCAAGCCATGTTCAGCTGAAGTCACCGCAACTGCTCAACCTTCACAGTCATGGCTGGACTGAATACATCACCGAAGTGGCCACTGAAAACGACCAGCAGGCAGGCCGCTATTACCACAGAATGGGACATTACCTGGCTTTACTGTATGTTTTGAATTCAGGGGATTTTCACCATGAAAACATCATAGCCCATGGTGAACACCCGGTGCTGGTGGATTTGGAGTCCATATTTCATGTCAACTTTAAACACGGAACTGAACAGCAATGTGACGACCCAAGCCTGGAACAATCATTTCACACGGTATTGGACTCCATGATGTTGCCACAAAAAACCATGTTTGCCGGTCAAAAACAGGGCATGGATGTCAGTGCCCTCGGCTTCAGGGCCAATCAGCGCATTGATCTACCAATGGGCCAACTGGTCAATCAACGCCGTGATGACATGCGATACACTGCCAGTGACATCACCACATCAGTCACTCATTTGCAGAGTCATGACTTGAGTGTCGGTGAGATCACAGCACATCTGATCAATGGATTTGATGTGCTGTATGATTTTTTTCTGACTCATCCAGACTGGTTGTCTGACAACCTGGCTTTTATGGAGCTGAGTCAAATGAAGTACCGCTGTATCTTGCGACCTACCGACACCTATCACCAATTGGTCAAATGCCTGCAACATCCTGATTTCCTCAGAAACCAGACTGAAAGAGACCTTTTTATTGAGGAAAAATTATGGGTCATGACACAAAGCATGGGTCACCTCAGGCAAGTCATCAGGTATGAGTCAGCTTGCCTCAAATCCGCCAACATTCCAATTTTCTACTTTCAGCCAAACAGTCAACAATTATTCACCGGTAACGGTCAGGTCATCAATCACTACTTCCATCACCCTGCCCTGGCAAGAATCGACCACACCTTGCACCGCCTGAGTGAGCAGGACCGCCGTGCCCAACACTGGTTAATACGGGCCAGTATGCACACCAGCGAAGCATTGCAACACAGTCAACCGATTGACTGTCCAGACATCCAGTCCGCCGATGACTTTTGTCACCACATTACCAGTGAACTGTTGGCCTGTGCCCACCAGTCCGGACACATTTTACATTGGAAAAACCTGGAAATGATCAATGAAACCCAGTGGACCATCAACAGTAAAAAGGAGTTTGAATTGTTCAATGGCAACCTCGGATCACTGCTGTATTTGCTGGCCTATGCACAGGTCTATCAGGATGCTGACCTGTTACGCAAAGTGCAGCTGACCGCTGAATACCTGGGCGATAAATTACCAGCCATTCGCTTTCAGCACATTGGCGGTTTTGTGGGTATGGGAGGCGTACTGTACAGTTTGTCTCAGATTCAGCATGCCACCGGCAGTCAACGTTTATTGAGACACCTCTCTGATTTTTCCAGAATCATTGAAATGCACATTGACCAGGACCCGCATTTTGATGTCATGCATGGTGCAGCTGGCTGCCTGTTGGCGGCATTGACCGCTCACAGGCTGACAAGCAATCCGGCTTTTTTATCGGTGGCAGGGCATTGTGCCCGGCACCTCAGAGCCCATGCAGTCATTCATACAAGTGGTGTAGGCTGGCCCAATCCGATTGCTGACGGAAACATGTTGGGTGGTTTTTCGCATGGCGTAACTGGCATTGCTTTTGCCCTGGGTCAATACGATCAGTATCTGCACTTGAATACCCACACCGACATCATCCGGCGGGCATGGTCATTTGAGTCCAGCCTGTTTGACCCTGAAACACTGCATTTCCGCGACCTGCGGGTCAGCCACGATTGTTGTGATGGGATGTTTGCCTGGTGTAATGGCGGTCTGGGCGTGGCCATGGCCAGTCATGACCTTCAGCAGCAAGCTTCTTTAAACGAGTTACCCCATGCACGCCTGGCTCAAAAGGCCGTTGATGCATTGGGTCACAACCAATCATTGTGCCACGGAGACGCCAGTATATTGCACTACCTGAATATGTTGACCAGCTGCCCTGAGGCTGATTTCAACAAGGCGCATTTACATCAACGATTGGACCAGGTTATTCAACAGATCAGCCGAACCGGACTCAAAAACGGCATGCCATTTAATCAATTCGATCCTGGCTTGATGGTTGGGTCACCCGGTCTGGCATATCAGATACTGCACATCAAAAATCCACAGTTGGTACCCAATGTACTGCTGTTGAACTGAATTCAGGTTGTTGCTGGTTACCTGAATGCATTTGTTAAAACCAGCCTGTTATTAATATTTTATTTATAGAGGAATTTATTATGAAAATCGATTTAATCAAAGCATGGAAAGACGAAGCCTACCGTTCTACACTGACTGCTGAGCAACTGGAAGCGGCCAAAAACCCAGCCGGTTCAATCAACTTGTCAGCGGAAGAAATGCAGAACGTCAATGGCGGCACTTTCAGCTCTTCTTTTCCTGATCAAAACACGTCAATGATTTGCTGTGTATTGAAATAAGGCACTCAAGGGTGCAGGTTCTGCCTGTACCCTTTTCTGACATGACACATTTCAAACTGATCAAACAAACTGACATGATGAGTTGTGGCCCGACCTGTCTGGCCATGATCAGTCAGCATTATGGACGCCATTTTCGGCAAGACTTCATTGAGACCTTGTGCGCCATTGGTAAACATGGTGTTTCCCTGTTTAATCTGAGCCAGGCGGCGGAAAAACTGGGTTTTCGCACGCTGGGTGTAAAACTCACCACCAAACAACTGGCAGAGCATGGGGACAAACCGTGCATCCTGCATTGGGACGATCAACATTTTGTTGTCGCCTATAAAACCAAAAAGAACACCTTCTCAATTGCTGATCCACAATACGGCAAATCCCGCATCAATCAACAACAACTTGAACAACATTGGGTGAAAAACCAGGATCGACAGGGATTTGCCCTTTTGCTTGAACCCACTGATCATTTTTACACCGCCGATTCTGAAACCGCAGAGGAATCAGTTGCAGCACAGCCTTTGGGTATCTGGGCCAAACTGAAACAACATAAAAAACTGTTGATTCAACTGGTGATTGGCGTGTTGGCCATCACCCTGATCAATCTGATCATTCCATTCCTGTCACAATCGCTGATCGATCAGGGCGTGGCCCTCAAAGATCATAAGTTCATCTATCTGATCCTCATAGCACAATTGGTTTTCATCATCAGCAGGACCAGCATCGAGTTCATCCGAAGCTGGATACTGCTACACATATCCACCCGCATCAACATCAGCATTCTTGCCGATTTCCTGTTGAAAATGATGCGTCTGTCGCTGTCCTATTTTGACCGCAAAAACACCGGCGACATCTTACAAAGAATCGCTGATCACGAACGGATTGAACAGCTGTTGACTTCACACAGCCTGAACACCTTTTTCTCCCTGATCAATCTTTTGGTATTCGGGGTGGTGTTGTGGATCTACAGTGGCCAGATTTTTCTGGCCTTTGTGATTGGCAGCACCTTGTCTTTGACTTGGCCACTGCTTTTTTTACATCGCCGAAAACACCTGGATAATGAGAAATTTGTGCACGCAAGCAAACACCAGAACCACATGTTGCACATCATCCATGGTATGCCGGAAATAAAAATCAATCAGGCTGAAACCAAAAAAAAATGGCAGTGGGAAAAAATTCAGGTCAACTTATTCAACATCAAAAGCCGCCTGTTGATGCTTGAGCAGGGTCAACAGGCGGGTACCATCCTGATCAACGAGATCAAGAACATTGTGATTATTTTTTTCAGTGCTCAACTGGTCATTTCAGGAGACATCACCCTGGGTATGCTGGTTGCAATCAGCTTCATCCTGGGTCAACTCAATGCCCCGATTGATCAGCTACTGAGCTTTATACCAATACTTCAGGATGCCAAGCTGAGTTTTCGCCGACTGACTGAAATCCAAAATGAACCTGATGAATCCACCCAGAACCCTTATCAGGTTAAACAGCTCACCGGTGACATCAGCATCAGCAACCTGACTTTTGCTTACCCCGGATTCTCGCCAGTCCTGAAAGACATCACGCTGCGCATCCCTGCCCAAAAAACCACCGCCATCGTTGGAGAAAGCGGCAGTGGTAAAACCACCCTGCTGAAATTGCTGTTGAAATTCTATGCTCCTGATTCAGGTGTCATTGAGTATGGGGGTATGGATGTTGAACACCTTCCGGCTGAATTGATCAGAAACCAGTCTGGCGTGGTGTTTCAGGACGGACATGTTTTTGATGATACCATTGCCGCCAACGTGGCCTTGTCTGGCGCCACCATTGATCAGCAAAAACTGATGCACGCCCTGACCATGGCAAACCTGTTGGATGACATCAACAAACTGCCCCTTAAATGGCAAACAGTGATTGGTCAGAATGGTCAGATCAACCTCAGCAAAGGTCAGCAGCAAAGGCTGATGATTGCCCGCTCCATTTATCAGGACCCGGCCTATTTGTTCTATGACGAAGCCACCTCGGCATTGGATGCCAACAATGAAAAAATGATTCAGAACAACCTTGATGTATTCGTCAAAAACCGCACAGCAGTGATCATCGCTCATCGCCTGAGCACCGTCAGGAATGCCGATCAGATCGTGGTACTGAAACACGGAGCGGTGGTTGAATCCGGGAACCACGACACCCTGATCAGCCAACGTGGTGACTATTATTACTTGGTCAAAAACCAATTGGAACTGGGCACATGAATCAGCAACCAGCAGACACTCCGGACTTCATTGACGAATACATTGGCCAACCGCCCAAAGCCCTGATTCGCTGGGGCATCAGTCTGATCATGGGGTTTGTGTTGATGATCCTAACGTTCAGCTGGTTCATTGATTATTCCGACACCATCAACACACGGGTGGTCATCAATTCCGTACATCCCGCGAGTTCCCGTAACGCTGATCAACTGGGTGTCGTTGACAAAGTGCTGGTGAGTGATGGGGAATCGGTGGAGAAAGGACAACCCATCATTGTCCTGCAATCAGATGTCGACCTGATAACCCTGCAGGCTTTAAAGTCGGTGCTGTTGAAGACTGAGCTGGACATCGCAGATTTGTCTCCCTTTCTGAATCAACACCTGGGTCCGATGCGGGTTGAATTTCAGACCCTCACAGAACACCTGCACAAGATCAGTCAGCACCTGTCCAGTGACAAAACAACCATTCAGACCAGGCAACAACACAATCACTTACAAACTGCCGAACAGCGGCTGTATGCACTGGACCAGCGGCTCATGTTGTTGCAACAAAAAGTGACCATGGAACAAGAAAACCACAAAAAGTCGAGGCAATTACATACCGAAGGTTTGCTGTCCAAAGGTGAAGTCGAACAGTTACATAAAAAACTGCTGGAAGCGAAGATTCTGATCAGACAATTGACTGATGAGCGGTTGCAGGTTAACAGCCAGATGAAGCATGCCAGAGAAGAATTGAACTGGCTGGAATCCAATGACCAGGAAGGACTCGCAGATTTGTTGCTGTATCAAAAATTAGCTCAGCAAAAGTTACTTGACCAGGTATTGGGCTGGGAAAAACAGCACATTTTCAAATCCACCATGGCAGGTACCATTGCCTTACCCAATGGCACTGCTGCCAATCAAAACATCACCGCAGGTCAGGAACTGTTTACCATCATCCCACATTCTGAGCATTTACGCGGACAGATTAAGGTCGCTGAAAACGGTACCGGCAAAGTCTCTGTGGGTCAACGGGCATTGATTCAATTGATGAGCTATCCGGCGACAGAGTTTGGCGAAATCAGTGCCAGGGTGGTGAATCAATCACCATCCGTACACCAGCAACAAATCAACATTGATGTGGAAATCGAAGGCTTCGATGCCAGCACCAATCAAATCACCACCAGTTATGGAAAAACCATCAGTTATATCCCTCACATGCAGGGCAGAATTGAAATCATTACGGGGAAAAAAAACTTACTCAATCGTATCTTTGAGCAATTGATTGGCCTGTTCTGATCTTCACAAATGAGTGACCAGGCTGATATACAGCAAGAGCCAAAGGGGTAATAAAAAGTTCATTGCGATGCCTGATGTGGGTTTTATTCACTGAATTTCACCCCCGGTATTTATTTTTAAAGTCACAACTCTTTATAATGGGGTATTACTCTGTAGATCCTTATCCCATGAAATTTTTGGTCAGCAATGACGACGGTGTCAATGCCAAAGGCATCAAAATTCTGGCAGACATGCTCAAAGAGCTTGGTGAAGTGGTGGTGTTTGCTCCCAACCGCGACCGTTCAGGAGCCAGCAATTCACTCACCCTGGACCGCCCAATTCGGGTGGAAAAAGTCACCGACGACGTTTTCAGTGTGTATGGCACACCCACCGATTGTGTACACCTTGCTGTCACCGGGGTTCTTGACGAAGAACCGGATATGGTGATATCCGGCATCAACAACGCCGCTAATCTGGGTGATGATGTCCTGTACTCTGGAACAGTGGCTGCGGCCATTGAGGGCCGCTATCTGGGTTTGCCAGCCATCGCGGTATCCATTGTGCTGGACTCAGTCAAAGAAAACCGCCGGCCGAGGGACTTTCATACCGTGACTCATTTTTTGAAAAAAATCATCCAGCATGTGATCTATCACCCCTTACCCACGGACACCATATTGAACGTCAATGTGCCCAATTTACCTATTGAGGAAATTAAGGGCGTCAAAATCACCCGACTCGGGTACCGTCACAAAGCAGAAAATGCCATTCCCATCCGTGATCCCAGGGGCTTCAAAATGTATTGGATCGGACCGGCGGGACCAGAGGCCGATGCCGGAGAAGGCACTGATTTTCATGCCGTTAAGAATGGCTATGTTTCAATTTCTCCACTGCAAACAGACATGACCAAACACGGCTTTATTGACGACCTGGATCAATGGGCCAGCCATCTATGAATTCACTGGGCATTGGCATGACCTCTGAACGCACCCGGCAGCGAATGATAGACCGCCTGCGAGTCAGGGGCATTGGCGATGAACGGGTGTTGATGGCCATGGCCAAGATTCCACGACATGTATTCGTGGATGAAGCCCTTTCTCACCGTGCCTATGAAGATGTGGCCCTGCCAATAAAATACGGCCAGACCATTTCACAACCCTTTGTGGTGGCCCGAATGACCGAAGAAGTCATCCGCCATGACCACCCGGTAAAGGTCTTGGAATTGGGCACAGGATCGGGGTACCAGGCTGCAGTACTTTCTCAACTGGTAGATGAAGTATTCAGCATCGAACGGATTGACAAACTCACCCGCCAGGCCCGCAGAAGATTCATTAAACTCGGCTATCGCAATGTGCGATGCAAAACCGGTGACGGATTCGCCGGCTGGGCCAGTGAAGCACCGTTTGACATCATCATAGTCACTGCAGCACCAGAACAAGTGCCCTATGCACTGCTCGATCAATTACGCGTAGGCGGGAAAATGATATTACCTGTTGGCGATCATCTGAAACAAAAGCTGATGGCCATTGTCAAAACCGAACATGGCCACCAGGAACAATACCTTGGAGATGTTATTTTCGTCCCTCTGCTTGAAGGAGTGGTGCGGTAAATGAAGCTTCTGCTGATCATTTCCCTTTTGGTCGGTTTAACCGCTTGTGCACCCAGGCGTCCGGCTCAGGTGGACGAAGTCAACCCCAAACCTCAGAGAAGTCATACCCGTTTGAATTCAAGGCACACTGAACGCAAGAATAAAACCACCCAACAATACAAAGTTAAAAAGGGCGATAGCCTGTATTCCATTGGTTTTCGCTATCAGGTGGATTACAAGAAGCTGGCCGCTCTCAACGACATCAAACCACCTTACCGGATTTACCCGGGACAAATCATTCGACTAAAAGGTTCCATACCTGCAGCAACACCCAAACAACCCGCCAAAACCCAGCCTCTGACTTCTGGACCCAAGGTTTCCTCCGGCAAAGAGAAAACCCAACCTCAGGTTACTCAAGCTCCGGCAACGAACCGACCCAAAACCAGTACAACAGCAAAAAGCAGCCAGCCAGAAAAGCCAAAACCAGAGGTTAAACCCGCTGTCAAACCGACCAGAAAACCAGTTGTGACGGCCACCCCAAACAACTCCAACCTCAAATGGCTGTGGCCAACCGATGGAAAAATCCGCTCTACGTTTCTGGCCAGCAACCCAGCCCGTAAAGGCATCTCCATAGGTGGCCGGGAAGGCCAGCCAGTCAAGGCAGCCGAAGCCGGCGTCGTGGTCTACAGCGGTAATGGCCTGCTGGGTTACGGTGAGCTGGTGATCATTAAACACAATGACCAATACCTCAGTGCCTATGGTCACAACAAAGCCCTGAAAGTCAAAGAAGGTGAAATGGTTAAACGGGGTCAGGTGATTGCCGAGTTAGGTTCTTCGGGTACCAACGTTAACAACCTCCATTTTGAAATCAGAAAAAACGGCAAACCTGTCAACCCACTGGATTACGTTAAACCCTGATCAGCCCAGTAAGCGATACTCAGTCATCAGCCAGTAACCTGCAACCGAACTGAGCAACACCCCCATCACCGGTAAATAGACACCGGCTTTGCGCCAGTGCCGCAGCCACACCCATATCATGAACACCAGGCACAGCACGCCTGCCAGGTATTTCAACCAGGTGGCAAAGACCAGCCATTGCGGAAAAGCGGCAATGAAAGCCACCAACAAACTGGCAAACACCCCCACCAAGGCGATGCGTTTGTCATCAAACACAGCTTTCAGTAACAAGATCGTCCAACTGATGACCCCAACACTCACTGCCAGGGCAATTAACCAGCCATTGGCCAACAGAAATTCAGTTTGATTCATCAGGCATTCTTGATCACCGGTACGGTGTTATTGATGGCAATGATCACATCTTCGCCAAACTTTTTACAACGCTCAGGAGACCAACCATAGTGCTCATCAGGTAAATCATGATTATCCTTGAACGGCATTTCCACTGTGTATGCCAAACAATTGAACGTTTGGCCAACGTAATTGGTACCGATCCGTAAATCACCTTTACCCGGTTCGTCATCATCATATTTATAAACGTCCTGAAAATCCGGACTGGCAGCAGCCCAGGCTGCCTTAAAAGTGTCTTCCAGATGTTTCAATCGCTCGTTGTAATTTGGATTACCTTCACAACCTGCGACGAAGTTATAGGGAATCGCTTCATCTCCATGAATGTCAAGAAACAGATCAACACCGCGGGCGTGCATTTGTTCCCGTACCAAATAAACCTCAGGGCTTCTGTCCATGTTTGGTTCCTGCCATTCGCGGTTTAGGTTGGCCCCTGCTGCGTTGGTTCTGAGGTTTCCACGATAGCTGCCGTCTGGGTTCATATTTGGCACCACATGAAATCGACAATGCTGCAACAACGATCGCGATGATGGATTGTCCTGATCCAGCAGTGACTCCAAAAAGCCTTCTACGAACCACTCAGCCATGGTCTCACCCGGGTGTTGTCGGGCAATCATCCAAACATTAAGCTTTTCTGCCAGGTCTACTTCCTGATCTTCGATGATCAGCATGTCAAAGTCCCGGCCATCGACCGTTTCACCCAAAGAATGCAGTTCACACAGATCAGATTGCTGAGCGAATGCCAGTAAATTCAGATGCCGCTCAAAAGAGTATGGGGCAAAATACGCCAGATAAATGTCATCGGTGTCGGTATTGAATTCGACGGTCAATTTTTTACCATCAAATTCAGTGGGTAGGCGAAACCATTCCTGACGGTCTGTTGATGCACACACATCATAGTCTTTCCAGCCTTCCACATACGAAGTCTCGCTGGCATTCAGAAAGGTCAGTACACAATCCTGGTTTTTGATGCCCTGAATTCTGAAATGGAACCACTGTCTGAATTCTGAATTGGAATCATGATCGATGTTGACCTGAATATCGGATACATCGTCTGCCTTGACCACTGCAATGCGGCCGCCGTCGAAATGACTGCTGATTTTCATGCTGTTTAACCGGTTTTGTTAATAGAGGAGGTATCTTGACACAACAGGTTATTTCAAATCAATGATCGGTTGATTCAATCCAGGCCATGTTGCAGAAAAATCAGCAACCCATCAATGACCTGTGCCATTTTCTGATAATTCAAACGTTCCCAGGTGTCATTTTCAGTGTGATAATAGTGATTGCGGTAAAACGCAGTGTCCGTGATCATCACCGCCGGTATGTTCTGCGCCCAATAATTGCGGTGATCAGAAAAGTCCACCCCTACCAATGAGGCCGGTGCATTGATTGAATGCGCCGCCAATGAGGTATGCTGGTTATAGACTTGCTTGATGCTTTGTGCCTCTGATGAAAACAACTGATCCACCACCGCAATGAAATCTCCGGTGGTGGGGTACAGCCAGCTGAGTACCGCCAGAGGATATTTTTGAGAGTCCGGCTGATCAGAAAAATAGCCGATCATCTCCAATGAAACCATTAATCGCACAGGCTCTTTCAGTGCCTGTGCATGATGGGCACTGCCCATGTTTTGACTGGCAAAATATGGCGGCTCCTCCAGGGTGAATGCCACCAGTTCTATGGGCATTTCCGGAGGATCTGCAGCCAGTAAACGTCCAAGCTCTAACAACCCGGCCACCCCACTGGCGTTGTCATCAGCTCCGGGCAGCAGATCAAATGTATCATAATGGGCACCGACCACCACCAGTTCGCCCTGTTGTGGACCCAAACGGGCGATGACATTGTGGTATTGAGTGCCATCAATCACGAATGATTGCCGACTGACCTGCAAGCCGTGAGATTGCCAGTTTTGGCTGATGTATTCAGCTGCCTGATTGAGGGTCGACAAATGAGAATGATTGCGGTTTGTCAGCTCTTCGCTGAGAAACCGGACGTGACTTTTGAGTACTTCTGAAGATGCACCTTCTGGTAAAAGCACCACTTCACCCCAGCTCAGCGATGGTCTTTTCACCAGGTATACAACAGCCAACATGGCCAGCAGAGTAAACAGCAAAAAGCGAATGATGGTTTTTTTCATGCCCCCTATTGTAACCTGACATCCAACAAAGCCATCACTCATCCATATCCTCTGCCAGAAAATCCAGCATCAATTCATCAATTCATCAATTGTCTGGTTTTTTCAAGCGTTCAACTCCAATTGATTTGAGAATGAATTTTTCCCAGAATGGTTCACTTTTGCCTTTCCTGACCTTGTATAAAAAGTATTTTTCAAAAGCCACCTTGGCCAGATGAACCCATTTGCCACTGCCTGACCAATTGAGGTTTCTCGGAGGTATTTGTGGTTTGGCGATGAACGCCACACCGCCATTCCCAAAATCAGCCAGACAAAATGCATTCAATGTCGGCTTACGGGACGGTTCTTCACCCATGATCAATGATTGAATGTTATGGGCAGTGGCTGTTACCATTGACTCAATCATGTATCCGGTTTTCGGAACCCCAACAGGCACAGGTGTTTTACCCAATGGTGGAATCGCCACACAGACACCGACAGAAAACACGTTGGGATATGTTGGATTCTGTTGGTATTCATTGGTCACAACAAACCCTCTGGGATTAACCAGTCCTTCAATACCCGCTATGGCATCAATCCCTTTAAAAGCAGGCAATACCATGGCATGTTTGAAAGGAATGGGGTCATGCACAGTTTCAGTTCCGTTGGCAAAACATTCAGTCACATTGATTTCATCAGGGCCGATGTCGTTGATTTTGGCATTGGTTATCCATTTGATGTTGGCATCACGTAATTTGGATTCCAAAAGACTTTTGGTATCACCCACACCATCCAGTCCCAGATGGCCGATGTATGGTTCTGACGTCACAAAGGTCATGGGCACCTGATCCCTGATTTTATGTTTACGCAAATCGCTGTCCAGAATCAAGGCGTATTCATATGCAGGGCCAAAACAAGAGGCACCTTGAGCAGCACCAACCACAATGGGTCCGGGGTTTTTCAGGAAATTTTGCCATTTTTCACCAGCAATGGCCGCATGGTTTGTCATACAAATCGATGCCGTATGCGCTTCCGGCCCAAGCCCTTTGATTTCATCAAAAGCCAGTTTGGGTCCGGTGGCAATCACCAGATAATCATAATCGATGACCTCTCCATCCACCGTAATCACTTGGTTTTCAGACGGTTTAACCTGTTCAGCTGCTGCAGCGACAAAACCTATGCCTTTCTTTCTGAACACAGGGGCTAACTCAACTTTGATTTGTTCAGGTTTACGCCAATTAACCGCCACCCAAGGGTTGGATGGGGTAAACTCAAACCAGTCTTTGTCACTGATGACCGTAACCTGATGATCTTTACCCAATAACTGTTTGGCTTCCAAAGCCATAGGAATGCCTCCAATACCCGCACCCAGCACCACCACTTTCGCCATTTGTTTTGTCCTCTTTTATTATTTAAGTTTTATCTAATTTAGATAATACTAATTCATATATCTTCACAATGCAACCAACTGAAATTGAAAAAATCAAAAAAAATGTAATTTATTGTTCTATTGCCTGTCTTTATGTATTCACATGAAAGAGCGACATTAACCATGAAATCATTACCCATATTGCTGGCAGGCTTGTTTTTGAGTACCAACCTCTATGGCAAAGACTATTTTGACCAACCAGATCAGGTCACTCCATTGCTACCTGGTATGAGTATTCCAGCCTTCACCGCCAAACGACCAAATGGCGAAACAGTGACCTTCAACCCGCAGCAATTAAACAAACCTTTTGTGCTCACCTTTTACCGGGGTGGCTGGTGTCCTTATTGCAACACCCACCTGGGTGAAATGCGGCTGGCAGAACAACAACTCACTGATATGGGCTTTGAGGTATTTTTCATCAGCCCTGATCAACCCTCGTTCCTGATTGAAAGCCTGAAAGACCAGGAGCTGAAGGACAACATCACCTATCAACTGCTTTCTGATGCCACTATGGAGGTAGCCAAAGCTTTTAACATTGCCTTTAAGGTACCGGCTGAAACCGTCGAAAAATACAAACAATGGAACATTGATCTGGAAAAAGCATCAGGCCATGATCATCATTTGTTACCGGCTCCAGCTACTTTTTTGGTTGGTAAAAACGGAATTATTCAGTTTCAATATGTCAATCCGGACTATAAAATCCGTCTGGCACCGGAAATATTACTCGCTGCAGCCAAAGATTATTTGAAAAGAACACAATGATGCCCATATAATAGAGCTATGGTCAGTGGCGCCTTCCCCCTTTATGTCACTGACCAGCGACGGAACTTCATTCGTGAATGGAGTTCCGTTTTTTTTTGGAAAGAAATTGATCTCTTCAACAACCTAAAGATTCAACGCCATTTCAAGGCAAAAGGCATGAACAGCCACACACATTCAGGTATAATGCCGGCTTTCAAATCAAGCTGACAGCATGCAACTTTCAGAATTGACTGCCATTACTTCCGTTGATGGCCGATACCACAGCAAAACCAAACACATGGGCCATATTTTCAGTGAATATGGTTTGATCAAAAACCGTTTATTGGTAGAACTCAAATGGCTGATCCACCTCAGTCAGACTCCTGGCGTCGATGAAGTCAGTCAACTGAGCGCCAAAGATGTGGACTGGGTAATGTCCATTTATGACAACTTCACCCCAGAAGAAGCCCAAAAAGTCAAAGACATTGAGGCCACCACTAACCACGATGTCAAAGCGGTTGAATACTACATCAAAGATAAATTGTCAGCCCATGCAGAATTAAACAAGATCAAAGAGTTTGTGCACTTTGCCTGTACCTCAGAAGACATCAACAACCTCAGTAATGCCCTGATGCTCAAAGAGGCCAGGGACACGGTGTTTATCCCCACCATTCAACACATCATCAACCAATTATCAGACATGGCCATGACTTATGCCGATGTCCCCATGATGGCTAAGACCCATGGCCAACCCGCCTCGCCCACCACCATGGGCAAAGAGATGGCCAATGTGGTTTACCGACTTAAATATCAGTTGGATCAACTCAGTCACATCACCTTATTCGGAAAGCTCAATGGTGCCGTAGGTAATTTCAATGCCCATTACAGTGCCTATCCGGAATTAGATTGGCCGGCCATTTCCAAAGACTTCATCACTGGCCTTGGACTGACTTTTCACCCGTTCACCACACAAATTGAACCCCATGATTTTGTCGCAGAACTGTGCCACAACATGATTCGCTTGAACACCATTCAGCTCGACCTGGCCCGTGATGTATGGGGTTACATCTCAAATGGTTACTTCACTCAAAAAACCGTGGCAGGTGAAATTGGTTCATCAACCATGCCCCACAAAGTCAACCCCATCGATTTTGAGAATGCCGAAGGCAACCTGGGACTTTCCAGCGCCACCTTGAATCACCTGGCTGAAAAATTACCTGTCTCCAGATGGCAGCGGGATCTGACTGACTCAACTGTCTTGCGGGCACTGGGAACTGCTTTTGGGCACTGTGCCATTGCCTGGGCTTCCCTGCAAAAAGGACTGGGCAAACTGGCCATCAATGAATCTGTGCTGACCGAAGACCTGGACAACAACTGGGAACTGCTGGCCGAACCCATTCAGACAGTGATGCGTCGATACGGAGTGGCTAACCCATATGAAAAACTGAAGGAGCTGACCAGGGGTCAAAAAGTAGATCAGCAACAAATGCAGTCCTTCATTCAATCGCTGGACATTCCCCAGGCCGCCAAAGAACGACTCATGAACATGACACCAGCCAACTACCTCGGCAATGCCAAAGACCAAGCCAAACGTCTTTGATGACCAGGACATCACTGCCAGTGAGTTTTTCAGCACTCACTGGCAAAGTTCGCCTTATTTATTCCGCAACACCTCAGTAAACCTGGACTGCTTACCTGATGCCACTGACCTGTTTGCCCTGGCCGAACAGGAAGGCGTTCAGTCACGCATTGTTTTCAGCGAAGACCAACACAGTTACCAGGCCATCTATGATGAACCTGAAGCCTGGAATGATGTGGCAGCCTGCCACCCCACCCTGTTGGTCTCGGACATAGAAAAATGGTTCCCTTCAGCCAGCCAGTTATTGCAATGGTTTCCCTTTATCAAAAGCTGGCGATTTGATGACCTGATGATGTCTTTTGCCCCCAAAGGAGCTTCAGTCGGTGCACATACTGATCACTATGATGTGTTCCTGGTGCAAGTCAAAGGTACCCGTCGATGGTCCTGGGATGACCGCCCACTGCCTGATTCAGAGCTGGTCAGCGACAGTGAACTGGCGGTTATTGCAGATTACCATCCGCAGCACACAGCGGAACTTAAACCAGGTGACATTCTGTACCTGCCACCAGAAATACCCCACCACGGGATTTCCACCTCTGATGACTGCCTGACCTGCTCCATTGGCCTGAGGGCGCCAGCAGATGAGGAAATGCTGAATGCAGTGGTTGAACTGATCACCCTGCACTCAGCGCCCAGTGAACGCTTCAAAGACGGTGTTCAGTCGCTGCAATCAAATGCCTCAATCGGACGTCATGAGGTCAACTATTTACGCCAGCATCTGACTGACATGAGCCAGATGGAAGACAGCGCATTGGCAGAACTATTTGGTCAGGTGGTAACCAGTTATCGGTTATTTGACGAACTCCCACAAGAAGAAGATTCTCCTCAGTCCCTGGATGGTTGCTGGCAAAAAAGTCCTTTTTCAATCTTCGCTTACCACATCCACGAGCCTGAAGCTGATGCGTTAACCGCTGAATTATTTGTCAATGGGGAGGTTTTTGTGGTTTCAGCATTTTTGCCACCCCTGATTTGTGACCAGCAGACATTTACCTTGCAAGCAGTCAAGCAGCAATCTCCCAAACCCATGAATGATTTGCGGGTGATTCGTGACTTGATTGATATGCAAGCGCTGATCAGAACCTAAAGATAAAAAACAAAGTCAGTATGATCAGGCTTTTAGCACTTGATTGCGGCCGTTTGTTTTGGCCTGATATAAGGCTTTATCTGCCAGATCAAACAACCCACTGAGGTCATGCTCAGGATGATGGGACCAACCAATACTGACCGTCATTTGATGCCCTTCAGGTAACATGCTCCATTCGTACTCACTGACCAACAGCAATAATTCATCGAGCTTGGCTGCCACTTGTTCAGGTTCGTGGTGAATGACAACCGCGGCAAACTCTTCACCGCCATAGCGGACCAAAACGGTGTCTTCACATGCCCAGCTGCGCATGATCCGGGCAATGTTTTTCAACACCTCATCTCCCCGGTCATGTCCATGGGAGTCATTGATGGTTTTGAAATGGTCAATGTCAATCACCGCCAATGATAAGCGCTCAGGCTGGTTCTTTTGGTGATACCTGATCAGCGAGTCAAAATACCGCCGGTTATATAATCCGGTCAGGGCATCTGAATTGGAAATTTTCTTCAATTTGCTCACCAATCGGCTTTTTTCTTTATTCACCGCTTGCAGTTGCCGGGTCCTTGCATCCACTTTTTCCTCCAGATTATCCTTGTATTCGGAGAGTTTCTCGAAAGTAATGGCGTAAGACAGGCCTGCCCGGTAGCGCTGGACAAACAAACGCAACAGATTGAGGTCACCGTGGGTGTATGGCACCTGATTAATGCGTACCAGCATCATTTGTGCAAACACCCCTTTGTGGTCACTGAATCTGGCCACCATGAAAAATACGGTATGGCCCTGAATCATTTGTGAACCACGTTCAACGGCATGATCCGTGATGAACCGAGCCGCAAAATGTTCCAGGTCCGGTAATTTTGTGGCGTTGTGTTTGAGGTAAAAATGTGTTTCGTTTGCAGGCTGATCCGTTTCCACCAGGAACATGGCCTGACAATCAAACAACTGATCACAACGAGATCTGATGGCAGTGGTGACATGCTCGACATTCAGATAACTGACTGGAAATTCTGTGCCCTGATGCAATGAACCTGAATCATCGGAGGGATGACGGTTATTCAGCGCATAAAAACTTAACAGCAAAACCACCATAAAAAAACCAAACAAATAAAACAAAGTCGGATCTGACTGCTGCCATAACAATGCTGACAAAACGCCTACCGGAACAAATACAAAATCAGCAAATAAATAGGCCGGCGTCAACAAGCGGGAAATCTTTTTTTTATCCACAGTGAAATACAAGACAATCATGCCTATATTGATCACCTGCATCACCACTGCTGCCAGGGCGATGATGGCGACAGCTTCCCAATTCAGGTCCATCAATGGCAATGACAGTCCGGCTTGCAGCACCAGATAGCCAGACAACATCATGATCGCATTCATCGCCAGGTTATTGGCTGCCCGTAACACAGCCACCCGATATGAATTCATTCGGTAAGCTTTGTTTATGAATGGCATGATCAAAGTGGCCACTGTGGTGATCAGTAGAATTTCCGAAATGGGCAAAGTCAACAACAAATGAAACTGCACCAGACGTTCCATCGAAATCATCCCCAGATAGGGCATTTTCAAACCACATTGCCAGACCAGCAACAAAGCCATCACTCCCAACGCCCAGGTCAGAGAACCCGGCCATGTCGCAGTGGCGTTCAGCACCCCATACATGTATAAGCCTGCCACCAATATCATGGCCATGACATACAGGTGAATGGGCTTGGTAAATAACTGCCTGATCTGATCGCTCATGACCTTGATTATAAACCAATGGGTCCCTGGCTCCATTTTTTTTCGCTTTATCGGGTATTCACCTTTTACCCTGCAATGGTTCAGGTATAATACGCGTTTTCAAAGAAAAATCAGAGAAATCCCTTGGGAAGCTGGATCAAAGAAAAACAGCAGTCAGCAGCCTTTTTTGGCAGCAATTCAAGCTGGCTGGAAGAATATTACGACCTCTATCTGGAGGACCCACAGTCAGTCACCCCGGAACTTCAGGCCCTGTTTAAGGAATTTGACCAGGACGAACCGGATGTCAGACACTTACCGATCATTGAAAAATTCGAAATGGCCGGTCGTTTACCAGCCAGTGGTGGTTCGGTCAGCGGTGATGCAGCACATGCACAAAAACAAGCTGCGGTCCTCAGGCTGATCAATTCCTACCGCCTGCGGGGACACCAGAAAGCTGACCTCGATCCGATCAAGTATTCCAAACGCCCGGATACCCCTGATCTGAACCTTGAATTTCATGGCCTGAGTGATGCCGATCTGGACACTTCTTTCAACACCGGATCTCTGGTGGCGTCAGATGAGTTAAAACTGCGCGAAATCATTGGTCTGTTGGAAAACATCTATTGTCAACACATCGGTGCTGAATACATGCACATCACCGACATTAAAAAACGTGAGTGGCTGCAACAACGCCTGGAAAAACCAGCCGGCCAGTTTCCGTTCAATGACGCTGACAAAAAACGCTTGCTCAAAGAGTTAACCCACGCTGAAGGCATGGAACGTTATTTGCACAACAAATACGTGGGTCAAAAGCGATTCTCACTGGAAGGTGGTGATGCCCTGATTCCTCAAATGTCATTCCTCATTCAACATCTGGGTGCTCAAAAAACCAAGGAACTGGTCATTGGTATGGCTCACCGTGGCCGGCTGAATATGCTGGTCAACATCCTCGGCAAATCACCTGCTGAACTGTTTGATGAATTTGATGGAGTGAAAGCCGACGAACTGGACAATGTCAATTCTGGCGACGTGAAATACCACAAGGGCTATTCATCAGATGTACCTACTCCGGGCGGAGATGTGCATTTGGCCATGGCATTCAATCCATCACACCTGGAAATCATCAACCCGGTGGTTCTGGGCTCTGTCCGGGCCCGTCAGGTCAGACGCAAAGACAGCAACAAAAATGTGGTGGTCCCGGTCTTGATCCATGGCGACGCGGCCTTTGAAGGCCAGGGTGTCAACATGGAATTGTTCAACATGGCCATGGTTGAAGGCTATGATGTGGGCGGCACCATTCACGTGGTGGTCAACAACCAAATTGGTTTCACCACCACTCATGCACTGGATAAGAAAGCCGGGCTATATTGTACGGAATTGGCCAAAATGGTTCAGGCGCCCATTTTCCATGTCAATGGTGATGACCCGGAGGCCGTGGTGTTTGCCACCCAGCTGGCTGCTGATTACCGCTTGCAATATGGCATGGACGTGGTCATTGACCTTGTGTGTTACCGCAAACATGGCCACAATGAAGCCGATGAACCTTCCGCGACCCAACCCCACATGTATAAACTGATCAAAGCTCACCGGTCTCCCCGGGAGATTTATGCTGAGCAATTGATCAGCCAGAATGTTATTACTGCTGATGATGCCAAGCAGTGGGTCGATGAGTACCGGGACCGACTGGACAATAAAGAAGACATCGTCGCGTTTGGTCCTACACACAACAACGATAAATTCGCGGTTGACTGGACCCCATACATTGAAGGTGAACTGACTGAACAGGTCACCACCAGCATCAGTGATGAGCGATTCAGCAAATATGCCAACATCATCACCACCCTGCCCTCAGACCTGAAACCCCACCCAAGGGTTAATAAAATCAATCAGGACCGCATTAAGATGATGAACGGCGACATCAAAATGGATTGGGGTTTTGCCGAAACCATGGCTTATGCCAGCATACTTGATGAAGGGTATCAGATCCGCATTGATGGCCAGGACTCTCAGCGAGGCACTTTTTTCCACCGCCATGCAGTGGTCCACAATGTGGATGTGAATGAAAATTTCACCCCATTGGATGAATTGGAAAGCGAAGACAACAAAATTGACATCATCAATTCAGTCCTGTCTGAAGAGGCCGTATTGGCCTTTGAATACGGTTATGCCACCACAGAACCCCGCTCACTGGTGATATGGGAAGCACAATTTGGTGATTTTGCCAACGGTGCTCAGGTGGTTATTGACCAATTCATTTCGTCGGGCGAGGCCAAATGGGGACGCCTGAGTGGACTGGTGATGTTTTTGCCTCATGGCTTTGAAGGCCAGGGTCCGGAACATTCATCTGCCCGGTTGGAACGCTACCTGCAATTATGTGCGGTGAACAACATGCAGGTCTGCATGCCGTCCACCCCGGCACAAACTTTCCATATGATCCGCCGTCAGATGTTGCGCAAGGCACGCAAGCCACTGATTGTGATGACCCCCAAAAGCCTGTTGCGCCACAAACTGGCCACATCGACCAAGGAACAACTGACGGAAGGTCGTTTCCAAACGGTGATCCCTGATCGCAGGGTGACCAAAAAAGACGTTAAACGCATCATTTTCTGTTCCGGCAAAGTCTATTATGACCTGCTGAAACAAGTCACTGATGAGGAAGTAAACACCGTGGCTTTGGTCCGGGTGGAACAGTTATACCCCTTCCCCCGCAAAGCCCTGACCAAACAAACCGACGTGTACCCCAACGCCAAAGAAGTCGTCTGGTGTCAGGAAGAACCCATCAATCAGGGTGCCTGGTTCCAGATCAGACATCACCTGCAGCATTGTATTGCTGACCGGTTCCCGCTGTATTTTGCAGGCCGTAAAGCCTCACCTTCACCAGCGGTTGGCGCCTTGAAGGTACACTTAAAAGAACAACAACAATTGACTAATGATGCCATTCATGGAGAGCATGGATCGGCCATAGACGCGGAGTAATGAACTATGAGCATTGATGTAAAAGTGCCCGTTTTACCAGAATCAGTCACCGACGCCACCGTCGCCACCTGGTACAAAAAGCCTGGCGATTTTGTCAAGCGTGACGAGAACCTGGTTGACCTGGAAACCGACAAAGTGGTGCTTGAAGTACCTGCACCTGCCGATGGTGTGCTGGAATCCATCACTGTAGAGAGTGGAGAAGTGGTCGAAGCCAATCAAATCCTTGGGGTGGTGAAAGAAGGTGAGATTCCAGCTGAAAAAGCCGAAGAATCCGTGGCCCCAAAAGCCGCAGCCCCTAAAGCTGACAAAACGACTGACCAAAGCAGTGCATCGGAACCTGTTGAATCGATTGACACCGGTTCTGCCGGTCCTGCTGCCCGCAAGATGATGCATGAAAACAACATTGATGCATCTCAGGTGACCGGTTCGGGACGCGGCGGTCGGATCACCAAACCCGACGTCCTGTCAGTGGCCAACACCCCAATGGAAGAACGGGTTCCCATGAGCAGACTCAGGCAGAAAATTGCCGATCGCATGGTTGAAGCACAATCCACTGCAGCCATGCTTACTTCATTCAATGAAGTTGACCTCAAGGCGGTGATGGATATCCGTAAAAAATACAAAGAGGAATTCATCAACAAACACGGCATCAAACTGGGCCTGATGTCATTTTTCGTAAAAGCCGCCACCGAAGCACTGAAACAATTCCCCGTTATCAATGCGTCGGTTGAAGGCAGTGACGTGGTTTATCATCGTCAACAAAACATTGGTATCGCCGTCGCCACAGAGCGTGGCCTGGTCGTTCCGGTATTGAAAAACACCGATGCCATGGGACTGGCTGACATTGATGGCAACATTCGTGATTTTGCGATTGCCGGCAATGAAGGCAAGCTGACCATGGATGACCTCACCGGAGGTACATTCACCATCACCAACGGTGGCACATTTGGGTCACTGATGTCTACACCGATTCTGAACATGCCACAAAGTGCCATTTTAGGCATGCACACCATTAAAGACCGTCCTGTGGTGGTCAATGGCGACATCGTGGTGCGGCCAATGATGTATCTGGCACTGACCTACGATCACCGCATCATTGATGGTAAAGATGCTGTGCAGTTCCTGGTGGCGGTCAAAGAAATGCTTGAAGACCCGGCCAGAATGTTGCTGAACCTGTAAGGAGTAATACATGACTGACAAATATGACGTGATTTTAATCGGCGGAGGTCCCGCTGGATATGTCGGAGCCATCAGAGCGGCTCAGATGGGCTTTAAAACCTTGTGTATTGACCGCTTTAAAGGAAAGAACGGCCAGTACTCATTGGGTGGCACTTGTCTGAATGTGGGTTGTATCCCATCCAAAGCTTTGCTGGACTCATCCAAACACTTTGAACAAATGACCAAGCACTATGATGTGCATGGCATCTCGTTTGAAAACCCGGCCATTGATGTACCTACCATGATTGGGCGCAAGGACAAAATTGTTAAGCAACTGACTGGTGGTATTGCACAGTTGTTCAAGGCCAATAAAGTCAACTACAAAGCCGGTAGCGGCAAACTATTAAAAGACCGGCAGGTTGAGATCACCACCGATGAAGGCACAGAGATTGTGCAGGGCGAGCACATCGTTTTGGCCACTGGTTCAGTGCCCATCAGCATTCCCAATGTTGACATCGACAATGAATACATTCTGGATAACGCCGGTGGCCTCGATGTTGCTGCTGTTCCGGAAAAACTGGGCGTTATTGGCGCCGGAGTGATTGGTCTCGAGCTGGGCAGTGTCTGGAGTCGCCTGGGGTCAGAAGTCACTGTGTTTGAAGCCATGGATACATTCCTGGCAGCCTGTGACCAAACCATTGCCAAAATGGCGGCACGAGAATTCAAAAAACAGGGCCTGGACATTCATTTATCCACCTTTGTTAAATCTGCCACGGTGAAAGATGGCAAGGTTGAAGTGGTTTATGAGAAAAACGGCGAACAAACCACTGCAGTTTATGACAAGTTACTGGTCGCTGTTGGCCGCAAAGCCGAAACTTCAGGTTTACTGAGCGATGACTGCGGAGTCACACTCACTGATCGTGGACAAATAGATGTCGATGATGAATGTCGCACCGCCGTCCCGAATGTCTGGGCCGTGGGTGACGTTGTCAGAGGCCCCATGCTGGCACACAAAGGTTCAGAAGAGTGTTCAGCAGTGATTGAGCGTATCGCTGGTCAACATGGACACATTGATTTCAACACCATCCCATGGGTGATATATACCGAACCGGAAATTGCCTGGGTTGGTCAAACCGAAGAACAATTGAAAGCAGCTGGTGTTGAGTACAAGGTCGGGACTTTTCCTTTTGCTGCCAATGGCCGCGCCCTGGCTATGAACGAGCCCACTGGAATGGTTAAACTGATCGCAGACAAAGAAACTGATGAATTGTTGGGGGCTCATATTTATGCAGCCAATGCCGCCGATCTGCTTTCTGAATGTGTGGTGGCCATGGAATTCAAAGGCTGTGCTGAAGACCTGGCACGCATTGTTCACGCCCATCCCACCCTGTCTGAAGCGGTATTTGAAGCGGCCATGAATGTCGACAAACGCGCGATTCACAAAGCCAATTGAAGCCTTTAAGCCCACCTGAAGACGTGATGTTTCAGGTGGGCTTGACTGGCATTAATTGCTACCTCCGACTCAAGAGAGCCGACAAAATCCAGATAATGCACTTTTTTTGTACCACCAATGGTGGCAAAAGCCTTCTTTTTGGGTTGAAAACACATTTTTTTATTCCCCTTGATCACCTGATGTGTCTGAATAATTAGGTAACTGCTTTAAATTGTTGTGTTTTTTTTAATTTATGGCTTTACTTTAAACCGAACCGGAGAAATACATGACAACCCAAAAATACCTGTCATCCCTGTTGGTGTTGCTGATGTTACCATTCATGGGTCAGGACCAGATTGATGTTGACGTCGACATCGATGTGGGTGCCATCACCATCCTTTACGCCTTCTCTGACATTGATATAGAAATCGATGCCACTGCCCTCGCTGTCTTGTACGCCACAGGCTGCGTGTCAGGTACCTTGTCTGAGGAATGTGACCTGGGGGGTGATGACCTCAATGCATCTGTCACTGCCGTAGAAAACGCCGGCGACCTGGAGGCCACTTTTGACATTGGCACAGAAATTGGTGCTTTGACGTTTGATCCCAGTTCAGTTGATTTGATTCTGGAAAATGTTTGGGCTGTCAGAGCCATTGGCGGCACCGCCACCACTGAAGTGACAGCGACACTGGTCGATGGAACACTGAGTGATGGTGCCACTTCAGTGATCACCATCAACACCGCAACCGCAACACCGGCTTCATTCACAGATCCAGGCCTGGGCACACCAGAAATTGGTGATGTGACCTTAAACCTGGACCTGACTGGTGTGGATGATGACAGCAATCACATCGATACCGGTGACACCACTGATGTGGTTTATAAAATTGAAGTCACTGCCAACTGATTAAGAATGACAACACAGGGTCTGTTCATCAGGCCCTGTACTCTGGAGGGGTGTGATGTCAGTGTTGGGGTTTATTTTGGCATATCTTGTTGTCTCACAGGTCAGCGAATTCAGCCATGACCTACTCAATACGCCCTCAACCAATTCCTCCAAACCCACCCTCACCTACCTGAATAAGGGCCAATGGCACACAGAGTTGCATTTGAGCCTGCAGGATCTGGTTGATTCTGATTCACTGCAATTAAGGCAAAACCAGGTATTACAAGCCCGCTATACTGGCTCTGGATTGAGGGCCCGTAATCAGGTCGCTTTCCCTGGTATCAGGCAACATATTTTCAAATCAATTCCTGATTTATGGCGGGTACATGTTCCACATGACTGGCCAGCTGGCACATCTCCGGTCACTGTGAATAGCTTGATACAACCTGTCATACTGCGAGATCTGCAACCTTGGGTACAGCGCTCAGAACAACTCAAAGATGGATCAACCATCATCGAAGGCGGTGTCAGGCTGAGCATAGACCCAGCCCTGATTCATACCGATGGCATATCAACACTACAAATCACTTTTGACCTGACAAACCACTTGGAATCCCAATGAAACGTACCTGCCTACACATTCTGTCACTGATCAGTCTGCTGCTTTTCTTCAGCGACTCACTTGCCCAAATTGGCATCTCTCCACGGTTACTCGAGTTGGATCAGGAACAAATCAATAAGGGACAGTCATTCAGGCTGTTTAATTTCACAGGTAAAGATGTGGAAGTTGAAGTTGAAATCAGTCACTGGACCATGAGTCAGGACAATACAATCAAACTGCTTCCATCAGAACCACATTCCCTTGATCAGTGTACGATCATTAACCCGTTGAATTTCCATTTGAAATCAAAATCTTCACAAACCATCAGGCTGGCATTCAGACCACCGGCTGATATTCAACAAGGTGAATACATGGCCATGGTTTATTTCAATCAGGTGATCACAGATGATCAACCAGAAAAAAAACAAGTCAGAGCTAAATTCAGAATGGGTGCCGGCACATCGGAGTTCATTGGGTTGAGCCGGGTAACCACCACACCCATTGCTGTTCACAACAGCAAAACCACAGCAGCGGATGACGTGGTCACAGAATCGATTGACTTGCTGACCGGTGAAACGGTTTTTGAATACATCGATTATACCGGTACCGGTGTGGTCACTGAATACCACAGAACCACCGGGACGCTGGGTGGCAGCACAGTGACCCGGATTGGCGGAGTGGTTCATGCCTATTTCTCAAGTACAGATGACCTGGTCAATAACAACAGTGATCAGAATTCTGAAATTTACCAAGCGAGGATCCAATGAAACCAGTGATCTTAATGGCCGCGACATCAGTTACACCAGCGACCCGTTTGGCTACCGGCCATCGGCCACATGTGCTGTGAACTACCTGAACATCGATGCCCAGGCCACCGTCTTGACATTGCAGGCTGCTGGCAGTGATGCCGCCAGTGATGAAGGTGCTGCATTGTTGCATTTGCCAATGCCATACACTTATTACAACCAACAACTGAATGATGTGGTGATTTCCAGCAATGGCTATTTGGCTTTCGCTGCAGATTTAAGCGTTGAAAATGGTGCCGACTTCAGCAATGACTGCCTGTTTCCTTCTATTCCTGACAATCAGCCACAATCTCAGACACGAATCATGCCATTTCATGATGACCTGCAGGCTGGTGATAACGGCCGGATTCAGTAGGCCCATTTCGCGACTTGTCCGTATTCAGCCAATCAGACGGCATGTACGGTGATTGAGTGGCAGAACTGGCGGCTGATTTCAGATCCTCAGGCATTCAGTTTTCAGGTCATCCTGATCTATCAGCCATCCTCTGTCGTGATCCAATTCGATCACCGCACCCCAACTCCCTCATCAGCAAGTGTTGGCTTCCAGAATACGGGTTTATTCAGCGGCCAGATTTTGGCCTGTAATCAACCAGCCAGACAATTGGCTGGTACGTCCCACTGTTTTACCAACTCATACCTGTTTGACATTGGTTTTGAATGACAAGATCGTTGGCTCATTGCACGCTGATGGCATGCAGTGTGATGTTGAATGATCCGGTTTGTTTATCAGCAATCAATAATCCCATCTGCTGAACATCATCCAGACTGAGCACTGGCATATCCTGCAGAACCCGACCCCTGAATGTGGGTACAAATTCAGCCACCGGTAAATAAATGGTTTGCCTGGTTTGATTCAGACTCGAAAATGACTGGGTATAAGCCGCTCCATCAAAACCCCTGTTCGTTCTGAGCCTGAATTGATAACTTGAGCCATCACCGGTAACCGTCAACACCACCATTTCTGCCTGCTGTGTTTGGACCTTATTGAATGGCCAGATCATTCGGGCACTGGCAAACCCACCGTTGTTCTCCAATGAAACAGAACCACTGAATTTCAAACCGTTCTGAACGCGGCTCAAGGTGCTCGATGAACGACCTCCCATCACACCGTCATTAACGATCATTGTTTGATTGTTCTGTAATGCGGTGAAATCGAAAGTGTTTGAGTCTTGTTGAGTCATGGCCAGTAAAAAAATGAGTAAACGCATGGTACGGTCCAATAATACATGAAGTTATTGAAACACCTGACATGGAAAATCACGTGAAATCCAGGGTGTGACCTTTTACAAAGCGACTTTGACGCTGATGAATTCAACTGGTCAGTGAACATACAAACACTTCCACACACAAAATGTTCTGCAATTGTTATTCCGCTATTCTGAACAAACAAACAATCACTGTGGTTTTGAATCGTGAATTTCCTGTGAACCATTTCAGGGCTTTTCATCACACAATCCAGACAAGACCGTGCTTATGATGGACACTGTTTTTAAGAAACAATTAAAAAAACAACGACTTTTTATCCACACATTTAATGAGAATACATATGAAAACCATGAACAAAGCAATGCAAACCCTGGCCGTACTGATCCTGGCCATGTTCACAGTCTCAGCCATGGCTGGTGGCAGTTACAAAAAGCAGAAAGACATCGTTGACACCGCCGTGTCTGCAGGATCTTTCAACACCCTGGTGGCCGCAGTTAAAGCAGCCGGTCTGGTAGATACCTTGAAAGGCGATGGTCCTTTTACTGTATTTGCACCGACTGATGAAGCGTTTGCCAAATTACCTGCTGGCACTGTAGAAAACCTGTTGAAACCTGAAAATAAAGATCAGCTGGCAGCCATCCTCACCTATCATGTCGTATCTGGTAAAGTAAAAGCCAAAGATGTGGTTAAGCTGAATTCAGCCACCACAGTACAAGGTGGTGACGTTAACATCATGATCAAAGACGGTGGTGTGGTACTCAACGGAAACAGCAACGTTGTGAAAACTGACATTGGAACCAGCAATGGTGTGATTCACGTGATTGACACTGTGATCCTGCCACCAGCTACTCCCTGATTAAAACGGCTACATAATTTTGACCAAAAAAAAGACCGGAATGTCCGGTCTTTTTTTGTCCAGGGTCGATCCTTAATCCAGGGACAAGGATGATTTGGATTTTTCGCGACGCTTGCGTTCTTTGTCACGGTATTCTTTCATGCAGCTGTCCTGATCATACATCACACAAGCCAGGTAATCTGTCGCTTCAATCAGAGCCGCACGTATGGCTTTGCCTGCTGGGGTCTTCTTGTGTCCGCCCAACGAACCTCCGAACCCACTTCTTGAAAAGCCCAGGCTCATCCCACCGCCCTTGGAATGACCTTCCACGGTTCGGACATATTCAACTTCGCCGGTATTGGCATTGACCACCCGCAGGTCAATGGCCAGATAAGCCTTGTTCTTCTTGCCACCCACTGAAATACCTTTGAAGCTGATACCACCACCACCGCCAGAGGTATTCTCTTCATAGGCAGCCACTTTACCAGTGATCAGGTATTGAGCACCTGTAACCTGGCCCATTTTAGCTGCTGTGGATTTGGAAACCCGCCCTGAAGCACCCAGGTCTTGTTCACCCAACACACTGTCCAGTCGCTCACGCTCCACCACTTTAAAAGCACCCGTTGAAACCAGTTCATTGGCCAGCATGCCGCCCAATTCCCGGCCCACATCGGTTTGCCACCAATGAGCACGCGTTTCATTGGTGAAATCCAGAACGGCTACCACAGCACGATCCTTCGCCATCACGCTCCCGGAAATGACCATTGCGACCACTATTAAACACACCTTTTTCATGATTTTTCTCCCATATAAATTGTTTGATTAATGTTGCATATACTGTAACAATCTACTCCTATTTTTGCTGACATTCAATCATGGATAATAAAAAACTTGACCAATTGCGCAGAAAACTGGATGAAATTGATGAGCACATTATATCGCTGATCGCTGAACGTCAGTTTAATGTGGAACAAATCGGAAATGTGAAGTTGAGCACGAATTCGCCCACCAGGGATTATCAGCGCGAAAAACAGGTCATTGATAAAATTCGTGATCATGCCACGGGCCAGGGGCTGGATCCAGAAGTTGCCCAACACATTTTTGAACTGATCATTGAAACGTCACTGAGTAAGCAGGAAATTCAGAAAGTCCGGCAGTCAGGATATGGCGCCAACAAGTCAGCACTGATCATAGGCGGAAACGGCAAAATGGGACAATGGTTTGCTCAATTCCTGTCATCTCAACATTTCGACGTCTTCATCAATGACCTTGAACCATTCAGCAATCAGGATAATTTTATCGCAGACATCAGTCAGATTGAACTGAGTCATGATTACATCATCGTTGCCACCCCCATTCAAAAAAGTGCCGAAATCCTGATTGAACTGTGTGACTTGCAGCCCAGTGGGATTGTACTCGACATCAGCTCCATCAAAAGTCCACTGCGTCTGCCACTGAGACAACTGGCCGATAGTGGCTGCCGCGTTGTTTCGATTCATCCTATGTTTGGCCCTGACATTCAATTGATGTCAGGCAAACATGTGGTGTTCATTGATATGGGCAATGAAGAAGCGGTCAATCAGGTCAAACAGCTGTTTCAACCGACCATGGCAGAACGGATTGACATGAAATTTGAAGATCATGACCGCCTCATTGCTTATGTGCTTGGCTTATCGCATGTGGTCAACATTGCATTTATGACGGTGTTGTCCGAATCCGGTGAAGCCGCCGATGCGTTGGCACAGCTTTCAAGTACCACCTTTGATGCCCAACTGAATATCGCCGGCAATGTATCTGCAGAGAACCCCAATTTGTATTTTGAGATTCAAAAACTGAACCATTACAGCCCTTCCACATTGAACGCTTTATCTGATGCCGTTCAGCGCATCATTCAGATGGTTCATCAAAACAACCAAACAGCCTTTGTCAACATCATGACTCAGGCCAGAAAGTACATGAATCAAAGGACTTAATACCTGATAAACGAAGCGTCCGGCAAACAGTTACAATCAACTTGAAAAAAAATCACGGACCCCCACTATTCATTCGTATCGGTTCAGTTTTCCTTGAGGGTCAAGCTGAATCATTGTTATAATCATTGAATCAATTAAACTGAGGAATACCCATGAATTTTAAGGACATGAAAACATCCAATCCGGCAATGAGTAAATTTGAATCACAGGCCATGAGCCTGGGACCGGTGGATGAATTTATTGTTGACGACTCACAACGCATGACGGTTAACGGCACGATCAACAAAACCGGCATCCTGCTGGCCATTGTGATCGCTGTCAGCGCTTTCTCCTGGAACACCATTTTAACCAACCCCTCATTGGGTTATGGTTTGGCCATCACGGGTGTGATCGGTGCTTTAATTGCCAGCCTGGTGGTTTCTTTTAAACCCACCACTGCCCCAATTGGCGCCCCCATAGTCGCCGGATTTGAAGGCTTGTTCGTCGGCGCCATTTCGGCTGTTTTTGAAATGCGTTATCCGGGTCTGGTTGTTCAGGCTTTGGGCCTGACTGTGGCGGTGATGTTTGCCATGTTATTTTGTTACCGCACCGGCATCATTAAAGTCACCGGCACCTTTAAGAAAATCATGACCTTTGCCATTATGGGTATCGGGGTGTTCTATCTGGTGAGTTTCATAGCCAGCTTTTTTGGTGCGGCTCCAAGTTACTTCGAAATGGGCAATAACAGTCTGTTTAACATTGGCCTGAATCTGGTCATCGTTGGTGTCGCGGCTCTGAGCCTGGTGATGGATTTTGATTTTATCGAACGTGCTGCAGAACAAAACACCCCTAAACACATGGAATGGTATGGTGCATTTGGCCTCATGGTGACTCTGGTATGGCTGTATATCGAGTTACTGCGCTTACTGGCCAGGTTCCAGCAAGACTGAGGATCCGCGGGTGTCAGTTGAAGTCATACAAATTGATTACCATGATGCTGAACATGCCAAGCACATGATCGAATTGCTTGATTGCTACGCCACCGACCCAATGGGCGGTGGTGTGGCTTTGAGCGACTTCACCGCACAAAACCTGGTCCCTGAGCTGGCCAAAAGAACTGATGCCTTCAGCCTGATTGCATATGTTGATGGCCAGCCTGCTGGATTGACCAATTGCTTTGAAGGCTTTTCTACTTTCGCCTGCAGACCATTGATCAACATCCATGATGTGGTTGTGGCCAGCGAATATCGCCGCATGGGTGTGAGCCGTAAAATGTTTGATCTGGTGGAAGACATCGCCAATCAAAGGGGTTGTTGCAAGCTGACCCTGGAAGTTTTGGAAGGCAACTCCATTGCCCAGTCGGCTTATGAACAATATGGCTTCAGGCAATATCAGCTGGATGATGCCAACGGGGCTGCCATGTTCTGGGAAAAATCACTGTGAAAACATGTCTGCTGTTGATTTTCTGCGGTCTCATCACAGCTTGTCAGCCAGTCAATCAGCACAATGAATCCGCTCAATCACAGTCTGAAACATGTGCCAACGATCTGAAAACCTGTGAAAACGGACAACAGGTTGGCAGAGATCCGGAAAACCAATGCGCATTTTACCCCTGTGATGGACCTGACCTTGAGTCCTCACAGGAACCCATGATGTGTACACAGGAAGTCAAGCGTTGTCCTGATGGCAGTTATGTTGGCCGGGATCCATACAACAACTGTGCTTTTAACGCCTGCCCTGAAGGCGATTCAGACACCCACTAAAGCCTGCCAGGTCGGCAATGACTCCAGATCTCCACCTGAGGCAGCCAGTTTTTTCAGGGCCTGGGTGTTGATGATGATGGCCGGGTCGATGTCTTTCCGCTCACAAACCTCCACAAGACGTTGCTTCATGTCTTTCATGTGACTGCCTTGCTGGCCGCTCAGCACCAATTTCTGTGGTAATGGATTTGCTGCCAGGGGCGAATCATCAGCCATGGCCTTGATCAGCGACTGACCATTGAGCTTAACGAATTTAGGATGCAGACCCAAATGATACAAGTCACTGTAATGGTTAACTTTACGAACCACTGCTGCTAGCTGCCTCGGATTGAGTATCCAGTTTCTGGGTTTGTTGCGTTGCTTGGCCAATTGATCACGCCACAGCAAAATCAACCACAACTTGTGAGCCTGTTCCTTGTTAAGACGCTCTGCCTTGACCAACTTCTGATACATCTTGTCATTGTGATGGTCCTGATCAATTTGAGCAATCAACTGATCCATCAGGACTGTGAATAAAGGCAGCATGCCTCGCTGCTCCATGGTTTGGCTCAATTGGTCTTTCAAAGCATCCAGATAGGCGATGTCTTCTACTGCATAGGTCAACTGAGCGTTGCTCAATGGTCTGGCCAGCCAATCTGATCTGCTTTGCCCTTTGTCCAGCTCCACATCCATCAAAGCTTTGACCAGGTTCAGATAAGAAGTGTGCAGGGAGAATCCACACAAAGCCGCAGCCACTTGGGTATCAAATACCCGCGCTGGCTTTTTACCAGTCACCTGATACCACAACTCCAGGTCTTCAGAACCGGAATGCAAGACCAACCCTTTGATCGCTGGCAACAACAATTCAGCCAGCTCAGCAATGGCGATGTCCACCAGATAACAGTTGTCAGCACAACTGATTTGCAACAATGCCGGATTAAGGTAGAACGTTCTGCTGCGTTCAAATTCTGTGTCAACAGCATAATCATTATCGGCTGATAACTGATCCAGTAAATTTAATACCGCATCTTTGTCATCTACCCAAATAAAATTTGATAAAATCTTGGTCATGAATCTTCGTTTTTTAAGCCTTGCTACCATAGCCCTTGTGTGTTCAGCCTGTCAACAGGCAAACACAATCAAATCATCCATCAAACAACCACAGTCAACGCTGGCCATCATGTCAATCAATGATGTCTACCGGATTGCCGGCATCGATGAAGGCCGCACGGGCGGCCTGGCCCGCGTCAGGGCCTTAAGGACTCAACTGATGGATCAGTATGACCACGTGTTGTTTTTGCATGCCGGGGACTTCCTGCATCCGTCATTCATCAGTAAACAAGACAACGGAACAGCCATGATTCAAACCCTCAACATGATGGATGGACTGGCGGATGTATTTGATGAACAAATGGTGGTGACCTGGGGCAATCATGAATTTGATAAAGGCGGCATGAAACATGTGCCCCTGATGAATCAATTACTGGACCAGTCAGAATTTGTCTGGCTGGGCAGCAACATCAACTGGAAACCCGGAAGCTTATCTTCAGCAAGAATGCGCAATCAACTGCTGCTTCAATTTGGTGACATTAAGGTGGGTATATTTTCTCACACCACAGGCATGGCGCACCCTGAATACATCGACTCATTCGGTGACTACCCAGCAACTGCCCGTCAATTTGTCCCGCAGCTGAGGTCACAAGGCGCAGACCTGGTCATCGGCTTGACCCATCAATGGCTGCAGGATGATCTGGCCATGATGAAGTTGCCTGATGAACACCGGCCTGACATGATATTTGGTGGGCACGAACACTACGTACAAACAGAACAGGTGGATGGCCATTGGGTACTGAAAGCCGATGCAGATGCCGCTTCAGCCATTGTCGCAGAAGTGGTCTTCAGTGAAGCTGGATTCAGTGTGACTCCCGCAGTTGTGGAATTGGGTGCAGCCTTTCCTGAAGATCCGCCAACAGCTCAATTAATCCAACAACTGGTCCGGCAGACTGACCGTTCATACTGCCAACAACGGCAGTTACCTGATGATTGTCTGTATCAGACCCTGGGGATGACCCAAACCCAATTGATTGCAGAAGAAACTGAAATCCGTCGCTTCGAAACCAATTTGGGCAACGTACTGGCTGATCTGGTCATGACAACATTCGCCAGCTGCCAGGCTGATGTGGTATTGCTGAATTCAGGATCAATCCGCCTGAACCAAAACATCCCGGCCGGAGCCAGCATCACGGTCAAGCACCTTGAAGAAATGTTCCCCTATCCCAGCGACCTGCGATTGATTGAATTTGACAGCGGCTTGTTTCAGAGCATTTTGAATCACAGCATCTCCAGCTGGACAGCCAATGGACATTGGTTGCAAATCGCAGGATTTGCCTATATTCACAATCCTGTTGAACAAACTGCCAGTCATGTGCATCTCAAAAAGCATGACTCAACCACCCTCCCGGACACCATCAGGGCGGTGGTACCTTACTACCTGATTGCTGAAGGTGGTGACCAGGATGGCTACACCATGCTCAATGAATCCATGCAACAGGCATGCTCATCAAATGGCACTGAACTGAAGCAACTGATGAGCGATTATTTGCCGCTGTTACCCAATGGCTTGAATGCCAGGCGTGATTTTCGTATCTGCAATACCAGCAGGGATGACTGCATGTGATCAGCTTTAAAGAATCATTTATGTTGTTGCTGGGTGGTTTGTTGATATACGGCCTGTATTACCTGAAAACCCATGACAACCTGTTTGTCCAACCAGGAGCAGACAACTCCAGTTCCAGTAATGTCACAGCTGTCATTTCCGAAACCACCATCGAAGAAAACCCAAAGACCTTACCTCAGGCTGTGATTGAACAGGTGAAAATACCTGACTGGCTGGACAACAAAGGCGATTTTGATGATGCCAATCTGACCCTGGATGATTTGCTGGAACTGGCCAGGTTGTCTCATGAGCAGGACCATGATTTTTTTCCGGATAATCAGAACACCTTATTCTATTTGCTCAAAGCCCGTGAACTGGGTGTTGAATCTGCAGAAATTGATGAATTGATGACCACCGTTCACGCCTCATTGTATGACCAGGCCGATCAGGCGATCCGTGATTATGATGCCCAGACCCTCACTGCATTGACCGCCAGACTCAAGTCCATCGATGCCGGTGACAGCAAAATCCCGGTTTATACCGATCAGATCAGTGTCATGTATACCCTACAACGATTACAGGATGAAATTGTTGCACACATCAGTAATAACCGCCTGTATGAGGATGATCAAAAAGATGCTTTGCACACCCTGATTGTGGCCAAAAACCTGGATCCATTTTACCCGCCACTCCAAGATTTGGAGTTACAGATTCTCAGCAACTTACAGGATCAGGCCTTGTTGGCTGCCAACGAGCAGGATTTCATCATTGCTGACCTGCAGTGGCAAAGAATGGCTGAGTTAAATGAGACCCACCCACTGACCATCAACGTCAGCCAGGAGATTCAACAACTCAAACAAAAACGCTTTGCTTACCTCGATGAACAGTTCTACCGGGCCATTAACAACCTCAACCTGCTGCGAGCCGCTGACATGATGGATGAGTTGAGTGAACTGGAAATTGCCAGGCCGCAAATGAATGGTTATCGCCTTGTTTTTGAGAGAACCAGGCTGTACGGTCCTTATCAGATCGCAGATGAGTTCAACGACTTATTGGGCAATGGAACCAGTGGTCCGACCATGGTGGTGATGCCCACCGGTTCTTTTAACATGGGCAGCCAAACCGGTCCCAAACACCAGCGCCCAAGACATCAGGTCAACATCAGTTATGGCCTGGCCATCAGTAAATTTGAAGTCACCGTTGAGGCATTTGGCAAATTCGTCGAAAACACGGGATATCAGACCACCGCAGAACGCAACAACCGGGCTAAGATTTACGATGAGAAAACCGGTCGTTTTAAGGACAAATTCAACATCAATTGGCGGCATGATTACCTGGGCAAAGCCGCTGACCCTGCTGCACCGGTGATTCATGTTTCCTGGGAAGATGCACAGGCCTATGCCAATTGGCTCAGCAGCAGTACCCAACAACCATATCGTTTGCTCAGTGAAAGCGAATTTGAATATGTGCTGGGAGCTGGCAATGAAACCCTTTATCCCTGGGGCAATGATGCGCCCAGTCAGGTTTTGGGCAACTATTCAGGGGCCAAAGATAAATTCAAGCGCAGCCGGATTCGGTGGCGCGAAGGTTTTCCTGATTACGAAGATGGGTTCTGGGGACCTGCACCGGTTGGTACATTCGTGGCTAACCTTTATGGCTTGCATGACCTCAGTGGGAATGTCATGGAATGGGTTGATGATTGCTGGCATGATTCTTATACCCGAGCCCCCACAGATGGCAGTGCATGGGTTAACCGCGGTTGTGAAAACCGGGTGATTAGGGGCGGCAACTGGGGCAGCTCACAAGAGGAATACCGCACCGTACATCGCATCAGCGCCAGCACCACCCTCACTGATCCACGGCTGGGTTTCAGGGTGGCAAAAACGATGCAATATTGACCGGCCATCAATCGATATTAATGATCACAATTAAACCTTCATTCTATTCTGTCGATTGATGTGATCAATTAACTCAAATGTACATCTGCCCCGCCTATGGTTAAAATATAAGCTCTTAATCAATATGAGTACATCATTATGAGCATCAACATAGGAATCAACACTGAAAATCGTTCAACCATCGTCGATGGATTGAGTCGTCTGCTGGCAGATACCTATACCCTCTATCTGAAAACCCATAATTACCATTGGAACGTCACCGGCCCCCAGTTCACCTCACTGCATGCGTTGTTCGAACAGCAATACACAGAACTGGCGACTGCTGTAGACATCATTGCTGAACGCATCCGTGCTTTGGGTGAATTCGCCCCGGGTTCGTATCAGGCATTTGCAAAACTGACTGAAATCAAAGAAGAGACAGACGTACCCAATGCAGAGAACATGCTTAAAAACCTGCTCGAATCACACGAAGTGATCATCAGACACGCCAGAGAATTGTTGCAGAGTGAAGCCATTGATACCGATGAAGTCAGTGGAGATTTGTTGACCCAACGCATGGAATTTCATGAAAAAAATGCCTGGATGATCAGATCTTTATTGGGCTAATCACCAACTCTAAGACCAAAAAAAACCAGCCCTGGTGGCTGGTTTTTTTGTTGCGTCGATTTAACCCCGCCGCTTTTCAACGGTTTTGCGTACCGACCTGATGATCCGTTCTGCAGCACCATCGATGGCGGTATGGATGTTGTCAGAATGGTGAGTCACTACCAACGGTTTCAATCCTCTGATGCGTGCTTCCATGGTGCAACGCAAATCATCATCACCACCTTTGTGGCCATTTTCATCGGCAATGAACACTTCAACCCGGGTCACTTCATCTTTGAAATTATTCAAAGCATCATTCAGCAGGGTTTCCACATGTTGGGTTAAGGCGTCTCCACCCTGGATGTGATGATCGGTATTGACTTGTATTTGCATATCTGAGCTCCTCAGGATTGGTTGTTTTGATGCGTATATTCTGTGGTCAATGATTCACTTTTCAAACAAAATCGAACGCTATTTACACAATCAGCAGGGTCATCTGTCCGTTCACTGTGCAATACTGGCCGCCTAAGGATACCCATCAGCCAGGATTATCTTAAAAAATCACTTGCCATCAAGCCAAAATCTTATATACTTGTCAACCCTGTGCCGGGGTGGCGGAACTGGTAGACGCGCCGGATTCAAAATCCGGTTCCTTTACGGGAGTGCGAGTTCGATTCTCGCCCTCGGCACCATCTTTTTTTTACCTGAACCCAATCTGAACAAAACCCAAAGAAAATCCTTATTGGGTGTTTTACTCTAGTCTTATCCTTAAAATATGTGGCATCTAAATAACCATCTGGTGATTTATGCATACAGAACAAAAACCAACCCATACCACCATTGACGAAAGCTTAGAAGCATTCACTCCTTACCCTGCTTACCACCCTTTGTCAGGTGATCGTCACAGCCATTGGTGCCAACAATTAATGAACTGGTTGAAGACCAGGCACTGACCGCAGGTTTCCGGGAACAGCTTTCCGGTTCGATAATCAAAAAAGCCGCTGATCGAAGCGGCTTTTTTATGCTTTCTTGACTCAACTGAAAACATCACTCATCGGTGCGGATGATCAGATCGCCAGAATGGCTTTTCAGTACAATCCCTGCCCCACCACCATTGGCTTGACCGGACACCCATTTCTCCAGTTTGACTTTATAACTGCCGCTGCCCTTTTCTCGTTTAATCTGCGGTGCTGTGGCTGAAAAATCAATGTCAAATCCTGTGTAAATTTCACCATACTCAGTCTGTAACTTGAAATCTGCCTTCACTTCAGCCGGCAAGGTAATGTCAACATCTTCATTGAAACTGGTGAATGCCAGTTGGTTGTCACTGCTGACTTCATTGAACACCGCCTTGATGGTGCCATTGATGCTGTCGACCACTGCTGATCCGGAAACATCCATCAAAATGATGTCATGATTGATGTTACTGATTTCCAAATCACCCCTGACTTGTTCAACATGGGTTGCTCCGTCATTGATGTTTTTCAATTTGAGGTTAAAGTTCCGTGGCACCTGCACTTCCAGATTAAGCACCGCGCGGCCATCGCTGCCCCAGTTTTTCGACACCACTTCGACATGGTTGTCAGCCTCTTCAACTTCCAATGCCATGCTGTTATTCTGAATTCGCCGCAGACCATTTTTCATGGGCTCAGTGCGATGCATTTTTTTCTGGCGGGCCACAATGATCACCTCATTGCCATCATACCCAGTCACGGTAATTCCACCATAAATCTGATTGACCTCCAAGATTCCTGGCTTACCAGGCTGACTCAATGGGATGACCAGCTCTTCAACCATCTCCTCGTCCAACTGGGCCCACAACTGCGGGCTCAATATCAATAAATACATTACATATCTCATTTTTTTCATCATTGGCTCCTTGTTCATTGTAATCTGATGTCACCATTGAGGGTTTTGAACCGGTATACAGCACCACCGGCCCCCAATTGCAGGCGACTGTCTGCGTTGAGTTGATATTTGATACCACGGTTGCGTTGTTTATTTTGCACCTCAACCTGTGGCTTCATGGGGGTTACGTCATAAGCCGTATACAAATCCCCATGCATGGTCTGATAGATGACTTCTGCATCCGGTGTGCCAGCGAAGCTGATGTTCAGATCACCATTGATGGTTTCAAAACTGGATTCTGCCGGGGGATTGCTGCGGTAAGCAATGTGGACGTCTTTGTTGATTGCATTCACGCGTGTTTGACCAGCCACATCCACCAACTCAATGGCTCCATTGATGTTTGACACATTCAAAAAATCCGCATCAATACCATTGACTGTAATGGCTCCGTCGTTGATCGCCGACAGCTTCAGACTGGTGTGCCTGGGAATTCTGATGGTAATGTCCAGCAGATGTCGATAACCCGTATGCCGGTGCTTGTCTCGTTGCCAGTAGCCCTCATAACTGATCTCGCCAGTGGTGGCATTGAATGATACCAGCGGCAAGTCAAGGAACACATAAAGTTGATTGCCCAGGTTTTCAACCCGCAATTCCACTTCTTCCATGCCCTGCTTTAGATCAGCACGGTTCTCCGCATAAATGGATTTGCTGGCCACTATCTGAATGTCATCACCGGCATGACCCTGCACATCAATGGCACCAAAAATATTGTGCACTATCAGTGTATTTTGTCCTTGCGGATCAGCAAATGAGTCTTGTCGTTTGATGACAGCACGCTCTGATAATGCGACTTCACCAGCATGGATGGAAGTGGTGCTGAACAGTGTCAGCACCGCCATCCCCAGCAAACTGGTGTAGATGGAATGGATGTAATTCATGTTAATTTCCTGTTGTTGGTTTGATTAAATCAATTGATCGACTGCAGCTGTGAGTTTTTCTCTCACTGGTTCGATCAACGGTTCTTGTTCAAGCAGTTTCTGTAAGGGTTTCACTGCCTGAGGCTCTCCAATTCTTTGCATCAGGTCAGCCATGGCGATTTGCACCATGGGCGACTGCTGATGATCAATGGCACTGACCAGTCCATTTCTGAGGAAGCTGTTGCTGTTATCATTGTTGATCCAGGTGGTCAGGGTATCCAATGCCTGCAGCCTCACGTTGACGTTGTTGTCTTGTTTCAGCGTGATCAACAAAGCCTCTATCAAGGACTCACCTGGTTGTTGTGTCATGGCCGCTAAATTGAGGGCCATCATACGTTTATTGGCAGAAGGCATATCCAACATGGCGAGCACAGTGAGGGCTTGAATCTGCTGTTGTTGCTGATCAACCTGGTTGGCCTGCCAGTGTTGCTGCTCTTCTTTTAATTGTCGGTTTTGCCCGATTAACACCCCGACTGCCAGCATGCTGAAAGCAAAGCCGATCGGTTTCAATGATTGCCAGCTGAACCATTGTCTAATTCGCTGGTGCCACTGTGAAACTGAAGTTGCAGGTTGGACTTGTTGCTGATGAATGTGCTCATGCAACATACCGTAAAACCGGTCATCCATCGCGCTTGAAGGCTTAGGTACCGGTTGTTGTTGATGCTGATCAAACACAAGCAACATGTGTTCTAATTCGAGCAATTCCTGGCTGTGTTCAGGATGTGATGCAAGCAAGCACTGAAACTGCTGTTGCTCACTGGCAGACATTTTGCCCGACAGGTAATCCATCATCAGCAACTCCAGCTGCTCACTGTTTTTTTGACGTGACATGTATGCCTCCGTTTTGTAACTCATTAAACCGATCCCGCAATTCAATCAAGGTGCGACGCATTTTCATTTTGACCGCACCCTCAGTACTGCCGGTGATGGTGGCTATTTCTTTGTATTTCAGGTGTTGAAAGCGGCTCATTACAAGTAATTCCTTTTTATCAACGCTCAACAAATCGATCGCTGAAAACAACTGGCTGATGGTTTGTTCACTGTCATATTTGGCAGCCACATCAGCACTTCCTGCCACCGAGTCTGGCCCTGATTCAAGTAATTCGAGGTGATTGTTTTTTTGTTTGCGGTAGTGATCATGCAAAGCATTTCTGGCGATGTGGAACATCCAGGTGATGAATTGGCCATGTCCCATAAAGCCTTCTTTTCCATGCAGTATCTTGATGAAAACTGTTTGCACCAAATCTTCACTGACAGTGGTCGAACGACACATTTTGTAGAAGAAACCAAACAACGCCTTTTTGTGCCTCTCATACAACAGCCCCAACATGGCTGTCTGCCCTGCTTTGACCTGCATCATGATTTGGTTGTCTGAAACGATGATTCTGCTCCGGTTGTTTGACTGTGTGTCAATCTCTATCTTATGGCCGGAAACGTGGACTGGCAAAAAAAGTAACGCCAGTGAAGTAAAAAAACTGCAATCGCTTAATAAAAAAGCACCCGGCCAAAAAATGATGACCAGGTGCAGTGATGTCATGAATAATCTTTAGCGGCAGGCAGCTGGTAGTAAATTTTGCTGAATGTCACTGTAACAAACCCACTCAATGACAAACGACTCAGTTCCATCGGCTTTCATGTAGATATAATCATCAGTTCCGAAACGTTCATCTAAATCAACCAGAGGTACCATCAAAACGGCTTGCTCTTCATCAAACAACAGTCCTTGTGCGGATAGGTTCAGTGATTCATTGACCCCTGTGAAGGATTGTCTGCTGATAAAGTGCTCATTAATGCTTGTTTTGGTGTCCGCCAATGCAGTCAGGCGATTGCCGATTTTCGCCCGCAACAGGTAGTCATTGTAAGCAGGGATCGCGGTGGCCGCCAGGATGCCAGCGGTGGCCAGTAAAACCGTTCCTTCGCCATAAAACAAGCCTTCAGCAAATGAATGCTCATAGGCAAATCGCAAACTGAGTTTTTCTGCATCTGAGGACACAGTCAGATTAATTCGTCCACTGTCCGGCAAATTCAGTTCACGGGCCGTAGGAAAGGCAAACAAATCAACCTCCACCTGTGCCAAATCAGCCAGGGCCTGAATCAACCTCAGGTAACGGTGGTAAATGTCTCTGGGCAATCCTTTGACATCCTTACCGAATGCCAGTATTGCTGCATTCCAGTTCGACCCTTGATTAGCCGTCAGCCAGGCAGACAAATTAACCTTATGCTTGCTCAATTTCTTTTCAGCCAATACCTGTGGGAGGTAACTCAGATAGACCACATCATCCGCTTCATACCAATAAATGTGGTCTTTGAATAAGCCAAGAAACTGACTGATTTGTTCAGCATTTTTATTGTTGGCAGCTGAGGTACTTCCGGCAAAGACTTTTTGCCATAACGAAAAATGGGCCTCGTTGATCATCACACCTGACAATGACCGCTGACTGGGTGAGATGCCCAAGGCCAGATTGGACTGGCTGTCCAGCTCTGCATACAGCGTACGATCACGGATCTTCACTGCCATCCATGACCCTGACTGATCGCTGACCACATAAAATTGCTGTTCATAGGCATCAAACATATCAGCAAACCCAAACCCCATCAGTTCTTCAAAGTCCCGGAAAAAAGCCAACTCGTCGTATGCGGCCTCTGACACATTCCATTGATCAGTTTTCAGGAACGTTTTGGCTTGTGCCACTTGCCCGGTGGTGGGCATGGTGATTTGTATCACCGAATCAGGTATTCCTGCCAATTCAATGTCATACCAGTCCTCCGCCCGGGGTAAAGCCAGACGGAAACCGGTCTCTGGCATCAGCAGATGCATCGCCAGGGCTGCCTGACCTCTGGCTGATTCACTGCCCACCCAAACATAATCAATTTGATCAAGCCCCAAGTATGCAATTTTTTGATGATCATCAGGGGGCACAAAAGCGCCAGCCAATTGATATATTCGAGCAGGTGCCCACCAGCTCCTGAAATTCAGGCCACTGGGATCAGATTGCATGTCCAGATTTTGAATGGCTTGCAGGCGATCTCCCGAAGGTTCGGTCCACAAGGCTGACAAACGCTGTGCGTTGGCTCCCATACCACTGAGTATCAACATTTGCCCAGTCGATTCATCGTAGCGCATCCAGCTTTGAATCGCATTGATTTTGAATGACCATATGGATTCACCATCAACCGCCTCTATGATGGTTCCCGGAGCCATCACGGCCAACAACTGTTCAACCTGAGTCAACAGCTGTGTTGCGCTGAGGTTTTTAAATCGGGTCCCCACAGCCACATTCGGTAACAAAGCAGCCTCTGCATAATTGATCAGCGCCAGCTCCAGAGAAGTATCCATCTTAACAAGTACCAACTCAATCAACTCCTGGTACTGAGCCGGTACCAGATGAAGGTAATTATCCCGATATCCCTGGATGATGTCTCTGGTTTGTTGTTGATGAACAGCCGTTGACTGAACCTGATGCAACACATCATTTTTGGCATCAAACAAATAATTCCACGGCGTAGGCACATTTAAATAGCCCAGGGTATGATCGGGTAAATGGTTTCTTAACCACGCTTGTTTAACCGGCTGGGTGTCACGATTGACGTCGGTTAAAACCTGTTCTTTGCTGATGTGTTCATCACAACCGGTGAGTGAGACCAACATCACCAGCAGAATCATTCCTTTGCTGTACATGACTGTTATTCCTGTTATTTAAAAATAAGCATTATAAACGCATTCTTTTTTTCAGCCAGTCATCAAGGACAAACCTTTGCCATGACTCAATCCATACAGATAATGTGAGGTACTTCTCAATTGGGCATGAAGGCCGTCTTAACGCGTCAGAAAATTGCAGGATCATACGAATGCTGACATAACTGACCCCTCTGGGTTGGTAAATTTTTTTAATCAAAGGAGTAAAGAAAATGAAATCAATTGGTATTAAATTATGGTTATTTGGTCTGCTGATGATCAGTTTTGCAGGGCACAGTCAATCCCTGAGAGTTGTCGGATATGAAGGTTTGGTGGTGTTACAGGATGGCAGCCGTCATCCGGTTTCAGGTCCAACCCAGGCAGCCTGTGACGCTGCTTTTGATGACAAAGTCATGGAAGTTGATCCACGCGGCACCATTGGTCTGTATCATGGCCGGGATGGCACGCAATCCTGTGTCCCCATGTTCATCTACCGCTCTCCCACAGCACCCTCATATGAATTGCATCCTGGGTTGGTACTGTGGCCTGAATTCCCGACTCCACCCGTCTGCCTGAGCTGCCCATGGCTTGAAGACCTGCGCATCATTGAGCAGCTGTATCCTGATCATGTTGCCGATGTCTCCGGCTATGTCAAAGCATTCGGCATCGACCAGTACAATAAGGAACTGCGTGATTTGCAACAAAGATACCAGTCAAACATCCAAGCTTTTGAATACAAAATGTTTCAACTGGATGAGTTAATCCATAAACAATAAGGAGATAGATACCCATTGGCCTGGCAACTGAAGTTGTCAGGCCCGGTATTTCAACAAGTAACTGATTTTCTTCGTCAGATGGTTTAAAAATTGTTAGAATCGGGGTCTTTCACAGACCTCATTAAAACATGACAGACCCCATGCTTTGGCAACCCGGTTCAGCTGATCTGGCAAACACCCAATTGTCTCAATTCATCCAACAACTCAAAGAACAAAGTGGACTAAACCTGACTGATTATAACCAACTGCATGACTGGTCAATCAATCAGCGGGGCGACTTTTGGCGGGCAGTGATGGATTTTTGTGGTGTCATCGTGCATCAGGACAGTGACACCAACCTGATTGATCAGGGGCACATGACAGCCGCTCAATGGTTTCCTGGCATGACCCTGAACTTTGCCGAAAACCTGCTGCGTCACCAGGGCAGTGACAATGCACTGATTTTTGAGTCAGAGTCGGCCAATACCCAATCAATCAGTCATGACCAACTGCGCAGTCAAGTCGCCAGGGTTCAACAAAAACTCAAGCAATGCGGGGTGCAGCAAGGTGACCGGGTGGCAGGTTTCATGCCCAATATTCCCGAAACCATTGTCTTCATGCTGGCCACAACTTCTTTGGGTGCTGTATGGTCATCAACCTCTCCTGATTTTGGCATCAATGGTGTGGTTGATCGTTTTGGTCAGATTGAGCCCAAGGTGCTGTTCACCGCCAATGCCTATGAATACAATGGTAAAACCCATGACTGCCTGAATAAAGTACAGCAGATAGCGGAGCAAATTGCCAGCATTGAACACACGGTGGTGGTAGACTTTGTAAACCATGACAGGGACTTGCCTGCGGGCACAACAGATTTCACCTCTTGGCTCGATGGCACCGATCCCGACCAGCCACTGACGTTCACCGCGGTACCATTTGATCATCCGCTGTATATCCTCTATTCATCAGGCACCACAGGCAAACCCAAATGCATCGTGCACCGCACAGGCGGTATTTTGTTACAACACCTCAAGGAACTGATGCTGCATGGCAATGTGGCCGAAGGCAAACGCTTATTTTATTTCACCACCTGCGGCTGGATGATGTGGAATTGGATGGCCTCTACCCTGGCCACCGGAGCCAGCCTCGTGCTGTACGATGGATCACCTTTTTACCCGGATGGAAACCGTCTGTTTGACCTGGTCGACAAACACAGAATCAGTCATTTCGGGACCTCTGCCAAATGGATTTCTGCGGTTGAAAAAGCCGGCATCAAACCGCGCAACAGTCACCGGCTTGAGCAACTGGAAACGATTTTTTCAACGGGTTCTCCATTGATGCCGGAAAGTTTTGATTTTGTCTACCGGGATGTCAAAGCCAATGTGTGTTTGTCATCGATTTCCGGTGGTACAGACATCTGTTCATGCTTTGCGCTGGGAAACAGCAATTTACCGGTTTACCGGGGGCAGTTACAGTGCCTGGGACTGGGCATGGCAGTTAAAATACTGGATAAAAATCAACTCAGTGTGATTGGCCAGCCCGGCGAACTGGCTTGTGACAAAGCCTTCCCCTCCATGCCGGTGAGCTTCTGGCAAGATCCTGGCCATAAAAAATACAAAGCAGCCTATTTCAATGTGTTTGACAACATCTGGTGCCACTCTGACCGGGCTGAAATCACCGCCCAGGGTGGCATGGTGATCTATGGACGCTCCGATACCACCCTCAATCCAGGCGGGGTACGCATTGGCACCGCAGAAATCTACCGCCAGGTGGAATCTCTGGATGAAATCACTGAATCCATTGTGGTTGGTCAGGAATGGCAAGATGACACCCGGGTGGTGTTGTTTGTGGTGATGCAACCCGGCCATCAACTGGATGATGACCTGCGACAAAAAATTTGTCAGACCATCCGCCAGAACACCACTCCCAGACATGTGCCCGCGAAAATCATTGCCGTTGATGAAATCCCCAAAACCATCAGTGGTAAAATTGTTGAAGTGGCGGTGCGTGATGTCATTCATGGCAAACAAGTCGCCAACACCGATGCTTTGGCCAATCCAGGTGCGCTGAAATTGTTCGCCAACCTCCCTGAATTACAGGACTGATGAAAAAAATAGACCGCATATATGTGCTGGATAAAATCCTTAAAGAACGCCGCACACCCATATCAGTGGACGCTCTGAAAGAACGTCTGGAATGCTCTCAGGCCACAGTTTACCGGGTCATAGCCACCTTGCGGGATGAATTCAACGCACCCATCAATTCAGATGAGAACGGGGTTTATTATGATCGCTCAGCGCAATTTGATTTGCCAGGTATTCGTCTGAATGCCGAAGAAACCCAGGGTCTGCTGATGGCCGCCCAATTACTGGAAGACCTGCAATCTGACTCACTGCAAAAACCCATGCAACGGATTCTGGATGGCATAGACAAGGTATTGCAACAAAAAGGCATCCGTAACCGCCGCATGATTCAAATCATTCCAGCCTTGTCGAGAAAGCCGGACCCCAATGTGTTTCAGCAGGTGATGACTGGCTTACAACAACAAAAAAAACTCAACATCAGCTATCAAAACCGGCAACAGCAAGAACACACCGAAAGATTGGTTTCTCCTTTGCGGCTGACCAGTTACCGCAACGCCTGGTATCTCGATGCCTGGTGCCATTTGCGCGATGACATCCGTTTGTTTGCGCTGGAGCAAATCCAACACATCAGTATCGACGTGGAACAAGCCAGGGAAGTGAGCACCGCTGAATTAAGGGCCCACTATGCCGACAGTTACGGTATTTTTTCAGGTCCGATGAAACACACAGCCGAAATCAAAATCAACACAGACATGGCACCATGGACAGTGTTTGAACACTGGCATTCACAGCAACACATGGAAAAACTGGATGGCTCACACATCCTGCTGCACATCCCTTACAATGACAACAGGGAACTGATTGCCGATGTGATGCGTTTGGGGCCAGCCGCACAAGTGTTGGCTCCGGAATCACTGAGGAAACAGTTTAAAACACAACTCAGGGACATACAGTCAGTTTATGACTGATCATTGAAACGGTACGCATGACGAAAAAAATACACCATCACAAACGTTTTTGGCTGGCATTGATGATTCTCAGCTACCTGCTGCTGGGTTTTTTTTATGTTCCCGGAATCATCTCTGAGCAATTCAGCCAGCAACTGAAACAACAACTGGGAATGACCGCAAAAGTGAATGAAGTGCATTTCAACCCTTTGACTTTTGTCACTGAACTGCACAACATAGAAGTGATTGATGGCCGCCAGAAAAACTGGTTTCAAGCCAGCAAACTGCGCATTAATTTTGACCCCTTATACTTGGTGAGTGGCCAGTGGCGCATTTCTGAACTGCTCCTTTCACAACCCAGACTGACCATCAAAACGGCGCCTGAAGGAGGGTTGTTGACACCATATTTCACTTTACCGGAGTCTGCTACTGAAGAATCATCAGCACCCAATTACGCCATCGCCAACATTCAAATCAACGGCGGATCAATGGCCCTTGAAGCCGGTCAGGTCAGACAGGATTTTGCCCTCAACATCAAACAGCTCGAATTGTCTCACGAACAACTCAACCCGAATGACATAGACACCGCTTTCAGTGCAACCATCATCACTCAACATGATGAAAAACTACAACTGACCGGTCTTTACAACCATCCCCAGGCCATCATCAACACAGCATTGGAGTTGACCAACTGGCAATCATCTACCCTGCTTCAATTGCTGCCTGAGTCATTGGAAATGACCACTGAACAAGGGTCACTCTCGGCTTCCGGCCAGTTACAATGGTCGCTTGATGCTTTACCAGTCCTGAGCATAGATAAGGCGCATTGGACTGACTGGCAAATTGCCTGGGCAGACAACGCAGCCGTCAACCAACTGCAGGCCAATTGGGAAGGCCTGCGAATTGATGCCAATGAACGAACCATTGAACTGCAACAGCTGCTCAGTGATCAGGCGGACTGGCAACTCTATTGGCCAATGATGTTGCCCACTGCCGAAAAAGCGTCAACTCAATCGACAGATCCATGGAAAGTGCACGTTGCTCACATCACCCTGGAAAACTGGCCAGTCAGTTTCACTGACCGTTCAGTGAATGGTCAGCTGCTTGGACAACTGAATCACCTCAAACTGACTAACCTCAACAACACCAATCAGGTCATCTCCACCAACAGCGAATGGCAACTGGCAGCTGGCGGCATACTCAGCGCTGAAGTGCAAACCCTGGACGATTCATTGGACTTCACCAGCGAACTGCAAACAGACCAACTGGCGCTGGCACCATTCAGTCCATGGCTGCAGCAACAAACGAATTTGTCGGTGGCAAACGGCACCCTGAGCAGCGCTCATCAACTGACCAGCCGTGCCACCGGACTGATGTTGGATGGACAATGGACCCTCCGTCAATTGCAGCTCAATAATGCCCAGGGGCAATCCATTGCAAACATCGGTACGCTTGACGTGGCTGCCAGCACCATCGACAGTGGGAAAAGGTCAATCCTGATTGATCAGATCACCCTGGATCAGGCCAGTGGCAGCCTGATCATAGACCCCAACCAAAACCTCAACATGCAAAACCTCAATCAGCCGCCAACAGAGACTGATAAGGCGGCAACCACGGATAACAGTGAACCACCATGGGTCATTGAAATTGGCACAATCAAAATCACAGACACTGAAACGGCATTGATCGATCAAAGCATCAATCCAGCAGTGACCACCAGTTTGTCGGGTCTGAACGGTGCCATCACCGGACTGTCCTCGGCCACTTTGAGTCGGGCTGATGTGGATTTGGCCGGCAGATTCAATCAGTTTTCACCGGTTCAAATTGCCGGACAAATTAATCCACTGAGTTCCGCAGCTTTCACCGATCTGACCATCCGGGTAGATGACCTTGATTTACTGGCTTTCTCTCCCTATGCCCAAAAACATGTGGCTTTTCCTATCTTGGGTGGCAAGCTGAATCTCGAATTGGCATATTCGCTCAATCAACATGAACTGAAAGGGGACAACAAAATGATCTTCCGGCAGTTTAAACTGGGCGACAAAACCGACTCACCCGATGCCATTGACCTGCCTTTGAAACTGGCTGTCAGTTTATTGACCAATGGACAGGGTGAAATGCACATTGATTTACCGGTTTCTGGCAACCTCAATGACCCGGAGTTCAGTTATGGCAGCCTGGTCGGCAAGGCCATCTTCAAACTGATCACCAACATCGTCGCCTCACCATTCAAAATTTTGGGTGCATTGATACCAAACCCGGACCCCAACCTCAGTGACATCCAGTTTCAGTCCGGCCAGGCAGAATTGCTCCCTGCCGAACTACATAAGCTGACTCAAATTGCAGCGATCATGCATCAAAAACCTGATTTGAATCTACAACTCAACCCAATGACGAATCTGGCATATGACGAACTGGGATTACAGCAGGTTTTATTATTGGAAAAAGCCCCATTCTCGACACTGGATCTGACTGATGAACTGACAAAGCAGTGGCTGGAAGCACAGCTGGTTCCTGAGGAATTGCAAACCCACCTTGAGGCCAACGGTACCATCGATCACCAAAGCATCTGGAAGGCCTTGCTGCAACGTCAGGGCATTCTTCCTGAACAGCATACTTCACTGAACGGGCAGCGGGTTCTGGCCATCAAAAACCAGTTGGTTCATCAGCACAACATTGCCGCTGAGCGAATTTTCACAGAACAGCTTGTACCCTCAGAACTGAGTATATCTCTGGTCAAACTGGGCGTCAGTCAATGAAACCGCTCCTGAGGCATCCTCAAAAAGCAAAAAAACCGCCATTAAGGCGGTTTTTTTTCGGACGGCAGACAGTCAATTACCTGACCACTTCAAATACCGGCACATATGTACTGCCAGGCAGTTTCATGCGTTTTTGTTCAATAAAGGACTGTAATAAATCATCCAGCTTTTCCATCAGGTCTTTATCACCTTTGATCTTATAGACCCCATGTTCTCTGATTTGCTGTACGCCATATTCCTTGACATTTCCAGCCACGATGCCTGAAAAAGCGCGTCGTAAAGATGCTGACAACTCTTCAACAGGGCGGTCTTTGTATAACGCCAAAGAGGCCATGTTTTCATGAGAAGGGATAAACGGAAACTGGAATGAACTGTCAATGTGCAATCCCCAGTTAAAGTAATAGCTGATTCTGTTTTTCGTTCGATACAGTTTAACCGCATCCATACCAGCCATCATTCTCACGGCCACTTCTTCCGGATCATCGATGATGATTTCGTACATATCAGCCACTTCATCACCCAGGGCGAAACGAATGAATTCATCAATCTTGTGAAAGTATTCAGCCGACTCTTTAGGCCCGGTCATGATGAACGGGAAAGGCACGCCTTTGTTTTTCTCGTGTGACAAGATACCAATCAGGTACAGAATTTCTTCGGCCGTACCCACACCACCAGGAAATACGATGATACCATGACCTAAACGGACAAAAGCCTCCAGGCGTTTCTCAATGTCCGGCATGATCACCAGGTGGTTGACGATTGGATTGGGTGCTTCAGCAGCAATGATACCCGGTTCAGTCAAGCCAATATAACGACCGTCTTTGATCCGTTGTTTGGAATGACCCACGGTGGCACCTTTCATTGGCCCTTTCATGGCCCCTGTACCACAACCGGTACAAATGTGAGCCCCACGTAACCCCAACTGATAGCCAATGTCCTTGGTGTATTGATATTCATCACGATTGATGGAATGCCCTCCCCAGCAAACCACCAGATTCGGTTCAGCACCATACTGGTGAACTTCGCCACGGCGCAATATTTCAAACACAAAGTTGGTGATGTCAAATGACTCTTCAAGGTTGTAATGACCTTCCCCTTTTTCGGTGCTTTGAAACACAATGTCACGCAACACGGAAAAGATCGAGTCACGGATACCTGAAATCATCTTGCCATCAACAAAAGCCTGTGCAGGGGCATTGACGAAGCGCAAGTGGATGCCCCTTTCACGTGGAATGAGGGTGACATCAAAATCCGGATAGCGCTCTAAAACAGCCATCGCGTCGTCTTCCTTGGCATCACAATTAAGTACAGCCAGACAGCATTTCCGGAACAGTTCATGAACGCCGCCTTTACCGACTTCCATCATCATGTTCACTTCTTCCTGCGACAACAGGGTCATACCGCCCCGGGCGGCAATGGTGCATTTTTCAATGACTTTTAAATTATTTTCGTTATTCATCTTGTTTTCCTTTTTTATTATTATTATCAATCTTTGAATTTTCCTGAGGGGTCAAAGCATCCTGACAGTAACCTGTGTGGTTTCTGCCTGACAATGAAGTCATCAAGAAATTCGCGACACGTCACGTGCCGCCATTTGCCACCTTTGAGCAGGTGGAAACGACTGACCAGCCATGTTAATCAGTGGCCATGTCATTTTGACTAAAAAGCCAGCATAGAAGCTGGCTCAGTGAATGCCTGATATTATACCTGTGCATGATTAAAAATGCCAGTCGGCAGGATCAGCGGGTTCTGACTGACAACATCTGGGACAATATTCTGATCATTGGTTGAATAATGACCGCCGGATCATCATATAATCACCTCTTTCAGATAATTGGTCACCTCACTTCCATTTTTAACAGCAATGACAGAACTGACCCTCCTCATGATCATGGGCCTGATCGGCTATTACTGGCACAACCAAACCAGTGCACTGGACATCTGCAGGCTGACCGGTAAAAAACTGACACAACAAAAAGGCTGGGCTTTTTTGGATGACTCGCTGATTCAGGTCCGCCTCAGGATCAAGTCCAGAAGAGGCAAGCTGTCACTGTTCAGAGAGTTTCAATTTGAGTTCTCCGACCCCGATGCCAGGCGCTATCGGGGCACCATCACTCATCATGGCGGGGTGGTCACTGAAATCAAATATTTTCGTGACAATGAAATTCAAACCTTCAATTTCATCAAATCATAACTGTCATCAATGACCCTATTCAAAGTACTCTCATACGGTAAAGGATTCAAGGGACAAGCCATTTGGGCCAGCATTTGCTCAGTGGTCAACAAGCTGTTTGACATAGCTCCTGAGATATTGATTGGCATTGCCATTGATGTGGTGATCAACCAGGAAGACTCCTTTGTTGCAGCCCTGGGTATCACCGACCCCAAACAACAGTTATACCTGTTGGGTGTGATGACCTTCCTGATCTGGGCAGGAGAATCCATCTTTCAATACCTCTACCTGCGCAACTGGCGTGAGCTGGCACAAAAAATCCAACACCGCTTCCGGGTTGATTGTTATGGCCACATCCAAAAAATGGACATGCGTTTTTTTGAAGATCAGTCCACAGGACGACTGACCGCAATCCTCAATGACGACGTCAATCAACTGGAACGCTTTCTGAACATTGGCGCCAATGACATTCTGCAGGTTGTCACGTCTGTGGTGGCAGTTGGGGCGGTGTTCTTTCTGATCTCTACCAAACTGGCCCTACTGGCTTTCACCCCCATTCCGGTGATCATCTTTGGTGCTTTTTATTTTCAGCGCAAAGCAGAGCCGCGATATGCCGAAGTGCGCGAAAAAGCCGGACAAATTGCCGCAGCGATCAACACCAACATCGCTGGTGTAGCAACCATCAAAAGCTTCACCAAAGAAGACCATGAACAACAACGCATCGCCGATATTTCTCAACAGTATGTGGCAGCCAACGAATCGGCCATTCGCATCAGCTCAGCCTTTACGCCGGTGATCAGGATGGCCATACTGACGGGTTTTCTGGCCACCTTCATTATTGGCGGTCTGGATACTTTGAATGGCGAACTGGCGGTCGGAGCCTATGGCGTATTGGTGTTCCTGACCCAACGTCTGCTGTGGCCATTCCGCGATCTGGCCAATACCATGGATTTGTACGAACGCGGTATGGCTTCGGCCAGGCGCATCCTGGGTTTGCTGGATGAACCGATCCGCATCAAAGACCATCATCAGGCAGCAGACACCGTACTTTCTGGCAGCATCAACCTCAGGGACATCACTTTTACCTATGAATCACAGTCAAAACCTGCCCTGCAAGACATCAACCTGACCATCAAAGCAGGTGAAACAGTGGCCTTTGTCGGGCAAACCGGTTCTGGCAAAAGCACCATCATCAAATTGCTGATGCGTTATTACCATGCTCAAAATGGCCAAATCAACCTGGATGGTCGGTCGATCGAAGACATCAGCATCACCACCCTACGCTCACAGATTGGACTGGTCTCACAAAGCACTTTCCTGTTCAATGCCAGCATTTATGACAACATCCGCTATGGCAATGACAATGCCTCTGAAACTCAGGTCAGAGAAGCCGCACAATTGGCTGAAGCCGATGACTTCATTGCCCGGCTGGACCAGGGTTATCAGACACTGGTGGGCGAGCAAGGGGTCAAACTGTCAGGCGGTCAGATTCAACGCATCGCTCTGGCCAGAGCGCTGCTGAAAAACCCGCCAATTCTGATCCTCGACGAAGCCACATCGGCCGTGGACAACGAGACCGAAGCGGCCATTCAAAAGTCATTGAAAAAAATTGCTGCCGGGCGAACCATCATCCTGATCGCTCATCGCCTGTCAACGGTGGTCCATGCCGATCAGATTCATGTGCTGGATCACGGTCAAATTGTTGAATCAGGCACCCATTCAAAGCTGTTACAACTGCAAGGGCGCTATCAGCAATTGTGGCACATTCAGACTGGTCAGGTTTGACAGATTCACCAATCGCGTTTTTGATAATCTTTGTTGGTCAGTTTTCTGTCACCATCCAGATCTGAATGGGTACCTTTCAGGTTCCTGAGGTAGTGCAACTCCTCTTCGGGCGCGCTTAACCGTTTGGCCACCTGTGTCTGGAAATGAATGGCTCGTGATTCAGCCTTGAAACCGGCCCACAGCTTATGCAATAACTGTCCCTTCTGCACATGTCGGTATTTTTGATACAGCCTGGAATGCATCGCATCATGGGCGATCGTGCTGGCACACCAGGTGATTGAGTAAAAGGCTGTTTTAGCGCTCATTTCATAACGGGGTGGATTGGCCCAGGCCACCATACCACTTTTCTTATGTTGTTTGATTACCCCAATGTATTGCTGGATAAATGCCAGGTCTTCTGGTGTTTTTTCTGCCAGCAAATCCAGGCACGATTGAACCTGCCCGGTAAAACGGGTGGTACCAATGAGCTGGATGCCCTGATGCTCAATGGTCTGATGATCATGAGCGAATGCGTCATCGGCAGCAGGCAGTGAATGATTCCATAAAAGCAACGACATCAACAACATCGGTCTAACCAATGAGCTGCTCACGCCGGGCTTAAAATGCACTACAGTCACCTCACCACCGAGTAAACCAACAGCCCTGCGAGCAGCACAAAGATACCCATGGTAATCCAGTCCATGGTGAGTTTGAAGCCTGGTTTTTGCATGATGTTTTGCGTGGTGCGGGCCATCACCCAGGCCAGGCCACCGAACACCATTAATGTGGCGAGGATGAACAAACCACCCAGGACTGCAATGCGCAGGTGATAACCCGGCTCATCCAAGACAGCAAATTGTGGGAATAAAGCCAGAAAAAACAACAACACTTTGGGGTTAGAAATGTTCATGATCACCCCACGCCAGTAATATGAACCAGGAAATGGGCGGTCTTCTGCCAGCTGTAGATGGTCATGACGATGCCGCCAGGTCAACCACGCCAGGTAAATCAGGTAACCAGCGCCAAAAAGCGCAATCAGCTTCATTGCCAATGGACTGGCAGAAATCATCGCAGAGAAACCCAGGATAATCAGCGTGGTGTGAACAATGACACCGCTGGCCAATCCCAGAGTCAGTTGCAGGGCTTTGGTAAAACCTTCTTTGGCGGCAATCGCAACCACCAGTAAAACGTCAGGACCGGGAGTCAGTGCCAGCAGCACGGATGTGATAAAAAAACTGAGGTAGCCGGTCAAAGCTTAAGCCGGCAAATCAGGTGTCGAAGACTTCCACTTCATGAACATGGTCACCGAGTAACTGCCACAGCGCCACTTGCTTTTCTTCCGGAATCTGAATGTAGTGCAAAGCAATCTGACCATCATCACCAATGCGGGTGACTTTGGAGGACACATGAAGATTGAATGTGTCATTGACCACGATTTCCAGAATACACACTGAGTCTACCATCAGGTCATCAATACACTCTTCATCCAGGGGCACGAGCAAAATTCCGGATGCAGAAATGTTCTTCACCTCTGTCAGACAGGAATTGCCCTTGTACAACAACAAACAAGAGGCTTCAATGCTTTTTCTGGCGTATCGGATACCTTGACTTTCACTCATATACTTTTACTCGGGTTTCATATACGGAAACAATAATACATCGCGGATGGACGCTGAGTCTGTGAATAACATCACCAAACGATCAATGCCAATTCCCTCACCGGCAGCCGGTGGCATACCATGCTCCAGTGCGCGAATGTAGTCTGCATCAAAATGCATGGCTTCATCATCCCCGGCTTCGAGATTAGCGACCTGTTGTCTGAAACGATCAGCCTGGTCCTCCGGATCATTGAGCTCCGAGAAACCATTGGCGATTTCGTTGCCACAAATGAATAATTCAAACCGGTCAGTGATCTCCGGATTGTCATCATTCCTGCGTGACAAAGGTGATATCTCTATGGGATATTCTGTCACAAAAGTCGGCTGTATGAGGTTTTCCTCCACATACAAATCGAACAATTCAGCCAATAACTCACCTTTTTTCCATTTTTTATCGTAAGAAACCCCTTTGTTGTCACAGTATTGCTGCATAAGTGACAAATTATTGCAGTCTTTTTCAGACAAACCATCACTGTATTCAGCCACCAGAGAAGCCATGGATTGTCTGCGGAAGGGCTGAGCAAAATCAAGGTCATGCCCCTGATATGAAAATTGTTCAGTGCCTTTGACTTCCTGAGCCAGTGATCTGAACAGCTGCTCAGTCAGGTCCATCAGGTCATTGTAATCGGCATATGCCCAGTAAAATTCCATCATGGTGAACTCAGGGTTGTGTTTGGTCGAGACCCCTTCGTTGCGGAAATTACGATTGATTTCAAAAACTTTTTCAAACCCTCCAACGGTCAGTCTTTTCAGAAACAGCTCAGGCGCCACCCTCAGGTACAGCTCCAAATCAAGGGCGTTGTGGTGGGTGGTAAATGGTTTGGCAGTGGCACCTCCGGGAATGACATGCATCATCGGTGTTTCCACTTCCAGAAACTCGAGGTCTTCCATGTACCGGCGAATGTGTGAGACCATTTTCGACCGGGTTTTAAAGACGTCAGCCGAATCCTGGTTAACAATCAAATCAACATAGCGTTGACGATAGCGGGTTTCCTGGTCAGACAGGCCATGGAATTTTTCCGGTAAAGGTCTGAGTGATTTGGTGACCATGCGTAACTCAGTGACTTTGACCGACAATTCATTGGTCTTGGTTTTGAACAAGGTGCCCTTACCATAAACAATGTCGCCCATGTCCCAGGTTTTGAAGTCTGAAAAAACATCTTCACCTATGGCATTGAGCTGAACAAATAATTGAATCGCACCGGACACATCGCTGAGTACGGCAAAGCCACCCTTACCAAACAGACGTTGACTCATCATTCGGCCCATCACCGCCACCTCGATGTTTTGCGGGTCCAGAGTTTCCTTGTCCATGGCATCGAACTTGTCATGCAGATCGGCGGCCAGGTGGCTGCGTCTGTATTGGTTGGGGTAGGCATTGCGCTGGGTGCGGATGGCATCCAGTTTGCTGCGTCTTTCTGCGATGAGTTTATTGTCTTCGGTCATGGTTTTGGGTGTTTCGGTTAATGGTTATGGCTTACAAGCCCTGCTTGAGGCTGGCTTCAATGAATTTATCCAGATCACCATCCAGTACAGCCTGGGTGTTGGTGTTTTCCACTCCGGTTCGGAGGTCTTTGATGCGGGATTGATCAAGCACATAAGAACGGATCTGACTACCCCAGCCAATGTCAGACTTGGTTTCTTCCATGGATTGTGATTGTTCATTGCGTTTTTGCATTTCCAGCTCATACAACTTGGCTTTCAGCTGTTGCATGGCCGTGGCTTTGTTTTGGTGCTGTGAGCGACCATTCTGACATTGGACCACGGTGTTGGTGGGTTCATGAGTGATCCGTACTGCAGATTCAGTTTTATTCACGTGCTGTCCGCCTGCCCCAGATGACCGATATACATCGATCCTCAGGTCAGCCGGATTGATGTCGATTTCAAAACTGTCATCAATTTCAGGTGAAACAAAAACCGCAGCGAAGCTGGTATGCCGTTTGTTACTGGAATCAAAAGGTGATTTCCTGACCAGGCGGTGTACGCCGATCTCGGTGCGCAACCAACCAAAAGCATAGTCACCTTCGACTTTGATGGTTGCAGATTTGATACCGGCCACATCTCCGGCTGAGACTTCGATCAGTTCTGATTTCCAGCCACGTGATTCAATCCAGCGCAAGTACATGCGCAGCAACATTTCTGCCCAATCCTGTGCTTCGGTACCACCGGAACCTGCCTGGATATCAACGAAAGCATTGTTGGGGTCCATTTCACCGGAAAACATTTTTTGGAATTCAAGTTGCTCGATCTTTTTCTCCAGATCAGCAATCATTTTCAAGACTTCCTGTAAACTGTCTTCATCATCTTCATCATTGGCCATTTGCAAAAATTCAGATGCATCGGTGATGCCGTCTTTGAGTTCGTCCAGGGTACTGACGACATGATCAAGTGAGGCGCGTTCCTTGCTCATTGCCTGGGCTTTTTCCTGATCATTCCAAATGTCAGGATCTTCCATTTCCAGATTGACTTCTTCTAAACGTTCTTTCTTAAGATCATAGTCAAAGATACCTCCACAGCGCTGTGGTGCGCTGCTGGAAGTCATCTAATTGGGCGATTTGTGGTGCGATTTCCATGGCTTCAACCTTCCCGGGTGATTTTTTGTTTCAGTTCCCAGCGTTCCTGTGCATCGATACACATGGTAGCAATGGGTCGGGCCAGCAACCGTGGCAAACCAATTTCTTCATCAGTCTCTTCACAATAACCATAGTCACCGGTATTGAACCGCTCCAGGGCTTTGTTGATTTTTTTCAACAATTTTCGGTAACGATCACGGGTTCGCAGTTCAAATGTATTCTCTGTTTCCCGCGATGCGCGCTCAGCTTCATCACTGATGTCTCTGGCTTCGGCTTGTAAATTGGCAATGGTTTCACTGGATTCAATCAATAAATCTTCCTTCCATTGCTCAATGCGTCTTCTGAAATATTCCAGGTGCTTATCGCACATGTATTCTTCTTTATCAGTTGGCACATAACCATCAGGTAATTCCAAAGATGGAATGTAATCCTCTGGTAAGTCATTGATACTTCTTTCTGCCATTATTTATCTCCTGTCATGCCACGCTTAAATTCAGCGCGTGCTAAAATATGGACTGAATTTATTATTTCAATGGTGTGATTCATTCACCCATGACAACTTAAATTTAAGGCGAACTTTATACCTGAAACTGTGCCAATGAGCAACCATTTTTAATGATTCGACGTGTATTCATATCAATATTGAGGGGCTATCAATACCTCATCAGTCCCATGCTGGGTAACCGCTGCCGGTTTCACCCCAGTTGTTCTGAATACATGATTCAGGCCGTTCAACGATTTGGCATCATCAAAGGCACTGGTTTGGGGCTGAAAAGACTGGGCCGCTGCCAACCCATGTGTGAAGGCGGTTTTGATCCCGTTCCTGAAGCACCAGAGGACAATGAAAAGCCTCAGCGAGACCAACAGAAAAGGCCTTGAAAAAAATAAATGAACTGGTCAGGTGAACACCAACAACCCAGCACGGTGAACCATCACCAGCTGAACCGCCATCTAAACAATTGAATGACAGCACCACACTGACCCGCGGTCAGGACCCGGGAAATCATCCACAAATGGTTGCTGCGAGCAAAGGCACAACGAAAACCTGCCCTTGATTCTGAATCTTAAATCAAACAATCACACAAGCGTAACCATGAGGTGAATCAGTCATTGCCGCCTTGTCTTCTTCATCTTTTGCCGTCTGTACTTTCGACCTGAAGGTTGCAAAGTGCACCACTTGGCAACCAGAAATTCAATCATAAACGGTGCGGTCAACAACAGCACTGCAAACACCCATACACGACTGAAATACAATCCCACGGCAATGGCAATACACACATTCAGCGCATAAATTAAATGGACCACCCATCTGATGACCGTTGGGTAAACATACTGGCTGAAACAAGCAGGGCACGCCATCCGGCTACTGTAATGTAACAGCCTGACCGGCATGATGGCCGATTTACAGTCAGGACAATGGCGATGCAAAAACTTCATTCACGACTGGCTGAAACGGACCTGGCTGAATATCAGCCAACTGCCAACGATTTCAATTCCGGCACCAACAAAGGCTCCTGTCACAAACGGTGTCTTGTACACCAGGCACAGCGCTCCAGCTGCCAGTAAAGCACCACCAATGAGCCAATACGCCTTCATGCCGTAAAGCGTCTGAAACAACAGATAGCGCCCACCGATGGTCAGTAGCATGATGGGATAAAACCAGGTGGGCTGAGATTGTACCGCCACAAAAGCAATGAACAGACCAATGAACAGCAACACAGTGCTCTCCAGCGCCAACGGTGCCAATGGATTGCCTTTTTGGTGCTGGCCTGCACGCTTCATCGCTTTGTCCAGCAGCACACCCAGCGGGTGTATCAGCATACCGCCAAAGAACAAGGTCAACACACTGGCTTTCACCGTTAGTTGCCAGCCAACCAGACCCGCGGTCAGCCACACCAGACCGGAAACCAACATCCCGGTGGCGCCACCCAAATAAGCGGTTCGCATGTCCTGCTGAGCATCCTTCATTGAAATCATGGTGATCCTGTTCAGTTAAAAAGCACAGCATAACAAATCCTCTGATTCAGAGACAATAATAACCACCGACCCCTTAAGACCAGTGGTTTTCAGATGCAATTTATTTTCGGAGGTTAGTGTTTAATCAGCCAGCTCTTTTTCAACCTGAGCCATCAGCTGACTGATTTCCTGTTGTCTGCCTGCATCGGCATTCGGACGGTCAGGACGGGGTGGCGCCATTCTGGCTGTTAGCAGGTATTGTTTGGCTGCCTGGTAATCCCCTTCTTCCTCAAACAGGAATGCAGCAAAAAAATAATTGGAATCAATACCGCGGGGATTGAGTTGCAGCCCTTTCTTCAGGTATTCCATGGCCTTTTTATCACTGCCAAACCCGATTGGCCAACCCGGCACTTTGCTGTACAGCACACCCAGGCTGGTATAGGCCGAACCATTGAGCACATCACCATCCATTTCAATGGCTGCCTCATAAGATTTCCGGGCATGTTTGGCCAGGCTCAGAGCGCCCAAACCACCTTTGGCACCGGCATAGCTGGAATAAACTATACCCTCCCAAACCAGGGCTTCGGGCAGATTGCTTTCTTTCAATGCCACCTGGGTGGCCATTTGTGCCAGTTTTTCAAAGGCCGCTTCTTTGGCCTCCTGTTGTTCATTGCTGGCTGTCGGCAGGTAGTTGACCATTGCCCACTGACTTTGGATCTGCCTGACTTCGTCGGTCAGTTCTGCCTGGGCAGCTAAACTGCCAAACAGCAGACAAGCGGTATATAAGATGTGATGTTGCTTCATGGTTTAACCTCGTTGTTTAATAAAGATTGAATGGTTGACTGGTCTTTCCTGATGGCTTTGCTGATCACAGTTGGCAACACAGCATTGAGTTTGACATACAGCTTCTCAGGCCAGCCAAAAAACTGTTCTTCACGTTGCTGACTGATGGCTTTGATGATTTGTCTGGCAATGTCCCGGGGGTCATCCACATGATTACCCAAATGTTCATTAAGTTTATCCACTGCCGTTGAGTTGATTGGTGTTGACATGGCCCTGGGGGCCAGGTAACTGGCTTGTATCGTTGAACCAACCAATTCCCGGTTCAGTGCCTGGGTAAAACCCCTCAGGCCAAATTTAGAAGCACAATAACCACTGAATCCAGGATAGCCAATGCCACCAAAACTGGAACCCACATTGATCACATACCCCTTCTTCGCTTGTTCCAGCCAGGGCATCAAAGCCTGAGTCCAGACCATCGGGGCCGTCAGATTGACGTTCATCATCTGCTGCAAATCCACAGCAGATTGTTGAATTAAAAACCCTGCATGGCTGAGGGCGGCATTGTTGATCAGCATGCGTTGCTGCCCCCCTGTTGTGGCCAGCAACGCAACCACTTCGGACAAAGTTTCTGCACTGGTGACATCACCCGCTATGCGCTGAGCTGGCTGATGCAACATCTGTTGCATTGCCATCAACTGTTCATCATCACGACCTACCAATATCAACCGGGCACCCAGCTGATCCAGCTCACCTGCCAATGCCCGGCCAAGTCCGCCATAGGCCCCGGTCAGCACCACCGTCAGCTGTTTCCAATGGATCCTCATGAGGTTGGTAAGCTCCTGAAGATATCAGCATAAAGTCGATAAAACCGCTTACAGGCCTTGATCACCACTGCCAGCTGTTGCTGCGTCATTTTATTGATCAACTCTTCAAAAAATTGGGTATGACCCTGATCCAGGTCACCATGTGAAATCAAATAGGAAAAGGCCTTGTTTGGTAAAGCCAGTGAGCTCTTGATGGCCTTGGCGGCCTGGGTGGCCAAGGCCACACTGGTGCCTTCCAACACATGTACCAAACCCAGAAAAGTCAGAGGACTGATGCGGTTGATGGCATCATAGGTGTAGGCAACCATCAGCTCGGTAGCGAACGCTGGCTCAGAAGCCGCCACTTGTTCAGGATCACCCCCGCAGGCTTTGATGTCATTGAGTATCCACTGTTCATGCCCCAGTTCCTCATCAATGTACTCGGCCATGGCGGTGCGCAACCATTCATCCTGGTGCGAAATCCGGCTACCGGTCAGCATCAACAATGGCACGGTGTGTTTCACATGGTGATAAGCCTGCGTCAGAAAGGCCACATAAGTGGTCAGTTTGATGTTTCCCTGAATGGCCTGGCTGATCACTGGAATGTCATACAAGGCCTGTTGCTCTGCTACAGTGGCAGCACACAGGGTTTCAAATGGCGTGGGCTTTTGCCGGGCAAGTGTTTGTTGCATAAATGGACTCCAATAAAGGTTGATGTTGGTTAAAAATCTGACTTCTGACGGGTTTTCCTGAAGCTGTCAAAAGCCCATTGCTGGGGGTAAAAGGAGGAACGATCACGGCCGCTTTGAGCTGCGCATAATCAGGTAACTGCTGGTTCAATACAGAGATGGCCTGATGCAATTCATGTTGCTTCATCTGGGTCACACACAGGGCCGTTAAAAAGGGTTCAGCTTCACCGTATATAATCGCCTGCAAGATGCCACCAATGGCCAGTAATTCACCCTCAATCCAATCTGGCAGGATGTTGCGTCCAAACGAGTTGATGATGAGGTGTTTCTTTCTGCCACTGATGTACAAATGACCCGATTCATCAAAATGACCGATGTCACCGGTAGCAAACGGAACTTGCGGGTCTGTGACAGTATCTTGCTGTGCTTCCAGATAACCCAGGTGTTGTGGACCCTGAACCAGAATTTCTCCATCAGCAGCCACCTCAAGCTGACAATGCGGCAATGGCCGGCCCACTGAACCGGGTGCACTGGCCTGATGGTCCAGGCAAATGACTGAACCACACTCACTGATGCCATAACCTTGAAAAACCGGCAAGCCCACGGACTGGGCCTGCTCAATCAATTGTGCGGAACAAACCGCTCCGCCAACAGCAATAAAATTGATGAATGACAGATCACGGGGGTGCTGATCCAGAATCATCACCAACTGCTTAAGCATTTGTGGCATCATGATCATACTGTCCGCACGATGCTGACAGATGGCATCCAGCATGGTGGTCATATTGAGTTGTCCGGAACCGGTCATCCCCACCTCTGCCAGGGGCAACGCGATCACTTCCAGACCGGCGAGCTGATTGGCATAGCTGACGGCCATATTTTCCAGCAACACACTGTAGGGCAACAGACTGATGTGTCTGCTTAAACCCAGATGGTCAATGGCCTGAGCCAATGATTGTCCGACGGTGTGTAAATGGGCCTGACTGAGACAAACCCCTTTGGGCTGACCTGTGGTGCCTGAGGTGAAGGTGATTTTATGCGTACCCTCAGGGATAACCGGAGCATGCTCCGCGGTGCGGTAAAGGCAAAAAACACGCGCCTTCTGACCGTTGTCACAGTGCACAATTTGAAACCCCTGAGCCTGCCACCATGGCAGCATTTGTTGGTCACAACACACCACATCGATACCACTTAGTTCCAGCATATGGGTTCGTTGTTCAATAGAAAAAAAAGCCGGTACCGGGATGATGACCCAATCCAGTTCGGTGGCACAGCGGTCGATCTCAAGCCAGGTCTGGCCATTGTCCAGATCTATGGCCAGGCGATGCGATTGCTCATCTGAAACGACCCGTAGAAGAGCTTGGATGAAGGACTCATTCATGACTTCAGGCATTCATGTTGTTCAGAATGCTGGAATAATAGACCGCTGGTTTGAAATCATAGTATGTACCCCAGTCTGACAAGCTGTTCTGCAATGCACCCGGATGGGCATGTTGTAAATGGGTCAACTGTATGCCCAGCCTGGCAAAAGCCGTTTTGATCGGCCTGGATAAGGTGTACACCGCCCAACTGACATCCAGGCTTTTCAAAAACCGGCCGATCATGGGAATCACGGTGTTCACATCGGCCGGCCGATCCACTGCAAAATGACCCAGTTCAATGATCGAGTTGCGGTTCACATTCACCGCTTCATGATTGGCGATCAGACTTTCTATGGATTGGTTCAGATACCGCTCCGAAAACAAGTTCTGATCATCAGCATAGCGCATGCCCACCGCTCCCATGATGCGTTGGCTTGTCATGTCTCTGACCGCCAGAATAACCGGGAAAAATTCAACCAGCCTGGCGGCGAAGTGCTTTTCATAACCTTGTTGAATGAATTGCTCAACCGCTGCCCGCTGATCATCGGCTGGTGACACCAGCAACAACTGGATACCCATCGAATACGGGGTGGGTTGATTCGGCTTTCGGTCTTGTTCTGCACTGAAAGCCCGCGGCTGCGGTTGATTGATCGGATTGCAGTTTGCAGGTGATTGGTTGGTTAATTCAGTCATCATATGGGTGGTCATAAAGCTTCCTTTGGTCTGGCTTTCAGTTAATAATGAATTTCAGACGCCTGACCTTCACAGTCAGTGCGTTTACTACTAGGAGCTGATGAAAAACGCAAATCAATCGTTGGTTGAAGAAAAAAAATGAAAAAAAGTCAAAAAAGCGAGATTGATTCTGCCCGCTGATCTGCTCTAAGCGTTAAACAATTGTTAAAACACGGACTGAATGAAAGCACATAAAGCTGATATAAAATTGGCCAAAGCGGTTCTGAAAGGTGACGAAACGGCATTCAACAGGTTGTTTGACGACAACCATCCGAAGCTGTTCAGGTTCATCATGAGCCGGGTTAACCAGGACTATGACCTGGCTCATGATCTGACACAAGACACCTTATGTAAGGCCATCGACAAAATTGATGGGTATCGTGGTGAAGCCGCTTTATTCACCTGGATGTGTCAGATCAGCCGCAGCCTGATTCATGCCCATTTTGTTAAACACAATCGCAGAAGTCAGGTGGTTATGCCATTGGCTGATTCACCTGAAATGAGAAACGAATTAGAAAACATCGCCATGAATGATCGAACACAACCGGAACAGGTCACGATGAACAGCCAACTCAGGCAGTTACTGGAAGAAATTCTTGACCACTTGCCCAACGACTATGGTGATGTGCTGACCTGGAAATACATTGATCAGCTGAGTGTCAATGAAATTGCCACCCAAATGAACACCACGCAGATTGCCGTCCAGTCAGTTCTGGCCCGGGCCAGAAAAGCCTTCCAGACAGTGATTCATAGCATGCTGCAACATGACACCCTGAGGGATTTGTTACAGGGTCAACAGGAGACAACACATGGCTGATAAACCCAATAAGGCAGTCAATATTGATCAGCTGTTAGGACAACTGAACTCCAGGACTGAACCTGAAGCCGATCGCAGTGCGACCAGCAAAGCAGCGGTGAGAAAACACTGGCAACAGACCGTAAAAAGACAACAAAGACAACGCAGGGTACGCTTTCAGTGGGCCATGGCTGCCAGTGTGATGTTGATGGTGACCTTTTCTTTGCTTAATATGAACCACCAACAAGGTCCTGCTGAGCCGATTGTTTGGGGTACCTTGCTGGCTGCCAGCGGTCAGGTCAACATACAGCCTCCCGGTCAACATTGGCAACCCTGGCAACCCGCTCAATCAATTGTCAGCGGCAGCCGGATTGAAACCGCGGATGACAGTCACCTGTCATTCAGGTTGGCAGACAACAGTCAAATCAGGCTGGCAGCCAAAACGCTGATTACCACCGCTGACCAAAGCATTTTTCTGCAACGTGGCCAGTTGTATCATGACACCGATGAGGCATTGACCGCAGCTCCGCTGATAATCAATACCTCACTGGGTGAGGTGCAGCACATTGGCACCCGCTATCTGGTCAGCAAGCAAAACAACCAGCTGACAGTCGCGGTCCGCTCCGGCGAGGTCAGTATCCACCCGGTTCATCAGACAACACCTGGCCAGCGCCTGATTGAAAATCAAGTCATGGCCATGACAGATCAAGGCACCTCCAACATCCGCCCCATCAGCAAACACGATGCCTTATGGGACTGGACCTTTCAGGCACAACCCGCATTTAATCTGCACAATAAATCACTGCATGAATTCATCCAATGGTATGCCCGTCAAACCGGGTTGCAGGTGGATTGGCAGGGACTGGAGAGCCCGAGCAAGCGGGTCCGGCTGCAAGGCAACATTGAAAACATGAATGCTGAGCAAGCCATTCAAACGGTTTTTCTCACCACCAGTTACCGCTACCAGATTGCAAATGGGAAGTTGCAAATCAGCCAGCAAAAAAAGTAAGATGAGGGTTGATTTTTAACCCAGTCATTGAATGAAAAACCCACCAGGCTGGTTGTGGTGCTTTGTGTTGTGCTGGCTGACCTGGCCGGTCCAGGCTGACATCAAAACCCTCAACCAATGGATCAGTCAGTTCAGGCAGGATGGCATCAGCCTGTTTTCTTCCAGTGAATTCCTGACGCCTGAAAAACTCAACCAACCCATTGAACTGTCCGGGTTTGAGCCACACCAGTTCAACCAGGTACTCAAGCGCCTGTCCTTGCAACTGGAAACCATCTATGACCGGGGGTCCGGTGAACCGGTTTACCTCATCAAATCCCATAAGACAACCCCCACCACCACTGTACTGATTCATGCCCTTGATTCAGCACAACAATCACCTGTCAAACAGTTCAGTTTGCAATGGCCAGCTACAACTCCGCAGCATAGTGAAGCAGGTACCATCCTGCTCACAGGTCTGACACGAACCTTTTTACAGGCCCGGCTGATTGCCCCGGGGTATTACCCTGCTGACATCGACGAACCCCTGATCCTGGGAAAAACCGTCAGCCTGACCATTGACATGCAACCCTTGCCTTTGGCCCTGTCAGACATTCGGGTCTCCACCAGCCTGATCAATTACAACTCCGGCACATACAGTCATCACAGTTTTTCCAGAGCAGAACTTGATCGCCAGGTCAGCATCAATCGGGATCCACTGCGTTCCCGGGAGCAATTACCTGGCAGTGCCAGCAATGGCATCAATGGCAAGGTCCATACCCGTGGTGGCAACCTCAACGAATCACTGGTATTGCTGGATGGCCGTGAGTTACGAAACCCCTATCATTTCAAAGATTTTTTCTCATTGTTTTCTACCATCAATGACACCGTGGTCGATTCAATTGACCATTACAGTGGCGTTTTTCCGGTGCAATACGGCGGTCGCCTCAGCTCGGTACTTGATGTGCAAACCAATCCCTGGTCACCAGTAAAAACCCATCAACTGAACTTTGGCTTATTGACCAGTTCTTACACCCTCCAGACACTGAATCCATCAGCTGACCGCTCTCTGATCCTTGCCCTCAGAACCGGTGGCCAGTTGTTCACCGGTCACCTGGCTGAAGATCTGTCCGTCAATCCGGAATATGACGATGCATACTTCAAAGCCGCTCAGGTGCTCAACGAGCACTGGCAAATGTCACAACACGTGTTGGTTTCCAGAGATGAATTATCCATTGATCAGGATGAAGAAACAGCCCGTGCAGCCTATCATGACCAAAATATCTGGATCAAATGGAACTATGATGACCTGCAACAACATCAACTGGACATCCAGCTGTATGGCAGCCGTCGCCATGACCGCAGGCAAGGCATGCTACAGGATAACAACAGCCAGTCCACGGTGGATGAAGACATCACCAGCCATTTCCAGGGCATTCAGTTCACCCATCAATGGCAATTGAATGATGCCACGATGTTGCACTACGGCTTTGATGTGGCGGTTGAAGACACCCGCATCCTGTCTTACCGCATGCTCAACCACAACAGCGAGCTGGTCAATGAACTGGGCCTTGGCCGACAATTGAACAGGCCGTTTGAATTTGATCAACATGGCGTATCTGCCAAATCATTTGCCAACCTCCGGTATCAATTCAACAGCCAATGGACCGCTGATTTCGGGGTACATTACCAACATCAACAATGGGTCAATGGCGGCAAACTGAGTCCCCGTTTCAATCTGGCGTACTTTATCAGCGAACAAACCACCTGGCGATTGGGAATCGGTCGCCATCAACAAAACCAGCACATCGATGAGTTATTGCTCGAAGACCCTGAACCAGGGTATTTCGAACCGGCTTCTGCTGATCTGGCGGTGTTGGAGCTGAACCACAGATTCAGCAATGACTGGTATCTGCGGGCTGAAATGTATCTGAAAAAATACAGTGCAACCCATCCATATTACGAAAACCTCTTCAATCACCTGCATGTATTACCCGACTTGTTTTATGACCGGATCCGACTGGATCCGGATGATGCCAGAGCCATGGGCATCGAATGGACCCTGAGTGGTCAGCAACGAAACATCAGCTGGGCCGCCAGTTATGCATATGCTGATGTCACAGACCAGATCGGTTCACTTGACATTGTCCGCAGCTGGAACCAACGCAATGCATTTAAACTGATGCTGGGTATACCTGTCGGCCAATGGAACTTCAACCTCAATGCCAGCTTTCACAACGGCTGGCCTTTGACACGGATCGTCCCCTTCGAAGGCGGTTACCAGGTAGAAACCAGAAACCAGCTCACTGAAAAGGATTTTTATCAGCTCAGTATTCGCTTCGAAAGGTCGTGGGAAGGGCGGCTTGGCTTGTGGCAAATTGATGGACAATTAAGCAATGCCCTCAACACCGACAACCCCTGCTGCCGGGAATACTTTCTGGATGAATCCGGTCTCGGTTTTGTCGAAAAATACGGTTTGCCATTGGTGCCTGATTTACGCATCAGCCTGAGTTGGGACTGAAGTGACTGGCAGCCACCTAGCCAATACCCTGAAACAACATGGCATCAGCCAGTTTAACAAAAGCGGCAATGTTGGCGCCTTTGATGTAATCAATGCGACCTTCCTCCTTGCCATGAGTCACACAAGCCTGATGAATGTCCTGCATGATGTTTTTTAACTGCTCATCCACTTTTTCAGATGACCAGCTTTGCAGCAGGGCGTTTTGCGTTCGTTCAAGCCCTGAAACTGCCACGCCGCCAGCATTGACCGCTTTGGATGGACCCAGCAGAACACCCTGTTCTTTCAAATATTCGGTCGCTTCAGAGGTCAAAGGCATGTTAGCGGCTTCGGCAATCACCTGTACACCGTTGCTTTTCAATTGTTTGGCATCTTGCAGTTCCAACTCATTTTGAGTGGCACATGGAATGGCCACATCACAGGTCTGACTCCAGGGTTTTTTGCCTTTGATGAAGTCGATTTCAGCAAACTCATCAGCCACAGCTGTCAGACTGCCTCGCTCGACTTCTTTGGTTTGTTTGATGACCTTCAGGTGGGCTTCAGTTAATCCATCTTTGGCCAGCAGCGTGCCACTGCTGTCGGACATGGTGATGACACGGGCTTGTTGTTGCAACAATTTTTCCACCGTGTAAATGGCCACGTTTCCAGCACCCGAAACCACAAAGGTCTGATCCTTTAATGAGAGGTCCTGCTGTTTAAGCATGGCTTGCAGAAAATACACGCAACCATATCCAGTGGCCTCTTTGCGGATGTGGCTGCCACCTGAGGCTGGGGGTTTTCCGGTCAGCACTCCATTGAACACGCCGGAAATTTGTTTGTAGGCACCAAACAAATAGCCAATTTCCCGCGAACCAACACCAATGTCTCCAGCTGGCACATCCTGTTCCGGGCCTATAAAACGATTCAGTTTCAACATAAAGGCCTGGCAAAAGCGCAACACATCGGCATCAGATTTACCTTTGGGATCAAAATCAGATCCGCCTTTACCACCTCCCATGGGTAAGCCCGTCAGGGCATTTTTAAAGGTTTGTTCAAAAGCCAGGAACTTGAAGGTATCAAGGTTGGCTGCGGGATGAAACCGCAATCCACCTTTGTAAGCCCCCAATGCGTTGTTGTGCTGTACCCGCCACCCACGGTTCACATGATAATCACCAGCACCGTCCTGCCAACTGACCCTGAACTCAATCACCCGGTCCGGCACCAGCAACTGGTCCAGCAACGCACAGGTCTGATATTTTTCTGTGGCGTTAACATAGGGGACGATGGATTGAAACACATCTGCCACCGCTTGCCTGAATTGCTGTTGTTCGGGGTATTGATCTTGCAGTTGTCGCAGAATATCTTCGGTGTTTTTCATGTGCTCAGTCTGGGTATTTAAAAAGCCGAGCATAACAGGTGATCTGTCAAGCCATTGTCAATGCAGCAGATGCGCTATCCCAGCTGGAAATCAAAGTCATAATAATGCTGGCCTTCTTCGATGCGGATGTTCATTTGGCCACGCAGACCCTTGAGTTGTCCAGTGCCTGAATCAGGCACCACTTCCAAGGTCAGGCCACTTACGCCTTGTCGCATGGTGCCATAATGTTGCAGCACAAAATCACCGCTGTATCCGGACAAACTTCCTTTGACGCGCTCAATGGCCACATATCCTGCAGAACCAGGTAGATCGGTCACCGCACTGAGCATTTCACCCTGGCTGCTGGCTTGCAATTCACCATGGTATTTTTTTTCCAGGCCCATGCGGGCCAGTTGAACACCCTGACATTCTGGCAGTGTCGTCTTCAATGGGCTCATCTGCACTTCAAACGTACCGGTGATCTTCATGCGCAATACCCCGCTGTGTGTGAATTCATAAAATGATGACCTGCTCAGCTGATGACTGCATGGATGACCTGGCCTTTTTATGATAGGCCTCCTCAATGACATTGCGCTTCATTTTCAGGGTGGGTGTCAACATGCCATTCTCAGTGGTCCAGGCATCACGGGTAATGAATGCATGGCTGACCCGCTCATGGGCCTCCAGGGTCGGGTTGATCGTAGCCACCACCCGTGCACACAGGGCCGCCAACTCCTGCAAATCGTCCTGGTATGCAGATTCAAATGCAGACACCACCAGGAACGGCTGAGTGAACCCTTCACCCATGAGGATGAGCTGCTCTATGCCCAGTGCAGACTGAAAGGCCTGCTCAATAGGCAATGGAGCGATGTATTTACCCTTGCTGCTTTTGAAAATGTCTTTGACCCTTCCTGTGATGTACAGGAACCCCTGTTCGTCAATCATTCCAAGGTCACCGGTGTGCAGCCAGCCGTCCTCGTCAATGGTCCGGGCGGTTAGCTCAGCTTGTTTATAATAACCATCCATCATTGCCGGATTTCGCAACAACACTTCTCCGGTGTCTGACAACCGGCATTCACACCCGTCAATCACCCGGCCGACACTGCCGATACAGGTGTCTGTTTGTTTGGTCATGTGCGACAGGCCACAGGTCTCTGACATCCCATAGGCTTCATTTAACTTCAAGCCCAGGTCAGCGAACCATTGCAGCACATCTTTGTTCACGGCAGCAGCGGCACACAATGCATAACGAACATCCTGAAAACCCAATTTCCTGACCAATGCTTTTTTCAGCCAATTACCCAACAAAGGCGTTTGCAATAACCAGCCAAGCACCCGGGGACCACCCAGCTTGCTTTCAATGGCTGATTTGATTTTGGTCCAGATCCTGGGCACACCAAAGAAGATGGTTGGTTGTGCGTTTTTCACATCGATGGTAAAGGTTTCCAGCGAACGAATGAAGGACACTGTTGAACCGTTGTATAAAGCGCCACATTCCACCGCCATACGCTCTGCAACATGGGCCAGCGGCAGGTACGACACAAACCGGTCCTGCTGATTGATGACAATGATGCTTTTCACCAGGTTCATGGCGGCCTGAACGGCCCGAAAAGAGATCATCACTCCTTTGGGGTCACCAGTCGTTCCAGATGTATAGATGATGCTCAACAATTCATCGGGTAGATTAGGGATGGGTTCAGTCACTGGTTTCTGATCATTCACCAGTTGTTGCCAATATGGCCACATGGGATAGGGTTGGTACATACCCAAACAATCATAACCATCCGGTATCAGTTCAGGGGCTTGCTCAGGGGCAAACATTTTGCCCACAAAAACCGCCTTGGACTCTGAGTGGCTTAAGATTTTTTCAATGGTGCCTGCAGAAGCAGTTGGATAAATTGGTATGGATACATGGCCTGCCATTTGTATGGCCAGATCAGCCATGATCCAGTGGGCACAATTCAGAGAAATGAGGGCAATGTGGCTGCCTTTGGGGTAGCGCATCAGATAATGAGCCACACATGAGACCTCACGCAACACCTGAGACCAGGTGTATTCAAGCACTTCATTGCCTATGGGTTGAATTAAATATACATCATCTGGCGTCTTTCGCGCCCAATGAGTCAAACGATCGACCGGAGATTGAAATTCTGCTGCACACATCACATGATTTTAACACAAAAGTTAAATCAGCTGATATTCAGTGTGCACCTTCAACGAGCTGGCCAATTGCCTTGGCAGCCGCAAACCCGGAAGCCCAGGCCCATTGAAAATTAAACCCACCCAGATGGCCAGTGACATCCAGCACTTCCCCAACAAAATACACATTTGATTGCTGCAAGCAAGCCATGGTTTGTGAAGAAACGGCATGGGTATCGACTCCACCAAGGGTCACTTCAGCCGTGCGATACCCTTCCGTTCCTGATGGTTTCAAACACCAACGATTCAAGGTGGAGGCCACCTGCTGCAATTGTTGTGCCGTGAGGTTTTGCAGGGGCAAATCATGCCATGCAGGGAACTCATGAGCCAAAATGGCATGTGCTGCTTTTTTGGGCAGGTAACCAGCCAACCACTGATGTAATAAACACGCTGGTGTGTTGCTTTTACAAATGGATAAGTCACTGGCGGCATCGACACCCGGCAACAGGTTTATCTCCAGCACCTGCCCACTGCTCCAGTAGCTGGAAATTTGGAGCATGGCCGGTCCACTCAACCCCCGATGGGTAAACAGCAATTGATGGTGAAAGCCCGGTGCTGTTTTGTTTTCAGGCACTTGTACTGAAACCGTGATCGCTGTGCCGGATAATTCAGCAAATAAACCTTTGTATTGATCGGTGAACACCAATGGAACCAAACCTGCCCGCCTGGGCAAAACCGTTAAGCCTAACTGCATGGCCAGCTGGTACCCAAAGTCAGAACCACCCATTTTTGGAATGGACAGCCCACCGGTGGCCACCACCAAATGTTTGGCCGTGAATGAGCCATGGTTGGTATCCAGCCGAATGGTTTGGCCGGTTTGTAGCTCAGATACATCCGTGTTCAACCGGATATCAACCTGCCCATCAGCGCATTCGTCAAGTAACAGGTTGAGAATGTCTTTCGAAGAGTGGTCACAAAACAGTTGCCCCAACTCTTTTTCATGATAGGCCACCTCATGCCGATTGATCAACTCGAGAAAGTGCCAGGGGGTATAACGGCTCAATGCTGACTTGCAAAAATGAGGGTTACTGGAAATAAAATGCCCCGGGCTGGTGTGCAAGTTGGTGAAATTACAACGCCCTCCTCCTGACATGAGGATTTTTTTGCCGGGTTTATTGGCCTTTTCAAGCACCAACACCCGACATCCACCCTGCCCGGCTGTCAGTGCACACATCAGTCCGGCTGCACCAGCCCCCAGCACAACAACATCAAACGCCTTAGCCTGACTCATGAACTCATTTCCCGTGGCTGAATTGAACAACCGCCATCAAAACAACCGCCATTCCCAGACCGGACCATCTTCAGGGTGATCAATCACATCATGAAATTGGAAACCCAGTTTTTGCAAGAGGTAATTGGAGGCATTGGTTTCTGGAAGGGTTTGTGCCACTATGCTCAACTCCTCATCGTGTTGAATGGCCAGATCAATCAGGGCTTGTGCTGTGGCCGTGGCATGTCCTTGATTTTCCATATCAGCCAAAGTGTAATATGCAATTTCCACCCGCCCCTGGTCTGGCACAGACTTAAAAGCCCCGCCACCAACAAAGTGGCCCTCATGCTCAGTCACATAGCCGATCCACGGTGGCTGAAAACCCGCTCCGGCATAAAAATCAGCCATCTGATCATTGACCTGCCTGATCATTTCAGGTAACTGTTCATGGGCGGATTCATCCAGACCCTCAATCATTCCTGATTCATCCACAAGCCTGAGCTTATGCATCCACTTCTCCCAATTGTGCCTCCGGGGCCGCTGCTTTGAAAGCCGGCAACTCCAAACACCTTTGGTTGATTTCCAGCAACCGGGGGTAATCTCCCAGCGGGACATTGAAACGATTGGCATTGTAAATCTGGGCAACCAGACAAATGTCAGAAACACAGGGAAACATTTGGTTCATGAAACTGAATTGCGAGCCCTTCAGCATTTGCTCCAGGGCTTTGAACCCTTCGTGAATCCAATGCGCGTACCACACATCCACCTGAGTCTGATTCCAACTTTTCTTCAATAGTTGTAACACCCGCAGGTTGTTCAGCGGATGTATGTCTGAGACAATCATCTGCGCCATGGACCTGCACCTGGCCTGTCCCAGTGTGTCCGTCGGCATTATGGCAATCTCCGGGTAAGTACTTTCCAGATACTCCATGATCGCCATCGATTGATTGATCACTTCTCCTCCCTCAGTGACCAGTGCCGGCACCAGTCCCTGAGGATTCAAAGCCCGGTATTCAGCTTTGTGCTGCTCACCGCCATCTTTCACCAAATGTACCGGTACGGACTCATAATCAAGTCCCTTGAGATTCAAAGCAATGCGCACCCGGTAAGCCGCGGTACTGCGCCAGTATGTATAAAGTTTAAGCATGGTACTCTTCAAAATTATGAATAAAAACGAAATCATGCAAATGAATCGCCCGTTCGTTGTCAGCATAGTCCTCGTCAGCCTCTGCCAGGGGAGCCAGCAAGTGCATCACATGATATGGAAAATTGCCAGGTTCAGGACTGCCAAAATGAAAGCTGTCAACCCTCAGCCTGATCCATGAATCAGTTGGCATATTCAGTGACAAAGTAAAATCATCATCAAAAGAATGTATCACAGGACAGCTGGTATTTACCGAAGCCTCCTCACAACTGACAGAAAAACCGAAATAAAGTAGTTGATTGCTTAGAAAAACATCCAAATAGGTATAAGCCAGATTTAAGTTTTTAAGGGTACTGATTTGACCTATTTCGGGAGTCACCGCCGACAGATAGTTTTCAGAAATATCTAAAGTTTCCAGGAAGCTAAGTTGGGTGATGTTGGCTGGAATCTGACCATTCAATCCATTGACAGGCAGGCTCAGCCCGATGATGTTGTCATCACCATCACACTGAACGCCGAACCATTCATCCATACAAGGGTCATTGTCCAGCCAGTTTTGCTGATTCAACCAGTTCGGACCGCCGGTGGCATTGTGTAGATCCACCAAAGCCTGACGTTGAGACTCAGGAACCAGAGCTGAGACTGTGGCACTGAACATCAATATAAATACAACGCCGGTATGGGGCATCCATGTCCGCTTATTCATGGGTTGCTCCTGTTGAAATTAAATTTACGTTCACCAAGGCCGTTGCCGGATCTGGTGACAGATGGGCTTATTTTTACCAAAGGACTGTCCTGAGTAAAGCAAACCCCTCATTCATTGGTTGAGTCTCTGCTTGAAAAATAAGTCCCGAACAGCCAGTCGCCGATGGGGTAAGTGATGTTGAAATTGTAGCGATTCATCAGTTCAGGCACATGATGCTGAAGATGAAGTTGCCGCATTCGCCTGAATCCAGGGATTTTCATGAGCCAGGAATCTTCGCGACAGTGATAAGCAAAATGTAACAATTCATAGTTCAGAAAGTAGGCCACCGCCACAATCACAAACAACCAGGTCATGTTGGCCCCCAGCAGGAAGTGAATCAAAAACCAAACCGGGGTACCAAAAACACCAAAAAAGAAAATCACCAGCAACAATGGGAACAGGGTCACTTTAAAATCCTGATGTCCTTCAAAGGGCATGTGTTGGTCAGTAAAAAACCGGTGATGTTGTTTGCTGTGCCGCAGATAAATTGCTTTCAGGCCTGTGCGCGGCACATGCATCACATATCGATGCCCCAGGTACTCCATCAGGTTGGCGTAAACGAACGCAGCCGGGATCATTGACCACTCATACCACCTGACATTCTCCAGCTGGATGATCCCCCAGGTGATGATGCTCACTGACATCAGCACCGTAAACCCCAGATGCAGGTAACCGACATACCAGTCAGGTATGTGTGCCTTCCGGTATGTTTTACGGTACTGTTTGTTATCCATTTTGGATCAGACTGGCCTCACTGTTGAAAATAAAACCTGGGTCGTTCTACCTGCTCAGGAAACACCTGATTCATGGTACCGGCTTCATACAGGCGACCATTGAGCATGACATGACTGACCTGATCAGAATTCTGGATGTCTGCCAGTGGATCGGCATCGAGGATCACCAGATCGGCCAGTTTACCGGCCTTGATGGAACCCAGCTCATGGTCCATACCAATGTACTTGGCACCGTCAATGGTGCTGGCTTTGATTACATTCCATGGTGACATACCACCTTGAGCAAACATCCACATTTCCCAATGTGATGCCAGCCCTTCACGCTGACCATGGGCACCCATTAAAACATCCACACCTTCATTTTGCAGTTCAGTAGCGACCCGGGCATTATTGAAGTGGTTGTAATCTTCCAGCGGCGCCTTGGTGCGTCGCACAGAAACCGGTTCCAGCACATTGGCAGGCACGAATTGGGTCAACAACGGGTGTTTCCAGACATCTGTGGTGTCATACCAGTATCGTTCTCCCCAGATGCCACCATAACCCACACCCAAAGTCGGTACGTAAGCTGTTTCGGTGCCGGCCCACAATTGTTTGACATCGTCATAAACTGCAGCCACCGGGATGGAGTGTTCAACACCGGTGTGACCATCGATGATCATGGTCATGTTGTGCATGAATAATGACCCGCCTTCTGGCACCACCATCAGACCGGTTTGCCGGGCGGCTTCCAGAACCTGTTGGCGCTGATCCCGTCTGGGTTGATTATAGCTTTTCACCGAAAACGCACCTGCAGCTTTCATTCGCTCCAGATGACCGATGGCATCTTCCAGCGAATTGACTTTGGCGGTGAAGTAATGAGTCGCTCCGTAAAGAATGGTACCGGTTGAATAAATCCTTGGGGCCACGATCTGACCAGCCTTTTGCATTTCGGCAGCTGAGAACACCGCTGCTGTATCAGCCGATGGATTGTGCGTGGTGGTCACACCAAATGCCAGAGAGGCATAGGCATTCCAGTTGTTTTGCGGAGTGATTTGCCCATTGGCATAAGGTCCGTGCCAATGCACATCCACCAGTCCAGGAATGATGGTTTTATCTTTCAAATCAATGACTTCGGCATTGGCTGGAGGTTTGATTTGATCAGCCGAACCCACTGCAGTGATGCGATTGTTGTTGATCATCACCACGCCATTGTCGATGATTAATGGCTCACCATCAACCGTCTCCATGGTGATGACTTTTGCCCCCACAAGCGCCACGGTCCCTTGTGGAATGTCGCTGTCAACCACCAAAGTAACGCGGGTTTTTTTGGCAGCAGGTTGTGTACCTTCGGATGCTTCAGCCACTTTTATTTCACCACCCAGAAAGTCAAACCGCTCACTCAGTTTTTGTTGATACAGGTTGGGACCCATTGACCAACTCAGGGTATTTGATGCTTGATTCCAGTTGATGTAATCTCCGGCATGCTCTGAGAAATTTTTCAACGGCAGGTTACTGGCACCTGAACCGGTGCTGATGTGTTTGCCATTACGCACGAATGGGGTCACATATACCTGGTAGTTTTGCACAAAAGCAAGCCACTGCTCATCAGGCGAAACTTTGAACTGAGTGATCCATTCCCCCTGGTAATGGTGTTGTACATCGTGGCCTTTCAGGTCCATGGATTGCAATTGACGGGTGATCACTTCTCCAGACACTGACTGGCCAATATAATAAACCCGTTGGTTGTCATTGGTGAAAAACGGTTGACTGCCATTGTCAGTCAATTTGTGAACTGTTCCGCTGTCCACATCCACTGCAAAAATACCGGTATCGTGAGAATACAATGGGGAAGTGAGGTAACCACCGGAGTCCGCCTGATAAACCACTGTGTTTCCATCGGTGGAAATGGCGGGATTGATGTAGTGCCCGGGTCGCGATGACAATACTTTTGATTTACCCCGCAGGTTGGCGATGCGCACAGAACCCAATTGCTCATCATGCCAGGTGGTATAGACAATTTGTTTGCCATCAGCACTGAAAACCGGATAAAGTTCAAAGTGTTCATTCTGACTGGTCAGGCGCTCGGGCTGATCTGCCATCTCTCCATTTTTGAGTGCCACTGTGTAGAGGTAACCCATGGCCTGAAAGACCGCGAGATCTCCTTGCGGAGAGACCTGAAGCCAACGCAACATTTTCGCCTCAAATTGTTCTGGTGCAACCTCATTTTTCACAGTGACAGCTTTGCGGATTTCCCGCTGGTCATTGACTTTGAATGGGATGTTTTTGACCGTTTCGGAGGCCACATCAATGTGGTGAATCCGGCCTTTGGCATAAAACACAATGCCTTCGCCATCTGGTGTCCAGGCCATGGTTGGGTACACCCCATGGATGGCCCAGGTTTCCTGCATGTCGCGTTCCAATCCTACGTAAATGGGCTTGATGGCACCACTATGGCGATCCTGAATGAATAAAGCACTGTCGTTTCTGATGCGCCTCACAAATGCCAATGAGTCACCATCGGGAGATGGGGTTGGTCTGACCGCTCCGCCCGGACCCGAAACCCAAGGTTTGATCTCACCAGTGGCCAGTTCAATCGCAAAGATTTCATAAATCTGATTATTGGCATCTTTTGAGTACTCAAAATACTGTCCTGGCGTCGAATCCCGTGAAAACAACACGTACTTTCCATCCGGTGTATATACCGGTTCACCCAGGTCTTTTTGTTCATTGGGTCGTTCATTCAACTGTACGCCTTTGCCACCAGACTTGTGGTACATCCAGATTTCTCCGGCTCCCAAAGAGCGCATGCCGGTGAAATGTTTTCTGGCGACGATGTAATTCCCATCTGGTGACCATGCAGGTGAATTCAATAACCGGAATGACTCATCAGTAACCTGTGTGGCTTGGCTGCCATCAATGTTCATGGTCCAGATGTTATCCCCCCCACCCTGGTCAGAAGTAAACGCCAGACGGGATCCATCCGGAGAAAACTGTGGCTGCATGTCCCAGGCCATGGAGTTGGTGATGTTTCTGGCTTCCCCTCCAGTGATAGGCATGGTGTAGATGTCTCCAAGCATATCAAATACGATCAGACGACCATCAGGACTGACATCCAGATTCATCCAGGTGCCGGTTTCGGTGTTGATGCTGACCATTTGTTTTTCGCCAGGTGGGTTATTGACATCCCACTTTTGATCTTCCTCCGTTTTGGCTGTCATGGTCATTGAACAGAAAATCAGTGTGATGATGGGCAGGTATTGGCTTTTCATTGATGTTCCCCAATTGCACAACCAGAACCGTTTATTCTGGCTGTTTGTGCGTTGTGATTCGTCAATCTGCAACCCTCAATTCCAGGGAGGTATGCGGACAGACTCCAGCTGTTTGACAGTCGCGCAACATGGCTGAACAACCACTCAAACAAAGTGGATAATTATACGTTCATCAGGATCAATTTCGCTTACAATTTGGGACTATTTTCTGAAGTTGAACTGCGATGACCATCGGTCTGGGTGAATTTTTGTCAATTCTGTGTGCTTTGTTGTGGGCATTTGCAGTGATTTGTTACCGCAAAGCCGGTGACCACATCAATGTCAGCGCGATGAATTTGTTCAAGATATTCCTGACCCTGATCTTGATGGTGCCCACTTTGTACTTCACCGATGGTTTTGACCTGCCAGAACTGACGGCAGAGGACTGGGGATTGTTGCTACTCAGTGGTTTTCTGGGCATCATGCTGGCCGATTTATTTTACCTCCGAGCCCTTCAACTGATCGGTGCCGGGCTGACCGGATTGACCGGCAGTTTGTACAGTCCTTTTGTGGTGGTGTTGTCTTTTTTCTTTCTCGCCGAACGACTCAACGGCTGGCAGATCATGGGCATGGCGCTGGTCTTGATAGGGGTGATATTCATCAGTTACCGTAAAAAATCATTGACCATTGAGCACCCACCCATCAAAGGGTTTGTATTTGCTGCACTGGGTGTGTTTTTTACAGCACTGGGCATCGTCATCATTAAACCAGTCACCGCAGAACTGCCATTTTTCTGGATCATTTTCATTCGCACCATTGGAGGGGTTCTGACCATGTTGCTGTTCAATGCCTTACTGCAACGCAGCCTGAATCCATTGGCCATCATGCGTTCCAAAGGCCGCTATTGGTTACTGGCTGGCGCACTACTGGGTCAATACCTGTCCACCATGGTTTGGGTCGCTGGCTACAAATACACCTCGGCGTCTGTGGCCTCCATCCTCAATGAAACTGCATCGATTTTCATTCTGATTCTGGGCTGGCTGATCCTCAAAGAACCCATGAATGCCCGCAAAGTGGTGGGCGCTGTGATCAGTATCTCTGGTGTCTTGGTGGTGATCCAGATGAGCCACTGATTGGTTTGTTTTTCACCATTCTGATGGGTTGAGCGCCATGCACCTGAAAGGCCTGAAATGAAGTCATAAAAAGTTTCATTCAGTGCGCCACTTCACAATAGTTCACAGAATAATTCATTACCATGTGGCGTTTTTAATTAAAATGCAGCGGTGTGTTAAACTGATGAGCCGAATCCGTGAAAAACCTGCTGAAATTCAACTGGGAACCTGACGAAGAATCCATGAAACAAAGTAACAAGATTTACTTCCGCGGTGTCAACCGGATTCATGTTAATCGCTTCAAAGCCTACAGCCAGATTTTATCCAACAAACTGAAGCAACAGTGGCACATCACCGATGACATCAGTCAGGCCGATGCAGTGGCCACCTATCAGGAGGCAGACAATGACCAGTCAGTCATCATCCTGAAGCTGTACGCCAGTGCACCCAACCTCAATCCGCCAGTGGTTGACCAGATGAACATCACTTTCGAAGAGCACTCACTGATCAAACAACTCAACCAGGCAGCCAGAAAACTGACCCTCGTTAAACAGCAAAAGCTGCAATCTGCCACCCCCTTAAAAACCAGAAAAATTAAACTCAGCGGATACCCCAGCGGTGCAGCAGAATCTCTCTGCCGCATGCTCAATCAACATAAATCAGCTGAACAAAACATGCACTTTAAATTCCTCAGTGATGTATTGAATGATGAGGACATCATTTTTCTTGATCACCTGTTATTTGTGGTTGATCCGGGTGATCAGACATCAGTTAACCGTTATTTTGAACTGGAAAAAAAACGTCAGGATGATGACCTCACGATCAATGAATTAACCGTTGTGCTGCTCAGGTTTCCTGATTGCACAGATTTTGAGCGTGTTTTTGATGACATTTATGACGCCTGCGATGAAACCACTCAGGTTTCGCTGCTGAACGTTAAAGAAGACACTGAAATTCAACAATTCATCAACTACCTTTGACGAGGCATTCACCAGCTGAGTACTAGGATGTGAGGTTTAAATACGCACATACATAGTGGACTCAACAAAACCCGTCATATTCATCACTGGCCACACCGGCATGGTTGGCACCCGCATCAAAGAACAACTTTCTGATGAGTTTCAAGTGGTGGCATTGCAAAGAGATAAAAGCGACCCAACCCAACCACGCTGGAACTATCAGCAGGCCTTGAGGGACTGCGGAATCAGCAAACCATTTGCCGTGATTCACCTCGCCGGAGCGGGCATCGCCGACAAACGCTGGAATGAAAAACACAAATCACTGCTTTACAACAGCCGCATTAATGGCACCAACTGGCTGATCAACACAATCAATCAACAACCTGACAAACCCGATCTGATGATCAGCGCTTCGGCCATCGGCTTTTACGGACACAGACCCGGTGAGAAACTGTCTGAGGATGCTGGATCAGGTGACAATTTTGTGGCCCGTATCTCCCGTGACTGGGAGGCTGCAGCTGACCGGTTGGATGCCACAGTGAGACTGATCAAATTCCGTTTCGGGATGATTTTGGATGCCTCAGGGGGTGCATTGAAGAACATGCTGTTGCCTTTTAAAATGGGGCTGGGTGGCCGAATGGGTTCCGGTCAGCAAATCTACAGCTGGATTGGACTGACAGATGTGATCAGGGCCATGCGCTTTGTGATCAACCACCCCGACTGTGAAGGGGTGTATAACCTCACCTCGCCACATCCGGTCAGCAACGCCGACTTCACCAAGGTACTGGCAGGGTTACTGAACAGACCGGCGTTTTTCCATCAACCAGCATTGCTGGTCAAACTGGTGTTTGGCGAAGTGGCTGATGAATTGTTGCTGGCTGATGCCAGGGTCATTCCTGAACGACTGACTGACGCCGGCTTTGGATTTCAGAACCCAGACCTCAAATCCGCATTGACCGATGCACTGGCATGAGCAGCGTTCTGGTGGCAGGCGGCCTTCGTGGCATCGGCAAAGCCCTGGTCAAACAATTACGGGCATCCGGACAACATCAAGTCATCGCCACCAGCAGAACCGCCAGGACATGGCATCAAAAAGACACCGGACTGATTGAAGCCAATCTGGATCTGGCGGCGGATCAATCCATTGAACATTTCGCCGCAAAATTGTTCGGTCAGGTGCAACAACTCGACTGGGTCATCAATTGTGCCGGGGTGTTGCACAATGAACAATTTCAGCCAGAAAAAACGTTCCAGCATTGGACAGCGGAACGTTTTGAGCAATCATTCAGAATCAATTGCACCGGCCATTTATTATTGATCAAAGCCCTGGCCCCGTTGCTGTTGAAATCTGCACATCCATTGGTGGCCTCCATTTCTGCCCGCATCGGCAGCATTGAGGACAATCAATTGGGTGGCTGGCATGCTTACCGGATGAGCAAGGCCGCCCTGAACCAGGGCATGAAAACACTGGGAATCGAATGGGCCAGAAAATACCCCAAAGCCCGGATCATGTTACTGCACCCTGGAACCACTGACACCGATCTGTCAAAACCATTTCAACGCAATCTTCCGGATGGTCAACTACAAAGCCCTGAGGAAACCGCCGGTATGTTGCTCAATCAAATCAACCAACACCTGAAGCAGGGTTCAGCAGGTACCGTATTCATCGATTATCGGGGTGATGTCATACCCTGGTGAATGGCAGGTCGGGTAGCACCTTGAGCTCTGCCATTTTTTATGCCATAGTGTGCGCCATGAATAAAGCCCCATTATTGCTGTTAATTGTGACCACGCTGCTCCAGGCAGAACCTGTCAATTCACCACAAAACTGGTTGATCAGTGCCTTGTATGACGACCAGAAACACCGGACTGCCATAAGTCAACTGAACCGCAGCGAATCCCGAAATCAGGATTTGATGACTCAGCTGCAAGCCAGTCAGCATGAACTGGACCAACACAATCAACAGGTGTTACAACTGGTGATTGACGAATTGGGACACTGGCCCGGCATTCAGGATGTTGGTGAGGGGGCAGCTAAAATCAGTTTGATTCTTTTTAAAAGGTCTTCCCTGGAGCAACAAGCCAAATACCTGCCGATGGTTTTGCAACAAGTTAAACAAAACAACCTGCCTGCCCAATGGTACGCAGAGCTGAGCGATCATTACCTGATGTCCGGGAACTCACCTCAACATTATGGTCATTTGATGGCCCGATCAACCAGCAACGGACAACAAATCCTGTATCCGATTGATGACCTGCAAACTGTCAATAATCGCAGACGCACCATAGGGCTTGATTCCTTGCAGAGTCAAATGGGCCAACGAAATTGGTTATTGCGTGTCAACAATCAGCAAACCAACAACGCCAAGCTGTCTTCTCCAGAACCAGTGATGAAAATGGCTCAACTGGCCCTGAAATGTCTTGACCAGATTTACCCCAATTCGGTAAAGCATGTTCTCAATTCTGCTGAGGATGCACGACCACCTGATGAACTGTATCCGGCTTTTTTTGGTTGTTTTGACTGGCATTCCTCGGTTCATGGTCATTGGTTACTGGCTCGCGTGGCCAGGTTGTTTCCCAATCACCCGGAAAGTGCGGCAATTATTCAACGCCTGGATAATCACTTTACCAGCGAACGAATGGCCGCTGAATTGCGGTACTTTCAGCAGCCTGGAAGACAAGGATTTGAACGACCTTACGGACTGGCCTGGTTCTTACAGCTCTACACAGAAATCAACAACTGGCAACATCCGCAGGCAAAACAATGGCTCGCCGCCATGCAGCCACTCAAGGACCATGTGGTACATCAATTATCAGACTGGATACCAAAACTGGCATACCCCATCCGTGGTGGTGAACACAGTCAAACTGCGTTTGCATTTGGCATGGCACATGATTATGCCAGTCAGACCGGGGATCAGGCATTGTTGTCATTAATTAATGAACACAGCCTCAGGCTGTATGCCGGTGACCGCCGGTGTCCAGTGAACTATGAGCCATCTGGCCATGATTTTTTGTCACCGTGCCTGGCCGAAGGTGATTTGATGCGACGGGTGATGACAGCCACTGAGTTCAAAATCTGGTTGAAACGTTTTTTACCAGGCATCAGGAAAGACAAGAACTGGTTACCTGTGGCACAAGTCACCGATCGGATTGATGGCAAACTGGCCCACTTGGATGGCTTAAACTTATCCAGAGCCTGGATGCTTGAAGGAATCGCATATGCCCTGCCTGACAATGACAAAAGACGTGAAAAACTACTGAAAATTGCTGACCAACATGCCTCTGCAGGACTGGCCGGAGTCACTGGCGAACATTACGCTGGTGGTCACTGGCTGGGATCGTTCGCCACATATTACCTGACCCAGCGAGGCTTACCGGTTCACCATTGAGCTTCCGCCAGGCATTGATGACCGGGCTACATGATGCTATGATGATTGGAGATATGATTGTGCGGTAAGTACGGGTGTTAAATCAACCAACATCAAACAAACAGGGATTGAACAGACAGTTACAGCAACTGTGGTTTGTGGTGATCTTATCATTCATGACCTGTTCTGTGGCGGCACAACAAATGCCATTCGCTCTGCTGAGCATCGCCGATGGTCTTGAAGACATGGTGATATTTGACATTGAGCAGGATGACACCGGTTTTTTGTGGATCACCACGCGCACTGGGGTTAATCGCTTCGATGGTAACCAATTCTGGACTTACAACCGCAAAGACGGATTGCCACACAACCTGGTAAGGGACTTACTCAAAGCCAGTGACGGCACTTTGTGGGCCGCTTCAGAAGCCGGCCTGGCAAAGTTCAATGGACAACGTTTTGAACAGGTGCTGGTTGATTCCTGGCCTGAAAATGTCTCAGGCAGAGCAATCAAAGAAGCGCCCGACGGGTCTTTGTGGATGGCCACCTACGGCATGGGACTGATTCAAATCGATATCAGCAGCAGTCCACGGATCATCAACCGCTTTGATCAGACCAATGGTTTGCGGTCCCAAAAAGTCAGAAGCCTGCTCATCACCGGAGATGGTACCGTATGGACTGGTGATTCTGAACACATTTATCGCATCCGTGAGAACATCATTGAAGTGATGCCCTGGCAAGCAGCATCTTCTGAAATCCGCGCCATCTTCGCACTGCCAGATGGCGACGTGTGGGTGGGCACCCGTCATGGCATTGCACATCTGCAGGATGGGGCTTTCCGGCCCAAACCATTGCCGGTGGATATGAGCAACCTGGCAATCAACTCCATCAGCCAGGATCACCAGCAAAACATCTGGATCAGCACCCGGGACAACGGGGCATATCAGTTCAGTCCCCAGGGTCAGCTATTACAACACTTTAACATGACCAACGGCCTTCCTGACAACAGCGTAAACCAAACCTTTCAGGACAACGAACACAACACCTGGTTTGGCACTTATGGTGGTGGCATTGCCCGGTTAAGCACCACCAATGTGCTGAACTGGAAAGCACAGGCAAAAATGCCCAACCCAAATGTGTATGCGATCAGTGAAGATGCGGAGGGCTGCATGTGGTTTGGCACCAACGGTGACGGCATCACCAGATTGTGTGAGACTCAAATGACCCACATCACCCAAAAGAATGGTTTGTCGCACAACAAGGTCCTGACCAGTCTGATCGATGATGATGGCAACCCCTGGTTTGGAACCTTACAGGGCATCAGCTATCTGGTCGATGGACAATTTAAACTGCTCCACTCAGCTGATGGCCTGATGGGGTCGGTGATCTATCACATGACCAAAGCCAGTGATGGCTCATTGTGGCTGGCCACCAACAATGGCCTCAGTCATTTTAAGAATGGCAGGTTCACCAATTACTTCACTGCCGATGGCTTACCAGATAACCGCATAAACCGGGTATTTGAAAGCCTGGATGGCAGCATTTGGCTGGGTACTTCCAATGGGCTTTCCAAATGGGATCATCAGCGTTTCACCAATTGGTCTGTCAGGGACGGCCTGGCCGCCAATTTCATCAATGACATTTATGAGGATGAACAGGGCTTGCTTTGGCTGGCCACCAACAATGGACTGAGCTCATTTGATGGTCAAAACTTCCGGGTCTGGACCACCGAAGACGGACTGCCACATAACAATGCCACCACTTTACTGCCCGGTCATAATGGTGACATATGGATTGGCACCAGCCGTGGAGTGGCCATCTTTGACGGCATTAATTTCACCATCATCACCTCCCGGGAGGGTTTGGTTTTTGATTTGGTCAACCGCAGTGCAGGATACCGGGATGCCGATGGCAACCTGTGGTTTGGCACCGGTGAAGGCGTGAGTCGGTTTGCTGCCCACTTTAAACCAGGTGCGGCTAACCCACCACCGGTGCAACTGCTGTCGGTCAACAATGAAACAGGGGCATTGTCCACCAGTAAACAAGCCGCCATCAATCAACAGGACAGCAACCTGACTTTCAGCTACACAGCCATCAGTTTTCAACGCGCGCCTGATGTTAATTACCGCTACCGTCTGGCCAGACATGACAGTACTCCATGGCGGGAAACCCGCCTGAATCAGATTCAAATCAACTCATTGGCACCTGGTGATTATCGCTTTGAAGTGACGGCACGCATCGGTAATGGCGCCTGGAACAATGAGCCTGCTGCTTTTACTTTTACCGTAACACCACCATTCTGGCGCACCCCGGCTTTCTTGTTGATGAGCCTGTTTGCTGCCTTGTTGGCCCTGTTTTACCGCGGCTACCGCAGCCGCAAACATGCCATGTATCTGGAGCAGTTGGTACAGGAGCGAACTCAACAGCTGGAAACCGTCAATGAGGGACTTGACTGGCTGGCCAATCACGACAACCTAACCCGCCTTTCAAATCGTCACCATATGCAACAAATCATCAAGGATTTTGCACTCGCCAAACACACTGCAAGCATGGGTGTCATTATCATCGATCTGGATCATTTTAAAAAAATCAATGACCAGTTTGGTCACGCCCTCGGTGATCAGGCATTGGTGGAGTTTTCTGCGATGCTCATAGGTCTGGTGGACAAGCATCACACCACCGCCAGATGGGGTGGCGAAGAGTTTGTTGTGCTCTGCCCCCAAACCTCATTACCAGCTTTGAAGGACCTGGTATTGCACCTGCTGAATGCCTGCCAAAAACTGAACCTGAAGACGGAAGAAAACCATCAAGTGGCCATCAGATGTTCTGTTGGATTCATCCATTGTTCAGATCTTCCCGCAGCTACTGAGACTCCTGACTTCATAGAAAAGTCCATTCAATTGGCAGATCAGGCATTGTATGAAGCCAAACAAAACGGTCGCAACCAAGCCCATGGTTATCTGATCAAACAACCCCACCAGCAAAGATCAATCAACCGATATCTACTGGACACCCAGCGGGCTCTGGCTGATGGGCATCTGGAACACATTTCATGGACACCTGGCAAACTGGCAGGAACAGAACACCGGGTCTCGTCAGACCAATGAACAACTGATTTATCCCTTATCAGGACTTTAAAATACCACCCAATGCGTTACAATCCCAGTCTGATCATGTCAGATAAACAGCTGGAACCAAAATGAAAAGAATCGCCAAATCCAACAAACTCAAAGGGGTTTGTTACGACATTCGGGGACCAGTCCTGAGTGCGGCCAAACAGATTGAAGATCAAGGTGGTAAAGTTCTCAAACTGAACATTGGCAATCCGGCCCCGTTTGGCTTTGATGCCCCAGATGAAATCGTCCGTGACGTGGTGCACAACATCACCCAGGCCGAAGGATATTGCGATTCCCAAGGCATCTACCCTGCCCGGGTCTCGATTCACCAGTATTATCAACAACGAAAAATCAAAAACCTCAACCTGGACCATATTTTCATTGGTAATGGTGTCAGTGAATTGATCGTCATGACCATGCAAGCCCTGCTCAATGACGGTGACGAAATGCTGATTCCGGCACCCGATTATCCACTGTGGACAGCTGCAGTCAATTTATCCGGTGGCCAGGCCGTTCATTACCGTTGTGATGAAAACAGCAACTGGGCACCTGATCTGGCTGACATGGAAGCCAAAATTTCATCCAGAACCCGTGGCCTGGTGCTGATTAACCCCAATAATCCAACTGGTTCGGTTTACACCAAAGATCAGCTCGAGGCCATCATAGAACTGGCCAGAAAACATGAGCTGATCATTTTCAGTGATGAGATTTATGAGCTGATTCGGTATGACAACACCCCGTACACATCAATCGCCTCGCTGACCGATGACGTCATGTTTGTCACCTTTAATGGCTTATCCAAAACCTATCGGGTGGCTGGTTACCGCACTGGCTGGATGGTGATCTCTGGCAACACCCACCTGGCATCTGATTACCTTGACGGCCTGAACATCCTGTCTTCCATGCGCCTGTGCGCCAATGTGCCCAGCCAGTTCGCCATACAGGCGGCTCTGGGCGGCAAACAAAGTATATTTGAGTTGACCTGTGACAGTGGCCGACTGAACCGCCAACGCCTGCTGGCTCATGACATGATCAACAACACCCCGGGCTTATCTACCACCTTACCGCAGGGAGCGCTGTACTGTTTTGTACGGATTGATACCGAGCGGTTCAACATCAAAGATGACGAACAATTCATCCTTGATCTGTTGATTGACAAACACATCCTGCTGGTTCATGGCACGGCATTTAACTGGCCGGAACCTGATCATTTCAGACTGGTATTTTTACCACAATATGAAGTTCTGGAAGACGCTCTTTCACGATTGGCAGACTTTCTCAAAAGCTATCGTCAAACCCAATGATGAATACCTGCTGACCTTTGCAGTGGCGTGTTGAAAATCCATTCGACCCACCGTCCTGGATAATCAAACCAAGTTGAATCAGAGGGTCCTGCCTTGATCACCCGACATGATCGCCGTGGCCAGTATTAATTTTTGACTGGAGCAAAGGTCAATGAAGTCACTGGATTATTTTTTCAAATGAGCACCCCTTGTGAGCATGAAATGGTTATACCTGCTTTACGCAACAACTGGTATTTGGTGGCATTCAATTCGCTTTACACATCCAGAATCCTGGTGATCTCCCGGATCATCATCTGCCATTGAAAATCCGGGCTGTGGGCACCACACGGCCTGAATAACACCGAGGCACATAGCGCCCTGATACGCACCTAAGCTGGCAGAAATTGGTTGATCGCAAGCTGGTGTGCTTATGCCACATTACGCCTTTAATCAATTGACTTTGCCTGCGGATGGTGTACCATGCGCGCCTTGTTCTGCAAACCACGTAATCCAACCATGTTCAATCTAATTTCCAAAAGGATGGGATACAGCATCAAGAATGATGTGCTCTCTGGCCTGACCGTTGCCCTGGCATTGGTACCCGAAGCAGTGGCATTTGCTTTTGTTGCCAAAGTTGATCCATTGGTTGGCTTGTACGCGGCCTTTATGGTGGGTTTGATCACTTCGGTATTTGGTGGTCGGCCAGGAATGATTTCCGGCGCCACAGGTGCCATGGCAGTGGTGATGGTTGCACTGGTTGCCGAACACGGTGTTCAGTATCTTTTTGCAGCAGTGGTTCTGACCGGGGTGCTACAAATGCTGGCTGGAGTCTTTAAACTGGGGATGTTCATCAGGATGGTGCCATATCCGGTTATGCTGGGCTTTGTGAATGGCCTGGCCATTGTGATTTTCCTGGCACAATTGGGTCAGTTCAAAGTGGTGGATGCCACAGGCTTACATCAATGGATGCAGGGACCCACATTGTACTGGATGCTGGGCATGGTGGTTCTGACCATGATGATCATTCATTTCCTGCCAAAACTGACGCGGGCGATTCCTGCTTCATTAGCGGCCATCCTGATCGTCACCGGACTGGTGATTGCCCTTGACATCCCCATCCCCAACGTCATTGACTATGTGCGTTCAGAATCAGGTAACCCACAAGCCACCATTGCCGGTGGATTGCCAACTTTTGCGATTCCATCGGTTCCATTGAACCTGGAAACCTTAAAAATCATCCTGCCTTATTCGCTGATCCTCGCCGCAGTCGGCCTGATTGAATCACTGTTGACCATGACATTGATCGATGAAATCACCGAAACCCGCGGTCAGGGCAACCGCGAATGCTTGGGACAGGGACTGGCCAATTTCACCAATGGGTTCTTTGGCGGCATGGGTGGTTGTGCCATGATTGGACAAAGCATGATCAACATCAAATCTGGTGGCCGGGGCCGGTTATCTGGCATCACTGCTGCCGTGGCTTTGTTGTTATTCATACTGATCGGATCATCATGGATTGAAATGGTGCCGCTGGCTGCATTGGTGGGCTTGATGTTCATGGTTGTTTTGGGCACATTTGAATGGGCCAGTCTGCGCATGATCAATAAAGTCCAGAAATCAGAAGTATTTATCATCGTGCTGGTTTCAGGCGTCACGGTGTTGGCGGACCTGGCCATCGCAGTGGTTATCGGGGTGATTGTCAGTGCCCTGGTATTTGCCTGGAAAGGCGCCAAACGTATTTTTGCAGAACAGCACATAGACGACAACGGTTCCAAAATTTATCTGCTCAATGGCCCGGTTTTCTTCGGTTCTATCCAAAATTTCCAGGACCTGTTTTCCCCCAGAACTGATCCCGATGATGTGATTGTGGACTTTGCCAATGCCAGGGTCTATGACCATTCAGCCATTGAAGCCCTTGACTCACTGGCTGAGCGCTATGAGCGAAATGGCAAGACTTTGCATTACCGGCACCTCAGTCCTGAGTGCAGGCAACTACTTAACAAGGCCGGTAACCTGGTGGAAGTCAATCTGATCGAAGACCCCGACTACAAAGTGGCGGACAGTGCCCTGGGATAAAAAAATGGCTCCTGGAAGCAGGAGCCAAAGTAGCGGGATAACTATCATAAAAGATAGGAATTGAACCTGCTCATGTATAACAAGTTCATTGTGAATCATACCGCCTGGATCGTTGAAGTGGCGTGAATAACTGTTCATACTGATTTCACATACATTTCACTGAAATTCAAAACACAAGCATTGCACTTAATCAAGAACTGATTATCTCTTTTAGGGCGACATTTAAGCCAAAGCGGCTGTTTTTGTGACGCTCATCACATTTTTCTATCCAAAATTGCGAATAATAATTTGTGGCTGACATATTTTTGTTATATATTTCAGTTACCACAATAAACATAATGATAAATGTGGGGAGCCAGATTGAGTCACTCAATCTGAAACAAACTAAATAGAGGAGAGAAATCTAATATGAAAAAATTAGATGATGGCACGCGTTCGCCAAAATTCCAATTAAGAAACGCAATTTCCAAGTCACTCACCGTGCTAACCCTGGCAGCCACATGCCAAATCGGTATGGCACAAATCTCAGACAATGCTGGTGGTTCAGGCATTTCACCAGGTATTGGTGATGTCAATCCAGCTGCTGTCATTCAGGGCTATCACATGCCTAACAGAATCGCCAATCAATACATCGTGGTCTTCAAAGATCAACAAGTAAACGCATTGGCCAGTAATTTTTCAAGAGGAGTGACTGCAGCTCAGGCCAGATCATTGGCGGTTCAGGAAATGGCCGTTGATATGGCTACCAAAGCCAAAGGGGACATCAACAGAACTTATTCATCTGCTTTATTTGGTGCAGTGATCAAAACAGCTTCTGAAAAAGACCTCGCCAAGTTGGCAAGCGATCCACGCGTTGAGTACATCGAAGCCGACCAAATGGTTTCTATTGGTGCCACGCAAACCGGAGCCACCTGGGGTCTGGACCGAATAGACCAATCCAATCTGCCGTTGAACAACACTTACAACTATGACTTCGATGGTTCAGGTGTTAATGCTTATGTGGTTGACACCGGTGTGCGCATCACGCATAACCAGTTTGGCAATCGTGGCCGTTCTGGTTACACCGCCATCAATGACGGCAATGGCACCAACGATTGTCAGGGTCATGGTACACACGTAGCGGGAACCATTGGTTCATCAACCTATGGTGTGGCAAAAAATGCCACCATTTATGCTGTTCGTGTACTGGGATGTGATGGTTCTGGTACCAATTCTGGTGTAATTGGTGGGGTTGACTGGGTAGCAGCCAACCACATCAAACCTGCAGTGGCCAACATGAGTTTAGGCGGCGGTGTCAGTACAGCTTTGGACAGCGCTGTTAACAGTGCAGTTTCACAAGGCATCACCATGGTGGTGGCAGCTGGTAATGACAACAGCAATGCCTGTAACTACTCTCCAGCCAGAGCCTCAAGCGCGATGACAGTGGGTTCAACCACCAGTTCAGATTCCAGATCTTCATTCTCGAATTATGGAACATGTCTGGACATCTACGCACCTGGTTCATCGATCACTTCAACCTGGTCAACCAGTAACACAGCCACCAACACCATCAGTGGCACGTCTATGGCCGCTCCTCATGTGGCTGGTGTAGCTGCTTTGTATCTGGATGAGTTCCCCAATGCTTCACCATCACAGGTTGAAGCTGCAATTGAAGGCGCTGCCATTCCAAACAAAGTTACTGATGCCAGAACAGGTTCACCCAATCTGCTGCTGAACAACTTCACCGACAGTAATGGCGGTGGCGGTGGCGGCGGCGGTGGCGGCGGCGGTGGCGGCGGCACCGGCGAGCTGACCAACGGCCAAACCGAAACTGGCTTATCAGGTGCTTCTGGATCACAAACATTCTTCACCCTGGACGTACCTGCTGGTGCGACTAACCTGAGCTTTGTAATGAGCGGTGGTTCTGGTGATGCTGATATGTATGTGAGATTTGGTGCTGCACCGACCACCTCAAGTTACGATTGTCGTCCATATAGAAATGGCAACAATGAAACTTGTGACATCAGCAATGTACAGGGTGGTACCTACCATGTCATGCTGCGTGGTTACAGCTCTTACTCCAACACCACTTTAACTGGTAGCTTCACTCCTCCATCTGGCGGTGGCGGCGGTGGCGGCGGTGGTAACTTCTTCGAGAACACCACCAACGTTACCATTTCAAGTGGCGCTCCAAGCACCGTGAGTTCCAGCATCAATGTAACCCGCTCCGGCGCATCTGGCAGCATCACTGTCAGAGCCAGCATTGTTCATACTTACCGTGGTGATTTATCTGCCAAGATTTTCGCTCCAAACGGTGCCAGTGGTACGGTTCATGCCAGAACCAATACCAGTGACAGCGGTGATGATTTGCTGATTGACATTGATCTGAATGCAGGCACCATTGAATCAAGTGGTGAATGGCGTTTGGAAGTAACAGACCATGCCAACCAGGATGGTGGTTACATTGACGAATGGAGCATCGAATTCAACTGATTCGACCATTCCAAAAAGTAATCAAAAAGGAGGTCTTCGGACCTCCTTTTTTTTATGTTAAAGACAACTCATGTCAACACAGCATCTACCCATCTCTCAGCGTCTTCCAACATGGGAAAATGGCCAAGTCCATCTAATTCAATCAATTCGCTGTTCATTATTTCTTTGTGAAGCACCCCGGCCATTGCAGCCACAGCCACCGGGTCATTCATTGCCCAGATGATTCTGACCGGCAATGGTGTTTTTTGCAATGCTCCGATCCAGCGGTGCCAGTACTGATGCCGCTCACGGATGTATCCCGTGATTTGGTGCAATACGCATCGTCCCTCATTGTGAACCATCAATTGCCATAAAGTATCCAACTCTGCTGCATCTACCTTGCCTGGAGCAAAATAGAGCTTGCGCATGTTGCGGTTGAAAACAGTCTGTGAAGTGCGCTTCGCCACCCAGGGCCCAATCAATTTGTTCAATAATAATTTTTGTATGAGTCTCAGCTGCGAGAGTTCAATATGCATACTGCCATTGCACAACACCACATGCTGCAAAGCAAAGCCCACATAAAGGTTTCTGTTATGGCGAGCCAGAATTTCTGTGGCAATACTGGTGCCGTAATCATGAGCCAGAATGGTGGCCTCTGTGATGTTCAGCGCCTGCCATAACTGAATGGCCTGATCGGTTTGCTCCATCAACGAATAGGAATAATTCAACGGCTTATCTGACAACCCAAACCCAAGATGGTCATGTATCACCACGCGATAATGACGACTGAGTAAGGGTAAAGCTTTGTGGTAATCAAATGAACAGGTTGGATAGCCGTGCAAAACCAGCAGGCATGGCAAAGTCCCGCCGGTGTCGAGATAAAAATGACGATGGCCATTGATGTGTATAAATTGACCCTGCGATTGCCATTGTGACTGATCCACTGAAAAGGCTCCTGATAAATGAATGATTCACTTATAATAACACCCTTGTTTAACACACAGCAAAATCATGAAACTGGCCATCGCAACCTGCCAATACTTTCCCACCGGAGTCGCCGATGATGCGCCCCTCTTTTCAGCACTCGATGAAATGGGATTTGAGATCAGTCACCACATTTGGAACCAACCGGTCAACTGGGCAGAATTTGATGCTTGTCTGATTCGTACCATTTGGGACTACCATGACCATCCACAACAGTTTGCTCAATGGCTGACCACTGTGAGTGAGCAAACCAGATTGATCAATGACTGCCAAGTGGTGCGGTGGAATCTCATTAAATCATATCTGCAAGACCTCTCTGATTTTGGTGTCACCATAGCACCTACATATTGGCTCAAAAACCAACATGACACCAATTGGCAGAGTTGGTGCCAGGATAACCCAGCCAGTATGTATTTTTTAAAACCTGCAGTTGGGGCAAATTCAGCCGGCACACTGCATTTTAAACTGACTGAAGATGGACTGGATAAGGTCAACAAACATTTACAAGAATGGCTACCAAAAGGCACCATGATGCTGCAACCCTATTTCCAGCAGGTTGAAACTTTTGGAGAAACTTCAGCCATATATTTTGCCGGCAATTTCTCACATGCTGTCAGAAAAATACCGGTCAAAGGAGACTACCGTGTACAGGACACCTTTGGCGCCACTGATGTCAATTATCAAATGACTCCGGGAGAAATGGCATTGAGTAAAGCCTGTTTGCAATATTTGGACATGACATTTGGCACCCCAGCCTATGCCCGCTTTGATTTTTTACATGACTCAACCGGTGGGATATACCTCAATGAAGCAGAATTGATTGAACCATCTTTGTTCTTCAACCATGGAGGTAAAAAGGCCGCCAGACTCATGGCCCGTGCAATCAGGAATCATTTGTTGCCGGAAGTGGATGCATCAGCAGATTCTGATTGACCAAGCCCGGGACCCAGCTCCCAGGCGTCGGCATCAATGGTGTCACGATAAGCATGCCAGGTGGCGTGACCAATGACCGGCAACAACACCACAAACCCAAGATAAAAAGTCACCATTCCCAGGACGGTAAGGAGAATGATGCTCAATGCCCATACAAACATGGCCTTCTTGTTTTTCAATACCGCATTGATGGAAGTAACCACTGCGGTCACGGTATCTACCTTACGGTCCATCAACATGGGAATGGAAAACGCCCCCACACAAAATATAATGGCTGCAAACACCGCTCCAACCGCTGTTCCAACACCCAAAAATGTCAACCAATCACCCAACTGCATGGCGGTGTAGGACGGGAAAAATATGTGCAACATACTGGCCGCTCTTGCCCAGATCAGAAAAACGATCAGGAACATGAATGACAACACCATTTCATTACCAAGGTTTTTCTTACCCTCCTTCAGACAACGCAAAAACTGTGGTTCCACCTGATTACTGAGTTGCCTGCTCAAGGAGTACAGTCCAATGGCAATGATTGGCCCCAGAAAGAAGAACCCAGCAGTCAGTGCGATGGCCAGCACCACCGAATGGGCCTGCCAGGCCACCCAGGTGATGAGCAAACTGATCAACATCATCACCAATCCATAAGTCATGCTGATTTTCATTACTTGCCTGAAGTCCTGCCAACCGGCTCTGAGCCAGCTAAATGCGATCCAGGTTGGCAAATCCCGACAAGGTGCAAGCAGGGGTTTCAAGGGTTCTTCTGTAGGCATGTTGAAGTCTTCCTCTGTCTTTATCTGAACAAACATGATAGCAAAAGATCTCAAGTTAAAAATTGATAATTATCATGGTTACCTCAAGGGAAAAGCGTTTTAGACGTCTAAAAACCGTGAACGATATTCTGTTTCAGGTTCACCACTCATTCACCGATCGATGCCTAAACTGTTTTTGAACTTAACCACAACGAAGAGGAATCCATGAAAAGTATCAAACTTCTTACCCAACTTGGGCTGCTGACCACAGCCTCCCTGGCATCGGCCACTCAGGTCAATGTTAACCACCTGGCACCCTTTGCAGATACCCTTGAAGGAACTGCAGTGTCCATTGATGTCAATGGAACTGAGGTACTCAGCGGTGTCCAGTACCTGCAATCATCAGGTTATCTGGAACTGGCTGGCCCGGGAGTCGCTCCCGGAGAGACCACCTTACAGGTTTTTGCACCTCCTGGGGCCGACACAGCTGCCATTGAAGCCACAGTTGAGCTCGCTGCAGACACCTTCTATTCTGTCACTGCCATCGGTGACGGGGTCAATCAACCCTTGTCTTTGTTACCTCTGGTCGACAACCAGATGACTCCATCTGATGGCAATTTCATGATCAGGGTCATTCATGCCGCTCCTTTTGCTGCTGATCTGAATGACACAGCTGCCTCTGTGCGCCTGGATGATGGCACCATAGTCAATGGCTTGAGCAGTGTATTGTTCGGTCAGGATTCTGGCTTTTTTGAATTGCCTGCAGGCACTTATGACCTGAATGTATCGACTGCTGATGGCAGTACCCGATTGATTGATCTGGCGCCACTCGACCTGCCAGCAGGCATCACTGTGAATGTGTTTGCCACCGGTGATGGTGTTAATCAGGATGTTGGCGCTTATGCTGTCTTTGGAGATGGTTCCAGTGCTGCACTTAACCTGGAAGAAAACGCACCTGCACCAACCCGGGTGAACGTGGCCCACCTGGCACCATTTGCCGCCAGTCTGGCTGACACTGCTGTGTCGATCGATGTCAACGGCAATGAAGTTCTTACCGGAGTTCAGTACAAACAAACTTCTGGTTATCTGGCCCTGGCTGATGGTGGCGTGGCTCCCGGAGATACATTGCTTGAAGTGTTCGCACCTCCAGGTGCAGACGCCGCAGCCATCATGGCTGAAGTTAATCTGGCAGCTGAAACTGATTACACGGTGGTCGCCATAGGCGATGGATTCAACCAGGATCTGAACTTGCTCGCTTTGGTGGACGACAACACGCCACCAGCTGACGGATTCTTTAAAGTCAGGGTGGTACACAGTGCACCTTTTGCTGCCAACCTGGCAGATACGGCCGTTTCCATCCGAACAGATGGCGGCGATCTGGTTGGTGGTTTGACAGGTGTTGAGTTTGGCCAGGCTTCTGGCTACCTTGAATTACCTGCCGGCACTTATGACCTGAATGTGGCAACCCCAGATGGATCAGTCCGGTTAATTGACCTGGCTCCTGTGACTTTGAACAATGGCGACATAGTCACTGTATTTGCCATTGGTGACGGCGTCAATCAACCATTGGGCTTTTTGGCCACTTTCGGTGATGGCAGCAGTGCGCCATTGGCTGTTGAGCCTGAGTTCACCACTTTAACCCCTGGATTGAATGGCTCATGGTTTAATCATGATACCGATGGTCAAGGATTCTTCATTGAAGTATTTCCGGAGCTGGGCACCATGTTCGTTGCCTGGTTTACCTATGACACCACTTTTGCAGATGGCAATGAAACTGCTGTGGTTGGAGAACCCAATCACCGTTGGTTGACAGCACAGGGGCCTTTTGACGGCACCACAGGAGAGCTGGAAGTCTACATCACATCCGGCGGCATCTTTAATCAGGACAACGCGGTACAACGCACACCTGATGGCACCTTAACCATTGATTTTGATGATTGCCGAAGTGCTGAGGCAACCTACAGTCTTGTCAGCAGCGGATTGGCAGGGACCATCCCACTGACCCGGATCTCTGGCAGTACAGTGGCATTTTGTGAGTCGTTACTGGCCACACCAGCACAGTAATAACAATTCACATGCCAAACATAAAAAGGCTTCGTTTACGGAGCCTTTTTGGTTGGCAGCACCGGTAAAAAAGGCTTCACAGTCACATCAGCATAAACCCCTGCGTCCACATATGGGTCAACTGCTGCCCATGCCTGAGCAGACTCCAGTGAAGCGAATGAGGCCACCACCAGAGAGCCGGTGAATGCCGGAGATTGCGGATCGTTTTCATCGGTCAGAGGATGGGGGCCTGCGATCAACAAGCGGCCCTGACGATCCAACTCATGTAGCCTTTCCAGGTGATCACCTCTGGCCGTTTTTCGTAGAGACAATGAGTCAGCAACATCGGTTGACATGATGGCAAAGTATTTCATATTTTGGGTTTCACAAAAAGCTCGATTATAATGTCCTTTTGAATTGAGTGAAAGCAGATGTCAGGCAACACCCGAAGTCAATTGTCCTCAGGCATGGATGTGTCTGTGGTTCAAAAACACCACCAACGCAGCGGCGAACTCACCCGGGGCATCATTGACCGCATCCTTACCAAATCGCCCAACCATCCACATGGTATCAAAGTCAGATTGACCACTGGTGTGGTGGGGCGGGTCAAGGCCATTCATGACTGATCCGGTGCTTTACAGCTTCCGGCGATGCCCATATGCCATCCGTGCACGCATGGCGCTGACTTATGCCAACATCCATTGTGAACTCAGGGAAATATGGCTGAGGGACAAACCCGGTCACATGCTGGAGGTTTCTCCAAAAGGTACGGTGCCGGTGCTGATCACCACCGATGGTCAGGTCATTGATGAAAGCCTGAATGTGATGCTGTGGGCGCTGCAACAACATGACCCCCACAATTGGCTGGACGATCTAACACCCGGTATGGATTGGATCAACCGCAATGATCAACAGTTCAAACCTTTGCTTGATGCCTACAAATATGCCGACAGATACCCTGAAAAAAGTCCTGAACAACACCGTAAATTCACCCTTGAATACCTGAATGATTTGGACAATCAGCTGACCACATGCAAATGGTTAGTGAGTCATCAGGTCACCCTGGCTGACATTGCACTGATGCCATTCATCAGACAGTACGCATTGGTCGATAAGCGCTGGTTTGATCAACAACCCTGGCCACATCTGCACAAGTGGCTCAATCGGCTGCTTAACAGCGACTGGTTCACCATCAGTATGACCAAATTCAAATTGTTCAATGACGGAAACCGTTATGCTTTTCCAACGGGTCTCCTTATCAGCGAAACCAGTCAGGATTGATTGACCACAACCTGATTGCGACCCGATTTTTTACCTTGATACAAGGCATCATCAGCAGCATTGATACAATCATTCAGGCTTTGTCCGGCTTTTTGCTGACAGACTCCAAATGTCAAAGTCACAGGAATCAAATGGCCTTCATAACGGATGTCCGACTGCTCAATCCTTTGTCTGATTCGCTCAATGAGTCGCTGGGTACTGACCGCATCCATGCGATCAAAATAAAAAATAAACTCTTCACCACCCCACCGGGCCATCAAATCTCCTTCACGGATCATGGCTTTCATGATCAGACTCACTTGCTTGAGCACCTCATCACCTGCTGCATGACCGTATTGGTCATTGATCAGTTTAAAGTGATCAATGTCAGCCATCACAATGGTGCTGTTTTTTCTGCTCTGACCCAATGCCTTACGCTTTTCTTCAAAACCACTGACAAAAGCCATGCGATTATTCAGCCCGGTCAAATAGTCAGAATGTGCCGCTGCTTTTAATTTGGCATTGGCTTCACTCAGTTCTGCTGTGCGCTTTTGCACCTCTGCCTCCAGTTTTTGGTTCTGCTGCCTGATTTTCAAAGTCCGGTAAAAATGGATTGCCCAGGCTAAGAGTAATACAGCCATAATCAGCAGTGCCCTTACCCAACTGCGTTCCCACCATACCGGCAACACCGCCATGGAAATGTTCTTCGTCAGATCCTGCCAACTGCCATCGTTGTTCACTGCCCTCAGGGCCAATTGATAATCACCGGGGTTTAACTGACTGAACTCAATTTGGCGGCTTTTTGAGACGTTCAACCAGTCATCATGCAATCCTTTCAACTGATATTGGTACTGAATTTGCCCGGCAGATTTATAATCAAGCGCTGCCATCGTAAAGGCAATTGTGCGCTGGGTATGATCAATTTTGAATTCAGTTGGCTGAACTGCCAGTGCAGAAAAAGGCAATGGCCGGTCATCAATGGCCACTTCCGTGAGTAAAAAGCCCGGCTGAAATGTGCGCCGCATACCAAGTTCATTGGGATTAAACGTATAATAGCCATTAACGCTGCCAAAATACAGGATGTCATTGTCATCTATGGTCACGGCTCTGGGAATGAAACCATCCGTCATAAAACCTTCATTCAATTGGTAATGGTTGACTGCCTGATTCACTAAATCCATACGACTGACACCAAACTGATGGGTCAGCCAGAGGTTTTTCCGGCTGTCCTCTGTAATGGCATAAATGGACTTTCCAATGACAGGATCTTCAGGCATCACCGCATGGAAGGATTGTGATTGATGATCAAACTGATTCAATCCACGTTCGGTAGCCACCCAAAGCCGGCCCGAAGAGTCTTCCAGTACGTCCCTAATCCGGTTTGACATCAGCCCTGTTGTTTCAGCAAAATCATAACTGAATAATTCCAGTTTATTGATACTCAAGCGATACCTGAACAATCCCACCAGACCACTGGCAACCCAGATGTCCTCATTGCTGTCCACAAACACATGGCTCAGGTTCAAATCATTCAGAGGTCCTCCATCGTAATGCTGAATCAACTCAGCATGGCTGGTATCAGGGTGCCAGCGAAGTACACCGATGTTATACAGTGCCAGCCACAATTCGCCCGCCTGGCTGACCGCCACTGAAAACACATCCGTTGGCTCCATCCCTACCAAATCAAAGGGATCTGTGATGTATTCAGCCTGCTGTGCGTTCAAAGGTTGCCAGAAAACCCCCTCACTGCCTACCAGCCAATTACCGTCTGCGGTCGTGGCGATGTCTCTGATGATTCCAGGTAAGGCCGGCTGACTAACGGCTCTGATGGTTTGTTTCAGCTGGTTATCCTGCAACTGGAATACGGCATCAGAGGTGCCCAACAACAATTGCTGATCATGGCTGATTTCCAATGCCCAAACCTGCTTACTTTTTTCATTCATATCTGTTTCGTTCAGGTACTCCAGATGATGACCAAACAGACCACCTTGGGGATCAAGTTGTAGAACCCCACTGTCTCTGGTTGCCAGCCACAACAACCCGGAAGGGTCAGCATAAAGCGCTCTGATATCAAGATGATTCATCGCCTGCCACAGTTGTCCGTTAAGGCGTGTATAAGCCTTGGCCTGTAAATCAAACTGATACAATCCACTCATACTGGCGATCAATAAATGATCTTCATGCACCAACAGGTCATTGATTTTAACGGTGTTTGGCCCTAGTTGATGGTGCCTGAAAGTTTGCTGCCTGATGTCAAATTCATACAATCCACTGGCGGACCCGATCCACAAGGTATTTTGATGCAGCTTAAGTACCCTGAATTGATTGGAAGTGATGTCAAAATTCAGCTCATCCGGAAGGGTGAAATGCTGGAATGATTTGTTCTGTTGATTCAATTGAATCAAACCCACCGAAGTGCCGGCCCATATGTGCCCTTGCGGATCGCCGGTGATATCCCATATCCGGCTGTGAGACAATTCATCATCACTGATCAACTCTTCCATGTGAATCGGCTGATCATTGTCCATTTTATATAAGCCCACTGAGGTTCCAACCCATATGTGGCCACTGATATCCTGGTAAAACGTCTGTACATTTTCGGCCAGCATCTGTTCAACCCGATGGCTGGTATAGGGAAAGCGGTGGATATGACCTGTGTTCAGATCTATTTTATTGGCCCCGCCACCAAAAGTACCAATCCACAACTGATTGTTACCGTCAATAAAGACATTACCCGCATTGTTATTGCTAATGGTGCCCTCATCGGCGCCATCATGCTGAAAAACCCTGAACGCATAACCATCGTATCTGGCCACCCCGTTGGTTGTTCCAAACCACATAAATCCTGCCTGATCCTGGGCCATTGAATAAACCGTGGTATCCGGTAATCCATCATTCACGCCCAGTTCATTGATGCGCCATTGACCAACATCCATGGCAACCACTGAACAGCAAGTCATCAGGCCCACCAGGTTTGTTAATAATCTGATCACATCCCATGCCCTTCGGCACACCGGATAGCCACACATATTCTTCTCCACACACTTAACCGCAGCTCAGGGGGTCCCCGAAAGCCGATATCACAGAATCATTGTATCACGTTGTCATTTGTTGACCTGAGTGAGAATGTAAATCATTGTACCAAATCACAAAAAAAAGCAACCTGAATGCATCAGGTTGCTTTTTTATTGTCAAAGTACCGTTTTCAGGCCAGTTCTTTACGTACCTGGTCACTGAAAGAAAGCTGTCGCCTCGCTTTGTTCAGCTGTGACATCAAAAACTGATGCAACTTCATATCAGGTTTTTCCTGAAATGAATTCTTCACTATTTCTGCCCGTAATTGTTTGACCCGGTCGTGCAATTCGTAACGCTTTTTGCTGTTGAATGATTCACGTCGTTGTTTGATGGAACTGATGAGTTCATGACTGTTAGACATTTTCCTTTTCCCACAAAGTTAATGATTTGTATACTCACTGTTCAGACATGACCATTGCTTGCCAACAGTCTGCTGATGCTCAAATTGTATTCATCCAAATACACGATCGACACCCATGATTTCTGAGTGAGATGTCTATATTTTCTTACTTTTTTTGCTGATCATCCATTGCTCTCTGACACCCAATCACCGAACACCATATCAAATCGAATGCCAATTGAACAAACGCAAACCGGATGAACCGGTCTTCACACGCTGAATCAGGTTGACTCACAGCGTAAATGTACCCACAATGGTTTTGATTTGCTTAGCTGAAAACCACATGGAACATCAATTCTGGCACGAAAAATGGAACAACAATGAGATTGGTTTTCACCAATCAGACACCAATCCCTGGTTGATAAAATACCTTAATAAGTTGAATTTAACACCCAATGGACGGCTTTTCCTGCCATTGTGTGGTAAAACCAGAGACATTGACTGGTTACTCCAGCAAGGGTATCAAGTGATTGGTTCAGAGCTCAATGAGTCAGCGGTTCAGCAATTATTTGATCGTCTCAAAGTAACACCTGATGTTCAGAATTCAGGCTTGCTGAAAATATACATGAGCGGGCCTTTGAAGGTCTTTACCGGTGATCTGTTTGCCTTGCAGGTCAATGACCTGGGTCATGTTGATGCCACATTTGATCGTGCCGCATTGGTGGCTTTACCCACAGAAATGCGTCAGCAATATGCAGTTCACATCACTTCCCTTACCGCCATGGCACCACAGTTGCTGATATGTTTTGCCTATAACCAGTTCGATATGGACGGACCTCCTTTCTCTGTGACTGAAGCTGAAATCAGGTCTTTGTACGCAAACCATTACACCATCCATCACCTGGATGAAGGACCGGTCAAGGGCGGATTAAAAGGTCATTGCCCAGCAATGGAAACCTGTTGGCTTCTTTCCAAAGAATCAGAGCCCATAGCATAAATTCGTCGTTCAGCTCATGAGCTGGGAAATCATTTGTTTTATATATTAGTAATATCTTATATAATAAGTGTTTTATCATTCCCGAATCAGGAGACCATGATGCAAGCCAGAATTGTTTTAATCAGTCTATTGGGCCTGTCCACAGACGCCATCAGCGACAACGTTTCATTACATGAAAATGGCAAGACTTTATACCAGACCCTTTGCCAGGTCTGTCACAGTCAACCCACAACAGGTACACAGCGGGTAGCCCCTCCCATGTTTGCTGTTCAAAAGCATTACCACCGACAACACAAATCAGCCACTGATTTCATCAATCACCTCAGTCAATTCATCACACAGCCCAGCAAAGAAAACAGTTTAATGCCCGGCGCCGTGCAAAAATTTGGCCTGATGCCACAGTTGAATATATCGCTTTCAGAAGCCAAAGCAGTGGCCACTTATTTATACCATAATCCGGAGCGTGCGCCGGGTCATCAACGGCAAGCCAATGTCAGCAACCCAGTGATTCATCAGCAAGATACCGCTGACCCACTCAAGACAAGTAAGACCCATGCCTTGGCTGCCAAAGCGGAGCTGGGTAAAAACCTGCTGACAGCCATCAATCAAAAAGGCACCATCGGGGCACTGGGATTTTGTCATGAAAACGCCATGAACCTGACTCAACAAGTGGCTGAACAACAAGGCGTTGAGATCAAACGGGTGTCTGACAAAAACCGCAACCCCAACAATGCGGCCAATCAATCAGAACTGACGTACATTCAGACCACAAAGCATCAGTTATCACAAGGCAAGTCACCGGAAGCCAAGTTGCTGCGTCAGGATAATCGGGACACAGTATACATTCCAATCACCACTCAAGCCATGTGTTTGCAATGTCATGGTCAGCCTGACATTCACATGACACCGCAGACCCTCAATGAATTAAAACGCCTGTACCCTGATGATCAGGCCATTGGCTATGATTTGAATCAACTCAGGGGAATCTGGGTCATCAGCCAAGCTACCACTGCTGCTGCCCAACCAGCCAATGACATTACCAGCGATGAAAATAATTAAGTTCAAGCATACGGCCTTGTCCGGGTAATCGGAAAGCCTGTAAATTGGAGCCATCAAAACCCACGTCCACATTCCGGTTGTTGCGGTTATAGCCATTGGTGTGCTGGTAATACAATTGATCAAACAGATTATTGACTGCCAAACGCACACGCCCGTGTTGCCCGAAGGTGCGATCAACAGACAGGTTCACCACCCCATAACCAGAGGTGGCCGATTCTGAATTGGCCGCAGAGACTCTGTTTTGCTGCCAGGCAGCCATCCATTCAGTTTCGAACTGCCAATTGTCAGATTGGTAGACCAGATTCAACCAACTATTGAGTGGTGCTATGCGGTACAAGTGATCATCAATGTCCCTTCGCTCACCCCTGACAAGACTGACAACCTGATTCATGGTCCATTGCTCACTGAAACGATAGGACCACTCAACATCGATGCCGTAAAGCCTTGCTGCGACGTTGTCGTATCGCAATGTTCCTGGAGGTGCCGGCATGGTTTCATTGGGTGTACCCTGAATGTAATCATTGATGTGATGATAAAACACCTGTGGCGCGATGGAAAAACGTTCACCACTGACCGACAATCCCCATTCAAACTGAATGGCCTGCTCAGACTGAAGATCCAAATTTCCCAGGTATTGTCTGCCGTCAGCCAATCCAGCAGTGGCTTCAAGTGGCAACCACAGGTATCTTTCCTGATGGGTTGGCGCCCGGTTTTTTACGGCAATCCCATATTTCATGTGCAAACCCGAACGGATGTTGTGTTGCCAGTTGATAACCAGGTCCAGGTGATGATCACGTTTGGAGCGATCTGCAGAGTTGAAGCGGTCCTGTAATGTTTGATGTAGTTGGCCCATTGGCGATGGCATACCAGCCACTGAACTGAATACATCTGCAGCATCCATTTGTATGTGTGTCCACCGCAATCCGGTAAGTAATTGATGGCTCTGACTGATCTGCCATTGGTGTTCAAAAAACACACTGTAGCGGTCCCGTTCTGTATCAAAGTTGGTGATTTGAAAGGCCTCATTGAATGGATTAAAAATTTCAGCTTTCTGGTGGGTCTGGTCCCATTCAATGCCCCAGGATAAAGTTTGTTGGCTGAGTGTGCGCAGGGCATTGACTGCAACCGCATCTCTTTTTACCCGGGTCATGGATTCACGGGAACCCGCCATGGTCTGACTTCGGTGACGATGGTTATCCATCAGGTGTTTGGTTGATTGATGATCCAATTGAGTGGTTAACTGCCATTCATCATTCAATGCGGTTGCCAGTTCCACTGAAGTGATACCACCTCGTGCATAAGTGATGTCCATCGGTAAGGAAGGCGTTCCGGTCTGACCGGTGTCATTGTAATTAACATCGATACTCACCTGGGTTCGATCGTGATTATATTGGTAACCCAAACTGTAATACTCACGTTCCAGGCCTGTGAAAACGATTGCTCCATCAGGGAATTCCTGATTCTCCGCCTGTTCAACATCCACGCCCAAAGAGAACCCGTGATTAAGGTACTGTTGTTGCATGTATACAGCTCCCAGAAGGCCTGCTCCCGGCGAACTCAATCCAAGTTTAAGATCACCTGAAAAACCATTGCCTGACTGATTCAAAGACCTGGGAACCACATTGATACTGCCTCCCAACGTTTCCATACCCAAACTGACCGGGCTGATGCCTCTTTGCAGCACCACTGCATCGACCAGACTGGCTGGGACATGACTCATTGGCGCATCCATGGCGTTGCTGCAAGCAGTCATCACGGGGGTTCCTGCTGCATTGACATTCACCCGGTTACCCGACAAGCCACGGTACTGAGCAATACCACTCAATGCGCCGTTTTGATTAACATAGGCGCCAGGCATTTTTTTCAATACGGTTGCGGTGTCCAGCATCACCGAATTGGCTTCTGGCAAGAGCTTTACCGTGTTGTGCCGGTAAACCTCTCCTTCCACAGTAATCGGTTCCAGTTGTTCATCGAACTCATCATCGCTCACGGATTCATCGGCCGCGAATGACAAAGCTGATACGCTCAGACTACTGAGCAGCCACACGATTTTTATGTGCAACGTCATCATTGATTCTCCATTAATTGTGACCGGCATTGTAATTACATCAACCCTCACTGAACATGTGACATATTGCCGCAGCCTGATGACAAGAAAGACGACTCCTTTGCATTGCCCGGAGTGAGGAGTTAATCACAAATGGCCTGGCTGCCTTCTGCTAAAATGAAGGATTGAAATCCTGGACACATATATGCGAATCGCATTTCTACTTTGTTGCCTGATGGCAATGATTTCCGGAAACAGCCAGGCAGGTCAGTTGAACCTGAATAACCCCATCATGTTCATCACCCAGTTTCCAATCGCTGCTGATTTTGCCACCATTGGCTCTACTTTTGCCAACCACTCCGCCAGCATGTCTTCTGCCGGACGTGGAGGCCACCTGTACATCAAGTATCCAGACGGCACTTTGCGTAACCTGACTGCAGAAGCCGGCTATGGCATGACTGGCTTTCAGGGCGATGATGCCATAGCAGTCCGTGATCCACAGGTACACTGGAGTGGTGAGCGGGCATTATTCAGTATGGTGATTGGTGCTCCACAACAGTTTGAATACAACAATTATTACTGGCAAATTTATGAAGTGAGTGGTCTGGGACAAAATGACCAGGTCAACATTCAACTGGTCGGCGGACAACCAGCAGATTACAACAACATCACCCCCATTTATGGTTCTGATGACAGCATCATTTTTACATCGGACATGCCGCGCAGCAAAGCCAGACACAACTACCCACAGTACGATGAATATGAATCCACCCCGACCAACACCGGCCTGTGGAAAATACAGGGAAATCAGGTTACCCTGATGCAACATTCGCCTTCCGGCTCATTCACGCCCTTCATCGACAGTTTCGGTAGGCTGGTTTTCACCCGCTGGGATCACTTGCAAAGGGATCAGCAAGCCTCACCCAACAATGTCAATGGCGCCTTCAATTACAGCAGTGAATTCCCCGGTGCGCAAGCTCTGCCCAATGTGGACGAGGTTTTTCCTGAACCCAGGCCAGCAGAGACAGCTTTGCTTGATGGCACCAACCTGGAAGGTCACCGGATCAATCATTTTTTTCCATGGCAACTGAACCAGGACGGTACCGAAGAAGAAACCCTTAACCACGTTGGCAGGCATGAATTTCACAGCTATTTCAACCGCAGCATCAATGACGATGGCAATGTGATTGAATTCATTGCCAATGGTTCAAGACCCAACCAGAACAGCATATTGAATGTTTTCCATATCACTGAAGATCCCAATCAGGCGGGTCGTTATGTGGGTATTGATGCGCCTGAATTTCAAACGCATTCTGGCGGCCAGCTGATTGCCTTTAACCTTCCACCAGGCGCCGATCCTGCACAGGTCACTGTGGAATACCTCAGTCACCCGGCCACCGCTGATGTCGTTGGTGAAGGTGATCCGGCACCTCCTGAACATGTGGGATTTTTTCGCAATCCTGTGATGCTTAATGACGGGCAAATACTTGCTGCACACACCTCGGAAACCCGTGGAGCCGGTAACGATGGGTCCCGGCCAAACCCTCAACCACGCTATGACTTCACCATCAAAACCCTTTCAACCAACGCCCAGAACCACCGGATACCCAACCAAAGACTCACCAATCTTGGCGATGCCAACATCAGTTATTATGACCCCGATGTACTGGTCACCTACAATGGGCCTTTATGGGAACTGTCACCAGTGGAAGTCGTCAGTCGCAGTGTACAACCCATAACCACAGAAACCCTACTCAGCCCGGAAGCGCAGATTTTTGCCGAAGAAAACATTGATGAATCATTGTTCCGCAGTTACCTGCGAACCCATGGACTGGCGGTGGCGGTTATGCGTGATGTTACCACCCGTGATGAACTGGACAAACAACAACCGTACAACATCAAAGTGGCCGGCAGTGCACATCAAACCATTGGCAGCCCGGGCACAATTTACGAGGTCTCCCACATGCAGTTCTTTCAGGGGGATCAAATCCGGGGTCAGGGAGGATTGACCAATCCAGATCCGGGTCAAAGGGTGCTAGCTCAATACCTGCATGACCCGGCAGCAGCAGCTAATAATGCCAACATACCAGGGTCACCACCTGGCAGTGCCGAAGTCTTTGCTGACGGTTCGGTGGCCTTTTTCCTGCCAGCCAGAAGAGCCATCAGCTGGCAATCTTTGGATCCACAGGGAACACCGGTGGTGAGAGAACGCTATTGGATCAGTTTCCAACCCGGTGAGATCCGTGCTTGTGGTGGTTGCCATGGTGTGAACCAGCTCGACCAGGCTGGTCAATTGCCCTCGACCATCAAAGCTGAGGCCTTCAGACAGTTGCTCAGAAACTGGGATTTGGCCTTTGATGACCTGATTTTTACTGATAATTTTGAGTGATGCAATACCTCTGTGGCTGTACCGAGTCTGAAGAGGTGAACATCCGGCTTGCCTTTATCAGTCAATGAAGATGTTATCTGGCCAGATCTTTATCAATTGAGTCACCCACGCAGCCACACGAAAATCATTTGTCAGTGAAATATTGCCTGAAGGGTTAATAGTTTGAGTACACTTACGGAATCCCTGATGAAAATGTCGATCTTAGCCTTAATCATCTGCCTGCTCAATCCGCGGGTCTTAGTGGCCAGTGATCACACCGACGAAGCCCAACACCTGAAAACCGCCTACCTGAAAAACAATCATTTTGTAGCGCAGTTACCAGACCCGAATTCAGGAAAAGCCAGCGGGATCGGCAAACAGCTTAGCAGTCACTTTTCCAGTCATTCAGAACCTGCTGTCACAGGTCGCGTTGTATTGGCAGAATTTCAAGGGTTGTTTCGTCTGAAGGTGGCCAGTACCGATAACCTGCTGTATCAGCAACAACCGTTCAGGGTCAACATTGATGCTTCTGTCAGCGATGGTGTGTTTCATATTTACAGCCCGGTTGAAATGGATTTCTGGCAAATGGCAAAGCTGTTCGTTGACCGACCAGACACTCAACGACCCACAGATGATCAGTGGCTGCTCAGGGGTTATGTGGTGACCACCGTTGATGCCGGTCAAACGGTCACCACCAGTGCAACCCTGTCACCCATGGCCAATGAATACCAGTTACTGATTTATACCAATCAAACCGCCAGCGATGTTCAGCTCATTTTTCGCTAGCCGTCACCTGTGGCAAGAGAAGGGTAAAGCCACTGAAAAATCTCCGAACCCACATCACTCGCCAATGTGAATCACTTTATCACTGCGCAGAGCCTCTGCTCGCAATGCATCGACCTGCGCAAAGTCAATGCGGTGACCTACCAATAACATTGATCCTTCAGGAGCGGTCGGCCAGTGCCTGAGGTCAGTGAGCGCCTGCCATTGCTTCATTTGACCCAGTAACTGCGCCCTTTGGTTCTGATCAGCGATGAAGTCAAACTTTTCGGCAATTGTTTTCAGCTGAATCAATTCCGGATAACGATCTTCATTGGCCTGTAAAATCACCATCAATGCTTTGTGCGCAAATCGCCTGATGGCTGGATAGGAATCTTCCAGCGCCAGCAGTAAATGTGGAATGAGAAACAGGCGTTGCTGAGCGGGTAAAGCATTCATTTGGTGAGCCATCTGATAGGCGGCCAGCGCCCGTTGCACCGGGTCACCGGAATGAAGTTCCACCAGGCTTTGAACCTGTCCCCGGCTGGTTGCCGGAATCGGCTGCTGCCACAATTCATGACTTTGCTCAAACAACCATTGGTCCGTTTGATCCAGGTGGCAGGCAACACACGCATTGGGCTTTTCTATGGCCATTTCCTGGTGACTGACCGGAGATTCAATGCGGTGATTACGATGAAAGGTCATGATGCCATAGGTCATTTTAGGCATGTGGCAGTCATAACACAATGAACCGGTACTTTCAGCTGCGTGACCGGTGTGTTCAGCCGGTGAAGCCACATAATCCTGATGACAGGAAACACAGGCCTGGTTGGTTCTCATTTCCGGTTCAATCATGCCTTTGGGATCTCCCCCGTGCATATCATGACAGCTCATACAGGTAAATGAACTGTCCTGTTGACAAGCTGACTGCATGATACCCTGATACTCATAAGCGGTTAAGCGGGGGGTGCCATCAGCCCAGAAACGGGCGGCAAAGACATCTTCAGGCTGACCTGCTACCTGACTGTGACGGTAAACCGGGTTAACATGACCCTCCAAATCATCTCCTGGACGGAAGGTGGGCCCTGATTCCATCCAGGTTCTGGCCAGAGACAGGTCTTTGGGTGTTCTCTGACCGTGGCACTGACCACATACACTCAACGACTCCTGTTGGCCGATTTCTTGCGGATGCACGATGCTGGGATCTGTCTGATCTGCAAAATGCAGGTAATATTTCCTGATCGGATTGAGGCTCACCTCTGTGTGGGTTTTGGCGGGAGCATGACAAGATTCACAACTGATGCCCAACTCCTTCACCTCCGACTGAAAGCGTGAATCATTGAACACATCTATCTGATGACCAGACTGACTGAGCGTCGTCAACTGGTCATAATTGGTCATGCCAGGACTGATGCCTGTGTTGTGGCAAAAAATACAGTTTTGGTTCCAAATGGCATTGTGCTGTGAAAAGCTTTGTTGATCGGAGTCAAGAAATGCACCGTTGAGGTGAATCCAACGTTGATCTTCAATGTGCCAAAGCAACTCAAGCCGATAAAAATTACCCTCGGTATATGGGGTTTGCGTGAGGTATTGCTGATACCGGCGGGAACCCACAGTGCGTAGGATTTCCACTTCATTGAGAAAGGCATCATTGTTGCCGTCATAATAAGCAAAATAGAACCGTCCGTTGCGTTTGACCGGACGAATCGTATAGCCCCAATATGTTTGTGGTTCTCCATTGAAGTCACCAGCCACTGTTTCTGCTGTGGCTTCCTGAGTCATGGTGCGGTGATACGTTTTCGACCAACTGCGGTGCCGGTCCTTATGACAATCCACACACGACTCTGAACCCACATAAGTTTCATGACTGAAATCAACCGGTTGCTGTGCGGCTTTGACCTGAGCCTGCCAGAACCAATAGAGATTGACTGACAACACCAAAAACAAAGACCAATAGATGATTTTTTTAACCATGAACGATTTATGAGTTGAATTCAATGAGCCCCGTATCTTAGCAAAAAAACCAGCATCGAGCTCATTATTCCTACCAACAGACACGACGCACAGCCTTGGTCATATTGCTGGTGTTGCAATTAAATCAGAATCAAATCATGTTTTGGTCACCATTGATTTGGATGTCATTGATACGCTGGTGACTCATTAACTGTACTGGGGAACCATCATGAAATCATACCTGTCATTACTCATCCTGATCACCACTGCTGTCAGTGCAAGCTGTCCAACAGACACCCCGGCCACCTGTGCCATAGACGAGCAACTGGCCAATGGACGCTGGGACATGAGCCAGGTGAATGGACAATACACCATCAATGGAAATGAAGTCTTTTGTGAATTCCTCAGCGATGGGTTTTGTGACCTGGCCGATGACTATGACCCGGTTAACGGCCAACTCTCTGTCAGTCGGCTTGGCGGAGAACCAGCGAACTACCTTGAAGTGGCTTGTGATGGCAGCATCACCGGCAAAGGGCACGAAATGATCAACGGTACAATCGACAAAACCGCCAACATTCAATATGACTGGATTAGCTGCAATGACACAGATCCACAGGACATGAGCTGGAACATCATCATCGAACGACAATACGACATCACAGGACAAGTGACAGGTACCGGATCGGCAGAGTTAACTTATACAAATGACATCAGTACCATCAGCATTGACGGGGTATTTGCCTATGGCGTAGATTGTTTCTGGTTTTCCTACCCCGGCAGCCTGTTGAATTTTGATGTTTCCGGCAACCCGGAAACAGTCACATTATCTGGCAGTTATGACCCTTCCAGTCACACCTGGAATCCCACATCAACAGTCATCGGTGGCACCAGCTGGGTGGATGATATATTACACCGGCTGGCTTTGAATGAAAGCACCCCAGATGATCCGGTTCTGCAACCGCAGGGTCACAGTCAGCCAGTTGACCAACTGTACAATACCTATGCTTTACAAAACACCGTTGAAGTCACTGAACAAGTGAGCCACGAGGCCAGTCCGTTGAGTCCAAAAATCACTGCTTTTACACTCAATGAGCCGGCTCAGTACCTGGCTGGCGTGCCGGTCGATACAGGTGTAACACTCAACATAGACTGGCGTGGGCAGCCGCCAGGACAGGTGGAATTCATATACGCAGGTCAGACAGAAACCGTCGCGGGCAGCGCGGTGACTCACTGGACATTTGACGCAGGTCAGCCTGGCCAAACCATTCAGGCTGTTGCCATTCAGGGCAACCATCGTTCAGTGCCTTATACATTGGCCACACCCAAAGTCAGCCTGGCACCCTGGGCCGGATCACCGGGTGACTGGACAGGCTCATCCGGGGTACAGTACCAGGGTAATCTGAACTGGCCGGTTTCAATGGAAACCAGCCGAAGCTTGGGTGCCCTGTCATTGTTCACTGGTCAATGGGGGCTCACAGGTGCTTCATCACAATACAACACCACAATTTATTCAGATGGCAGTAACGGCTCAGGTGACCTCTCTACACAGTTGACCTTTCAGTTTGCCGGCCAGTCTGTTGACTTTACTGTTCAGGGGCAAAACACCAGTCAATTAAGTTGTGAAGACATGAGTACCGATGGGGATGCCAGCATAGAAATACCAATTCCTGGCTGGCAAAAAACCCTTAATCCCATCACCGCCATCCCTGGTTTACAAAGTGCGGCCTGCAGCTTAAGTGGTTTTCTATGTGATGTCATTCAAAGCATCGGAATCAAAGCATCTGCCAATGCCAATGTCTCAGGCACTGGATTGTATGCTGGCGACAGCGGTGAAATGCAATGGACCGGAGGCACTGTCGGTGGCAGCATCAGTGCTCAGGCCGGCGCCGGAATCCTCTTGCCGAAACCACTTCATCAAGCCGCCGGCGTTCAAGTCACAGGTGGCGGTTCAGGTTGTATTGACTTTCAGGTAGCTCCTGACTTCAGTTTAAGTCAGCTGGGAGCAGAAATGGAATTCTCTGCCAATGCATTCTTTCTGGGCTTAAGTGCCAGTGCAGATCATACCTGGCCCATCGGTGATGGTTGCACTGGTCAGCCTGCGTCGATCACACAAATGGGCATTGATGGCTGGGTTCCCCTGGATGGACACCTGGCTATGGCCCAATACCGGGATGACCTTTTCATGCATGGCGTGGCGGTTTGGTCAGAATTGTCTGCAGGCCAGAGCCGGCCCGCTGGTCAATTAAAGCTGCGGTTTTTTGATGGCAGCACACAACGTTGGGGACCCATACAGGAGTTAACCCAAGCGGCTCTTGTCAATCATTCGCCCACTATACAGTTCGATGAATTGGGCCGGTTACTGATCGTCTTCCAAAGTAACCAGGAACCGATACCGGTATCGGTGACTGATTTATCCGCCTTTGCCGATGGCTATGAATTGCACTGGCTGTTACTTGACCCAGTTTCATCAAACCTCCTGAACCAAGGTCAGCTGACCTTCAACAATCAGCATGATTTTGGACCTCAACTGGTGACTGATGCAGATCAAACACTCAGTATCTTCTGGCAACAGGCAGAGGGCATCGAAATCACCGGCACGCCCGCTCTGCCTGTCAGTATCAGACAACTCAACTGGCATGCGTCAACCGACAGCTGGGGCGTAGAAACGGTGGTGGCGGACAACCTGAGTCAAACCTACGGTTGGTCTGTAGCCAGTCATTCATTGGACCAGCAGTTTATGGTTCTGACCCATGACACCGATGGCCAATACAACACCAGTGAGGATCGTGAATTGAGTTTCTATCAGCAAACCAATGGCCTTTGGACACTGACAACAGTGATCACTGACAATAACCTGAGTGATGACATGTCTTTCAGCGCTTTCGACCTGCTGGGCAATCAACTGCTGTTCTGGCGTCAGCAATCACAATTGTTATACAGTCTCAACTCAGCCATACCCGTCACCATTGAGCTACAACAAGAAGCCTATATGGATGGCATTGGTAACGGCCTGGCCCAGGCTCAACTGGCACAGGATGGTGAACTGAAAGTCCTTTTGTGGCCACAAAACACAGATTTGATGTTGACCACTCAAAACGCAACAGGAATTTGGGATGCGGCCCGTTCACTGAAGCCCCTGAATGATCGGGCCGAACAGTTGTTCACCACTGAATTACATTCCGGTGTGCTGTACTACGGTGCGGCCAGCCGCCCACTGAATGGCCAGGGCAACAGTAACTTGTTGTTGCCGGCATTCAGCAACACACTGATCTTTGATGACATTTTTGAACATGGATTCAATGAATGATGGCAAAAGATGGCATTGGCCGGATCAAACCTCTTGAGATGAGATCCGGTCGTCAGATGCTGAGAGGTTACCAGATTTAAGACACTTCAGCGTTTTCTTGTGTTGTTCTTGCAGTCAATGGCATTGACTTAACAACCACCATAGAAAGGAGTTGTCATGTCAATCAAATCAATCATTTTTATCCTCATCAGCCAATTGCCCACCAGTGTGTTGGCGGCCACGTTTTGTGTCCAGGATGCCACCGAACTGCGAACTGCCCTGAGCATTGCCGGAAGCAACAACAGTTTTGATACCATCAGGGTGTCTACCGGGCTTTACCAGACCAACGGCACGGCATTCTCCTTTTATGATGAGAACGGACTTGGACTGGACATATCAGGAGGCTGGTCACAGGTCACTTCAGCACCCTGTTCAGCACAATTGGGCCAGGGGCTCTATCACACAGTGCTGGATGGTGATGCCACGTCCGCAGTGATGGACATACTGCTCACAGACAGCGCCAGTATTCACATCAGTCAACTGACATTCATCAATGGTCTGAGCAGTGATGTTGCAGGACTGGAAATCAGTAAATATGAACCGGATAACATATTCACTGGCACCTACACCCTGGAACACAATGTATTTGCGAATAATGAAGGAGTCAGCACCAGCGCCCTTGAAGTCACCGGTTTCGAAAGACTGGATATACGCAACAACCTGTTCGTTGACAATCATTCAGATTTTGAAACCGTATTGCGGATTGGTGAAAATCTTGGCGCAGAAATGGTGTTGAACAACAACACCCTGGTCAACAATTTAGGCGCCATTAAAGTTTCATTGTATGGATCATCGCAACTGTTACTTGCCAATAACACCATGCGCAGTCTGTATGCGTATGATCTGGTGGTTTTTGGTGGCGAAGACTGGCACCTGTATAACAACAACATCGGACGTTACCTCAGCTCTGAAGAGCCATTGGCCCAATTCAATAATTATAAGCTACCCAATCGCTTCGCACCCGGTACAAATAACTATACCCCGGCTGCAGATTCACCACTCATTGATGCCGGCAGAACACCCTGTGCATTGTTCTGCCCATTTCCATTGCCTTTCACCAACGACTGGCAACTGGGCAATTATGCCCTGGAAGGCCAACTCAGAGAACAAGGTAATGCACCTGACACAGGGGCCTTTGAATCGGCCCACACACAAGACATTATTTTCATGCAAGTATTTGACTGAACACTGGTCGTCAATTCAATGATCCATTGGCAGGTCAGGCGCCGTCAGAGTGCCTGACAGGTCAACCCATCAATCGCGGTCAGCCTGGACAGATTCAGGGTGCCAGGTGAGTAGCCCGTACCTGCAACAGGTTCCCAACTGAGTTCAGCGGTCTCACAATCGAAAAATTCGATCGTCAAAGTTCCCCATAACTCTTTGATCACATTTGTATGATCGAATGCCGGAGGAAAAACCCCTTGAGAAGAGATAGCCACATTCACTGTCGCCCGCGCACCTTCAAACTCACCGGCACCTACCAGCCAGATTTGCTGACCGAACTGATCAAAAACAAACCAGGCCAGCATGATGCGGTTATCACCCAATACCTCGACTGTAAGCCCGTGTCCGGTTTGCTCTGGGTCATACCACATTCCGGAATGGCCAGCTGAAATCTGATGGGTTGAATCCAGCTGTACGCCTGCCAGCTCTATCAATGTCGCCAGCTGGGCCCTAACCACCCCAGCACCCTGTTGTCGGTCAATATATTCCGGCAGATCAGTGGACTGATGATAGCCGGGGTACCCAAAAACATTGGGGATGGTTGCAGAAATGGCCGGGATACCTACATCAGTAAAACTCTTAAAATCTGTACAACAGGCATTGGGCTCCACTTGCCAGTCTATATCTGTGTATAGGTTGCCATTACTGGCCAGCAGTTCTGCATGGGGGACATACTCAGCCACATCTGTGCCGGCGTTGACTTTTTGATCGATCCCCGGATGATAAGCAATCATGTCCAGGTTTTGCATGAATTTAATGTTGTCCTGCTCACCACGCAACCGAAAATACTGCAGCACATCTGCACTGCCCCACAGACCGATTTCTTCGGCGTTGAAGCAAACAAACAGTATCGATGCATCGGTTTGATATCCGGCCAGAACATTGGCCATTTCCAGCACCCCCGAACACCCTGATGCGTTGTCTTCAGCACCCGGAGATGGCAAGTTCGGATTCCAGAAAGCATTCCTGCTGTCCAGGTGGGCTCCCACCACATACCAGTCATCCGGTCTGACCAGTCCGGTTTTGAACCCCAAAACATTAAACCCAATATGACCATGTCGATCAATCCTCGATGTGGTCAGATCAAGTGCGGCAAAACGGCCTTCTAGCCATGTTCCGGCAGCCACCATACCTGCCTCCTCCATGCGATCATGTGAGGCCAGTTCCTGAACCTGTGCATACCAGCGGTCGGCATCAACCTGATTCAGTAATTGTTCAACGGCAGGATCTCTCGATTGGCGCTTACCCGGCCTGTTTTTCATCTGATAGACCAACACCTGGTCAGTTGTGAATGGCATCAGGCCTGGATCGTTGAGCAACTCAGCTTTCCCTGCCACACCAGACACATCAAGTATCCGGTAACCGCCACTGGAAAACACAGCGGGTAAATCCACATGATTCAGTTTATTGGTCACTGTTTTGGCAGGGTGGTCAGGATGACTGAATCCACCATGTGAACAGTGTCCGGTTTTTTCAAAAACCAGGTCAGCGGTATCGACGTCATACAGGTGCGCCACAACCTCAACAAAGGCCGGTAAAGCCTGTGTTGACTGACTTTGTTCGATGATCATTTTGTCGCCCATTTCGACCCACCACAGGACTTTCGGGTGCTGCTTAATGGTTGCTAACTGAGCATAACCAATGCCATCGATGTCAATGATGCTGAGGTCACTGCGCGCCTGAGCAGTGAACACCAACAACAGCAGAGGTATGGTTAAAACCGATCTCCGGAATTGCGCGATTGTCTTGATAGATTGATCTTTCATTTCTGCTGGAACACATCATCAGCTGTGTTTAAAAAAATTAATACTTCAAACATATTACCACCAATGGAGGAATGCCGTCATCCCAGGATCGTCGGATTCAACCGCCACATGGTGATGTTGAGCACCGCTGCAAAACTGACCCATAACAAATAAGGCACCATCAGCAGCACAGCAGGCAAACTGGTTGACTGAAAACAACGGATGGTCATCAGTATACTGACCCACAGCAGACCTATATTGATCACCGATAACAAACCTTGTTGCCAGGCAAAAAACAACCAACTCCACAGAGCATTCAGCACCAGCTGAATAACAAACCAAACCACAGCCTGTTGGTTGTGCCGCAAGCCACCTTGTCGCCAGACCAGCCAGACAGCCACCGCCATCATGCCATAGAGCATCGTCCATACCGGCCCGAACAGCCAGGCAGGTGGTGCCCACTGAGGTTGAGACAATTGAGCGTACATTGAGGGCGCCTGAAAGGAGGCCAGTGCGCCAATGAATGAAGCGGCAAAACACAGCAGTAACCATCCGGCAAGTCCCAATGATTGTTGTCCAACAGAATACCTTTTCATGTCATTGATTGAATGTCAAAACGACAGAATAGCAAATGCCCCGTCAAAGACACAACAACATATCATTTAAAAATAAATGTCAGTCATCCGGACATGCAGTTGTTATGGGGTATTTAGACAGGAATTACTCATGAAAACATGTCTTTTGCTTGGGACTTTATTGATCAGTTTCAACGCCCTCAGCGGATTGATCATCGTCGATCAGAATGATGACTTACAAAACGGACCAGATGGAGGCTGTGATTTACGGGAGGCTATTCAGGCAGCCAACACCAATCTGGCAGTTGATGGCTGTAGTGCAGGTGATCCCAACAACGGCGATTTGATCCTGTTGCAGATCAGTGGACCCGTTCAATTGACAGATCAATTGGAAATTCTCGCCGGGATGCGCATTTCGCCCCCCATCGGCTCAGGTGACCGGATAGAAATCAGGGCTGCCGCTAACCGGCGGATATTTTGGGTTCACCCTCCCAATGACGGTGATGATGTTTTTGAAATTAATCAGTTACACCTGACTGGAGGCAATGCCGGAACGGGCCATGGCGGTGCAATCCTGATTGAACAAGAAAACGGTAACCAACCAGGTACCCTGTGGATCACCAACAACTTGTTTACCAACAATCAAGCAGCTACAGGCGGCGCTGTGTCCATTCAGCAGACATGGGCATCAACCACATTGATTGAAGACAATGAATTCATCAACAACACAGCCACAAATGGTCCCGGTGGGGGGCTGTACTATGACCGAGGCAGCGACCAACTGACCCTCAGAACCAACCTGTTCAGATTGAACACTTCGGACAGCACGGGTGGTGGCGCTTTTCTCAGCCACAACACCAATGAAGCCTTGAACATCACCGCCAACCGCTTCAACCAAAACCATTCAGATGGCGATGGCGGGGGGCTGGCATTATTTGGTTTTGGCGCCACGCAGGATTTCATCCTCAACCGCAATGCATTCCTTGGAAACACAGCCAGCGATAACGCCGGTGCTTTGTACAGCGCACAGTCTGCCCGCCCCTGGATTTACAACAGCGTGATGGCTTTTAACCTGGCCAATCGCGGAGGTGCCATCAGCACTGTCAACGCATATGTTTACCTGCGCTATTCAACGTTGGTTCATAATGAAGCCAATCTAGGCGCACAGATATATGGCTATTCGGGTACCCTGGGCGGTTTATCTACCAGTATTCTGGCTTACCCCATTGGAGATGAAAATTGTGCCGGCGCAACCCAATCGCTGAGTTCCGCGTATACCATTGCTGATGATGGCAGCTGCCCGTTCAATGCATCTTCAGACCAACAAACGGATCCCAAGTTATCCGGTTTCCATCTGGATCATCATGGCTTCCCAGCGTTCATGCCCGCCGTCGGCTCAACTGCGATCGACCGCAGCAGCGTGGCGGTCTGTGTGGATTTTGACCAGCAAGTCCTGGATCATGACCTGCAAAACAATCCCAGACCCGTGGATGGCGATGGCAGCGGATCGGCTTTTTGTGATTTGGGCGCCAGTGAAGCAGAAGCCAGCACTGACTTGATGTTTGCTGACTCGCTGGGCGGTTAAACCAACAGAGAGCAACCGATCAGGCAAGCAACTGACTGTTTGACAACGTCCCCATGACCCAAAACAGAATGGTCAGCACCACACAGCAACCAAGGCGGATCAGGACTTCAGCCTGTGGTTGCTGGCTGATTTGGTCTGCCAATAAACAGGTCAGGTAAAACAACAGCATGGCCCCTAAAAGTTTACCAGCCATGGGCTGACCTGCATATGTGGCCAACCAGCTCCAGATACCCAGGAACATCAGCAGTGAAGCATAGCCAATCGCAATCACCTTCATTGAGACGCCTGTTCCTGCCAATTCCCTTGACAATGACATGTACTCACCGTCATTCTTCAGGCAACACCAGCTGTTTACGGGCAACCAAAACACCATCGGCATCAACATAAACCCAATGCCCCGGTGCGAAGGTCACACCACCAAATGACACTGGAATACCGACCTGACCATCTCCGGTTTTGGCACTTTTCTTCGGCGAAGTTCCCAGACAACGAACGGCCACTTCCATGGCATTGACTTCTTCGCTGTCGCGAATGGCTCCATTGATGATGATACCCGCCCAATGATTGTCATGCATGATGCCGGCGATGATGTCGCCTAAAATAGCCAGCCGGGTTGAACCACCACCATCAACCACCAATATGCGGCCATTACCGGGCTTGCTGAGTTCAGCTTTGAGCAACACGTTGTCTTCAAATGATTTGACCGTTTGGATCGGCCCATTGAAGCTTGAAATTTGACCAAATGACAAAAAAGGCAGGTGACAAAAGGCCACTTCAGCATCATGACTGTCTACCAGATCAGCAGTTTTCATGGTTGATTCTCCCGGAAGTTTGAATGACTGGCTGCCAGTATAAAACATCCCAGCCTGACGACCAATCCTTTTGCCGAACCTGCTGAAAAACACAAGCCAGTTCGTGGATGAACTGGCTTGTGAGGTATCAGGCAGGAGTCAGGTCAGCGCTGACTGCTGCGTCGCCATTGACTGACTGAAAACATGAACAACAGCATCAATGCAATCAGTGACCAGATGGAGAGGGTTGGCACCCTGATCAATTGTCCCCTGACCTGCAACGCACCTGAGCCGGAGCTCGCTGCACCGCCGTCAACGGGGTTACCACCCACATCGGCGGTGATGCTGCTGGTGACATTGAGGTAAGTACCAGTACCGGTGTTGGATGGAATATTAACCATCACACTGATCTGACAGCTGCCACCAGCAATGACCGTGCCATTGGACAGGCTGATCAAACTGGAGCCTGTAACCGAAGAACCGGCACCACACACATCATTCAGTGGCAGATTGGTTGCCGTGGCTCCGCTGACAAAAGCATCCAGATCATCTGAAAAACTGACATTGGTGGCATCAAATGAACCGGTATTGCTGATGATCAGTATCATTTCCACATCACCACCGGCCAAAACATCTCCAGTGACATTGAATGATTTACTCATGGTCAAACCCTGTTCAACAGTCAGGGTATCAGTCGCACTGCCGCTGTTGCCTAATGAGCTGGTCAGATCGCCTGAAAGGTTGACATAGTCTCCGGCTGCTGCTGCGGTCACGTTGACCTGTACGGTACAACTGGCACCAGCTGCTACAGAGCCACCAGTATAGGTTACTGTGTCGCTGCCATCGACCGCTGTCAGGGTGCCGCCGGTACATGTAGTGGCGGCACTGGCTGGTGTGGCCAGCAACAAACCGGCTGGGAACACATCAGTGAAATCCAGATTACTGGCCACCACTGTACTTGCTGTGTTATCAATGGTGAATGTCAAATTGACCGCCGCATTGATGGCTGCCGGATTTGGCGTAAACGCTTTACTGAATAAGGGTTGTGCATTGGCGGTCAGGGTATCTGAAGCCGTACCTGAATTACCTGAATTTGAAGTCAGGTCACCGGAGGTATTGGTAAATACACCGCCGGTATTGGTGGTCACATTTGCCTGTATGGTACAACTGGCTCCGGCAGCCACAGAACCTCCTGTATAGGTAATCACAGTTGCTCCCGGATTGGCCGTCAGGGTACCACCTGTACAACTGATACTGGCATTGGCTGGATTGGCCACTACCATACCAGCTGGCAGATTATCAGTGAAATCCAGGTTGTCAGCTGACAATGCACTGGCTGAGTTATCCACACTGAAAGTCAGGATTGAAGCCTGTCCTACACCGACCTGATCCGGGGCAAATACCTTGGCAAAAAGTGGTGCTGGCTCTACCTGCAAATCAGCCGTAGCTGGTGGTGCTACCACCACCCCACTGTCCAGTAAATCGCTGGTGATGTTGGGGAATGTCCCGGCCGTGGCGCTGACCGGCAACTGCACGGTGACATCAATGGTACATGTGCTTCCTGCTGGCAAATTCCCATTGGTAAATTGTAACAATGCGGTACCGCTGATTTGAGAGCCCAGACCACAAACATCATTCAAAGGCAAACCCACTGCCGTCATACCTGGCACCACCGCATCCAGATCATCGGTAAATGACAAATCAATGGTGTTGACTGAACCGGCCGCACTGTTGTCTATGTTAAAGCTCAGTACCGCTGTTCTTGTCGCTGTTGTGGGGCCATCAAAAGATTTGCTGAATTGCACCGCATTGATGACCTGTAACTCATCTGAAGCGGCAAATCCAATAACCGGAAGCCCTGCAGCTGAACCAGTCAGTGAGCTGGTGGTGTTCGGATAAATGGCTGGTGATGCGGCTGCCGGTACGGTCAGGGTGACAGTAAATGTACACACTTCTGATGGTGCCAGTGTACCGCCTGAAAAATCAATGGTGCCCGCATCAGGAATCCCGGCTACCGTGCCGCCACAGGCCGCTGTTGGTAATCCAGTGGCAACCAGGCCACTGAGGGACGCGCCCAGGTCATCGGTAAAAGCCACATTACTGATGGTTCGGGTTGCATCCAAATTGGTCAGGGTAAAGGCCAGAGTCACCGGATCACCGGCCGACACCGGATCGTCTGTGTAGTTGATACCCAATTGCAGCAGACTGGAGTTGACGGTCAGGTCATCAGAGGCAGGATTTATGACCACAGGTCCGCCTTGATCGGCGCTGAGTGATGAAGTCACATTCAGATAATTGCCATCAGCGGCTCCAGCAGGAATCTGCACACCCAGTTCAATGACACATGACGTACCGGCACTCACCGAACCACCGGTGTATATCAGGAAAGTGGTTCCTGACGGGGTACCGCCACAGGTATCGATGGTGGGTGGCAAGATCGCTGCCGTACCAGGCAGCATTCCTGCCAGGTTATCGGTGAATAACGCGATGGTCGCATCATCAGTTGGGTGGATGTTTTCAATGGTGAATCGCAGTGAAGTGGTTTCGCCGGCAATCACAGGATCCGTCAAAAACTCTTTGCTGAACATCAGACCAGCCACATCCAGATCATCACTGGCCGGAGCACTGGAGGTCATCAAACCATCCACTTCTGCGCTGACCGCACTGGTGGTATTGGAATAGGACCCTGGTGTTGCGGCAGCAGGCACATTCAGTGTCACAGCAAAGGTACAACTCTCTGCTGGTTGTAATGTGGCTCCACTGAGGGTCAGAAAAGTGTCACCGGCTGACCCGGTTAATGCTGAACCAGCACCACAGGGTGGATCTGGCGTCACCGGCAAGGTGGCAGTCAAACCGGCAAGGGTCGCACTCAAGTCATCGGTGAAAGTGATGTTGGTTGCAGCTGTGGCGGCATTTTCACTGTGACTCAAAGTGAATTCCAGGGTCACAACATTTCCAGGTGCCACCGGATCATCTGTAAACACTTTACCCAGCCCTGGGGCTGCAACCACCTGCAAGTCATCACTGGCAGGCAGATAATCTCCACCACTACCGGTTAGATTACTGGTGGTACTGGGATAGACGCCATTGGGAACATCACCAGCCACATTCAACACCAGATCAAAAGTGCACGAATCTCCTGCACCGCCTGCCGCTGCCAATGAACCATTGTTGAAAAAAAGCATGGTGGGCGAACCGGTCATCTGAGAACCTGCACCACAGGGGTCAGTCAGAGGCAAACCCGTGGCAGTCACTCCCGGTATGGCTGCTTCCAAATCGTCGTTAAAGGTCAAGCCGTTCAGTGGTGCCGTCGGATCCGTGTTGGTGATGGTATAACGCACAGTCACAGTACCTCCCGGAATCGCCGGATCATCGATGAATTCTTTGGTGAATACAGGGCCAAAATCGACAAATAAATCATCACTGGCTGTCGTTCCGGTGAATGGCGCTCCATCCACAATGGCAGTCACTGGACTGGTGGTATTGTTGTATATGCCTGGAGTTGTTCCAGCAGGGACCAACAATGACGCACGGATTGCACATGAACCTTCTGCTGCAATGTTACCACCACTGAAACTGATGTTTCCGGTACCCAATCCACTCACTGAGCCACCACAGTCATTTGACAGTAAAGCATCAAATGTCAAACCAGCTAATGTGGCGCTCAGGTCATCAGTGAAAGCCACAGAAGTGGCTGGAAAGTTACGGTTCAGATGATCAATGGTAAACAACAATTCAACTGCGCTGCCCGGTATCACAGGATCGTTCTCAAACGATTTCACCATCACCAATGCACTTCCGCTAACATCCAGTGAATCCACTGCATAACCCACTGAGCCAAACGCGAAACCGCTGCTCCCGGTCAACTCCCCTGAAACATAATTCAATGTCCCAATTCCATTTGAAAGCACATCAAGGCTGATCTGGCAAGTTGCACCACTGTTCAATGGTCCTGCGGCGGTGAAACTGATGTTGCCGGATCCAGGAGCAGCAGTCAACACCCCTCCCGCACAATCAGTGCTTGCATTGGCCGGATCAGCCACCACCATACCAACAGGCAGGTTATCAGATAAATTCATGTTGACAAAAAAATTGGCATTCAGTGCGTTATCAATCGTGTAGGTCACTGAACTGCGTTGTCCTACAGTGACTGCAGCAGGAGTCATGAGCATGCTGAATCCAGGTTTATCTGCATCCACAGTCAAGTCCACAGGTAAACTCATGCTGGACCCGGCTGATGAATTCAAGTTCACAGCCGGGTTGGTGTGCAACCCAGGAACAGAAGATGTCACCATCAGGGTAATGGTGCATGACGAAAAGGCCGGGATTTCTCCATCGATCAGCTCGATGGTACTGCCACCATCTGGTGCACTCAGGCTGCCAGTCAATTCCAATTCGCAGTCCGTTTGTAAATCTGATGGGTCCCCAATGGTAACCGCTGCTGGCAAAACGTCGGTAAAACTCAGGTTGGTAACCGGTGCACCGGCATTATTGGTGATGGTTAAAGTCGCGATGCTGTGCGAACCTGGGCCCATGTTATTGGGCGTAAATGTTTTACTGAGCGTTGGCTGAGCCAAGGCAGAAAATGATCCTGCCAGCAGCAACAGAACACAGAAGAATTGAACACGATTTTTGATTTGCATGATCCCCCCCGGGAATAAGGATATGATTATTTGAATGTAACGATTGTAACTTAATGAAAAATGACTTTTCAATGAGAAACTCACTTGTTATTCAGCAAGGTCCGATGGAGACTGACATGTTCCTGCCCATAAATGAAAATCCAGCAGTCCGCTGGCCATTCAAAAAGCTCCGGAATACTGTTTTCATAGCTGTCAAAGGTTCTGATATAATCGGTATTTTGCACCATTAGACAAGGAGGTTTTCCATGCGTATATTGATTTTTCTTTGGCTGATTCTCAGTCTTTCCCTGACCAATCCACTCCAGGCGGCTGTACCGCAGGCACAACGTGAAGCATTACTGGAATTGTATCAGCAGACCCAGGGGGATGACTGGCTGGAAAACAGCAATTGGTTATCAGGAGATCCTTGCGAGAACAACTGGTTTGGGGTTTTATGCAATGACGACCTCATCCGGGAATTGTCCTTATCTGACAACAACCTCACCGGTCACATTCCCGATTCAATTGGCGCACTCACTGATTTACAACGGCTGTCGCTGAGTCAGAATCACCTGACTGGAAAAATCCCCGCAGCCATTGGCAATCTGAGTCAATTGTTCAACTTATACTTGTATGACAACCAACTCAGTGGACCCATACCAACAAGCTTTGGCAACCTGACATCAGTGCTCTCCATGTATCTGAACGACAACCAATTGAGTGGGCCAATCCCCGATGAGCTGGGACAAATGACGGCATTGAATGTGCTGAGTCTGTTTACCAATCAACTCAGTGGCGCCATTCCTCAGTCCATGACCAATCTCTCTCAATTGCAGTTGTTTTTTTATGAAGGCAATGCCCTCTACCCGGCCAATGCCGATGTGGCGCAATACCTGTTTTTCAATTCGTGTTTTGATACTTTTGGCGAGCTGGAATGTTCTTCAGACTATCAAACCCTGGCACCGGGTGGTTTTGGTATCGACAGCAGCACGGCTGACAGCCTCACCCTGACCTGGGACGAAGTGCGCTACAGTCAAGCCGGCGGGTATGAATTGTGGATGGCTGATGCCGTCGAAGGCCCTTATCGACTGATCAGGGACACCGAAGACAAAACCGTCACCAGTCATACCATGGCGGGCGTGTCTCCCGATGATGAACTGTATATTCAACTGCGCTCATACACCAACCCACATCAAAATAACCCCAACCGGGTGGTCAGTCAGGCGATCAATCTGGCAGGCGAAATGACCAGCGAACTGTCATTCCCCATGCAGTCGCCTCATTCAGGCTCCTGGTACAATCCACAACAAGATGGTCACGGTCTGGTGGTTCAAGTGCTCTCTGACAATCTGGCAGTGGTATACTGGTATGTGTTTGACAACGACGGTAACCAACTGTGGTTGGTGGGTGCAGGTCCCTATGACGGACAGCAAATTCAGGCCAATATGGCCGTCTCAGAAGGCGCACTGTTCCCACCTGACTTTGACACCAATGATATCAACAAATCATTCTGGGGCACCATCACCATTAGTTTCACCGCAGATGACCGCATGAATTATGCCTGGATTCCCAGGCGCGATTCGGGGTTTCCGGCCGGCGCACTGAACATGCAACAGCTGACCCGCATGGGTGCTGGCGATGTTGCCGGCAGTGAAGCATTGAATGGCAGTTACAGTGGCTCCTGGTTTAATCCTGCTCAGGATGGCCATGGGCTGGCCGTTGAGGTTCTGCCCAACGGGGTGGGACTGATTTACTGGTATGTATTTGATTCAACCGGGAAACCCATTTGGCTGCTGGGCTCAGGGCAAGTCTCAGAAAATCGGCTTGATGTTTCATTCAGCACCGTCAATGGCGCTCAGTTTCCACCCAATTTTGACAGCAATGACCTGGTTCCACAATTCTGGGGAACCGCCAGCATCGAATTCAATGGCTGCAACAATGGCTTATTCAGCTGGCAACCAGATGAATCTCGGGTTGGATTCAGCACAGGTCAGATGACCGTACAGCGGCTGACTCAGTTGGCAGATCTGGTCTGTGAATAAGACCCCAAAGGATTCCTGCCGGGTTGTGAATAACAATCACAACCCGGTATCAGTCATTTTTTCCGCGTGAATGTGATTCTTTGGTGATCATCATTGATACTTTTTTAACGACGACCGAACAGCCGACTGAACAACCCTTTGCTTTGCCTGTCCGGGTTGGGTTGATGGGAGTAACTCTGATCCGGCTGTGACGTTTGATCGCTTGATTTATTGAACACTTTCAACAATTCATCAATCATGTAGTCATCAAACTGATAAGGATTGAATTCCTGCATCCCGAACTGCCTGATCAGTCGGTTAACCTGATCCTTGCTGGCTACATATTTCATCGACCAGTCAGAAAACTGCCGTTGATGAATGCGTTTGACAGAAAGGGTTTGAACCTGCTTGTGACGTGGGTCCGTGGCGATCTTCTGATACAGGTCATTGACCACATCCTGCTCACCTTCCAGGCATTGAAAAAAGTAGTTATTCCGGAAATACAACACCCCACCAACCTCAAGCTTTGGGTTATTCTTTCTAGACTGCATTAATATGCGGCCAATTTCAATGGGAACTTCCCCACCCAGACCCGATAAAGGTTGTGTGGATTCACTGACATATACCATTCTGAGTAACTGCTCCATACCAACATACCTGAAAATGAAAGCTGTGTAACTTAACTGTCAGGATGTCAACAACAGGTGATGATTAGGCCAATTTCATGTCGAGCAGTACATATAGGCAGTGATAGCTGTTATTCCAAAACCACAATTCATCCATTTCATATAGAATGAATGCCTGTATGACACTGGACAGACTGCTTTCAACATGATCATCAACATTCAAATTCTGCGCGGACTGGCCGCCCTATGGGTATTTTTGCATCATGCCCTGCCACAGTTTGAGTTCATGGGATTGTCATCGACCGTCTTCACCGCATTGGCCAATCATGGGTATATGGGCGTTGATGTGTTTTTTGTGATCAGTGGACTGGTGATCGCCAGTTCCATTGAACGCATCACCCCCGGACTGGCTGGCGCAGGCCGCTTCGCTTTGAAAAGGCTGAGCCGGATTTACCTTGGTTTTTGGCCGGTTCTACTGCTCACCTGGCTGGCTCTGAATCACTACGACCCAGCCCGCCTACCCTTATATGACCTGCCTAAATCACTGTTTTTACTTGGTATTTATGGCGGGGAACTATTGATTCCTCCTGCCTGGTCATTGCCTTATGAATTGTATTTTTATGGCCTGACAACTTTATTGGTGCTGGGTCTGATCAAGCGCCCCTTGTGGCTATTTGCACCACTGATGCTGCTGGTGCTTTTCAGAATCCTCTGGTTTGATCAAACCGGACATGAGTGGCTGGACCTCCTGCTCACACCTCACTTGATTGAATTTTTGCTGGGCTTTTACCTGTGGCATCATCGCCAACTGCTGATCAGTAAAAAACACGCCTTTAGCTGGGGGCTGTTGCTGTTGGGGTCTTTGTATCTGTCGGTGACCTATTACCTGGTTGACAGCCCCTGGCGGGAACCCGCCATTGGTCTTTTTTCAGTCAGTCTGGTGGCCCTGGCAATGACCTTTGAAAATCACACGCCAAAACCAGTGGCCGCTGTTTTAAAACCCATTGGTGACAGTTCGTATACCCTATATCTGTTGCATTTTTTCATGCTTATTCTGTTCACCGGTACCGGTTACCGAACCTGGCTGATCAACCAGGGCCATGAACTGACTGGCTTCGTGGCTTTCATTGTGCTGACCTTGCTGTTCAGTTATGGCTTTTATCGGCTGGTTGAAAAGCCCTTGTATCAACTGGCCAACCGCAAGTTTAAAAAACCAACCATACTCCCCCAAAGTCATGGTAAATAGACAAGCCTTGGAGAGCTGATGATCAGCTCGACCCGCCGACTTGGTTGGTGAGCGATAGCGAATCAGAGAGTCGAGCGCTTGATCACACGACATGATCGCCGAGGCCGCTTTCACTTTTGTCAGGAACAAAAGTGAATGAAGTCCCAAGGTCATTCCTATGATTCATGACGACAGGGATTATGATTGTAGAGCTATGTATGCTTAGCAAGCATGACAAATCCTGACTGGCACCAGGCCAGTCAGGTTGTTATCGTTTCAGTCCAAGTGACCTGCTGTCGGGTGTGCAGCCGGATACAAAGACAAACAATCTGCTTCTAAGCTGGCCAATTCTGCCCTTAATTTACGGGCCAGTAATTTGATCTCAGCGGTTTCCATGTTCAGCTGATCCGGTAACAATTCAGCATCGATAATGGTGGGAAATTCGGCATCATAAACCAGTAAATTACGTTCTTCATTACCATCAATTTCCAGGTTATACAGTTCCCATTGATCTGCCACCGGCTATTGACTCCACGGGTCACAGTAACGGACCAGCTTCCATTCACCCTGACGCACCGCCCGAACATGAGCAGGCTGGGTCACTGGTCCATCACACAATGCCTTAAACTCGGCTTGTTTCTTCAATTCAGCCAATGACGCTGCATAGACTTTATATTGTTCCCATGACTCCTGATTGTGCGGATCATTGTCCCTGGGCAATGGTTCGGTGATCATGTCATCGGTGACAAACAACAGCGACCGGTCAGCCAGTGTTTCTGCTGATTTTTTGGGATGTTGAATCATTGGCGACAAATCGATTCCCGGAAAAGGCGCCACATAGTGAGTTTTCGATAAGGATTGGGCAATTTCAGATTGGCGTGTTTCATCGATATTGGCCAGTCCCATCAGGGTCGGTAATAAGTCAATGTGACTGGTCAGTCCATCAACGCGTTCAGGATGACCTTTACTGGGATTGATCGAAGGCGATGAAATCAACACAGGAACATGCAGCACTTCCTGATAAGCGGCATGCCATTTTTCCATCATTTTTGCATGCGCGGCACCATATTCACCATGGTCAGAAGCAAAAACCAGAACGGTATTCTCACGCAGCCCTGAAGACTCCAGTGCTTCCAGCACCCTCAGAATATGGCGGTCAACCATGGCAATCATGTAGGCATAGTATTGCAGAAAACCAGTGGCAGCACCTTCTGGGTCATCTTGATTCTGAAAAGGAATTGCCACGCCCATGGTGGCTTTGACCGCAGCAGCCAGCAATTGATTGTCATTCATCCCATTGGGGTCATTGGCTGCCAGGCCTTTGGCCACTCCAAGGCCTGCCTTGGCGGCCAGTCCCAATCCAATTTTAACAGAATAATCAAATTGGCAATCAGGCTTGTTGTTGTTCAACAGGTCTTCATTTTGAGTCGGACTGGCAGTGGCGTTGTCTTGTGGCAATCCGGTCGGATTCAGGTTAACCCGATAAGTTCCTTCAGTGGGTTGTGTGCTGAGGGTGCCTTTGGCAGGCACCGGAACTGAATCACCAGGTCCATATCGATTGGGATCATCTTTGGGGTTTTTGATGTCAGGATTCTTTGGCACCAACATCCTTGGCAGTGTTGGGTAAGCGGCAATGTCATGTGGGTTGGTGAATGAACACACCGCAAAAAAGGGTTGAGTGTGAGGTGATTCCGGGTCTTTGGGATGCTGCTGTGCCTGTTGTGCACTTGCCCGGTTGAACGGCACGCCAAGTCCCCTGGCCTGCAAAAAAGAACAGGCCAGATCTGTGAATTGATAATCCCGGTAAGTTCCAAGATTATTGATCAACGAACCATGAGGCTCAGGCCAGGACAACTCCCAGTCATCAAAACCAAAACCCTGCAGGGTATGCTCCGGTGGGTTACTGGTGTGCCACTTGCCAAAATAATGGGTGGTATAGCCAGCTTCACGAAACCAGTCTCCCATGGTGGCAAAACCATCGGCTTTGAGCCATGGAAAATTCTGTGCATCGCCACTTTTGAACAAACCATCGGTCTGTGTGACACCGGTACGTGGACCATACTGTCCTGTCATAATACTTGCCCGACTCGGTATACAGGCTGATTCGGCAATGCTGTGATTGGTCAGGACGGTGGCATATTCGCGCAATTTCACAAAACCAGGGAAATGAGGCAAGTATGGATTGTCCTCATCCAGCTCATTAACAAAAGACAGGATGTCTTTGATGGGGTTTGCCAACCCCTGTTGATGATAGCTGAATCTTGGGTATCGCAGCTGATCGACCAGCAGCAATAGAATGTTGGGTGAAGATGATGGTTTATTCATTAGTTTTTCCCTCTTTTTTTGGTTATTGAAGATATACTTAGGAGAGCTGATGATCAGCTCGACCCGCCGACTTGGTTGGTGAGCGATAGCGAATCAGAGAGTCGAGCGCTTGATCACACGACATGATCGCCGAGGCCGCTTTCACTTTTGTCAGGAACAAAAGTGAATGAAGTCCCTAGGTCATTCCTAATACAGACCAGAGGGTTAAACTGACCATCACGCAGGCATACACCTGACTGTTGATTGAACCTGTTCTTATCCCCCTAACAGGGGTTCATCATAACCAGAAATATATTTACAACACAACATATATGTTTCTTTTGGTACATAATTAAAAAGGATTATGATACATCCAAAAAAAAAACCAGTCTGTGATGAGACTGGTTTAGCTTGATCAACTGACGGGCATATGTCAGTCCTCAATTTGCATGAAATCATTGATCCAAAGATTCAATCAATTCCTCATCAAAAACTATGTCCTCAATCAGCTTATCCACCGCCAACATCATCACTTCCTGCCAGGTCTTTTCACCACCTCCGGCTTTCTTATCAGAATATGTACCTGAATAATTGGACTGATAAATCACATCTCCACTGTTGCGATCAATGAAACTCAGCATAACCTGAACATCGCCGATGAATTCGACGGTCCAGAAATTGATGTCAGCTTCAAACCAGAAGTTGGTGACTTTACCCTCAATCAACACATCACCCTCGTCTGTCATTAATTGCTGATTGCTTTTAAAGGCCGTGACGATCGCGTTTTGGACAATCTCTGTGACTGGCTGTTCGGTCAGGATACCTGCCATTCGATGACCATAGCCATTTTTCTTCCAACCAATCCGCATTTTATCTTCACGGTCATCGGCCATCTCAGGCATCTGAAAGTTAACCCCCTGGAGTTGCTCCAATGGACCAACAAAATTTCCATCTGCATGGTGACTGACTTTCAATGTGCTGTCTTTAACAGTACAGCCTTGAATCATCACCACCGCCATCAATATAAATATTCCTTTTTTCATTGTAGTTCTCACTTTAAATAGATTAATTTATTGGCCAGTCTTTTGCCGGCTTTGGTTATCACTTGCTGAAACTCACTGGCAGTAAGCTCAGCATCATTCAGGTACTCATCAAAACTGTTTTGTTGTTTGGAACGAAGGTAGAATTTTTCTTCAAACAGTTTTTTACCTTTGGCCGTATTGAGTTTGACCAACAATGTCACAAATGCGGACAACTCACCAGAGTCACTGTTCACCAGTTTAAAGCCACAATCTTTGATCCTGATGTCGAGTTGTAAAGTGTTTCGGTCGGCTTCATCTTTACCCACAAGCCGATACTGATCTGCGGGCTCGAGCTTTTCGGTAAATGAGTCTATGAGTTGCTCATGACAGTTTTGTTCACCCAGTTTTTCGACAAGCCGGGCTTCAAGCTCCATGTCTTTTGATTTGGAAATTCCGGTTTCGATGCCGGCTCCAATCAAGCCACCTATGGCCGCACCTGTGGCATTGCTTTGAGATCGGTGAAAAAACACATCGAAGTCTCCTTTATTCTTCAATTGAACCAAAACAGACTGTGTTTCATCTTCCGCACAAACCGCGAAACAGAAAAACATAAAAACCCAAAACAGTGATATCTTCAATGACAACATGGCAATCCTTTACTGATGTGATGGCGGCATTATGACATAAATAAAAAGCCAAATCCAGTCCCTTTCAGCCAGCCATATCCGGCCTTTATTGATTCCAATCGCATGTGCGCAGCGTTGCAGTATGAACAAGACCCGACTGATTGATTGTTTCATTCAACAAGGCTTTACCCTAGAATAGTGGAATCGCATTCCCTGCCCTGAATTTCAACTGAACATGCAACATTGGTCATTCATTTATGTCATCGGAGCCGCCCAGGGGCTGGTCCTGGTGCTGGCTTTGATTCGCAAACAAGCCAACCTCCATAGCAACCGCATCCTGGCGGTATGGATCAGCCTGTTGGTCTTTGACCTGGCCATCAAAGCGGTCTACCTGAATAACCGCGACACGGCGTTGTTACCACTGTATACACTGGTTCATTTCTTTCCCTATTTCTATGGCAGCTGGTTTTATCTGTATACCCGCTCATTGATCCGCAATCAGTCATTGCGGTGGCATGATGTGGTGCATTTTGCCGGTTTTATGCTGATGTCCGGTATCAATCTGCCATGGATCATCAATCCATGGGAAAAAGGTCCCACCTGGTACGTCCTTTATGAACCAACCATGTATGTATACAGCGTCAGTTATGTGTTGGCCGGTCTGTGGGTGGTCAACCAATACCGCACTGAGCTGGTACAACAAGAGTCATCAACTGAAGGCATCGATTTACGTTGGTTACGGTTGATGGCATATGGCAACGTCGTCATTTGGCTGGTGGCTGTCAGTCAATGGGCATTACCAATTCCTGACTACAACCACTGGGTGATTTTTGCGGTGATTGCGGTATGGATCACAATGCTGGGTTATCTGGGACTGACACAACAGCCGATCACGCCAATAAGAACGTTTAAACCCCCACAACCAGTGGCCACCGATGACCGGCGGTTTGCTGCGGTGGATGACAAACTGACACAATTGATGGCTGACGATCAGCTGTATTTGAAACCAGCCTTAAATATTGGTCAGTTGGCCAAATCTTCCGGTTACCCGGAATACTTGATCTCGCTCGTCATCAACCACCGGTACCAGTGCAATTTCCGTGACTACATCAATGCCATGCGAATCAAAGAAGCCCAACAACAATTGACCCAAACCAGAGACAACATCCTTGATGTGGCTTATGCCTGTGGATTTGTTTCTAAATCCACATTCAACACCGCTTTCAAAAGACACACCGGACTGACCCCAAGCGCATTCAGGCAACAACACTCCGTCGCTGCTGCCACAAAATAAATTCACAGATCGCCAGGTTTAACATCCAGCTTAACCATGATGTGGGTACATAAACTGTTAAAAAAGGCAACTGGAACACCCCCAGACCCAGACCCAGGAAAAGGCGCAGTGTGATCGCCCCTGAGGTCAGCGCCATGCTGCGGTAAATCCATACCTGATGCCTGGTTATGTTTCGCTCTATGGCGCATTTAACCGCCAATGTTGTGGTGCCCAGCCACAACACGGCCAGTGAAGTAAATCCCAGCCTGGCCACCCAGCCGCCACTGGCATTGAAAGCCATCACCAGTCCCGCCACTCCACCTGTCAACACCGCCAGGGCATAGACCACCCCGAGATAACGATGAAAGCTCAGCCAGCGTTTTCTGATCAGTCGGCTTAACTGCAATGGAATCAACAACAAGGCCAGTCCGGAGGCGTAAAAATGCAATGGCACTTCCCAACCAGAGGCCAGTAATTTTTGTTGAAAATCGTTGTGTGGATTCACCGGCATTTGCAGAAAGTAAAACGCATAGCCAGCAACACCTATACACAACAAGGAATAAATACCAAAACCGGTTAACCGAACAGCCTTTTGCATGAATCAATCTCGTGTGAAAGACCTTCATGTTACCGATGGGTGAGACGGTTTCGTCCGAATCGGCTGTTCAGAACCTTTCAATGCAGAGTTTTTGACCTCAAGTTAAGTCAACTTCAGGGCCACTGGGGCCCGTCACTCATTGCTGGAGGCGCCACGACAAAATGTCACCAGCCCGGTAAGGCTGAACATTCAGCGGTTCTGTTCCGGCTGAATCTGGCACCGTTTGAATGACTTTTTCCAATGTAATGGTCTTTTTATTCACCGGCAAACCATAAAATGCCGGACCGTTCAATGACGCAAAAGCTTCAAACCGGTCCAGTGCCTGTTCTTCTTCGAACACCTGAAGATAGTTTTCCAACGCATGAGGAGCACTGAATATACCGGCACAGCCACAGGCACTTTCTTTGTCTCCCACAGCATGTGGCGCAGTGTCTGTGCCAAGAAAAAAACGATCAGACCCTGAAGTGGCCGCCAGTCGCAACGCCTGACGATGCCGTTCACGCTTGGCCACCGGCAGACAATAAAGGTGGGGCTTGATACCACCCACCAGCATGTCATTGCGATTGATTTGCAGGTGATGAACGGTGATGGTCGCCGCCAGGCGGCCATGGTGTGAAGCAACAAAGTCGGCTGCATCTTTGGTGGTAATGTGTTCAAACACCACTTTCAGTTCGGGAAAATCTTTCAACAAGGGATCCATGATGCGCTCAATAAAAACCGCTTCCCTATCAAACACGTCAATGTCTTCACTCACCACTTCCCCATGGACCAACAACGGCATCCCGATGCCCTGCATGGCTTCCAGCACACCATGGATGTGCCTGACATCGGTGACCCCAGCTGCCGAATTGGTGGTGGCATTGGCCGGATACAATTTGGCCGCAGTAAATATCCCCGCTTTATAGCCCTGAGTGATTTCCACGGGGTCAGTGGAGTCGGTCAGATAAGCCGTCATCAATGGCTCAAAATCCGGATAATCTGCAGTGGCCTGTTTGATACGCAGGCGGTATTCACTGGCCATCTGAGCCGTGATCACTGGTGGTGTAAGGTTGGGCATGATGATGGCCCGGCCAAATTGCCGAGCTGTATAAGCAGCCACTTGCTTGAGCATTTGACCATCACGCAGATGCACATGCCAGTCGTCAGGTTGAATGAGGGTGATTGAATCCACGGTCATGATGTCACTGATGGTTTAAAACGGCACCCATTATAAATGAAGGCAGCTGTTTGATGAGGTTCTTTTGCAATCAGGTCATTCATCATGCAATAAAAAAACCAGCACCTTTGCAGATACTGGTTTCAGGCCACATGGCAGTTAATCATTGGTTTTTCTTCTTCCGGGTCTTTGTGGTTTTTCTGACCGTGCTTTTATCACCGTTCTTTTTGACTTTCGTTTTTTGTTTACTTTTCTTGACCGTGGTTCTGCCATTGGCAGTGGTGGTTTTAGCCACGCCTTTCTGCTTTGTAACGGTGTTACCATTGGCCCGCGTCGTGGTTTTTTTCACTTCCACCCGTTGAGTGGTTCTGCCAGTGATGCCAGTGGTATGACTCACATTCAGGCTTTTGCTGACTTTTTTCGACGTACGTGGTTGATAAACCACCCTGTTGACTGGCTTCACAACTCGTTTTTTACTGACCACAAAGGTATTTCGCCCGGTGAATCTGACGGTTCGGGTGCGGTAGACATCCACATGTACTGGACGGAAAGGACGCCACCAACGCGGATAAACACCATACCTGAATACGGACCGGTAGGGGCGATAAATCGGACGGTAAATCCAGGCAATGATCGGCCAGGTATGGACGTGGACGTGTTGTGGAACCACGAAATAGTCTGGGCCGTAAATCACCTCATGGCCGTGAATTTGCAGGGTATACTGATCGGCTGAGGGCTCAACCTGGATGGTTGCCACATCCTGAAATTCATCAGCGCCCAAAGCCGCCTGTAGAATAATAACATGACTGTCACCAACCACTTCCTCAACCACCCTGATGAAATCCACCTCACCATTGGCGTCCAGATCCAGGTTGTTGATGCCAGTGTCCGGGTCATTGATGGTTTGTTCAAAAACCTCCAGGTTAGGAGTGTCTTTAAACACTTCGCTGACAGCCATCAGGTCCAGGCCATAAGCCATACCTGAAACCGGTGCAACCACAGTGGTTTCCGCCCGGCTAATGAAACTAAAGGCACTTAACAAAATACAGGTAAAGATGTAATTTTTCATGATTGTTCTCCTTGCTTAAACTCAATATACCCCATCAAACTGATCAGTACATACCAATCAACTTATCAGTTTTTGACAGGTCTTGCCAGGTAAAACGCCTGGCAATAGAAAGGGTTGACAGCCAGCCGGCAATCAGCATGCCAAATGAGTGATGGTTCACATTATGCCTCTGACATGAGCACAATTCCCAAACAAAGCTTGACCACTCAACCTGGATCAGGATAACCAAATAATTTGATGAATGGTTTGAGTTGTGACAAATGTGGGGCAAAATACTCCCGGTAATTTTCCCAGCGCATCACCGATTGCTGATGAATGTTCTGCGCCACCTGGGCATAACTGTTGGTGCTGATGCGGTTTTTCGCTTTCAGTCGCTGATCGGTGTCCAGCATCTCCTGACTGAACGGCACACCGAGAAAATCACAGACCGCGGGCACTGTTTGTTGTGGCTGATTAACCAGATCCTCGTAACGGACTTCCAGTAATTGCTGACCAAATACATCCCGTAGTTTTAACCACAGGTCCATGGTTTGTTGGTACATCTGCACACTTTCTGCCAGTTCATTGAAATGAACGAAAGCCTGATTGGGCATGTAATTCTGCATGAAATTACTCAGCACCACATCACAAGGGTGGCGCAACATAAAGAGTATTTTGGCTTGTGGCAACATGGCGTGAATCAGTTGCGCCTGGATGAACCGCAATGGCAGTTTATCGACCACCAACTGTGCATCTCCGCTCATGTATTCTGATAGGCTATGCCAGTAGTGCTGCCGCCATTGCGCCAACTGATCTGCTGACGGAGCCTGCTGGCTCCATGGCGCTGAGTCCATGTCCTCAATCACCCGCTCAAGGGTCGGTTTTTCTTCAACCGTCAGCAACTGTTGATGCACATTGAGTATGGTATCCATCAGGGTTGTTCCGGAACGCGGAAAACCCATCAAAAAGCACAATTGACTGCCCAACAATCGATCTGCCCTGGGTTTTTTTTGTAACAAGGACTTCAACCACCCATGAGGCTTTTCGATCTGTTCAGCGGCTTGATTCAGGTCCTTCAGGCGCCGTGCAAATGCCCCGGCATCAACCTGTTGAAACCGTGGACTGGTGGTGGCCAGCTGATTGCCTTGCTGATAGGCCTTGAATGCTTCATCATACTGCTTCAGGCGGTCCAGTACCGTCCCTGATTCAAAAAAGTATTCAATCTGTTTCCTCACTGGCAATTGCTTCACCGGTACCTGGCGCAAAGCATTCAGGGCATCCTGATGTTGTTTGTTGCGAGACAAAATCCTGGCCCGGTCAATCAGCGCCGTTGGGTGATGGGGATCGATGGCCAAAGCTTTGTCATTGGCCATTTGTGCGTTCTCCAGGTCATTGAGTTTTTCATGGATGTTGGTCAGTTCACACCAGGCGTCAACTTCCTGTGGATCCAGGCTGATGGCGTGTTGCAGGCACTTGATCGCCACCTCGGTTTGCTGTAACTCATTGAGCACCACGCCTTTGTAACTATAAGCAATGGCACATCCGGGATCCAGTTCCATGGCCTGGTCATAACACTTCATGGACTCATCAACTTCTCCCAGTACATGATGTGTGAGGCCAGTATTGACCCAGCCCAATACATGTTGTGGATTGACCTTCAGCAACTGCCTGAAGTGGCCCATCGCCTGGCTGTAATCTTCCAGCACCGATTGGGTCACCGCCAGGTTAAACAGCGCCGATTGATACCCAGCATGAAACTTCAGGGCTTCCAGGTAGTATTCTTCTGCCTCATGTAACAACCCCAATGCCCGACGGGTATGAGCCAGATTATGCCAGGCTTCTGCATAATCAGGTTGATACCTGACGGCAGATTTGAAAGCCTTGATGGCCCGACCAGACTGCCCGGCATTCTGCAGAGCCCGGCCCAGATGATTTTGCGCAGTGGCCGCATCCGGCGTGATGTTCAGCGCCGCTTCGGCCAGTCCAATGGCGCCAGTCCAATCCTGATTGAAAAAAGCCGTGATGGATTGATTCACCCATTGTTCTGTGTCATCAGTACCAGTCATCTGAGCAATGAGTGCTGCTGCCGCTTCATACTGTTGTTCACCCATGTAATATTCGCGTAAGCGAATCTGACAAGCGGGGTCATCGGATTGTTTTTTCAGTATCTCAAGTGCCTGCTCAGTTTGTCCCAGAGCCAACAGTCGGGCGGTTTCTTGAAGCGCTGTTTGCATGATGTTGGTGTTAAAAAAGCGGCCATTATACCAATCTGCTCAAGGCGTCTGGAAACAAAACACCACTGCGTCCAATCAGTAAACCAGACAGGACGGTGACAAGCGCTGTACAGAAGTAAAATATGGTGCGTTCAGCGGATCACTCAGCAGGTCAGCTTTTCAATGACTCAATGGCATCATACAGCACATCACAACCCGCCTGGAAATCTTCAGCCGTGGCATAAGGCGAATCAAGCCGGGACAGCCGGGGGTCATTTTCCAGATTTTGAAACACATCCAGGTCCTGAGCCACAGGCAAACTGATGTCACCATCCTGGAGGTTTATCACCATTTCCATCATTTGGGCAGCAAACGCCTCTCCGTTCTGGCAAACCGGTCTTGGGGGGGCTTTGAAGAACTGGATATATACAACAGCCGCGATGGCAATGACAATGATTGATTTCATGAAAACTCCCTGATTGATGATGAAAATGTCCTTGATGAATTCATCATACCCCATCAACCAACATACCACAAACAGTCGTTTGTGCAGCGTTGATGATTAGCCTCCGGCCGTTTCAGCGATACCTGAATGATAAACTTGTTCGGATTTATCAGCACAGCAAGTGAATGAGTTATGCTGGAATGAAGTTAACCAAAAAAACCGTCGATGATGATCAAAAAAATCCTGGTTTTAGCCTGTCTGCTGAGTCTCAGTTCCGGTGCAGAAACCAACAACAAAAGTAACTGGCACGAGGTGCTTGACGCCGTTGCCTTAGCCCATTTGCCTACACCTCAACTGGACTTTGCTCAGCTGTGGAACCACGGCCTGGGCCAGCCAGCATCAAACAGTCAATTGACAGCCATTGACCATGCCACTCAAACCCTGCAAAAACATTCACCTGCCAATGCCTGTCAACAGGTCTTTCATTCCGCCGCCAGCCTGGCTTTGCAGGCCCACAAGCTGCGGTTACAGCTGCTCAGTGAGCCGCAGTCTGGCGTCACTTATCAAGGTTCAGTGCATCAGCTGCCTGATGGCGACCAATGGTATCGCTATCTGACCATGTGGTGGTTAGGAGAAGATCTGTCAGCTGATCATTTGTACGCGGTGGGTGAGCAGACCTTCACCAAGGCCATCACACAATACAGACAAGTGTCTGATGAGTCTGCGATACCGCCCATGGCAGTAATCCGCAGTGCCGATGAACGAGCCATCCTGGAGCACTATCAGGACACCCAAGAACTGCTCATGAATCACCTTAAACTGATGTTCATCCCAACTGATCAGATCGCCCCATTACACACCGCACGATCAACCATGGGGGCAGATTTCCCGGCCCCGGGTTACTACAACAGTGCCCAACACACCATGTATTACCACCCTTTGACTGAAGACTATGAACTCCGCCAGGTGGACTGGCTGTTCTTACACGAAGGGATTCCTGGGCACCATTATCAAAGTCAGGTGGCTCAACACCACAGCCATTGTCAACTGCCCAATCTGAGCCAGGGCCAGATGGCTTTTGTTGAAGGCTGGGCGGCCTATGCAGAAACCCTCGGCCGTTCATTGGGACTTTATCGACATCCGGACAGTCAACGCTTTGCCCTCAAATGGGAAGCCCTCAGGGCCATGCGGGTCATGATTGATGTGGGCATCCATGCCAGAGGCTGGTCAATTGAACAGGCACAAATGCATTGGCGCAGTCATTTCCCAGAAGGCACGGATGTCATGAATCGTGAAATAGAGCGCATCAAACGATGGCCCATGCAGGTGAACACCTATGTATATGGCAAACACAGGATCGAACAATTAAAACAACAATTACAAAATAAGGCAGACTTTAATCTCAGAACATTTCATCAGAACATCCTGACCATCAGCCACTTACCGATCAGTACTTTGAACCATTACCAACAACTATTCACCTTTCAGGAGCAACCATGAATCCATTCAAACCCACCCTCATGATCATCTGCTGGCTGTTATTGGCCTGTCAGGCCACCGCCACTCAACTCAAAAGTCAACCCATGTTTGGGGTGATGGGCCAACCGGATGGCAGCGGTGTGGTGGTCCAGCGAGTGCTGCCCCGATCCACGGCGGCACAAATGGGCATCGAAGCAAATGATGTTATCCTCAGCTACAACCAGGAACCGGTCTCGACATTTGCGGAACTGGTGAGCCTGATCGCTGCTGATCAGGTGGGTGATGACATTCACATCGAAATCCGCAGAGACGGTCATCAAAAAACCCTCACTGGCATCCTGCTCAGACGTCCCAGGGAGCACCATGAAAACCATCAGGTGCTGTATGACGAAGTACAATCAGGCGACAACCGCCTGCGGTCCATTGTTTACAAACCCGCTGATCTCAAACCCGGCGAAAGCCGGCCGGCGTTGTACTTTATTCAAGGTTACACCTGTCAGTCGATTGATTATGGCATGGTTCCTCAAGCCACCATGCAGCAATTATTTAACCAGGTGGTGGACAGCGGCTTCGTGGTCTATAAACTGGAAAAATTCGGCGTTGGTGACAGCGCCGGAGCACTGGACTGTTCACAGGTTAACTTCACCCAGGAACTGTCGGGATTCAAAGCCGGCCTGAAAGCCCTTAAAGCCTATGATTTTGTGACCGCTGATGAAGTGTTTTTGTTTGGCCATTCATTGGGTGGTGTATATGCACCACTGATCGGTGAAGGCCAACAATTTAAAGGCATCGCGGTTTATGGCGCCGTACTCAAATCCTGGTATGACTATTTACAGGACATGTTCACCGTCCAGGCGGTGATGATGGGTACAGCAGAGGACACTGCACAAGCCAATGGGCAGTTGATTCAGCCATTGCTGCAGGCCTGGCTTAACACCAATTCGGACTGGCAAGACATCCGCTCAGACCCTCGTTTCCAGGAGGCATTTGCCGCCAACTTGCTGCCACATCAGGGCGATCAGGTTTTTCAGCGTCACTATGGTTTCTTCCGTGACCTGAATGCCTATGACCTCAGTGTTGCCTGGCGTAAAGTGGCATCACCAGTGCTGGTAATGCACGGTGCTTTTGACATCCAAACCATCAGTGACGACTGGGCCCGCAACCTCACTGAACTGTTGAATACGGAGGAAGATGACCAGGCAACTTTGCGCATTTTTGACAACACCGATCATGGTTTGATGACGTATCCTACTTTCCAGGCCCTCCGCCAGGCCATGAATGAAGGCTCATACAACCCAGGTCAGCCCGGAGAACATTACAATCATGAAGTGGCTACAGCCCTGATCAGCTGGATGGAGGACGTGCTTGAGCCATGAGGACATTTTCATCAGCAGGAAAAACAAGCTTTCAATATGAAATCAATATCAACATGGAGTCAGCACAAGCAGCTGTAGAATCGTGAACTCAGCGCTCAAAAATGCTATGATGAGCCGCACATGAATCTGTAACTGAAAACAGCCAAAGCGGGAGCAACGATAATTTATGCCGACATCATTAATCGTGGTCGATGATTTCCTTGATGACCCATATGCACTGCGTAACGCAGCCCTGAATTTGAGTTATCCTGAAGTTCAGGGCCCTTACCCCGGACGAAACTCCAAAGAACGCATTAACATCGAAGGTCTGCACAATGAAGTGTCAAGACTGGTTGGTGAGCCTCTGATGCCAATGAGTCATAATCAAGCCCACGGCAAGTGTCGCATCGCGCTGGCATCTGATGTGGGTACCGCCAAAGTGCATGTTGATGGCTCGCACTGGTCTGGCATCCTGTACCTCAGCGAACCTGAAGACTGCCGCGGTGGCACTGAGTTTTTCAGGCACATTGAAAGTGATTCAGAACGCGCCCCGTTCAGTGATCAGGAAGCCATGGAAAAATACGGCGCCCCCTCTGCCAAACAGTGGGTGGCCGATGTGCTGGAAAAAGACTCCACCGATGATGCCAAATGGGAAATGACCATGCGTGTTCCCATGCGCTTCAACCGGTTAATACTGCTTCGCCCATGGTTGTGGCACACCGCCGGAGAAAATTTTGGCAAACAACCCGAAAACGGCCGGTTGGTGTACCTGATGTTCTTTGCCTCTGCTGGCAGATAACCACCACAGCAAAAGAAGAAGACCACAACCCTCTGGTACTGACAATGCCACCCCAGTGTTCAGCGTGCTGATTCAACTGTGGAGAGCTGATGATCAGCTCGTCCCGCCGACTTGGTTAGGCAGATCATGCAGATATGGCGGTTTGATGAAGTCAAGAAGCCATAATGGAATGATCGATAAGCCGTGAGCGATAGCGAATCAGAGCGTCGAGCGCTTGATCACATGACATGATCGCCGAGGCCTCGGTCTCTGTTCCAGACGAGACCCTAACTCCTCCATCCGTAGAATCGGCTTTCACTTTTGTCAGGAACAAAAGTGAATGAAGTCCCAAGGTCATTCCTCATACAACCACAAATGAAACCACGGAGAGTTGATGACCGGCTCGACTGCTTGGATACTGGCGTCAGCGCTGAGTCAGGACCGGAGGGGAAAGTTCCAGGATCTTACATTACTGGTCTTGTTTTGTATGTCTGGCCGGTTAAAATGTCACCCTCATTAATCCACGGATTCATCATGAAAAAACTCACCTGGCTTTTTATTTGGGGTTGCTTGTTGCACAATTGGTCCGTGGTCTCTGCCGACACCATCCTGGGTTTCTATGCCGGTGCCAGCCACTGGCAACATGACCTGTCAGATGACATCAATTCAGAACTACCTCAGAAAGACTGCAGTGAAACAGGTCGGGTTGTCTATTTTGCCCTGGAACACCCGATTCCTGTTTTACCCAATTTCAAAATCCGGCACAACAACATCAAGGGTGAACGCCGGGAATCCATTGAAATTGCCGACTTTGGCGGAGCACTTTTGCAGAATGAATTCAGCAGTACTGCGGATTTGTCCCACACTGAAATCATGCTTTACTATGAAGTACTGGATAACTGGGTAAACCTCGATTTGGGAATGGCGGTGAAACAGTTCAATGGCAGTATCCGGTTAAACCACACCTCTGAATTCATACGTAATGAACTGGACGATGTGGTACCAATGTTGTATGGCAAAGGCCAGATCGATCTGCCTTTTACCGGGCTGTCTGCGTTTGGCAGCATTGAAGCGCTGAGCATGGGGAACGATGAAGTCACAGACATCGAACTGGGGCTGAATTATGAGGGCCGATCAGGCCTGGGTGGTGTACTGGGTTACAGAACGATGAACACCGACCTGGATCACAGTGGTTTCAATGCAGATTTCACTGTCAAAGGTTTTTTTCTGGGTCTCAACTACCACTTCTGATCACCACTTGGATCACCGCCGCTGAGCAATTCAAATGAACACCTGACGTCATGAGTCCAAATGGCCGCCAGTGGTTGATTTGATGACTGGATTGAAATCAACGACTTTCACTGAAATTGCCCGCCCTGTTCCCTTCAGAAACAAACTGGGGAAAGAGCTGGAGTCCGCTGGCATGAAAACAATCACCATTCCAAAAAACCAGTGGGTATATTGTTGATTGTGGGTGCCTTGATGCAAGGTGCTGATGGCCAGTACTGGATGTATCAAACTTTCAACCTGTCTTTCTCAGTGATTCAACTGACTGAAGACGGCCATGTCATGGGCCATTACGACCTCACTGGACTACATGATGCCCAGGTGCCTGATCTGCAAGCTTTCTTCGCAATCAAAAACAGCTACACTCACTACAATGAATAAGGCCGATTTGCTTTGTCAGTGACACTTGTTTTTACTGCTGCCCCTGATGGTCCTGGTCATTCGGCCTTCTGATATTGACGCCCAGTCAGGGTTGATGAATCACGACTTCATCGCCAATCACCACACCGTCTATGACATAGTCCTGATGGTCATTTGAATTCAGGGTGACTTTAATGGCTCTGGGCCCGGGGGCCAATCCGGTCAGGTGCATCCAGTTACCATACAAACGACCCAATTTAACCCCATCAATATAAACATGAGCATGGCCCTGACCGGGCACATGATTCTGATTGGTATTGGCGGGAGTGAACTCAAAATGTTCAGTCATCACTTCCAGGTTCCAACCTGACATGGCATCTTTGTGTAATTTAATGTTGATTGCAGGTGGATTTTCTGTTCCCGCCAATTCAATCTGATTGTGATGATGATGGTGGTGCTCTCCGGCCGCATGAGCGCCCATTGACAACAGGACTAAGCAGCTGATGAGAAAAGTATTCCTGAGAATTGGATCTTGCACAATAAAAACCCCTTGAACAAAAAAACAGTGAGTTTAGCAATTCACTTCAGCCACGTCCAGTTGGCAACCTGATGCCATTGATCATCAAAATCACAATTTTTGCACATTTAATCATGATAATGAGCATTGGTTACTCAGTTATGGCTACACATCGGCCAGGATGCTCTTTTGAAAAAACTGATCAAAAACACACTCCGTACAATGCTGCTGCTTCATTGTGCCATGACTTTTGCCCTGACTGAAGACAACTATGTGTCAATCAGTTTGATCACCAGTCAAACGCAGGTAGTGGCAGGTCAAACCATCACCGTTGGCGTTGTTCAGGACATCACCCCCAACTGGCATGTCTATTGGATCAACCCGGGAGACTCCGGTGAGGCCACAGCAATTGAATGGTCGGGACTGGATGACTTATCCGCATCAGCCATACAATGGCCAATACCTCATAAAATACCCTTTGGTCCGCTGACCAATTATGGTTATGAAAACCAGGTCATTCTGTTACAGCAACTGACTTTACCTGACACTTTGCCGGATGGCCCGCTGGCATTGGTCGCCGACATCAGTTTGTTGGTGTGTGAGGACATCTGCCTGCCTGAATTTCATCAGGCCACCCTGAACTTGAACAGCGGTCAAGCCAGTCACCCTGAGCTCATTGAACACGCCAGGCTGACCCTTCCGGTGCAACAAGACTGGGCAGCCAGCTATTCCACCCAAGGTGATCAGGTGGTGCTGGAAGTGGCTTACGATGCTGCATTGTTGCCGCTGGAACAAATGACTGATGTAGAGTTGTATTTCACTGAACGTGGGGTGCTTAATCATTCAGCCTCAGCAACCACTATGCATGATTCCAGGCTTTGGCACATCAGCCAGCCGATTGGTGATATTCCCGCCCAGGAAGTACCCATCAGTGATGTGGTCATTGTTTTTCAGGATCCCAGTGGACAACGCAACGGCATCAAGCTCACAGCCAGTCATCAGGTTGCCCGGACCGCCAGCCAGCAAACGTCTTTCCTGTATGCCATCGGGCTGGCCTTACTGGGCGGCATCATCCTCAATGTGATGCCATGTGTGTTTCCCGTGTTGGCTTTGAAAGCCATGAACCTGGCTCATATGCACAACCAGACAGCCCGTCAGGCCATACTGCATGGTTGGGCTTACACAGCCGGAATCTTGCTCAGTTTCCTGATCATTGCATTGCTATTAATGGTGCTGAAATCCTTTGGCGCCCAAATTGGCTGGGGATTTCAATTACAAAACCCTGTGTTTGTTATGTTCCTGATTTATTTACTGACTCTGGTGGGGTTGAACCTGGCTGGATTCTTTGAGGTGAACTCAGGATTGACTCATGTCGGCGCAGATCTGGCCAACAAAACCGGCTTGTCAGGTTCATTCTATACCGGTGTACTGGCCACCCTGGTGGCAACCCCATGTACCGCACCGTTCATGGGGGTTGCCATTGGTTATGCCCTTGTTCAACCGGTATATGAATCAATCGCCGTTTTCCTGACACTGGGATTTGGTCTCGCGCTGCCTTATCTGCTGCTGGCCATGTTCCCGGTTACCAGAAGCTGGATGCCCCGACCAGGTGAATGGATGATCAGATTCAAAGAATTTCTGGCCTTTCCCATGCTGGCCACTGCGGCATGGCTGGTTTGGGTGCTGAGCATTCAGGCCGACAGCTTTGGTGTGCTGGCGGTGCTGATGGGGCTGGTGGTAGTGACTTTGGGCATATGGTTCCTGAAATTGAACAGTTTCATTCGCTGGACTGGCTGGGCTTTTTTGCTGCTGGCAATGTGGCCTTTTTATGCCGTCTATGAAACACAAAAAGCCGACGGTGTGGCAGTCAACTGGCAACCATTCAGCAAGACAAGTTATACAGCTGCCCGGCAAAACGATGCAGCGCTGTTTGTCAACATGACTGCCGCCTGGTGCATCACCTGTCAGGTCAATGAACAAGTGGCACTGAATACCGACGACACCAAAGCACTGTTTGCCAAGCACAACATTCAGTATTTAAAAGGGGATTGGACTGATTTTGATGCCGAAATCACACAGTATCTGGAAAAATACCAGCGCAACGGCGTACCCATTTATGTTTACTATGGTCCTGTGGACCCACTCACTGGTAAAAGACCTGAACCACAGGTATTACCACAAATATTAACCCCGGCCATCATCAAACAATATGTGGCCAAATAACCGAGAGAATGACCATGTTCAGTACAAAACCTATGATGTTCTTCTTCACCCTGATCTCTGTATCAATCAGTTTACCCGCATGGGCCAACAAAGCCGGCGAAATAGCGCCTGATTTCACCTTGACAGATACCCATGGTAACAGCCATACGTTGTCTGACTTCAGGGGCAAAACAGTCGTCCTGGAGTGGACCAACCACGAATGTCCATATGTCAAAAAACACTATGAAAGTGGCAACATGCAACAGCTACAAGCTGACGCCACCGCTGAGGGTATTGTGTGGTTGACCATCCTGTCCTCAGCGCCCGGCAAACAAGGCCACACCACCGCTGATGAAGCCAATGAAATCATTCGCCAGCATGAAGCCAAAGCAACAGCCAGGTTACTGGATTATGACGGCACTGTTGGCAGAATGTATGATGCCAAGACCACACCTGAAATGTTCATCATCGATGCCAGTGGCATGATTCAATATGACGGTGCCATTGATGACAAACCCTCATTCAATCCCAAATCACTGAAAGGTGCGACCAATTACGTGACCGCCACACTGACCGCCATGGCCGAAGGCAGTGAAATTGCGGTTACATCCACCCCACCTTACGGTTGCTCAGTCAAATATTGATTCAACAAACCGTGCCACCCTGGTTTCGGGGTGGCACGCGTTATGTATCAACAATGATCCTGGTACTCCGGTCTCCGAACCAGTCTCGGCTCTCACACCTCTATCCAAACAGTCGTCATTCTGTTACAGGGTCTGACAGGTCTTCATAGGAAAGCTGATGATCAGCGCTCCACCGTCAGTTTTTTGGACTGAATTCCACCAACTCCAACATCTGCCAACCAGTTGCGGTTTTGCTGAAAAGCTGACTTTTGAGTCCCTTGACGGCCAAGGCTTCGAATTGATCATCAGATGAACCCATTACAGTTACGTCTGCCACTTTACCATCACGTTTGATGATGGCAGCCAATCTGACCCACGGATTACCCAAACCATAGTGACGGTTGTTGTGTTGAGCAACTTGAATCACCTCATCTTCAGTGACCAAAGCAGTTTTAAACATAATGGTTATTTTAGATTCGACAGGTTGGTATTTTTTCAAAGCAGGTAAAAACTCAAGTGTTTCCATGAATTCATCTACCAGGGTTACCATTGCTGGAGATTGATTGATTTCTTTGTTGTGCAGTGCCTGCCATTTGACGACATCCCCCTGGGCGTTGATGGTCAGCCTGTAAGACTCAAAAAAAACATTGTCCATGCGATTGAAATCGACTGAATCAACTGCATTGATTAACACTGGGGGATGGTTTTTGGCGCTGTATATCCGATGGAATCTTTGAAAAACACCTGGCTGACTGTCATACTGCTGTTGAACCAATTGTTGCCTGACCGCTAATTTTTCAGCAAAATCCGTCACTGCCACCTCAGCAGCTTCCAAACCATTCCAGATAAATGGTTGTGGTTTGAGCTGCAACAAATCATCATCAAACATGACATGCACCTCATTGACTTGTTTGGGCCTGATGCGAGACTTGATTTGCACAGACTCAGCCAGCACCACCACCTTGGGCTGAACCTGAATCACATCTAATTGTGGTTTTAACAACTCAAGCAATGTTTCATTCCTGGCTGCCCATTGATGTTCAGGTAATTCAAACACAAAGGTTATTTTGCCCTTACTTGGAACCCCTTTGCCATCGACAACCTTCGGCTTGAATTTAAACTTCATACCTGCATCGATCGCAGCTTCATCAAAGATACGAACTGGCTGCGCCTCAACAACCTCAACATGGTCAACAGACCCTTGGGCATTGATCGACATCACCACAGTCACCTTACCCTCAACTTTAGCCATCAGGGCTTTGCGTGGATACTGCGGAGCAATTTTTACAATTGGAATGATTTCATGAACCACCGGTTCTTTGGCCACAACCCAAAATGGTTGTAACAACAGAATCAACAACAGTTTATTTGTAGACATACGGTACTCCCTTAAGACATGCCACGTGGAAAAAATGAATATTAGCTCAATCCCACCTCATCCGCAAATTTGCCTGCTTTAATAACGGTGACCGACAATCAAGGAATGCATGAACCCGATTCACTTGGCTCTTGGCAAAGTATCTGACCAGCCACATCAAATGAAGGCCAAGAGTGCTTTCAATCATTGGCAAGCTGATGTTCAGTTGATGGCATGAAGGTAAAATGCACCTCATCAGTCAACATCAAATCGTGGACAAAATCTTTTTCAATTCGTTGCCAGACTGCCCGCACTTCAAACACAGACGTCCCATCAAAACTGCCATGCCAGGTGATCTGGTCACGGCAGCCAGGTTCAGCCGGCCCGGTGGCGGTGAAAAACAAGCGGCCGTCCTGAAATTGGCCTTGAAATGGCAGTTTCTCAACCTCGCTGTCATCGCCATCGGCGGTCCAATAGAATAAACCATCGGCAAAATGAATCTGACCTTTAACCCCAATCCGCAACCAGGTATTGGTGGCTTTCAGGGTGCCTGAAAAGGATCGTCCATCCAGATCCGAACCAATCCAACTCACAGCTGTTGGTTCGGCACAGACAGAACACACCGCACACAGAAGCAGTGTTTTTGTTAGCTTCAAAAGCATGTCATCGCATCCAAATCACCAACTCACACAATACCATATCCAACCACCTCATTGGACCTGTGAAAAATAAGTGGCTTGACCTGCACCACAGGTACAACCTGGTGCTGCTATTCAGACATTATGGACGTTGGCGATGGAACAGCATTTTCTCTTCCCTGACAGTTTCATCTTTCATCCGCATGGCCAGATAGACATCCATGGTATCGGCACCAGTTCGGTAAAAACTCAGCCCGGAAAAATGAATCGCCTGATCTTCAATGGCCACCAACTTAAAGTTAATGTGCTCTTCTTTGCTTTCCCAGCTGACAAAATCAGCAGAAAAATGCTTGACCAACAAAGACAGGCTCTCTTCCTGTTCTACCAACAGCATCAACTCGTAAAAATTCACCCCTTTGTTTTCATCATACAGTTTAAACATACCCACCATGCTGCCAGCACTTGGCGGGTTCCACACCTCTTCAAACTGTTGCCCAAATGCGGTACCTGACCATGAACCGGCCAGCCAGGCTACTTGCTGAATCTTTGCTGGTGGTCGTTTATTCGGGTCGTCCAGGCGGTAGGTGTGGGCTGTTTTCTTGCTCTGAGCCATCAAGCTGGTACTCAGTATCAAGAGCAGCCAGGTAAGCAAAATTTTCATCATTTTTCTCCGGTTTATGTCTATCTTAAACGAACAACTCAGGTTAAATTCGACAACCCAGTGGATATTTTTTTTAACGGATGAAACTGCACCGAGAACAACAAAGCCGGGATCTGGCAATGACCGGCCCATTGGTGGCACTGAGTGACGCCAGAAATGGGCCATGCATCGAGATCAGAAAGCACCCAAATCATTGGCGCCTGGGAAAACAGATTGCCGATTTAACACTGGTGGCTTTGGCGAGAAAATGTCATTGATGAAGTCCAATGCTGAAACGATGCCGGTTAATGACGAGCCAATTCACTGGTACCTGATCAACACCTCATTGCGACGAAAAAACGGTGGGGTGATGGGCGGGTTGTAGCGCGCCAATTCAGGTGTGCCCACTGGCTTCAGACCCTTTTGCTCCATCCAGTCCAGCAACTCTCGTGTTTTGCGATCAACTTTTTTGGCTCCGGAAAACCCGGAAAATCGAATTGCGGCATACTTGTGTGCTGGGATTTCGCGCAGTTTCACTTTCGGATTATTGGGTATCGGCAGGGTTTGCATGTTGTATTCGGCTGGCATGACAAAGTGCATGCGCCACTGTTCACCGGATTGAGCCATGGTTACCGGCGTGGTCATGGCAATTTTTTCTGACTGTTCAGCGACAGGCTGAACTTCCATGGTCACTGGCGCAGTCATGCTGATTTTCTCAGCATCACCCTGCGTGGTGGTGTTATTACCAAAAATATAGTCAGCAATCAGTCTGAATCCCCTCCCGGAAGCATCATCCATATCTCCGTCCACCGCCACTTCGGCAATGATCATCGGCTCATAAGTTCGCAATTCCAATTTACCTTGTTTCTCCAGTACCTGGAATTTGGGTTCTTCAATGGCCATCGCCATCCCAGTGACAAAAAACAGTGATAAAGCCAACAGCATTGCGGGCACGGTGGTGGGTTGTCTGATATGTGGATTCATGGTAGTTCACAGTGAAAAAGCCAATCATGACATCTTGACTGTCAATTTCGCATGAAGTCAACGGCCCGTCACCGACCAGATGAATTGGACGTATTCAGTCGAACCCCGCTTCAAAAATCAAATCAGCAGCGTGATAGACCTGGTACAAATTGGGTTCAGAAACCACAATGAGCTGACTGAAATCATGATTGAAGGTAAATCCCTCAAATTGACTGACCGGAAGCTCGATTTGGCCATGTAATACGCCTGAAAAGTCAATGTCACTGATGTTATGTGCCAGGTGAGACATCAGCCACAGGCGGCCGGTGAATTCATGAAAGTAACAACTGGACAAGTCGGCTCCTGCGCCCAAAACAGCACTCAACTGGGCGTGTGACAACACCTCTGTCACTGACAATGACCCATCAGCAAAACTCAGATCGTCATCATGGGCGGGACGGGCAAAACTCAGCACCTGCATTTGCGGATCTTCGATGCACACATAAAAAGTATCACTGACCCCATCAAATGCCACGCCTTCTCCCGAATCACCTCCCGCCGTGTTGGCATAAGTCAGCCATTGAACTGTCTCTTGATCCAAGCGAAGGTTGTGCGTGCTGATCGGCGCCTGAACGATGGCTACAGATCCTTCTGATCCGCCCTCTTCTACCAGGGCATATTCATACATACCATCTGCTGTTCCCAGAAAGAAAATATCCTCACAATCTCCACAGGCCAAAGACCCGCAAAACAACTCATTGAACTGCGCATCATATCGACAGTATTGATTTTGATGAACCGTGACGTATTGGTCAGCCACCCAGTTGTAGGTAATTCCTGACAAATTGGCCACTGATGACAACACCGTCAGATCACCTGGGGATTGGTAATCTTCGATGAACCCGGGTGCCGTTGGTTGAGCAGTACCGGACAGGTCTTGCAATGCCCTGTCAGCTGCAGATGCATACCATGAGACCAACAGCAACACGATGCTCAATGAGGCAAACCGGTTTGCTGCTGACTGTGTGATAGTGGTTGATTTGATTTCAGCTTCCAATGATTAAGCAGAATCACCATGGTATCCAAAATCCGCATCTGATTTTGTGATTCAGCCAACAAACAAGCGTAGCCATCGGTATTCATTGGTGAACAGCACATTCTCAACTGTTTCGTTGATCACACGGAATAAAACAGATACGCAAGGCGATGCTTCTGCCCTCTTAAAAATCGGTGTTTATCGGGGCCAACAACAACGATTAAATCATTCAGTCATGTCTTTGGTATATAATCATTCATACAGATTGTTTCATTCGATCAGTCGTGGCGAATCAGTGATGATGGCTTGTTGCGTTTCCTCAACTTCAGGAGCACAGCATGTCAACCTACCGAATCAAATACCAAACCATCGAATTCACCCACCAGGACATCCACATCAAAACCCTGCGTGACCGCCAGCAATATGCCGATCCCGATGGCGTGGCTGCGGCCTTTGGTATTTCATCAGCACAATGGCCATTGTTTGGCGTGGTGTGGGAATCCAGCCAGGTGCTGGCCCGGATACTGGACGACAAAGACACCCGGGGACTGAGAATTCTGGAAGTCGGTTGTGGTATCGGATTATCCAGTTTATTACTCAACGCCCGGCACGAGGACATCACGGCCACAGATCACCATCCCATGGCCGGTGAATTCCTGCTCAGCAACACCGCTCTGAATGATGGCGAAGTGATTCCTTTTCTGCGCACTGGATGGGACAATCAGCACACTGGATTGGGTCGTTTTAACCTGATCGTAGGCAGCGACCTGCTGTATGAAACTGAACACATTCATTTACTGTCACAATTCATCAAGCAACATGCCAAACCAAACTGCGAAGTCATCATAGTCGACCCGGGCCGTGGTCTGCACAGCAAATTCAGCAAAGCCATGACCACATTGGGATTCGCCCACAGCCAGACAAACGCCCCCAATGAAGACCCGGCCAGTGAACCATTCAAAGGTAAAATACTGCGCTACCTGTCTGGTGAGTGAAGGCAAACATTTTTTGTTTATTCAGCATTTTCTGAGCCATTATCCCACCGCCAAATTTACACCATGAATACTTATTGTTATCACACGAGGGGGTTCAAACTGATTGAGTCCGTCCAATTATGATCTTCTGCTGACCACCTGATACAACGGTTTCTCGACCAAACGATAGAACACATAACTGATGAGAACTACAGAAATAATCAGCATCAGATAACCAGTCAATGAATAACCATTCAACAACAACCAGCCCCTGAAGCCAGTGGCATGAAACAAGAAAAGCAGCAGGAAATGCAAGAGATACAAAGTGTATGAACTGTCGCCAACTGGCTTGAGAACTGCGGATAAAAACCCTGGTAGTTTGCTTTCAAAAATCAAAGCCAGAGCCACCAATGAAAATGCAAATAAACCCACAGAGACTGGCCGGAATGAAGTGGCTACCAGAAAATATTCCACAGAAATCCACAAGGCAAAAACCATGATGCCCACAAAAACGACCGCCCATTGAGGCTTTATGAGTATATGCCGGTATTTCCAAAGATAAAATCCCATCAGAAACTCCAGCAACATCGGGGTAAACACCAAATCCAATGCCTCATTAACACCATATTCAATCCAGTTGATTTTGATCACAGTTAAAATCATCAACAGGGCAAACATCAGGTGATGATTAAACCTTCCGGACAATAACATCAGCCCGGTCAACACATAAAAATACAATTCAAATGCCAGTGACCAAGCTGGAGGTATGAATAAGTCTTCGGCTATTATACCCAACAGAAAAAATGATTTGACGAGTTCATGAGACATGACTTTCGTGGCATCGAAATAATATACCAGTGCCAATGTCAAAATAAAAACCGGCCAAAACCCCAGATAAATTCTGCTGAATCTTTTTATGATAAATCGCCTTGATTGGTGGTATCCGAAGTCAGTATTTTCGATGCTTTTGGCAATCACCAGACCACTGATGACAAAAAACACATCAACACCCATGTAGCCATAACCGGCAATGGACTCAAACAACGGTGATGAGAGCTTTAAATAAGCAAAATGTGGCAGTGAATGATGCAGAAAAACCCACAATGCAGCCAGTCCCCTCAGTATTTGAATATTGATTAACATGGGTGGATTTTAAAACTTTTCCTGAAAATTACAAAAAGGCCCTTCATGGACCATCAGTATAAACAATCAACGCACCAATGGATTCAGTTTTTACGTTCAAATCATCACACAGGCAATGATACCAGAACAGTCAACCTCACCATCGATTCCCAACAAAATCCGATGGTTATGTGATGAGCTATATTCAGCAAATCCTTTCATTGAGTCACATCCCAGAAGGTTCAGGAACCACCATCATTATACTGACAAAAGCCACCCCATCCTGGCAAACTTCGCGTTTCTGTATCCAGAACAAACATCAAAACCCGGGCCAACCGTGTTGGCTCAGGCTCTTGTTATTTTCACCTTAACCGGTCATTTCTTGGCTGTTGAACCGGAACTGCTTGGAACCGGAGTACTCGGTACAGTACTGGATGGTTTCGAAGTAGAACCCGTGGCACCGGTACTGGAAGTCGAGGGCTCTACCGTGGTCGTGGTTGGCCCTGAAGTAGCCCGGCTGAAGGGTCTGGTGGGTTGAATCACCCCAGGCAAGCCACCGACATTGGGTTTTTTCCTGGGTTTACGCTTGGGCGGTTTGGTCTTGGTGCCTTTTTTGTGTTTTTCCAGTTCCTTGGCAATGAATTTAAATTGGGTCTGCGACCACCAGCGACAATTGCGGTTGAATAACCGGTAGTAATATTTACTGCCAATCAATTTTCTGAGAAGTTTTTTGATGCGGGTATCAACTTTCTTCGATGTTTTGTAATAAGAGTCTTCAATGATGTCACCACCCAGTTCTGTGTCCTGATACACCTCACCGGTCAACCCCCATTTCCAACTGGTACCACTGGCCCCAAAACTGAATGAGATGTAATGACCATTGGGATCACCGATACACAATGACTGATGCCCGGCTGGCTCTGAGCCTGAACTGCCCTCAATCCAGACGTCAGTTCCCATCGGATCCAGAGCTGATACCGGATTGTTACCAACAAACGTGTAAGCATTGCCCACATTGTTTGGATCCCATACCGGATCACGTTGCATGAAGCGTCCGGTGGCGGGGTTGTAATACCGGTTGCGGAAATAAAACAACCCGGTTTCAGGATCATAACGCCGACCCTGATAAAGCAGACGGTTATCGATTGACACGCTTTGTTCAAACTGACCAAAATCATCATATCTGGTTTGTTCGACCTGAGTTCCGGACTCATCACTCATGGCAACCACATTATTCCTGACATCACGGTGAAACCAGAATGTTCCAGGCACCGTGGCTGACACAGAAGTCTCCATTTGAGTGGGTTGGTCTATACCGGCTCCAAAAACATAAGAAGCTATGGGTCCATTGTTGTTGTAATCGGCATCACTGGCCCACTCTTCTATGACATGCCAGCCATCATACAAGTAGCGTCTTTCTTCATCCACCGTGGTGGTTGGCATTTGATAAGTGGTCCTTTGTACCCGACGGTTGAACGTGTCATATTCATAAAGCGCACGCAAAGCGTTGTCACTTTTGCGGCGCACTTCGATGAGTCGGTTACGATAGTCATAGAAATAGAGGAATCCAGCTGAATCAGTCAGGTTGCCATTGTCATCATGCAGTTGTGGACCAGCGCCACCTGCAGAGTCATATTCATTCATGTTATTGAGGGTGTAATTATCTGAAAACTGTATCGGCGGACCACCAAAATCCTGAGTGAAATCAACCGAATCACGATTGCCCACACCATCCAGCTGGTATTCAATCAACTGCGAAAAAGTCTCGCCACCGAAGTCATCAATGAACGTGCTTTCAGAACGATAGGCAGAATCCAGTTCATACAGGTTTTCAGGCCCACCAGGCAAGTCGGACATCAGCTCACTGATGCGCATGTAGTTGCGGTTGTAGCCGTAAGAACGGTCAATGAATGGTATGCCAGAATCCAGATGCACCATCCCAATCGGTTCACGCACGGCACTGTAACCCACGTTATTGGTCTGCCCGATGTCCAGAAAGCTCAGACTGGTGTCATTACCCATTGCCATGTGCAACGGCCTGGCATCACATGGACAGGCTTCACTACAAGCCTCTGGGCCCATCCAGTCAGTTGATAACACCGTCAGTGACGGCAAGGGTCCTCTGTTGCTGATGCCTGACGGATTGGGTTCAACCACCTGAACCACCCTGTTGAGTGCATCGTGGGTGTATTCAATGTTTCGGCTGCTTGGATAACTCAGACTCAATCTGCGATCATCTCCAGCCAACACATTCGAATAAGGTTCAAAATCCTGTTGTTCTTCAATCAGACGATTCAATGAGTCATAAATCCTGTCCACTTGATGATCACTGGCAGTGCCGTTGTTGTCCACCGTCCGGGTTACTCTTGAGAGGCCATCATATTGATGTGTTTCCTGGGTGGTACCAATCACCCCTTGACCTCGGTTGATATCCCGTTGTACCAGGCGATTGATCCCATCGAAGGTCTGGGTGATCACTGAGCCATTTGGATCAGTGATTGCAATCAGGTTGTTATCACGATCATACATCTGAGTCAGGACCGTACCATCGGCATTCAATTGCTGAACCTGCCGGTCTCGGGCATCATAAAAATATTGTGTGGTGTTACCATTGTCATCAATCACTGCTGACAGCAAGCCATTCAGGTTATACCAGTACAGCAAGTCAATGAAGCCATCCGGGTTCAGTGGGTTACTGGTGTCCAGGGCTCCACTGCCGTTGCCACCAACCCGTAATTCCTGCCGTTCAAGGAGTACCAGGTCCCGCCCATCATATGCGTAGTGACTGCGGTTGCCTGGCTGATTGATATTACCCGGATATACGGACCAGGGATCGACCACCAGATTGGGATTTTGGGCATCGGACTTCTCCCTGATGTTGTCACGGCTGTCATAGTGGTATCGCTTGGTACGACCCACTTGATCGGTTTCCCGGACCAGCCGGTTAAGCTGATCATAGACATAGCGGGTCACAAAGGTTTCATCAGCCACAGCAGTGGTATCACTGACATCGGTTTCGGTCAGGCTCAGCACATTGCTGTTGGCATCGTATGTGTAAGCCACGCTGTTGCCCAGGGGGTCCAGGCTAAATAAACTGCGACTGACGCCATCGTAAACGGTTTGTTTGGTGTCACCGTCGTCCTCACTGAGGTAAGTGACACGCGATAAAGCATCGTATTCCGTGAATTCGGTAACCATTCCATCATTGTTGTCATCACGCAAATCTTCAGGGCGCAATGGATTAAAACCATCGGCAAGAAACAACACCTGATCCCGCTGATACTGGCGGTTCAATTCATCATGCACATAAAACTCATCCTTCAGTAACACATTGCCGGCACCAGGTTGGTTGGCCCGGTGTCCAGAGACTTGCATGCGGATGCGGTTTGAAGCCACATCATAAAACCATTGCACCTGATTGCCGATGGCATCAATGACTTGGGTGTTGCGATCAAAACCGTCATACACACGGAGGGTTTCTTCGGGCCCCGCCACGGCATCATTGTCTTCGGCATCCAACCGCCTTGACACATTGCCATTCAGGTCATAATCGTACTGCACAATTGCCTCGTCAGCAGAGGCAAACCCACGGACCTCTTTGAACAGAAGATCTCGCTCATCATATTCATAAGACACCTGATTGCCCTGCGGATGAGTGACCCGCACCAGGTTCTCATTGCCATCGTATTGCCATTGGGTCACTGCCTGACTGGCCGCATCAATTTCCACCGCAGTACTCAACAGACCACCAAGGATGTCATAGGTGTGGATGAGTTCAACCCAATCACCCACGCCAGCCGTCACCGATACCGATGCCTCATTCTGCACCTCTTTAAGCACCACCCTGCCATTGTGGTCGTAATGATGTCTTTGTTGATAACCAAACGCCGTTTCACCGGTAACCAGTTCACCCTGCAACACAGCCTCATCAACGTTGGCACCACGGGTTTCAACCAATAACTCATTCAACGTGTTGTACTCATATGTTGTCACCACGCCCCGGGGATTTTGCAGACTGTTGACATTGCCACCCGGGTCATAGCCATAGAAGGTTTTCAGCTCAGCTGGTGGGACAGGGGCGGTACGCCGGTTGGATGCAGGCGCACTGTCTTTGATGTCACTTGCCAGATAACCTCGATTCAATGATGAAGGCTGTCCCGGAATGATGAGACCATCACCATCAGGATCATTTTCAGGGTGATAAACAAAACTGCTGATGTTGCCTTCAGCATCAATTTCGGCCACCTGTTGGCCCCGGTCATTCCACTGCGCCTCGGTGATGATGTTTTGCGTTGTGCTGCCGGTGGAGATGGCTTGATGCGCATCCACCCTCAGCAACACAGCAGGTTCCTCACGCCTCACCCACAGTCCAAGTAGCTGATCGGTTTGTCCATCCTGATTCAGGTCTCCCAGGTTTCTTGGTATGCTGCCCAAGTCAATACCGTACTTCACCACATCTGGGATTGTCAGGTTGTGTTCCTGATAATCAAAAAGATAATGCCTGGTATACCGTGCTGCTGTATGACTTCCCAATGGTGGAATGAATGATGCTGCATTGCCCCTGGGGCCCGTTTCACTGAACAATTGATTGAAAACAGGTTCATAGGTCATGGTGGTCACCAGGTCTTCACCTCCGCCTCGGTCGAGGTCGGCAATCTGTCTGATTTCAACTGCGTTTTTTTGCTGTGCCCGATTTCCCGTACTGTGGTATGCAAATTGATGAATGTTGCCTTCAGGCATGATTTTTTCGGTCATTTGCCCATCGGCATCATAACTGAACCTGGTAGCGTAGTGATCAGCGGGCTCCACCGGTCTGAGTCCCTGGGTCAATTCACGCAGTTCCTTCAGATGGTTCAATTCATTGATCAAGTACATTTTCTGCAGGCCATTGCGTTCCAGCAGCGAAACTTCCAGCCTGATCACCGAAGGATCACCCAGTGGAATACCACTGTTGATTGTCTGGTAATCAAATATCACAGTGCCTCCGGCAGGTGTGGCCGATGCATTGGTACCACCAACTGTCAATGCCACCACACGATCTGACTCAACACCGCTGCTGCCGTAACTGATGCTGATGCCAGCAGGCCCCATATCTGCCGCCTCCTGAGGAAAAGTCACTGATTCAAGGTTATGCAGAACAGGTGCTGTCTGGCCCTGATCATAATAACTGTAATGTTCGCTGCGACCAGCTGGAAAATCATTGCCAGTCGAAGTACCGGTCACCAGGGGTGTTCGCACGGTCACCAAATGACCAGCTGAATCATAACCATAGGTCCACTCCCGCAGACTGTAATCACGCAATGTCACCAGTCGGTCGCGCCCTGCGATGTACTTATAATCCAGTTCATAGCTGCGTCCAAAAACATCCATAATCCCGGTCAGGTTTCCTGACCCGTCGTAACTGAAAGCCATTGAATTACCAAAGCGATCCTGATATTGGACCAGCCTACCCTGCGCAGAATACGTTCGTTTAAAGCCATCCGGCTCACGCAACAGATAATGACCATCGAGTTCCAGGGTCAAGGTGCCGAAATATCCTTTCGGGGCAGTGTAACTGTCATCAGGATTCAACGTCCATGAGGCCACATGTCCTTTGCCATTGGATCGCTGCACATTCCCATTTGAGGTAATTTGCAAACGCTCGTTGTAAATAAAATCCCAGCCATGACCCAGAGGGCCGTCATACTCCAATTGACTGCGATGTCGGCGGGTAAAAGCAAAATTCAACTGTCCCCGTCCCGGTACGGTGAGGTCTGTGCGATCCAGCCTGGCCTCCCCGGAACTGAGCACCACACTCACCTGTTCTCCATAAACAGCTGCCCCATGGGCATCATCACCATCATTCACAGGTTCCTGAGCGGCAGATGATACCCTGGGAAAAAACAATGGCCGGTCTTCAAACCCATCCAAATAGATGACATCAGATGTGGCCGCATTTAACGGCAGTGAAAAAAACCCCAAAACCATCAGACAATACCACCTTAAATAACGGATGAATTGAGCGGGTAAAGAAATGCTGCTGTTGATTGGATCAGTGGCTGATTGTTCCATGATAACTCCTGGCTGTGATGGATGTCCCCTATTCATACATGCGTCGGCATTCACCCAAATGCGCCACTTTTTTGTTCACTGACCATAACCAGGAAATACACAAAAACCCAAAGCCAATGAAGGAGATATGCGATAGAATCACCAACAATCACCACAGACAATTAAAAAAACATGAAATACTGGTTCATTTTATGTCTGGCATTGACCGGCCCGGTCAAAGCTTTGGACCTGGACAGAAAATCAGCGAACGTGGCCTACATACAACTGCCCACAGATCCCATCACCCAATTGGGGAACAGAACAGTCAGCACTCAGGTCAGCGCCTTTTATGACACCTATGAAACCAGGCAAACCATTGAAAACACCTTCAGGTTACATGGCTTTAATCGGGTAGAAAAAGCCGGCTATTTACACATTGAGTTCCGGTTTGATACGCTTAAAATTCAGGAAACGCGGGTCAAAACCCACAAGAGGGAAGACAAAAACCGTGATGGCCAGACCAGGATCAAATACACCTACACACCTGAACTGGAATACTCAGTCGGTGCACGGATCATCATTCACTACCCCGATGGGAAACAACAATCCCATCGCTATGGATCGTCTTATATCAAACACAAGGGCGAAACCACTCCGTCACAAACATCAGCCTGGAACTACCTTAACCACAACATCAACGAGTTAAGGGCAGAGTTGTACCATGAGTTTTTATATGAAACCATGATTGAATTTAACGACAAACTCAATGCCATGCATGGCTACCAACCCATCTTCGGTGAAACCAGTTTTTTGATCATGGATTCAAAAAAATACCCGGAATATGCTGATTACAAAAAAGTCGAACAGGACCTCAAAGCCATCTTTGGGCAAATGGCCCCTCATGATGACGTCGCTGCTTTAAAACCCGCCTTGTTACCGATCATTCGATTCCTCGATGAAATCCCCAAACGCTACCCCAGTAACAAAAGGGCCCACAGAAAAATGCGCTATGCCAGTTACTACAACATCGCGCAAATTCACTATTGGTTGGATGAATTTAACCAGGCACGAAACTATTTTCAGAAAGTCATCGATAATGACTACCGCGAGGGAGAAAGCAAACGCATGCTTAAACGCATTGCCAATGACCTGCAATTATTACAAATCAACCAGGTCAAAAGCCGACACCTGAATCCCCAGGCCATGCCCAATCATCCTTAGGCAGCAACTGGGTTGATGCTGACCTTACCACCACAGATGGTCAATCATGGGAAGGTAAAATCGCCTTGATCGATGACAACCCTCATCCACTGCACACCCTGAGTCAAGTGAAGCATGTGGCCTTCAGGTACCTCGAATGAAAAAAATTCTGGTAATAACACTTTTAGCTTTCATTTTGGCATCAGAATGTAAAGCACAACTTAACTTGAATTTATATTTAAGCGAAATCAATCAAGATAATGGATTGGTAATCGATGGACTGAATGAAAATGATAGTTTGGGAGTTTCAGTCAGCTTTGCTGGTGATGTGAATGGTGACGGTATTGATGATTTTATCATTGGAGCAGATGATGCTGGGACAAGTGATGACAATCGAACTGGGATGGCTTATGTCATTTTGGGGATGCAAATGGATATCCAAACACATTGAATCCAGCTAACCTTGATGGTTCTAATGGAATTGTGATACAAGGTGAAAATCCTGGTGACCTGTTTGGATCTGTCAGTGGAGCAGGAGACTTTAATGGGGATGGAATAGGAGACTTGCTGGTTGGTGCGGGTGTTGCACGAAAAACTTATGTCATTTACGGAACTGAAAACTCACTACCACATCCACTTTTGGTATCAGAAATGGATGCAACACAAGGGTTTATCATCGATGGAACAGCATATAGTAGACGTGTTGGAACAAGTGTAAGATTTGCAGGTGACTTAAACGGTGATGGAATTTCTGATGTTGTAATTGGTGCTCCTGAGTTTAACACTCAAAGAGGATTTGCTTTTGTGGTTTTTGGGTCAAATAGTTTCACGCTAGGCTCGATAGATCTCACAACTCTTAATGGAGAAAATGGTTTTTACATCCCTGGAGGATTTGCCGGAGGTAACATAGGCGCATCTTTGAATAATGCTGGTGATTTTAATGGAGATGGTATTGATGATTTGATCATTGGTGGTCCCAACAGTACATTGCCTAGTGGTGCAAACAGGACCGGAGCTGCATTTGTGATATTTGGAAAAACAGATGGATTTCCAGGAGGAATATCATTGCATGACATGAGCTCAGATACAGGCTTTATTATGAGTGGAACCGAGGATGGTGATTGGTTAGGAGGTTCAGTTTCATTTGCGGGTGATTTTAATAAAGATGGTATTGATGACATCATAATTGGAGCATCAGGAGCAAATGATAATTTCGGATTTGCATACATAATTTTTGGCAGTCAATCTGAATTTCCACCAATTTTCTATGTAAATAGTCTGGATCAAAATACGGGTGAATAGTTAACGGTTTACGAAGCAGCCACACAGGAAATTCAGTTCGTCATGCCGGAGACTTTAATGGTGACGGTATCAGTGATGTCATCATTGGAGCACACAGAGCAAATGGCGAGTTTGGAAGATGGGGTGGTAAGAGTTATGTGATTTTTGGCAGTGAAGATACCGATTTATCACCAATCGAATTAGTTAATTTAACAGAAGAATTAGGATTCGTCATATGGGGCACAAGAATCGATGATTTTTCGGGTCGAAGTGTAAGTTCAGCTGGAGACATTAATGGTGATGGTATTGATGATGTGATTATTGGAGCTCCAAGAGCAGACCCAAATGGACTATCTGATGCTGGTCAAAGTTATGTTGTTTTTGGAAGTGACATTATCTTTAAAAGTGGATTTTAATCATCAACAACTTTTGATCTTATGGTCTGAAGCTGATCAGCATAGTAATACTCAAGATCCATTCTTTTAGTATTCAGATATTAAGGGAAAGTCATGCAAATCTCTTTAAAAGTTGGATCTTGATATTTCATTACATTCCATTCATATGCTTAATTTTTGTTTATCCATTAGGTCATCTTGTTCGGCTAAACGTTCTTGATAAATAGCCATGTTTCCTTTTGATTTTTGCCAAATATGAAATCTTATGTGTTTTTGAATCTCTTGAATGAAGGGAAGATATTTTTTTCTCCATTTCTTATATGCCATTTCATTTTGTTTTTGTGTTTCTGGATATTAGTCTGTGCATAACTCTTCGGTAAATTTCGTTCCATGAATGGCTCCATATACATGAAATAAATCCATTTCATAATCTCCAGCAGAGTCTGTTGATTGTTCGGCAGTTGAATTATTAACGGCTGAAATAATAACGACCATTCTCCAAATTACATGTTTTATCGACATAACCCACCACTTACTAGCTTGCTTCTTCGGTTAAAAAGCGTAGTACGCCCCGCACCCGAAACTCAAAATGTTCAGGTGGTGGTGGCTGTCGCTTGACTTGTTTTTGCAATAAAGGGTTTTGTGTTCGTCGTTAGGGTTGTTGCTTTTTGACGTGACGCTGCAATCTACATGACCGTTCTTGTCGAATTCAATAGACTTCGGCCCGTTTCCGGAACAGGCTGTCCCCGAACCCAGAGGTGGACATTTAAATTCCAGATAGACGGCCTCGTGGCCCGCCAGCTTGAATTGATAGCCATTTGACGTCTGTGGGGTCGACAGGTCCCCGCTGAGGATTTCAAATTGGAAGTCAGTAGCCGTGTCACCTGGCGGGCTGCACATCTGGTTTTTATAAGTGTCACAATAGTTATTGCAAAAATAGCTGTAGTTGCCGACGGTGGTGTACGACTCCTCAGTACTCTGCTGAGGGGTAGTAGTTGCGCGAAGGCACGAGGCAAAAGAGGCCAAGAGGAGAATAGCGGTAATGATGAGGATCTTCATTTTTAACTCGTTTGATTGATTGAGAATAGGAAGCATAATGCCCTATAAAATAATTGGAATGATTATACGGAACAAAGACCTCATTGTCCACATTAGCACACCCATGAGGACAGCTAAATGTTCAAAAATATTCTGCAGAAAAGTTTAGGACAGGCATTTCCTAAGAAATATCAGACGGCCACTTCATATATTTGCCACAGCTAATTCCAGCTGAATTTATGAAAATCATGGTTTTAAACGGAGAAAACCATGGGATTAGCACGGAAGTATCAGATTTGCGTCTCGGAAACCCCTTATTACCACATTGTATCGAGATGCCTACGCAGGGCCTTCTTATGTGGTGATGATCATGCTTCTGGGCGAACTTTCGAGCATCGACGGAAGTGGATCGTTGAACGCATGAAATACCTGGCTAAATTATTCAGCATTGACATCTGTGCTTATGTGGTGATGTCGAACCACTTTCAAGGTTAACAACAATGCTGATTGGTCAGACAAAAGGGTGTTGATGACATGGGCAGGATTATTCGATCTTCCTGGGCCCTGTGAACCCTATCTGAGGGGTGAGCAATTGAGCAAACCTCAATTGGATTTCGTGATTCAAAAAGCGGAAGTTTATCGCAAGCGGCTGAGATCCATTTCATGGTTTATGAAAAAATCGTCAGGAACGATTTTTCAAGCCAGCCCCGCAGGGGTGAGTCTCATGGATGAGACGAAAAAATGCTCAATGAGTACATTGCTCGAAGGGCTAATATTGAAGATGGCTGCACGGGCCATTTCTGGGAAAGCCGGTTTAAAAGCCAAGCCCTGCTGGCCAGAAAATGCTCCTACATTTCTATTATTCTCCACATCCATGTGGCTCGATGAGCAGGCTTTTTTGACTTGTATGGCAGCATAGGCTAAAAAGTGAGTGCGGTTTTTGTATAGCAAAAGAAGCGCTTGCTTTGTGCCGTCATGCGTGTGGACCTGAACCTAATCAGGGCAGCAGCACAATGAACAACTAAATGGCGGTTTTCACGCAGTGAAAGAAGCCTTTTGGTTGTGAGTGACCGTGCGTGGCAAAGACGCCAGAGCAATCTGATTACACCTCTATCCAAGAGAGAATCAAAGACAAAAACACCAGGCTGATCGGCTTTGGATATGACGAAAATGACCAGCCATTTTCACTGTCGGGTTACCTTGATCTGGTGGATTTTTCTGGAAGGGCAATCCTGGAAACCAAACGCGGATACATTCCAGAAAACCTGCCGCCAATCTTAGACCGACTGGGCCTCGATCCAGACACCTGGCTCGATGAGCTTAAGGGCATTAAGTCAGTCGGATTCACAGCAGTCGGCACAGTGGATCAGCTCAAAAGTTTCTGTCAGAAAGTTGGTAAAAGATTCGCTGTAGGTCACCGAAAAACCAGCCCGGGAGTAGCTAACCAACCATCAAACCCATCCAGCAGATCCTGTCTGCCACCGGCATACTCAGCTGAAATCGGGCCAATTCAGTCAACTTCATCGAAACTGAGCATTCAGGCCTCACATTCTGCTTCCTGACCAATCAAACCAACTATTTACCACATACAAACCAGCTTAAATACTCAAGCTGGTATATATAACTAGTGCCTGTCCCTCTATTTTCTCTATTTCTCACCCCTGACCTCAGACTATCAGCAATCAGCCTCACACATAAAAAAGCCAGACTGTCATTCAGCCTGGCTTATCAGTGTCCTCAGCAATCAGGTCGATTGATCAATTGGCCACATATGTCGCCGAACAATCTTCGGTACCCATGTTACAAACCATGAACACCTGAGCATATTTTTTGAAGAAAGCGTAAGTGGCTTCATTGACGCCACTGAAGGTATCCAGTAATTCACCATTCAAATACACATCCACGCCCTGAGCTTCAGTCGACCAGTTCAAAGTGGTGTAAATATTACGCCCGTGCCGGTAATGAGATCCCACAAGTACCGGAGGCTCAATTGGAGGTGTGAAGCGAACAGGTGATGCAAAAGCCACAAACACATTGGATGCTGGCATCGCAAATGACTGATAGGTTATTAATGACTCATCAGTCAGATAAAACGCACCATTCCAGCTCCCGATCAACAAAGCACCCTGGTCATTGATGTCTATGTCATGCAATCCACCACCAATATCCAATGTCTGCACCACATTACCCGATACATCGTATTTAGCCACATAACCATTCCAGCTGACCATGTATATTTCACCGGCGGCATTGGCAGTGACTGAACGTGATGATGATAAGTGGCCTAAGTCAACTGACCTGACCAACTCCAGGCTCAGTGGATCAAATACATCCACATCCCCATAAAAATTTCGCAGCGCATACAATTGGTTATCAGCACCTAAAGTGATGTCAATGTAATCACTGGTGTCAATGAATCGCTGATGGGTCAATGATTGTTCATTGAAAGCAATGAGCCCCTTGGCTTCGCCGCCAAAAGTGGACCCGTCGGTGAGGAAAACCACCTCACCTACATTGGCAATACCCCCATATGTCAGATTATTCGGGGTACTCCAACCATCGATCTGATAACTCTCCCAGTAGTTGCCATCATAAACATTCAGTTCAGGGGCAAATGTGCCATTAAAAACCGCAAGCCTTCCGTTTTCCAGGATGGTGATGTCCCTGACTTGTTCTGCATTGAAACCCATAGGCACTTCCAGGGTAGAAAGCACATCGCCATTCGTATTGTATTCATAGATGGTCTGATCATTGACAATGAGCAAGCTATTGGGATCAAAAAGCGGAACAGCAGCAACAGTTAAGCTGGTAGCCAGCATGGCACAGGCCACAGACGATTTAACGGAAATTTTCATAAACACTCCTTATTTAAAATAGATATTACGTTTGAAGATTCAAACTGTCCTTTCGTCCATTATAGACCACTTTTTCAAACAGGCCAAGCTCGGAAATAAATGGATGGTATTGACCCCATATCCAGGGGTGGTTTCAGTTTTTTGAACCACAAGAATGCCGGGGAATCATGGCTTTACCACTAAACAAATAACTCCCATGTCTTTTACGAATTCATAGGTCAATTTAAAAAACGGGACATTAATGAATGCCCCGACTCATTGATAACGATTTGTTTTAAGTGTCAGATTTGGCAAGATTTTGGTATTTGGCGTTGTTTGACTTATATGCCGCCACCCTGGCATCCAACTCTTGTTGCATCGACCTGCCATCACTGGCCGACTTCACTATGCGTCCATAAAAATAGTCTATATAAGTTTGTTTCAGGTTCACCAAGGCTGCATCAGCTTGCTGATTGGCTGTTGCCCGTTGTGAATTACCACAATAAGAAAACCATGTACTCCCAGTATACCCCCACTCACTGGGTGGAGAATATCGATTGAGCCTATTCAATGGGTCTTGTGCATCATGGATGGTGTCATGGATGATAAAAAAGGTGTGCCCATCCAAAGGTTGAGTATCTTCTACATCCCACCTTGCGGCTCTTTCGCTGACTTGTTGATTGATCGAGGGATAGATTGCTTCGACATACTCGGTGTAGTTTTGAGAAAGGAAAGCGACCTGGTTTTGAAGACTCTCTGTTGTTGAATCACTCACCCCATTCAGGGCTCTTGATGCAAGCCAGGCCTGTTTGCCCAAAGCCAAAACAAAACCTGAATAAAACATAAAATACGATAACTTAAGCATACCATCGGTTGGAAAGTCATATGTTTCGGCATTTTTATCTGGGTCGCCTCGCATCAGGTTAACTGCATCTAAGATACGTGGCGTGCCATTTAAATCGTTATTGATTTTGGTCACGAAACTACTTATACGATTTTTCGCGTCTATGTATGATTGTGAGGATGTATCAGGATTATCGGCATTTAAAATTTCCAAGTCTGACTCTTTAAAATGAGATCCTTCGTATTCTGACCAAGTTAAGATAACAGCATTGGCACTGTCCATTTCTAATTGAATACGATCATCCTGGAGCAGCATTTTTATTTGTGATAACAGTTCAGTCATTTGATCATCAGCTGTACTACTGAATGCTTTAAGCAAATCCATCAATACTGAAAAAACTGCACCCAATATTGGAGAACCTGCTTCCGCCAAGCCAGCACCGATGTAATCAAGAATATTCCAAATGGCCTTTTGCACATCTTCACCACCACCTGATTCTGCCAGTGTTTTCGGCCGTTCTGGCTCAATGACATGTCGAGGCGGTAATGGTGTCGGGGCTCCTTTTATCTCAAGTTGTCCAATTCGACTGATTGAAAAGTCTCTTAAAACAATGCTGATACTGTATTTTGTAGTAGTACGATAGTAAATGACTGTTCCTTTCGGATCATCATCCCATGGCAATGCAAGCACACTTAATAACTCATTGGTTTCCTTATTGTCATTAACCAATGGATATGTCTCAGCCAACATTTTTGAAAGTGTTTTTGATTGGATAGACCAGTACCTCAATAATTTCTCCATATCGTCAACCTGAGCCAAATCTGCCCACCTTGATGCTGCCAATATGTCAGGTTCATTATTGACAATGGTAACTGGAAGCTCAAATTCTTCCTGATATTTTTTAGCCAAAGATTTTAATTGATCCTCACCCAGTTCTGATGAATGAATGCGCACTTGTCTGTTCATTTGATTCCCCCTGTTATTTGATTTAATGACCAATCGGTCCGTTATACGACTGTACTTTTTTTACTTACTTTTTTTTACAGTTGAATGAGTGTACTACAAAATAAGGAATGCAGGGAGTGACTTACTTCATTAAGATGAGAGAACAGCAGTAACCTCAATCAATAACCTGAAACCATCAGTTCATGTAATCAGAGAGAACGCCGAAAGGTTCAGTCAAACTCATTCAATGGCTGCAAAGGAACACAACCCGCTGCCGGTTGATCGACTGGCCGTGGACGGCAATACAGTCCGACCGATTCACCAGAATGCTGATGTCGTTCATATGCCTGGGTCAGGTTAATGATGGACTGATGATCACTGGCCTTACCAAAAAAGACCTGATGGGCAAACATGATGTCATTGACGATTTCGACCGTACAGTCTTTCAGTGGTTTTTGGCTGGCGACATTTAGTGGAATAAACAATTGCCCATGGTCTTTTAACTCACCGGTTTTAGTCTTCACCCGGGCCAATTGACCAATGCCCTTTCCCAGTCCTTTCTTCTGACCGGTTATTTTTTGCCCGTACGCGGTGTATTCAAACTCAGGGCAACGGATATTGATCGGGATCTGATTGATACCCAAATCAAGGCAACTGGCCTCTCCGCGCTCACTGCTTTGGTAACTGACCGGGAGAAAGCCCAGTTGTACCGGCTTAAGTAACCGATAGTCCATAAAAACCTCAGCCATCTCCGGTCCGCCATCCAACCTGAAGTGGTCTTGTGACAACACCCCAAGGATCAGTGGTGTGCCTGAGACAAACTGGTTGGGCAGTGGCGGGGAAGCAATGTAGTATTTACTGATGAAGTAAGGCTGATCGCCAGCAAACTCCAAGCCAAAAGGCACTTCACGGATGTTATCTGTGCCCCATTGCATGTCCAATGACACGGCGGTGTTGTTGCAGGCAAACACGGTCAGCGGTTGCTGCTGTTTTTCATAAGCTTGTGGCGCCATGCCGGTGAAATTAACCCAGCCACGATCACCTGCCAGTGCAGAAGTGATGAAGCATCCTGATAATAAAATAATTGTGAGTAGATTGTGTGTCATGTCAGTTTCCCCGGCAGAATTAATTCAGTTTAAATCATTCATTAAATTGTACATTATAAGACATGCACTAATGAAGGTGACATACGAGCATTCTCATTTGCCTGTTACGGTTTCATTGCGAGAAAACTCAGTATCACGGTGCTGGTTTGGAAATTGAGACAATCTGTCCCAAATTTGAAAGTTGTTTTTTGGCACATCAGTAAGCTGGACAGTCCTTAAAAAAATTACCAATCAAAGCTCATGAAAGACAAAGCTCAAACACACCGAAGACGGCTCAATCGTGTCCTGCCACAAATCTCCTGGCTGATACTTTTGACGCTGTTCACCTTCACCTCACAGGCCCAAACTGACTCATTGTATGACCTTGACCCCAGGATGAAATATGCCAGACTGGTGTTACCAGATACAACCTCAGTCACTGCGATTACCATCAAATACATTGAAGGAAGTGGCATCGCCATTCAACAAAACCAAACCACGTTCCTGCCTGATCAATTCGCCACAAAGAAAGTCTCAGCTCAGCAGGTGAATGACAGCCTGAAAGTCGTTGATGGATTATTAAAAAAACACCAGCTGACCGCTCAGAGAACATTCGCAACTTTGGCAGAAGACTATCTGGATAACCGCCGAATCAATGCTGAACGAAACGTCCGGCAGGACTTAGTGGATTTGAATTTATTCCATTCTGCTCCATTGCCTGAAGGCAGCCATTACCAGGACGTGGCACAACTCATTGAGGCTTTGAACCAATTAAAAATCATTGAAGTGGCCTATGCAGAATCAATGGCACCACCACCATTGGTCAAGTCCAATACCCCGGACTTCGGCGCTTCACAAGGTTACTTGTTACCTGCGCCCAATGGCATCGATGCCCAGTTTGCCTGGAGCTTGCCAAATGGTCAGGGTGAAAACATCAAAATCATTGATGTTGAATACTCTTTCAACACCACCCATGAAGACCTGCCGGTCTTTGCTGACGATGCAGGTAACCATTATCCCGGCTATCGGGATCATGGCACAGCGGTACTCGGCATCATCGCCGCTGAGGACAATCAACTGGGAATCAAAGGCATTGCCGATCAGGCCATCATGGGTTTCCGCTCAGAGACTCAAGGCCGTGCCAGTGCCATCACCAGTGCCGCGGCATCGATGGCCAGCGGAGACATCATGCTGCTGGAAATGCAGTCATACGGACCTGAAACCGGCAACACCTGTGTGTGCACAAGCAACAATTGCAGATACGTTCCTGTGGAAAGTGAACCGGCGGTATTTGCAGCAATCAAACAAGCCACCGCCAATGGCATCATTGTCATCGAGGCAGGAGCCAATGGCAGCGTAAATCTGGATGACCCCATTTATCAGGGCGCCTTTAATCGCAAAGTCCAGGACTCTGGGGCCATCATCGTTGGTGCCAGTCTCTCAACCTCTCGCACACGGGCCTGTTTTTCCAATTATGGTAGCCGGGTGGATGTCCATGCATGGGGTGAAAACATCACCACAACCGGCTACGGAGACTTACAGAATGTGGGCTCAGAAGACAGTTTGTATACCGCTGTTTTTGGCGGCACGTCCGGCGCATCACCCATCGTGGTTGGCGCCGCAGCAACCATTCAGAGCATCGCTGACAATGCCGGTAAGCCAAAATATGATTCTTATGGTATGCGCAACCTGCTGAGTTCCACCGGCACCCCACAAGTGACAGGTGATACCGGTCACATCGGGCCTCAACCTGATCTGTACCAGGCCATCAGCAGCATCATTCCGGTGCTGGAAGATGCCTACCCGGTGTGTAACAACAACTACTGTATCCGCATGTTGGGGAACAATTTCGCAGCCGATGCTTCGGTTAAAGTCAGAGCAAATGCAGCCAACAGTCCCGTATTGGCCGAATTTGCTGGCAACGACATTTACGTTCGCTCAGATTACAACGGTCAGGAAAGGCTGCAATTTCCCATTCAGAATTTGTATCTACAAAATCTATTCAACAAAAATGGGCTGTGCTTCTGGGTTGTCAGCGACGGCATAGAAAGCAATGAACAATGCTTTACACGCCCGGCCACTGCAGCTCAGCCGCCTTTCATGGGTGAACCATTACTCAGCTATGGCAATGGCGAAGACCTCGAACACACCTCTTATGTGGTGGTGGGTACTAACAACAACCGGCTTAAATTCATGGGCAATTCATGGAAAAAAATAGCTTATGATTACCAGGTCACAACGGACACGGTGTTGGAATTTAAATTCAAATCCAACCGTCAGGAAAACGAAATATCCGGCATCGGCTTCATCATGGCAGGCAGCAACTCAGTAACACCGGCCAGGGTGTGGCAGGTTGATGGCACCGAAATCTACGGCAATCAAAGCCATCACAATTATTCTGGCACTGGCTGGGTCACTTACCGGATCCCCGTGGGACAATCATTCACCGGTCACATCTCGGACATGGTATTCATTGCGGATGAAGACCAGCATGTCGGCCAAAATGTGCTGTTTGAGGACCCTGCTCTGCTTGAAACATCATACCCAACACCTGTCAGGGGCTTCAGTTATGACACCTTAAGAAGTGGCCATGGCATACACATTTCACAAAGCGGTTCGACGTACTACCTGTACTTCTCATCATACGACCAAAACGGCCACCCGGAATGGTTTTATGGCAGCAGCACCTATGCCAACAACCAAATGTCCGGAACCCTCAACCAGGTCACTTATGATTTTAACAGCCAATCAACAACCCACACCACCGTGGGTAATTTCAGCCTGAATTACGGCGAGACCCAGGTTAACAGCAATGCCCACTGTGCAGGCAAAGACCGTCGCATGCAACTGGGTTCGTTCTACTGGAACATCAATGGTCAATCAGGCAACTGGTGTATTCAACCCATCTTTAAAAACAGCAATGATACACCCGCCCTGCCGGCACTCCACTCTGGCGTGTATTATGAGCCCACCCATTCTGGCAGCTGGGGAATCTCACTACAAACCCATGAAGCATCCAGTAAAGAATCATTTGCAGTGGTTTATTATTATGACAACAACGGCATCGGCAGATGGGTCTCTGATCATTCAGTACATTCATCCCTGGGTAACCTGACATACGGCATGCAACACCACACCGGCTACCCAAGAACCACCAGCGGCACCCTGTCCAGCCAATCTGCCGGACCATTCAGTATCGATTTTGGCATCGATACCACGGCCGATCTTGACATCACTTACCCATTAACCCCCGGCGGCGGGCTGTATAAAAACAATGCTTCCATTTCTCGGTTATTGCAGTAAACCAAAACGCCAAAAACCCAAAACCACAAGTCAGTTCATGCTGGCTTGTGGTTTATCCTTGTTCCCAATTCGCTGTATCAATAATAATTTGAAGAAAGAAGTCCAAAAGCCGTGCTCAGGCACGGGCAGATGAATTTAACTACATAGCAATGTTCTACAGCCCAAAACGCCGTCACACCAGTAATGGTCGTGTGACACCGACGGTTTATGAACAGAAGTTTTTTGAGAACCCAAAGAGTGTGTAGGAAACTCAGGCCTTACCAATCCATAAGAAATATCATACGTACACTTCATACATTTGCCACAGCTATTTCCAGCTGAATTTCTGAAAATCATGGTTTGAAACCGAGAAAACCATGGGACTGGCAAGGTTATACCAAGTTTGTCTGGAAGAAACGCCCTATTATCATGTCGTCTCAAGATGCGTCCGCAGGGCTTTCCTGTGTGGTGATGATCATGCTTCTGGGCGAACTTTCGAGCATCGACGGAAGTGGGTCGTTGAACGCATGAAATACCTGGCTAAATTATTCAGCATTGACATCTGTGCCTATGCAGTGATGTCAAACCACTTTCATATCGTCCTGAAGGTCAATAACAATGCCAATTAGTCTGACCAAAGGGTCTTGATGACCTGGGCAGGATTGTACGATTTACCAGGACCATGTGAACCTTATATAAAGTCGGTTAGGAATGGGGATTACAATATAACCAATTGAATGGCGCAATCATCATGTGATAAACACTGGAAAAGATCACGGGTTCTTGTGGCAAAATCACAGCAAGCGTTATGGGATACAAAATGGTCAAATCAATTTTTTCAAGGATAAGCACATGAAATGGTATGAAAATGAATCCTTTTGGCAAACCTTTGGTGTCGTTTTGTTTAATGACTCCAAAGTCGAAGATGCAAAAAACGAAGTGAAACAGTTACTTGATCTTGTCTCCATTCCGCACCATTCGAAAATTCTGGATTTAGGTTGTGGTGTTGGCAGGCACGCTATTGAACTCAGTCTCCTGGGGTTTGACGTCTATGGCTTAGATCAATCAAGATATTTGCTTCAAAAGGCAAAAGAAGCCGCTTTGAAGAAACAAGCAAACGTATCCTGGGTTCACAATGACATGCGAAATCTTTCTTTCAAGACACAATTTGAAACTGTTATGTCTTTGTGGACTTCATTCGGTTATTTTGAAGCTCCAGAAGATAACACGAAGGTGCTGGATAATGTATTTCTCAGTTTAAAAAACGGAGGAAAGTTCATTATGGAGCTGATAACCCTGGAGGCCTTTGAACGTAACCGGGAACCAGTAAGAGAATTCAATATGGGCGAATACACTTTGATCGAAACATCTTTATATAAAGCTGGCTCAAGGAAGAATCGCTTTACATGGACACTGTTAAAGAATGGCAAAGTACAGGCAACAGAAACGGTTTCACACTGGTTATATTCTTCTGATGAACTCGTTAACAGCCTAAAGTCATCGGGCTTTAAAAAGGTAAAGACCTATGGCAGTTTAAGTGGCGCTAAATATGATGATGATTCTCATTCATTGGTCTTGGTAAGTATTAAATAATTTTCATGCAATTTGTGCAAATATGTAGTATATTGATTTACGTGTGATTATTTTTTAATTGTTTAGGGAGGCAAAATGGGACAACTTAACGCTTTTAGAAGAAGAATAGAGGCCTTGGAAGACGCCGTTTTTGATGACAATCTGGGTCATTCTGGCAACCTTGGCGCACTTATTTATAACGCAGTAGACCAAGCGTTTTCAGCACAGAATACCAGAAGCCGTGCCATGATTCGCTATCGTCCGGATACGGACAGTCGGCCTACGGCTGCCATGATCCGATACCGCCCCGATGTCGACACCCGTCGACCTGGTGGCGCAATGATCCGCTACCGTCCTGATGTTGACTATCGTCGACCAGATGGTGCAATGATTCGATATCGCCCCGATGTTGACACCCGTCGACCCGATGCCGCCATGATCCGCTACCGCCCGGATGTTGACACCCGTCGACCCGATGCCGCCATGATCCGCTACCGCCCCGATGTTGACACCCGTCGACCCGATGCCGCCATGATCCGCTACCGCCCGGATGTTGACACCCGTCGACCTGATCGCGCTATGATCCGCTACCGCCCTGACAATGACAACAGATTGAATGCCCTCGATCCTGCAGATGGCGTCGATGGTGGCGTGAATTTACTGCAACCGATGCTCATTCAACTGGCATCCGTTTTGGGGCCTGAAAAGGCAATGAAAGCTTTGGAACAGGCGCAAAAGGCTGCCGGGTTGGAGGAAAACAATGACTCTGACACCAAATCAGCAAACCCCAAAGCCAAAAAGAAATAAATAATAGATGCATCCCATTATTTTTCCGTCCGCCAACATGGCGGAGCATTTGAGGCGATTGCTGGATTGCATTATTATCTCAGACATAGAGCGTATTTGCGCTCATTCTGAGGCTCATCATCGGTCTTTGGTCAATTGTTTTGATTATCTAAAAATGAATGCAGAGCAAGGGGATCGTTATGCAATTGGTGCCCCACTTTATTACTGGTTATCCAATGCCCCCCAACATTTCAAACATGATGCGTTAGTGCCTTATATTGATAAGTTAATTGAGTTAATGGTTGGGCAGCTCATCATTACAATCAAACCTGATGAGCAAATTAATCTGGCTATTCCTCATGCAATAAGCCATATTCCGCAAGCCGATTATGTCTTTTCTGTTCCTGTTTATGAACTCAGCATTGGTTATGAATTGTTGATTTTGCATTGTATTGATGGCAGGTCTTATCAAGTCAATACTGCTGACATCAGACAGCTGATAGATATTCGCAAAGCAAATACAAACAAAGTAGAAAAAACGGATATCATCATCCATTCTCATTCAAGTGTATTGAATGAATACCTGGCAGAACTTGATGGCATTGCATCAAAACCAATTAACAATGCCGAAAATTTACATATCAGAATGCCGCACGAACCCGAGGTGGATGTACTCAAGGATGGATTGAAAAACGGTGTGGAGTTAATCATAAAAAGCGGACAGGAACGCTTCGACGAAGTTAATGTCCTCATGGATGCCATAGCCTTATTAAGTGGTGACCGATTTGTGGGCGGTTCTGACATTGCCTACCATGGTGTTGCGTTCTTAAACTTGGACTTACAGTGGTCAAAGTACACTTTCGCAGACCATTTAATTCATGAGTCCGCACACATTTTGCTCCACACAGCAAATGAAGTTTCTCCTGTTTTGAAAAATCCGGATTTTTACGGCGCACCATCACCCATCAGAAAAGACCCCAGGCCAATGATTGGCATACTTCATTCGACATTTGTATTTATGAGGTTAGTCATGTTCTTCAAGCACCAGGTCCAATTTTCAAAAGAAGACGAAGTGTATTTTCGGCTGCATAGGCATTTGTTGGGCTTCATTGAGGGTATGGACTCCCTGTCTAAATACGCCTCATTTACTGAAGAAGGCCAAGCGCTCTATGCCGGGATGTGTCATGTGCTTGACTGGTTCAAAAGAACGCTTCCAGAACCCGACCCGGCCTACTACAAGCGTGTCGGAAACGATTACGTGGTTTAATCTTTGAAACTACAATTACCAGCATCGATCAGAACTGCTCAATATCAATCCATTGAAGACATACCGGTATATTGTGAAGGACAAACTCACAATATTTGGGGGGCTTTTTTTGAGCTTCAGGTGAAAACCCGTCAAGGTGGCAGAAAACACATTTTTGCAGGCATGTCGTCTAACCCAGAAATCGCAAGATTTAAGTGTTTTATGGAAGGGGTCGAACGCTGTGCTGGCCTGTCTCTTTGGGCAATGGAGACACTTGCCAAATCTGTGGAATCAAATCGTTCTCTCGCTGAATTCTTTCCTTATTCTGATGAACAGGTTAAATGGCTGGAAAAGCTCAGAAGTCGACAGCCAACAATGAGTGTTGCTGCCCAGGATCTGGTCGACGGCTCTATACATTTCATACCAGCAGAAGCTGTATTTCCCTGGTGGAAATCTTTCAGCGAATGTGTTTTACCGTTGCCTGAAACGGATGGGGTTGGATTTGCGGCCGGTTTTTCAGACCGAAAATCCGAAACCACAGACAGGGCATTGTGCGAAGTTTTGGAGCGGGATGCTTTGATGCTGTCCTGGAAAGTGCCAAATTACCCAAAAATCAATTTAGATCGAACATTATTACATCCTGACTTACAGGATGAGTTCGCAATTCAAAACCTCAGTTATCGTTTGCTGGACATTGGCAGCGAACATGGCATACGTGTTGTCATTACTTTACTTACAGATCATTTATATCGCACCACAATTGGCGTGGCTTGCGGTGGCAGTACAGAGCAGGACATTCAAAAATCGGCACTTGAGGCGCTCATGCTCAGAGGGTCAGCTTTATTAATGAGTCAGGAAAACAGGCAACTTACTCATCAAATCATGTCCAGCGAAGATCATGTCTTATGGGGATGGTTCAATGGTAAAAAAGTGTGGGATTGGTACAAACCAACTCACATGATGACTCAGCGAAATGTAAATCATGATCCACTGACTGCTTGTGTTAACTTAGGGCTGGGTAGACCCTTGCTGGTGGACACGACACCCCCAGATTTTCGGACAGAAGGATTTTATGTCTGTCGCGTGATCGTACCTCACGCCTTTAGAAAAGAATACAATCACGCATACCGTTATACAGGAGGTAAAAGATTAAAGGATCTTGGCTTGATGTCGGAACAACTCAACCACCTCCCTCACCCAATAGGATGAATTCATTCTCAGGATAGCCAATCATATCGACCACAAAACGCTCTCACATGATCATACATGTAAGGTTTCTGAGCGATATTGATGGTGTCGTACACCCGAAGTGGTGAGCGCATTCCTACCAGTACCGAGCTTAAGTAAGGGCTGGAAACGGCAAAATTCAAGGCAAAGTCAGCCAGTGCACCTGGCGGTAAATTGAAATCATGCTGAATTCGAGCGATTCTTTGATTAACTTCAGTCAGATGTTGATTTTCAAAAAAATGAGACCGCCAGTCCCCCTGTTTAAACTGTTGATTACTGGCATAGTTACCTGCCAGTGCTCCGGCATACAAGGGAGAACGGGCCAGAACAGCAACTCCATTTTTAGCTGCGATATCACCAATGTATCGATCTAGTCCCTGGTCAAATAAATTATATTGAATTTGTATTGAATCCACATATCCACTTTTGATCAAGTCAACAGCGCTGATGCAATCATGGTCGTGAAGGGACACGCCAATGGCCTGTATTTTACCTTCTTTTTTAAGTTCTAACAGCGTATGTAACCACTCTCCTTCAGTAAGCCACCTGGGTGTCCATGCATGGAGTTGTTGCAAAAAGATACACTCTAAACCTAGATTTTTTAAAGACTGTTCGGTCGCTTTTCTGATGTGGTTTTTGGGAAATGCCTCATCTGCGTGAATATGCGGCGATGGAATAGAAATTGGCATCATGGGGGACACTTTTGTCGCCACATAAAGTTCTTTTCGGTTCTGGAAAGACTTGATGACTTTTCCAATGATTTGTTCTGCCTGGCCATCTCCATAAACGAGAGCCGTGTCGACCAAATTCACTCCAAGCTCAACAGCTATATTGAGACTTTTGGCAAAATCGTGCACATTGCCATCCCGCCACAATTGTGTATCAAATCCCCAAGTACCAAAGCCAATTTCTGAAACTTTGGTGTTACACCGTTTAAATTCTCTGTAACGCATAATCTACTCTGTTGCGGTAAATATTGTTTGCAATCCTGGAGTCACTTCATTCCTGGACGACGAGCAATGATAAGTTCCATCAGACTTGCCCGTATCAAATCTGTGAATAGCAATGCTGTCAGGGTCGGCTTCTTTGATTTTTGTTGCATCTTTAATGAATGGAAAATCACAATGAAGCATTGCATTGACTTGATACGGGCGGTGATGCCAGTTTTCCCGATAGCTTATATTTTTGTCAAATACTTGACGGTCTAAAAGACTCAACAAAGGATGTTCACGGTTCATGTAAGCGGTGTGCATATCCAAATCAATGTTTTCAGTCGGTGTATACAAGGTTCCGTGGTCCCGGGCCAATGGCCAAATGACTCTGATGGCACGGCGCTTAGTTGAACGATCTACATGCCACACAAGATCCCCTGGGGCAAAAAAGTTTCTCACTGAAACCAATACCCGATTGATGCCGCTCAAGCCCTTCAAATCCTGAAACAGTTGCAGCACAGATTCGGAATAAGTACGGTAGTCTCTCTTTAAAATGTGAGACTCAAAAAGCATGGGAATCATTTGATGATCCAAGTCTGATTTTACTTTTTTGGCCTGAAGTCCGGTGTCACACATAAACGGTCTGGAGTTGTATAGGTATTGCCCCAGATGCTTTAAATACACAGATCGTGAACATTTGATTTCACACATTCTCATCACGTTGGAATCATGAAACACCTTTTCAATGTGAGCATTGGTAATAATCTGTCTGTTTATGGACATGTTTCTATTGCTTCATAGTTCACTGTTTTGGTGTGTATATCTTGGGTCAGTTATACCCCAGCCACCAGGATTGACAGGGGTTGGGGAAATTCAATGGCTCTCCTTTGAAACCTGCCTTGTCAAAAAAGGAATGAATAACTTCTTTTGTATAGCCCAAACAAACAGGGTATTCCCACCCCTCCTTGCTGTAAAAAGGCTGCTTATCCACTTCAATAAAAGTACAGACCAATAGACCACGTGGCGCAAGCACTTGCTTAACATTCTGTAAAGCATGAACAGCCAATTCGGGATAAGTATGTGTGAAAATGCTGTGAGCTATAACAAAATCGAATTGTGTTGCTAAACGCCACAGAGAAAAGTCTTCGACTGGCAAAAACTGTGGTTGCTTGATTTTAATGGCATCCCAACCCAGTTCGTTCTCTACTCCATCCATAATTAACTGGATATTGGGCTCAACACCAAAGTAACCATGCTTCAATAAATATGGGATGAGTATTCTACCTAACCTCAAAGATCCACAGCCCAAATCCAGTATTTTGTGGAACTCTCTCAGCCCCAAGTGGTTTAAAACTTCAAATTGGTTTGCAGCCAATATGTCATAGCCATCAGGTTTGCCGATATATGATCTGTAGTGCATAGGATTAAGACATTATGTTTTTATATTATTATACCTTTATGTTCATAATAAGCCACAAAAGACTTGGCCTATTACTGTGACATAAGGACAAGTGTTGTCGACACTTTAACAGCACAAATAAGCAGAACAGGCACTCCCAAAGAAATGTCCTCATTATTTTTCCGGTTTACTGCCCACCTTCGGCTTCCCGCAATAAAAAACCAGCAAGATCACTCAAGCTGGTTTTTTTAGATTGCTGAACAGCCGACCCGGCTGTTTCTTCTGTATGATGTAGCCAGTTTATCAGCTGTGGTATGTTCTCAAGCCCCAAAATGCACCAAACAACAGCATCAGAGTCAACAGGAACAGAGCCAATCTGTTGTTACCCGGAACAGGCAATGCCACCAGTGGCGCACCAGCACATGTGGTGACATCCAGTCCCCATGAGGCCAAAGTACCTGTGTCACCACCGGCATCATCAAACACATCAAAAGACCAGGTTCCATTCGGGTTTTCTCCGATAAAGGCACCCATGGCGCCTTCAACCACCAATGATGGAGCAGGCACACCATTGGTGTAAACAAAGACTTTGGCAGATGTTGTTGCAGAATCATCCCAAATTGTGCCATTGAAAGCATCATCACTGCCACCGCCATTGTCGGTACTGATGGTCACCACTGTACCTTCAGGTGAGGTAAGGGTCATGTCAAGGTCTCCCGGAAATGTATGGGTGATGGCGGTCGTGAGGTTCAAATAACACGGACAATTACCCACTAAGTAATGTCATACGGCCACATCAGACAATTGCCCTTATCAATCACCTGAATGATCCACAATCATGAATTTATACTGAGAAAACCTATGTACATTGTTCAGCAGGTAAGTTTCCATAAATGGCGGTTTTGTGAATTTATCCCAACTTGCAAAAAAACAAGAAAAACATTGATTACTCCCGGCTTAATTGAACATATTGGTATATGATTGTTATTAACGGGGGCGCAATAACAATGAATAAAACCAACCAAACGAATACATCCGAGCAATTTTATCAACTGGCTGATCAGGTGATTGCTCAGGAAAACTCCATATTAGCCAGGACTGATGAAGTAGAAATAAAATCGGATTTTAAATCCAAAACATTAACTCCTGAAGAGCTCAATAAAAACAAACCAAAGAAAGTGGGATTGGCGCTATCAGGTGGAGGGATCAGATCAGCATCGTTTGCCACTGGTGTTATACAGGCATTCCTGAACCATCAGGACAATCATCATGTTGGAGCTTTTGCACGCCTTTTCAAATACCTTTCAACTGTTTCAGGCGGTGGCTACCTTGGAGCAGCCCTGACCTGGTTAAAAAGCAATGGCCATGACTTGGATGAAGAACTAAGCACTTCCAGAGGAGCCAGAAACAGATTAAACAACAAAACCTGGCTGGATTATGTCAGACAACACGGCAGTTACCTCAAACCCAAGTCAATCAGTTCATTGAGTTTACTGAGTGTTGTGCTGAGGAATATGCTCACCAGCTTTCTGGTCTATTTCTCACTGTTGGTATTGCTGTTCTTTGTTTTCCGGGCGTCAGGACTGTTGTCATTTGAGGCTACTCAAGTTGAATCAGTTGATCAAGTGGGTCAGGTAGTGGCCATGACCCAAACCAAACTGTATTCCATACCATCCTTCTTTCTGATCAGCCTGGGCTTGTGTGGCTCCGTATTCTTATTGTATCCGGTGGCCACATACATCGGTAGTTTCAAGCCACTGAAATTTAACAACGGTTTGTTGGCGGTCATACAATCCCAATCTTTCCTGGGTTTGTTGTGGCTCATTGCCATGACCATCGTGACGATCTCATACACCAACAATACCTGGCCTCAATGGGGTTCATTGCTTGACGCTAAAACCAATCTTGAAACTTCAATGGTCGTGGTGTTTTGTCTGTTTTTCATCACATTTTTCAGTTTGATTGCTTTGATCACCACCATTTTCAATGAAGAGAGCAATAGAATTTCATCACATAACTACCGATCCAGACTGATAGGACAACAACGTGCCGGCTTGATCCTTGGCATCACACTGACTTTGGCTCTGATCACCGCATTACCTTATCTGTTCAACCTAACCCGGCTTCATTTGATTGAACCTGAAACCACTTCACTGATCGCCGGCCTGGCGGGATTAATGGGCAGTGTCCTCCAGTTCACCAGAGGTCGAAGCAAAGAAGTCGACAGGGGTATCAACACAAATTTACTCATCATAGTTTCATCTGCTTTGTTGATCTTCAGCTTGTTTCTGGGCGCGTACACCTTTGTGTTTTATCATCATGCCATGCTTGAAGCCCATTTGTTGTGGTTCATAACAATCGTGATCTTCATCAGCATTTTCATCAACCTGAATTATTTTGGCATTGGCCGCATGTACCGGGACCGGATCATGGAAACCTTTATGCCCAATAAAGAATCCATTGAGAAGGGACAGTGGGGCATGGCCAACCAGGCAGATAAAACCCCCATTACAGCCTTCAAAAATATCAGGCCTTTTCACATCATTAACACCAATGTGGTATTGGTCGACTCAGATGAAGAACGCTACAGAGGCCGCGGCGGCGATAATTTCATCATTTCACCAGCCTATTGTGGCAGCGAGGCCACCGGATACCTTAATTCTGAGATGTGGTTCAATGGCCGCATGAACCTACCCACTGCAGTGTCAATCTCCGGGGCTGCCATTAACCCAAATTCCGGAGTAAGCGGGAAAGGTGTGACCAAAAACAGACTGGTGTCATTCATCCTTGCCTTGTTACAAATCCGACTGGGCTACTGGGCACCCAATCCCGAAATGACCGAAGGTAAATTAACCAGTAAAATCAAGTTCTTCCTGACATCGATGTTCAGGGCTAATTTCATCATCCCAGGCATTCGCCAGGGATTATTTGGCCGTGGCTTACACAGCAAGGCATATTGGCTGGAACTTACCGATGGCGGTCACTTTGATAATACCGGGGCATATGAGTTGATCAGAAGAGAACTTGATGTCATAGTCATTTCATTGGCCAGCGCCGATCCAGATTATAAATTCGAAGACCTGGCTAACCTCATCCAAAAAGCCCGGGTAGACTTTGGCACCAGGATTCACTTCAAGGCTGCTGACTTCAATGCCTTGAAGCCAGATCCGAAAACCGGTTTGTCAGCAAAAAGCTACGCCATTGCCCAGGTTGTATACCCCAATAATAAAGAAGGTCAATTGGTGTTACTGTCCGCGAACAAAAACCCCAACATCTCTGCTGAAATCATTTCATACGCCAGTAATCACCCTGAATTTCCTCACCAAAGCACCAGCGATCAATTTTATGATGAACAACAATTCGAAGTCTACAGAGAACTGGGACAGCTGATTGGATCTGAGTTTCTGAACGGCCCTGAAGTTAACAATGGTTTGTTTTTTCAGGCACCCAAAACATCACCAGCTGCCACCACTCAATCTTCTAATGATGACCAGACTATTGAATAATTAATTCAGATGGCTCAATCCGATACAAGTTTTTAACCATTGCATTCAGGTTGGTTGGTGATATTGAAAATAAAAATCACATGCTAAAAAAGACAAGAAAAATCATACCATTTGGAAAAGTCATTGAAGGAGGACGGCAAACATTCCCACAAAATGAAGTTTACCTGGGCAGGGAGAAAAAACGTCAACAACTGATGCGCTGGCTCACCTCCCTGAAACCCAGTGGCTCCATCCTGATCACCGGTGCCCGGGGTGTTGGTAAATCCACCTTTGTCAAAAACGTCATTGGTTCAATGAACGTCAACCTGTACGAACGGCTAAAACTCAAAGGCTATTCGGTTAACTGGGGTGATAAGCTGATGATCCTGTTGGTGTTCATCATCATCAGTGTCATGCTGACTCTCTTCTATGAGTTATTATCCATAAATACCACAAATTTTTTACTCAACCACATCATTTGGACGATCGGAATGGTGCCCTTTTTATTGATGATTTATTGGGGTGGATTGTTAAAAAGAGCGGTGGTTCGTATCAATCAAATGACAGACTATGAGCACTATCCGCAAACTGATAACAATTCTGAACTTTCCAGACTCTACTTACATTTATGTTCGTTGAGCACATTCTTGACACTGGTCGGGGCTGCCATATCACTCAAATTTATCCACTACTATTTGTTATTTTATTGCCCACTGTTTTCAACCCCATCAGGCAACGCTGGGTTGAAAGTCAGCATTACGATGCTTTTTTTAACCGTGGTTTATTTCAACCGAAAATACATCAACAACAAATGTCATTTGAGAAAAAAACTGGAAAAAGAGCTTTCTTATGCAGTGAAACCACAGTTTACTTTTTTCGCCATCCTCATCACTGTGTTAACGGTGTTTTTCATATATTTTTTTGAAGAAACACTGCTTCATTGGTTCTTGACTGACTTTGATAAGAGCTGGTTTTTTCTTTTCATTATAATGTTCATACTGGTGCGCAGTTACTTCAATGAACGTCAATTAATTAAGAACATCATCAAATCATCCAATCCCATCAACAAATCAAAAGAACGGTACAACCGCCGGGCCAATTACCTCTCTCAGTGGACATTGAATTCGGTCATCCTGCGACATTATGCACCCACCATACACGTCAACATCAACCTGGGATTCAGTGACCTGAATCATTCAAACATCATTTTTTCAATGCTCATCGACCTGAGGAACAAATACAGAGAAATTTTTCAGAGCAATAATTATGGCTTTTTGTTCATCAGACATGCTTTTTTCTTCCTCGCAGCACTGCTCATTTGGATGTCGCTGGATACAATTAATTTGACTGGTTTCATGGCCACGCTGAATAACTATGAAACTAAAGTTCAGGCAGACTCAAGTGCCACATTGGTCAGTATGTTTACTGACAATAATAAAACCTCACTCAGCATACTGGACCTCGCTGGTGTGACCATCATATTTGTATTACTGAACTGGATATTCATCAAAGCAAAACTCTCCAGAAGCTCAGAAAACCTGAGAAGGATTGATACCCTGATCGAAGAATTAGCGACCAAAAGCATCAAAACCAAACAGGGTGGTATGGGCTTCAAGATTCGGGGCGCATCCCTGGAAAACAAAGTCATTGCATTGAATGAAAGGGAACCGCTTAACTCCAGGCTGGTAGAAACCAAGCTGATCTGGTTACTCAATCTGATGAAACAATCTGAGAAGGGTTGGTTTTTCTCACCCGGAAAAGTCATTTCCAAGCCCTCCCCGAACATTCTGTTTGTGTTTGATGAATTGGATAAATTGCATGACCATTCGGACAATCACAACAAATTACACCCCAATGACAAAAGAAGGAACTTCACCGAAAATGAAGCGGCCCGGGCTAAACAGATTTACCGCTTACTTTCCGATATGAAAAACTTAATCACCACCGCACCGGCTAAATTCATTTTTATCGCCGGGCGTGACATGCGTGACCAGTGGTTGGCTGACGCCAATGCCAGAGAACATTTTTTATCCAGCATTTTTGAACAGGAAATTTTCATACCATCGCTGCTGACTGATCACTCTGATCAGGATGGCGCCAGATTAAGCGACAACATACATAAATTTTTCAAAATAAACCACTTCAAAGCAATTAAGAAATTTGAAGGGCGTTTGGTCAGACATCAAAACCGAAACAGCTTGTTCTCAGAAAAAAATGAAGAACTGCTCTCTGAAGAATACCTGTTATTCAACCATACCCCGCTATATAAGGACTATCCCATACACGTAAGTACGTTATCAGATGAAAACCACATTACCAGATTAACTCCTCACAACGATGTTGATCAAAACCGGTACATCAACGACTACGTGTCTTTTTTAACCTATAAAAGCCGTGGTGTTCCCAAACAGTTGAAACGACTCATTCTCGAGAACATCGAATCAATGACTGGATTTGATGAATTTGATGACGCGCTGGTCTTCACTGAAAATGACATATGCAGAATTCAATTCGTGGCTGAAGTGTTTTATCTGATAGAAATTGAATTGGGTGATTACCTGATCAACGCCGATGACAAAATGGCCACTTCCATTTTCTATCTGTCTGACTTTGTCCTGAAGTTCAATGCCCATGCCTTTTCCTGGCGGCATTTGTTCCGACTCGATGAACTGGCACACATCCATAAATTACCCGAACTGCACAATATCTTTGAAAAACTGGTGAATCATTTCACCGGCTTTTACCTCAACAAAGTGCTCAATGGCCTGTATACATTCAGGTTCAGAAGCGACGTCAGTAAAGAAATTGCTTACTTGTCTAAAGTATCGGACGCAGACAGCGCCTCCTATAATTTCACCCTGGATGAATCAGGCGATCTGAAAGACATTTACCGCAGAAAACTGGATGACAACACCACATTGAATACCGATTACCGGGTTGGACTGGGAGAACTGTATGACCTCGACAGGGAGTTTGAAGACGCCAGAGAACACTACATCGCTGCGATCAAAATTCTGGATGACCATTTCATAGCCAAGCATCAGATTAATGGTCAAAGTCCGCTGAATGACGCCTTAATCAAACGCAACTGGAAAAGCAAGTTATTGAATTACAACATCAAGTGGGGAATCGAACGACTGGGCTTGATGTTACAAATTGGAATGACCTATGAAAGAGACAACAAACTGATCTATGCATTTACCAAATACAAAGATGCCCGATTGTTTTCCCGCCTGTTGTTCAAAAGCTATTTGGGTGAACTGTCAAATAACAACTCAGGTTCTACAAAGGGTACGCCTGCTGTTGATCAAACAAAACAAACTGACATCATAAAAAACAAACTGAATAAAAAAGGTCAGCGCCTGGTTGTGGTCAAACACGTTAACATCCTCTTTCAAGCTTTTTTTGCTGAAGTCTGGATCCTTGAAAAGCTTCACAATGGAGTAGATTCAAGCATCGATGTCCTGGAACAAGGCTTGCAGGAATTCCGCACAGCCATCTCTGGCAAAACATTGACCATTTCTTCAGGCGAAGGTTTTTCTGCACAATCTGAAACCAATTTTTTTATCCTGAAATCACAGTTTCACAACAAAGCAGGTGATTTGTACTTTTTTAAGGGCAAAAAAGGACTGCCAGATGAAAAACACTGCAATGACTACCTCCATCGGGGCATTCATCATTACCGGATATCCCTCCACGAAATCAGGCTGTATGAACAAAGCAGAGCACTGGCCAGCCAGAATTCATTGCCTGTACAAAGCGTTAGATTTCCAGATCATATATCACTGGCACTGTCATCCAATTTACTCGACCTGGGCGAATCTTTGGTGGCATCGGTTAATTTGGTTGATTTGTTGGCTCATGATGCTGCAAAGCCAAATGAGGTTCAATCTGTAGCTTTCGAAGTGTTTTCTGAAGATGTGAAAAAATGGATTTTCCTGGAGCAAGATGAGAAGCAGGATACGGATCTTGAATTGAACATTCAACTCAATGGCAGGTATGTTTCTATCTGTAAAGCATCTGAGTTATTCGGTAAAGTTGCTGACGGTAAAACCCATGACCTGATTGTTGAAAATCAGCTGCTCTCCGTTGAAAAAACCCTGCTGACCGGTCTATTGGCTTCATTTTCGGGCGTGAATACATTATCAGAAGCAGGATACAATGAATATGCTTCCAAAGAATACCATGAACAATTTCACCTGATATTGGTTATGCTCTACATCAAAGCCATGGAGAACCCCAAAACCAATCAGATCACCGAAATTCTCATTGGACTGGGATGGCGGCTTTTAGAATCCGGCATCAATTCAACATTGAAATCAAAATGTGGATTTAAACCACCATCAACCCTCAACAGCGGCATTGCCAAACCAAGACTGAGACCCGAAATACAGAGTTCTGCCCTGTCATTTTTGTTTATCATGGATTTCCTGATAAAAAGTAACGCACCCTCTGACTTTCTCTCTAAAACCAGACAAGAAACTGCAAACTTATACACTGATTATTTTGAATGCACAAAAGAAGAACTCAATCATGAGAACATCATAACGTCCATGGAGCGTTTACTGATGACCCATCATTACCCCATGGTCAATCATCTGAGGACCAAAAACTGGCTGATTTTCATGTATGAACTGAACCGTGATGCAGGCAATGCAAACACGTCCAACCGTCCATTCGAATATTTTTCTGACATCATGGCCAAATACAGAATCTACGACGCACCATTCATCTTTACCTTTGCCGAAGTGGCATTGAGTGCCAGAGTGGTTACAAAATCAAATGCCACTTTATTTGAGTCAGATAAAATTTGGTTACAAAAAGTCGAAGATAAAATGATCAGTAACTGTGAAAGTATGATAACCATGGGTAAAAAATATTATGAAGAAATCAGAAACCTTTACTATCTGTTCGATGATTTCAATGACAGACGCAATCACATGGGCCACACCATTCAGATGTTATTGATCAGCTACTTAAAAAATCAAAGACCTTAAAATTAGGGTAATCCACCAATTGTATCCCGTCAGCACCATTGTCGACGATACTTTTACTCATGAACTGGGCCACCTTTTAGGTGAAAACCATGTTGCAATAGAAGACCCAAACCCAGGTTCCCTATTACCGGTCGGGTGGATACCTGCAGTTATCAATAATGGATATCCTCAGGCATTCGGAACTATTGTGAACAACATTTTCGTCTCAATAATGTCAGTCGATTTTGATACAACCAGAAGATTGTATTTTCAAATCCCAATGTCACACTAATTGGTGTTCCAACTGGTGACGCTTTAACCAGGTATAATGCACAAGTAATAGATTTATTGGCTTCTGTTATGGAAGGTTATTTTGATAGGCCAGATTTTATCTTTTCAAGTAACTTTGACACACAATGATTTCAATATTAAAACATATTTTTATTTTATATCTTCTTAGCTTTTGGGATATAGCAATGTCTGCAGATGCTGATTTAGAACTGCAAACCTCACCAGAAAATTTTGCAAACCTACAAGTTGGAGATGAAGGTGAATTTGAAATTATGGTCATAAACAATGGTCCAGGGGATGCTGGTATCGGCGCTCCTACTGCAACACCAATTGTTGTATCAACTTCAATTCCACTCATTGATTCAAGCACAGTTGACTTTTCAATAAACTCAAATGTTTCCCAAGAATGTGGTTTTGGAACTTTGATTGGAGACCCAAGGCCTGGTGATCCGGTTGTCGTGATAAGGTTTTTCACTATATCTGAATTATTGGCAGGATCCTCAATTACTTGTTATGGGAATTTTGTAGTAACAAGACCGGGAAACATTAATGAAGTAGTCTGGGGTGTTAATAATGGAAATCCGGCTGATACGGATCCAGATAATTCAAATAATCAATTTGTTATGACATTTAGAGGGTTTGTTCCTCAGGTTCCTACACTTGCAAATTATTCACTACTGTTTATGGTTTTGATATTTCTTGCTTACACATATTTTAAAATCAACATTTTGCCGAAAAAATTAGTTTACCAGTAGACCACCAGACTACACCCATCACCTGACCAAAGTCGGTTCACCTGTAGTTTAGTTGGTTATAAGCGCGGACAGGCGCTCTCTAAGAATTATCATACAGCTATTTCAGACATTTACCACAGCAACAATCACCAGATTATTCCACAATCATGGTTTTAAATGGACAATCAATGACTCTGACCCCTTTGATTGATTCCATTGATTTGGCATCCCGTAATAAACGAAATATCAAACAGAACCTCTGATGGCTGATCAACAACTAACAACTCAGACATATTACGAACAAACTGTACCAGTATTATTTTGTTGTCTCTACTTCCCGCAACAACCGCACCGCCATCACCAACAACACCGTCAACACCAACAAACCCCAGAACACCAGGCGGCTGTGGTCGGCTGGTGGCTCTGCTTCGGGCTCCTCTTTCGGCGCTGTTTTGAGCTGGCTGATTTCACCCAGCCACACGGCTGAGGAAAACAGGCTGTGTTTCATCGGTTGGGTGAGGGTCTGGTACCACTTCACCGATGGCCAGGAACTGCACCTGGTGTGAGCGCCAGGCCATCTCGATGCCTGTGATCCATTGACTGTTGATCGCAGAATCGCTGGTCAGACGCCAGTAGATGCAAAAAGTAAAAAGTATAAAAAGAAGATGTGCTGTTTTCATTTAGGGCCCTGCAAAAAGTTAATGCATGTGATTACCCATATTATTACATATTATTCATTTTTGCATAACAACAAAGATCACCCCATCAGCCATTCCGTGAGAGGATAAACTTAAGCCCTGTCAAAAGCATCGCCAGCATTAAAAAACTTAAGGTGAAATAACCAATAGTTGGCACATTCTCTGGTGGAAAGCCAAAGGTAATGGATTGGACATTGTTGTTGTCATTTGGATCTGTATCTGCAAAGTTGCGAATCTCCCACCCCACTTCCCTGACACCTGACTCAAAACTCCTTGTATACCGGCCAAAACATTCAACAGTCTCATTCACTTCGACAGACTGAATGTTGATATCAAAGGCATAAACAGGGCCATGACCACCTGGCGGAGGAGACCCAATAACTGTGACAAAAAAACACTTTTGGTTGTCGTTGTGTGGAGCAGCTGTGAAGTTAATTTCAGGGCCTGTGCTGCCATTAAACTGAACGACATCTGATAAAAATGCAATAGGGTGTGGGAATGGTGCGTTCAGCCCCGCTGGATCTGGCCCAAGATTAGTGACACGCGCCACAAATTCGCCTTGAGCTTCAGTCACCACGCCTGCGATTTCATTAAATTCTAACTCGATGGCAAGGTCTGAGAAAGCGTTTGCTTTAAGTTGAAGAGGTATAACTAATAATAGGCACCATATCAATCTGACATTCATATCACTCAAACTTAACAATAGTAAATTAACCCTATCACAACGCATAAATCCTGATAATTTTAACACCCTAACTTTCTTTCCAAAAAAGTGAAAAATATTTCTTTCAGGCCAATTTGGCAGTGACACTAAAGCTTCACTGCTCATCACCCACTTCCCGCAACAACTGAACCGCCATCACCAGTAAAAATGTCAGCACCAGCACCAACAAGCCCCAGAACACCAGGCGACTGCTGTCGTCCGGTTGCTGTTCTTCAGGCTGCTCCACTGGAGCATGGACGAGCTGGCTGATTTCACCCAGCCACACCGCTGAGGAGAACAGGCTGTGTTTCATCGGTTGGGTGAGGGTCTGGTACCACTTGACTGAGGGCCATGAGTTGACTTTGGCTGAACCGAACCTCAGGGTGAATGGCGCCTCGCCCTGGGCCAGGAACTGCACCTGGTGTGAACGCCAGGCCATCTCAATGCCTGTGATCCACTGACTGTTGATTGCAGAATCACTGGTCAGGCGCCAGTAGCGGTGTTGGTTGGTCGGGAAGCTTAAATCATCATTGAACATGGATAATTCACCGTCCCCGACCTCATACACAGGCCCTTGAGTCACCAGTCGCCACGGGGCCTGAGGGTTTGCCCTGGAAAACAACCGCACATCAGCCATCAGATTCGGATAATCAAACACCAGTTTCACGGCCTCGGCAGGATAATAACCACCGGCATCCCACTCGATGGCATGCCCCATCGACTCCCGGTCCAGTTCTTCAAAGGCCTGGATGGTCCGCCACTTGATCGGACTGTTACGTGTCTCGCGGCTGATCCTGGCGGTCACCTGATTAATCGTTGGAATTTCCGGACCCTGAAATTCAAGTTTGTAATAAGCAAAATCAGCCCGCCCCACAGGAATGCGGTTTTCCAGCACCACCCGACCACCGGTGTCCAGTTCAATCAGCTTCTGCCGATTCTGTACCGAACGCCAGGCGGACAGATCATCACTGCCTGAGAGGCCCACATAAAATACCCGGTTACCCACAGCCTGAAATGACCAGTCCAGCACCAGTTCGCGCAGGCCCTGACCCTTGACCAGGCTGGCATCAATCAACACTGTGCGCCCATCATCTGCGACCTGCTGCCGGACAAAACGGCGCAGTTGTTCAGAAGTGGTGACGGTGAAACTTTCTTCATCTCCCTGCCAACTGGTGCGGGTTTGCTGACTGGTGACTGGTACTTCCTGCAAGCGGCGCAGGGAAAACACCGGCAAGCTGGTGTCAGACCAGCTGGTTAGCTTGCGGTCCTCGTTCAGGGTGATGCGCATCGGCACCTCATCGCCAGCCTGATTGGTGATCCGCAGATCGCGCAGGTCAGCATGATGCACCCGTTGATACACCTCACCGGGCACATTGAACCGGTACCCTGATGAGGCTTCATCCAGGATCATCGGCATGGCATAGCGAAACCCGGCATCAACCGCCAACGGGCACAACAACATCAAGAGCAAAGCATATTTATGCATTGGCAACAGCCTCCTGTTCTTCAGTGACCTTCTTCTGATCCGGCGGCAAGGGTGAGAAATACCCCACCAACGACAACAAAAACCCAACCGTCAAAAACGCCACGATCCGCTCAATGCTGCCCGAGGCCGACATGTCCACCAGGAACAGCTTGGCCACCACCACAATCATCAGTCCGAGGCCAACCAGCCACACCTGGCGCCAGTGTTTCTTCGCCGCCAGCACCATCAGCGTCACCGCTGCAGTGGCCCACAAGATGCTGAAGCCGGTTTGCACCATGCGCGAGGCCAACAGTTCATCCAACAGGTAATCAATGCCATACCAATAATGGAAACAGCGCAGCATGGTGGCATTGAGCATCAGAAATCCGGTCACCGCCGCAATGATGTATTTGTGCTTCATCTCTTTCAGGAAAAACACCTCAGCATCCCGGCGATGCATCATCACCGCCAGGCCAATGGCACCCAGGCCAACCAGATCAATGATGTTCAGCACCGGCATGTAGGTCAGCCCCAGTGATTCACCAGGCTCTGACAGGTTCAGTACCATCAACAACACCCACAACACCCACATCATCACCGGCAAAGCCAGTTGGGTGTATGCCGCTTGTTGGGCCACCAGCGGCCAGCGCAACCGATCACGTAATGCAAACACCACAAACGACACCAGTAACAACACCGCTGAGAATGAGGCATAAAACCAGATGTTATCAAAGCCCCAGTGGCTGTCGATCAACCGCGCGGCTTCAATCATCAGCACAAACGACAGAATCCAAAGACTGAACGCATGCCACTGCGGCAGATACCGCATGCGGTCCGGCTCATAAACTTTCAGGATCCAGTAGTTCACCCCAAAGGCCAGTAACCAGGCCAACCAGCCAAAGCCTTCATGGTAATGCTGTTCAGCCGGGAACCAGGCTGCAAACAACAACAGCACAGGCACCATCAGATACCTCACCCGGTGTAGATCGTTCCAGCGCAACCGATGCGCCAGCCACACAAACAACACCATGGACAATGCTAGGCAGGCCAGCACAGCTGGCAGCCAATACGGGTTGATGATGAAGCGGTTGATCTCCATCACGCCATTGATCACCCACAGGCCAAGCGATGACAGCAACAAAGTCCGGCTGACCAACAACCGCACCTCATCGGTGCCGGTATCGCCACTGATGTACTGATCCCAAATCCGGGCAAAACTGAACTGGGTGATAAAACAGATCAACAACGAGACAAAAGTGACATGCACCAGCGGCAGGTCGGCAGCGGCCACTGGCGGCACATACCACCTGCCGGTTATGAGTGAATTAAACAACGGAATCAGCATCGCCACCACCACAACCACCGCTGCGGTGACAAAATCAGCCAGCTGCCTGCGCCTGCCAAACACATGCAAGGCCACCGCGGTGAGGGCCATCAATAACATCATCCACAACAACTGATGGGTTTCCAGACGCAACTGAATCTCCACCGTCATCGCCACCAGCCACAACACCACCCCAGCTGCCAGGAAAAACCGGTGCAACAACCGCTGATTGATAGACTCACTGTACTCTGGCCATTCATACTTCAGCCAGAACACCGACATCACCAGCGAAAACAGCGCCGCCACCAACAGCCCTCCAAAACCGACATTCAGGAACAAGGACAACTCATTGAAGTCCACCTGGGTGGCTCCCAAGCCCACCAGCATCAGCACCTGAATCAACAGTGCATACAACACCACAAGACCATCGCGGACTTTGTGGCCCAGGGCGATCAGCCCCAGCACCGTGAACATCAACCACAGCTGTTGCAGCAGATACACCTGCTCCGGAAAATGCCGGTGCAGCTCAACCAGCGAACCTGTCACCCACCACAGCACCGCATTGATCAGCATCAACCGGGAAACCCACAGCCCCTCACCTGGCCACAATGTGTCCTGGTGTTGGCGGGTATACAAACCCATGAACAGACTGGCAGCCACCACAATCAACACACCGACGTAATCGGCATTCAAAAACGGTAACAAATCACCTGTCCCCGGTGGCTCGACAAAGAACGCCCCACAACCGAGCAGCGCCAGCGCATATCCACTGAGCCTCGGCAAGGAACGAGACTGTCGCACCCCTACCCACACCAGCGCACTGGCTTCGGCCACCCACATCGCTGAGGTCACCCTGCCATCGAAACCCAACGGAATGGCCAGCGTGGCAAAGCCCACACCCAAAGCCACAAAGGATTCGATCAGTTCCTTGAAAAACGGCCTGTGCAAACGCTTGATCAGCAAGGCCAGCAGCACATAAAACACGCCCAGGGCCAAGGCTGAATACGCCAGCCCATAATCCATGTCCCTGACCAGGCCGGCCTGCAAAGCAAACACCACAATCGGGGTGCCAAAGATCAGGGTACCGTCATTGATGCCTTTGAGCTTCGGTGGCTGTTTAAAGGCGAACAGCACCGCGATCACCACATACAACAAAAAGTGCGCGATCAGGAATGGTTCAACCGAATTGAAATACCCGGGCTGGTAATACTGATAACCCCACATTGAACCCACTGCAAAAGTGGCCACAAAGCCCAATACATTCAACAAGCGCCAGGACTTGAACCAGGCGATGCCAAAAATACTCAGGTTCAACAACAGGTAATAGGCAAACAACTGCACATGCGAACCGGAACCGGTGGAGGTCAGAATCGGCGCCGCAAACCCACCGAGCACACCAATGACCGCCAGGGCCATGGAGTTTTGTAACACCGCCAGCGCCGCCGACAACACCACGATGCCGATCAGGCACATCAGCACCACCGAAGGCGGAATCAATTGATGCAAACGCATCGCTGCAAACAGCGTCAGGTACAACAGACCCACCGCCCCGCCCTGTAAACTCAAAGCAAAGCCAGGACGCTTCACCCGCAAACGCCAGCCCAACACCAGCATCACCAGCGCACCACCGACCACACCGATGTAACGCAATTCAACCGGCACCACCGTACGCTCAGCAACGTATTTCAGCAAAAACGCCACCCCGACAAACAACACCAGCATCCCGGTGCGCACCAGCGAATTACCACCGGTAAAATACCCCACCACCAGGTCTTTGATCTTCTCAAAGCCCCTGGACATGGCCAGTTCAAAAGCCGTCGGCTCAGCCGAAACTTCTTCTGACAGCATCAACGGCTCTTCGGTCAGTTCATCTGCATCAGCTGACACCGCATCGCTTGTGGACTCAGCCACAGCAGCCTCATCCACCACAGACTCACTGACCAGCTCCGCTGCCTCCGGTGTTTCCACCACCTCTTCGAGCTGTTCAACTGCCGGCTCATGAATCTGCCTGGCTGCTTGCGTTACCGCATCATCAGCAACTTCATCAGCCACATCATCTGCAGGCTCCTCAGCAGGCTGCTGATAATCATAGACGTCCTTCCTGGCCTCACCAAATAATTTGATCTCCAACTCATCAATCCGCCGGCTCAAAGAACCGATCCAGGAAGCCAGAAACCCGGGAGAAGTATCGGCATCGGTCGATGCCCGTGTGGTCGCGCCCTGATCCGGATCCTGTTTAGACTCAGCATCCAGCAAGCGCTGTTCCAATTCATTGATCCGCTTCCCCTGCGAACTGATCCAGGCAATCAGAAAACCAATGATCCCACCGACCCAGACACCCCAGCCATCCCGACTGTACGCCCCAAAAATAAGCCCCGCTATCACAAAGCCAATGTATTTCATCGCTGAACAACCTCCCTATCCACGTTTAATATTAATGTATCAACAATCATACCCCAGATTGTCGCAATCATCCCCCCAACAATCCATCAATCATTTCTGACATCAACAAGGGGAGCAATAAATGACACCAAAGCGGTACCAGCAGGAACCTCAATCAGACCAGGACTTAGTTCAACATCACCACAAATCCATCATGCGCTGCAAAACCAACCGGGACATCTGGTTTCAGCCCATCAATGACTGACATCAAAACAGTAATGAGGTGAGCCCTGACGCACTCCGTGGCGATGGTTACCTCCAAATCGGATAACTCACCATCAGGGTCAAAATGGAATAAATGATGGACATTGGGCCCCTCAATAAAGCCGTTGTCCCCGAAATATGACCCCCAGCATTCAGTATCTTCATCAGGGTGCTTTTCACTGAGGAACAGATTCAGCTCCGTCGAGTCACCACCATCGTAATGATATTCCAGATAAATGGCTTTGATGTCCGGATCAACCGCACTTTGACTCAACGCATTGGTTAAAACAAACTGAAGATCTGAACCCAGAACTTTGAGGTCATCAGTGCTCAAGTGATCCACTTTTACAGCGCCAGCAACAAGCTCAAAGGCCTGCTCATAAAAATCCACCAGACTGTTCATATCCTTACGATCGACCAATCTTTGGCAGACCTGTTGATTCATTGACTCAAGGCCGGTCCAGTCTTGAGAATCTATTAACTGATTCACCTTAGCCACCCATTGCTGCGCTGACATGTTGTCATTCAACATCTGATCCTCCGGTGATTGAACCACCCGTCAGGATACTCAGACAAATGAGTTCTTCGTCAGCAGCCACCAACGAAATCGAGGTGAAACATTGGGTGCCATCTCCCACATAAGGCAAGCTGCCATCAAAGACATTTGTGTGCGGCACCTGACCTGATTCAAGACTCAAAACCATGGCCTCAACTGAACCCGAGGCAAAGAGGTTCTTCAACAACCGCATTTTATTGTGCAGACTGTGTATTCGTGCTGTGTATTGGTGATGCTGGATTTTATTGGGTTTCTTAAAGGCGCGCCAAACCAGAAAATTTCTGAACTTGTTTGTTCGCTTCTTCTCAGGTACATTTTTTACTTCCCGCCAGAAATCATCCGGATCGAGAACCGTCAGCTTTGCCGGGAATTCAATGTCTTCAACGACATAGTTTGTGGTCATGTTTGGCTTGTACAGGTATTTAAAGATCACTTTGCCAAGAAACTTATTAAAGAACGAAGTCTTTTTTTCTTTGAACAAATCATCGGCATTAAACCATTGACTGACCAACCAGACCCAATAATCATAGTCCCTGATAAAGGCTTCCGTTAAATCATGGTGTTGCTTATCCAGGCTTAATTCAGCTTCATAGCCAGAAAAATCAGTGCTTTGAAAATAACCCAGTTGAAACAGTTGATTCGCCAACTCCAGGTTTTCACTGATCAATACCACCACAATCATTTTATGAATCAGAATATCAGCCCGGCTAAGAACCACTTTGGTTTTGGAAAGCTCTTCTTCCAGTTTGTTCAACAACACATCCGGTTGATCATCAGCATATCGCTTTAACAATGCCATGTGGTACAACCTTTGAGCATAAATCAAAGATTTGTAAGCGGGTAGTGGCGATTCTTCGGATAACTCAAGCTGAAAACTGTAATGAGAAAAACCCAAATATTTTTGGTAACGATCCATCGCCCACTGATGATCATTCAGGTATTGATCAATGTGGTCACCCCCGACCTCCTCAAACACATCACAATCTGGCTCAAACTTGGCGCACAACAGATCTGTGTTACGAAACTCATATCGCTCAAAGTCATCCATGATGCCTTCCTCATTGAACACATCTGCGCTGATGGCCGAATTCATGTCTTCCAAGACTGTCAAGGCCGCCTGATACACATCATCAGTCTGGCACTTGAAACACCATAAATAGACCTCGCCATTATCCTCTTTGTGCATCGGCACCTGGTAATTCAGCACCCGCTCAGACAGGGGTGTCAATGAATCATCCAACCACAACACCAGCATCATCACCGGTGTGATCACGGCGATAAAAATCAGTCCTTTTTTATAAATTGGTCTCATTCCGTTTCTTTTTTTATTTTTGATGGCAAAATGGTGGTTTTCTGACAATTGACATTAAAAGGAATTATTTATGAAGTCTTATCCACTGTTGGCCTTTATGCTGCTGTGTACCACCTGTGCAGTATATGGTAACCAATTTGGTCACCAAAGCCATGAAAAATTTATCGAACAAGTCACCCAAGACTATGAATCGACCTTCTTGGATGTCTTGCAACAATACGATGATCACATCAGCAACAATCCTGATGATGTGTTGGCCAAAGCTGAAAAATGTTACTTCATTGACTCGTTTACCTACGCAGAATCAGAAGTCCTCTATTTTGACTCCATTGATGCAAGCATGGAGCTTTGTAAACAGGCCATCGAAGATCATCCGGAAGATCATCCTGAGCGCCTGCTGTATGATTCCAGAAATCTGTGGGGAGAAGACGCCACGGAAAAATATCAGCAAATCCTCGACTCTGGTTTGGAAAACTGGACACCCGGACAAATCACCAGGCTCTATCAATGGCGGGCCAACACCCTGCGCTGGTCAGGAGAAACTGACTCAACCATGCATCATCAAGCCTATTACGAAACCCGGGATCCACAATTTATATTGGGCGCTGCCATCCATGAATCAGAAACAGGGAACCCGGATATGGCGCTGGAGCTGCTGCGCCATTATCAGCCCAAGGACGATGATGACCGATTAAATCTGGCCAGGTTTCATATCAATCTGGGACACACAGATCAGGCCCAGGATTTACTCAACCAAATTGAGCTGGTTTATGGTAATCGCATAGACATCATCAAGCTGAAGGCCGAACTGGATGCTGATTATTCACCCAAAACCAGTCTGCTCAAGGAAATCAAAGACGCCTGGACCGGTAATGAACAACTGAAAGAACTGTTGGAGTATTTTATCGAATCCGGTCATCACAAATCCGCCGACACCACTTACCAGTTCCTGACCAATGACGACATCTGGCAAGACCCGTTTCTGTACCATAAATATAAGCTGTATCAAGCTTCAGGCAACTGGAACTGGGGCATACAAGACATCTACGGCTTACTGATCTGGCTGGCACTGGTGGTGATCTGTTTTTTGATACCCTTTGCACTGATTGGACCGGTGCACTACCGGGGTTTATACCGCAGGGTCCATGGCCAGCCACCCACAGGTTCACTGACGGGATGGAACCTAAAACATGCCCTGTACTTATCCTTCATGTTCTTTCTGGGAAGCACGGTGCTGTTCATTATGTTTCAGCATGACGCTTTTTACAGCATATTCTTTGGTGATGAATCTGTGCCCTTCTCCAGCGAACCAGGCCTGAACTCAACCATTTATTTTATTGATGCGGCCTTTATGATACTCGTGTCCCTGCTAATATTCCGACATGGGGCTTCATTGTTCAAAGTCAATTTCACCGGATTCCTCAAAGCACTGGTCATCACGGTGGCCGTGTTTGTCACCTTCAAATTCATCTTCGCTGCCTTCATGATTGGTATCAAACTGTCCACGGTTTCATCCACATTTGACATCGTGCGACTGACCATTCATGACTTGTTTGAACAATACGGCGTATGGATCACTCTGTTATCAATCGCGTTCATCACCCCGTTGATAGAAGAGTACCTGTTCCGTGGCGTTTTGCTCAACAGCTTCACCAAACACATCAGCTTTGCCTGGGCCAACATCCTCCAGGCGGCTGCCTTTTCAGCAATTCATGAGAGCAACTACATCCACCACTTCATCTTCGGACTGATCACTGGCTATTTCGTCAAAACCCAAAAACACCTATACGGTGCCATCATGTTTCATATGATCAACAACGCCTTGGCGGTATCAGTACTGGTCAGCTAAACAACCCCCAGAAGTTACAAGGCATCGGTCAGAACTCATTCAGAGCGATGCCTTACTCCAATGATCACAGTGGTGTTACATCAGTCTTCACTTAGATTGGGTCGCAGAAATTTATCCTCGCAAGCCTTGCGAACCTTTTCCAATCTGTTCATGAATGATTCATCAGGTTCTTCACCCTGTTCTAACTTCTCATAAAACGCCATCCATTCAAGCCAGGAAAACTCATCATAATTACCTTGCGCCATACAACCGCATAATTCCTTGGCTTTATTGAGGTTGTGTTCAGAGTCCTTGATACAGGTTTCGGTATACCCTTTGATGAACCCACCTTTAAACGGATTCAGAGAAAACTCAGCGAAAGCAGATCCGCTAATCACACAGAGTCCCGTCACAATTAAAAACTTAGACATTTCTCTCCATCATTCTTAACATCTTAAACGCCCTCTGACAGACTTCAAAACTCATCATCCAGAATATACTTCTTCAGCATCACCTCACCCAGCTTCCAGGCTTCCGTCCATTCTGCCTTCGGCGCTTCAAAGATCGCCATATACAAAGACCCGGTGGTGTCATTGGCTGCCAACACCTGATGAACAATGATAGGTATTTCACCAGGCTCATTGTTTTCATAACGAATCAAAGCACCTCTGAACAAGCCCTGTTTCAATGCGGTCTTGCGGATGAGCTGATGATGTTCGTGAGCTGATAATTCCTCCACCATACGCTGCACAAACAATGAAGGTTTGATGCCTGATTTGCTGGATAAATTGCTGATTCCAATTAAAGTGAACCCGGTTTCAAATATTCCACCGTCACTGACTTTTTCTTTGGAGATGGCATAGGTCACCCCATCATCGGTCTCGCCTTTGTGCACATGCCAGCCATCAGGTTTTTGCACCGCAGCCATAATCTCTGGCATGCGCTGCCAGCTGAAACCCTCATGAGGTGCCGGTAAATCCATGTCATTGGCTGGCACCCTTTGAGTGACCTGAGTTTCTGAGCCAGCAGATGAACTGACCTCAGCCAATGGCTTCAGCGGTGTCTGATCTTTCTCTACAATGCTGACACTGTCGAAAATCCGGTCCAGCACAACTTTGGATTCCGCATCGACGTTGACATCAATACTGTGCAGGTCCAAAGCAATCACTCCATCCACTGAACTGAGGTAGCGGTTTCTCACCGGAATTGAACCTCTCTGGTATTGGTGCACATAGGTAAACCCACGCGCTTTACCAGCCAAAGGCTGTAAGACAATGCGCGGTTCATCACTCTGAACCCTGATCAACTGTATCAGTCTTTGTTGCAATTGTCCGTCACTCCAGTCCTGATCCACTTTACCCACATCGATGGTCAAGAGTTCAGTGATGTCTTCCAGGCCACGCACCACGACTGTCATCTGATTGGATTGTTCTCCCTGTCGCTGGCGCTGCACCGAAGCCACCCATTGCTCAGGCAACTCCACCACCAGCTCACCCACACCCATCAATGGAATCCGGTGGGTCACCCACTGATCAGAACTGGCATCTTTCAATATACCCTGGCCGAACTGCTGAAACCGCTTCGGTAATTCAATGTAGCTGTATTCTGCTGCATGGCTGGGATAAACCGATTGATCTTCACTGATTTGATAAGTGAAATTTTTCACCACTTCATTCAATTCAGGGTCCGGTTCACTGATCTCACTGAGCACTTCCAACGCCTGTTCCTGCTTACCAGACAGGTATAAATAGTGAGCCAATTCCAGATAATAAGCTGTGGACTTCTGCCCGGTTTTAGCCCACAGCGCCAAGGCCTTACCTGATACAGACAGCTGTCCCGACAAAGAGGCCCTTTGAGTCAGTTCCATCAACAACTCTGAGATGTCTTCTTCCGGCTGTATACGCATCAGCTTTTCAGCTTGTGCAATGGCCTGATCAAACAACCTGGCACTGATCATTAAGCTCAGGTTATGTTTTTCATAAGCTGGCTCTTTGGGGTTAAGTGCATAGGCCCGGTCACAGGCAATCATGGCCGATTGTAGTCTTTTAACCTCACCCAACGCCAGACAGTAAGCCATCCAAACATCGGAATCTTCGGGTTGCTCAGTGGTGGCCTGCTCAAAGAGCATCACCGAGTCCAGTAATTTACCCTCTACAAACGCAGCCAATCCTGATTCGTAAGCTGTCAGATCCTGTGTGTCCTCTGCGGGAACACCCCGCTCTATGGTCATGCCCCGGGTCAGAAACACAAATGCATAACCATGGTTCTGTGCCATGTAGTTATTACTCAGTAAAGTAAATTTGATCAACAGACCATCACGCACCAAAAATCCGGCAGTGGTGTATAAGTACTCACCCGGAGGATAGTTTTTCACGCCCAGTAAATTCTTATCGGTATAACGTTGGTACATCCCGAAACCATCATCCAGCTTAATCTTTTGTGGATTGAAATGTTGTTCGGCTGAAGTGGGTCCATAATAACTGTGCCGCTCTTTGACCAGATCCCGGATCATGGCTTCATTCAATGCATCGGGTGATTGAGGCCGCATCACATCAATCAGCAGCGAAATGGGGGTATCTCCTTCGTCATCCCGTAGCTTGATGTGCAAAAAATCGTCACTGTGTTCCTTGCGAAACACGCGCCACCATTCAAATGCAGGAATGCTGACCAGAACATCCCCCATCCGCGCTTCCAGCACCTTAAGCGAATCCTGAAAACTCGCCTGATCCTCCACACCTTTTTGTTCAAGCATTGAATCACCCGCTTCCACACAAGGCGACTCCTGGTAACTGATCGCCCCACCAGGCTGAACACATTTATGAATGGACCGGGCTAAGACCGGCGGGAAATAAAAGACTGTACTGAATAAAATCAGCTTGATAAATGAACGAAACATATCGACTCCCTGTTACTTGAATCCTGAGAATCTGATTATGCCATAAGTGTAGCTTTTCCAACTCCTAAAATTACTGATAAGGTTATTAATGATTTCTTATTCGGTTCGTGAATAACTAAAAATCATACACATGCTCCAGCACAATGTCCTGCTCATTTAATGCCAGTAAAAGCTGATGCAAATGTGGCACCGGTGTCACCAGGGCCACCCGTTGTCGTTGATCATCGGCGGGGATGGGCTGGGTGAACACCCGTTGTACCAGTGGATCCTGCATCTGCCAACCGCGGTCGGTCAGCACACTGAGCAGGATTGCTGAATCATTTCCAGCTATTTCAGCAAACACCCCACCCTGCTTGGCCAGCGACATTGCCGCCTGTCGAAATGGGCGGTACCGTGGCAGGTATACCAGGTGTTTATCTGTTGAAAAACTCGCGTTGACCTGGAATGCAGACAATTGATCCAGGCTCAGACCCGTCACCACCACTGCGGTGGTTGGGGCTGCCACACCGTATAACTCCCGGGTACCCAGTCCAATCAGATAGCCATAAGCCGCTTTGACCATCAGCTCAGAAGTCAGCACATAACGCCGCTCCAGTTTTCTGAACATATGACCACCCCACCACGGAGTGTCTGACCACAACTTACCCAGTTGAGCTGTGAAGTCGAACAAGTACCAAGGTGATTCATGAATGAAATGCACATAGTCTTGCATGTATTGCTGATTGAACTGGTCCTCGGCGGTCACTGGCTTGACGGTATCAGTGATGCGACCGATCACCAGCTCATAAGCCTGCCTGAGCCAGTACTCAATGGTCGAACTGACACCGATGACTTTGATCATCATGTGATATTCGGCATTGTGGGGAAAATACTCTTTGATCTGCTCATTGATCACCGCGTAACTGCCCCAGATTTGACTGACGTGGTCAGTAAACGGAAATTGGGTTGCGGTGCGTCTCTTGAAGTCTTCAGCCTGTTCGGCCGGGCTGTGGACCAGAAACCATTCAGGAAAGGTCAGAAACGTCTGATCAGGCGGACGGCGATCCTCCTCAGGTGTCAACGGCTGCTCCAGATTCTGAAGCCAGTCCGGGTTGATCACCAATCCGGCACCATTGGCCACGGTCAGAGACTCATCTTTTTTTAACTGGTAAGTCACAACTGCCAGAATCAAAGCCACTACAGTCAACAATCTCAATCGGTTCATCATTCACTCCCTGATAAAAGCCATCAACACATTGTCAGAAGGGTCTTTGTGCTGTAAAAATCGATGCTTGTGGTCCCTGAAACCATGCGCCTCAAGCAGCCTCACCCAATAATCCACACCTTGAAAATTCCGGTATTCTGCGGCATTGAACGCCCAGTCCTCACCAGTCCCAAGATTAAACACGGTGTGTACCAGGGAGACAAAAGTCTTCATCTGTTCACTACCAGCATCGTGGTCTCTAAGGATGAACAGCCCACCAGGCCTGAGCGAACGATGAATCGATTGGACAAACTCATCAAGCTGCTCAAGCGGACAATGATGCAAGCCAATGTAACAACTGATCACATCCAATGACTGAGGTTGAATCACCGCAGGATCAATTGGCTGATAATCCAGCGGTATATGTGTTCCAAACTTCCTGATGCCACCACGCTCAAAAACCTCACCTGGGGAATGGTCCGGCACCTGATCGCTCATCAGATAAATCGGCTCATGAACCGTCACTGATTTCCTCAAGGCACTGACATATCGACCGGTGGAGCCGATCTCCAGATAACCATTAATGGCGGTGCGCTTATCCAGCAGATGCAGGGTTTGGTCTGCCATGACTTGCTTTTGTTTTTTCAGCGCCGGTAAACCATAAGTCAGATCAGCCAGAAATGGCTTGATCGATGGCAGTTGCTGGCGAAGTGCGTTATAGATGTCTTCATCGGTCTCATGCTGATTGACGTGTTGGTCGATCAGGTGGTGAAAACGGTCTTCCGGATAAAGCCGGAACACCACCTGCAGGAATCGATAAAAAGCATCCTTTTGTTCTGTGTCATTGAACACCGCCCTGAATTCAGATGGTCCCATGGCTTCACCTGTTGGTTGGTTATTGGGTTGATAATATTGATCCCACAACACATTTCGGAAGCGGTAATCAGGATCCAGCCTGTCTTTCAGGTGGAATAACTCCTGAGCGCGGGGATAAGCCCGATGAAACTGCTCATCAGTGGCATGTGGCTGGTAGGGCAAATAGTAACTGCCTCCACATGCAATCGCCGCATCGATCAGCTCACGGGTCCACACCGCCACCCGGGCCTTGGCATTCTCACGGGTGCGCTGTTTGTAATACACCACAAAAGCATACACCTCTCCAGGTGCCCAGGCCAACAGACTGCCAGAATCAGGCAGGGCATGACGGATTGAAATGTTCACCACATTGACCCGGTGTCGATGAAAAACCTCGCTCATTAATGGGTTGAATTCATCAAACCTGTCCACCGGCACAAAGTACTCCTGCAACACATACGTGCGGTGCCTGCGGCTTTCAGGCTCCAGCTCAAACACATCATAGCCGGCCTCGTAATTGCGCCAGTGCACCTTTTTGCGTGCATACAGCAAAGGATCGAGCAGGTACCGTCGGACACGATGACCGCTGTAGGTTTCGGTGAACAGCCAGAAGAAAGACCGCTCCAAAGGATACGCCCCCTGCAGCGGCATCAACCGGGAACTCACAGTGGGTTTTCGCCGCGTCTCAGACCATGTCACCGCATTGATCTGTTTAAATTCAGGTGGATACATGTCGCCATTGTGAAACACCGCAGTTTGATCATGCCTGACTTCGGACTTAAACATGGCATGATAATCATCGGTCGCCAATCGTTTTGAAGTGCGTTCCACACGCACATTGTCGGCCAGCTTTAACTCAGCCCCGATGATGATCCCGAGTGCATTGTAACCACCAATGACTCCGAAAAACACCTCACTGTTTTCATCCGGTGAAGCGTGCACCACCGAACCATCGGCCAGCATCACATCCACCGATTTGACCGACAAAATCAAAGGCCCCAGACCCACATAACGGCCATGCACATTGACACTCAGTGATCCACCAACGGTGAAATTGGCATAGGTCTGCATGATCATCACACTCAGATCATAGGCATCCACATGTCGTTGAATGTCACACCAGCGCACACCGGGTTCGACGCGAATGGTTTTGTCATCCGCTGAAAAATCCAGAATCCGGTTCATCGCCCGCATGTCCAAGTGAATGGTCCCGGCACTGGCGGTCTGACCACCCATGCTGAAATGCCCGCCTCCCACAGATATAGGCTGTTCAGTCGAGGTTAACAGCCCGCGGATTTGTGCCACAGAATTTGGTACCACCACCTGTGAGACCAGGACAGGATTCAGGCCTGTGACATCATTGACTATGCGCTCTCCTGATTTCAGGTGTTCGATCTCACTGACCGCATCCACCGTCAGGTATTCATCCACCGTGCCCGGCTGCAAGCCATAACGATTACGTACCGCCCGGCCTTTTTTCAACCCCAACACCAGCAACAACAACAATGGCCCCAACACAGGGATCACCACCAACAACAACCAGCGGCCGGATACATTCAGGTCATGAAATCGCTTGGCCCCGCTACAGAACAAAGCCCAGAACAACAACGGGTACAAAGTCCAGGTAAAGGCAAAACCAAACCAGGCATCAAAGGCATTGAACAAGACATAAAAAGACAGCCAGATAAAAAGCTGCAGGTTCCAGAAGGTCAGCCGATCAATCCGCCCCTTGCGGGTGAACAATAAATAACTGACAGGTAAACTTTTTTCAAAATCCATAACATCCCTCCGTGAATCCATTCTAACCCAAGCCAAACGCAAAACAACGGTTGGGCAACGCACTGATCACATCATTCGTCTTTGGTGCTGTATTTGTATACTGCCCAGTCTTGTTCTATGCACAGAGGCAGCTAGTAAATGACATTAACATCACCCATTCCCACAGCAAGAAACCATTTACTCACTTTCCATTAGGCTTATGCAACTTTTTGTTTTTGGCCCTTTCCCAAATTGTCGCGATTAACAAGGCAACGACAAGCAAACCTATCAGTACAGTAAGAAAAAAAAGAAATCCTAATTGCAGATAACCATTTCCCCCACCTGATGCAAATGATAAGCCGGAGAAGCGGGTTAGTAAGATGACAACAATTAACCTTATAAAGGGTCCTCTCTTAAGGACTTTGTCTGTTTCAATCAAAACCACTTTGTAATACCAGTACATTAATCGCGATTTAAATTATCCGTATAAACCCGATGCTTAATTTGCTTGGCCAAACTGTACATGTAGTCTTTCAGTTGGTATGAATTGAACCGATTTTGAACATTCTTGTATTCACCAATAACCATATTGGCCATTAACTCGGTTTCTTTGTTTTTGTCTTTGTTTCGTGACAGCCTGAGTAAGGCTATTTGCGGTTCATATGGAAAGTCCTGAGCCATTTCATTCAGCAAGGCTTCAAACTTTGCTTCGTCTTTTTCTGCCAATAACAAGCTGAGTGCATAGTTGGGTAGATGGTATTTTTTCCAGCCGAGCCGGTCAATTTCCCTGAGTTTGTCTTCATCAGTTTCAGAGTAGATAAATGCCAGGATGTCGAGGTTCTTGCTGTGTTCGTTCTCATTGAACACCCGCTCTCGCAGTTCACTTTCAAACCGGCTCAATAATTCATCTGTCTTAACGATCCCTTGTTTTGAGAGGTAAAAAATCAAGTGATACATCAATACATCAGATTTTGGCAGTGAAGATGATTCGTTCCAAAGATTGCTCTCATCCAAGAGCTGCAACATGTCTTCTTTGGACTTATCTAACTTTTCCAGATGGGTCATCACAACCAGCTTTTGATATTCATCATCACTCAGCATCTTGCTGGCCAAGGTCATGTCAGAGACCAGGTGTTTTTCATTGACATCGATGTTCCACCAATCACGCCGCCAATTTAAATCCATGCTGATCAGTTCAGGAAACAAGTCAGTTTCATTGCCTTTGATGATTTTATTCAGCAGCTTTAACCGAAGGGAAAAATAAGGCTCGCCTTCATACATTGAAAAAATGGCTTTCTCTATCGAGATATGATTATCACCATGATCTGCAGCAATCCAGGAATCAATCGCATCGCTGTATCTGCCGGTTTTCAGATAACACTCAGCGCCCCTGGCTCTGGCCGTGGCATGGGTGGCACCAAAATCAGACTCAAAAAAGCGATCATAGTATTTAACCGCATCAACACAATTGTCTCTGGCGTGTTCTTGAATGGCTCTTTCAAAGTGAATCGCAGGATTGTCTGGCAACAACTGCTCAGCTTTTTTCATGAAATGTACGGACAGCTCTGGATACCCACCGAAAAACATATTGCCCAGCACAAAGTAGTCCGTAGCGGTCTTGTCCTGTTCATCCACTGCATTTTTCAGTAGCTCATTCAATTCATCAATTCGCCCAGTATCCCCATAGTTCTTCCATACCTTTGGCAGAAATCGATTGATAAACCGCCGCTTTTTCATGAAAATCCGGAAAGTATTCAAGAATGTCAAAGGCTTGTGCTGTAGAGGACAGAAGAGCTGTAATTAAAAACAGTGTCCATTTGAAATGTATTGATTCCATTTTTTCTCCCTTATTTTGGTTTGGACCAATGTTTGTTTGAATTAACTCGAATTACTTCATAAAGGTCCATAAAGTAATCAACGCATGAATTAACCTGCCAGGTACTCCCTCATCGTTTTAAAAACCCAAATCCAAGATACTGAGTATGCAAAAATTAAATATAAATTAAATTTTGGCAGGTAGCTCGTAAACAATTGACAAGCCAATTCACAAATCAAAATAATCGGAAATATAAAATATAATGGAAAAACCACAATCATTAATATTCCAAAACCATAATCAAAATGTGCAGAATTTTTTAAGAAAATAGGCACCATCAAAAATACAATGATTGATATTCCCAATAATGCATTTCTCGTTTTTTGATAGCTACTTACTTTCATTTGTCCTTACCCAAAAGTACGAATAATTTTCCTTGTTAGCAACCACTCCAGTAAACTTTAATTGTATTGATAATGTGTGAATATTTTGATCTCTGATTTGGTGTAGCTTATTCGGTACATTTCGAATGATAGGCTTCAGCTAGGTATTGGTAGGTTTCTGATTTTCGATTTTGATCAACTAGCCTTTTATAATATTCAGGTCGTTCAGTTTGATCATGTACTCCAGCTCTTTGACGCTCCACATAAATTAATACAGAATCACCAGAATCGTCCAAATGACATATATCAGCACCCCAGTCCAATAATTGTTTCGTCGTATTCAGAGGGGTGCCTAGATAATGCACTGCCTGAAAAATGCTTCTCCCATCACTGTCTGTTGAATTGATGTCAAAGCCCTGACTCAGAAAGAATTCAAAACATTCAAGCTCATCGCAATAGAACATATAATTTGCACCTGATGGATTCAAATGGTGGATATCACCCCCATTTTCCACCAAATATTTTACTCTCACCAAATCATCGCTGAACAAGGCTCCCTCAATTGCTGTTTTTCCATATTTCGAAACTATACTGATATCAGCCCCAGCTTCAACCAACAATTGAGTCACCTTTAAACTTAATCTTTTTTTAAATTTATGAACGGTGTATGAAGCTGCAATTAATGGCGTTACTCCATAAGGATCTTGATAGTTTACTGAGGCACCGTACTTAATTAATATTGATACAATTTCAGGTCGTAATGTTCTTGCTGCGTGTAATAAAGGTGTCGAGAGCTCGTATTTAAAACTTAAATCTGGATCTAAATTAAACTCACCTAACAATATCTCCATAATATCAGGTCTGTTACTATCTATTATTGAATAGTAATTGTCTATTGTTACAAACGCTCCAGGTCGTCGAAGATACTCCCTGATATCATCTGGATAACCGGTATTAATTATCTTAGTCCTGTCAGATAATTTGGGAGTAACTAAATTATTTTTTGACTTAACCAGCTCTATATAAATAATTGCTATTGAAACAAGGATTAATATGACAAAACCATATTTATATTCAGTCTTCATTTTGAAACCTCTTCTGCACCAGGTTTGTTTTTATTTTCCTCAACTGTATCCGCTCGATTTTCTTCTCAAGTTCACGGATCTTTTGTTGTTCAGAAGTGATGGGCTTGGCTTTAGGGGTGAGTCTTTGCTGCTCACTTCTTAGCTGTTGGAGCCATCTAGCCAGGGTTGAACGCCCCACATTCATGGCCTGGCTGGCCTCCCTGACTGAATATCTTTGTTCAGTGATCAAACTGGCCGCTTCTAATTTAAGTTCTGCACTGAATGTGCGCCTGGTTGGCTTGTTCATTGTTCACCTTCTGTCCCGAAGTCATATCATATATCACCTCTAAGTCGGTGACCAATTTCACTGTACCACTACACCATTACAACACTGTCAGACCGGACAGTGCACTGGGGTATATCACGCCAGTGTCTTTTGAAGATCAAACAGCATAAAATGAAATTATCTCATCCAAGCTGTGGTATCAATTTCGTGGAAAGGTCAGAATGTTTAACTCAAGGTTAACTTATTCAACTTTGGATAATTTGATTGACTACAATTTGACCAATGAAACCTATTACACCAATAACTACAAAGAAGTAATTACTTCGTGATTTAGATTTTTTATTAAAACCAATTATATAAAAGTCCAATAATAAAAATATGAGAGTTAAAACAATTGTTGGAAAATAAATATACAGTAATATCAAAAATCCTATTCCAAAATGACTTCCTTTAGCATAAACATAACCAGAAACTATTAACAAGATAAGGTTAATTAAATATGTTCCATTTTTAATATTCTTTAAATTCATAGTTTTTTATTCATAACTTTGGTTTTATACCGATGCCAATTATATGTTTATTTTCCTCAATTAAAGCTCTTCTTTGTTCTCTCATTGATTGCCTTTCATCTTCAATTCTTTGCATATTAAAGTTTCTTGCATTCCTTGATGAATTTAAAGCTCTACGCTCGATGAAATAAACTAATAACTCTCTAGAAAATCTATTTCTGTTACTTGCAGGATTTGGCAACTCTAACAAATTCCTCAGTTGCTTTTCTGATAAAGTACTCAAGTACTCACTCCAATCATCACTAGCCGAATGACTTTCAGGCCTGAAACTTGAGTATTCAAAGTTTGAGTCGGCATCAAAAATTTCATGCAACCCCTCATAATGCAACTCCTCTTGATCTGGGTAAATATTTGAAAAAGAAAAAAAGCGTGGACAGGCACTTCCTCAGAAATATCATACGTACACTTCATACATTTGCCACAGCTATTTCCAGCTGAATTTCTGAAAATCATGGTTTTAATCGGAGAAAACCATGGGATTGGCAAGGAAATACCAGATTTATGTTGAGGAAACACCCTACTACCATGTGGTAAGTCGATGCGTCCGCAGGGCTTTTTTGTGTGGTGATGATCATGCTTCTGGGAGGTCGTTCGAGCACCGAAGAAAGTGGGTCGTTGAACGCATGAAATACCTGGCGAGATTATTCAGCATCGACATCTGTGCCTATGCGGTGATGTCGAACCATTTTCACATCGTCCTCAAGGTTAACAACAATGCTGATTGGTCAGACAAAAGGGTGTTGATGACCTGGGCTGGGTTGTTTGATTTACCAGGACCCTGCGAACCCTTTTTGAGAGGTGAACCCTTGAGCAAACCACAACTGGATTTCGTGTTTCAAAAAGCGGATGTCTACCGTCAGCGATTAAAATCCATCAGTTGGTTCATGAAGTGCTTGAATGAATACATTGCCAGGCGGGCAAACATCGAAGATGGCTGTACCGGTCACTTCTGGGAGTCCCGCTTCAAAAGCCAGGCATTGCTGGATGAGCGCGCTTTATTGACATGCATGGCTTACGTTGACCTTAACCCTATCAGAGCAGCCATGGCAAAGACTCCTGAGCAATCTGACTACACATCAATCCAGGAAAGAATCAAAGATAAAAACACCAGGCTTATCGGCTTTGGATATGACGAAAATGACCTGCCATTTTCACTGTCTGGTTACCTGGATCTGGTGGATTATTCCGGTCGCGCAATACTGGAAACCAAACGCGGATACATTTCAGAAAACCGGCCTCCAATACTCGACCGGCTGGGCCTTGATCCAGATACCTGGCTTGAAGAACTCAAAGGCTTTAAGTCAGTCGGATTTTCAGCTGTCGGCACAGTGGATCAGCTCAAAAAATTCTGCCAGAAGGTCGGCAAAAAATTCGCTGTGGGCCACCGACTAAAACCTGCTCTGGAATAGCCTAACATCCATAAAAAACCTGCAGATTCTGTCTGCCACCGTCCAACTCATCTGAAATCAGGCAATCTCAAGCAAATTCATCGAAACCGAGCATTCTGGCCTCACATTCGCCTTTTTAACCTATCAAACTCATTGTTTTGCATAAAAAACCAGAACAATTTCTCCAACTGGCTTCTCTAACTATTGCCTGTCCATGTATTTTGATAAATATAATTAATATCACAAAATAATTAGTTAACCTTTTTGTATCAGAAGCCTTTTCATAATATTCAATTGCTTTCTTTTTTTCTAGCGCTGTGTCTGAACTTGAAAAGTCGTCCTTAGTACCAAATTTTCCGTCAGCTCCCGCTGAAATAACCACTAACTCCCCCCCTAATAATTTTAGTTGGAAGTTTTTTTGGCTTACTAAATCAAATATTTCTGTATTTGAAGAATATGGTCCATTCCAGCATGACTCTATTGAATGAATTAACTCGGTTATTTTAAGTGGATATTTTTCACAATCCTCATAATAAAGCTCAGCTGAATAAATAACTTTTTCCATAGGTAAATAAAGTTTAATTTTCCAAGACTTCTCAACTGTGTAACTTAATATTATTGCTACAAGCGTTAATATTTTCATTTAAGACACCTATCTTTTATTTGATAAATATATATGACTTTCTGGTGAAAAAGAGAGTTCCTCTCGAGCTAGGAATGCATCATAATTTGGCCCAGCACACTGTCCATCATCCATAATATAACCCAAACACCCAATATCATGATCCATTCCAAATGCATGTCCTATTTCATGTGCCGGTAGTGGCAACTTCATCGATGTCACTGATGCCGCTGGCATCCGTCAGGGCTACTGGGGCTGGGGTGCCTGCCTGGCTGATTTTAACAATGATGGTCATCTGGACATTTACCATGAAAACGGCTTCAACAACGAAACCCTGGCCGGTGATTTTCATGAT
>NZ_MVBD01000007.1 GCF_002000055.1 Marinicella sediminis | reverse complement strand
GACGTGACATTGACTGCTGAGGCAGGTTATGTGGCTCCGCGCAATGACACTGAGGCTGCTTTGGTTGATATCTGGTCTGAAGTGCTGGGGTTTAAAAATGATGTCATTGGTGTCCACGATAATTTTTTTGAACTCGGTGGAAACTCACTGTTGGCAGTGAATCTGATGTCGAAGATCAATCATGAATTCAGTTTTTCATTCCCGCTGTCAATCTTATTCAAAGCATCCAACATTGCTCAGCTATCTCAAATGATCGGTAACAAAATTGATTTCACCTTCGATGTGTTGGTGCCATTGCAAGAAAAAGGTACCAAAACCCCGATTTTTGGGGTGCCGGGAATTGGTGGCAGCATATTGTCATTACAGCCCTTAAGCAGTGCTTTGGGGGTTGATCAACCTTTCTATGGGCTACAAACAGTTGGCTTGGATGGTAAAGAACCCATCCTTGAGAGCATCGAAGCGATTGCAGCATTGAATGTTGAAAAAGTATTGAGTGTGCAAAAAACAGGTGATTTCAGGTTGATTGGTCACTCTTTTGGAGGTGTGGTGGCCTTTGAAATGGCGCGCATTTTAACCCGGCAAGGTAAAAAGGTGTCATCATTGGTTTTGATCGATTCGTTTGCCCCGCAGGTTATTCAACAAAACCCCAAGTCCAACGACACAGAATTGCTTTGTGAGTTGTGTTCAGTGGTTGCTGATCTGTTTGATGTGGGTTTGGCGCTGGACCCCCGGCAATTGGCAACAATTGATTGGTCCGATCAGGTGAAAACCATATTGGAGCAGATGAAAACCCACAACCTTGAAATGGACAAAGGTCAATTTGAAATTTTGTTCAATATTTATCGGGTCAATCAAGACAGTTACCATACCTACCACCCCGCATCTAAACTGAAAAAAACAGATTTGCACTTATTCACCGCTGTGAATGCAAACCTCGACATTGGTGAAGATTATGGCTGGAATGAATTGGTTGAGAAACCGGTGAGTATACACCCGGTTGTTGGCGATCATTTTTCAATGATGGAAAGAGAAAATGTCAAAGAGATAGCGAAAAAACTCTATCACATTGACAAATAAATCAGCTGGGTTTAAGCCCATCGACAGCCTGGTGTCGATGTGTTTTTCATCGCTGTTTCCCAAGTAAACCAATTAAATAACCAATGACTGACTGAATTTGCTGAAAACTGATATGACAACAAAAAACAAGATCGGATCTGTTCTGAAACTCGCCGTGCCCATCGCCATTGGCCTGGCTTCGGGTTATTTAATGGTTTTTGTTGATTTATTCATGGTCGGCAAACTTGGCAACGATGCCTTGGCTGCCCTTGGCATCGCGGGCTTCACCCATGCCATGATGTTGTCTCTGGTGGCAGGAGTCACTCCTGCGGTTCAGGGGATCGTGGCTCGTTGGATGGGAGAGGGAAATTCACAGCCCAAATGTCTGCCGCTGAATGGCGGGTTGTTGATTGCCCTGATCATTGGCATACCACTGTCCATTATATGTCACTATTTTACACCGGCTTATTTTGCCTTCGTTTCATCTGATCCAGTGGTTGTGGCTGAAGGCAGTGCTTACCTGCGGGCATTGATATTGGCCACTTTGGCCATTGGCTTCATGCGCGCATTCATTGGTTTTTGGGCGGGTATGTCACGTGCCAAGGTTATTATGGTTATCGAAATTCTGATGAATGTGGTCAACGCTGTTTTGAATTATATGTTGATATTTGGTCATTGGGGAGCACCGGCCATGGGTACAGAAGGTGCGGGGATCGCTTCGGCCATTGCCTATGTCTTTGCCACAACACTGTTTTTCATCATGACATTTTTGATGATGAAAGCTGAGGGGTTTTTAACCATTTTACCTGGCAAAAAGCTCCTAATAGCCTTGTTTAACAGGGGGATACCAGCGATTTTTCAGGAGTTGTTTTTTGCTGCGGGATTCGTTGTGCTGTTCATGATCATCAGCATGATTGGCTCAGAGGAGGTGGCAGCAGCCACGGTACTGACCAGAATAACCATCATCATGTTGTTGTTTGCCATGGCATTGGGTATGGCATCTTCAACCCTGGTGTCAAACGCATTGGGAAAAGGGGAAGTGGATTTGGCCAATCATTGGGGTTGGTTGACCGGTGTCATTGGGATTTTCACCATCACTTTGTTTGGGTTACCCATGTTAATCTTTCCAGAAACTGTACTTTCCATATTTATGCCCGCTGGCAAGGCTTTGGAGATTGCTGTGGTACCTTTGCAGCTGATTGCCATGACTAATGGTGTCGTGAGTTTGGTCTATATTTTTTCCATCACACTGTTCAGTATCGGTCATGGCACCGCTGTGCTGCTGGTTTCTTTTGTGTTGCAGTGGTTGATTTTTATTCCAGCTGCCTGGTTTGTTGGCCCACACTTAAAAATGGGATTGTTGGGCGTGTGGGTGGCGTATACCGTTTACACACTTTTGGCCACACTATTCATATCCATGATTTGGCGAATCGGTAAGTGGAAAACTGCTCATGCTGTTTAACTCATGTGACATGAGAGCCCTGGTAATTCAAGTGATCGGTTTATTTGATGTGCCGGGTACAGCCAAGGAACTTTGGATGACCAAAGTTGACTGCCTGCCATAAGATCAAGACATGCGTTTTGTTGTTGAGGGTGGGTGAAAGATGGCACGGCCTGATAAACAGCTGAGGAAAGCCTAGGTGCTGTCGTCATGGTGGTATCCAGCCCGGACAGCATCCAACGAAAGGACATCACACCGGCTGCGGATGCCCTTGTGAGGTGTCCGCAACGGTCAGCGGCTGTCCCAGTATTTTTGCATTTCAAAAAACAGAAATGACGCCGACCAGGTGATCAGCACCAGCCCGGTGAGTGATTCAATGCCGGTCAGAAAGCGGATGTCGCCGATGGGTTCAATGTCACCAAATCCCAGGGTGGTGAAGGAGGTAAAGGAAAAGTACACACAATCCAGCAGGCTGCCATCAAAATTGCCAGTCAGCTGACCGAACAGGCCTGACTTGTTTTTCAGGTAAAATGCCATGGCGAACAGCCAGACCTCAATGGCGTGTGCCACCAGCGCGCCAAATACTCCAACCACGATCCGTTGCCTCGGTTTGATGTGCAACTTGCGGATGGTTTTTGACAGAAAAAACAAAAACTCATAGTGGATGGCCACCGCCATGGATACGGTAATGATGTTGATGATGGTGGCCAGCAGTATCATGTGCTTGATTCCTCTGCGAGCAAGGCGATTAACCGCTGTTTCATCCGCTTCAGTTGACCATCTGTCCAGGCTTCATCAGGCAGCACATGACCCCAAACCACGTCAGGCCAAAGAGGATCTTGTTGATTCCTGCCGATGACATGGATGTGCAACTGTTGAACCACGTTGCCAATGGCGGCAAAATTGATTTTCTCTGCACCACATTCAGTTTTAAAGAATCCCCCTATGACGCGACTGAGCCGGGTGATTTCCAGTTGTTGCTGCTCATCCAGGTCACAGAATTCAATGTGATTGGTTTGCGGAATCAGGATGACCCAGGGCAGACTGGCATTTCGGTGCAAACGGATGTGGCATGACCCATGAATGAACAATGGATGGCTGTCAGCCAGTAACTGAGGGTCAATGTGTGCGGTGTGCCTGGACATGCCAACATTGTACACAGCCCATCAGATAATTTCATTTTAAAATGGCCCGGCTGTCAGTCTTCACTGCCCATCAGTTAAACCCTGAATAAAAGATCAAATCACCACTGCAGGCATCACCAATCCCATCAGCGTTGCTGTCTTCCTGCAGAGGATCAAAGTCGAGCGGGCAAACGTCACATGATGAGCCCACATAATCTCCATCAGGGTCATCTCCAAAACATGAGGCCTCGTATGCCCCGATATCGCAGGTGTTGAGGTTAAAATCAGGATCACTTTCCAGCGGTCGTTGCATGCCGCGCTGATCAGTCAGTAAAGGGAAGTCAACAAGTGCAGATCCAGTGTCCAGCTGAAAGGTACAGCCATTCGGGTCGCCACCGTCGGCTTCGGCGCCAACATCGTTGATGGGGTGAACCGGATGCAGTCCACCCAATAAGGTTAAAGGACCCAGCTGAGGTAAAACGGAACTGGTGTAATTGGCTTCGCCGGTCAGGTTGGTTAAGGGACAATTGCCATCATCACCAACCATCACCCAACCCAGGGATTCAATGCCTATGGTGCCACTTTGGGTGTCATCACAGTTCCGTCCAGCAGGAAAGCACAACGGCACTCCGGCAGGACAAGGCAGGTAGTTACCATGAATGATGCTGTTTTTAGCAGTCACTACGGTCAGGTCGTTGATGTATAAACCACCACCTTGTCCTACCCCGTCATCATTGAAATCTGCGGTGTTGGCGGTGATGGTGGCATTTTCCAAACGCACTGCACTTTGGGCAAAAATGCCGCCACCATCGTTAAAGGCTTTATTGCCGGACAAGGTTGAATTAACGATGTGCAGAAAAGTATTTTCACTGGTATAAACCGCGCCGCCCTGGCCAAAAGCCGGGGCAAATCCCGTTGCGGTGTTGTTGTCTATCAATGAATCTCTGATCAGTAAATCACCAGAGTCCAAAAACACAGCACCGCCCTGGTTTGATGAGGGGTTGTTGTTGTTACTGATCCGGGAATTCAATAAGTTAAGTTGACCGTTGTTGGCGATCCGGATCCCGAGTGATTGACCGTCTTTGATTTCACAGCGGTTACATGTCACCACGCCTCCGAATACATACATGCCGATGTTGTTGCCATCCGGGCCGGGTTTGATCAAGACGTCTTTGATCGTTACCTGATTAGGACTGTTTACATACAGTGCAGAAGTATAATTGCCTGATGTGGTGTTGGGTCTGAATTCCAGGTTTTCTACCGTCAAAGATTCACCGATTCTAATCATACCACCATCGGCAAACAGGCCACTTTCTACCACCGCTTTGGCTGAGCCGGTGCCGCGGATGGTCATTTCAACATAGGCATCAATGCCATTGGCATCCCAAACCGGGTAACTTTGTCCTGGCACATAGGGCACTTCCACCACATGGGGCCCACCAGGTGTTTCATTGGCGGAATCAATGGCTGCCCTGAGGGTACAGTTTCCAGAACCCAGGGTCATTTCACAAACCCCGTCAGCAGGTGCCGGGTCCCCCAAATCATCGCTGTTGTCATTGACCACAAAAGTGAGCCCCATGGCCAGTTGCGTGGTAAACAGTAAAAACATCATCAATAAGCTTTTCATCGGTATCTCCCCGTGTAGTTCAGATATACCTGATTAACCACAGACCGGAACAGTTACTGACACATATTTGGAACAATAAACGGAACCAGGCCACAAAAGGTATACCGGCCAATCCATATTGATTGAAATGAAGGGTATGCTTTGCTACCCTGATTGTAATCAGGTTGAGATGATTATCATGGATTCTGCCCAATTGACCCAATTACTGAACAATGATCAGTCTGCATTGAATGATCAACAACAACAGGACATCGCTGCGGTTTATCAGCGACTCAAGGAAATTGCCAAAATTCAACGCATCAAAATCAAAGGCTCTTCATTGAACACCACTGCATTGGTCAATGAAGCCTGGTTGAAAAGTCAGCAAAACAACAAGACCTTCAATGACCGCAATCATTTCTTTGCCTATTCGGCGTTGGCTATGCGTCATATTTTATTGAATGAAGCCAAGAAAAACCGTCTGTTAACCTTTGTTGACCAGCCAGATGAATTAAGCCAGAAAGTGATCAAAGAGTCTGATTACCTGATAGATCTGGAAAACGCCCTGACCCGGCTGAAAGCATTTAACCCCTCATTGGAACAGGTGTTTACCTTTAAATTTTTTGGTGACATGGAATTCAGTGACATTGCTGAAGTCATGGATGTCAGTGAGCGGACGGTGTTCCGCAATTGGAAAAAAGCGCGGGCCATGCTGGCTGTGGCGATGCAGTGAGCCAGGGAATGAGCGGGGACAAAGACAGCAAAGACCTTGAACAGTTGTGGCAACAGTTAGATCAGCAATTTGACCAGAATGATCAGCTTGAACCACAACAGGTGTTGGCTTCGAGGGGATTACCAGACGTGTTCACAGACGAGGGAATAGGTGGTGCTCTCGGCCAGTTGCTGAATCAGGCATTGGTTGAAGAACATGACATCTCAAAACAGGATCTGGGCAAATACAAAATCATCCGACAAATTGATTCAGGTGGCCAGAGTGATGTCTATTTGGCTCAGCGGGATGATGGCGTTTACCAACAAAAAGTGATCATTAAATTCATTTCTGCCAGGTATGATTTCAGCGAACTTAAACAGCAGTTTCTTCAGGAAATGCAATTGTTGGCAGACCTCAAGCACCCGGGTGTGGTGTCAATTCTGGACGGTGACATCACTGCCAGTGGGCAGCCCTGGCTGGTGCTTGATTACATTGAAGGCTTGCACATTGATCAGTACGTCAAACAGCATCAGTTGAGTCACCGGGATGTGGTGGATTTGTTCATCAACCTGTGTGATGTTCTGCAGTTCATTCATCAGCGCGGCGTGCTTCATAAAGACATCAAGCCAGGAAATGTGCTGATTAATGTGCACAACCAGGTGCCTTACCCGGTACTGATTGACTTTGGTATCGCCAGAGAACAACGTGCTGTCCGGTCGGGTTTGAGTTTTGGCACCCAGGGCTACAGTGCACCGGAGCAACTGGCTGGTGGTGTGCTGGATCAGCGGGCTGATCTTTACTCACTGGGTATTATGCTGGGTCAATTGTTGCTCGGCCAACAGTTGGAAAATCCTTCGGGCCGTGGTCAACTGCTTGGTCAATTGAGACAGTCCACTGTGCCCCGTGACCTGATTCAGGTCGTTAAAAACATGACGGCTGCTGACCCTCAACAACGCTATGACCAGGCGGAGGCAGTACGCAATGATTTGCACCACTGGTTGCGCGGGTTGCCCTTGAGCACCGATCAAAGCCGGGTGTTTTTCGTGTTATGGAAAGCCATTAAAAGACATCGTTTGGCGGCTTTGCTGGTGGCTTTTTCTGTGCTGTTTGGTTTGGGTTTCACCATCAAGTACACGCGTGATATCAGCGAACTACAACAGCTGACCGTGGCAGAAAAAAATGCCACCGACGAGTTGATGAATTTCATGCTTGATGACCTGTTTGATAATCTGGCTCGCATCGGGCGGATTGATGTGTTGCAGGCAGTGGCTGACAAGAGTGTGTCACACCTGTCTTCTCAGGACATACAGGCCCTTGATGCCCAGGGCATCATTCAATCGGTGAAAGCCTACATCAATGCGGGCAGGGTATATGATCAGCTGGACAAATCCGAACGGGCTCAACACATGTATCAGCAGGCTGCCGAGCGCCTGCAACTGATTGCTGATGATCAATCAGTCCGTCATCAGTATTGGCAGCTTGCCAGCCAATTGGGGGTTCAGCACAGTCAGGTTTTGGCGGCAGCCGGACAACAAGAGGAAACCCAAACGGTGCTTGACCGGGCCATCAGAGCGGCCGGTGAATTGCTGCAGATTGACCCGGCCGCAGATCAGCGTTACCTGTGGGAAGCCCACCTGGAGTATGGCTACCTGATGATGGAATATGGGAATGCCGATGCAGCCCGGAAACACATTGATGATGCGATTGGCATCAGCCGGAAACAATTGGCTGAAGGTCTCGAACAGGCTGACTGGCAATACCGTTATTCACACTCATTGCAAGCCAGATCCTGGTATGAAATGGATTATGGGGTGTTGCAAACCGGTATCTCCGATCTTGAACTGGCCAGTGCATTGGCCAAACAAAGCATCGATCAGGACCGCACTGATTTGAAAAAACAAAACAACCTGCGGATTTTATTTAATCAACTGGCGTTCTTTTACCTGGAAGATGAACAGTTGAAAGCCGCTGAACAAGTGATTAAGCAGGCCATTGAACTGGGAGAAGAGCTTCAATTGAAGGCCCCTTTCAACCAGGAATACAGCAGAGAACAGGCATATTCATACAGTACCGCAGGCGAAATCTACCAACAACTCAATCAACCTGTACAAGCGCTGGAGTTGTTGACCCGTTCAATGAACATGTCAGCCACTAACCTGAACAACGACCCCCATAATTTTTCTGCAGCCAATGACCTGGCGATCGATTATTTGTTGGTGGGTGGATTACACCTCGAGCTTGGGCAAATTGAACAGGCGAATGAATTGTTTTTCCGGGCAGAACAGTTGATAAGACCAATTCATGAGCAGGAACCCAACAACAAGTATTACCTGCACACCCTGGTGGTTGCTTTGCTGGAAAACAGTAAACCGGATGAGGCCAGACCCCTGCTGGTTCAACTGCAGGATGCCGGGATGATTGATTCCACCATCAAAGACACCGTTAAAAGACACCAGTTAACCGATTGGATCGATGGCTAAATGCCTCAATTAATTGTGTTTGGATGAATGATTAATTGTCCAATCGATTAACGGCGTCTGTTTGGTTTGGTCAGGACTCAGTCCCAACAATCATTGTCTGGTTTTCTTTTACCCATTGAATCAAGTGAAAAAAGCGGACAGTCGGTGTCCTTGGTTTGTGTTCCGTGGGGTTTTGCCTGCACAGTGTAAGAGGTGTTGGTTGACTCCATGGATATGCTGTATGCCCGTTCATTGGTATCATCAGGCGTGGGAAATATTTCATCCAGCTGTAACTCATCTGCGGTGGCATAACGATTTTTGTTCGCATAATAACGTTCCTGCAGGTGAGAAACCTGCAACAAGTTGTTCATTGCTTCAGTGCGTTTCGACTTCATCACATAGTCGCGGTAATTAGGGATCGCATAAGCAGCCAGTAAAGCCACTATTCCAATGGCGACCAATAATTCGATCAGGGTAAAGCCAGAGTTATTCATGTGTTTATTCATTTTATTTGACCTTGATTAGTACTCAACACGATTCCAACTTCTTCTGCGCCATGTAAAGTCCGGAATGGTCACTGAGATGCTGGAGCAATCTTCTTCACCTGAACAGTCACCACCTGGATCATCGGTACTGATGATCAGAATCTCACCGCCACCACCGGCATAACCGATTGGCGTGATACCAAAGACCTGGTCTTCAATGTAAACGCCATCTGCATTGCCATCATTGAGCAGCGAACCGGCATAAGGTTGCCCACCTGTTCGGTTGTCAGCCGCCATGACCCAACTGGCACCACCGGTGGCGCAACCGCTACCAGCTCTGGGTAAGTAGGTTGAGTAAACCAGAATGTGGGCACTGGCCCTGGTGGCCATTTTAGACACCACCCGCTCCCCATCACCAGGCAGTTCTACCCGCCACCCCAGGTGGTTACTTTTACTGACCGGTGTGTTGGTCAGGGTTCTGATGTTATCTTCAGAGGTGATGACCTGTTCTATCACGCGTTCATTCATCAGGCTGATCGGGTATGTAGATGAAGCGGCACCCTGATCAAATATGCCGGCAACAAACTGTTTTTGTTCCAGCTGTTCGGTGCGGTCGTTAACTTCTATGAATTTTCCGGTACCCAGATGAACCATGATGTCGGTTGGTGAGTTGGAGAAGTTTTGATATTGGGTCAACCGCAAAGGTGTGGTGATGGGTGTTTCATATGGATTCACCGTGTCAATCATTTTTTCAAAAGGAAAGCCTGGATCAGTCAGATCAATGCGATATACATCACCGCGTAAATCTCCCACGAACACTGCATCGCCAGTGATGTCATAGGGTACGTCTGATACTACTGCGCCGGCCATGCCATTGGAGCGGTCAAAGTTGCCTTCTCCAGTACGGAATTTTTTCAAAACACCGCCGGTTTCCATATCCACCATAAACAGCACAGAGTCACCTGAACCTGCCCGCCCATCTCTGACCACACTGTTGTATCCATTGGGTAGCAAGGCCACCCATTTATCATTATTCAGTCGAGTGATGAACGGCTCGGAATAGCTGTATCCCATGTCACCATCATTGAATTCAGTGAACTCCCACAACACCCGGGGAGCGGTGGGGTTGGTGATATCAAGGGCATAGTATCCCTGGCCACCCAGTCTGAGGCCGCCAATGGCAACAGTTTTCCAGTTGCCATTGATGAACACATCCCTGACCACCGGGGTTAAGTCAACAAAGTTTTGATGTTCGTAGTCTGGACTGGCCAGTTTATGGAGGTTTTTGAATGCCAAGCTGGGGATGTATGCCCACATTTCTTTTCCGGTGTTGGCATCAAAAGCATGCAGCATGCCGTCGTTGGCTCCAACCAGTAACAGGTTGCGACGCTCAGCATATTGTACCTTGAAGTCCTTATATGGCTTGTCGCTGGCTACGATGTTTGAATCACGTGGAAAGGCATCATCTGAATAACTTTCACTGGGTCCCCGCACCACCTTGGCTGACGAGTGTATCACATCACCCAGAATCACCCGACGATTACGAAATACGCCACCATTTTTTTCTTCCTGAGATTGATCGCCACGCAGGTAATTAACCAGTTGAATCAAGGTGGCTTCACCGTTTTGAATCAGTGGAGATTGAGACAGCTGAAGCAATTGATTAGGTGACAAAGATGCCGCATTGAAGGGATTGGCCTGACCATTGGTTTGATCATAGGCAAAGATTTTTCTTTGGTCAAAGGTCTGGGTTTGCTGAACCACGGCGCCACCAAATGTGCCACATGGGCCGCCCGTCAATAAACACGCAGCGTCCCACAGAACATCACCGATTGAACCATCGCTGTTCAGTGACTGAGCCACCACAGAACCGCTCCAGTCAGTGGCATCAAAGCTGGTGCGGTATAAAGTGGTGTTCTCGGTGATGATGTTGGAAGAGATACTGGACACACTGCTGGAACCACTGCGCCTGGTTTTAAGTTTTTCGATCAAAGCCAGAAAAGCCTCAGTCAGTTCATTGGGGTTTTTGACACTGAAAAACTCACCACGGCTGTTCAATGCGCCGTGCCACATATCATCAATTTCTTCATCAGAATCATTGCCGCCCAAGTTTGGCCAGTCTCCATTGGTTCTCAGGTCCCGGTAGTCTTCTGGAAAATCCAGGGTGCCCTGAACACCGAGGCCAATCACAAAATTAACCATGTGTTGCCAGTCGGCCGGGTCATTTCCGGGGTTCCAGTAGAGTGCTTCATTGTCCCAGGGGTCTTGCCCAACACCCAGAGGAATTTCATCTCCGGCGGCATTGGTCAGATCGCCCAGGTAGCGGGGAACACCATTGGCAATGTTGCTTTTCAGGTCCTGTGCCCAATAGTTGAAAGCCACATCCGCAAAACTTTCGGAGCTTGATGCTTCTTTGTAAATGACTGCCTCACCTGCCGGGTTATAAGTCGTGCCATCTGGTAAAGTGGTGCCCCTTTCATCGCTCAATACCAGTGCACTGCTGTTACCCTGACCGTTTTGATAGCTGTTGGTCAGTAACACATGAAAGTTTTGTTGACACTCCAGCAATTCTCCAACCCCGTCTTCGCGGTAAGGCTGGTCTGTTTTGAACAGTTCACCTGCCCGGTACATGGCCGGCACCAATGAGTCGCCACCACCGGCTTTGAGATTTAGCAACCAGTCCCAGAAGGCTTCCCGGTGGGCTCCCCTCATGGGCATCATGGGTATTTCAAACCCGTCATTGTTCTTGAAACTTTGCCAGGCAATTTTAAAATCCTCATCCAACACTCCAAAAGCGCGTGAAGCCGAAGATTTGATTAGCATGTTGCGGGTGTGGTAGTAAGAATACCAGTTGGCAAAGTTGGTTTCCTGATTGGGAGGGATCTCTACTTTGACAAAATTACGGTTGTCATTGACGTCATTGGGAAAATCTGTACCAATGTATTTGTTATAAAAGGCCCTGACACCAGTCACGTTGTTGCCACCATAAGTGGTTTGCTGGCCGTTCTGGGCATTGTAATTGGTCACTACTTTGAAATCCCGGGACAAGTCAACCCGGGCGCTGACGTTGGTCCCGCCACGCAGTTCAAACCCATCAACCCAGGCTGCATTGAAATTGGAATCAGGGTAGGGCGTTCCATCTGAAAACAAAGGCGGATAATAAATCACTTCAGGGTTGTAATAGTTGATGTTAACCGCTGGAGAAGCAATGGCGTCTTTGCCATTGGGTAATCTGCCATCATAGCCTTCCACATAGAACAGGTAGGTTTTCTGGGTTTTTGGTGAGTTGTCAAAGGACAAAGCGATCGCCGGCGGTACCGAGTCCTGAAGATAAAGCGGCACATCTGTCAGGTTCAACGGCTCGGCTGAACTGTTAGTCATGCCTGCCAGGGTAACCGCCCCGGCAGTGATGAGCATTTTTGAAATTCTTTGTGTCGTTTTCATGATGTTGAATCCACCTGATTAATTGGTTCGGGTTGAAAAAACTGATTCAACCACTTCAATGATTTTGCCGTCACCACTGACCGATTTGGCCGTGATTCGATAGTTTCGCAGCAGACCTGCAGAACCGCCATAACCGTCATCACCAAATTCTGCCAGTCCAACAAACCCCGCGCCACCGGATATTTCTTCGATGATGTATCGGGGGTTTTTTTGTAAAAATGCATCCTCTGCACTGGTGAAGTCGTAATCATGTTCGGTGCCCAGGGTTGACCATTCTCTGCCAGATCTGAAAGCCTGGGCATCCGGTGCACCCAGGGTGTAAACCCCAAAAGTGCCAGTTTCATCGGCCACCAGCGCAAGACCGTTGCTGGTGGCATAGTAATTCCACAGAAAATCTTCGGCAGCACGCAGTGCGCTTTCAGCACCGCCTTCGGATAAGCTTTTATTTCTGAGGCTGGCTGCCATTTTTTCTTCCAGCGCGGTGTTTTTCATTGATGTCAGACCAATGAATGTCATGATCAACATCAGAATCATTCCGACAACCAATGTAGCGCCTTGTTGCTGTTTTATTGTTGTCATAATTACCTCTATAAATTGTTTGAATTCAGCGCAATGGTTTCGGTGAACTCCCGACGGTACATTTTGCCAGGGTCAAGGCCGGAAGGGATTTGATTGGGCAATTGTTCTTCAAAACCGTCCACTGAATAAACGTAACTTTCGCTGTCACTGGGTGAACTGTTATACACGGTGTTCAACAACACGTGTAGACGTACAGCAAACACCGATCGCCACAGACAACCAGCGGTATTTTCCATGGGATCCAGGCCCATATCAGCGGGCACCAGAGGCGGAGTTACGCATCTGGGAATAAACGCGGATTGAATGTCGTCAGCAGTCAGATAGCCCATGGTTCCATCATTGAATCTCACGCCATAAGAAACATCGAATCGCTCAACGCCCTCAATCACTTCAACAGGAGCTTCACCGTTTTCGACCCGATACAGTGAGCTGATCAACCGGTTCTCAGTCGAGGGGTCGTTTTTTAACCCGACGTAGTATGAAATGGTGTCGAAATCTTTGCTGAAGTTGTAGACCTGAGTCATTGAGTTTTTTGATGCCCATGATACCGATGCATTGGAGTCAATCAGGCCTTGACTGATGGCGATCCGGTTGTTGCCGACAGGTTGTGCCGTCGAAATTAGGGCCTTATAACAATTGGCAATCAATACATCATCACCATCTTCAAGGTTCAATGTGGGACCGGTGGGTGATTCTGATAAAGTCACTGAGGTATCGGTGCTGGGGGTCACTGTGTCATCAACCAGTACACCACCGCCGGTCAGGACCCGCATAGTCAAAACGTCGGTGAACCGTGCCCGGCTACCAGCACTGGTGCCGGAGTTGGGGATGCTCGCGTTTTGGTGGCCACCAGGTTGAATGTTGAGTTCTGGTGAACATGATCCGTCTACACCACACTCATGGCCCTGAATCAGATACTGTGGATCAATCAAACCGGGAGATGGCAGGCCATTGTCAAGTTCGATGGCACTGTACAGGGGTCTGACGGCAAACCCTTCGTTGATGACCTGTGGACTGTCCATTGAGATGGAAGCGCAGGGTTGATGACTAATGGCTTCAATGTCATTTTTCATGCGCATCATCATGAACCGGCCATTTTCCTGCAGCCGGGCCAGCCCGTTTTGTGCCACATTCATTGAAGTGACGTTTGAAAATATCTGCACCAATCCCAACATCACAATGAGGCCAATGACCAAAGCCACCATCAATTCAATCAGGGTAAAACCCGTGTGACGATTTTTGAAAAGGGGCTTTTTCATGGCTGCACCACCAGTCTGACGCTTTGTGCTTGTTTGCCGGATTCATTCAGTTCATACCAATTGATGGAGATTGAACAAATTCCGGGAAATGGAGGATAGGCCACCCACAATCCGGATGACAATATGCCGGGTGGTAAATCCGGTGTTTCACAATCAATGAAGCCTTCTCCACCAGGCAACAAAGCAGCCAGTTGCTTGCTCCAGTTGATTTTGTCGTATTCAGCCAGTTCCTGAGGGGTACAAGGGCTGTCCAGGCTACAATCTGCTTCCCCCACAGTGCTGGACAACCCGTTGTAACTGCCTTCCCACAAACCTGACAGATTAGCGCGCATTCTGCTGTTGATGTCCTGGCTAAGTAAAACGGCCTGAGATCGAAGGTACCCATTGTGGTTACCTTTCATTGAAATCGACATCAGGCCAGCCACACCCACCAAGGAAAAAGAAAATATCACCAGCGCAATCAACACTTCAATCAACGAAAAGCCCTGCTGGCGCAAAGAACTCATGTTAGCCATTGTTGCCATCCTCATCGGTTCGGATGCTGACGCTACCGGCTGCGGCCATGATCACCATTTTTACCAGTTCAGTGTCTTCATGCGACAGGTTCAAGACCCGTTCAACAGGAGTTTGAAGGCTACCAAATCGGGTGAATGTGATCGGTACATCCTGACCGCTGTCTTGTAATTTGAAGGTGTCATCTTGATACGCTGATTCACGCAATTGTTCATCGTTGTTATTCAAGATGCCATCGCCATTGCGATCTTCGAAGATAACCCAGCCGCTTTTCCAGGATTCATTTGGGCTCAGAGTGATCGGATAAGAACGGTTCACCGCCTCTTGTCTGGCGTAATTCAGGTCCAGTTGAAACAAGGTGGCCTGGTCTGACATCTGCATGCGCAGCATGAGGTCTCTGATGGGCCCCAGGGCAAATGACATCATGATCATGGCGATGACCAAGGTGATGACCAATTCGATGGTTGTATATCCTTTGTTGTTCATTGTTAACACACCCATAGCAGAAGTTTCCCACTGTTTAATTTATATTATCAACTAATAAAATATCAGAGTAATTTCACATCAGCAACGAAAATTATGATTAATGGTATAAAAATTACAAAAAGATATAAATAACTGAGAAAATGCAAATACGGTCTCATCGATGACAATTATTGTCACTGTGCCTTTGTGTACATTAAATACACAATATAAAAAGCCCTGGTATACAGGGCCTGTTAACAAAAGCGATGCAGATCCAGTCAGAAACTGAACCAAATGCCAAAGTCCCCGTCACCAAATCGCCAGCCATCACGGTATGGATAGTGACTGTAGTAGTTTCTGAACCAAGCTTCACTGTGGTAATCAGGACACCACATGCCTTCGTGCCAATGTCCATAGCCATATCCGCTGCGGTGGAAATAGTGGCCAAGCCCCCGCAATGGTTGATAACGGTACCAGTCATCAGCATAGGGTTGGTAATGGTAAAAATGATGTTGTTTTTTGTACCATTTTTTATGGTGCTTCCAGGCATTTTTTCGCCATTTCTTGTAGTGCTTTTTGGCTTTGTAACCAGGGTAATCACGATAACCTTGAGGATACTTGCTGTATCCGTGATCATAGCGACGGTTGTCAAAGTTTGGGTTGTGCCGGTAGTCTCCGGAAAACCCTTGTCCATGACGTGGTTGATGGCCCTTCTTTTTGTGGTGTTTTTTGTAGGAATGGTGTGCTTGGCCATAACCATTTTTGCGTGACGAATGCTGGTGTCGTGAGGACTGGGTCAGCGGTTTGTGTGAGTCATGGTGGCCGCGGTCACGTCCACGGTCACCGAATGCGCTGAGGCTGGTCAGCAGCGCCAGCAGGGTCATATAAACTTTGATTGATCTCATTTCAAGATTCTCCGGTTGTTACGTTAACCTTGAATTTACGGGCAGCGACTGAATCAAAACTGAATATGAAAAGACCATTCAGAATGGGTTAAGCTTCAGCATACCGGGTACTGGTTATCTTTTCGGGCAGTTGATACAATCATCACTCCTTACCTCAATGGGTCTGAAGATGAATCAAAAATTGGCTTTTATGTTTTGTGTGATCAGTTCACTGGCCCTGGCAGATGAAACATGGCACAACCAGCAACACGAAGAATGGTTGCTCACCAACGCCATGGTGGTGGTTGGCGTTGGCACCCCGGCTGAGGGGCCTTATGACATTCACATCAAAGCCGGACGCATTGAGCAGATATCGGCCAGTGGAGATGAATCAAAACTCAGCGAATTGGCTTTGCCCATGTTGGATGTGACTGGTTCTTATGTGTTGCCCGGGTTTATCAACATGCACGCCCACAGCATGTATTCAAGGGGCGGTCTTGATATGCCGCAACCGTATCAGCATCATTTGTGGCTGGCCAGTGGCATCACCACCATTCGTGATTTGGGCAGTGACCTTAAAGAAACCCTGAAACAGAAAAAACTGAGTGCTGAGCATGAGATCATTGCCCCCAGGATATTCGTCTATCCGGGGATATGGGGTAATCACCAGGCAGCTGAACTGAAAAAACGCATCAGTGGTTTTCATAAGCAAGGTGCAGATGGTCTGAAGTTTGGCATGATGGATCAACAAACATTCACCGAAGCCTCAAGACTGGCGGGTCAATATCAACTGAAAGTGGCCAATCATGTAGGCGTAGAAGACATGACGGCCTGGGACAACATCAAAGCCGGCACCTCCACCATTGAACATTGGTATGGAGTACCAGATGCAGCCTTGCATGGGGTGCAGAATTTTCCTGCTGATATGAACTACTCCAATGAGTTACATCGTTTTCGCTATGCCGGTCGCTTGTGGCGTGAAGCTGATCAGTCACGTTTGCAAGAAGTGCTCAAAGGTATGGCAGAAGCCGGGGTGGCCTGGGATCCTACCCTGGTCATTTATGAGGCTTCAAGAGACTTACAGCGGGCCATCAGCTCACCCTGGTTCAAAGATTACCTGCACCCCGGGTTGGAACGTTTTTTTCAGCCAAATGCTGATTCACACGGGTCATTTTTTTGGGGTTGGACCAGCACCGATGAAGTGTTCTGGAAAAACAACTACCAAATCTGGTTTCAGGCCTTACAGGATTTTGCCCGAATGGGTGGAGTGATCACCACCGGTGAGGATGGTGGTTATATTTATCAGCTGTTTGGCTTTGGTTATCTGCGTGAATTACAACTGCATCAGGAGGCCGGATTTCACCCCCTGGAAGTGATCAAACACGCCACTGTCAATTCAGCCAGGGTGTTGGGCCAGGGAGACCACCTGGGTCAGGTACGCATTGGATACACCGCTGACCTGGTGGTGGTCAATGGTAACCCACTGGCTGATTTATCGGTGCTGTTACCTCGCAACATACCGCCCTTGACAGGCGATGAGTCAACCGGAGGTATCAGCTGGACCATCAAGGATGGCATACCCTACCATGCCCCCACCATGCTCAAAGCTGTGCGGGATATGGTGAAAGCAGCGCGTCAGCAAAACCCGGTGAATTATCTGGTCAAAGAATGATCCCATCAGGGTTTAGCTGGTCGCAGAAGCCAAACGTTCATGACGTTTCATCGGATGAGATAAACACTCACCTTCTACGGTCTGGTGACTAAAATAATTTTTTTAATTCAGGGGATAAACTATGAAATACCTGCATACCATGGTTCGCGTCAGTGATCTGGATGAGTCGTTGCAATTTTATGTCGAAAAACTTGGGTTGGTGGAACACAGTCGACGGGATGTTGAGGCCGGACGATTCACCCTCGTGTTTTTACATGCCCCGGGTGATGAGGCGGCGATGGTTGAACTAACCCACAACTGGGATGAGGCCGGTTATGCTGAGGGACGGAACTTTGGTCACCTGGCATATCAGGTAGATGACATTTACGCCTTGTGCCAGTCACTGATGGATCAGGGTGTGGTGATCAGCCGGCCACCCCGCGATGGGCGCATGGCTTTTGTCCGTTCTCCGGACAACATTTCGATTGAATTGCTACAGAAAGGGGATGCACTGCCGGTTCAGGAACCATGGGCATCAATGGCAAACAGTGGGCCCTGGTGACCTAACTGAGGTTGTGCCAGGCAATCAGTCCCCAGGTCAATACCACGATCAGCTGTGAGACAAACACCGCGGCAGAGCCCATGTCTTTGGCTCTGCCTGCCAACTCATGACGTTCTTCACCACAAACCAGATCAACCACAGCCTCGGTGGCTGAATTGAGGATCTCTGTGAGCAGGACCAACAAGGCAGAACCAAACAGCAGAATCAGGTCAAGATGAGAGGATGACAACCAAATGCCCAACGGTGTCAACAGAACCAACAGGTAGATTTCCATGCGGAAAGAGGCTTCAGCAACATAGGTTGCTTTCAGCCCCTGCATGGACCACTTGAAGGCCCTGACTATTTGTCTGGGGCCCCGGAATCCGGAATCAGACACTGATTTTATGTACCACGTTGGGTTCTTTGACTGCTTTGACTTCATCCATTCGTCTGACCGGCGTGGAGTACGGTGCCTGTTTGAGGTGCTCGATGTCCACTTTGGCTTGTTCCAGAATTCTACCCATGGCCTCTACAAATCCATCAAGGGTTTGTTTTGACTCGGTTTCAGTCGGTTCGATCAACAAACATTCTGCGACCAGCAATGGGAAATAGATGGTTGGTGCATGCATGGATTCATCCAGTAAGGCTTTGGCCAGGTCAGTGGCAGTCAATCCCAGGTCTTTGGCCTGTTTCTTGAGGGTGACAATGAATTCATGGCTGGCACGGCGTTTTTTGAAGGCCAGATCAAAACCAATGGCCTCCAGCCGTTTCATCAGGTAATTGGCATTCAGGGTGGCGAATTCTGATATTCGCTGCATGCCTTCTCTGCCATTCAGCAAGGCATAGATATACGCCCTGAGGTTTACCCCGGCATTGCCAGCGAAAGTGGACAGCTGACCAATGGATTTGGGCGCTTCTTTGGCGGTGACATAATGGTATCCTGATTCATCTTTACCCACATAAGGGACAGGCATAAATGGCAACAGTCTTTCGCTGACACCAATCGCTCCTGAACCTGGCCCACCACCACCATGTGGTGTGGAAAAAGTTTTATGCAGGTTCATATGTATCACATCGAAACCCATGATGCCCGGATTGGTTTTACCAAGAATGGCATTCAGGTTGGCGCCATCGTAATACAACAGGCCACCTGCGGCGTGAACTTTTTCAGCGATTTCTTTGATGCGGCTTTCAAACACCCCCAACGTGGAAGGGTTGGTCAGCATGATGCCTGCTGTTTGTGGGCCCAGGGCAGCTTCCAGGGCGTCCATATCCACGTTGCCATCTTCATCGGTGCGGATTTCTTTGACCTTATAACCACACATGATGGCAGTGGCGGGGTTGGTGCCATGGGCCGCATCCGGCACAATGATTTCCCGACGCTCAAAATCCTGGCGGTCATCATGATAGGCTTTGATCATTGCCACCCCGGAGAATTCGCCCTGAGCTCCAGCCATGGGAGTCAGTGACACGCCTTTCATGTTGGTTACCGCCTGCAGGATTTGTTGCAGGTGATACATACAGGCCAGGTAGCCTTGAGAAAGGCTTTCGTGGGCCAGTGGGTGACGGGCCAGGAATTCGTCCTTCATGGCCAGAGCGTTACAAGCCCTGGGATTGTATTTCATGGTACATGATCCCAGTGGGTAGAAATGGGTATCAATGGCGAAATTCTTTTGACTCAGTTGGGTGTAATGACGCACCACGTCCAGTTCACTGGCCTGAGGCATGCCCAGGCGGCTGCCACGTTGATAAGACTCTGGAATCAGGTGGTTTACATCCACTTCATCAGGAGATTGTGCGGTCGCCGTGCGGCCGGCTTTGGACTTTTCAAAAATGAGCATGATTCAGCCTTTAAAAATCATAGTAGAAGGAAACATGGTAGTTTCTGCCCGGAGCATCCAGGCCAGAAGCGTGTTCACGGTATTTCTTGTCAAACAAATTTTCCACACCCAATCGTACCTGACGATCGATGCCCTGTTGCCAAGTGAAATGCGTATCATATACCACAAAACCACCGGTGCCAAACGGATTGATGCGGGGATCGCTTAAATCTCGGGCACTCAACCGGTCCTGGGTTTCTGCAAAGCGAACCTGAGAACGCATTTTCCAACGATCACTCAGGTCTTGCTGATAACCGATCACCCCAAAAGTTGGTGGAATGCGATCTGCAGCACCTGCACCATCTTCGGTTTCTTCATCTCCGTGGGTGTAAGTCAGGTTGGCAAATAAATGCCCACCGTTGGAAAAGTAATAATTCAGTTCTGCTTCCAGGCCCACGATATCAACTTCATTGATGTTTTGTGATTGCACGATTGTCATTCCATCGTCCGTGACTTCTCCGGTCTCGACAGAGGCTATCACATCCTGATAACGCGACACAAAACCAACAATTTCGGCTTGCCAACCATTGCCGGCATGCTTATAGCCCAGATCCACTGAAATGACTGATTCAGGTTCCAGGTTGGGGTTTATGATGTTGAAGCGATTACCTGACCGTTCCCCAACTTGTCCGAGATCAAAAATGTTTGGCGGTCTGAAGCCACGACCGATGTTGGCAAATATCCGGTCTTGATCGTTGATTTTGTACAGCCAGCTGGCGTGCCATGTAAGGTCAGTGAGGTTCAGCCGGTCTTGTTCAATGTCGGGGCTGTTCAGGTCGATGTCGTAGTCGCTGAGACGGACCCCTGTGGTGAACTCATGATTGCCGGCATACTGATGCCAGTCAGCATACACAGCCAATAATTGCATGGAGGAGCCATCCGGATATCTTGCATCACGTGGCACCGCCTCTCCGCTGGTCAAAGACCGCTGGCGGGCACTTGAAATGGTGTCCAGATAAGATTCGAAACCATAAACCAGCATGCTGTCATCATCCATTGCTTTGTTCCAGTCAGCTTGCAGGGTCAACAGTTCGCTTTGGTTTTGTTCCGTATCGGTACGGCTGCCAGAGAGCGGTTGGGAGAACCGGTTGTCACTGATTTTCTGGTATGCCAGGTGTACATTGGCCATGTCAAACCAGCTTGTAGGGTTGGCTGAGGTGTATTTAAGATGCGCAAATTGGCGTTCATTGGGCCGGAACAGATAGACCCTGGATTCTGCTTCGGTCTCTCCGAATCCGGCCACCAGATTATCAACCCTTGGTGTGGCAGGTTGATGGGTATATTGCAGATCGAATGTCCAGTTGGTCATGTCAGATGTGTTGAATACCCATTTGTTATTCAATGACCTGGACGTGTATGCGGTGAAAGGAATGGATTCACCCGAACCGGTGGTGCGTTGACCGATGTCCTGGTAACTCAGACCAATGGTTGAAGCAATCTTGTTGTTCCCAAAATCAGCACCAGCATGACTGATCCATTTTTCATCGGCACTGTCCCAGGATGAATAAACCTGCCCTTTGAGTTCCCACTCCCGGCTGTAAAACTCAGGGGTGTGAGTCAGGACATTGACCACCCCTCCCAAGGCGTCCCCGCCATACAACACAGAAGATGGACCGCGCACCACTTCAATCTGTGCGGTCATGAACGAATCGACCAGGGCCAGGTATTGATTAGGTGCGTTGCGGAAAAAGGCGGTGTTCAGACGCATGCCATCAACCAAATGCACATTTTGTGAACCCTTCAGACCCCGGATAATGGGAATGGCCTGACCAGGAGTGGTTTGCTGAATATAAACCCCCGATTCCTGGCGGAGTAAATCTGGCAACAGGGTATTGGGCTTGTTTTTGATTTCATCACGTGTCACCACAGATACTGCGGTGGCACTGTCATTGGTGGCAGTGGCTGTTTTACTGGCTGTGACTTGCAACGGGGCAAGCGACTCGATGTCCTGATCAGGGTTTTCAGCACGGTTTTGATCATCGGTTAATTCCTGTGCCTGAACAGCCTGTATGGACAGCAGCAGTAAAAACAGTTTTTTCATGGCGGGTATGGTCTTGGCAAAGCGCGATAATTTACTACGCAAACCCTGTCAATTCAACCATTTAGGCGGACTTTGATGAGTTCTGCTCAAGTCCGGTTGTGAAACTGAACGAGAGCTGAATGAAACCGGCATGATTGACGTTTCATCGACGCGATGATCCATCTGTCGTTATGCCGGTTTGGTCATGATTCACTGATGTATTTTTTGATTTCGTTGACGGTCAGAATATAGGCTTTTCTGGCTTTCTCGATGTTGACGGTGACCTCAGAAAGATTCTCCTCCATGGCCGCCTGTTCAATTTTTTTGCAAAAATGGCTGAAGCCAATGGCGCCGATGTTTGCCCCGGTTGATTTCAGTGTATGGGCCACTTGCTGGGCCTCAGAAAAATCCTTGGTTTCACCGAAGCTGCGTAATTTTTCCAGCATTTCCGGTGATTCTTGCTGAAACAGATCCAACAGTGAATGGGTTTCTTCACCCATGAATGTTTTGATTTCAGCCAGCGCTTTGACGTTGAGCCATTTAGGGTTGATGGCAGCCACATGTTTCAGGTCAACGGTTGGCTTGGTCTCTGCTGCTGTTTTTTGAGTGGCCTTTTTAGATTCGAACGGGTCCCATTTTTTCAGGGTTTTTTCCAGTACGTACCGGTTCAATGGTTTGGACATGTAATCATCCATACCGGCATCCAGACATTTTTCTTTATCACCCAGCATGGCATTGGCCGTCATGGCAATGATGGGCGTGTGATTGAGGTTGTGATTGGCTTCGTATTTGCGAATTCTTTTGGTGCAGAAGTAGCCATCCATCACCGGCATTTGACAATCCATCAAGATCAGGCGGTAGCGGGTTTTCTTGGCTTTATTCAGGGCCACCATGCCATTTTCTGCCACATCGAATGGGAATCCGATGTAGTCGATCAGTTTTTGCGCCACTTTGAGGTTAACCTCGTTGTCTTCTACCAGCAGAATGGTCTCTGAAATGTCTTTGAGATTGACCGCTTCGGAGCTTGTTTTGCCGGTTGTTTCAGATTCCTCCGGCTGCTCTTGGTCTGACTCTGTTGTGGGCTCTGAATCATTGGCCACCTCATCATCCTGTGACTCATCCAGTTCCATTACTTTTTCAGGATAAAGGCGTCTTTCAAATTCACCCAGAATCAATTCGATGTCTTTGTCAGCAGGTATGATTTGGATGTTCTTGTATTGTTTAACACCGGCAATGTGTTCGTTCTTGGAAACGGCGCAGATCCATACATCATCCAGTTCCCCCTTTTCAACCAGTAACATCAGCTGTCTGAGGGTTTTTGCATTGGTGTCAAAGTCTATGAACAGCAAGGTTGTTTTTCCATCCTGAATGCCCCTTGCCGCCTGTACCCTGGACAATGCATGTTGGTAATTCAATGAGGTTTGTACGGGTAATTGTGCCTGCTCAAGGTTGTTTTGGATTTGTTTGAACAATGCTGGATTGGTATTCAACAAAATGGCCTGGTGTTGATGTACTTCGGTTCCTTCACTGTTCAAACCACTACCGGCTGATTTACTGAAAGGTATTTCAAACCAGAAATTACTCCCTACATTCTGTTTTGATTCGACGCCAATCTGACCTTTCAGCAATTCAACAATTTTCTTACTGATGGCCAGCCCCAGTCCGGTCCCACCAAATTTGCGGGTGGAGGAATTATCCGCCTGAGTGAAAGCATTGAAGAGTTTTTCTGTTTGATTTTCAGAAATTCCAATGCCTTGATCCTTCACAGAAAAGCGAATCAACTCGCTGGTGGAGAAGTTTTTAACTTTTTTGATGACCACTTCAATGCGCCCGTGATCTGAAAATTTGATGGCATTGGAGATGATGTTGGTCAGCACCTGTCTGATGCGGATCGGGTCGCCCCGCAGCAAGGGATTGATTTGATCATCAAATTTGATTTTGAATGCCAGCCCTTTACGCTCAGCAGAAGGTTTCAGGTTGTCGATCACTTCATCAACCACTTTTTTCAACTTGATGCCGGTCATTTCGATGGTCAGTTTACCGGCCTCCACTTTGGAATAGTCCAGCAGATCATCAATCAGCTTTTGCATTTGAGTGGCTGAAGTGTGTGCAGTGGTCAGGTAGTCTCGTTGAAAATCATTGAGTTCGGTATCCATGACGATGTCTATCAACGGCACAATTCCATTCAGTGGCGTTCTGATTTCATGACTCATGGTGGCCAGGAATTCCATTTTGGCCATCTCGGCCGCTGATAAATCAACCTGTAGGTTTTTGATGTCTTCTTTCAGGTCCCTGACTTCGGCTTTGGCATCTTCGGTTTTTTTCACCTGTTTGGCCAGCGAAGAGGGCAGTGGATCGGTGGTCTTTTTAAGGGCTTCCTGCTGTCTGGTAAAAAACTTAATGGCCGTCAGCAAAAAAGCAATGATCACCACCACCAGCAAAGCAAACAAGATTGGGCTGGAGAGGTTTAACTGTTCCACCGGTTGCAGGATAATCAGCGCAATCAGGCTGATGACCGGAGCACCGGTGGCTGCTGCACTGGCTTCCAGATCCAGATCAGCGAGCAACAAAATCCCTGCTACCCAGGACAGCAACAATGTCAGGAACAAGGCGGTCAGGCTGTCTTCGGTGAGCCAGAAAAACACGGCCAGAACCAGACTGGCTAATATGGGAACATACCTGGAAACCTGTGCTTCAACCACTTCATCAAACCGGCTGTGAATGGGTGGTAAGGTATACAACCAACCTGCCGACATAATCAGTGAAAAGCACAGCAGAGAAACCGTGAACTGTTGAGTTTCGGCGATGCCCAAAAACATCATCAGGACCGACAAAATGAACAGTAACAGCTTTTTATTTTTCAGATGAATCATGATTACCCTCTTGATAACAACCACGAGCTTATAGTGGCCAACCACCACCTTTAATTATGTGGCTGAACATAAGATTGTAGCTAAATATCAATCGGGTCGAAAGATATTTTTAACAATTTCAATAAGTACGGTTTGTAATTTGTTGATTTTAATTTGTTTTTGCCGGATTAATGTGAACCTGTTAACAGCTTTTCAATCTGCGCTTTGGCGGCCTCAAATGAAAACCATCGTTGCACATTTTCCAGGCCACCCTGAGAGACCTGGGCCCACAGGTCGGGATCCTGATACAATTCCACGACATGTTGGGCAAATGCGGACGCCTCATCAGCCATCATCACATCCTTTCTGTGGGTGGTGTGCATCCCCTCGACAGCCACCCGGGTGCCCACCACGGGCTGGCCATGGCTCATGCTCATGTTGACCTTACCTTTCACCCCTGCACCAAATCGCAATGGGGCCACAGCAATGCGTGTTTTTTGCATCAGAGGATCAATGTCTTCAACAAAACCATGAAATTGAATGTTAGGGCGTTGGCCCAGTTGTTCCACTTCCGGAGGGGCTTTGGAACCAACGATGTGCAAGGTCAATTCTGGTATCTGCTTGGTGATCAGTGGCAGTATGTCATCAGCAAACCATAAAATGCCGTCGACATTGGGGGTGTGTTGATAGCCTCCGATGAAGAGGATGTCGCGCCGTTCACTGAAGCCATAGCGAGAACCATATACCTCGTGAATGTTGGAAATCACCTCTACCTGTAATTCCGGCACTTCTTCAGCGAGTACCTGTTGCTCATAAGGGCTGACCACCAGGGTGGTGTCACAACCCCGGGCAACGCCCAATTCCTGCTGTTTGGTTTTTCTGGCAGCCTTAATCAGGCTTTCGTCTTCAGCCACTTCAGCCATGCGCAATTCCCTCAGGTAATGCAGATCAACGGTATCAAACCACAACCTGGCAGAGGGACAATAAGACCGGATCGAAGCCATCAAAGGGGCGGCTACATAGTATCGGCTGAGCACCACAACCTGAAAGTACTGGCCTTTGTCTTTCAGGTATTCCATCGGTGTGCTGTATTGAGGCGCGTAAATACACTCAACCCCCAGGGCCTGTAAATCACGGGTGTATTGAGCAAAGTGAGCCATGTTTTCCGGGATAAAGCTTACCTGGTAACCCAACTCTGTAAGGATTTGCATCAAGTTATACATCCGCAGTGAACCCGAGTCCTGATCCGGTGTTGGGGTGCAGGCATCAAAGATCAACACCCTGGGTGGCTGATTCTGAAACCGACAGATTTCAATGTCTGTACCGGGCTGAGGTTGTTGTTGCAGTTCTGCCTGCCATTTATCAAGGAATTTTTGTTGATTGATCACCTGGTATTTTTTGGTACCTGAAGTCAGGTCAGTACCGGAAGAAATACCTTCAAAATGGATCACCTGGCTCAATGGCTGGTAATACACTTTCAGACCGGCTTTCCTGACTGCAAAGGCCAGGTCGGTATCTTCATAGTAGGCTGGTTTGTAGCGTCGGTCAAACTGGCCAAGTTGATTGAAGAGTGCGCGTTTGATGAGGATGCTGGCACCGCTGCAATACGTCACTTCCCTGAGGTGTTGGTAGGCGGGCAGATCTGGTTTATCAAGCCGGCCATAGTTCCAGCCTGAGGCATCAGCAAATACGATGCCCCCGGCCTCCTGCAAACGACCATCAGGATAAATCAACTGGGAGCCGACCAGGCCCGCATCAGGAAACTGGCTGAACGTGTTTACCAGGGTATCCAGCCAGCCAGGGCGAACTTCCGTGTCGTTGTTCAAAAACAGCACATATTCACCTTTGGCCAGACTGGCCCCGGTGTTGCACGATTCAATGAAACCACCATTTTGAGCCTGGGTATGAGCGGTGATGCCGCTGATTTGCTGCAGATTGATCGCGGTGTCATCGGTCGAACAGTCGTCAATCACAATCACTTCAAAAGCTGTGCTGTCAGGCAGCACCGCTAAAGATTGAAGGCAATGATGGGTATGCTGATAATGGTTGTAGACCGGTATGATGACACTCACCAGCGGCGCATCCGAAGTGTTCAGTGACAGCGGGCCAAAGGTTTCGCTGATCGGCCCGGCCGGTTTGACAGAATCTGGTGGTGGTTGTTTTTTGAGCTTGTTGACGGCCAACTGAGTGGTTTGCTTCAGGCCCCTGGTTTTCAGGCTGTTGTTGACCCTTTTGGGCAGTCCGGTCAATTGTCTGAAGCGAAAAGCGAGGGCGTTTTTGCGGTGTCTTAAAAACCGCACAATCACCCGAATTGGCCTGGTGATGCGCCAGGATGAGCTTTGAACGATGGCATTGTACTGCTGATTCAGTTCGTCCAGCTTGCGGCTTAATTCATTGTGTTGCTGCTGTTGCTGTTGCAGCGATTCGTGCAGGTTTTCCAGTTGCTCCTGTAATTGCAGGTTGTTTGATTGCTGCGCTTCAAGTTGTAGTCTGGTTTGGTTCTGTTGTTCAATGCTGTCGTGCAATTGCTGTTCCTTTTGGCGGTAATCCTGTTGTTGTTTGACGATGGTTTGATGGAGCTTTTTCTGTTCTTTGCGCTCCAGCTCAATGTTCAGCTCCAGGTGTTCAACCTGTTCGCTTTGTTGTTGGGCCCAGGCAGTGCGGTCTTCCAGTTCAGATTGCAGTTCATCAATTCGGGCTTTCAGCCTGAGTCGATGAGACTGGTTCGCCATCACCTGATCGGCCAGCCGGTCATTGATCAACAAGCCACTGTTTGGAGTTGCTGAGGCAGTCAGTGACATTTCATCAAACAGTTTTTCATACGCTGCTGCCATGTCTGGCAATGAATGATGAACCGCTGATCTGGCACCACTGGCAAGTTGTTCAAGCCGGTTGTGATCTTTCCTGAGTTCTTCAATCTGCGACTTGATTACAGCCACCTGTGGCTTCACCAACAGGCCATTCTTTCCGGGTTCGATGCGGTTTTTCAAAGCGCCAACGGCAGTAGCCAGAATTGGCAAACCCAACATCAGCAATTCAGACAAGGTGTAGCTGAACGTTTCCGCAGTTTCAGCCGGGATCAGGGCCAGCTGAGGTGACAGCCCGGAGACTTGCTGGACCAGCTCATCGGTCTGGTAGTCCTTGATGACGTGAACTTGCTCATAACAATCAAAGGCAGCCCCTTCACGACCACTGCCCAACAGGATGAATTCAATATCGGTATCCGCATTCAACTGTTGGATCAGCGGGTGCAACAAGTCAGTGCCTTTGGAACGGCTCAGGCGACCCAGAACAAGGATTCTGAATGGTGTTGATTCAGCTTGGTAGTTGATCGGTTTTAACAAGTCTGCACCATGAGGAATGACTTGCGCGTGACGCATGCTGTTTGGATGGTTCAGCCGACTCGTGTGGTCAATCACCGAATGATCAGGAGCCACCACCTTTATGTTCGGTTGATCCAACAGCTGTTCATGTGCTGCCTGCCAATGTTGCCATTGTTCACGGCTGATGGATCCGAAAGGTTCATCTACCGTGTCTTGTAACGCCTGCTCAATGGCTGCCTCATCCAGTTCTCTATCCAGGCGGGCATTGAGGCTGGGCCACTGTGGAAAGTAATCATGCAGCACCCGCATGGTCGGCAATCCGGTGTTCAAACAGTCCATGGCATGCCCGATCATGGTTGATACCACCATTGCCTTGATGTCGTAATTGTGCTGGATGGTTTTTAGCATTTGTTGGTATTCAGGATGGTGAACACAGGTGGCATCGATGGGTTGGCTGAAATGAAATTCCTGGATCACGTCCTGAGTACCGGCCCAGCAAAGAGTGAACTTCTCGCCATGTTGCTGACGGTAAAATTCGCCATGACTGACCAATACATAATGATTGAGTTGGGGTAGTTGTCTGATGAAGCTTTTCAGCCAGTGATGCACTCCGCCACCCCAATCCATGACCACATGAAGCACACTGGGCTGCTTGTTCAGACCTGGATAACTCAGTGTTTGACCGGATGACTGTTGGCTTTGTAAATACCATTGCAGTGTAGCCAGAGGATGTGCGGGGAGTGGATTCTGGTCGCCTGTATCAGGAGCGGCAGCACCGCTGAGGGCTGACTCACCCATTGGCTCAATGAACAGGTTGCTGGCCACATACACCTGTTCAGGCGATTGCAAATGACTTTTATTTCTGACGGCAAAGGCATGAGGGTTGTAATGGTCGCTGAGGAAAGCGCCGCTTCCTTGTCTGAGAAAAACCACATGATCCAATTCAGTGGTGCTGCCCTGAAAAGAGGTGTCACAATTCAAAGGTGACAACTGGTATACCCCGGTTGTCAGGCAACTGGACCAACAGGCTTCAGGGTGATTATGCAGCGGTTGCAACAATCGTTGTAACCAGTAGGCAGGCAAATCAGCAGCGGCATTGATGACCACAATGATTGATTCACCACTGACGTGTTGTCGGATGAGATCAAACAACACGTCATCACAAACCGGGTGATCGGTGTGCCAGCAGTCTTTGGCAGACACCGATTCGGGACTGTTGTAGTAAACCAGATGAGCATTTTCAATCATCCGCGCATTCTACCAAAAGAAGCAAGGTCTGGGGACTTCAAAAGGAATGATCTTGGGGCTTTGCGGGAATTGTGCTGTGTGCCGGCCAGTATTTCCTTCATCCCTGTGGTTCTCAACCGGGTCATGATCTGACTGTGTTTTTGTTATTTCGTACCAGACCTGAGTAGCCAAAAAAACCTGAGTGCGCATGGTACGGTACGTGTCTGCACTCAGGTGATCAACTTGGTGAGGGGTCAGAACATCTGTTCAGGCAGGGATTCTTTCTTATAGCCTTCAGGTACCTTGAATGTACTGGCCGGCAGCTGTTCATTACTGACATCTGAGAGGTAGGCTTTCTCGCCATCCATTTCATAGAAAACCGGCACAACCTGGCCGATGGAATCAAAATTCATGCTTTGGTCCTGACCAAACTGAGCGGCCAGTTTTTCAGCCGTTTGCATGAATTGATTGATGGCCGCGTATTCACTGCTGCTGATTCCCAGCTCATCATAATCAATCACACAAAAAGCAGCATCTTTGGCGCCTTTGACTTGTTTGATCACCACATCGCAGTTGTATCCATTGTGGCTGTCTGTGGCTCCGCTTTTCACATACTCAGGTGCCGGTACTTGCTTGGGCATTTGTTTCTGGACCATTTGTTTCATCATGCCGCGCATTTGTTCCCGCTGAGAAGCTGGCAGCTGAGCCAATTGTTCTTCGAGCATTTTGTCGATCATTTTGGACACATCCCCAAGGGCTTCCAGTTCTTTCTTACCAAACACCATGTAGGATTGTTGGCCATGGTTAATGATGGTGAAGGAGGTGTTTCGGGCATCGAACAGAACAGCGGTATCTGTTTCTGACTGATGTGTCATTTTGACCAGTCCGTCGGTCAGAAACATTTGTGAATTGCCAGCGCCACTCTGGCTGTTGTAAGTCAGGGTGGTATCCGCTGTGGCCATTCCGGTACCCAGGCAGGCTGTGATCCAAAGGTATTTTATGTGCATGGTTGATCCTCTTCTCAATTGATTTCAAAGTGCTCATTGTACTCACTGATATTTAATCTCGTGTTAATATGAGCCCACTTTTTTTGTGAACTGTGTCGGTTTTTAATTGGCTAAAAAACGCCCTCAACCCAATCGCCTGAAACACTGGCTGCGCCGTCTGCTGTGGTTTATCCCCGGACTGTTGCTGGGTTTGTGTGTGCCCTGGTATCTGTACATTGATCATGTTACTGAATCCATGCTGGATGAACAATGGGACATTCCGTCGGTGATTTATGCCAGGCCTCTGGAGCTCTACCTGGAAAAAAGGCTCACCACCAGCGCCTTACAGTATGAGCTTGATCTGTTGGGTTACCAGGCGGTTTCCGGGACCCCCAAACCCGGGCAATATCAGCGATACAAGGATCAGTTTGATATTTACAGCAAAGGCTTTCAGTTTGCCGATGGTGCCACCCATTCCAGGCGTGTCAAAGTCACCATTGATCGGGGCCGCATCAGTTACCTTTCACCTGAGATTTACCGCCTTGAACCGAAGGTCATAGGTCAGTTTTTTTCCAGTGGACTGGAAAGCCGGCAGCCCGTTGCCATCACCAGCATACCGGATTCAATGGTTCAAGGACTACAGGCAGTTGAGGACCGTCAATTCAAACACCACCACGGGGTATCCTGGGTGGGTATTCTGCGGGCCGCCATTAAAAACCTGATGGCTGGCAGGGTGGTGCAGGGCGGCAGCACGTTGACCCAGCAACTGGTGAAAAACAAACTGGCGTACCATGACAACAACCTGTTCAGAAAACTGCATGAAGCGCTGGCCGCCACCCTGGTAGAGCACAAGTTAAGCAAACAAGACATATTACAGCTTTACTTCAACGAAATTTATTGGGGTCAGGACGGTCCTGTGGCCATTCATGGGGTGGTGGAAGCGGCGCAGTACTATTTCGCCAAACCGGTGGAACGTCTGTCAATCGCTGAACAGGCTTTGCTGGTGGGAATCATCAAGGGTCCATCCTGGTACAACCCATATAAGCAACCTCAGCGTGCCACAGAGCGCCGCAATCTGGTACTCAAAATCTGGTATGACACGGGCATCATTAGCCAGTCATTATGGCAATCAGCCAACAGGCAACCCCTTGGGGTTTCTCAACACCGGCGGCTGAAAACCGATTATGAGGACTACATAGATGTGGTCAAAAGGCAGCTTCGCAGCCAGTTCAGTCGTGCCGACCTCAGTCAGAAAGGCTTGAAAATATTTACTTTCCTGGACCCTTATGTGCAATTCAGAACCAACCAGACCGCCAGGCAAACCAGCCAGTGGTTGTCTGAAGACGTGGAAAGTGCCATCATTGTTTCAGGTGCGCAGAATGCTCAACTCATGGCAGTATCAGGTTCCAAAAACACCCGCTCTCATTATAACCGGGCCTTGTTGGCCAAGCGGCAGATTGGATCATTGATTAAACCACTGGTATACCTGGCAGCTCTGGAGCTGTTGCCGGACTTCGATCTGGAGGCGCCGTTGTCTGACACTCCGATCAGGATGACCACTGATGATGGCACGGTTTGGCAACCAAAAAACTGGGATCAGCAAAGCCTCGGTGAAATCAGTGCCAGACAGGCTCTGGTGCAATCCCGAAATCAGGCCACGGTTCACCTGGCTCAGCGCATCGGTCTGACCCCATTTATTCGCTTTCTTTCCAAATTGGGTTTAACCATCAAGCGCAGCAATCATTACTCCCTGTTCCTGGGTGCCACAGAACTGACTCCATTTGAAGTGCACCACCTGTTCGGTGTGTTCGCCTCGCGAGGTGTCAATGCCCAGGTATTGGCGGTTAATTATGTGACTGGCAGTGATGGACGGGTGCTCAGTGAAAGCCGCATCAAACAGAACGTCATTGCCGATCGGCAAAACATTGATGTCATCAATCAGGCCTTGCATGAAACCACCACCAGCGGTACGGCCAGAAAATTGACACAACAATTCCGCATTCCTGGTATTTTATTTGGTAAAACCGGAACCACCAATGCCGGCCGTGACAGCTGGTTTGCCGGGTTTGATCAGCACCTGCAGGCCACGGTTTGGGTGGGTCGGGATGACAATGGAGCCACCCGCTACACAGGCAGCAGCGGAGCACTGATTTTATGGGCTCATTTATTCCTTAATTTATGATCTGACCCTTGTGGGTACAGGTGAATACCGATATCATGAGCGGCTATGAAAACGACCCTCTTCAAAATACCTGTATTGATCCTGTTGGCCATGTCACTGACCCATTGTAGCTTGCGTCGGGTAGATGTTGATGATGAAGTCCGTCAACCAGCAGAACAGTCTGAGTCGGTGATACAAATTGCACCCATGGCACCAGAAGCGGTGCAGATTTTAGTCAGTCAGGCCGATGAGCACTTAAAGGAGGGGATGCATAACCAGGCCCTGATGACTTTGAAAAGGGCTTTGGACATCAGTCCACAATCAGCACTGGTGCAACAGCACATGGCAGAGGTTTATTTGTCCGATGGTCAGTATCAGTTGGCTTTTGACTGGTCATCGATGGTGGTGAATCAGGGGCCTGCTTTTGGTCCTTTGTGTGAACGTTCAAGACGCACCCTCGCATTGGCGGCTGAAATGCTGGCAGATGTAGAAACCCAGTCCCGTGCCCTGGAGTCCGTTGCAGGTTGCAGTCAAAAACAAGCACCCAGATTCTGAACCATGAATGTAATCGACGTTCTGGGAGACGATGGCCTGCTGGCACAAAACATCAGCGGCTTTGTACCTCGTGAGCAACAGATCATCATGGCAGAAAAAATTGTTGAGGTGATTGATCAGCAGGATGTGCTGATTGCTGAAGCTGGTACCGGAACCGGAAAAACCTTTGCCTACTTGGTGCCGGCCCTGATTTCCGGTAAAAAAGTGATTGTCTCTACAGGCACCAAAACCCTGCAGGATCAATTGTTTACCAAAGACATACCCCGGCTGTTGACAGCCATGTCGCTGAAGATCAAAGCCCGTTTACTGAAGGGCCGTAATAACTACCTGTGTCTGCACCGCTACCACAAGGCGGCGTTGATGCCGATCAGTCGGTTTCCGGAAAACAAAGCGTTGTTTAAGCACCTCCGGCAGTGGATTTATGACACCTCATTGGGTGAAGTGTCTGAGTTCGTAGATCAGGTTGAAAACCGCTTGTTGCTGGCCAACCTGACCTCAACCCCGGAAAACTGCCTGGGTTCAGAGTGTGATCACTATCAGGACTGTTTTGTTTACAAAGCGCGGCGCAAAGCGCTGGATGCTGATTTGCTGGTGATCAATCATCACCTGCTGTTTGCTGACATGGCCATCAAACAGGGTGGTTTTGGCGAATTGCTACCCAATGCGGACCTGATCGTGCTGGATGAGTCTCATCAGGTGCCGGAGATAGCCGGCCGTTTTTTCACCCATCTGTTCAGCTCCAGACAATGCAAAGAGCTGCTCAATGATTTGTTGACCGAAGCCGGTGAGGTGGATGCGGCATTTGCGGCCATCAGTGAACCACATGAGCATTTCAAACGCGCTTTGCGTGATGCCTTGCTGGTCATGAGTCAGATGCCTGAACGGGAGAGTACCCGGCGCTTGTTTCAAACCCCTGTCGTGATTGAGGCTTTCGATTTGTTGATGCACCAAGCCAACACTTTACTCAGTGCGCTTGAACCTCTGGTGGTGCAATCCACCGGGTTGCAAAATGGTTATGTCAGACTGGCTGCCATGATTGACTTGCTGGAGGACATGCGTCAACAGAGTGATCCTGCTTACGTCTATTGGTTTGAAGCCCGCGAAAAATACTTCGCTTTGCACAAATCACCACTGGATGTCGCTGATCCGCTGTCCGAATTCAGGGCCACCATGGATGCGGCCTGGGTGTTAACCTCAGCCACCCTGGCAGTGGATCAATCCTTTGCTCATTTTCAGTCCCAGACCGGGTTTGAGCCGGCTCAGACCCTGTTGCTGGACAGTCCTTTTGATTACCAGTCTCAGGCGCTGATGTTGTTGCCCAAAAACCTCCCTGAGCCCAATGATTTCCACTTCAATCAGCGCATGTTTGAATACCTGCAGCCTTTGATTGAGCAGGCCACCGGTGGGGTCTTTATGTTGTTCACTTCTCACCGCTCGCTCCAGATGGCTGCCAGTCATTTTCGTCAGGTCAGTGACAGGCCGTTATTTGTGCAGGGTCAGGCAGACCGCAATCAGATGCTGGAAGACTTCAGGGCCGCGGGTAATGGCTTGTTACTGGGGGCCGCCAGTTTCTGGGAAGGGGTTGATGTTTCTGGCACCAGCCTGAGCTGTGTGATCATTGATAAACTGCCTTTTGCCCATCCGGGAGAGCCGGTCCTGAAAGCCCGGATTGAACACATCAATAAGCATGGTGGTAAAGCATTCTATGATTTACAAATACCGAAAGCCATCATCAGCCTGAAGCAGGGGGCCGGCAGATTAATCCGCGGCGTTGATGACCGTGGGGTGTTGGTGATTTGTGATCGTCGCATCATCAGCAAGTCATACGGCAACCGTTTTTTAAATTCTTTACCGGATATGCCAGTGACCCATGAACTGGATTCAGCCATTCGTTTCATGACCCAGTCCACTGCCTCCAATGGTCATTGATGTTGGTATCAGCCAGTTTGCATTGACAGCTTGTGACCCATTTTCAAACACCACAAGACCATAACCCCAGACATCGTTTAACATCACCATGACATGTGCTGTGTCATAATGTGGCGATGAAAAAATTGCTTTATTGGGGTTGCATGTTGTTGTTTGCCGAGCCTGTACTGAGCATTCAGTATCAGCGTTCAGGCCATGATGTGCTGACTTATGTTCACGGCCCTTCACAACTTGGTATCGTCGATACCAGACCCATTGATATCGATCAGGATGGTGACATGGATCTGGTTTCCTTGTCATTTGAAGATGGCAGCCTGAGGGGCTATCTGAATGATGGACAGATGAATTTCAGCCAATTGATGATCAGTGAAGACACGCCGGGAGCACTGCGTTTTTCAGCATACCATGATCAAGGGTGGCACTTCATCATACCATCGGTCCAGACCGACCAGATTCACTTGATTGAACCGTTTGACGACGGCTACCGGAAAACCTTAGTTACTGACCAGGTGTTTTTGCCGATTGATGCTCAGGCTCATGATTTTGACGGTGATGGTGATTTTGAGGTAATGAGTTTGTCATTTCAAAATGACGCGGTTTATCTGAGCCAGAAAGACCAGGCCGGCAGCCAGTATCAGACCCGGCAAATTGTCAACAACATCAGTCAGCCGAGGATGCTGCTGGTTGCGGATTTTAATCAGGATGAGTTGCCGGATGTGCTGGTATCAGCTTCAGGTACCAATGACGTGTGGTTGCTGGAGAACCAGGGTGCATTGAACTTTCAAGCTGTCCCCATAGACCAACACTTCCCCGGTGCCAATGAACTGGCTTTGTGTGACATCAATCAGGATGAAAAACAAGATTTCGTGGTCTACACCTCGGCCAATGAACAGCTGCTGGGAATGGTCAACCTGGGAGGTGGCCAGTTTCAGAAGATTGAAATCGGATCATTAATTGCGGTCAATGGCATACACTGTGCCAATATCAATGATGATCCGGCTGAAGAAGTGCTGATCACTGTGGGTGGACTTGGTCAAGTGATTTCCTATGAGCCCATATCCAACGCCCAGTCGACGTTGCATGCCAATCTAAGGGATGGTTATGTGAGTGTCCATGTGGCAGCACTCAGTGAATCAGCTGAACCCTGGATCATTACCCAATCTTTTTTCAGTCAACGGGTGCTGTTGTATGACCCCGGCCAATTGAACCAAGAGGTGGTGGTCTGGGAAGATTATCCAGAGGGAGCCAATGCAGTTGTGAACGGGGATCTTAACAAGGATGGGGCCATAGACTCGGTGGCTGCCAGTTTCAGGAGCCATCAGGTGATTGTCTATGATGGGCTTGATCATGCCAAACATTACATAGACACCAATGCCAGGGGCGCTGCGAAGGTGTTACTGGCTGACCTGAATGATGACCGGTTACCGGATGTGGTTGCGGCAGCCACCAATGACAACAGTATTTACTGGTACCAGAATCACGGTGAGTTTCAATTCACCAGGCACCTGATAGATGATCAGCTGACCGCTGTGAATGACATCGCCCTGGCTGACCTCAACCAGGATGGACAAATCGATGTCGTGGCCATTTCCAGTGCCACCAATGAGGTGTATTGGTATGAACAAGCCGCTGATCACTTTATCAGACACCTGGTCTCTGATCAGACAGATGCACCGGTGGCTGTGGCAGCCAGCGATTTTACCGGAGATCAGCTGCCTGATCTGCTGGTGTTGAACTTTTTCACTGGCAGGGTGGATGTTTTTGAAAACAACGGGTCAGGTTCATTCAGTCGGTTCATTGTTGCCGAAAATCTTGCGCGGCCTTATGACATTGAGGTGGCAGAACTGGCAGGACTCCAGCAGAAGGGGGTGTTTATTTCTGAATCAGGCGGCAATTCTGTCTATCAGGGGGTGCTCACAGCCGGTGGACTTGTGTTGACGGAAATCATCAGTACGGTGACCAGACCCAGGGCATTGTCATATGATTCAGTGGCTGATGTATTGCGGGTAGGTGCTCCATTTGTTGATCTGCTCTACCAAATCAACGACCCATTTAGAATGCCTTCTCTGGATCCAGATGAATTAAGTGTCCTGGGGATCAGTGATGTATCAGTTTTCAACACAGCAGTGAACGGAACCAACCGGCAAAGCGTTTCAGTCATCACCGCGTTTGATGAAAATGCAGTGATCAAAATAAGGCACAACGATGTGGTTTTCTACAACGGCGCAGAAAAATAAAAAAAATGTGACCGATAATAAAAAGAACTTCGTTATAATAGATACCATCACGATTTATTTAGAGGATATTATGAAAAAAACCATATTAAAAGCAGGCGTTGTGGCCGCTTCTTTGCTGTTCAGTGTGAGCAGTTTTGCTGGCGGAACCTGTGACCTGACCAACATTGCGGCTTGGTCTGCTAACCAAAACCCAGCCAATCTGTTGTCAGTATCTGATCAGGCTGCTCATGACAACACATCTTGTGGTTTGCAACTGGAAGTTGCTGAGCAACAAGGCGGCGCTGCACGTCACTGGGTACAGGACGACAGCCCAAATGGCGAACTTCGCTACCGTGTTTCTTTCTGCTTCAACCCCAACAACATTGAACTGCCTTCAACCGGTCCGGAAAGACGTTTGAAGGTACACATTGCATCTTGTGGATCACCTGCTGGCCCAAACAGCTGCTTTGGTTTTGATAACCTGATGTTGAAATTTGACAACACCAATGCAAATGCGGCCACTCCAGATTACCGAATCATTGGTTATGTGCGTGACAACAACATAGCAGGTGCTGCCAAGCGTAACGTTTTTAACTTCCCGGTTCCTGACGCACCATTCAGACTGGAATATGATTTGTTGTTTGGCGCCAATGACACAGGTCACCTGAAAATGTGGATTGATGCTGAAAATGAAACAGATCCTCGTATACTTGAGTTGACTGGTCTGGACCTTGATCCAGCGATCTTCAAAGGCATCTTCCTGACCCGTATCGGTCAAATGGGTGTTCATGAAAGTATTGCAGCTGGTCAGGAATACTACTTTGATGAGTTTGAATCAAGAAGACAAACCTTCATCGGTGGTGGAGCATGTCCGCACACTCCTCCAGCTCCCTGATTCAATTAACATCAATTGATCAACTAAAACCTGCCTTGTAAAAGGCAGGTTTTTTTTATGCTTTTTAATTCGTTATTGTTTCTGCTGGTGTTTCTGCCAGGCTGCCTGCTGTTGTTTTGGTCGTTGAACCGATACTCACCGGGTCTGGCTGCTGTTGCCCTGATTTTGTGTTCATTGTTTTTTTATGGGTGGTGGAAATGGAGCTATTTGTATCTGTTGCTGATTTCAATGATGTTCAATTACTTCATTGGGATCAGGTTACAGAAAAATAAATCAATGGGCTGGTTGGCAACAGGTGTGGTTGCCAATTTGGCTGTATTGATTTATTTCAAATACACCAACCTGATCCTTGAAACCCTGGCTGGTTTAGGCTGGCATGAGTCAGCCACCATGAACATTGTGCTGCCACTGGCCATTTCATTTTTTACTTTTCAGCAAATTGCCTATTTGGTTGACAGCCATCAGGGTAAAGTCAAAGATCAGTCTCTGGCATCATATGCCTTGTTTGTGACTTTTTTTCCGCAACTGATTTCGGGGCCGATCGTACATCACTCAGAAATGATGCCACAATTTCATCAGGCACGAACTTTCCAGCACAAGTTGATGGCAGCAGGCATGACTTTTTTTATCATCGGGCTGTTTAAAAAAGTGGGTGTGGCCGATGAATTGGCCTGGTATGTGAAACAGGTGTTCGAGCAGGAAAACTTGTTGCAGTCTTCCAATGCCCGCGAGGTCTGGATGGCCTCTGTGGCATATACTTTTCAGATTTATTTTGATTTTTCCGGATACTCAGATATGGCCATAGGATTGGGCTTGATGTTTGGTGTATTCTTGCCCATTAATTTTAATTCTCCCCTTAAGTCGACCAGTATCATCATGTTTTGGCGGACCTGGCACATGACGTTGTCCAGGTTCCTCAAAGACTACTTATATATTCCGCTTGGAGGAAACCGCAAAGGTTATTTCTGGCAAATGGTGTTTCTGATGGTGACCATGTTGTTGGGCGGGTTGTGGCATGGTGCGGCTTATACTTTTCTGCTTTGGGGGGGTATGCACGGTGTTTTTCTGATCATCAATCATGTGTTCCGAAAGTGGTTGCCGGGCAGGTCAGTGAACGCCCGTTTTTCACAATCTGTATGGCATGCAAGCTCCTGGTTGATGACTTTTTTGGCTGTGGTACTGGCTTTTGTGGTTTTCAGGGTGAACGATCTGCACTTACTCGGTGACATCATGTCGTTGATGTTTTTTATTGAGCCGGGTGTTGAGTCAGGTACTGGTGTGTTTGCTACCACACAAGTGGTTTTCTTATTGGGTTGGTTGTTATCGCTCGTGGTGGTGGTGACTGCTTTGCCCAATACCCAACAAATCATGGGGTATGATGTAGAGAACAAGGTTCTCACCCAAGCCCTCTGGAAGCCCAATGGTTTATGGGTGTTTGTCATATTTTTGTTGTCGGCAATTTCATTTTTTAAAATCATGACCAATGGATACACAGAATTCATCTACCGGTTCTTTTAAACGTTACTGGCGGCTACTGGTGATGTTGCTCTTGCTGTTGTTAATCACGGCAGAATTGTTTGTGCGACTGATTGTGGTGAAACTGCCAAGGTCGACACCGGCATTGATTAACCGGGTTTACCAGGCCACCGGTGATCAGGTGGTGGCTGGAGATTCACAAATGTATCGGGCATTTCTTGAACAGCAGGATTTCGTGAATCTGGCCCGACGGGGTAATCCCATACCTGCGGTAAAACTGACTCTGGAGAAATATTTCAGCAATAAAATACCATCCAGGGTTGTTTTACAGGCTTCGCCACAATTGTTCAGCAAACCTCAGTTGGAGCGGAACACCCAGCGTTACGATGCGTATTTCAATCTGAATATGGCCTTTTACAAACCATACCTGTTTGAAAAAGGCATCACCGAATTCATCAACGAAATAAAATCAGTCAGTCAGGCTTATCAGTTGCTGATGCAATCTCAGCCGCCTGAATTTGAGGCCAGCAGTCAGGCATGGTTGGCAATGACTGACCAACAACGCAGCAACAGGGTCCGGGCCAGGGTTGAGCATCACATGCCACAATGGCAGGACAACAGAACGGCAGACTATCAACGGATATACCGGGAGCTGATCAGCGGGCTCTTGTCAAAACAAGCCAGTGTGTGCCTGGTCAGGCCGCCGGTCAACGCAGAATATCTGGCAGTCACCGCTCAAAGTGAGGCGTATTTGCAAGCAGAATTATTTTTCCTGGAACTGGCCAGAGACTATAATGTCCGCTACGTAGACTTTCAGGAATTACCGATTGACTTCGAGGAATCAGCATTCATCAATCAGGACCACATCACTCCGGCAGCCAGTAAAACGTTTTCTGCATTGGTTTTCAGCCGTTGTTTTGACCCACACAGCAGTTCAGGCAACCGCTGACCACCTCAGGAGCATGTAAGCCGTGTTGTTCAATTCACTTGAATACCTGTTGATTTTTTTGCCACTGATGACACTGGTCTATGCCCTGTTCATCAGAATGGGCCACAAGGTGGCTGGCATCTATTGGCTGATTGCCGGATCTTTCCTGTTCTACACCTGGTGGAAAGTCGAATATTTGTTGCTGTTGCTGGGATCAATCTGCTTCAATTACCTCGCTGGCCAGGTGATCATGAAACAGCGTTGGTATGCCCGTTGGGTGATGATTTTAGGTATTGTTGTTAACCTGGTCATCCTGGGTTACTACAAGTACAGTCAGTTTTTCCTTGGCATTTTTGGCTTGGAAGGATTGCTTGAACAAGTGATTTTGCCATTGGCCATTTCATTTTTTACCTTCCAGCAAATTGCCTATCTGGTCGATGCCAAACAAGGCAAAATAGAAGACAATACCTTCCGAAGCTATGTCTTATTCGTGGCTTTCTTTCCACAATTGATCTCAGGACCCATTGTGCACCACAAAGACGTGATGTCGCAGTTTTCCAGTCGTCATGAAATCAAACTGACCCACAAGATCATTGCGGCCGGGATCACCATCATCATCATTGGCCTGTTTAAAAAAGTGGTACTGGCAGATGGACTGGCCCCCCACGCCAATTGGGTGTTCGAACTCAGCCATCAGGGGCAGGCGCTTTCAGCCTGGCTTGCCTGGAGTGGTTCACTGGCATACACATTACAGATTTACTTTGATTTTTCAGGGTATTCGGACATTGCCATTGGCAGTGCCTTGCTGTTTGGTATACAGTTACCAATCAACTTCAATTCGCCGTATAAGTCGCGCAGCATCATTGCTTTCTGGCGTCGTTGGCACATCACCTTATCGGCATTTTTAAGGGACTATTTATACATCCAAATGGGTGGAAACCGCAAAGGCGTGGTGAACCGATACGTATTTTTGATGATCACCATGTTGTTGGGTGGTATGTGGCATGGAGCCGGTTGGATTTACATCATTTGGGGCGGTTTGCATGGCCTTGCTCTGGTGGTCAATCATTTATACAGACAACAAATGTCGCCTGGATTTGCCCGCGTGGCAGCGGATTCGAAAATGTACGATCTGGGCAGCTGGATAATGACCTTTCTGTTTGTCAACCTCACCTTCATTGTCTTTAAGTCTGAATCAGTGGGAAGCATCCTTACCTTGGCCAGCAGCTTGTTAAACTTCGGTATGGATTTGCCGGGCAACATCCTTGAGCAGGCGGTATTTGTCATTCCGGGACCTGGTTGGCTGACATTGTTGCTGGTGTTGTTATTGTGTGTGGTGGTCAAAACATTTCCCAATACGCAGGAGGTCATGGACTATCAGCAAAATCACAACTACGCCAGTACATCGAGCTGGAACCCTGGTATTTGGTTTACCGCAATCATCACCTTGATGGTATTTATTTCGTTATTTAAAATCATTGGCAATGGCTACTCAGAATTTATCTACCGGTTTTTCTAAACGGCACCTGTATATGGTGTTGTTGATGGTGCTGACCTTTCTGGTTACCACGGAGTGGTTTCTGCGGTCTTACATTGTGACCATTCCCAAATCGGTTCCTCAAAGGATCCACATGGTTTACAGTTCGGACAGCCCTGATGTGGCTGTAGGTGATTCACACATTTACCGTTCTTTCATTGACCAGGATCTGTACTTGAATCTTGGCCGGGGTGGTTCAACCATCCCGGTGATTGATTTATTCATCAGAAATTATTTCAAATACCGCATGCCTGGCAAGGTAATCGTTGAAGCATCACCGCAATTCATCAGTGAAATCCACCTGCAATGGCATGACAAAAATCACCATCAGTTTTTCAACATCAATCATTGGTTGATTCCAAAGTTATACGTCTTTGAAAAAGGCATTGCTCAGGAAATCATCAGATTGGCTGACCCTGAACATGCCACAGATGTGATTTTTCGCAGGTGGCCGGATGAAATGAAGAAAAGCAGATACTGGTCGACCACAATTGATCCGCAGGAACGCCTGGATAAAACCCGTTCAAGGGTGGATTTCCAGCAACCGTTATACGGTTCACCGGCGGCTGAAAATTACTTCAGAATTTATCAGGAGATGCTGGAATTTTTGCAGGCAAAAGGGGCCCGTATATGTGTGCTCAGAACCCCGGTGGATCCGAACTATTTAGCCATGATAGCCAGCCGTGATCCCTATCAGAAAACCATCTCCCGATTCAAGGACATCGCTAAATCATTGGGCCTCAAATATGTTGATTTCAGGGAATTGGACATGTCTTTTGAGTTTGCGGCCTTCATAAACCAGGATCATTTGATGCCTGATCAAAGCCGTCAATTTGTTGAATTGGCAGATCAGGCTTGCTATCAATGACCGCCGTGCAGAAGACGTTCAGAAAGGACATCCAGGGTCTGCGGGCATTGGCCGTGCTGGCTGTGATTCTGGACCACCTGGAGGTGCCTTTCAGCAATGGTGGCTTCATTGGTGTGGATGTGTTTTTTACCTTGTCAGGATTTTTAATCACCCGGCTGATTGTTGAACGCCTGCAGGGGGATGGGTTTAAGCTCTTTGGTTTTTATAAAAACCGTTTTTGGCGCTTGTTTCCGGCATTGCTGGTTACCCTGGCGGTGACTTTGCTGGTAGCTGTTCTGTTATTCCCTGCCGTGCTGATTTCAGACACAGCAGAGGCCTCGCTGGCGGCCTTGTTTTCGGTTTCAAACCTGTATTTTTTTACCGAAGCCGGTTATTGGGACTACACCGCTAAATACAAGCCGCTGTTGCACACCTGGTCTTTGGGTGTCGAAGAACAGTTTTATGTGCTGTATCCGGCGATGCTGATTTGGGCACACCTCAGAAAATGGAACCTGCGGTTAATCCTGTTGGCAATGGCGGTCCTCAGCCTGTTGCTGTCAGTGGTGGTGACCGCCAGCAACCCTGATGCTGGTTTTTATCTGTTGCCATTCAGGGTCTTTGAGTTTTGCCTGGGCGGACTGGTCTGTTTATGGCCACAACAGCGGTTATCCGAAAGGCTTTCAGCCCTGATCGGCGTGTTGGCTTTGGCCGTGTTGGTGGCTTGTGTGTATGCATTCGAATTCATTGAACGGTTTCCATCATGGTGGCCCCTGATTCCTTGTTTGGCCTGTGCGGTCTTGTTGTTAATCAGACCGGTGGGCTTCAACCGCATCATTCTTGAACATCCGGTGATGGTCGCCATCGGCAATTTTTCTTATTCCTGGTATCTGGTTCATTGGCCGGTGGTGGTGTTTTACCTGTTTGTCTTACCGCATAAGCCTGAAGGCGTTGATCAGGTCATCATGTTTTCAGGCTCGTTGCTATTGGCTGTTCTGCTCCACCGTTTTGTCGAACAACCCTTCAGGTACCACCGACGAAACAGTTGGTTGTTGTGGTTTTTTGTGCTGCTGTTGATTTGGCTTTGCTTTTGGCTGATCAGTCGGGATGGGCAGCTGAAAAGCACCGTATTACCGGTCAGTGAAGTCACTTCGTTGTCAGACAAAGCAGTTAATCTGCAGCGTTACCAACTGTGGTTTTCACAATGTGATACCCACAGCAGGGGAATCAGCGAGCAGTGTCTTGAACCCCATAAAATCAGTCAAAACGTTTTGATTGTGGGAGACTCGTTTGGCATAGATGGGTTCAACATCATGTCAGCCTGGCAACCCGACAATCACTACATATTGATGAGTGAGAAAGGCTGTCCGCCGATCATCAACACCTCGCAGGTGCTGAACAAATCGTGTGATGCGGTATTTGACAGGCTGCTACATTACTTGACTGACAACCCAGGTGTTGATGAAGTCGTGTACAGCATCAGGATTGATTTTGCCCGGTTACCCGCATTGCGGAAAAGTATACAAACTCTGATTCAACACCCTGTGCGGGTCACTGTGCTGGGCGTGGGTCCGCAATACCAGGAACAGGCCCGTATTTTAGCGCATGGTGCAACCGATTTCGCGGAAGCAAGTAAACGGGTCAATCAACACCAGCAAAACAGGTTGTACGTTCTCAATGAACAAGCCAAAGAGCAAGTTGAGCAGGCCGGAGCGCGATACATTGATAAGCTCAGTTATTTCTGTCCTCAGCAGCAATGCCGGGTTTTTACTGAAGATCAGAAAGAAATGGTCACCTATGACCGAAATCATTTATCATTGGGGGCCAGTATGGATTATGCAAAATACCTGGTACAATTTGATTCGCCAAGAGAAGTTCAATGAACAACCCAACCCTGACCGAACAACTGCACCAGTGTGTTCAATTAATACAGACCAAAAACATCAACGATCGCACCTTGTCAGAAATGCAATCGGTGATGGCGCAACTGCAGCACAATGATCGTTTCATGCTGGCATACCTGGGTGACACCCTAAAAGCCATGATCAACAGTCTGAAAAACAACCAACGGGTCAGATTGAAAAAGCTGGCTACGGTGTTGTTGGCAAGACTGAGTGCTTTTGATCACTGGTGCCAGGAAGGCAATGAAACCATTGGTTTGATCAACAGTGGGCAAATCAACCCCTGCTCGATCAAACCATTTGTCAGGTTTGATCAGGCGGCTTACGACCAATACTACCAAGAACAAAACAAAAGCCTGTCTGCAGAACTGAAAACCAAACAATTCAAGGATCATTCGAACCAGGATTTTGTGCCCATTGAGCTGACCAAAAACATCAACCACGTGTTTCGCAAAACCTATGCGGTGAACATCATCGAAACATTGATCGGGATATTCAGACAATTGGGTGTCAATGAGGGCCGGTGGCTTGATGTGGGCTGTGGTGTGGGTTACATAACCAATGCGGTTAACCCTTATCTGTATGGCACGGATCAATGGCAAATCAAGGGCTGTGACCTGCAGCCGAGCAGGGTGGCATACGCCAGCAAAAATGCGTCTGCTGGCAAACAATACAGTTGTGAAGACGCTTTCAGTCTGATTGCCAGACTGGCTGAGGAAGGCAAAAAAACCAACGTGGTATCGATGTTTGAGTTTTGTGAACACTTTTCAGATCCGGCAAAGCTCATTCGCCAGACCTGTGAATTGCCGGTGGATGTGGTGGTGCTTGGTACACCTCTGGAACAAAAAGTGAATTACCCGATGAACAAAGAACCTGATCCCGTACATTTATGGGGCTTTGCCAGAGGGGCCATGGAGGCCATCATCGAAACCACCCCAATGGATGTCTTGTTGGTCACAGAGACCAGACTGGGAGGCGTTGGCCCTGGGCTAGACTGGCTGACTGTGGTGGCTGTTTCTAAACCGATGTCAGGCAGGATTCAACAAGAGTACAGTGGTCATGGCTGACCGGCAAACCACCCTGGTCACCGGCGTCCCACGCAGTGGCAGTACCTTGTTGATCAAAACCATTGCCGAAAACAGTGTTGACACACTGGTGCTGGATGAGCCAGGTTGGTTAAAAAAAATCAGACAAACCAGTGAGCCTCATGCCACGGCAGATGCCTTGAATGATCACCTGGCCGTGCTGAGAAACCAAGTCAGCAGACAAAAACCGATCGAATTGACTTATGGTCTGGATGGACAAGAAATCGCTGACAACCACTTCAAACGCACCGCTGAGGGAATCCAAAGAACCAAAACAGCGGAGCTGATCACACCAGAGCCTCACTGGAGTGAAATACACTGGTTCATCAAATCCAATATTTATTTCACGGCGGTGTTGGATCAGCTGCTTGAATCTGGTTATTTTCAGATCATTGCAACAGTCAGGAATCCGGTCGCTGTGCTCAAATCGTGGAGGTCACTGGATGTCTCGGTCAGCAAAGGCCGTTCTTTGATGGCTGAGAAATTTGATCCACAACTGGCGCATCTTGGTGGCGTCAGTGACCGTTTACATCGACAGGTCTTGTTGTTGGACTGGATGTATAAAAAATACCTCAACAAGTCAGGTGTTGACGTGGTTAAATATGAATCATTCGTTGAACAACCCAATATACTGAACAGCATGATTGAAGGTTGTCACATTCCAGCAGAATTGAAATTCAGCTCACAAAACAACAGTGATCATTACGATCATTCTGAAACCGAAGCGATCATCGGCTGTTTAGAAAAGTATGGGCAGTATTACAAATATTTTTACCCGGAACCGGCGGTTATATGAAACGGCGGCCCACAGCTCCGGTGAGAGACACATATGTTGATTGACAAATGCAAGATCATTGATTTGCCAGTGGTGAACAATCCCAAAGGTAATTTAACTTTTATCGAGGGCTCCAGGCATGTCCCGTTTGACATTGAACGGGTCTATTACTTGTATGATGTGCCAGGTGGCGCGGAACGGGGTGGACATGCTCACAAAGGCCTTCATCAGCTCATCATTGCCCTCTCAGGTAGTTTTGACATCAAAATAGACGATGGCCACAGCAGCAAAGTGATTCACATGAACAGGTCTTATTATGGCTTGTATTTATGTCCCATGATCTGGCGTGAAATCAGTAATTTTTCTTCAGGATCTGTGTTGATGGTATTGGCGTCAAATAAGTATGATCCAGATGACTATTACCATGATTATGATGAATTTGTGGACATTGTTAATCAGCGGCAATGACTGTTCGGTTTTTTAATTTTGCGGCAGAAAGCCAGGATTACATGGCAGCGGTGCGGCAAGCCATTGATGACACCATTTCATCAGGCCAATTTATACTGGGACCAAAACTGCAGGCATTTGAAACGGCATTTGCTGAATACATCGGGGTCAATCACTGTCTTGGTGTGAGTAACGGTCTGGATGCCATTCGGTTGATTTTAAAAGCCCTGCAAATCGATGAGCATGCTGAAGTCATTGTGCCGGCACACACCTTCATTGCGTCATGGTTACCGGTGAGCGATTTGGGCGCGAAAATCATACCTGTGGAACCGGACGATCAGGATTACAACATCAACCCGGCAGCGCTTGAACAGGCCATCACTGAACGCACAAAAGCAATTATGGTGGTTCATTTGTACGGTGCTCCGGCCAACATGTCAGCCATCAGGGCCGTGGCTGATCGACACCAGCTGCCGGTCATTGAAGATGCCGCTCAGGCTCAGGGTGCAAAATGTGAAGGCGCAATGGCCGGATCCATGGGGCTGGCAGGGGCTTTTAGTTTTTATCCAACCAAAAACCTGGGTGCCCTCGGAGATGCCGGTGCCATCACCACCAATGATCAGGCCTTGTATTCCAGGCTGCTGAAGCTGCGTAATTATGGTTCAGTGGTAAAATATCAGCATGACATGCCGGGACTCAACTGCAGGCTTGATGAGATACAGGCTGCAGTGTTGTTGGAAAAGCTGACATACCTTGAATCGAAAAACCAACAAAGAAATCAGATCGCCGGCCAATTCCTGCAAAACATCAAAAACCCCTTGCTTCGCTTACCTCAACAGGTATCAGGTCATGTCTGGCATCAGTTTGTGGTGCGGGTAACAGACCGTCAGGCCTTCATGAATCACCTGCAAAACCAAGGTGTGGAAAGCATGATTCATTACCCGGTTCCACCTCACTTATCCGGTGCATACCAGAAAGAATACGGGGACAGTCATCTGCCATTGACTGAACAGATCTGTCAGCAAGTGGTCAGCCTGCCTATTTATCCTGGGTTGTCTGAACAGGAAATCCAGCAAGTCATTGCGGCTTGTAACAGTTTTCAAGAACCATTGTGATTATTGTATATATTGTTGAAAAGGGCCTGTTGGAACAACAGGCAGTGTTACTGCAGAAATCAATCAACCGATTTCACCGCTCTGCAAGTGATGTCACCGCTGTGGCGTGTTGTGTCAGGGAAGCATATCAACCGTCAGTAAGCACCATCAAAAGCATTGAAAACCTGGGTGGCAAGTATGTGTATCAAAACCTGAACACCCGTCACGACTATTTTCCATTGTGTAACGGCATCTATGCCGCCAGTGAAATCGAAACACAGACTTCTGAAGACATCTTGTTGGTGGATACAGACACCGTGTTTGTTAACCCGCTCGATGCCCGTTGGCTGCATAAGTACCCGGTGGTTGTCAGGCCGGTAGACAACAAGGGGATTGGTTCTGCTGGTGATGAAGATCCGGCAGATGGATATTGGCAACAAAGTTTTGGCTTGTTTGGTTTGCCGGCGCCTGTAGCAAATATGACCACCACCGTTGATCAACAGCTGATCAGGCCGTATTACAACTCAGGTTTTGTGTTCGCCCGGCATGAACTCGGATTCTTTACACAATGGAAAAAAACGTTTGAACGACTGATGGACAGTGAGGTCAGAACTGATTCGGGCTCTTCCCGGCATCAGGTCAATTACGGTTTCAATGAGCAAATGTCAATTTCTATTGTGCTGCAGCAACTCAAAACGGAACCGTTGATTCCCCCGATCACGATTAACTACCCACTGCCATTCAGGCCGAGGTTTAAAAAGCAAGGAGCAAGTGATCCGGCGGCCAGTGACCTGATACATGTACATTATCACCGTTGGTTTCAGCACCCTGATTTCATCGGACATGTGTTTGATCAGGAGGAACAGAAATTGCCTTCCATCAGCTGGCTGGCCTCAGAACTGCCTTTTTATCCGACGATCAGCGGACCACAAAAGTGTTAAAAAAAGCACGACCAGAATGTTCTGATCGTGCTTTATCGGTGCAATGAGCCGTGGTCCTTATTTTTTCAATATGGCTTTTTCCAAAGCTTCAAGGCGGGTCTTCAACAGTTCATTTTCAGTCGCCAGATCGTTGATTTTGGACTCTTTGTCAGCCAGCTTATCAGCCAGGGCTTTGATGGAAGCCAGCGCGACACCAGTGGTGTCCAGGGTGGCTATTTTATCTTCGCGACTTCCCAATCCAAATAGTTTATAAAAATCCTGGGCCATGGGGCCAAGGTGTTTGACATTGTCTTCATCAAACTTGTAATTCCAAACAGAGATGGGTAAATCCATCACTTTTTGCAGCACTTCAGCGGTGTTCACCTGTGCGATGTTTTCCTTTGAATTAACATCAGAGTTTTGTGACAGTGTGCCGAGAATGGTCAGGTTGCCGGTGCTTTCCAGATCAAAAATCCGCGCAGCAGGATCACCGATCTCAAATTCTCCTGTATCAAAAAACTCAAAACGACCGGTCAAAGAACCGGTTTTACCATACTGCAGACTGGCTCCCTTGTTGGCAATTTTCCAGGATTCACCCGTGGTGCTGTCTTCCAGCTTCAGGGTGATGTTGGAACTGGCACTCACATGAAGGGCATGACTTGGTGAAGGCGTACCAAAACCGATGCGGCCATCGGTGTTGATGTATACGGAGTTGGAAGGTGCTGAAGGTCTGATTCTGAATGGGAGATTACTGCCATTGGTGGCATCCCGTATGAAGAAGTTGGTCTCATTACCAGCCACATCCCAGGTTTGTGGTGTCCAGCCGCTTGAGCCGTTCTGTTCCAATCGCATCGTTGGTGAGTCGCCATCAACGATGTGCATCTCCACCGTAGGCGTGCTGGTGCCTACACCAATCCGGCCTCCGTCATCCACATACAATGCATTGCTTCTGGCATTGGCTTCAATGGTAAATGGTACCCGGCTGCCATCAATGTCTGTGATGGAAAATTTATTGGCGCCGCCATTGGATGAGTCATTGACCGTAATTTCCCAGTCTCTGGATGGGAAGCTGGCAGAATTACTGGTATCGAAAAACCGGATTCTGAGGTTGTTTTCTTTCAGCCTGAGGGTATCAAAACCAAATGACTCGCCGTTGACGCAATCAAGACCAACACATATTGAACCGTCGACAATCAGGTCATCAGCGATCACCTGATCACGGGTGTTTTGCTCATCGAGATCAACGATGGTACTGCCGTTGACTACGGTGAAGGTTCCCGAAATGCTGTCGCCAGCTGCCTGGGCTGAATTGGCCTGGTCCCGGCTTTTGTTGAGTTTCTGAGTCAATGGTGATAACTCATATTTGTAAATGCCATCAGCAAATTGAGACAAAGCAAAGTCAGCAGCCTCAAAAGTGATGGATTCTGTTGGCGCCAGATAAACAGTTTTGAGCGTACCTTCGGGTAACCTGAGGCGTAACTCATAGCCACCCTGGCTGTCCAGCCCATTGATTTCAAGTTGATTGTTGTATAACAAGGCCTCGGTGTCTGCCTGGGCCATTCCACTCAGTCCCATGGCCACGGCCAATGTCAAAGATTTAATGTTGAATTTCATATGATTTCCCCTGTGATTTGATGAATACTACACATTTGAAATACTAACTGAACACCTCCCTTTTGTCATTCAAAATATCATAATTCGCACAACTAAGGGTCTGATTTTAAGACCTGATTCACAGATTGGAATTTCAGTTGATGGCAAGAGGGCCCTGATTATCTCTCAGGGGCATCGGGTCCACTTGACCTGCTGTTCGGGTTTTAGGTGTTGAGGGCTCATCAGTTGACACCGAACAACACATGATTTTCGCCGGCATTCGGTCTACAATAGTTGCTCCATTCAGTAAATCAAAAAACATGAACAAAACCCTGTACCTGGTCGACGGATCCTCTTATTTGTTTCGCGCATTTTTTTCACCCGGACTCAATAGATTAACCAGTCAGGATGGCCACCCTACCGGCGTGATGTATGGGGTGACCAACATGCTCAAGAGGATGTTGGATGAATATGATCCGGAGTACATGGTGGTGGTGTTTGATGCCAAAGGGAAAACATTCCGGCATGATATGTACGCTGAATATAAAGCCAACCGGCCGCCCATGCCTGATGATTTACGGATGCAGCTGCAACCGACCAAGGACCTGATCAAGGCCATGGGTATCCCAATGCTGGAAATTCCGCATGTCGAAGCCGATGATGTGATTGGCACCCTGGTTAAAAAAGCCGAGAGTCTGGGAATAGAAACGCTGGTTTCCACCAGTGACAAAGACCTGGCCCAATTGGTCTCAGACCATGTGACACTGGTTAATACCATGTCTGACGTGGTGTTGGATGTGGCCGGGGTCAAGGAAAAGTTTGGGGTCGAACCCGAACAAATCATTGACTATCTGGCATTGATTGGGGATTCTTCAGACAACATTCCTGGCGTCAATAAAGTTGGTCCTAAAACCGCAGTCAAATGGTTGCACGAATATGGCACAGTGGACAACATCATTGCCCATGCCGAAGAATTCAAAGGCAAAGTGGGTGAGTATTTACGAGAGGGTATTGAGCAACTGAAGCTTTCCCGGGAACTGGTGGTGATTAAAAAGGACTGCGATGTTGACTATCAACCAGGAGATTTTGCCCTGCAGGAAAAAGACATCGGGCGCCTCAATGACATCGGTCAGCAATATGACATGAAAAGATTTGCTGAATTAAAAGCCGAAGATGTCAAACAGCAAGTTTCTGAACCCAGGATCGAATACACCTGTATTCAGGACATGGAAACCCTTGAGCAATGGCTCTCAGCGATCAAACATGCCGGTTTGGTGGCATTTGATCTGGAGACCGACTCGTTGAATCCGATTGGTGCCCGATTGGTTGGCATGTCTTTCAGCCATTCCGCCGGAGCAGCCGCTTATGTCCCTTTGGCTCATGAAACCGAAGAGCCACAGCTGCCACTGGATGATGTATTACAGGCTGTGATACCGGTGATGCAGAGCGTCGATGTGGTGGGGCAGCATTTCAAATACGACCTGAACGTTCTGTCAGGGTATGGCCAGCAAATCACATCACAAAAATTCGATACCATGCTGGAATCCTATGTTCTGAATGCCGCTGCTTCGCGACATGATATGGATTCATTGGCTGCATTGTACCTCGATAAAAAGACCACCAAGTATGAAGACATTTGTGGCAAAGGTGCCAAACAAATACCTTTTGCACAGGTGTCACTGGCTGATGCCACACATTACGCTGCAGAGGATGCTGACATCACCCTGCAGTTGCATCACGAATTGTGGTCCCGGTTATCAACAGCAGAACAAAAAAAGGTTTTCACCGACCTGGAAATGCCATTGGTACAGGTGTTGGCGGGTATGGAGCAAACGGGTGTGCTGCTCGACAGTGAAGAGCTGGCGAGACAAAGTGAACAGCTGGCAATTCGCATGGCAGACCTTGAAGAGCAGGCTCACGAGCTGGCCGGTAAGTCTTTCAATCTTGGTTCGCCGAAACAATTGCAAACCATTTTGTTTGAGGAGCAGGGCTTGCCGGTATTGAAAAAAACCGCCACCGGTCAGGCCTCAACTTCCGAAGATGTGTTGCAGGACTTATCCGGTGAATATGAGTTGCCGGCAGTGATTCTTGAGTACCGCTCATTGAGTAAGCTGAAAAGCACTTATACCGATAAATTGCCTCTGGAAGTGAATGCAAAGACCGGCCGTGTTCACACCTCCTATCATCAGGCGGTGGCCATCACTGGTCGTTTGTCATCGGCGAACCCCAATTTACAAAACATCCCCATCAGGACCAAAGAAGGTCGCCAGGTCCGCAAAGCTTTTGTAGCACCTGAGGGCTGGGTTTTGATGGCGGCAGATTATTCCCAGATTGAACTGCGCATCATGGCTCATTTGTCTGGTGACGAGAACCTGTTAGCTGCATTCAACAATGATGTAGATGTACACAGTCAGACTGCCTCCCAGGTGTTTGAGACTCCGCTGGAAGAGGTCAGTTCAGAACAGCGGCGGGCAGCCAAAGCGATTAATTTTGGCCTGATGTATGGCATGAGTGCTTTTGGTTTAAGTAAACAATTGCACATCAGCCGCAAAGAGGCCTCAAAGTACATGAAACAGTATTTTGCTCAATATCCCAAGGTGGCTGGATTCATCGAGTCAGTGAAGCAACAGGCTGCAGAACAGGGTTATCTGGATACGTTGTTTGGGCGACGCCTGTTTTTCCCTGAAATCAATAACCGCAATGCAAGGGTGCGTTCCGGTGCAGAACGAGCGGCCATTAATGCGCCGATGCAAGGTTCTGCGGCTGACATCATCAAACAAGCCATGCTGGCAGTGCACGAGCAGATTGCCGGAGCTGATGACATACGCATGATCATGCAGGTACATGATGAGTTGGTTTTTGAAGTGCGCCGTGAGCAGGCTGCAGACTGGTCAGAAAAGATCAAATCACTGATGGAACAGGTGGTTCAACTCGATGTGCCTTTGGTGGTTGATTATGGTGTGGGAGACAATTGGGATGAGGCCCATTGAACAGCCATGCTCATGGTTCAGGATGCCAGGTTGGCTGGTGGGATCAGCGCTGTGGTCATCGCCTTCAGTCAGTGGGCTGACAGCAGCGCAGATCACCGCATCAGGTAACCTGCCAGGTAAGACTTAATACATAAGCAAAAGTTAATGAAACGCCGTTGACAGCATTCTTTTATACACAGCCCTTCACAGCCATGTCACAAAACAAGACTTTAGCTACTTTCACTTTACTTTCACATGCAATAAATCACGTAAGTGATTGATAAATAAGTGTATTCGCAGAGTGGTTAAAGATTAACCAATGTGACTCTGTTGTCCTGCCTCTGCGCTTGAGGCCTGCTTAAATCAAAGTTATGAACAAAGTTATCCACAGAATGTGTGGATAACTCCCGGGGTGACTGGGTGCATGGTGTGAGCTGGTTCACAAAACAGCTGAGGACTGCGTTGGTGGTACAGCCAGCCTGCCAATTGTTCGTGGTTAATTAAACGCGCGGTACATGTTCCAGGCCAGAAAAATCAGCATCAGGGCAAATATTTTTTTCAGCCAATTGACGGGTAATTGATGGGTCAGTCTGGCACCCATACGGGTGGTCAGCAGACTGCCTGCCGTGAGGGCCAGTGTGGCTGGCCAATAAACATACCCCAACACATGATCCGGTTGACTGCCCGGGTATTCGGTATTCATATTCTGCCAGGAAAAAACCAGTGTTGAGGTCAATGCAATGGGTAAGCCAAGAGCGGCCGCAGTGCCAATAGCGCGTTGTATTCTGATGCCATACCAGGTCAGATAAGGAACAGTCAATGAACCGCCACCAATGGCCATCATGGCGGAAAGGCCGCCGATGAAGGTGCCGGCTACAATGCCATTGACACCTGGGATGGTGCGGGATTCCTGCAGCTTTTCCTGACGTTGATCAAACAACATCCGTAATGCAATCAGCAGCATCAGCAAGAAAAAGATCAGTGCCACCTGCTGTGCTTTGATGTGCAATACCCCGAAGGTGGCCAATAAACTGCCAGCCATCACGGCAGGTGTCATCAGACGCACCACTGGCCACAGAATGGCCTGATGTTGATGATGAGAATGGGTACTGAGCAGGGCATTGAAAATAATACAGGACATCGAAGTGGCCAATGCCATGTGGGCGGCCACCAGCGGATCCACTTGTTGCCAGAGAAAGAAAGCGCTGAGGGCAGGGACTAACAAGGCACCACCACCGATGCCAAATAAGCCGGCCAAAAAGCCGGCCACCATGCCCAACAGGATCAGCAGCAGCCAGGCACTGAGCATCTGGATTCAGCGCCTGCGGCCAAACACTGATTTCCAAATGGCGTTGACCGCTTTGGTGGTGAGCCGGCGCTGGATGGATTTGCCCAGTTTGGTCATGAATGAATCAGCCGGTCGGCCTGGTTTTCTTCGGTATCGGCCATTGGCTTGTTCTTCCGCATCCAATTTGGCTTGTTCTTTGGCTTTTTGTTCGGCCAGCTCAATTTTACGTTTGTTCAGCTTTTCATGAGCAGATTCCCGATCCAGGTCCTCATCGTACTTTCCACCAACTGGTGAACGCTGCATAACCAATGATCGCTCCTGGTCTGTGGCAGGTCCCATACGGCACCGTGGTGGTGCAATTTTGACCCGGTCTACCACTGAAGGTGCACCTTTTTCTTCAAGTGTAGACACCAGGGCCTCACCGACGCCCAGTTCAGTGATCACATCAGCTGTATTGAAATTGGGGTTGGCTCGGAATGAATCAGCCACTGCACGGATGACTTTTTTGTCTTTGGGGGTATAGGCCCGCAAAGCGTGTTGGATTTTATTGCCGAGCTGGCCCAGCACATCTTCCGGTATATCTCCTGGAGACTGCGTGCAAAAATAGACCCCAACACCCTTTGACCGGATCAGTCTGGCCACCTGTTCAATGCGCCTGAGGACCTCTTTAGGTGCATCTTCAAAGATGAGGTGTGCTTCATCAAAAAACAGGATCAGTTTGGGTAATGGTTGATCGCCGACTTCTGGCAGGGTTTCAAATAATTCAGTCATCAGCCACAGCAGAAAAGCCGCATATAACTGTGGTTTCATCATCAGTTCACGTGATTCCATGATGCTGATGATACCCTGGCCAGTCATGGTCTGGCGCATCAGGTCAGTCAAAGCCAACGCCGGTTCACCGAATAACTCGTCAGCACTCTGCGATTCCAAGTTAAGCAAGCGGCGCTGAATGGCGCCAATTGACGCGTTGGTAATGCGGCCGTACTGAGCAGAAATTTCTTGGTAATGTTCACCCATGAACTGCAGCAAAGATTTCAGGTCCTTGAGATCAAGCAAGGCCATGTTATTTTGTTCCGCGTATTTAAATGCCACGGCAATCACACCTTCCTGAACATCAGACAATTCCAGAAGGCGGCTTAAGTACATTGGACCAATTTCCTGAATGGTGGTACGCACCGGGTGGCCGTGTTGTTTGAAGATGTCCCAGAAAATGGTGGGTGAGCCTTCATACCGGTAGTTCTGAATATTCAGTTCTTTGGCCCGGTTATCAAGGAATTCTTTTTGTTTGCCCGCCTGTGAGAGACCGGATACATCACCTTTGATGTCGGTGATAAAAACCGGTACGCCCAGTTCGGCAAAATTTTCGGCCAGCACTTGCAAAGTAACGGTTTTGCCGGTGCCGGTGGCGCCAGTGATCAGTCCATGACGGTTGGCAAAATGCCCCAGAATAACAGCAGGATGTTCACCCTGGCCAAAGTGCAGATGTTGGGTCGTGGTTTTCATTGCTTGTAAGTCTCTTTTAACCAGTGGAAGATGGCTTTCATTCCAAGTGATTCGCCACCTTCGGTGCCACCGGTGCGGTCACCAAAATTCCAGCCATAGGTATCTACATGGACCCAGGCTATCTCAGGGTCAACAAAATGTTCCAGAAACAAGGCCGCCAGAATACAACCTGCCTGGGGCAGGTTGGAAGAGTTGGTCAGATCAGCAATGGTTGACTTGATGTGTTTTTGGTAGCTTTGCTGTAAGGGCAGTGGCCAGGTGTCATCATGGGTCAGTTGACCACTGTCAAAAATGGCATCGGCGATGTCTTTACGGTTGCTGAAATAAGGGGTTACCGTGGGTCCCATGGCCACCCTGGCAGCACCGGTGAGGGTGGCAAAATCGATGATCAGATCTGGTTTGGATTCACTGGCATATGTCAGTGCGTCAGCCAGGATTACCCGTCCTTCGGCGTCGGTGTGTCCGATTTCAATGGTCTTGCCTGAGCGGGTTTGTGCCACATCCCCCTGGCGAAATGCATTGCCTGCAACCGCATTCTCAACAGCGGGAATCAAAACCTGTAAGCACACCGGTAACTGATGGTCTATGATCAGCTGGGCTAAACCCAGCACGTGTGCACCACCACCCATGTCTTTTTTCATCCAGCGCATAAACTGAGCCGCTTTCATGTTGTTTCCGCCAGTGTCAAAACACACGCCCTTGCCAACCAGGGATACTTTGGGGTGGCTGTCATTCCCCCAGTTTAACTCAATCAACCGGGGGGCTTTGTGACTGGCCCGCCCAACAATATGAACTGATGGGAAATTTTCAGTGAGTAAGGCATCGCCAACGATTTCGGTGAATGTTGCATGGTTGACTTCAGCAAAATGTTCAGCAAAGGCCGACAGCTCGGTTGGACCCATGTCATCGGCCGGGGTATTGATCAGGTCGCGGACCAGTTTGGTGGCTTTGACCAAAGCGATTTCAGTGCGGTATTCATGATGATCTTTGACTACCAGGGTCGGATGAGGCTTGTTTTTCAGGTAACGATCAAAGACATAATTCCCATAACCCCAGGCCAGGATCACGTGGGCAGTGATTTCTGCTGTTTCGCAGGCGATGTGATAATGCGTTTCCGGCCAACCCTTGAAAGCGTGACAGATGTCGTAAGGATTGAGTTCGTCAGTGACCAGCAAAAAAACTTTGGCCAGGCTGCCGTCGGCTTTGTAATCAAATAAAGATTGACCGGCTTTGGCGCCGAATTTTTGTTGTTTTGCCACCGCCTGCAGATACGTGCTTTGTGCAGCCATCCAGGTGTCAATAGTGCCCTTTGTGATGGGTATGATGGGCGTGGTTTGTTCATTGTAAGCAGTGGATATATATGGAATCATTGGTTAACCGTTCAGACATTTAAAAATAATTATACCCAAGGGGGGGGGGAATATCGAGACCGTTGTCAATTGTTAACGGTTTACTCAGCAGGTTGATTTTTTTGATGAATCATTTTTTGATGAGGGATCATGTCTTCCAGGTAATAGTCACCGGTGTTGACAAACCCCAATGCCTGATAAAAGCGAGTCAGGTAGGTTTGGGCTGAGATCAGTACCGGGACATGGGGCCACAGTTGATCGCAGTGTGCCAGGGCGGTTTGCATCAATTGCCGCCCAAGCTGTTGTTGTCGTTTTGACGGGTCCACCACAACCCGGCCGATGCTGCAATGTGAACCACCTTCAGAACCCGGCGGTAACAAGCGGGCATAACCGGTGAGGTGCTGCTGGTCATCGGTGCAGAATAAATGTTCAGCCAGTTGATCCAGTCCATCCATATCCTGGTAAGCACAGTTTTGTTCCACCACGAACACAGCACTGCGCAAGCGCAGCAGTTGATACACTTCATCCGTGGTTAAGGCCTGCCAGCTTTTACGGATGAATTCGGTCATGGAGCAACCGGTTGGAATCCATCATAAAAGATCAGATCTGTAAACTCCAATGGTAGCGGCCAGACATAGGCGCCCCTGGAACGGGTGAATACCGCCAGGGTGGTTGCACCCCGGTCTATGGTCATATCCCAGATCATCACCGATGGCAGTCCTTCGGTGAATCGAAACCAACTGGGTGAAGCGGAGCCAATGTCCAGTGTGTAGTACAGGCCCCAGTCGGTACCGGCGAAGACCATTTGTGGCAGGTTGGGGTTAACCATCACGCTGTCCACCGGGATGTTCGGCAAGTTGCCGGATTTGTCGAGCCAGGTAAAATTGCTGCAATCACTGTCACAGGTTACCTGGAAAAGGTGTCCTGGAGTCAACGGCGTATTCTGATTAAAACCACCCACAGCCGCATAACCAATGGTGGCCGTCTGACCGTCGGTGACAACATCAAGAATAGGGCGGTTGGGTAACACGCTGTTACCACCAGTCACATCCACCCAGGTGGCTGAGTTAGCAACCCCCTGACCCATACCGAAGCCATAATAAACGTTGCCGTCATTGGTGCCCACAATGGCCACGCTGCCGTCGCTGATGCCATAGTGCATTTGGTTAATGATGGAGCGACCGTCCAGTACGCCCTTGGTCAGGTCCGGACTGTTGACATACCAACTGCCATTGGTCAGGCCACCATTGTTGGTTTCCCAGATCCGGTATGTGCCAGCCATCAGCTGGTCACATGAATTCACCCCGCAATCGTGTTTGTTCAAATGAAACGGAAAGATGAACGGCAGCGGGTTATCACCTGACCAGGGACTGACGAAGTTGCCGTAATTACCCAGTGGCCCATTGGTGCTGATGCGCATATTGCCAAATTGAGATTCGACATAAACCCGTTGTCCATTGATCGGTTCGATGGTCGCATAAATGCCGTCACCCCCATTCACCTGAGTCCAGGGTTTGGCACCAAAGCTTTCGCTGCTCAGGTCCCAGGTGGCCACAGATGAACCATTGTCCTGAGCGCCACCAACGGCGACCCGGTTGGTGCTGTTGACGAAGTCAGCACTGATGTCACCGGAATAGAATTCGATGGTGTTGATGGTGTTGTTCAGTTGACTGTAAACGATGTTTCTGGGGTTGGATGCGCCGGCATTGGCGGTGTAATAAATACCACCATCGTTCCCCACCAGCAGACGATTCGGATCGTTGTTAACATAAGCCCTGGCATGGTGGTCTACATGTACATAGTCTCCCGAATTGGGGCCGCCGGCATAGCCACAGGTGCTGTTGGTAAATGTATCACCACCGTTGCTGGACCTGAACAAGTCAACCGCAGACAGGAATAACTCATCGGGATTGACTGGTGAAACACTCATCCCCATGTCGTACCAGGCCTGGCTGCCACTGTCATCACAGCCAATGAAATCATTGGTGGTGGCCACCTGGGTCCAGTTGATGCCCCCATCGGTGGTTTTCCAGACGCCTTGAACTGCGCGGGTTGTGATGTTGGCCACCTGGGCGTACAGCACGTCATTGTCAGATGGTGCCATGGCCAGATCGATGCGTCCCAGTGAGTTGTTGGGGAAAGGTACGCCTTCGCCGGTACCGGCAGGCCAACCGTTGGTTGCTGTTGACACCAGGTTCCAGGCAGGGCAACCGGCCTGTGGAAAACTGGTTCGGTAGATACCATTGGCGCCGTTCTGATCAAGATCGGGTTGGACTGTTGTGTTGTGACCCCGGGTGCCGATGGCCACGAAAATTTCACCACTGGCCGTTACTTCCATGCCGGTGGTATCCTGTCGCTGACTGGTGTGAGGATTGGTCAGGCAAGGGCCGGTCCAGTCCGCTCCGTCATTGTATGAAAAATACAAACCTGTCTTGGTGCCTACCACTATGCGGTCAGCATCCTGGGGATGCGTTCTGACCCGGCCGATGGCCTGATACTGGGGAAATTCTCCGGCTGGTTGATTGCGGTATGGGTCAAACTCTGCTTCGCCCAAAACTTCCCAACTGGCACCAGCATCTTTGGAGCGCAATAAGCCGGCGCTGCCAAAGGAGTATGATCCATAGCGCAGGTCTCCCGTACCGGCATAGATGGTGTCGGGGTTCAGCGGGTCTATGTGTAAGTCGCCAATCGCTGAACCATTGACTGATGAGACATCACTCACCACTTGCCAGGTGGTTTGGTCATCACAGCAGTCGGTGGTTTTCCATACCCCACCGCCATCTACCCCGGCATAGGCCACTGAAGCGTCTGAGGGATGAGTGACAATCACATTGACCCGTCCTGAATATGCGGTGCCGGCTGGATTACCCAGAGGCTCAGGCCCCATTGCCACAAAGCCATCGGGATCCAGGCCATTGAAGTTTCTGGCGCTGCTGGATACAGGCGGTGCCAGTGCGGGTTGTTGCAGGTGTTCCTGTTTGCCATCGGTTAACCATTGTTGTTTGAACTGTCCGGTTGGGTAACTGTATCGAACCGCCCAGTAATCACCCCTGACGGGTTTTTGGTGATCAGGCATGAGCGTGGATTGATCAGTCGGTGAGCAGGCGGCCAACAGGGTGACCAGAATCATTAAAATGGATTTTTTCATGGCGATATCTTTGGGAAGTGTTTGTTGGTAATGTGTTCATTCAATGGCTTTTGGTCAATCGCTGACTCGATGAGATTCATGGTCAGATTAACCGCACCGCGGTTTTTTTCAACCAATACTTTGGCCGCTTTACCCATGGCCAGTCTGGCTGCTTCGTCTTCAATGAGGTATTCCATGCTGCGAATGATGTCATTGGCATCATAGACAGTTTGTGATCCTCCGCAGTCATTAAGTAATTGGGTGATTTCAGTGAAGTTGTGGGTGTTGGGACCCACCAGTACAGGAAGGGAAAACACCGCAGCTTCCAATACATTATGGCCGCCAATGTTGGCAATCGATCCACCCACAAAGGCGATGTCAGAGGAGGCGTAAAATTCCAGCATTTCACCCATGGTATCCACCACAAACACATCGCCGTCGATGTCACACAAGCCAATTTCACTGCGCAATTGGGTATTGAACCCTTTGTTGCGGCAGGCTTGGGTGGTGCTTTGGAATCGTTCCGGATGACGGGGGACAATGACCAGCATCAGCTTGGGGTGTCTTTGTTTGAGCACCGCATAGGCATCAAGTACTTCAATTTCATCATCCTGATGGGTGCTTGCCGCAATCCAGACCAGACGACTGTTTTGATAGTGTTCACGGATTTCCTCACCTTTGCGAATGATGTGGTCTTCAATGATGATGTCAAATTTCAGGCTGCCCACGACGAATATTTTTTCCGGGTAACAACCCAGCTGAATCATTCTTTTGGCATCGGTGACAGTTTGTGCAGCGACATAAGCCGTGTCGTTGAATGCCTTGGCCGCCAATGATTCAACCCAGCGGTAGCCTTTCATTGAAACTTCGGAAAGGCGCGCATTGGCCACCACAATGGGAATGTTTTTTTTCTTACAGAAGCGAAACAGATTGGGCCAGATTTCGGTTTCCATGATCACCGCTAGACGCGGTTTGGTTTTACGCAAAAATCGTTTCACGGCGCCAGGTAAGTCATATGGCAAATAAACGTGAAAAACCTGATCTCCAAAAATTTGTTGTACCCGGTCTGAACCCGTCGGGGTGATGGTGGTTAATACGAAGGAATGGTCCTGGTATTTTTCCATCAGCGCCTTGATCAGTGGAATGGCGGCATTGACTTCACCCACAGAAACGGCATGGACCCAAATGGTGTGGTCATTGAACTGTGGGGCTTTGAACCAGCCAAAGCGTTCATGCCAGCGCTGCAAATAGGCTTTGGTTTTGATACCCCGGGTTGCCAATCTGATTAACACCAAAGGGGTCAGCAAAGTGGTGACCAGAGAATAAAAGCGGGATCTGAGTTCTAGTTTCATCGGAAGCTGCTGCCATCACTGGCCATTCTGATTGGTGAAGGGGTGTCAAGTCCACCCAAAGGTTGGTCCAGATAATAAGCCACCTGATCTCCCCAGATGCGGATCATTTCCTGACAATTAGCCGGCGTCATTTGTCCAGAAATATTGGCGCTGGTTGAAACCAGTGGCGCATTCAGTTGATCACACAGTTGTTTAACTGTCGGATGTGCCGATACTCGCACGGCCAGGGTTTCATGATCACCAGAAATCCAGTCAGGTACTGCGTCTGATTTTGGGAACACCCAGGTATGATGTCCCGGCCAGGTTTTCAGGGCCCTGGCCAAATGGGTGCGTCTGGCTGGCCTGATCAGAGGCATGATTTGCTGGATGTGAGATGCGACCAGAATCAATCCTTTGCTGACCGGGCGTTGCTTGAGTTTTAATAAGTGCTGTACAGCCTGTTCGTTGCGGTGGTCACAGCCCAGCCCGAAAACCGCTTCAGTGGGGTAGACCAGCAGGCCACCCTGTTGGACCACTTTGACAGCTTGTTCAATGGATTGACCACGAGCAGTCATGGCTTATCCGGCAGAGGTTTTCTTTTTGGTTTTTTTGCTGACCTTCTTTTTGCTGGCCTTCTTCCTGGTGGTTTTCTTTTTACTGGTTTTTTTGGTCACTTTCTTTTTAGTGACTTTCTTTTTGCTGGTTTTTTTGGCTACTTTCTTTTTAGCGGTTTTCTTTTTGCCGCGCCTTTTCTTGTCGGGAGCTTGCGCCAGGATTTCAATGCATTGTTCATGAGTGAGCGCTTTGGGATCCTGGTCTTTGGCAATTTTGCCATTTTTATTACCATCGGTGACATAAGGCCCCCAGCGACCATTCAGTACCTGAATACCGTCATCAAAGGTTTGAATGATGCGATTGGCATCAGCAATTTTCTTTTCCTGTATCAACACCAGGGCTTCTTCAAAAGTGATGCTGTATGGATCACCTTCCTTGATGCTGACAAACTTGTTTCCATACCTGACATAAGGGCCGAAACGGCCAATGTTGGCGCTGACTTTTTCGCCTTCTGAAGTTTCACCCAGGTCGCGTGGCAGGTCAAACAAAGCCATGGCTTCATCAAATGTAATGGTGTCCAGTTTTTGTCCTGGCAATAACCCTGCGAAACGGGGTTTTTCTTCATCTTCCCTTGAGCCAATCTGCACAAAAGTGCCGTATTTACCAATCCTCACAGTCACTGGTTTGCCGCTTTCAGGGTCGGTGCCAAGCTCCCGTTTGTCCTGAGCTTCATCACGGGATACGCTTTCTTCTTTTTCTTCCACCAGTTTGATGAATGGTTCCCAGAAATTCTTCATCAATGGGCGCCATTCTTTTTCACCCCGAGACACCGCATCCAGGGCATCTTCGAGCCGGGCGGTGAAGTCATAGTCGACATAATCGGTGAAGTGGGTTTCCAGGAAGCGGGCGACAACTTTTCCGACATCAGTCGGGATGAAGCGTTTTTTGTCCAGTTCCACATAATCCCGGTTCAGCAAAGTTGAAATGATGCTGGCATAGGTGGATGGTCTGCCGATGCCAAACTCTTCCAGGGCTTTGACCAGGGTAGCCTCTGAATAGCGAGGCGGTGGTTCAGTGAAATGTTGGGTGCCAAGAATTTCATTGACATCAACCACATCACCTTTTTTCAGGTTGGGCAGGTGCTTGTCACCTTTGTCCTGTTTGACGTCATCCATGCCTTCTTCATACACCGACAAGAAGCCTTTGATGAGAATGGTTGAACCATTGGCCCGCAGGTTATGGTCGTCACCAAAAGTGAAATCAGCGGACACGGTGCCAATGGTGGCATTGATCATTTGGCTGGCCACGGTGCGTTTCCAGATCAGGTCATACAAACGGTATTGATCGTTATTCAACGCTGATTTAATGGATTTTGGCCGCAGCTGTGCAGATACCGCACGGATGGCCTCATGCGCCTCCTGAGCATTCTTGGACTTGCTTTTATAGGTGTTGGGTTCTTTGGGCAGCAGTTCCTGGCCATATTTTTTCCCAATGACATCCCGAATGTCAGCGATGGCATCATTGGCCAGGTGCAATGAGTCGGTTCTCATGTAAGTAATCAGACCCTGGGTCTGGCCATTGACCTCCATGCCTTCATACAATTGCTGGGCAATTTGCATGGTTTTTCGCGCAGAGAAGCCCAGCTTTCTGGAGGCTTCCTGCTGCAGGGTTGAAGTGATGAAGGGAGCCGCTGGTTTGCGTTGACGCTTTTTCTGCGTCAGTTCAGTCAATGTCAGTTGTTTGCCGGCCTGGCTGCGCAATTGTTCGAGCGCCTGGTCAGCCAGTTGTTGGTTATTGATGTCAAACTTTTTCAGTTTCTTACCCTGATAAATGTTCAGGGAAGACTCAAATGGTTCTTGGCCTAATTGCAATTTACCGTGTATGGTCCAGTATTCCTCTTTGATGAAAGCATTGATTTCATCTTCCCGCTGCACAATCAGTCGCAGGGCTGGTGATTGAACACGTCCGGCTGAGAGTCCACGGCGGACTTTCTTCCACAATAAGGGCGATAAATTAAAACCCACCAGGTAATCCAGGGCCCGCCTGGCTTGCTGGGCATCGACCAATTCATGGGAAATCTCGCGGGGATTGGCAACGGCTTCCTGGATCGCTGATTTGGTGATTTCAGAAAACACCACCCTTTTGATGTCCTTGCCTTTCAGCAGATTGCGGTCTTTGAGAATTTCTACCACGTGCCAGGAAATGGCTTCTCCTTCACGGTCCAAATCCGTTGCCAGATATATGGTGTTGGCTTTTTTGGCTTCTCTGACGATGGCATCGATGTGTTTTTTGTTTTTTTCCACATCAACGTATTTGAGTTCAAAATCATTTTCCGGAATAACGGCGCCGGTCTTGGCCAGCAAATCACGAACGTGACCGTAGGAGGCGAGGACTTTATGTCCCTTACCCAGGTATTTTTCAATGGTTTTTGCTTTTGCGGGTGATTCTACAATCAGTAAGTTTTCAGCCATGTGCTAGTGTTCATGATCGACCGGTGGATCAAACATCAAACTCTCCATAGAAGCAAAGGCTTGTTCCTCATCCGGTTGTGAAAATAAAATGATTAAAGCCAGCCATTGTAAATCATCGACGTCGATGTTGTCAGCATTTAGATTCAGCAAACCATTGAGCAACAGCTCACGGGTGGTTGGAGAAAGGATTTCGGATGACTCCAGGTAACAAATAAAATCGATACCCTCCCGATCCAGCATAGCCATTTCCGCAGGTGCATACACACGAATGGCATCGGCTGATTGGTTGATGGTGTGTTGGTCCGGTTGATTGATGCTCAGTAACCAGTTAAAAGCAGAATCAATGGTGGTTTTTTCAAAGCCAGCCTGCTCCAGGCCAAGGTAGATGTGGTTTTTGGTGTATTGTTCATGGAGGTTGGTTTGTTCTGATAAATAGTTTTCAAACAGATAAACCAGGACGTCAATGATGTTTTCATTCATGTTCTTTGATAAGTGGCACCAGGAAGTTTTTCGATCAGTCCGGATAACTCCATGATCAGTAAATCCGAAGCAATCACCGCACTACTTAACTCAGTATGTTTCACAATATCATCAAAAGACACCGGATGATAGTCTATTTGCTGAAAAATCAGCTGCTGAGTATCAGACAGCTCCATATGAGGTTCAGGTGCTGGCTTTTCAATGCTTTGCTGGTCAATTTCTTTCAAGTGATTGCTGAGCTGGTCGCTGAGCATGTGGATGTGAGGCTGCAGTTCTTCGAGTATATCCTGTGCCGATTCAACCAGACTGGCCCCCTGCCGGATCAGTTGGTGACAGCCTCTGGCCATTGGGTTGTGGATGCTGCCTGGTATCGCCATGACCGGTCGATTGCATTCCATGGATAATCTGGCAGTGATGGCTGTACCACTTTTTCTGGCGGCTTCTACCACCAGAGTACCCAGTGATAATCCGGCAATGATGCGGTTTCGGCGGGGGAAATTCCCGGCATGCGGCGGCATGTTGAAAGGCAATTCGGAAACGACCGCTCCCTGTTGGATGATGGTTTTGGCCAACGACTGATTTCCTTTCGGGTAGATGGTGTTGATCCCGGTGCCCATCACAGCGATTGTCAAACCACCTGAATCCAGTGCTCCCTGATGCGCAGCGGCATCGATACCGGCGGCCAGACCACTGGTGATGACCAAACCCTTGCGACTCAGTTCAGCACTGAAAGCCTTGGCGTTGTTCAAGCCAGAGCGGGTGGCATTGCGGCTGCCAACCACCGCCAGTTGAGGCAACAGAAGGCTGTTGAGGTCGCCTTTTACAAACAGCACCATTGGCGGGTCAGCGATTAATCTGAGCTGAGGTGGATACAACGGATCATGCCAGGTGAGTAAGTGGTTGCTGGGTTTTTGCAGCCAGTCCAACTCTTGCTTAATCTGGTCGTTGGTGGCTTGTCTGAGGTTATGTGCGGCTGCTGTCGGGATGTTCAGTTGTTCAGGAAAACGTTGTTCCTGAAAAACTTCATTGATGTCTGAGTAATGATCAAGCAGGGCCCGGGTCCTGACCGGACCGAGCCCCGGGGTGTTCAGTAAGTGCAACCATTGGGCTGCGGTCGATTCATCCATGAATCATGCCATCCATCAATCAGGGCAAGCGCACATGATCAAACATTTTGACGGGTCGGTTACCAGCAGTAATGATGGCGTAACTGATGTAATCAAAGGTTTTAAAAACCATGATGTGTCCAGAGTATTCCATCGGTAAAGTCACATGTGCTTTAGAGGGTTTGAACAGCGTTTTCAGATCATTTTTGGGGTGCATGACCTCATCACGAATGACTTTTTCCGGGCTGTACACTGCAAATACATCACCCACATCTACACCATTTTCTGCGCCTTTACTGATCGCTACAATTTGTCTGCGACCACTGCCAAACAGGGCATTGTTCAGGGCTACAATGCGGATGTTGTCATCTTCAAGGGTACCAGCCCTGGGTAGAAAATAAGGGTCAAAATTGAAATCATCCAATGGCAGAATAAGGTCGCCTTGCTTGACTTCTGTGTTGACATCCACAATTTTCAGGGTGGTTACATCACTGTCCGGATTAACCCGCAGTACTTCAGCAACACCTGTGTCCGCCACTTCATAGCCCAGAATTCTGACGTTTTCCCAGTAGGTCCGGTCAATGTATTTTTTCCAGAATCGACTCATCACTGCATCGGTGGTGTGTGGTGATGATTTTTTCCAGGCCACAGATTCAATTTCATGAGTTTTTGAGGTCTCCCATGGATAATCGGTGGGCACTTCACGGTAGACTACGGTCGGTCTGACAATGGCCAGGCGATCACCCTGTCTGTGGTTTTTCAGACCCCTGACGTAAATGTTGTGTCCGGTCACAGCAACAGACCGATCTTCTTCACTGGTAATCACATAAGGAGCCAGGTCAATGTCTGCCTGGCTGAGGATGCGTAGTTTTCTCAGGAAAGGCTCAATGTCTGACAGCGGAATGGTTTCAATGGCCTGGTTGTGGTCAATGGGCCGGACCGACGGACTGAGTTTGACAGTTGGATGACTGCGATTCACGGTGATGGCCGGTTTTCCGTCAATGTAAACCAGGTTCAGTTGATCGCCAGGATAAATCAAATGAGGGTTTTCAATTTGCGGGTTGGCGTGCCAGATTTCCGGCCACAACCACGGAGACTGTAAAAACACCGCTGAAATATCCCACAAGGTGTCGCCTTTTTGCACAACATAGGTGTCCGGGTGAGCGGGATTCAGTTCAACATCCTGAGCAAAGACAGTCGTTATGAATCCAAACAATAACGCTGGTATTAAATGTTGTTTTTTAAACATCATCGGCAAACTCTTGATTTTCCTAAAACTTTAGTTTATCTATTTTAAAGTTAAAATTAAACAAAAATGTGAATCAAACTGCAAAATGGACGAAAAAATGAAACAATTGACGTCAGGAATTAACGGAAAAGGGAGATATTTCAACTGAAAAACACAAAAACCACCTATCTCAGGGGGCTGTTGTTGATATATTTACTTGATTTTATTTTCAATTCACCCGCAAAACTATAAGATGTCAGCCTTTGGAAATGATGAAGATCCGCAACAACAGATGAGTACCCTAGAAATCCTGACTTTACCGGACCCCAGACTGAAAAAAGTAGCAGCAGAAGTAACGGTGTTTGATGACGCTTTGTCTCAACTGTCCAGTGATATGCTGGAGACCATGTACGCGGCTCCAGGGATCGGACTGGCCGCTACACAGGTTGACCGGCACATTCGTTTGGTGGTGATTGATGTTTCTGAGGACAACACCGAACCTCTGGTGATGGTTAATCCAGTGATCACTGAAAAGGATGGTATGCAAACCCATGAAGAAGGGTGTCTATCGGTGCCAGGCATCTATGCCAAAGTGAAACGGGCCGACCAGATCAAGGTTCGTTACCAGGACCTCAATGGCACATCCCAGGAGCTCAGTGCAGAAGGATTGTTGGCAGTGTGTATTCAGCATGAGCTGGACCACCTGAAAGGCATTGTGTTCCTGGACCATTTGTCGGTTTTAAAGCGCAAACTGGCCATGAAAAAACTGGAAAAAATCAAAGTGTGAACGCGACGTTTAAATCCCTTTGACATAAAAAAAGCCCGTAACGGGCTTTTTTTAATGGCAAGTTCCGGTGGAATTAAGCCATGGGATTTTCCAGCAGAATGTTCTCATTGCGATCCGGCCCGGTCGAAATGATGTGTACCGGAGCTCCGGTGAACGCTTCAATGAAACTGATGAATGCTTTGGCCTCTGCAGGTAAGTCCGCGACATCAGTCATGCCTTTTGTGGATCTTTGCCAGCCGGCAAAAGTTTGATAAACCGGAGTTACATTTTCCCAATCCTGTGCAGAACCGGGGAAAGAAGCATCGCCATAGCTGGTACACATTTTGATGTTTTCAAACGTGTCGAGCACATCAAGTTTGGTGACGCACAAGCCGGTCACGCCATTGACCTGTACAGCCCGCTTGAGGGCTACCAGATCCAACCAGCCACAGCGTCTGGGCCGACCGGTGGTGGCACCAAATTCAACCCCCCTTTTGGCCAGTTCTGCACCGTCTTCATCAAATAACTCGGTGGGAAAAGGTCCGCCACCCACGCGAGTGGTATAGGCTTTGGTGATGCCCAACACATAATCAATCTGTGTGGCGCCCAGACCAGAGCCGGTGGATGCGCTGCCAGAGGTGGTGTTCGAAGAGGTGACAAACGGGTAGGTTCCATGATCAATGTCTAACAGCGAGCCCTGCGCACCTTCCATCAGGAGTTTTTCGTTGTTATCCAGGTGCTGATGCAACTGGCCGGTGACATCGACACACATTTGGCGAATAAAATCTGCCTGTTCAAGGGCTGAGGCATAAACCTCATCAAAAGCCAGCGGTTCTGACTGGTGAAAATGTTCAATCACAAAGTTGTGATATTCCAGCACGGTTTTCAGCTTGTCTTTCAGTAATCCGGCGTCCAGCAGGTCGCCAATTCTGATGCCGCGGCGGGCCACCTTATCTTCATAGGCCGGGCCAATGCCGCGGCCGGTTGTGCCAATTGCCTGTTTGCCCTTTTTCAGTTCGCGCAACTGATCAAGTTTTATGTGGTAAGGCATGATGACCGGTGCAGACTTGGAAATAAACAGTCGTGACTGTACGTCCACTCCTGATGCTTCCAGTCCTTTGATTTCTTTGATCAGAGCCGTCGGTTCGATGACCACTCCGTTGCCGATGTAGCATTTCACCCCGTCACGCAGTATGCCTGAAGGGATCAAATGCAATACGGTTTTTTGATCATTGATGATGAGGGTGTGACCGGCGTTGTGTCCGCCCTGATAGCGGACCACTGCATCGGCACCTTCGGTGAGTAAATCGACAATTTTGCCTTTGCCTTCATCACCCCATTGGGTGCCCAAAACGACAACAGATTTTTTCATGACTGATTGTATGTAAAAGTGATGGCAGCCGGCACAACCTTGCCGACACCAGAAAACGCCCATGAAATCATTCATGCACGACATTTGCACTGTGGCTAACCGATGCGGATCATAATTTGAAGACCCGCTCAGGTCAACCGTTGTGTGTGTTATTCGATCTTTTGGTTTTTGAAATACCGGAAAAACTCAGAATCCGGGTCCAGCACCAATACATTTCCGGAGTCGGATTTGAAACTGTTCTTGTAGGCTTCTAAACTTCTGACAAAAGCATAAAATTCTGGATTTTTGTTGTGACTTTCGGCAAAAATTTTGGTCGCATCAGCATCCCCTTCACCTCGAATGATGGCTGCCTGTTTGTCGGCATCTGCCAGCATGATGCGGATTCTTTTATCCGTGTTGGCGCGAATGTTGATTGATTCTTTGCGACCGGTTGAACGGTGTTCAGCGGCTTCGACCAGGCGTTCAGAGCGCATTCGGTTATACACAGATTCGTTGACTGATTGGTCGAGGTTGATCTGTTTGATCCGCACATCAACAATGTCAATGCCATATTGCTCAGAGCGGGATTTGGTTTGTGACCGGAGTGATTCCATCAACTCAATCCGTTGTGATGAGATTGCCTGATCCAGGGTGCGTACCGAAAACTCTTCCTGCAGGGCATTCTTAACCACGCCAGTGAGGTTGGCATTGGCCACAGCGATCAGACCACTGTTGGCAGTGAAGAAGGTTTTGACGTCCATGATGCGCCACTTGACGTAGTAATCTACCATCAAGTATTCGTTGTCGGTGTTGAACACCCGTTCTGGTGCGTTGTCCAGGGTTTGAATCCGTTTGTCAAACTTGACGATGTTGTTTACGATCGGGGTTTTGAAATGCAAACCGGGTTCATAGCCGGCCTGTACAACTTCACCAAAACGCAGTTTTACAGCTGTTTGTTTCTCATCGATGGTGAACAGAAAAAGGCTGGCAATCAAGGCAAGCACCAGCAATCCAATAAACAAAGTTGCAAATTTATTCATGATTATCTCCCCCTCCCACGTCTGGTGGTTCTGGATGATGAGGATTCATTGTTATTCGAGGGCATGCGGTCCGGGGTGACCACAGTGGTACCCAGGTCAATGGTCGATGGCTGGTTATTGCGGGGTTGATTCTTCATCAACTGATCCAAAGGCAGGTACATCATGCTGTTGTTACCGGCTTCCTGGTCCATCACCACTTTCGAGGTATCCCCCATCACGGACTCCATGGTCTCCAAAAATAACCGCTGTCTGGTCACTTCAGGAGCCAGCTCATACTGTGTTCTTAACAGATCGAAGCGGTTGGCTTTACCTCTTGCTTCGGCAATGATCGATTCTTTGTAAGCTTCGGCTTCCTGTACAATCTTCAGTACTTTACCTTCGGCTTCTGGAATGCGTCCGTTGGCATACTCGTTGGCCTGATTGATAAAGGTTTTTTGATCCTCTCTGGCCTTGACCACATCATCAAAAGCTTCTTTGACATTGATCGGCGGATGCACTTCGGTGATGTTCACTTGAGTTAATTGAATGCCGGTTTTGTAATCGTTAAGCATGGACTGGATTTCTTCTCTGGCCTGCTGATTCACCGCTGTCCGGTTTTCATTGATGATGAAATCCAGGGTTCGGGTACCAGCTATCTGTCGCATCACTGACTCAGCCACTTGTCGAACGGTGTTTTGTGGACTGGCCACACTGAACAGATAATCCATCACCCTTTCTTTGTCAATGCGGTATTGGATGGAGTAGTCTATTTCAATCAGATTCTTATCCTCCGTCAACATTTGCCCACTGTTGTCTTCCTGACGTATGGACTCCACATTGACGCGGTAGACTTCTGCAAATGGTTTGGGAAGAGTGAATCTCAAGCCCGGCTCCATGGTGTGTGAATATTTACCAAATACCAGCACCACGCCCCGTTCAGCTTCTTCGACCTGATAAGTCGCACTGTAGACACCAAAGCCAAGTAAGCCGATCAACAGTATCAGGATGGGAGCCTGATTCCCGGATCCACCGCCTGATTTGTTGCCCATGCCCAACGCACTTTTTATGGACTTAAAAAAATCACTCAGAATCTGTTCAAACTCAGGAGGTTTCTGACCACCTGGTCGGTTGTTGTTGGGCCCTTTGCCGCCCGAATTTTGATTGCCAGGTTCATTCCAGGGCATACTTCACTCCAGCTGGTTTACCAGTCTTTTGGGTTTTCATCTACGGCGACATCATGTTCTTTCAGAAGCTGCTGAACAAACCGTGCTTCAGGCTGCTGGCTTTTGGCCAGCTGACGCCACTTTTCTATGGGTAATTCTACCTCAATCTGCCACTGACCATTGTCATCCATCTGTTCTTCTCTGATGGCTTCAAGTTGATAAAACTGTGCTCGCAAGCGAGCCTCCGACATTGGCAAATTGAATTTGAGTGTTAGATGGGTACGATGCAGCCTTTCTTCAATGGCTTTTATCAATAAATCGATGCCGATGTTCTGATGTGCTGAAATCCAGACTTTATCGGCATGATCAGCATCACCTGGTCGCCACTCTGGCGGATGACCGGATTGATCAATCTTGTTATACACTTCTATGGTCGGTACATCTTCAATTTGTAGTTCCCTGAAGACTTTATTCACTTCATTGATGTGGTCGCGTCTTTCCGGGTTGCTGTCGTCGATGACGTGTAATAACAGATCGGCATCCAATGCTTCCTGCAGGGTGGCCCGAAATGCGGCAACCAACTCATGAGGTAAATCACGAACAAAGCCAACCGTGTCACTGATCACCGCACTGCTGCCTGGGATGGCAGTGAATTGTCGTACGGTGGGATCCAGGGTGGCGAACAGTTGGTCTTCCGCATAGACATCTGCATTGGTGAGCAGATTAAACAGCGTGGATTTTCCGGCGTTGGTGTAACCCACCAGTGCCAGCATCCGGGTCCCTGATTTTTTCCTTTGTTTACGCCCTTGTTCACGCTGTCGCATGACTTTATCGAGTTTGGCCTTCAGTGACTTGACCCGGGCGTTTAGCAGCCGGCGGTCGGTTTCCAGCTGTGTTTCACCAGGTCCACGCATGCCAATTCCGCCTTTTTGACGTTCCAGGTGGGTCCAGCCCCTGACCAAACGGGTGGACATGTGTTTAAGTTGAGCCAGTTCAACCTGTAATTGACCTTCATAAGACCTTGCCCGTTGAGCAAAGATATCCAAAATCAGTGTACGCCGGTCCAGCACCCGTGCTTTGACCAGGGCTTCCAGATTACGTTCTTGAATGGGGCTCAGTGCGGCGTCTACGACCACCACGTCGGCCTCATGGGTTTTCACCGCCAACTTGATTTCTTCGGCTTTACCGCTACCCACATAGTATTTTGAGTCAATGGTTTGACGTGTGCTGATAATGACGTCCAGGATATCGGCACCTGCAGTGGTAACCAATTCTTTGAATTCTGCGATGCGATCCGGCTGTTCTCCTCGCAGATCTCGCTCCATTGGCGTGGGGCACAGGATAACGGCACGGTCGCCTCTTTCGGAACGGTCAAACATTTGGTGTTGCTCCCATGCCTTCTTTTGCCCATTGGGTAAAAGAAAGCTGCGCTCGCAAACTTTGATGAGGTCTGCTCTGGTTCATGTTATGCGTCACCCATTGTCGATGGGTCGGTTGCTCATGGTGGTCATTGTTGTCTGTACTCTGAATTGCCGGCTGGGTTACTGTTTGGGGTTTGAATTTTGGTGCTGACATCAATAAAAAAGCAGCTTCTGAAACAGAAACTGCTTGATGATCAGCCTGGACTGAATCAGGGTTCAGTCGTCACCTTCCTGCTGGATTTTATATGTGCTGACGTTTTTGGCCGGCACAATGGTCGAAATGGCATGTTTGTATACCAACTGGTTGGTGGTGTTGTTCAATACAATCACAAATTGGTCAAAGGACTCAACGGTGCCTTGCAATTTGATGCCATTCATCAAAAAAACAGAAACCGGAATTCGTTCTTTTCTGAGTGCATTGAGAAATGGGTCTTGTAAAGTTTGTGATTTAGACATTTTGGTTACCTTACTCTTTATTATTATTTACAGTATTCTAGCACAAGGCCGGGATCATAATAAATGGCTATCTGTCGGTGCTTTGTGAAATTACTGGTAGACCAGTTCTCCCTGCTTTTCGTATATAAAGTCAGTGTAAATACCATTCACCCCTTTTTGTTGCAGCGAACGCAACTGCTCGATGTCATTGATGGTCTGTACATAAACAAAAACCCGGTGGTCATTGGCGGTCTGTAGCAAGGCATCAAAATCCTTCTGCACCGTTTTCATGGCCAGAGCAAACAATTCAGCTTCCTTGATAAAAGTTTTGATCTCCACCGTAGGTATGCGGATTTTATACAATGAATATACCACCCGATCATATCCCAAGGCCCTGACCTCCGGGTATTCACGTGGGTGAAATACCTGGGCGATGAACTGTTGACTGATCTCTGGATGATGGGTTTTGATGTGATGCAGGCCGGCTACATTGCGGTCCTTGATGTCAGCCAACACATGGGCGTCAGGATGGGATTTTAACCAGTTTACTAAATCGGCCAATGTCATGGGTGTGTGATCGTTAAGCATTGGCATGTTCACAAAAGCCTGTGAGTCAGGCGGTTGCTCACTGTGGTTATTGAACAACCGCTTATAGGATTTTTTCCAGTCATGGATCAATACCAGCTGGTCATCCGCTGTCCAGCTGAAGTCCAGTTCAAAATAGCGATGCCCTAACTGATAATTCAGGTTGATGGTTTCCAGTGAATTCATGTATGTTTCACGTTCAATTCCACCACCGGCATGGGCAATCAATTCGGGTTGACCCTGGTATCCATTGCGCAGCACAAACAAGGCCACAGCCATGGCCATAATCAATGTGCTGAACAATATCCGGTATTGACTGAACATGAGTCTGATGGTCTGACCTATGCCGGTCAGTAATTCACATCATTCTTGGCGCTCACCAGCACCACTTCACTGATGCCGTCCATTTGTGAAATCTGATTGATGAAATCATTCACATCCACTTCTTCCCTGAGTGACAGGTCATAAGTCAGATGCAAGCGGTCACCATCTCCGGATGGCTCCATGTGTAACAAGGCATTGGTTTCTGATTGTTTGTTGATGTAATTGACGTACTGCTCATCGTTATCAGATGATTTGGCATAGAAAAAACGCAGGATGAAATCACTCGATCGCTGTAAACCAAAATTGAATTTAAACAACACCCAGGCAATGGTGCTCAGGAACACTGTGGCATACAGGGCAATGAAGTAATTGGCGGTACCGGCAGCCATGCCAACGGCCAGTGCCATGAACACATATGCGGTGTCTTTGGTATCCTTGACCACGGTTCTGAAGCGGATGATGCTCAACGCACCGACCAGTGCAAATGCCCGGGTCAGGGAGTTGCCGATTACCATCATCACAAAACCTATGATGATGGTCAGAAAAATCAGGGTCAGCACAAATGACTGTGAGTAAGATAAGCCCTGATGGGTTTTTTTGTAAGTGAAGGCAATCACCAGTGAAAGCACAAATGCCACAAAACTGTTGAGCATCACCTCAATGATGGAGCTGTTAAAGCCGGTGCCGAATGCTTCTAATATTTGATTTTCCATTTTTGATCCTGTTAATCTTCTAAGTCTTCAATTAATTGGGTGCTTTCCATTCCTGTGCAATACTTGGAAATTGACAGTCGTTTCAGCTGATATTTTATCATGATGCGGTGAAACCAGGGCGGCACGTGTTTACGGAACTTGACTTCCATGATGGTGAAACCATCGATCAGTTTTCGCCTTTTAACCGCGGTATCAGGAAACAATCGTGTGGTTTCAGTGCCATACAATTCACCATCAAAGGTGATGCGGAATTCATAATCAAATTTACTTTGATAAGCCCTTCTTTGGTAATCAATGAGCATCACCGGTTTGATTTGCTTGCGGAATTGATCATAGATGAATTGTTCATAAACCGGGTTGTTGTCTTTGTTGGCAATCTGTTCGGTCAGGGCAAACACGTCATCTTTAGAACCCGCATCATGATTGATCACGGTGCGGTGTTTATAGACGAAATTATTGTACCGGCCTTTTAATTCGAGCATGATCGGTACGTCAGACTGATACTGATCAGTGTAAGTCCGAATACGGAATTTTTGCCGGTGCATCAGGCCATCTGTTTTTTCGTAGTAGAAACTGTAATGCGGGTCGTCAAAATACAGGCTTCTGACCAGGTATTTGTGATCCGGACGGCCTACCACAAAAGGGTCGAGTTGCATGAAATGGTTCAGTTCATCTTCCACCTGGTCGCGCAGCTCGTCATTGAGGATGTACTTGAACTCATAGCGCAGAAAATGTTCTTTAATGGCGTCCATGAGTCTCCGGTTGGTTAAAGTCACTCAGGTAAGGTTGAAAAAACGGGTGGGTAAAGTCCACCGCTGGTGCATGCTGATCAGTGATCAGGATGCGTTGTTTTTGCTGGTCTTTCAGGTCGATGTTGGAGGGGTCATCTATCTGACACTGGTTCAGGGAGATGCTTGATTTTTTATCCACCGTGGCATTGGATTGGTTGGCTTCCAGTCGACATTGGTGCAGGTTGATCTGGCCACCCTGAGCATAGCGCCAGTTTTTATGATAAGCGTCAATGGCTTTGTTGTTGCCAATGAAATCGGTGTTAAAGATGTATGCCAATGACGTGTCCTTGCTTTGCATGCCGATTTCGCTGTCTTCTATGTGGTTGTCAAAAGCCAGCAATTGACTGCCTTCACCAATTGAAATGCCTTTATCCGCTGAGCGCAAAAAGCGGGTGTTGTGTACCACGGCCCGTGCCGTCATCAGGTCAATGGAGTCGTTGCCATTGTCGATGAATTCGCAATGACTGATGGTCAACTCAGAAATATCGGCATCCAGGGCATCGGCCAGCGATCTGACAAACACTGAATGACTGAAAGAAGCTTCGCTGTAAATCACATGAATCATGTCATCGGTGATTTTACTGTCATAAAAGCCGCAATGTTCAAAAGCGATGTCTCTGACATTGTGTATGGATAGCATGGCGGTGTATTCAAACAGGTCGCCTTTGGCACCACTGCCGCCAATGAATTCACAATGTGAAAAGCGGGAGCCGTTGGCACCTTCGTCTTTGATGGCCACAGCGCCCCAGGGTGATTTGGGATCAGCAGGTTGGAATGAAATGGGTTGTTCGGCCGTCCCGTGAGCTGTGATGTGCCCGAAAAACCGCAGATTGATCTGTGGACCGATCATGAACGTGGTGCCTGGGGCGATGACCACATCTTCATGAAAAGTCAGGTCACTGTTGACCTCAATGAGACCACTCAGGTGGGTGGTCGGAAGCACCGGTGCTGGCGGAATGATGTTTTGCAGCCCATCATCATACCCGGCCGGCCGGATGTCATTACGGGGCTCGGCTAAAACACGTTGTTCGCTGAGGTTGGCCAGTTCCAGGCTGATACCGGTTAATTGCTTGAGGTCAGCGCCTTCAATCAATACATCAATGGTGGTGATGACCGGTTCACTGTAAACCCCGGCATAGCCAGAACGGGTGCGGTTGTTGGCCAGCAGTTCAACTTCCAAAACCAATAGCTGGTCATTCCTTGATACCAGGTGACTGATGTCTTGTTGTTGCCATTGCTCGTTGTGTAGCCAGGCCAGTGAAACGGGCTCTGTCATTTCGGCAGCGGGCAGTTGCAATTGGATGGCTTTGATCATTTTGGCATCCGCAAATTGTATCCGCAGCCGGTCAGCTGCCAGAACCTGATAGGCAAAATGTGCAGGATCGACATCACCCAGGAAGTGGTCTTTGACCATATTCAGTCGTTCATCAACCAAATCTGTGAATAACTGTACCTGCTTTTTGGCCTCATCTTCGGTCCTTCTGAGGCCATCCAGTTCGTAGGCGAAGCCATTGTTTTCGATGATACCGACAGCCTGTTCAGCGGCGTTTTTCAGTGACTGATCAAAGAGTGGTCGATCGGACTGATAGAATTGTTTCAACACATGTGATTTGGCCCGCAGGTAATCGTAATTGCGGTTCAAAGAGGCCATGAGTTTAGAATTGGCAATGTTAAATTCCGGGATTCTGGCGGTGTAGTCCATCCAGCCCAGGGTGTCCCAGACAATCGGCTCTATGCGCTCATAGTAGCCATCATACAACAGCTTCCAGTTGTGTTTATTGTCATGGTGGTAGCTGGCCGTCAGGTCAATCAAAGCTCCTTTGGCAGCAAATTTGCGGAGGTCTATCAGGTCATGTCGATCCTGCTCAAGCTGTTGGATCATTACTTCCAACGGTCGCTTGCTGTCATCTGGGTAATGGTTGTTGCTGGAGGCTTTGTCCCAGATTGACGCATGGTTAAAAATGAATGGGTGAACCCCTTCATAATAGGCTGAGCCGATGTTGTCACCGACATAAACATCATTGGGCATGCGCCGGTTTTTTCGCAGAAAGCTTTCGCCAATTTGTTCGACCAGCAGCCTGGGTCCGGAGTAATTCCCGTTGATGCCCAGTTCCAGCAGTCGGGCCTCTGGTGCCAACAGTCCCAATTGGCGAGCCAGTTCGTAAGACATTTTGTTGGACAACATGTGGGCGTTTTTTGGCAAGATAAAATTGTATTTACGCATGCCGTTGACGATGTTCTTTTTACTGGCCTTGAATCGCCAGGATTTTTGTGGGAAAGACCAGTGGAAGTAGTGATCACCGCGGTAACGAGCGTCGCCTTTCAAGGCCTGGCCATCCATGATCAGCCAGGCATCACCCTGGTAACTCATACCGCTGGATGGCAGATTGCTGTTCAGTTGGCTGATGGCCTTGTCTTTGAGAATCAGTTCTGCGTCGTAACTCTGGCTGATTCCAAACAGTTTAAGGGTTTTGGTTGTCAGGTCCTGGTATTCAGCTTCAGCCAGGCGCTCCAGGCGCTGGCCTTTGGGCAGGGTGGTGGTGAATTCATCCATCAGGTGGTAGGCCTGATAGGTGTTGATGGCCCAGACGATGCCAAAAATATTGATTGGCAAAGTCACAATCAGACTCAATGTAATGATTTTTTTGATCGACTTAATCATCATTGTTTACCCCGACCAGAAAAGTCAGTGATTGACCTGCCACATCAGTAAAATGCAAACTTGGTTGATCATCAGTGATGACCCAGCCCTGACTGATTTGTTCCAGTCCCTGGTATGTGTGCGGGGGCACATTACCGCCTTGTCCGGACAGGGACAGTTCGGCGAAGTTCAACCCATTGATGGGTGGCAGAATGATGGTCAGTTGGTCTGTTTGTTGGGTCCACTGAGCAACATAACGACTGTTGCCGGCAGGCAGGAAACTCATTGTGCTAGCGGACTGCTCAGCTGACCAAAGTCCATTGGCGAACAACTCATCAATGGGGTTCAGTTGTTTGCGATCCAGGACGAGGTCAAACAACAATGTCAGGGGTTCACTGGTGCCTTTCAGCGCCGCAGGTAACAGCAATTCAACATAGGGGTCGGTGCCGGTGGTGACCCAATCACCAGCCAGTTGCTGCAAGTGATGACTGGCCTCAAAAGCCAGTTGATGGGTTTGACCGTTGAGCTTGGCGGCGAATTGTAACTCAACCAACCGGGAACCTGGATTCAGCAGGTCCAGGTCAAACCGCAACCGCCTCAGGTCATTGACCTGAATGGACACTTCAGCCCGGTAACGATCGCCGGTTTTTTGGTAATCACCTTGTTTGATCCGGATGATACGTTGCTGGCTGTATTTGGGTTGCTGCTGGTTGGCGTGATAAAACATGAAAGTCGGTTCCAGATAATCTTTGAGGTGTACCTGGAACTGTTGTGCCACCGATCGGGCCTGATCAAATTGATCGGCTTGGATTAACAGACGAACGTAAGCACTTTGGACCAGGGGGACATCAAAAAAGCGGCGGGCCAGTTCCTCCATTGCGGTCAATGCAGCCTGTTGATCAATCAGAAAGCGCACTTCAACCTGTTTGATTTGTGCAGGAATGTGGTAAGGCTGGGTGTTGGCAAAATGCTCAGCTGCTACCAGCGCCTCGGCTGTTTGGTTGTTTTTCAGGTGGTGTTCAATGATGAACAGGTGACTCTTTGCCAACTGGTCCTGGTGATGATTGAGGTTGGTGTTGTCCTTCAGTAACTCAAGAATCTCCTGATGCAGGCGCAATTGTTCGTTTTCATCAGTGGTTTTATCCAGGGCAATTTTTTTTCTCTGGGTTAAAACCACGAATTGGTTTTTGATTGATTTGTCATAATCTCGAACCTGATCTTTCATCTCAGGCCAGCTGACGGCGAGCCAGACGAAACACCCAGCCAGCAACAAACTCAGCAGCGCGCTGTAAAACAGGATTTTTTCAATCAGTTTCCGGGGTGTTTTCCAAATCATCGGCCTGGTTGTCTGCGTGGTTTCTGAAATCCGTGGATTTTAACTGATTTGTCACCACAATGTGTTAACCACTGGGTGAAATGATCAATCATCCAGTAACAGCTGGTTTAACTGCCGGTAAGCAGGCAGGTAGCGACCTGGTTCTCCATTGGTCTGGTATAAGCCCAGGTCCTGGGTAAAGCCGTGTATTGAAAACTCGTCCACCACCAGATCACTGTGGGCAATGAAACCCACTTGTACGGGGGTTGAGGATTTCAGTGGTGCAGCATCAACAGGGAAACAGTTCTCACCAGGCACGACCTTGGCCAGGTGAAGCGGTTGCTCGTTGATCAACAGTTCCAGTTGACCATGGGCATCGGCGACAAAACACCAGTCAACCGTCTCATAGGCGCTGATCAGCATAAAATGGTCGACCGGGATGAATGACTGGCTGATGGTGGATCCATTGGTCATGCTTAACTGCCGGTCAAACTCATCTCCCTGTAGTTCTGTCTGGCCACTGGTTTGCCAGCCGTTCAGGCCCATTTCGAAAGAGCCGTTATACAGTGCATTGTCATGATAATTACGGTACGCCCAAACCCCGGCTCCAGCGGTGTATTGCTTCAGCAGTGGCGCTGATGCCAACAGAAAATCATCAATTTCGTCAGGCAGAATGTTGGCATTGTTGGGAAAGTACGGGGTGTTGTCGGTGAAATTGAACTGTTCAATGACATGATTGGTGTTGTTCCCGTCAGCGGTGACATATTTCAGGAAGTACCTGAAGTTTTTCAGCGCTTGTTCAGCGGTTAACAATTCTCCCTGATTGGCAGCGCCCCAAAAGGGTGCCCAATAAGTACCTCGGTGATTGGATTCGTCCAAATAAAGCTCATGACCAACCCAAATGAACGATTCACCTTGTTTGACGGGGTCTTTATCCACCCTGATTTCCAGTGCAGCCTGTGGAAACACCTGTTGGGTATTGACCAGTATCTGATCCAGCTGCTGGTCGATGAATTCAATGTAAAACACATAAGACTCATCCTGAGTAGTGGGTATTGGAATGTCATGATGATTCAATTCGTTCACTCCCAGCAATACCCGCAAGACATTGCTGTCCTTGCTTTTCAGCCATTCGCCATAACCCATTTGTCTGGCATGTTGCAGCCGGTCATTCTCAGGCAGGTGGGGAAACACAAAATGTGGACACCAGAAATCCTCCCAGGAAATCAAAACACCGGCCAGATGGTCGGTGAAAGGAGCGGTGGCTGTTTTGACTTTATCCAGGTAATTCAGCCATTGTGCCCGGGTCTGATCTTTGGTGTAAATGCCCACACATTGCTGCATGCCGGTGATACCCGTATCGGGTGTGTAGTCATGTGGGAAACCGACCCGCAGGATGTACTGCATTTGTTGATCAGTGATGGCGGCAAGCAGCCACTCAAAGCGGTCGTAAAGTGTTTCCACCGAATCAGTGACCGGGTTTTGAAAATTGATTTCAAACCCCCGCCAGGGTACGGTCAGTACGATGGTGTTGAAACCATCGGCTTTGATTTGCTGCAACTCTGCTGCCACATCAGCCCGTTCAAAATCCTGCCAGAATGTTTTTGGCCAGGTGGATGAAAAGTAGTGGGCAGAGGTGATGAATGGCCCGCCCCGGTGGTCCTGCTCATTGGATTCTGGCGCGTCATTACAAGCGACCAACATCAGGGTCAATAAAATTAAGGTAGCAGTTTTCATGATTATTCTGGGGGTTGGTATTCATCGACCAGATACAACGGCCGGTTTTTGCTTTCGCTGAACATGCGGCCCAGGTACTCACCGATGATGCCCAGCGCCATCAGCTGGATGCCGCCGAGGAACAGCATGACCACCATCAAGGAGGGATAGCCTGGTACATCGGCGCCCATCATCAGGGTTTTGACAATGATTACCGCACCATAAATAAAGGCAAAGCAAGCCACTGTCATGCCGATCCAGGTAGCGAATCTCAGGGGCAAATAACTGAATGATGTGATGCCGTCCAGGGCAAACCGCCAGAGTTTCGGGTAGTTCCATTTGGTTTCACCCGCGGCCCGGGGCTCGCGCTCAAAATACAGTTGCTTTTGCTTGTATCCCACCCAGGCAAACAAACCTTTCATAAAGCGGTTGTTTTCGCGCAATTGATTGACTGCCTGATAAGCTTTGCGGGACATCAGCCGGTAATCTCCGGTGTCTTTGGGGATGTCGATCTGGCTCATCACATTGATGATGTTGTAAAACCAGTTGGCGGTGAGCTTTTTGGCCGCCGATTCTCCATGTCTGGCTTTGCGGGTGGCATAAACCACATCGTAACCACTGTGCCATTGGGCTATCATATCAGGAATCAATTCGGGTGGATCCTGCAGGTCCACATCTATCACCACCACGGCATCAGCAGAAGCGTGGTCCAGACCTGCTGTTACGGCATATTCCTTGCCAAAATTACGACTCAGTGACAGGTACCCAAAGCGACTGTCTGATTCTTGAATGCCTTTGATGGTTGACAGACTGTCATCTGCTGAACCATCATCCACAAACAGCACACGCCACTGGACATCACAGGTGGCCATCACCTCAGTGATGCGATCCTGAAACAAAGGAATGACGTCTTGTTCGTTGTAGACAGGTACAATGATGTCAACTGTTGGCATGTATCAAGCGTTGGTCAAAACGGGTATTTTACCCAATAAAACCATGAACTTGGGACTTTACTGCAATTGATCCAACAATCGTTCTGTATTTTACTCATCGGTGTAGACCCATAGCGGGATATGTATTGAACCTGCCAGCTGGTCGTCCAGTCTCCTGGTGGTGTTTAACCACCACCCTGATCTGATTGCACAGGGCGGATAAAAAACCAGCGCCAACCGAATACCTGGTATACCACCCAGGCCAGCCCAACACCGCAGGCATTCATCAATGCATCCAGCCATTCGGTACTGCGCGCAGGGTTCAGGGCCTGTAAAGCCTCGAGGGACAGCCCCAACAGTACCAAACCGGTCAATACCTTCAGTAAATGACGGGGGTAGAGATGATAAAACCAAAACCCAAGCCAGCCATAACTCAACAAATGCAGCCACTTATCAGTGTCAGGTACTCCGGTGTTGACAGCAGGCAAAGAAACCAGTGACAGCACCACCAGTCCACCAAGCATCATCCAGCCTGAGACCATCGCCCAGCGGGGCGCCTGAGTTAACTCAGCCATTGCAGGTAGTCCTGATGTAATGCACGCCATTTCAAGGCCGACAGATCGATCGATTGGGTTGGCAGTTCCAACAGTTTGTGAAACATGTGCCTGGCCTCTTCCTGGGGGTTGTCGGGGCAGGAAGGATAGCGGCAGTCCTCTGGATACCATTCCGGATAAACCAATCGGTCAGGTGCCAGCGGAACACAGCCACAAGCCACTGCTTCCTGCAATGCCAGGCCCTGAAAGTCATGGTAAGCGGTTGAAATGCCGACATCTGCCTGTTGCAGGGTGGCCAGGTAGTCAGAGCGGTCTGTCAATCGACCAGTTTGCTCCAGTTGTGCGGCGTGCTGATCAAGTATTTGTTGCATGGCATGTGGAACTTTTTTGAATGACTGGCCCAACAGGTGAAACCGAAATGTGCTTGCTTTTGGATGTTGCTGACAGTGTTGCAACAATGCCAGTAACACCTCAGGGCCCTTGTCATGTTCCCAACGGTGGTTCCAGATAATGTGCAGTTCGTTTTTCTGGTTTTTGTTGGTCAGTGGCTGACAGTCTTCTGTCAACGGCACCGGCAACACCACCGAGCGAGCAGCCAATTGTTCAGGTAAATCATCAGGCGTGCCGTCAGGCATGCTGTTAAGCATTTGTCTGAGGCCTGCCAGGAAGGTGTCTCTGTTGTAGTGGGAGTTAAACGCCAGGCGGTCTGCGCTGCAGGCGCTGAGTACTGAGCGTAATTGCATTTCCAGCAACCCCTGTTGCCTGTGATTGACTGGGTAAGCAAACTGGTTTTCATGAAAGTACAGCAGGTTGGGCACCTGGCTCAGGTGCGGATACCAGCTTCTCAGGGAGGTCAGATCAGTCATTGATGTGGCCACAACCAGATCATATGCCTCACTCAGTTGCCGGTCATATGCGGCTTTAAAACTGAGGGCATTACCCCCCATGCGCCAGGCAAAATAACGGTCTTTCAAACTAAGTAGGGTCCAATTCCAATTGGGGAACTGCAGGCGCAACTGCTGGTGCCAGTAGCGATGTGATGCGGCATCATAGGCGGACAACAGCAGCACCCGCCTGTGGTTTATCTGGCTCACCTTTGGTGCATCATTCAACGTTGATTTTTCAGGTCATGTTTCAATCGTTCAACAAAGCCCATCACTGCTTCCTGGGCGGTATCGGTGGCATTCAGGCTGGTATAACTGAGCTCTGAGCCATAACCCATGCCAATGGAGTCACCAGTGGCCAGGTCATAACTGTCCACATCCAGTTGTGCATTGACCAGGATGGACTGGCGGCCGTAATATTCAAGGGTTTGTTCTCCCACATGGTTGACATTGGCAATGATCATTGTCTGACCACCGTAAGCATCGAGTTTTTCTTTGATCATGGCCAGATCGATGCCTTGTGACATGACTTGTGACAGGCCAGGAACAAACTGTTCATTGAGCACTTTGATGTTGGCCCTTTTGAGCTCTGACTCAAGGATCTTTTCAATCGGATTCGCCACCGCTGGATCACCAAATACCAGCACCGCAACGCCTTTGTTTTTGATCACTGGTTTGGGTTTGCGCACCACAGGTTTGCTTTGCTGTTCAATGAATGCTTGCTTGTCATTGCTGGTTTTGTCTACCGAGGCCATCAGCGAGGCATCATTGATCACCTGTTTGCTGACCTGTTTGTCGAGCTGTTGTTGGCTGGTGGTAGTCTGTGTGGTTGCCAGTTGCTGGTCAGATTGGTTGCTGACAACCGGTGGCTGACCGGTCGGTTTGGCAGTGTTGTCTGTCAGTGGAGTAGTTTCGGCAGTTGGTTTTTGTGCTGTTGCGATGGCATTGTCTTCAGCTGCTTCGGTGTTTGTCGAAGTGCTTTTCTGGGGCTGAGCGTCTTCCAGGGCGGCATTCATATCGGCGCTGATGGCTGCCAATTCTTCTTTGGATTTGAGGTTGACATCCTGCAGTTCCATGTCATCTTGCTGGTTGCCCAGCAAGGTCATGGCCTGACGGTCATCAGCCTTGAATGGAGAAGGAATGTAGCCTTCATGAATGCCCACAGCGCCAACACCGACCGCCAGTGCCAGCACCAGAACACTCCACACCGCTTTGTTGGATTTCTTGCGACCTGAGGGAACCACGGTATCGATCGCAGCTGATTGCAGGGTCACCTGTTGTGACACCCTGGCAGTGGGTTTCTCGGGTTTCACAGAGACGGCTTGCTTTTTTATCTCTGCCAGGCTTACAGTACCAGATGATGGCCCCAAAAACCTGATCACTTCCTGACAGGACTGACAACGCTCTTCGGGATTCTTGGCAATCATTTTTTCCAGGATATAACTGGTTTTTTTGTCGACTTTTTTGTTGATGGCACGAATGTCAGGAATGTCGGCCTGTACCACTTCCAGCATCAGCCCCAGCGGACTGTCGTTTTCAAAGGGCACTTTTCCGGCTAGCATCTCATAGAACACAATTCCCAACGCGAAGATGTCTGAACGGGCATCCACTTCTTTGCCGGTACACACTTCAGGAGACAGGTATCCAGGGGTGCCGACGAACTCACCGGTGTTGGTCAGTTTGTCACCATATTCACGGGTTTGCGCGATGCCAAAATCAACCACTTTAACCGTGCCGTCATCACACAACATCAGGTTGGCGGGTTTGATATCCCGGTGCACCAAATCCTGGTCATGGGCCACGGCCAAACCAGCACAAGCTTGTCGCAGTATGTCTTTGGCGTGGGGTACGGACAACACATGATTGCCGCGCAACAGGTCATCCAGCGAAACGCCTTCAATGAACTCCATGGCAAAAAATGGCTGACGATCCTCTTTACCAATGTAGTAGACCTGAATCACATTTGGGTGGTTAATGGCAGCCATGCTTTTGGCTTCCCGGGTGAATCGTTCAATCAGGCCTTCGTCTTCAAGCAGGTGTTCACCCAGTGCCTTGATCGCCACGTGTCGGTTTAATGAAGGTTCCCAGGCTTTATAGACCACACCCATTCCGCCTCTGCCCAGTTCAGAGACCACTTCATAATGACCAAATTTCTTTTTCATGTTTGTTACCCCGGTCAACGGCGCTAGGCCTTACTGTTTCGGTGACATTGTGGTTACAGCCTCATCAAATTCAGACCGCCACATTGTCAAATATTATACCTCTGATTGGCTGAAGGTCTTGGTGTTCAACCTATTCAGTGGTGCCAGGCTGTTCAACAGCCCATTGATGAGACTACCATTGTAATGATTGGGTTTGAATCTCAGCTTAACGCAAAAAACCGCTAATTGTGAAGCACGTCACTTTTAAATCACCTTATTTGGCCACTTTAGCGCATAAATAGGTGTAATCTGAAGGATGGGTTAGGTAAAATTGCCTGCTTTTTTACGGTAAATTAGGTTTTTTCATCATGAGGAACGAGTTTTGTGGTCAGGTCACGGAAAAATACCTGGATCAACAAGTTGAAGTGAGCGGCTGGGTGAACAATCGCAGGGATCACGGTGGCGTTATTTTCATCGACCTCAGGGACCACACAGGACTGGTTCAGGTGGTGGTCGAGCCAGACAATGAAGCGGCATTTCAGATCGCTGACAGTGCCCGCTACGAGTATTGTCTGCGGGTAACCGGGCAGGTCAGGAAACGACCCGCCGGACAAAGCAACGATAAATTATCCACCGGGCAGATTGAAGTGGTGGTTGATGAGTATCACGTGCTTAATGCCTCCAAGCCCTTACCATTCATGCTGGATGAAAATCCTGGCGAGAACATCCGACTGCAATACCGTTATCTGGATTTGCGACGCGATCGCATGCAACACAACATGCGTCTGCGTTCAAAGCTGACCCATGCCCTGCGTCATCATTTGCATCAACGTGATTTTCTGGATATTGAAACACCGGTACTGACCAAAGCCACCCCGGAAGGTGCCCGGGATTTTCTGGTGCCCTCCAGAATGAATCCCACGCAATTCTATGCCATGCCACAATCACCACAACTGTTCAAGCAGTTGCTGATGATGTCGGGTATGGACCGTTATTATCAAATTGCCCGATGTTTCCGGGATGAGGATTTGCGTGCTGATCGCCAGCCGGAATTCACCCAACTGGATATAGAGATGGCTTTTGTGGAGCAGGAAGATGTGCTGAACATGGCCGAAACCCTGATTCGTGACACCTTCAAAGAAGTCATGGATGTTGAGCTGGCCAATCCTTTTCCCCGCATGACCTATGCCGAAGCCATGCGCCGCTACGGCTCAGACAAGCCTGATTTACGCATCGACCTTGAGTTGGTGGATGTGGCTGATGCGGTGAAAGACTCTGAATTCAAAGTATTTTCGGCACCAGCCAATGACCCCAAAGGCCGGGTGGCGGTATTGAAAGTGCCACAGGGCGGAGCCAACTTCACCCGCAAACAAATTGATGAGTATGAGCCATATGCCCGTCGTTTTGGTGCACGCGGTTTGGCCTGGATCAAGGTGAATGATAAAGATGCCGGTAAAGAGGGCTTGCAATCGCCAATTGTGAAATTCCTCAGTGACGATGCCCTGACAGGCATTTTGGCAGCCACCGGAGCCGGGAATGGTGACTTGCTGTTTTTCGGTGCTGGCAAGTACCACGAAGTTTCTCAGTTCATGGGTGCCCTGCGATTGAAAGTTGGACATGACACCGGCCGGGTTGCAGATACCTGGCAACCATTATGGGTGGTGGACTTCCCGATGTTTGAATACAACGACGATGAAGATCGCTGGGATGCTTTGCACCATCCTTTCACGGCGCCAACCGGAACTGTTGATGAGTTGCAGGCCAACCCGGGCGATGCTTTGTCCAAAGGTTACGACATGGTGATGAATGGCGTTGAGTTGGGTGGTGGTTCAATCCGTATTCACGACCAGCAAATGCAGTCGTCGGTGCTTAAATTGTTGGGCATCAGTGAAGAACAGGCTGAGGAGAAGTTTGGTTTCTTGCTGGAAGCCCTGCAATTTGGTTGTCCGCCGCATGGTGGTATTGCCTTTGGTATTGACCGCATGGCCGCTTTGTTATGTGCTGAGGACTCCATCCGTGAAGTGATTGCTTTTCCAAAAACTTCCAGTGGTCATTGCCCGTTGACTTCGGCGCCATCGAACATTGATGCCAGCCAATTGGCGGATGTGCATGTTCAGGTCATTGAACCTGAGCAGGATGACTGATCAAGCTGCCATAGTTATGGTCCACGGTTTATGGATGAAACGGTGGACCTGGTCGGCTTATCGTTGGTTTTTCAACAGTCAGGGGTTCCGGGTTTACCTGTTTGGCTATAAAACCACAAAACAACCATTTGAGCGCAGCGCCATGAAGCTGGCGGCTTTTGTCAATTCACGTCCAGAATCAACGGTTCACTTGCTGGTGCATTCCATGGGCGGGTTGTTGGCCATGCAGGCCATGCCCAACATCATCAAAACAGGCAAATTACTGATGCTGGGTTCTCCGGTGAGGGGTTCTCAGGTGGCCAGAAAACTGCATCGGCTTGGCTGGCACCGCCGGTTACTGAAGCATGCCACCAGCCCGCTGACCACTGGTGTCAGTCAGAGTCAGTTCAAAAGACCCAGTTTGATGATTGCCGGCACTTCACCTGTGGGCCTTGGGCGAGTGATTGAGCGTCAGTTGGGTCATGGAGATGGCACCGTTTCAGTCGAAGAAACCCGTGCAGAATGGATTGATGAGCACCGCGAGGTTCACACCAGTCATTTTGGGTTACTGATGAACCGACAAGCCATGCAATTGGCTCTCGACTTTCTCAGTCCGGTCATGGATTCAGATGAATCGGCATTGTGACTTTTCTTCACAATCAACTGACTGCATAATTTGTTAAAATGGGATTTTTTATTTGCAGGGAAATCACATGGCAGAAGAAAATCAAAACCTGTTTCAACAGATCAAAAACCAATTAACCGATTACATGTCCAACCCGGAAATGTTGCTTGATGTGGCTCAGTCGTTGTTACTGGCACTGGCCATTTACTGGGTGGGAAAACGCATTGCCCGTTTGGTCAGTAACATGACCGGTAAAGGCCTGACCCGTACTGGCAATGAAGCGATTCTGGTTAATTTCATCAAAAACATTGTTTATTACATCCTGTTGACGGTGGTCATTGTGATGGCTCTGGGACAGTTGGGCGTACAAACCACCTCACTGATTGCGGTGATGGGTGCAGCCGGTCTGGCCATCGGCCTGGCGTTGAAAGATTCATTGTCCAATCTGGCCTCCGGGGTTATGTTGGTGCTGACCCGACCCTTCAAGAAAGGTGACTTTGTCGAAGTGGCAGGCACTTCCGGAAAAGTCACTGGCATTCGTTTGTTCAGCACCATCTTACATTCACCTGATAACAAGGAGATGATCATACCCAATGGGCAAATCACCGCAGACATCATTGTGAATTACACCACTGAAGATAAACGTCGCATAGATCTGGTCATTGGTGTCAGTTATGACGATGACATCCGGGAAGCAAAGAAAATTTTACAGGACACCATTACGAGTCATGAGCTGGTGTTGTCAGAACCTGCCCCGGTGGTCATGCTCAAAGATCTGGGTGCTTCCAGTGTGGATTTTGTGGTGCGTCCCTGGGTCAAAACCGAAGACTACTGGACGGTTTACGGGGAGTTAATGGAACAAATCAAGCTCAATATCGAAGCCGGAGGTTGTGCTTTTCCATACCCGCAAACCGATGTGCATTTACATCAGGTCAACGCCGGGTAATCGCATTCAGAAGTTTTTCAGAAAGGTCCGCTTGCGGGCCTTTTTTATTTGCGGGCCAGCACCACCAGTCGGTCTGCCTCCAGGTCATAATCGGCGCCGTCCAGTGAACCATAAATCATCACCTCTGAGAACCCTGCCAGCTTCAACATGGCGGTGATTTCATCGGCCGAATAGACATAATGCTGGTATTCCCAACGGTAGGCTTTGTTGCCCCTGACCAGGGTCCATTCGTTGGCATAAATACGCATCTGGTCAATCAATAATGGGCGCTCAAAACGAAGGTCTCCGTTGTCATATTCCGTGCAATGAACCGGTTCAATGTCCCGGGCTGCCTGTTCCTTGCCAAAGGTGTCTATCAGCAAAGTACCGCCTATATTGAGCCAGGTACAGGCATTGTTCAAGACCTGTTGATTTTGTTCAGCATCCGGATAATAACCAAAAGAAGTGAACAGGTTGGTGATCAGGTCAAAACGACCTGTTGGCTGATAGTCCAGCAAGTCGCTGTGAACCAGATTGGCGGTGAGTTCCTGTTGGGAAACCAGATTGGCTGCCTGATTGAGTAAATAACCACTCAGGTCAACGCCAGTTACCGGCAATTGCCGGCGGGCAAATCCCAGTACGTGCCGGCCAGGCCCGCAAGCCAGATCAAGGATGGATCCGGGCGTTTGGCCGATCAACCGCAATACCTGTGCACACTGCTCGTCTGCCAAGGCAAAACTGTCATCGTCAAACATGCAGTCGTAAAACACTTCCCACATGCTGTTGTCATCAAACCAGCTCATTGATTCTCACATAAAAAAAGGACACTTTAACGTAAAAGTGTCCTTGATGGTTAACCGTTTGAGTTGATTACTCTCTTTCGTCAACCACGGCTGCATCGCTGGCATTTTTGGCCACTGAAGCCATGCCGTTTTTACAGCCACTGTTGGTTTTGTACATTTGTGAACGTCCAATTTCCTGGCCGTTGCTGGCTTTCAGAACGAAATAGGTGCGACCATCTTTGGCTTCTCTGCACTCAAATTTAGATTCATCAGCGGCGTTGGTTCTGACTGATTCGATGCCGTTCTCACAACCGGAAGCTGAGCTGTAGCCCTGTGATTGTAAAATGACTTCACCATTACCGGCTTTCAATACAAAATAATCTTTACCGTCTTTACCTTTAGTGATACAAAATTTTCCTGCCATTTTGATTTGCTCTCATTTTGGTGGCTGATGGTTCTGAAAAGAACCAATGACCACATCGTAAAAATAAACATCCGCTGAGGACATTTGCCTTCAACCATATTAAAATAGGCGGTTGAGAATGTAAAACAGATATTATAAAAGTTTACAATTGCCCTGAAATCAATTTGTCCGAGTTCATTTTGCCTGAGAATAATTTAAATAACCAACAGAAGCCAGCCTTGCTTGCCGGTTTGATGCTGACGGCATTATGGCAGTCAGCCCTGGCTGACCTCAGTGAATGTCCGGCTGTGGATGTGTTGCTCAATGAGTCACAACTACGCTGTGTGAATCAAACGGCACCTGACAACCGCATTGGGGTGATGGCCAATCGCTCTCAGATGCTCAATGCCAATGAGTTTTTGCTGGATGGTGAGGTGTGTATCATGCAGAATGACTTACGTCTGATGACACCACAAATCAATTACCATCAGGGACAACAGACATTTGACACCACCGGTGGGGTGATGCTGCAAGACAGCAATCAACGCATCGCTGCCGCCAGCGCCAGTTTCGATTCGGGTCAAATGAGTGCGACCTTACAAACAGTGGATTATTTTCTGCGGGAATCAGACATCAACGGCAAAGCCGATGTGTTGTGGTTCGATGAAGATCAATCCACCCTCAAGGCGTTGACCTTTTCAACCTGTTCTCCTGAGCAGCGTGACTGGGAAGTGGTGGCCCGTGAAGCCAGGTTGGATCATCAAGAGGGCACTGGCACATTTAAAGGCGTCAGCCTGCGGTTTAAAAACGTGCCGATTTTATATCTGCCATGGGCAAAATTACCCCTGAATGATGACCGCCGTACAGGATTGCTGGTCCCTGGGTTCTCATATTCTGACAACACCGGCGTGGATTTGTCATTGCCTTATTACATCAACATCGCACCTCAAATGGACGCCACCCTGACGCCGCGTTATTTGCAGGAGCATGGCTTGATGCTGGGTGCTGAATTCCGTTACCTGGGCAGTCGTTCAAGTGGGGTTTTCGAGGGTACCTATTTACCTGATGATGATTTGCGCAACCGTGACCGGGGATTGATTCAATACGCTCATCAAACACGCCTGGGTGGTGGTTGGTTGTTCAACAGCAACCTCAATCATGTGACAGATTCACAGTACTATGAAGATTTTTCTTCCAGCTCTTACATCACCTCTACGCCATTTTTGCGGAGCACAATCAATGTCCGGGGACAAGGGGCAGGGTGGCAGTTTTTTGCAGGCATCAATGACTTTCAGGTCCTCAGTCAGGCCATCAGTGATGATCAGGAACCATATCAAACTTTACCCGAAATTGATTTTAACTGGTATCGCTACAACCCGGCTCAACAATTGAATTATGGCGTCAATTCCGAGCTGATCAATTTCTATCGTGAAGATTCGCTGGGAGCCTGGCGCAGTGACATCACTCCCTGGGTTGAAAAACGATGGTCCAACGCCTGGGGTTATCTGAAACCCAGGTTGCAATACCGCAGCACCCATTATCAGTTTGATGATGACCGCCCTGATCTGAGCAGGAATCTGCCTATTGCCTCAGTGGATATGGGTATGAGTTTTGAAAAAAATCTTGCTGACGGCCGTTTCCGAACCTTGGAGCCCCGTTTGTTTTATGTGTATGCGCCTGATCGTGATCAAACCGACATTCCGGTTTTTGATAGTCGCGAACTGACCTTTGGATCGGCTTTGTTGTTTCAGACCAATCGTTTTTCCGGTGCAGACCGGCAAGCGGACATGAATCAGGTGGCGGTGGCCATGACCCACCGCAGTTTCACCGCCCAGGGACAGGAATCATGGAACCTGACCATTGGGCAGATCAAATATTTCACTGATCAGCAGGTACAAATCAATAATCAACCGGAAAATTTAACGAAATCCCCATTGGTCATTGAATACAATCACTTCCTCAGCCGGTACTGGAACGCCGGGTTGAGTTTGCATTATGATCAGAGTGCATCGGAGGTGGAGCGGGGTTTGTTTCGGGTGCAACGAAAAGGGGCCAACCAGAGTCTGTTTAATTTTGCATACCGCTTCAGACGCAATCAATTGGAACAGTTTGACACATCTTTTGTCTTACCCATCAAAGACCAGCATCGTCTGATCGGCAGGTGGAATTATTCCACCCGGGAAGACAAAACCATTGAAGCCTTGCTGGGCTATGAAAGAAAAAATTGTTGTTGGGCATTTCGACTGATGGCCAGACATTATATCAATGATGAGCTGGGTCAGTCCAACAACGGCATTTATGCTGAAATACAACTGAATGGGCTGGGTTCTCTGGGCAGAAACCCAAGGCGCATTCTTAAACAATCAATATCAGGATACCAAGAGGCCTTTTAAGTATGAAAAAATTCATGATTTTTAGTTTGCTGTTTTCCAGCCAGCTGTATGCACAGGAACTGCTGGATGAGATCGTCGCAGTGGTTGATGACTCAGTCATCATGAGGTCAGAACTGGAACGTTCGGTCAATTCCATTAAACGCCAGATTGAAGCCAGCGGCAATCAGGTGCCACCGGCTGAAATTCTCAATGAGCAGGTACTGGAGCGAATGATCATTCAGGAAATTCAGCTTGAGCGGGCAAAAATGGTTGGTATTCAGATTTCCGATGCCGAACTTGATGCTGCATTGAGCAACATCGCTCAGCAAAACGGCCTGACCCTGGCACAAATGCGCCAAACCATTGAAGAAGATGGTTTTGATTTTTCTGAGTTTCGTCGTGATATGCGGCGTGATATGCAGGCAGAAAGGGTGCGCTATGCCTATGCCAATTCAAATGTCAAAATCAGTGATCATGAAATAGACCTGTTCCTGGCTGACAATGAACTTGATCAGGGAGAAGTTGAATTGCAGCATATACTGATCGCCACCAGCAGTGAAAACGATGCAGCGGCCACCGAAGCGGCTTTTCAGGAAGCCACTGAATTGTATGATCGGATTGTCGCCGGAGAAAACTTCGCTGTGATGGCCACCCAATTTTCGGATGGTCAAAAAGCCCTGGAAGGTGGTCGTCTGGGCTGGCGCCCGGTGAATCAACTGCCACCGCTGTTTGCAGAGCAGGTGAAAAGCATGACGGCCGGAGAATTGACACATCCGATCAGGTCGCCCAGTGGATTTCATATCTTGAAGTTACTGGACAAAAAGAGCAACACTGTGAAAACCCAGGATCAGTACAATATGTTGCACATCATGGTGGAAACCAATGAAGTGGTTTCGCCCAAAGACGGTATGAATATTGCCAATGGCCTGTATGACAAAATCATCGCTGGTGAAGACTTTTCTACCATTGCCGAAGAGCATTCTGATGACCACAGTTCTGCCCCATTGGGTGGCGACATGGGGTGGTTCGAAATCAACAAATTTGGCCCCCGCATGGCTGATGTGATCCGCAGCCTTAATGAAGGTGAAATTTCCCGTCCTTTTCAAACTGACGTGGGCTGGCACATCATCAAATACCTGGGTAAGAAAGAAGCCGATGTGACCGAGGAGTTCAAACGAACTCAGGCTTCCAATGCCATCAGAGAACGTAAAGTGCAGGAAATCATCGATTCATGGATCCGTGAGATCCGTGGCGAAGCCTTCGTTGATATCCGCATTTAAACTCAGTCGGCCGGTGTTTTCATGATTGCCATAACGGTGGGAGAGCCGGCCGGTATCGGTGTCGAACTGGTGGCCCAACTGGCTGACCGACAGGAGCTCGATGATTGTGTGTTGATTGGAGATGAGTCTTTCATTTCAGCACATGTCCCTCAGGCACAACAGCTCAACATCCACCATGTTCCACTGGCCCGGCCGGTTACATTGGGCCGGCTTGATGTGGCCAATGCCGGCTATGTACTGAACACCATCAAAGCCGCGACCATGGGTTGCCTGTCAGGACAGTTTTCGGCGATGGTAACTTGTCCAATCCACAAAGGCATCATCAATGATGCGGGCATCACTTTTTCTGGTCACACCGAATACCTGGCAGAATTGACCGGTACCCGGCAGGTGGTGATGATGTTATTGAACCAGGTTATGCGGGTGGCACTGGTCACCACCCATCTGCCACTGAAAGATGTATCGGCACAGATCACCCCGGAATTGCTCAGTACAGTAACCACCATACTGAACCAGGACATGCAGGATAAATTTGGCATTGCCCAACCCCACATCGGGGTGTGTGGTTTGAACCCGCATGCCGGCGAAGATGGTCACCTGGGCAATGAAGAGCTGGAGGTCATCATTCCCACCCTGGATGCCTTGCGGGAACAGGGTTTGCATTTAAGTGGGCCGATTCCAGCAGACACCCTGTTCACCCCGAACAAAGTAAAACAGTTCGATGCCATCCTGGCGATGTATCATGATCAGGGATTGGCGCCACTCAAATACGCCGGTTTTGGAGAATCCGTGAACATCACTTTGGGTTTGCCGGTGATTCGCACCAGTGTGGATCATGGTACAGCGCTTGACATTGCCGGACAAGGTAAAGCCGATGCCGGTAGTTTGCGGGCGGCGCTGAAACTGGCCCGGGAATGCATCAGCAGGAGCGTTTCATGAGGGCTAAAAAATCCCTGGGGCAGAATTTTCTGCAGGATGAGGGAGTGATACACAACATCGTGCGCCTGATTAACCCTCAGGCGGATGAACCCATCATTGAGATTGGTCCAGGACAAGGTGCCATCACCGACCACTTACAGGCCAGTGGGGCACAATTGCGTCTGATTGAACTGGACACCGATCTGATTCCCAAACTGGAGAGCCGTTATGCTCAGGCCGCAAACGTACGCATTGATCACATGGATGCCTTGCAGCTTGAACTGACCGGAGAACCGGTCAAAGTGGTGGGTAACCTGCCTTACAACATTTCTACTCCCTTGCTGATCAAGATGCTTTATCAGTCTGCCCAGGTCAGTAAAATGGTGTTCATGTTGCAGAAAGAAGTGGTGCAGCGGATTTGTGCCGTTCCGGGACAAAAGCTGTTTGGACGCCTGTCGGTGATGCTACAGCACCGGTTTGATTGTTCTGCCCATTTACACATTCCTCCGGAAGCCTTTATCCCTCAACCAAAAGTGGATTCGCAAATTGTGGTGATGGTGCCCAAAGTCAACCCCAAACAGGTGCCCCTGCCTGAACTGGAACAACTGGTTAAACAAGCCTTTGCAATGCGTCGTAAAACCATTCGCAATAACTTAAAGAAAATCGTCACAACAGCCCAGTTGGAGGCAGTGGGGATCGATCCGGGTCAGCGGGCTGAAACCATCGAGCTGACACAATTTGAACAACTGACTCTGCTATTGACAGATGCTGATCACTGAATTTGACCAATTGCCATCCTGTTTTATCACCGCCACCGATACCGATGCCGGTAAAACTTTTGTATCCGCTGAAATCCTCACGGCCTGGAAGCAAGCGGGTTTCACAGTGGGGGCTTATAAACCTGTGGCTTCGGGAGCCATTTGGCAAAAAGACCAATGGGTCAGTGAAGATGCCCTGGCTTTGGCCGCTGTGACCGGTCAGCCGCTGGATGAAATCAACCCCTATACCTTCGAAGCACCTGCTTCACCCCACATTGCAGATACCGGAGGCGTTTTTGATTTGCAGGATTGTCTTCGGCGATTCGGGGACATGCTCAACAGGTATGACCGGGTGTTGGTCGAAGGCGTGGGTGGCTGGTGTGTGCCGTTGAGCCAAGAGTTGATGTTGAAAGACCTGGTTCTGGCAATTAACCTGCCAGTGGTGATGATCGCCCGGATTGGTTTGGGGTGTATCAATCACAGCTTACTGACCATTGACCGGATCCGTCAAGACACCCATTTATACCACGGTTGGATTGCCAATCAGATTGATCCGGGTTTCATCGATGCCCGGGCCAACATTCAAGCCATCATTGACCGCAGCTGAGTCGCAGAGGGCGCCTTCATCAAAGCTTCATAAAACTGACACAATACGGCAACACCAGCACACTAAGATCGGCGAATTTTATAGACACATATAAAGAGGTTCTCTATGTCAAAAATTCGCCATTCACTGAAATTATTGGCCATGCTGGCCATGACCGGCAGCAGTCAGGCAGCCATTGAACTGGAAAAAATCAATCACCTCAGTACCGGTTTGGGTGAGGGTTCTGCTGAAATCAGCAGTTTTGATGCCGGCAGTGAGCAGTTGTTTGTCATCAATTCCGGCTTTGCCTCGTATTCGGTCTTTGATTTCTCCGATCCGCTGAATGTACCGGCGCCAACCACGGTTGACCTCAGCTCATTCGGTGCCGGCCCCAACAGCATCGCCAGCTTCAATGGCCTGGTGGCCGTGGCAGTTGAAGCCAGCACCGTGACCGATCCGGGCACCGTGGAATTGTTTGACAGCAATGGCAACCACCTCAAAACCCTGACCGTGGGCGCCTTGCCGGATATGCTGACCTTCAACCAAGCCGGTGATCAGTTGCTGGTGGCCAACGAAGGTGAACCGGACGCCGGCATCAACCCAGAGGGCTCAGTAAGCATCATTGACCTCAGTCAGGGGGTGGCCAATGCCACGGTGAATACGCTGTCGTTCAGTGCATTCAATGTGGGTCAGCCGCGTCATGGTGAGTTGCCGGCAGAAATCATCCTGCTGGATACCGTGACCGTGGCCGAAGACCTGGAACCTGAATACATCGCGATCAGTGAGGACGATGCCGAGGCTTATGTGACCCTGCAGGAAAACAACGCCGTGGCGGTGATCAACCTCAACAATGAAACCATCACCGGTATCCAGGCGCTCGGCTTCAAAGATCACTCTCTGGCAGGGAATGAACTGGACCCCAGTGACCGCGATGGGACCGGTGGCACCGGCGCCATCAACCTGAACACCTGGCCGGTCAAAGGCATTTACATGCCCGATGCCATCGCCGCGGCCAGTTTGAATGGCAGCCATTATTACCTGACCGCCAATGAAGGTGATGCCCGTGATGAAGATGACCGCATCAAAAACCTGACCCTGGATCCGGTGGCCTTCCCACAGGCAGCGACCCTGCAACAGGATGCCCAGTTGGGTCGCCTGGATGCCCAGACCAACCTCGGAACCGGACCCAATGGTTTCACTGAGTTGTATGTTTATGGCGGACGTTCTTTCTCAATCTGGGATGCCGGCAGTGGTGCCCAGGTATTCGATTCGGGCAGTGAAATCGCCATGAAAGTGGCTGAACTGAACCCGGAATTGTTCAATGCCAATGATTCAACAGCGGCCAAGTTTGATGAGCGCAGTGACAACAAAGGTGCCGAACCGGAAGGCATCACCGTAGCCCGGGCGAAAGACAAAGTCCTGGCCTTCATTGGCCTTGAACGGGTGGGTGGCATCATGGTCTACGACATCGGAACGCCTGCGCTGGCAGCCTTTGAAAGTTTCGTCACTGCCACCGATGGTGATGTGGCTCCTGAAGGTCTGTTGTTTATTCCGGCTGCTGACAATGCCAGTGGAGAAGACCTGTTGGTGGTGAGCTATGAAGACACTGGCACCCTGGCGGTGTTTCGTCTGATCGAAGTGCTCTTTGGTAATGGTTTCGAATAAGCTGTGACGAAGTAACTGCACCCCAAGAGGGGTGCAGTCAATGGGTTAATTTTTCTGTAAAGCCTGAATCGGATCCAGTTCAGCGGCTTGTTTGGCCGGATAATAGCCGAAGGCAATGCCGGTGAGCAGACACACCCCGACCGCCAGGATGATGGAGAACAGGCTCCAGGCCACAGGCCAGGCGGCAAAAGACTGGATGAGGAAAGACAACGCCACCCCCATGATAATCCCCAGTACCGCACCCACCGCAGCGATGGTGGCACTTTCAATAAGGAATTGATTCTTGATGTCTGACTTGCGGGCGCCCAAAGCACGCAATAAACCAATTTCTTTGGTGCGTTCCAGAACCGTGGCAAGCATGATGTTCATGATGCCGATTCCGCCAACCAGCAAAGAGATCCCTGCAATGCTGGACATCACAATGGTGAATATCTGCTGGGTTTGGTTTTGTTGGTTTAACAATGATGCCGGTACCACAATCTGATAATCATCAATGTTGCCGTGTCGTCTTTTCAGTAAGCGATCAATGGCCACAGATGCCACTTGTGGTTTGACACTTTCATCCAGGCCCACGCGAATGGTGTCCAGTTGACTTTCCAGCGATTCGAGTTTTAACCGCTTGAAGGCGGTTTCAACAGGGATGAATATCTGGTTGTGTTCGGCACCCAGCTTGATACCCTGTATTTCATCTTTGCTCAATTCATCTTTTTCCAACACACCGATGACTTCCACCCACAGGTGGTTGACTTTGATCAGTTCGCCAATCGCGTTACCCTGGGGAAACAACTGGTCGGCCACTTCTGAACCAATCACTGCAACCTGGGCAAATTGATTGTTGTCAGCTTCAGTGAACAGGCGACCCGCAGATACCTGCAGGTTGGTCATGTCAAAACAGCTGGGTGATACGGATTTCACTGAACCGTCTGAATTGGCATTGACTGAGAACAAGCTCCAGGTTTTCAGGGTTTTTTCACCACAGGTTCTTTCCACGAAAGGCAGGCTTTTGCGAATTGCGCGAACATCATTGATTGACAGTCCCAAGGTGTCTTCACGGATTTCCTTGAGGGTTTCCTGATCAAATTTCTTTTCTTCAATGACCAGGTTACGCAAACCCATTTTTTCAATCAGTCGGGTGGCTTCTGCCTGTGCGCCTTCGCCAATGCTGAGCATTGCGATCACTGCACCAACCCCAAAAACCATACCCAGCAAGGTCAGCAGGGTGCGCAGTTTGTGATGCAACATTTCAGATATTGCATGTTTTAAGTTGATGGTGAGGGTGTTCAAGATTTATTCTCCGGCGGTTGGCTGAGGGCGATGATTTCACCACTGTTCAGGCCTTCCTGAATGGTACATAGTGTGGCACTGCAGAAGCCTGTGGTGATGGGTCTTTGTTGGAAACCGTCGGTGCTCTTCACATACACCCAGGTGCTGTTTTCTTCACGAAAAACGGTTTGAATGGGGACCACCAATCCTTGATCCTGCTTCACCACATGAATGCTGGCGGTCAGCCTCTGCCCGGGTTTCAGTTGTTCGGTGCCGGTGGCATCCAGAGCCACTTCTACCGTGAAGTACTTGACTGGATTATCCCGCTCTCGTGGTTGTGCGGTCTGACTGATCGAGCTGACCGTACCACTGAACATGCTGCCGGGATAGGCATGCAATGACACTTCAACTGCTACCCCTTCTTTGATGCCAATGGCTTCGACTTCAGGAACAAATACCTTGGCTTGCATTTGACTCAGGTCGGGTAAAGAGGCCAATTTACCGCCTGGGAATATCGATTTCCCTGGTTCCGGTAAACTGCCATCCCAACTGGGCTCCAGAACCAATAAGCCGTCATGTGGAGCCACCACTTCGAGCGCACTGAGGCTGGCGTTGTTCATGGCCAGCTTGGCTTCCTGAACTTTCTTGGAACTTTCCAGAACGGCGATTTCTGTTTCGGATTTTTCCTCAAAGTTGTCTTCTACTTTGTCGATGTGATCGGCTTTGGCTTTGAGAAAATCTTCATTGTCGCCGGCCTCGATCATTTCGATCTTGGTGTACAACAGTGGGTCGTCTATGTTGAACTGTTTGGCCAGTTCATATTCATAGTCTATGACCTGTGATTCGGCATTAAAGCTGAATTTACTGTTGTCTATTTCCCGGTCTTTGGCCATCATTGAGTACATCAGCTTCTGAATTTCGTAACTGGTTTCATCGACTTCAATCTGAAAGTTGCTGCCATCAAAACGAGCCACCACTTCACCTGCTTTCACCCGTGAAAATTGTGGCATGATCCAGGCCAGTGTTTGTGGTCTGCGGGAAGTGGCCGGTGCGGTAATCGGGGTGGATTTAACGGCTTCCAGTTCACCTTCGGCATAAATTTCAAACAGCACCTTATCCTGATTGATCTGAATCACTGGTGTGCTGAGCTCTTCACTCTGCTGACAGGCGCTGAGTATGAAGATCCCCACGGGTAAAATCCATAACCGGTTCATGATGACTCCGTGATGATGGTGGCTTTGATGCTCATGCCTGGTCGCATGATGTCAAGATTCAGTTCGTCAATCGCCACCACGGCATCCAAAATTTTGGAGGGTTGGTTTTTTGATTTGGTGCGCACCACTTTGGACAATGACTGAATGTGACCAGTGAATTCCAGATCAGGGTATGCATCCAGGGTGAATTTAACCGGTTGGCCTTCAGAGACCCGGGACATGTCATTTTCTTTGATTTCCAACTGGGCAACGATCTGATCGAGGTCAGCCACTTCGACCACCCGCATGCCTCCCCATATGTTATCACCCACTGAAAACTTGTTGTTTTGCCAGTCAGTCTGATGCATCACGATGCCTTTGCGCTTGGCCATGATACGCATTCTTTTGATCGAGCTTTTGAGTTCATTCACTTCAGCTGTGAGCTTGGTGATGTTGCTGTTGATGATGGAAACTTCAGTGGCCAGCTTTTCTTCATTCAGGCGTCGGTCATCCAGGGCGTGCTGATATTCCAGTTTAGCCAGTTCGTGATTCAGCTGGTTTTCTTCATATTCATTCAGGGCAATGACGCTTTTGGGTAACTCGGCTTTGCGGCGGGCTTTGTCCAGCAGCATTTTTTTCTCTTCCACTGCCAGGTCTTTGTTCTGCAGGGTTTCTACTTTCCCGACCTCGGTGTTTTTCAGCTCTGATTGTTTGACGCTCAGTTCGCCTTCTTTTTCCAACAGGCGCTCTTTGAGTTGATCAGTTTTGAACATCAACACAGGTTGGCCGGGATTCACCTGACTGCCGTCGGGTGCCATGAAGGCGATGGTGTATTGCCAGATACGGCGAATCTTAGGTGGTGAAATGTTGTCAGTTTCCACTGCTTTCAACTCGCCACTGGAGCTGATTTGATTGGCCTGAACCGGGGCGGCCAGGAACAACAATAAGATCATTAATGGTTTCATGTCATACCTCCTGCATACTGACCAGGGCGCTCATACCAGGTAACAAAGGAACCTGATCTGCGTTCTCAAGGGCAATTTCAATTTCATAATACAAACCGGAACCCCAGTCTTTTTTGTCTCTGCCACCGCTGGAAACAGTCTTGATCCGGCCTGCCACACGCACCTCAGGCAAGGCATCGAATGCCACGTCAACTGATTTGCCTACAGTCAACTCAGGGATGTCGATGGCGTTGACCCAGGCGGTGACTTTCATGTTCTGTTTTTTTGATACTTTGAGGATCTCCATCCCCGTTGAAACCTGGTCTCCTGTCTGGTATTTGCTGCCAGTCTGGGGATGTGCTGCAAAGACCACATAACCCTCTTGAGTGGCGTTGATGGTCAGTGAGTTCAAGCGGTTCTGCCAGTGGGCCAGGTCCTTTTCTTTTTGTTCCAGTCCCAATTTTATTTCACTGCGCTTATCAACCATTTTTTTCTTGATGGCGCCCAGGTCGTTGTTTGCTTCGTCCAGGGCTTTGATGGCTTTTTGTAACGCCAGCTGACGTTCCTTGAATTCCAGTTCGCCGATGAAATTTACAGGTACATCGGCTTTGAGTTGGGCCACTTTGCGGGTGACCTTGGCTTTCTCAAAGTTCAGGTTGGCATTGTTCAGGTCGATTTGCAGTTGGATGATGTCCCTTTCTGAGCTGGCTTTGAACACATCCAGTTGTTCAATTTTCCCTTCAATGGTGCTGTCCAGTTCACTGCCATCGATGCGTACCAGGAAATCCCCGGGTTTGACAAAAGTCCCTTCGTCAACCATTTCACTGATTTTGCCTTGCCAGGATCTGACTTGCGGCATCGAAACGACTTGAGTTTGACTGGATTCCACCATGCCGGTGAACATTTGTGAAAGGCCCAGTGATGGGATGAGAAGAAGCGTGATGTAGATGAGGATTTTCATGAGATGATCTGCCCGTCAAGAAAATGAATGGTGCGCCCGGCGTTTTCCGCAATGTCGGGTTCATGGGTCACCATGACAATGGTTTGCCCGGCTTCATTCAGTGATTTCAATAAGTCGATGATTTGCTGTGAGATGGCACTGTCAAGGTTACCAGTGGGTTCGTCAGCCAATAACACGGCGGGCTGATTAACCAGTGACCGGGCGATGGCCACCCGTTGGATTTGTCCGCCTGACATTTCGTTGGGCATGTGATTCAGGCGTTCGCCCAGACCGACTTTATGCAGCAGGTCAATGGCCCGTTCTTTGCCGCCTTGTTGCTTTTCAGGTGAGGCAAAACGCAGCGGCACCATGACATTTTCCAGCGCTGTTAATCTGGGCAGCAGGTGAAAACCCTGAAACACAAACCCGATGTGATCATTGCGTATTTGCGACAGCGCATCATCGTTCATGACGCTGACGTCATTGTTGGCCAGTAAATAGGTCCCGGAAGTCGGTTTATCCATGCATCCGAGGATGTTGAGCATGGTAGATTTACCAGAGCCAGACCGGCCCATGATGGCGACAAACTCTCCGGATGCTATCGATAAATCCACCCCCGCCAGTGCGGTGATGGTCTCTCCCTGAGTCTGGTATATTTTGGTGATTTTGGATAGCTCCAGCATGCAATCATATTCCCATAAAGCGTGATGTCAGATTAGGTGATCTCACCACCCTGAGACAGTGTCAAAAGTCAGTTTTGTCACAACCACAGTTTAAACCACAAAAGATGACGAAAGTTCAGTTATTCTAAGCCTGTGTTGTCAGATTCCTGTGAAAGGTTGAGATCATCAGGGGATACAGAGGCTGAGCACGGCGCTCAATTCAGTGAAAAAACGACTGTCTTCAGGGATTAGCTGGTGGGCAAAATAAGGAGCCAACAGCACCCACAGGCCAAGCAGCATGACAAAAACCGCAGACAGACGGCGCAACCACAAGGCGCTGCCAGACTGAACAAAGCGTCTGATCAGGGTTTGTGAAAACATCAGCGGCAGTAGGGTACCCAGACCAAAAAACAACATGAACAATGCGCCCCTGCTGACCTCTGCGGTGGTCGCTGCAATCACCAGCATGCCATACAGCAAGCCACAGGGTATCAGCCCCCACAACATGCCTTTGAGTAAGGCCGCCCCTGTGTTGTTGTGCTGATGCAGACGTTGTAACAGCCCAGACACCTTGGGCCAGAATGGCAGGGGTTTGGCAACCGTCAGCCACCGCGATTTGTTTTTAAAGAACAGCACCAGGGCCGTGAGGATCAGCATTGATCCCATCATCAGTCGGAGAAATTGACCGATGCCAGTGAGGTTTAATTGCAGGCTGGCGCCTTGCAGCAGGCCTGCAAACAGCGCTCCCAGCAGGGTATAAGTGAGTACGCGGCCCAGGTTGGTGAGCAATACCTGCTGTTGGTTTTGATGCTGACAGATGACGGCACACAAACCACCACACATGGCGATGCAGTGAAAGCCCGAAAAAAAGCCAATCAGCAGCGGCGTAATGGCAGACATCATGGGTCAGCTTTGGCCTTTGTCTTCAGATTTTTCAGGACTGCGTTTGTGCGGTTCATTGTCATCATCCAGGATTGAATATGCAGGACTGTCGAGGTCATCAAACTGATTCTTATTAATGGCCCAGAAGAGCGCCCACACCGCCACGCCAGCCAGTACCAGAGACAACAGCACCAAAACAAAAACCATGTTCATATTAAACCTCCTGCTGACCCAATAAACGCCGGGAATTCAAGACCACCAGCAAGGAACTCAGTGACATACCAATGGCAGCCATCCATGGGGCCAACAGACCCATCATGGCCACCGGTGTGATGCTCAGATTATACAGCAGTGACCAGCTCAGATTTTGCTTAATGATCCGCTGGGTTTTCTGTGATGTTGCCAGGGCTGCTTTCAGTGGCCCCAATGATTGACCCAGAATGATCAGGTCTGATGCCGAATGTGCCAGATGCGCGCCCTGTTTGAGACTGACCGACACATCAGCCTGTGATAACACCGGGGCGTCATTAACCCCATCACCGACCATCACGCAGCGGTGTTTTTGTTGTTTGGCTGCCAGGTGATTGATTTTGTCAGTTGCAGACAAGCCGCCCAGGGCTTGGTCTGTGCCCAGCTTTTGTGCCCAGTTATTAACGGTGTCCGGCTGATCTCCACTGAGTATGGTCAATGATTTACCCGCTGCTTTGAGGTGTTCAAGTAAGTCCTGAGCACCGTCCCTGACCTGCACGGTCAGTTCATACGCCCCAATCAATTGCCCATCACAGGCCAGGTAAACCACGGTGTGTTGTGGGTCTGCCTGTAGCTGCTCTGTGTCAATGCCGTGTTGGTCAAACCAATCCCGGCTGCCCATCATCCAGTGCCTTTGTTCAATGGTGGCTTTGACGCCCAAGCCAGGAAACTCTTCGGCAGCCGAACAGGGCAACAGCTGACCTTCGGCGAAAGCCGAAGCGATGGGGTGGTTGCTGATGTGCTGCAAGGTGGTGGTGATGTCAGGCAAATTGTCATGCGGATTCAGTACAAGTTGCCTGGCAATGCTCAGTTGCTCATTGGACAAGGTGCCGGTTTTGTCAAAAAACCAATGGTCAATTGGCGCCAGTTGGGTGATCGCTTCGGTGTTGTTCACCAGAATACCATCCTTCAACATACGGATGCCGGCTGCGGTCAGGGCAGTTGGGGTGGCCAGTGACAAAGCGCAGGGGCAGGTGGCAATCAACACCGCCAGCAAGGCTGTCATTAAACCCGATGGCTGGTACAGCAGATACCAGGTAGCCGTTGCTGCGGCCAGTAACAACACGGTACCGACAAAATAGCTGGCCAGTTGATCAACCAGTTGCAGGCTGCGGGGCTTCTGACTTTGTGCCCGCTCCATCAATTCAGCCAGTCGGGCGAGAAAGCTGTGTTCGTTATTGGCCGTGGTTTCCAGCACCAGTTGGCCGCCAATTAAGGTCGAACCGGCGAATACCAGGTGATCAGTGGATTTGTTGATGGCCCTGGATTCTCCAGTCAGCAATGCCTCATCGACCTGACCTTCACCACGAAGAACCCGCCCATCACAGGGGATGACCTCACCGTTCTTGACGATGATCTGCTGACCTTTGCTGACCTGTTCCAATGGAATGGTTTTCTCTGAGCCATCGGCTTGTAACTGATGGGCACTGACCGGAATCAGGGCAAACAAGGAATCCCTGACATTCATGCCCTTGTGTCTGACCTGGGATTCGACAAAGCGGCCCAGTAGGAGGAAAAAAACAAACATGGTCATGGAGTCAAAATAGACATGGCCTTGTTGTTTGAAACTCAGGTACAGGCTGACAAAGTAAGCCAGCGATATCGATAAAGCCACCGGTACATCCATCCCCAGGTGGCGGTTTCTCAGATCGCGGATGGCATTGCTGACGAACACCTGACCCGAATAAAAATAAACCACAGTGGCGATCAACAGGCTGATCATCAGAAAAAAGCGCTGAATGTGAGGTGCCACGGTGAATTGTTCAGGAGAATAAAGTGGCACGGCCAGGGTCATGATGAACATCATGCCAAACCCAGCTACGGCGATGCGTTTGAGTTGTGACTTGCGGTCATCGTCAGCAGCTGAACCGAGTTGCTGGTGTTGTCTGGGCTGATAGCCCAGGGCACTGATCCGGGCAAAAACATCACTGAGTGTAATGATCTGTGGATCAAACACCAGTTGCAGGTTTTGGGTGACGGTGTTGATTTGCAGGTCTTTGATACCGTCCAGGTCCTGTATCACCTTTTGTAACAACCAGCCACAGGCACTGCAATACATGCCCTCGACTTTGATGGTGACCTGGCGGTACCCATCTCCAGCGTCCCGGGTCAGGCTGTCGAATACTTCAGGGGCATCGAGAAAGCGCCATTGATCATCGCTGGTTGCCATGACCTGTTCGCCTGGCAACTGATCCTGGCGGTAGCGATAAAACACTTCATGGTCATGGTTGGTGAGGAATTGTGCCACGGCCTGACAGCCAATGCAGCACATGGGCTCATCCCGGCCGTCAATCCGTGCTGTGAGTCGGACATTCGCTGGCACCGTTTCACCGCAGTGAAAGCAGCGGGTCATCAGTCTTCTTTATCGATCTGAAATTTATTCTGTTTGACGATCACCTGCGGGGCATTTTGCTGGGCTATATACACCGTGTACAGGCCGGCCACCACCGCACTGGCGGGCAGGGAGATGATGAACCACACCCAGGGGTATTTGTACCAGGGTAGTTTTACGGCTTTCTCAGTGGTTTGTTGGGTCATTTGTTGTATCCAAAATATTTGACGGTTTCTGAAGCCGCATCACCTGTTTCATCCAGGGCAGTAACGGTAACTTCAATGGTATGTATCTTCTTGTTGGCCACAGCTTTTGCAGCCCTGATTTTGATCGGTACTTCGACCAACTGGCCGGGTTCTGCCACGATTTCGGTTTCATTCATTCCCAGCAACACCTCAAGTCCTTCCAGGCCAGTGGCAGACAATTTGTATCCGGTGGTGGTCTTGCCTTTGTTCATGACTTTTAAAGTGTACACGTTTTCAATGGTCTGTGCATTGACCACCCGGTAAAAGCTGTTGCGGTCATGGATCACATTCATGTCAATCGAACTGCGACTCAGTAAAGCAATGCCAAAAGAACTGACCAGTAACATCAGAATGGTGAAGTATACCAATGTTCGCGGGCGGATGATGTGGGTGGGTTTTCCATTGAGGGCATTTTCTGTGGTGTACTTGATCAGGCCTTTGGGCATGCCACTTTTTTCCATCACTTCATCACAGGCATCAATACAGGCAGCACAACCGATGCATTCATACTGCAGGCCATCACGGATGTCGATGCCGGTGGGACACACCTGCACACACAAGGTACAGTCGATACAGTCCCCCGGGGCCTCTGCTTCCCGTCGCTTTTTACCGCGCATGCGGGGTTCGCCGCGTTGTCCATCATAGGAAATGATCAGGGTTTCCTTGTCGAACATGGCGCTTTGGAAGCGGGCATATGGACACATGTACAGGCAGACCTGTTCACGCAGGAATCCGGCATTACCGTAGGTGGCCAGGGAATAAAAAAACAGCCAGAAGGTTTCCCAAGGGCCCAGTTGCCAGCTCCAGACATGAGCGGCCAGTTCTTTGATGGGCGTGAAAAACCCCACGAAAGTGAAACCAGTCCACAAGGCAAAAGTAATCCACAGAAATTGTTTGCTGGTTTTGCGCAGGACTTTTTCCGTACTCCACGGTGCTTTGTCGAGCTTCATCCGTTTGTTGCGGTTGCCTTCGGTTAGCTGCTCCATCCAGATAAACACTTCGGTCCAGACGGTTTGCGGACAGGCAAATCCACACCACAACCGGCCTGCCAGAGCGGTGAAGAAAAACAGCGAGAAGGCAGCGATGATCAGCATCAGCGCCAGAAAAATAAAGTCCTGAGGCCACAGTGTCAGACCAAAAATATGAAAACGCCGGTGAGGCAGGTCAAACAGGATCGCCTGTTGCCCCTCCCAACTGATCCAGGGCAGGATGTAAAACAAACCCAGTAAAACCAACACCGCCAGTTTGCGTTTGTACTGAAAGCGGCCTTTGATTTCTCGTGGATAGATTTTTTCATGGGCCTTGTAAAGGCTCAATTCGATCGGCTTGGTTTCTTGGTCAGTCATGTGTGGTCAACCAGTTGGTGGGTGTGGTTATGGTTATGAGTGTGGGTTGCGTTTGGCCAGCCGGGTCCTGGGCAGGGCCATCACCACCCCGGCGAACAGCGCCGCTGAAAAAGTGAAAGCCCAGAAAAACACAAAGCCCAAAGCGTAACCCTGCCAGCGGGTGATGTCGACAGCTAAGCTGGACAACTGTCCCAGGTAGGCAGGGTCAAACAGGGCAAAAAACACCATGGATTCAACCGCTGCGGTAAAAAAGGACACCCACAGCACAATGCCCATGCGCCGTAAGAAGATGCGTTTGATCTGACGATCATTGAAGTCCCGGTTTTTAACGATTGGTTCAGTACCCATGGTGGTCACTCCTTATTGGCTCAATGAGTAAACATAGGCGGCAACCAGCTTGATGCGGTTTTCATCAAGGATCTCTTGTTGCGCCGGCATGTTACCGTTGAGGCCTTCATACAATGCGGTTTCAATGATGTCATGTGAACCATACAGCCAGATGTCATCAGTCAGATTGGGTGCGCCAAACATGTCCTGTCCTTTGCCATCCGGTCCATGACAGGCGGCACAAAACATGGCAAACTTACTCTGCCCTTCCGCGGCCAGTGCGGCATCATGCTCAATGCCTGACAGGCTGCGTACATAGTTGGCTACCTGAACCGTTCCGTCTTCACCCAGCGCCGGTGCAAAAGCGGGCATCACGCCCATGCGGCCATTGTTCAGGGTGGTAAGGATGTCATTGAATTCACCGCCCCAGTTCCAGTCATCGTCATGAAGGTTGGGAAAGCCCACCGCACCGCCGGCATCTGAACCGTGACACTGGGCGCAGTTATTGGCAAAGATTCGTCCGCCAATTAACATGGCCTGATCATCTTTGATCAACTCTTCAACCGGTTTGTTGATGAATCCGGCAAAGGATTTATTCCGTGCTTCGGTGTTGGCTTTGTAGTTGGCTTCAAAACGGTTGATTGAGGTCCACTCCTTGCTGCCCTTGTAGTTGCCCATACCCGGGTACAGGTAGAGGTAGCCTACAGAGAACACAATGGTGATGATGAACAGCCACAACCACCACCTTGGCATGGGGTTGTCCCATTCTTTTAAATCACCATCCCAGACATGTCCGGTGGTGTTGTCAGCCCGTTTTTCGGTTTTCTTTTTCGAAGTCGAAAACAACAACCATAAATAAGCAATCAAGTGGAGGACCACCACAATGATTACTGTCCAATGCCAAAAATTACTCATGGTTTTTCTCCTCAGTTTCTGCTTTGATTTGTTCGTCTTCTTTTAAAGCGGTGCGTGACAACTCATCAAATTTTGCTTTGTTCTGTTTGCTCCAGGCCCAGGCGATGATGCCCAGGAAGACGACCAGCAGCAAACCGGTGTACAGGCCGCTGATCATTGGTAACTCCTTGGCATGGCTGTGCCCAGATCCTGCAGATAAGCGACCAGGGCGTCCAATTGGGTCTTGCCTTCAAGGCTGGCGGCGGCAGCAGCAATTTCTTCATCAGAGTATGGATGACCCAGCATTTTTAAAACTTTCATACTGGCCACGGTTTCCTCGATGTCGACTTCATTTTCTGCCAACCATGGATAACCTGGCATGTTGGATGTGGGCACCACTGACCGTGGATCGATCAGGTGAATTTGGTGCCATTCATCTGAATAACGGCCACCGACACGGGCCAGATCGGGACCGGTGCGTTTGGAACCCCATTGGAATGGACGGTCGTATACCGATTCACCGGCCACTGAGTAATGACCATAGCGCAGGGTTTCATCAACAAAAGGCCTGACCTGTTGTGAGTGGCAGTTGTAACAACCTTCAGCGACGTACAGGTTTTGTCCAGCCAGTTCCAGCGGGTTGCGTGGTTCAAGGCCTTCAACCGGTTCGACCACACTGGCTTGCGACATCAGCGGTACGATCTCGATGATGCCGGCAAAGCTGATGACCACGGCCACCAGTACACCCATCAGACCGATGTTCTTTTCAATTTTCTCATGCTTGCTCATGCGCCTACTCCCACAGCTTCAGAGGCTGATTTAACTTCGGCTTTCTCACCTTTGATGGTTTTCCAGGTGTTATAGGCCTGGATCAGGATGCCGATGAAGAACAACACACCACCAATTAACCGGATGACATAATACGGATAGGTGGCTTCAATACTTTCCACGTGGCTGTAGACCAAGGAACCATTGGCATCCACTTCACGCCACATCAGACCCTGCATCACACCGGCAATCCACATGGAAGCGATGTAAAGCACGATGCCCAGCGTGGCAATCCAGAAATGCACGTTGATCAGGTGGGTGCTGTACATGCCATCACGGCCCCACAGTCTTGGGATCAGTGAGTACATGGAGGCCATGGTCATCAGCGCCACCCACCCGAGGGCTCCTGAGTGCACATGACCAATGGTCCAGTCGGTGTAATGCGACAGGGCATTGACGGTTTTGATCGACATCATCGGACCTTCAAAGGTACTCATGCCATAGAATGACAGGGCGACGATCATCATTTTAATGATTGGATCAGAGCGCAATTTGTCCCACGCACCTGACAAAGTCATGATGCCGTTGATCATGCCACCCCACGATGGCGCCAGCAGAATCAGTGAGAACACCATACCCAGTGACTGGGCCCAATCAGGTAATGAGGTGTACTGCAAGTGATGGGGACCGGCCCACATGTAAGTGGAGACCAGGGCCCAGAAATGCACAATGGATAAACGGTACGAATAAACCGGGCGTTCGGCTTGCTTGGGGACAAAGTAGTACATCATGCCCAGGAAACCTGCAGTCAGGAAGAAACCCACGGCATTATGCCCGTACCACCATTGGGTCAGTGCATCCACAGCCCCTGAGAACACAGGATAAGACAGGTGCCAGTTCACCGGAATCGCCAGGTTGTTGACGATGTGCAACACGGCGATGGTGATAATGAATGCAGCATAAAACCAGTTGGCAACATAAATATGTTTCACCGTCCGGGTGGCGATGGTACCAAAATACACGATGGCATACAGTACCCAAACAACGGTCAGCAATACATCCAAAGGCCAGATCAGCTCGGCGTACTCTTTACCCTGGGTGAAACCAAATGGTAAGGTCAGTGCGGCACCGACAATCACCAGCTGAAACCCCCAGAAGACCACGCTGGCCATTGAGTCTGAGAACAGCTTGACCTGACAGGTGCGCTGAGCGACATATAAAGACGTTCCCAGTAAAGCATTACCACCAAAGGCAAAAATCACCGCGTTGGTGTGCAATGGCCGTAAACGGCTGTAAGTCAGCCAGGGAATGTCGAAATTCAAAGCCGGCCAGGCCAGTTGAGCGGCGATAAACACCCCAACCAACATGCCAACAATGCCCCATAATATCGTCGCAATGGTGAATTGCTTGACTACTTTATCGTTAAAATCAATCATATTTTCAATGCTTTGTTGCCCATTTAGTGATTGCCATGAATTATAATGACCCCAAAGGAAGGCGAAGATTGACATAGATCAAGATTCGCACCGTTAACGAAAAAAAAACAAATTATGCTCAATACATCCATCGATTTTCAAAAGCCTAAGTCCAGTAACTGTGGCGATTGTGAGTTGTGTACCCAAACCGTCGAAAACCGTCGGGTCCGAATTCAGTCAGAAGAAATTGCGGCCATTGAATCCATCATTGACTCCCACATCCTGATCGAAAAAAACCAAACAGTTTACGAAGCTGGCGCTACTTTTCAGAATCTGTTCACTGTCCATTCCGGTATGTTCAAATCGGTTTACCTCACCCAGCAGGGGGATGAACGGATTGTGGATGTGTTTATTCCTGGCCAGATCATGGGTTTTGATGGCATACACAAAGGCAAATACAAAACCACTGTCAAAGCCGTCAGTTCAGGCTCCTATTGTGTGATCCCTTTTTATCCATTGCAGGAGCTGGCTCATAAGCACCGGGACATCCAGAACCGATTGATGAAAATGATGAGCGAAAAAATCATTCAGTTTGAGATTTCCCACAGTGAATACAACGCCAAACAAAAACTGGTCAGTTTCATCAAAGACGTGTCTGATCTGTACTATTCACGAGGATTTTCGGCCAATCAGTTCCCTTTTCAGATTTCGCAACGTGATCTGGCCAATTACCTGGGCCTGGCTGAAGAAACGCTGAGCCGGGTGTTTTCCAAACTGAAGAAAGCCAATATTCTGGCCCTTGCGGATCATCAGATCACCATCATTGACCATGACAGTTTTCTGGAAATCATCGATTGAGATTGAAAAACAATTGAATAGCCCCATATTGGGTGAAAATAAAATTTGAGAACTGTTGGACAGTTCGATCCGCCGTCATGGCTGCTGAGCGAACGACAGGCAATGCAAATGGCCTTCATGCGTGAATCAGGGTGACGGGTAATTAATGACCCGACATGATCGCTGCAGTCGTTTTTACAGGTGATACAAACACCGGTGATTGCGTTGACAAGATCATTCAATATTTGACCTTAACCACAAGGCATTTTACGGAGACACACATGAGCGAACATATTATCAAGGCCACCGATGACACCTTTGAAGAAATCACCAATTCTGACGTTCCAGTATTGGTTGACTACTGGGCAGAGTGGTGTGGTCCTTGTCGCATGATTGCCCCCATCCTGGAAGAAGTAGCTGATGAGCTGCAAGGCCAGGTTAAAGTGGCAAAACTGAACATTGAAGACAACAAAGAAACCGCCGTGAAAATGGCCATTCGTGGTATACCCACTTTGATGGTCTTCAAAAACGGAGAGGTCATTGACCAGCACGTGGGTGCGGTTTCCAAAGGTCAACTGCTGGAGTTTTTGAACAAACACACCGCCTGATCCTTAAAAACGCCTGATTCACGGCAGAATCGGGCGTTTTTTTATTTTCAACTGGACACACATTGACTTACATGGTAGTTTATACCCCATCAATTCCGGCAAGTCTTTTGTCGAAAATAATTTAATCCTTTTTACATCATCCAGCCGGGTTCATGTGCGTCAATTGCGGTTAAACCTCATGATGAAAAAGGGCAACTGTTTAATTAACCCGTATCTATCAACAACCATCTGACCGGCATTCTGCCATGAATCAAAACATCCAATATGAATCTATCTGAACTGAAACAAATGTCGACCACGCAGTTGACACAAATTGCCAAAGAAACCGGAGTGGAGACAAGATCCCGTGTTCACAAACAACAAATCATCTTTTCGATTCTGAAAAAGCATGCCAAAAAAGGCGAAGACATCTTTGGTGATGGTGTGCTGGAAGTATTGCCGGATGGCTTCGGATTCCTCCGGGCGCCGGAAGGTTCTTATCAGGCCGGCCCGGATGATATTTACGTATCACCCAGCCAGATCAGGCGATTTGGCCTGCAAACCGGTGACACCATTGTTGGTAAAATCAGGCCCCCCAAGGATTCAGAACGTTATTTCGCATTGCTGCAAGTCAGCACCATTAACTATGAGCCACCCGAAAATACCAAGGGCAAAATCATCTTCGAAAACCTCACGCCGTTGTTTGCCACCGAACAACTCAAAATGGAGCGTGGTGATGGTTCCCGTGAAGACCTGACAACCCGGATCATAGATCTGGTGTCACCGATTGGTAAGGGACAACGCGGTTTGATTGTGTCACCACCGAAAGCCGGTAAAACCATGATCCTGCAAAACATTGCCACTTCGATCGCTCAAAACAACCCGGAAGCCAAACTGTTTGTGCTGTTGATTGATGAGCGTCCTGAAGAGGTGACTGATATGCGCCGCACGGTCAAAGGTGAAGTGATTGCTTCAACTTTTGATGAGCCGGCCACCCGTCACGTACAGGTTGCTGACATGGTGATTGAACGGGCTAAACGCCTGGTGGAGCACAAACAAGATGTGATTATTCTGCTTGATTCGATCACCCGTCTGGCCAGGGCTTATAACACCGTGACCCCGGCATCAGGTAAAATCCTCACTGGTGGTGTCGATGCCAACGCCTTGCACCGACCGAAGAAATTCTTTGGTGCGGCCCGAAACGTGGAAGAGGGTGGCTCACTGACCATCATTGCCACGGGTCTGGTTGAAACCGGTTCGAAAATGGATGAAGTGATTTTTGAGGAGTTCAAAGGCACCGGTAACATGGAGGTCCACCTGGATCGCCGTGCCGCAGAAAAACGCATTTGGCCAGCGATGAACATCAACAAGTCAGGTACCCGTAGAGAAGAGCTGATTGTGGAAAGTGAATTCCTGCAAAAAGCCCATATCCTGCGCAAGATCCTCAATCCCATGGATGATTTGCAGGCGATTGAATTCCTGCTGGACAAACTGAAAGACACCAAGACCAACGAAGAATTCTTCACCTCGATGAAGCGCTGATCGGATTCAACTGTTTGCTTCAAATCCCCGGCCAGCCCGGGGATTTTTTTGCCTTAAAAAACCACTCAACCCAGATCGCCAGTCTGAAGCAGGCTTCCGAGATGCCCAGTCAACGGCTCCACCAAACTTCGCCAATTCCCTGTTGTCCCCCATTCCTCCAGCCCTGACGTTTCCTGAGTTTGTCTGAGGGTTCATGTCGGTAGCCCTTAATCCGGAACATGGACTTCAACCCACGTCAAACATCCGGTCAGGTGTGTCTTTGAATTTCCACCTGTCATCCCAGCAGAACTCAATAACTTGAACACAAGCCCCAAACCATTGGGTAAAATAGCTGCATGACAGATTCATTGCGCAACACTTTCGCCGCCATAGACCTGGGGTCAAACTCCTTCCATTTACTGGTGGCCTCATTTAAGTCCGGCCAGATTTATCCACTGGATTCAGTGAAACACATGGTGCGTATGGCAGCGGGCCTGGATGAGGACAAAAACATCAGCCCTGAATACCTGGAAAAAGCCTATGAATCACTGCGGCTGATGTCAGAACGCATTCAGAACATTCCGGATAAAAACATCCGTATAGTGGGAACCAATACCCTGCGGGTGGCACGCAATTCAGCGGAGTTCCTCCGAGAGGCAGAAAAAATCCTCAACCATGAAATCGAGATCATCTCTGGTCGGGAAGAAGCCCGTATGTTGTACCTCGGCGTGGCCCAGTCAACCCGGGGTAATCCGGCCCGCAAGCTGGTGATGGACATCGGTGGCGGCAGTACCGAGTTGATCATTGGGGATGGTATGAAACCGGCCAAACGGGAAAGTCTGTACATGGGTTGTGTCAGCTACACCCGCAAGTACTTCAAAAACGGCGTCATTGATAAGCACAACTGGAAAAGGGCGGTCATTCATGCCTTGCAGGAACTCAATCCCTACATCCAGACTTTCAAAAAACAAGGCTGGGATCACAGTGTTGGGGCTTCTGGCACCTTACGGGCGACTGCTGCCATTCTGGAAAGCAATGATTGGTCTGTGGTTGGTATCACCATGGCTGGTCTGAAATTACTCAAAAAGCAATGCATTGAACTGGGCCACATTGATCAGCTGAATCAAATCAGTGGTCTGAGTGAGGACCGTCGACCGGTGTTCATTGGCGGCCTGGCCATTGTTTATGCCCTGATGAAAGCTTTTGACATAGCGCAGATGGATGTATCACCCGGAGCGCTCAGGGAGGGCTTGATCTATGAAATGTCAGACGGCCCCGAAACCACCTCAGTGACCCGGCGCAGCATTCGCAAACTCAGCGAACAATTCACTGTTGATTTGCAACATGCCGACAATGTACAGCGTTACAGTGAAGACATCATTCACCACATGAACCTGAAAATACCACGACGCATTTTGTATTTATTAAATGGTGCCATCAAGCTGCATGAAATTGGTTTGTCAATTGCCCACAGCCAATACCACAAAATCGGTGCTTTTGTGGTCCACCATGCTGACATGCCGGGATTTTCCAATCAACAAAAGCTGATCATGGCCACCCTGATCCGGCTGCATCGGCGCAAAATCAGCAAAAGTGTGCTGGCCGGTCTTACTGAGCGCCAGTATGAGGTGGTTGTGGAGTTGCTGGTCATCATGCGGCTGTCGGTGGTGTTTGCCCGTAACCGGCATTTTGAGCCAGTACCCATTGAGCGGCTCAGTTGGCAAAACCAAAGCATTCGGTTGATCATCAACCGGGAGTGGCTCAGCGATCACCCGTTGATCAAAGCGGACCTGAAAGACGAACAGAAACAATGGGCCAACATGGGCCTGGAACTGGTGATCAATCAACCGCAAACAGTTGCGACCAGTCCTTGAATGCTTTGAATTCCAGGGCATTGCCTGAAGGGTCAAGAAAAAACAACGTCGCCTGCTCTCCGGGCTGTCCTTTGAAGCGCACATAGGGTTCAATGATAAATTCAACACCTGCTGTGGTCAACCGATCTGCCAGCGCCTGCCAGTCGGTCATGTTCAGTACCACGCCGAAATGGGGTACCGGAACGCCGTGGTCATCGACGTCATTTTTGATCAGCCTGACCTGGCCCTCATCGCCCAGTGTTTCATCAAGATGACATACCAGCTGATGGCCATATAAATCCAGGTCCACCCAATGGTCTGAACTTCGACCTTGTCGGCAGCCCAGGGTATGGAGGTAAAAATCACGGGCCTCGGTAATGTTTCTGACCGGGATGGCTAAATGAAAGGGGTTGACCATGATGAACCTTGTTATAATTCAAACCACGTCATCTTAACAGTCCAAGCTCATTCTGTGAAAGTCATTTTAAATGTTGATGCCATCACCCAGCCACTGACCGGTATTGGGCAGTACACGCTGCAACTGGCGAGGGGATTACAATCCCTTGAAATGATCGATGAGCTGCGTTGTTTTTCGGCCAGTCGCTGGGTTAACCCTGAACACCTGGGTGGAGATGTGAACCCCTGGTTGAGCCGATTCAAACAGTGGGTGCCCTTCAAAGGTCTGGCACTGGCCGCTTATGCCAACCGCCGTAACCGACACTTCAGCCGGTTAACCCAGGACCTCAGCGACCATGTATTGCACAGCCCGAATTTCATCCTGATGCCTTTTCTCGGCCGTTCGGTGGCCACTTTTCATGACCTGAGCTTCGTTCATTACCGGGATACACAGCCGGCATACCGGTTGCGATTCCTGGACCGGGAAATTCCCAGGACCCTGGAACAGGCGACTGCATTGATCACTCCCAGTGCATATGTCAAACAGGAAATCGTCAGTCATTATGGCTTTCCTGCAAAGCGCATTCAGGTCACGCCTCTGGGTGTAGACCCTGGTTTTCAGCCCCGCGATGAACAGCAAACCCGGGGTACATTGGCTCCGCTTGAATTGGTGCATAAGCAGTATGTGCTGGCGGTGGCCACCACAGAACCGCGCAAAAACCTGTCCCGCTTGCTCAGCGCTTATGCCGGATTGCCGGCAGGCCTGCGGGCTGACTGTCCGCTGGTTTTGGTCGGTGCCAAAGGCTGGCTCAACAGTGACCTCAACCGCCAAATAAAAACCATGCTCAATGAGGGTCAAATCAGGGTGCCAGGCTACTTACCTGAGGATCAACTCAAGGAACTGTATGCCGGTGCCCGCCTGACGGCATTGCCCTCCTTGTATGAAGGTTTTGGTTTGCCGATCATCGAATCCATGGCCTCTGGTACGCCCGTGCTCACGGCCAACCATTCAGCCATGGCCGAAGTGGCTGCCGGTCATGCCAGACTCTGTGATCCACTTGATGTCAGTGACATCCAACTGCAACTGCAAACCGCTCTGGAAGACACCACCTGGTTAAACCAGGCGACTCAGAAGGGCCTGTCACACGCCCAATCCTTCAGTTGGCAACGCTGTGCCCAAACCACCCTCTCAGCTTATCGGGCTGACTGACCCCTCAATCATCTTCTTTACTGAAAATATTCAATTATTTTGACAAGCTTTGCCGGTGAACTCCGTTTAGGAAACCGGTGACCATTTTTTTTACTGAGAGCTAAGTGCCGGAAAACCTCATGATCCGGGCCTTGAGTCCTCAAATTAAAAAAAACAGTCCTGAGTTAAAAAAAAATCAAACACATGCCAATTTAAGATGGGCGCTGAAACCATCCACGTCCGACCAGACACCTTTTGAGGTTAGGCCGGATGATGACATGAGTTTGATTTTTCAGAACTTGGCACATCAGTCGTAAGCCATAGAAGCGGGGTTTTATGAAGTACATCTGGTGAGTCACTCAAGCAATTGACAGCAATAAACGTATTGGAATACAGACATGAAAAGAATAATTGGATTAATGGTATCAACCTGGATTTTACTGATGGCCACCACCGCTCATGGAGTGGTCAGAGTCAGTGATGATTTGCGCATACAGAAAGCCCAGGAAGTGATCAATGAATTGGGTTTTTATGACGCCATGGAGGTGGAAAAAAGAGCAAGACTGCATTTGCTCGATCAGCCAATTCCTGACATACCTGGTAAAAAACAAGGCAGTGGCCAGTGCAACACGGTACCTTGTTATCCGATTACCAAACCATTCTCATATCCAGTGCCAAATCCCTTAAAAGTACAAGGGACATTGCTCAATAAAATGAACATGCCCAACATCCGGCTGAAGTTTTCTGGCAGAAATGAGCAACACACTGCAGAAACAGAAGCGGGCCTGAATGCCTATGTGATCAGAATTGTGAAGGATGGCGCTTACTATGAAGACTACAGTTTTAATGCTTTGAGAACGGCTGACGGCGGTCTGCCAGCAGTGCAGTTTGCCAGAATCAGAAACCTGCAACCTGGTAATTATGAAATTCATCTGGCCAGCTACTACTACATCAACGGACAAGGTTCTTACACAGACTTTACAAGTTTTGAATCCTTTACCGTAACAGCATTTGAAAAGGTTGTGGCTGAACTTGCAGACCCCCAACTGAAAAGTTGTATCCTGGCCAATGGCCACAGCCAATCTGACTTGTTGAAGGATTTGGAAAAACTGGACTGTGCCAACAGCGGATTAACAGACAATTCTGTCACAGAACTGAAAAACAATCTGATCAGTCTGCGCTATTTGAATTTATCAAACAACAACCAATTAACCAAATGGGGTGGTCTGGGCTCCATGACTCATTTGTCGTGGCTGGATTTGTCTGACAATCCGCAGATGAATGTCGCAGGTGCCCGTGGTGCGGGTGACATTGACAGCATCATATTATCCGGCTTGAACCTATCCAGCGTACAAGGGGCTTCTTGGAATGCCAGTTACATAGACCTGAGTAACAACAACATCACCGGAGCCTATTCAGAGTTGTTCAGGCCCAATCGCAGTGAAGCGATTCAGGCTTTGGACCTGTCTGGAAACCCAGTGGTCACGGCAACAGATCCTGCGGGTTTCAAAACCGCAGTCACCGGACAGTTCATCGATGCGATTGATCTGAGCCAAACAGACATTCAGGACGTTAATGACCTGGTGGACACCAATGGGCTGAAGCATGTCAATCTGAATGGTGCGAGTCAATTGAGTACCACCCAGGACATCACTGATTTTGGTGGTTTTTGTGGTTTTTCGATGAGTAACACTCCGGTTAAAAACTTCAATGGCACCATGAAACCCATACAGTTTTTGAACCTGAGCAACAACCCCGATATGTATAAGGTCCAAGCCCTCAATCAGAGCTTGGCTGAACCGCAAAACTTCTGGCCATTGCACGTCGATCTGAGTGGTTCCAACGCCATGAAATGTGGTAATTATTACAACTTCATCGATTTCACCACGCCACCTGATGCGTTCCCATTACTGACCAGCATGGGCGTATCTGGTCTGGACCCGGCCACCTTACCCACCTGTCCAATGATCAATTGGCCTGGAGTGTTTAATCAGGCAGAAGACTGTATGATGCACAAAGTTGAGACGGCTTCAGGTTATGAAGACATCACAACACAAACCCGCTACATCACCTGGACACTGAACCACGCTGCGGTTGATGACATTTATCAACGCTGGGGTGTGACGCATCATCAGGTTCTGGCATTGAACAGCAATGACGAAGTGATTGACAGTCGGAATGTTCTGTTGAATGCTGAATTTCAGGCGGCTCGATTTGACTCATTAGAGGCAGTCCAGTACACGGTCGCAGCCTGTAATCCAAACAGCTGTGGTTACACCAGAACTGTTTCCAGCTTTGACCGGGGTTTGACCCGACCCACTCTGGATGATGGTGCGGTGATTTTTGATACGTCAGATCCGAATAATCTGCGCTTCAAATTCAATGTGAAATATGAAGCCAATGCGTTTAATCAGGTGCCTGGAGGCAGACCTGATTCTTTCAGGATTTACTCAACATTCCCTCAATCTGATGGTGATTTTCTGGTGGTTGATTTTACCAACATTGGAACCCAGCATCGGCTCAATGGTTGGTTTACCGCATTTCGTGATCGTGAAGATGTGGTAGGCACGGCGTTTCAGGTGGTGGCTTGTAACGCTTTGTTGGGCTGTTCCAAAGCAGCTTCAGTATCCGTAAATGATCCGGTGATTGATGCGTCATTACCCCGGCCCATCTGGAGTGGTGTCAGTTATGACGCCAGTGAACTGAACATGACGCTTAATTGGCATTTTGGTGGCAATGATTCTTCAGCTGTTGATTATATTGAAGTCAGTGAAATCAAGCCGGCTCAACAGGAAGGCGAAGTGATTTCCGCCAACCCCAATACCGATCAACTGGCACCCTTGTTGTTCACCAGTCATCTGGTTGAAGGACCCCTGGTACTGAATCGCATCGGTAAGGGTGATTATGATTATAAAATTCGTACATGTCAGCGTGACGATGATGCCGGTGACCGCTGTTCAGCCTGGTCACTGCCTCATTCTACGGTCACCGTGTCCCGGTCTGAAGTGAATGCCGTGACGATGAAACAACCATCCAACATAGGCTGGACCTGGACGGTTGATGAATTTGGCAACCCTGTGGTCGACGAACTGTTCTGGGAATTACAAGGCGGTTCTGTTGAGCCCGACTATTTTTTGCTCAGCACGCCTAACAACATACATTCCGGTTATTGTTTGTTGAAAAAGCGAGTCGTCAATGACGCTGGTAATAACTATGAGATTCAATACGAAGCTGTGACCGGTGTGAGAATCAACTGGTCTGATTTCAAGGACCCGTCAGGTGACATCACATTCAATACGCAATGGAGTTCATCCACATATTGTGAGCACATCAAGCCATCAGCTGATTCAAGCTTTCATAAAAAATTCTATTTACAAACCTGTAAAAACGGTGTGGGTTGTACCGAGCCGGTTGGCATTGATTTCCGGGAACCGTCTCCCAACAGCAACCCACCACAAAGTAACAGCTCACGCAATTCAGTCAGTGGGGGGCCTGGTGATTTCAGCCCCGGACATTGGTGGCACCGGGACCTGGCAGGCACCGGTTGGAATTTTTTCTGGGCCAATGGGCTGCGCTTTACTGAACAACATGGTCGGTATGGCGAAGCCTATGATTTGGTGGGGTATTGGCTGTCGTACAAAAAACTGGGAGAAAACTGGACGCCGGCCTGGTTTGAGGCACGATTGAAATTCATGCAAAACACCAGTGGTGGCAATCAACTCTTTCAGGGCGACATCTACTATCACGAGCGCATAACGGATCCGGTTTCTGGTGAAACACAAATCAATTCAATTGATACCGGTAACATCATGTTGCGCTTTGACCCCAATTCATCCAGCCAGGCAACCATGGCTTTAAACCTGGATTATGCCCTGGGCCATTTCACAGAAGTAGACATCAGTAAAAACATCCACCCTTACACCGTTTGTGATATCGCTGCTGGATGTAATGGCATTGAAACCGGCAGTCTGATGCTGGAAATAGAAGACTTTTCAGTCTTCAACATCAACCAAACCAATAACACGCCCAATGATGCTGATCATTACATGGGTTTGTGGCAAAAAAACATCACCGACATGTCATCACCGCTGAGTTCAGCCGAAGTCTCGGTGCTGACCTGGATCGATGGTGGTGTGGAGACTGAATTCTTCCTGTATTTTGATGGCGACGGACAACCGGTGTGGTTACAAAGTGCTTACGTGTGCTTTACCGACAATCCTTTGTGTGAAAATGCGCCGGCAGGCTACTTCGATGATTTTGATCAAAATGATGACGCCAACGATTACAATTTAATCACCATTCCCAATGGCTTCAATCCACTGACCCAACGTCCTGCTGAAGGTTGGGTAGGCGATGCATTGACTGGTGTTGGGTATGCAGGGCGGTCTTTTGAACAATCTGATGGTGACACCGCTTTCAGAGAAGCAAAATTCTGGTTTGACGTGGAACGAGCTGGGGTGTTGGAGTACCGAAACATTGCCACATTTGGAGCTCATGGAACCGGCCAGTCAAGCATGCAAACGTATGAAAAACGGGCCAATCTGCATGGTATTTTTTACCAAATCAATGATGCCGACATCAGTTTACAAACCTGTGATCCCAATGTGCAGGGCCAGTGCGACATCCGCTTCAGTTGGTACACGGATGACAATTTTGACAGCATACACCCCCAATATTCTTTCAATGGTGGTGGCTTCCAGCCGCTGGAAAACCTGCCAGGATGTTCCTCCAACGTACCAGGTGGATATGTGGTAACCGGAGAATACCAATGCACCATCGAACAGCCAGGAACCTATGTGTTCCAGTTACACAAAGACAAATACCTTTCGCCCACTCAGACAGTGGCGATTGCCGAATCCAAACCCCTGATCATTGAAGACTGTGTGTCTGGATTGTGCAGCACCGGCAATGACCCTCAATATGCGACTGCGCCCAACCCGGCCCAGCACACTTTGGCAAGCAATGATGCTTCCAGCCTGGTGGGTTTCACTTCAGGTGCATTGAATATAGACATGAGTGGTGCCAGCACCTATTCAATTCCTGTGTTCACCCCCAAAGGCACCGGTGGTCTGTCACCACAATTGTCATTGAACTACAACTCCAACGGCGGCAATGATGTGGCCGGTCAAGGCTGGAACATCAGCGGGACCTCTGCCATCAGCCGCTGTTTGCGAAATGTCGAACAGGATGGCATCACGCTGGAACAGTACCAGCCCATCTCGCTGACAAACGCTGATGCGTTTTGTCTGGATGGTCAAAAGTTATTACAGGTTCCCAACGGCAACACACATGGAACAGTGGGAGCAGAATACCGCACTGAAATGGAATCATTCAGTAAAGTTGTGGTGGCTGCCGCTGATGCGTCTGGTCCAACACAGTTCAGCGTTTATCTGAAGAATGGTGAGATCCGCACTTATGGAGCCAGCGGGGTTTACGATGCTCAGGTGATGAGTGCCGACGGAACCGCAGTGATGACCTGGTTGATGAATGAGATCGCCGATCGCAATGGCAACAGCATGCGTTTTATCTGGGATAATTCATTGGTTGGAGAATCCTATCTGGAGCAAGTGGAATACACCCTGCGCAGCAACATGCTGACCCCACAAAATGTGATTGAATTTAATTATGAAACCCGATCTGATCAGGCGGCTCACTATTCTCAGGAAGCGGTCAATAAACGACACAAGCGCCTTTCAAACATACAGACCAAACGCAGAATCACACCGGCTTCTAGCCTGCAAACCATCCGCAAGCTGGATTTAACCTATGCCTATTCGCCGTTGTCCGGTCAGTCTCAGTTGAACAGTGTGACTGAATGTGCTGATGCCGGAAACACCAATTGTTTACAACCGGTGGTATTCACCTGGAGCAGTGATGGCAGTGAAGATTGGTTCAAACCTTATAACACAGCCACCGGTAACATCCTTCGTTTCAAAGACATGATGGGCAGTCCAAAGCCGATTGACATCAATGGTGACGGGGTCAGTGAAATGGTGTTTGCTTTCTACTTTGAAGACAATGGTAATAATCCGGAAGTGCGGTTTGCTTTGGCCGGAAATTCGAGAACCATTGACCTCGAGGGTAACGGTAATTTGTTCCCACCAGACACACCGGAATTCAATGGTGGCGCTTTCTGTGCCGACACCAACAACGGCAGCTTCTACAACCGCACCTGTAATACCGAGATTCAACCCGCTGAGCCGGAAGATTACACCATCAACAACAATGATTTTTATGTGTTTGATTTCAATGGTGATGGGTTTGATGATCTGTTAACCCCGGTGAAAAACAACATGACCTGGCGCGTGAGTTTCTCTAACGGTTCTAAAATATGCCAGTCTGCTACATCAGGTATTGGCTGTCTGAATCAGATGGATACCCAAATCGGCTGGTTTCCTAATGCCAATTCACAGAACTTTGCGGATTTCACCGGTGATGGTTTACCAGACCTGTTGGCCTTTGATGTCAGCGGCGAAGTACAAGACCAGGGTGGCCGCGGATTGTATACCAGTATCTATGATTCAGCCCAGTTGCATATCAGTGACTACGTGGCCGGTAGCGATCGGGTGGAGTTCACCCAGTCTGTTCCGGTGACTTTGGATACCTCTGGATTCCCGATAAACACATATCAAATGTATTGTGAAAATCTGGATCCAAATTCCGGACCGCCTTTCGACAACCCTTACATCAGTTGTCCCGAATTTGAAAATGGCGGCGTGTTTATACCCAGAATTGCTTCGATCAGTCCGCTGCCAGCCGATGTCAATGGAGATGGTTTGAATGATGTTTTGGTGGCATTTCAGTACCTTCATGACACCCAGCGTTGTCTGGACGGGACCAACCGCAGCATCATCAATGAGGATAATTACTGTTGGGTTAAGTTCTGGTCGGTGCATTCGTTTGAGCCAGGCCAGGGAGCCAAGGGCAACCTGACTGGACACCTCAAATTCATCAGTAACATTGGTTATTCAACCAGTCCTGGATATGTCATCCAGACGTCAACAGACCAGGGGGCAACGATTCAGGACTTTGATTTTGGTTCTTTGATTAACTTTGGTTTTGATCAGGATATTCAGATGATGGACATGAATGGTGATTTCCAGGCCGATGTGGTGACCACCGAAGGTTTTTACCTGAATCAGCACGGATTGTTTGAAACCTTTGTGCCTTTTGATTTGATCGATGCGTCATACGCTGCAGCGATTCAAACCAACCCAGGTTACAACGAAGAAAAACGCGATGATGATTTCAAGTACCTGACCCAGTATGTTGATGTGGATTACGACGGGGACCTGGATGTGTTGTATCCGTCTGCTGATAACAATTCAAACAATGGCCGGGTGAATTACCGCTACAAAACCCTGGAATACACCGCAACCAGTGGTTACCACATGTCAGCGGCGAAAACGCCCCCCAGCAGCATTCTGGCCAGAAAATCGAACTCCAAGGCAGAGGCCACGGTTCACATGTTTGCTGATTTGAATGGTGACTCTTTTGTTGATCACTTTTACCTCAAGCGTGGTGACAGCAATTCCACAGCTCAGGAAAAACACACCTTCATCGGCAATGATTCCTGGAAAGCCAAAGACAAGATTGTCAGCATCCGCAAAACCGCACCGAATGGTTTATTTGATGAAACCATCATCAGTTATGAATCAGCGACCCTGCCCACGGTATATGCCCGTGGAACCAATGGCTATGGGGCCAATTGGGGCAATGGTTCTTTTGTATTTGATGTGAAATCACCGATGTATCTGGTGCGCCAGGTTGAACAAAAATCTCCGACTGAGGGTCTTGCCAATAACTACAGTAAGGTGTTGTACCATTACAAAGGCCTGCGGGTTCAGGGCGGCGGTCGTGGATCATTGGGATTTGCAGAGATTTCCAGCATTGATTATCAGAATCAGATCAGCACACAAACGGCTTATCGTCAGGACTACCCGTTTACGGGCAATCCTGAATGGACCATGAAAAACTATCACAGTGCGCTGAACAATGCCGCACAAACCACTTTCAGTTGTGCGGTGGGTGAGGATGATTGCAGTTACTCGGTTTGTTCATCTGGAGACAGCTGTATGGATCCGATGATTGATGGTCAGAACTTTGCTCCAATGACCAGCAGCTTGAACACTTACAATGAGGTATCACCAGCCAGCACTGCCGGCAGTTCATTTGTGTATTTGTTCAAATCAGTTGAGGAACAATTTGAATTTGGAGCCACCGAAGCCCATGCTTTTGTGGTCACCAAAATGAACTATGAAAACACCACAGATCCAGCTCACTTTTATGGCAATGTCAGTCGCACCATCAGCAAAACCTGTACCGCTTACAATGTCGCAAGTTGTGATGCATTAACCTATGTCGAGGTAGACAATACCTATGCCGAAGCTGAGCAGGATCCGGACAACTGGATTCTGGGCCGTCTGACGACCAGCGTGACCACCAACGGCAGGAGGAACCTGATCACAGGTACAGGTTGGCTGACCGATGCCACCCAAACTGGTTTCAGTTATGATCCAGTCACCGGACAGGTTCTTGAGGAAGTGATTCATGAAGATAAAGCTGATCAAAGCCTCTACCTGAAGACCCGGCACTATTATGACAGCTATGGCAACGAAACCCATAAGCTGGCCTGTTCTCGCGCTGTGGTCAATGCCCAGAATTGCCATAAGGATTACCGTCCAGCGAAGATCATGCCAAGTCAATTGGATGTGTTCAGGTACTCGGAGATGAGTTATGACAATCAATGGCACATGTACCCCGACCGCACTTATGGCCTGTACCATGATGATGGCCAACAAGCCGTCATCAAAGTGCAAACCGGTCAGGTCAATTCACGTGATGTGTTTGGCAACGCCCTGAGATCATCAGACCTGCTCAACAACACCACCGTTGAATCTGTGTTTGGTCTATTTGGTGAAGAACAAGCCAACAAGTCGAACACCGGTGCTTATTCAGAATCGCATAATTATTGGTGTGTGAGTAATTCTTCGCTGCATTGTCCCTCATCCGCAGCGATCGTCAGTGTCACTCATTCGCCTTCAGCTCCTGATAAGCGAGAATACAAAGATGCCCAGGGCCGCGTGGTGCGGGCACAAACCCAGTCAATGGGTGATGCGTCCAACCCAGGTGCCTGGACCACCATTGATACCTGGTACGATGATGTGGGTCGTTCAGTGAAAACCAGCATGCCGTATTTCAGGAAGAACAGCGATGGCAGCAGAATTGGCAGCATGTACTCAGCGGTCAATCTTTATGATGTTTTTGGCCGGTTGGAGTTGACCAGCACACCAGCCCACACCGGTGGTTCAGCCATCACCACCATCACTCGTGATGGATTGAAAACCACCACCATCAATGCCAAAAATCAAAAGCGTGTGGAATACTCAGATGTCAGTGGCAAAGTGGTAAAAATAGAGCAGTTCCTGGATGACCACAACACGGTGTACAGCACCATTGAATACATTTACGGTGCCTCAGGAAACTTGCTCCAAATGACCGCCAATGGTGCCACCACCACCATCACCTATGATGATCTGGGCCGCAAACGGACCATGAGTGATCCGGATAAAGGTAATTGGAGCTACACGTACAATGCCGTGGGTGAGCAATTGACTCAGCAAGATGGTCTGGGCCAGGAAGTGATCAACACCTATGATTTTAAAGGGCGTTTGGTACAAAAAACGGCCATCAATGTGATTGGCGAACAGCCTTTGGAAAACCACTGGGTTTATGGTGCTGCTGGTCGCTATGGCAAACTGACCAGTGAATATTCTGTGATCCAGGATCAGGCTGATGCCGTCAATGGTCGTGAGCGGATTGATAAAGTTTACCAACATGACTTTTTTGGTCGGGTCAATGAAGTAACCACTTATATAGCAGATGGTGAACAGGGCAATGATACTTCGGTTTATACCCAGAAAACCACCTTTGATGAATATGGGCGGGTATTCCAGAATATTGATCCAACAGGCTTCGGTACCATGGCATTGTATAACAGCTACGGCTATCAGGACCGCATCCTTGAAGCCGCGGAATGCATGAACCAGAGCAGCAGCACCTGTGTGAACTATCAGGGCCGCAAATACCGGTCGTATTATCAGGCACTGGCCATGGATCCCTTTGGGAATGTGATCAAGGAAGCCCATCATGATGGCACCCTGACCACGGTGAAGAATTACCACAAACAAAATGGTTTCATGCAAAACACTTGTTTTGCTGAAGGCAGTACACCTGACTGTGCCAGCAACGGGCCCATGAATTTCTCGGTTCAGTTTGGCTTTGATGTGTTGGGTAATCTGGTCAGTAAAACCGATGCTGAAAACGCCGAAACCTTTGAATATGATGCACTCAATCGCCTGCGTGAAGAGTCCAGACAAATCAATGGTGGTCCGGCAATCCTGAAGTCACACGACTACCACGCCAACGGCAATCTGTGGCATAAAGATGGGACGTTGTTGGAATACGACCAGATCAATGGGGCAGGCCCGCACGCGGTGACCGGATTTGGTGGTATCAGTTATCATTATGATGCGGTTGGCAATATGACCTCCAGCATCAACCCGAATGGTGAGGGTAACAAGGCCATTCAGTACACGGCGCTGAACAAGGCGTACCTGATCCACAACAGTGACAACAACAAGTCGGCTTACTTCCAGTACGACAACGGTCACTCCAGGTACGTCAGAAAAGACCTGACCGATGGTGTGGTGGACACCACCACCCACTACATCGGTAATGTCGAAATGATCCGCGGCGGTGAGGTTGGCAGGGCTGAGCGATACAAACGTTACATTGGAAATCTGATCATTGATCTGCCGGCCAGACTGGCTTTCCAGAACAGCTGGGATTACAGCTACCAGTTCAAGGATCACTTGGGGTCGGCGCAAGTGACGGTAACGGTGAATCGTGAAGGCGTGCTCGCCGGGAATGTGCAGCGACCATCTTTCGATGCCTGGGGGCAACGCCGTTATTCTGGTTCTGATGACTTGAGTAACCCTGACTTTGATGTGTTCATTGCCACCACCACCCGCGGGTTTACCGGGCATGAGCATCTGGATGATGTCGGCATCATTCATATGAATGGCCGGATTTATGATCCCACCCTGGGTCGCTTTTTGCAGGCTGATCCGCACATCCAGGATCCTTTTGACACGCAGAGCCTGAACCGCTATTCCTATGTGGGTAATAATCCACTGTCATTGAACGATCCAACCGGATACTGGTCCATGGATGTGTTCCTGAAAAACTGGGGACGACCGCTGGCTTCAATCGCTGTGAGTTTTATCCCGGTGGGCGGTCAGTACCTGGCAATCATGCTCAAAGGAGCGGTTTCTGGAGCCATCACCGGTGGCACCAAAGGGGCCCTGATTGGCGCCTTCACCGCTGCTGCATTCCATGGCATCGGTGAGTCCTTTGATAAAGTGAAGGCCAAGAACGTCAAAGCGGCTGATTTTAAGGAGTTTGCCAACACCGGATTGTCAGCCGGACAGTTTGCCGGTAAAGTGGCCATGCATGGCATGGTGGGTGGCGCCTCTTCGGTGCTACAGGGTGGTAAGTTTGGTCATGGCTTTGCATCAGCAGGTGCCACTGAGGCCCTATCCCCTGGCATCGATAACATAGAAACAGGAGGTGCCCCAATGAGGATTGCGGTGGCAGCCATTGTCGGCGGCACCATTTCAGAGGCCACCGGAGGTAAGTTTGTCAATGGTGCGGTAACTGGAGCTTTTTCCCGTGCTTTCAATGCAGAGCTCCATCGTGAAGAAAAGAGAAGGCTCAGTATCTCAAGAGCAGAGAGAAAGGGAATGTCTGTTAAGGAGAGAGAAATTTTTGACAAAGCCATTAAAAAACTGAAATTTGAGCTAAAAGTAGCCGAAGATGACTTTTTAAATTATTCTGATGAATGGAATAACCGCCCTTTAGGTGTGGCATTAATTTCTGCTCATAAACATATTTTTTATTGGAAAAAAGTTGATGCTACTATGTCTTTTGTTTCGCCAGAAACTGCTGAAAGTGGAATCGTTTATAATAAAAGTGAAACAGATTTTCTCCCTTATCAACATGGCGGACAGTGGGAAATGTTTGGAACCAATAGAACTTATCTCTCATCTGGTCAATATGACTACTTTGGCGTGGTGGTTATAGCCCCGACTATAAATAGCAGAAATCCGTTAAGTTCGTTTTCAAATCATCTACAAAATTTAGCAAACAGTGCGAATGCACCTAGTTTTTTAATATTGAGAGGTAAAGTATATGGGTACCGTCCAGAAAGTAATTAATTGTTTGATATTACTGTTTATGATTTTTTTCACTGTCTTTTTTATCTCAGGAGACAGATCGAGCGAATTTTCCAGTAGTGCATTTTTGGAGGCAAATATTGTTAATATCACTCAAAAGCCTGAACTATATGAGAATAAAAGAGTATATGTAACTGGATATCTAATTGAATTTCCACTGATGTTATATCTTAATAAAGAGCAGTCTGATTTTTCATTAGGAGGCATCAGTGTTTCTATCCAAGACTCAACCAAAAATGGTGATCTGGTAAGCTCGGTTAATTGTTTTAATAAATATGTTGGAATTACAGCTGTATTAAAGAAGCCTGAAAAATATAATACTAAAAACTATTACTTAACAGATGTATCAAGAGTTGAATCAATAAATGATGGATTGGTTGAATCTTGCTACACAATTAAGGAATAGACAATTCGAGGGTTGTAAACGGATAAGCTCGTTTTGTATTTCTAATAATTGGGTAGTATGTTAGACCCTGTAAAAAAAGCAATTAAATGAGCATGAATCATCAAACTGCATTGTTATTTGAATACCTAGGTTTAAATGAGTTTTATAATAAAAGTTCTGTTCAGAAATACATGTCAATGCTTCAATTCTGAGCCAGAACAATACAGAAAGCGCGCGGAATGATTCACAGCGGCTTTCTGTCGGCATATAATCAACTGAACTGTTTTATTCAAGGAGGAATCATCATGAATCAACATAACTTTATCAAACTGGCCCTGGTGGTGCTGGCGTTGCTGATGTTGGCTGAGCCGGCGTTGGCGGGTCCTGGTGGGAAAATAGCCAGTGCGGTATTTGAGTCATTCTGGGGGCGGGTTTTGCTGGTGGTACTGACCATCGTCTTCTTGCCACTGATCATCTACGCCTTATTGCGTGAGAAGCTGTCTGAGCGACGGGCCCGCAAGGACCTGCGTTTCATGGCTGGATACAGCGCCCAGTTTGATTGGCTGAAGATACAGGAAAGAGCCAAGGATTGTTTTTACCGGGTCCATTCCGGTTGGGAACAGCAAGACCTGTCAGGCGTCAGCCGGTGGATGACGGACTGGTACTGGCAGAATCAGCAGATGGTGCACCTGGAGCGCTGGAAAAAAGCCGGTTTACAGAACATATGTCAGGTCAAAAAAATCAACACCATCAAACCCCTGTTGTTTGTGCATCGCAATCAAGACGCCGAACACGAAGGGTCTGTGGTGGTGATTTTGATGGCAGCCAACATGCAGGACTACCTGCAACAGCGCGATTCCGGAAAAGTGGTTGAAGGCTCTCGACGTTACAAAGATGTGGAGACGGTTTGGTCATTCACCATGATGGATGGTCAGTGGAAAGTGTCTGACATCGAAGAGGGCAGCATGTCACTGTCTTATGCCAAACTGGTCAAAGAATTACCGGCCATTGAAAGCACCGTGGTGTCTGACCTCAGGGCCTGATGGAAATCAGGTGTAATGCGCAGCACTGGCATTTCCGCAGTTGAGTCTGAATCAGCCTGCAGCCTGATGACAAGCGATGCAGCAGTGATTATGTTGATGGGCATTGAACCGATGAAAAAAGGTCGTTTCCGGGTACCAGTTAAGCTTCGAATCCAAAGCAATGATGTACTGTGTCAATGATCTCAAAAGCATATCAATGGTTGTTTTTTCTGTTCAGAAGGTGTCAGGCATTGATCATCCTGGTGGTGTTCCTGTTGCCTTATGATGTGGTGCAAAGCTGGCCACTGCAAATCATCTTGTTGCTGGTATTTATCTCACTGGGTTATGATTTCTTTCAGTTGCTGACGGACCCGGATTACAACAAAAAAGCAGCCGCAAAAGATTGGCAGGAAACCAGGCGTTTGATGGGCCAGGATGGCAAACCACGTCAATCTGACGAAGCTGGTTCAGGTGATTAGGTTCAGGCTGTGATTTCCCTGAGTCTGTTTGTGAAATTCCTCAGCCACAATCTGTTCTTCAGTGGGTGACTTCCTGAGCCTTCCCCGATAAACTGAGCAGATGATATTCGCTTTGTTAACCTTTGCCCCATGAACCAGCGCCCACTCATCAACCTTGATCGGTCAATTTCCGAGATCGGCCTGGGCTGTGCCAGTTACTGGGGTAACAAGCGTTTTTCTGAACGGCAGGCGGTGGCGGTGGTGCATGCCGCTTTGGATCATGGGATCACCTATTTTGATACCGGGCACAGTTATTCCGGGGGGTATGCTGAGGCGCGGTTGGGGCGGGCTTTGGCCTCATCGCAGGTGTCCCGTGATGGCTTGTTGATCAGTTCCAAGGCGGGCACCCGGGTGGGAAATTACGGGCGTTTATGTAAAGATTTTTCGCCGGAGTGGTTGCGCCGTTCCTGTGAGCAGTCGTTGCGTGATTTGGGGCTGGGGCAGTTGCCGGTGTTTTATTTGCACGGGCCCAATCCGGAAGACTTCAATGACGACGTTTTTGGTCTGTTGGAATCCCTCAAAGCAGAAGGCAAAATCGGTCTGGTTGGGGTCAATGCTTTTGATGACCACATCATTAAATTGACGGTTGAATCGGGTCAGTTCCAATGTCTGATGCCGGATTTCAACATCCTCAGGCCCGAGCGCATTCCTCAACTGGCCAAATGGCGGGAGCAGGGGTTTGATGTGTTCGTGGCCGGCGCTCTGGCTGGTGGTTTGTATGACCAACGCTTCAAACAGTTTCGTGGGTTGAAATCAATCTGGTATTGGTTGCGGGCCTGGAAGAACAACCGCCACCAACTCAGGCAGGCCAAAACCCTGGCTTTTCTTAATAACCACCCAGAGCATGCTGCGACTCAATTGGCGCTGGCCTATGTGTTACAACAGCCACATTTCAGTTCGGCCTTGCTTGGCACCACGTCGGTGGCTCACCTGACCGAGCTGGCTGGGGTTTCGGCCGCTGACCTGGGGGCTGACTGGGCACAGCGCATCGGCGAGCAGCAAAACACCTGGTGATTCTTCGCTCGGTTCCTGTATTTTGATGGTATAGCCCTGTCTGCCAGGTGCTGTAAAAGTGCAATTTATCTCTTTTTTTCATTTTTTTTGACAAGACAGCTTGTGATTTTTCGTCTGGAGAATAAGGAGCCTGTTGTACAGGTGATTCAATCCAAGGAGAAGACGTGATGAAAAAGCACATATGTTACGGCACTTTACTGGTGCTGCTGTTGACCCAGATTTCGCTGGCAAATGCCAAACAAAAGACCTTATATACCATTGATCCGGCGGTGAAATCGCGGTTGGATGCGGTGATCCCGATCAATCAATCGGTTGAGGAATGGGACATCAGTTTTGATGTGTCTCAGGTCACCGAGACCAACAAGGTCCTCAACCTGCAATTACCAGTGGATAAAAAAGGCTTGTGGTCATTTTCGGTGACCCAGACCACCACCCGCCTGTATGACAACGGCGATTTTCAGTGGGCCGGAACGCTGGGTTCTGCTGCCGATGCCGGTGGCACGGTCATCTTCAATATCATTGGGGGCCAACCTTATGGCCTGGTGATGGCAAATGGTTTGAGTTTCGAAATCTACACCGATCCGGCGTTGGGTACCCGCCTGGCCCGTACCGAGTCGAAATCATCTACCCTGGATGATCTGCTCGAAGAAGAGGTCAGTGCGCTTAATTCAGTGAATCTGGATGATACCAAGCCTGCTGGCAAATCGCACATGAAAGGCGGGGTGGCACCTGGTGTCTCGGTGGTCGATGTGCTGGTGGTGATCGATGATGATTTGTATTATTCCGGCAGTCCCATTTTTGGCAAAATTCAAAATGAGAAAATGAATGCGGATTACATCCTGGCCAATTCGGGTCCGAATGCCGTTGGGGTACCGGTTCGTTTGAATTTATTGCCTTATCAACCGATCAATGTGCCGGCACAATATCAGAACATCACATTCGTCAACGGACAGCTTGAATCTTACAGCCACATGACCGATGAACAATCGGCGCTGTCATTGAGCCTGATGCAAATGCAAGAAAACTCAGGTGCCGACTATGTGGCACTGTACATTCCATTCGATCCTGATGTGTTGGGCACAGAAGCCTGTGGGGTGGCTTCCATTCCCAGGTACAATGCCCAGGATATCAACCAGTTCAGGTTTTCGTTTTCCCTGCATGCCTCTACCTGTAATGCCGATCAATTTGTGTTTTTGCATGAGCTGATGCACAATTTTGGTTCGGCACATATCGGAGGCAGTACGGTTGCTTTTGAACCCTATGCCAGGGGGTATGATATTTGGGGATCTGTAGATGGTGATTTTTCTACCCTCATGGGTTGTACCCAAACCACAGGCACTGATCCCAGTGACTTCACTTGTAACCGCATTCCTCACCTTTCTACCCCTGAAGTGGTGATCAGTGGCCAGCCGATCGGCCGGTTCACCAACAGCAATCCATCTTCTAACTTCAATGCCGATAACGTGCGGTTTTTAACAGAGTGCGCGGGTTATGATCCGGTTTCTCAGGCAGTCACTGAGCCATGTCGCCGCTATCAGATGGCCACCAAAGGATCCAACACCAATCCGGTGGACAGCGCCCCAACTCTGGCCATCACCTCACCGCTCAACAATCAGCTCATTGAACCGGTCAGCAGCTTTCAGTTAAGCGCCTCGGTCAGTGACGACTATGGCGTGGCAGCGGCCAACTGGACCATTTCTGACTTGGGTACCAACCCACCAACGGTGGTGGCCACCCATGACTTGTCGGTGTCAGGGACTAACCCCAACATCAATCTGAACACCCCGGTGTTCAATGTTCCAGGCAGTTACCTGGTGTCTGCCAGGGTGACCGACACCGCTGGACAGCAGGTCTCGGATAGCCATCAACTGACGGTCAATGACGACGATGTGCCGGTGATTATCCTCACCAGTCCTGGTGAAGGTCAGTATTTCGCGGTGGGTGAGCAAGTGACCTTGCAGGCACAGGTGGTTGATGACAACCCGATTAATCAGGTCAGCTGGACGGTTTACTACCAAAACCTCAATCAACCGGTTGCAACCGGGGTGGGCAATGACAGCAACTACAGCTTTGTGACCCAACCACTGACCCAGGCAGGTCACTATCTGATTGAAGCAGAGGTGGTAGACAGTGCTGGTCAGCCGGCTTCAGTCATGGGTTCTTTTAACATTGATGCCAAGCCCGTGGTCAGCATCATTGATCCTGCGGCGGCAGCGCAATTGGTCGCCATCGGTGGGATCCACAGCATGACAGCAACAGCCAGTGATGACCGGGGACCGGTGTCGGTGTTTTGGGAAGTGGAAAATGCCTATACCGATGAAGTGATTGACAGTGGTTTTGGAAATCGCTCGCAGTGGACCTTTGTCACCAATGCATTGACCCAATCCGGTCATTATGTGCTCAGAGCCACCGCCACAGATGTGCTGGGTCAGACCGCTTTCACAGCCATCATCATAGAACTGATCGAAAGTACAGATGTGCAATCGTCTTTTTCATTCTTCAGCAAAGACCCGCTGCCCCGGGTAACGGTGACTAACACCGGTGACATTTCTGCCCGCCATGTGGTCACCAGACATGCCCTGTATAAACACCCCAGTGTGGTTGGGCAGGCAGCGGTCAGCCAATTGCCCGCTGAGTGTGTTGAGTTGGATCCAAACAGCCTGCCATTTGTTGATCCCAACTTGGCCGTCATGTATGAGTGTCAGCTGCCAGGTCTGGGTACCTTTGATTGGCAACTTGACTGGGATTTGATCTGTCTGGAAACCCCCAAAGCCAGTCTGTTATTCACCACCGAGCTGGTCAGCATCAATGGCGTTCAGATTCCCGGTGATGACAGTAACAGCAGCATCAACTACGGCCATCAGTTCTGTAATTACTGAGCCTGCCAAGCGATGCTGAGCATCATATCAGCATAACCCCAAAAGCCAGCCGAGGTTCTTCGTGCTGGCTTTTGGGTGTTATCTTCTCAATCAAACCAAAGTCTGTCATCCAAGGTGTCAAAGCACTGATGCGCCAGACCAAATTCAGAAATATTCAGAACTTCTCAGAACCTGATTGTCCCAATGGGCACTACACTGGCAGGTACTTGGTCACACAATCGTTGAGGAAACACAAATGAAACCTGGGTACATAAAAATGCTGCTGAGATTGGCTTTATGCGTCATGGCCTGGAGCCTGTGGGCACAGGATTATGCCATCACCAAAAAAGTGGTGGGTTCGGGTCACCAGGCCTCAGGTGGTTCTTATTCGCTGCAGGGCAGTTCAGGGCAGACGGTGGTTGGTCAGTCCGACGGTAACGATTTTGAGGTTTCAGCTGGCTATTGGCAGAGGAACCAAGATTTGATTTTTAAAGATGATTATGAATGAGGGAATGATGATGTTGAACGCACAATACAGAAGAGGGCTGATGATTGGTTTGTTGTTGCTGGCGGGGGTGGCTCAGGCCCAACAGGTAGGCAGCCGGTTCACGTATCAGGGCACACTGACTGACGGTGGTTCACCGGCCAGCGGTGATTATGGGATGCGTTTTGAGCTGCGTGATCAGGCCACTGGCGGTAACATGATTGCTTTTCAGGAACTGGCACAGGTGACCACAGATGCTGGTTTGTTCACGGTGGAGTTGGATTTTGGTCCCGGACCATTCACCGGTGCCGAGTTTTACCTCAGGGTAATGATCAGGCCGTTTGGTTCGGTCGATCCTTACACCGAGCTCACACCCTGGCAAAGGATCAATGCCACCCCTTACGCACTGCAGGCTGAATACCTGGATGACAAAGGGGCCAGTGCCGGTCAGGTACTGAAGTTTGATGGCAGTGACTGGGTGCCTGGCACCGATGAAGCCTCAACGGTTTGGGTTCAGCAGGCCAATGGCATCACTTATCCCGGCGGCAACGTGCAGATCGGTGGTTCCGCCAACAGCAACCCGCCTGCTGACAACACTTTGTTCATTGAAGCAGCAGCCGGTGACAGTCCGATTCGGGCCCGCATCGGTGGTCAAACCCGTTTTCAGGTTCAAAGCAACGGCGGCACCAACCTCGGTGGCGGTCCGCTGGCGCCTGCCAATGGTTTGTATGTGCAGGGTGATACGGACATCAATGCCGGACTGACGGTTGAAGGCAACACCTTGCTGGATGTGACCAACATGGCTGTCAGCAGCGGAGCCCACCCATTGACTGCCACTGTCAATGGTCAGTTTGCCTTACAAATCAGAAGCAACCTTGGGGTCAGTGTGGGCCCGGCCAATGCCGCAGTGATACCACCTCCCACCCAGGGACTGTACGTGTTTGGTGAAACAGTGCTGAACAACAAAACCACGATCAATGATGACCTGGCGGTGGATGGGGATGCAGTCCATGACAAGCCGGCCACACAATATGGTTTTGTGAAAGCGGGAGTGACTTTTTCATGTGGCAATGCCGGTTCCATGGTTCAACAGTCATTCAATAACATCAATGCCCAGTCAATCATGGTCAGCAACGGAGCCACCTTTGGCAATTGTGTGGTGGACCTGCCGTTTTCCTATCAGGGCTTGTTTTTCATGACTTCGGTGGAAGAAAATGGCAGTGATGTGATGACCGTCAATTGCAACAAAGGTACCCAGGGAGGGGTCAATGAAGTGGTGGTCTGTCAGGTGTATAACGTCACTGATGACACCAACATCGTGGTCGCTCAAAGTGTGACCCTGCTGATGTTCTGAAAACCATCAGTTCAGGGTAACTCGTTACGCTTACGGTTTTTGTCGGCATACATGGCCTGATCTGCGGCCTGAATGATGGCCCTGGCTGATCGGTGCAGGTCGCTGGCATGCACCGCGCCAACTGAGATGCCAATCAGCGCCGGGTGGCCATCTGGTAATGGCAATGGTTCCTCAAATGGTTTGCGGATGGCTTTGATCAGTGGTTTCAGATCCATGTTGTGCTGATCTTCAGTGTCCATTGAGACCAGAATGATGAATTCGTCACCACCCATGCGCGCCAGCATGTGTTGCTCGGGCAGGGCGGCCCTGAGGCGTCCGGCAACGGCCTTAAGCAGCCAGTCACCCATGGCGTGTCCGCGCTCATCATTGATGTTTTTGAAACCATCCAGATCAAGGTACAACAACGCAAAACTGACACCATGTTGTTGCTTTTCCTGCAAGCGTTCACGCAATTGATCAAGCAGATATTTGCGGTTTGGCAGCCCCGTCAGGTGATCATGGTTTACCATGTGTTTCAGCTGTTTTCGGGTTTGTTTGTGGTCCTCTATTTCCCGGGTCAGTTTTTCGTTACTTTCCAGAGCCTGGATGGCAGTGATGGACACCAGCCGGGCTTTGTTGATCAGTACCCCCCAGATCACGATCATGGTGAAGGCCAGACCCAGGTTGAAAACAGAGACATTCAGCATGAGAAACAACAGCATGGGCAGCATGGTCACTGCACTGACCAGGTAGGTATACACCGGCATCACTGCAAATCCTGTGGCGCACAGTGCCACCAGGGCGATCAGTAACATCACTACATACATGACGTGATGTGACAGCACCTGATCCGGGTAAAAGAACACCAAAAGGCCATACATCAGGGACACCAGGCCACCACTGATCATGCGCAGCTTAAGCCACCAGTTGGCGTTGTCAATGGTCAGGACAGCTGCTTCAAACCGGACCTCAACCAACAACACCAATGCAATGAACAACACCAACAGACTCAGCCAGATAAATATGGCAAGGATACTGACACCCGCATCGATCATGATGAATGAGGCAATCACCGCTGTGATCATGGCCACTGCCACATTGCCACCGGCATTTCCGTAAAACAGAGTCACCCGCTTGAGAAAAACCTGTTCAGCCGCACGTTTTGTTTGAGGATTGTTCACACCACTGTCTGCCGGATCAGCGGCAGTTATTGACACACCCGGGTAGTTTATCATTGACTGAACCACAAATTCTTGTTTGTGACGTAAAACAACGTTTCAGTCTTGTGTCATGACCTGATCACGCCCCTGTGCTTTGGCCAGGTACATCCGTCTGTCGGCATCAGCATGTAGTTTTTTGAATGGTAAATCCGGGGTGTCACTGGTGGCAATTCCACAGCTGACAGTCACAGGTTCGTTGATGCCAAGTTGGTGCAGCGGATGCTTGCGCAGGTTTTGTCGGAGTTGTTCAGCCAATTGCCCGGCCTGCAAACACGTGGTGTTGGGAATGATCAGACAAAACTCTTCCCCACCCAACCTGAAAGCCAACTCTGGACGGTTGGTACACTGTCTGAGGATGTCTGCAAAAGCCTTCAAAACCTGGTCGCCAACTTCATGGCCGTATTGGTCATTGATGGTTTTGAAATGATCAATGTCAGCGACAATCAGTCCCACGATTTGCTGGTCAAACGCGGTCTCTTCACAAGCCTGCTGAAAAGTCTGGTTGAGCAGTGAGCGGTTCATCAGGCCGGTCAGGTGATCCCGGGTTGCCATGGTCTGTAATTGTTGCTGGGCCTTTTCATTGGCCAGTTCATAAGCATGTGACATGCCCCAGATGGCCATCACCACACACACCACATTGGCCACCGCAGCCAGTGATTGCCAGAATGTCAGGAAGTCAAAGTGCATCAGGTGCCAGGTAACCACCAGCCCCAGGAACAGCGAGGTCAGTAACAAACCCCGCCTGGAACCCAGCAATAAATAGGTCATTAAGGGTATGGTGGTGATCCAGATGTGGATGTTTTGGCTGACTCCTGGGTGATTCAGGGCAAACAACAGAAAACAGCCAAAAAACACCACGTAAGTGGTCGCCAGGCTCAGGTAGGTGTTGAAGGGGATGGGTTTTCTGATGCGCCACAGCGCCAATGCCGTGATCAGGACAATGATCAACTCCAGCCAGGCCAGCAGTTGCAGGTCCCTGTTGAAGTTGACGATGGCGAACCAGAATGCGCCAAAGAAGTTCAGCAACAACAACACCTTGAACACGTTGATTCGGTGGGTGCTGATGGCGTCATTGGTCATGAATGAAGTACTGGCTCGGAGTGATTGATTGCCAACCATCATAACCAAAGCGTGTCAGGCTGACAATCCTGATTGATCGGTCGCAGATGATACATGTTAGGATATGGCTTCAATCACATTATTTTTTATCAATTATGTTTGCTCTGTTGATCCTGTTATCGGCGTTGTTATCAGAGCCCTCCGAGGGTGATGCATCGGATTGTGGCCTGAACCCTCAGTCGCTGGAATTGGCCAGCCTGGTCATCAACCATACATCGCAAAAGCGCACAGCAATGAGGTGTAATGAATTGTTGGCTGAGATCGCTGCCAAACGGGCTGCATCATTGCTCAACGGACAAATTGATGAACAACATACACCCAACCAAATCCTCATTGAAAACGGCTATCGGTTTGCCTCTTTTTATCCACCTACCGGCAATCAGGTGGAAGCAGTGGCGAAAAACATGCGGTCGGCTGAAGCGGTCATGACTTACCTGACGCAGAGCAACAAGCACCATGATCATGTGCTGGGCTATGGTGAGTTTTTTTCCCGGCAAAATGAACTGGGTGTAGGTTATGCCGAGAATGAAGCGGGTCAAACGCAGTATGTGGTGCTGATTGCTGAACCCTATGCGACGCCAAAAATTGTGTATAAACAAACCTTCCAGGCCCCCAAAATGGTCACCAAAGCCAACTGCCCAAAAAACTGGCGACATTCCAGTGATGCTCAGGTGAGGAAAGTCTGCAAGGGCATCGAAGCCAGAGAAAAACAACAAAAGAAATAACAAGCTACAGAGAAAGAGCATTCTGGGGTACTGTTTGAGAAAAATAAACGGCCTCCTGGCCTTCAGAACACTGGTGTAAAGTCGGAGGAGTGTGGCGTCCCTGCCTTTTTTTCCTTGTTTTGACTGAAGAGAGCGGCGTCCTTGCCGACAAACCAAGGCATCCATCCAGGGTTTCAGACAGCCTTGTCTGTTTTACCACTGCTTCCTGTCAATGGCCTGACATCCGTGTATGGACAGACCTTGTATCCATGACATGCCATCAGTTTCCGTACTCGCTATTCCTGGTCCTCATTGTATCGATGGGCCGCAAAAAAAACTTTTACTGGCGGGACAAACATTATGAAAAACAGGACACATGGGCGGGAGACAGTGGTTTGGCCAATTTTTCCCGATTCATTGAGGTATCAAGCCAGGCCTCCATTATAATGATCCATCAATGACCGGAGGTGATGATGAAAAAAATGCTGCTGTTGTTGCTTTTGAGCTTTTCCACAGTTGATGGATTTGAATGGCCGGAACAGACTCCGGAAGCAGCCGGATTGGATGCGGCATATCTGAATGCCGCCATTGCTCAGATCCAGTCAGGCGAAGTGGGTCAGATTCGTTCACTGATCATCATCAGAGACGGTCAACTGGTGACTGAGCGGTACTTTAACAACAGCGGAGAAAAGCGTCCGGTGTTCTCAGTGACCAAAAGCATCGGCTCGGCCCTACTGGGGATCGCCGCATATCAGGGCGCCGAAATCAATCCGGCTGCCTCGATCCTGGATTACTTGCCTCAATATGACAATGTCCCCAATCGGGCTCAGGTCAGCCAAATCACCTTGCATGATCTGTTGAATCAACGCCATGGATATCGTTGGGATGAGTGGAGTACACCATTCACCGATCCGGCCAATCCGGTTTACCAGATGATGGGAACTTTTGACTGGTACCGAACCGCCACGCAATGGTCGGTGTTAACCACCCCGGACCAGCTGTTTGCTTACAGTTCGGGCCATTCTTCACTGATGAGTCCGATACTGCAAAACCGCACCGGCCGGGATGTCTATGAATTTGCACAAGCCGAATTGTTTGACCCGCTGGACATCACCGATACCGACTGGAATGTGTTTGATCCCCGTAATCCCAGTCAGGGCATCACCGATTTCCCCTGGGGTCTGCAACCCATGGGTTTTGGATTGTGGATGAAACCCATTGATCTGGCCAAGGTGGGTGAACTGTACCGCCTCAACGGTGTGTGGCAAGGTGAACGGTTGTTGGGTGAAGAGTGGATCAGTCAATCGGTGGTCAGGTACAGTGACGGCAACAGCGACCCGGCGGTGTTCAGCAGTGAGTATGCCGGATATGGTTATCAGTGGTGGATCACCCGTTTGACCGATGATCGGGGTCGGCCATTTGACATGTATTATGCCAATGGTTTTGGCCGGCAGTACATATTTGTGATTCCACAGATCAATACAGTGATTGTCTCCACCGCCGCTGACTACAACACCAGCAGTACCACGCCTGGTATGGGCACGGTGTTGCGGGAAAACCTGTTGTTGGCATTTGGTACAGATGAGTTGCCGCCGTTTCCCATGTCCAGTGACCTCAATGGTTCCTGGTATGATCCGGCCACCAATGGTCAGGGCATCAACATTGAAATCCTCAATGAAGGTCAGACATTTTTAGGCTATTGGTATACCTTTGATGCCACTGGCGATCATCAGCGTTGGTTCACCCTGCAGGGTGAAGTTGTCAATGATGTGGCCAGTTTTCAAATCATCAGCACCACCGGCGGGGTGTTTGTGGACCCGGCGACAGTCGAATTATCGGTATGGGGCAGCGGCACCATGAGTGCCACCGATTGTTTGTCAGCCACCTTCACTTTTTCATCTGAGGTGGAATCAGTTGCCGGTGAAATACCGTTGTCAAGACTCACGGGTTCGACCGGCGGCTGCGTGAACAGCAATCAACAAGCTCAGCCAGGCCCCAGGTTGTACTGAGGCCTGAGCATGCGGGACCAAAGGATCAGTGAGCTGATTTTTTCAGCCTTCCTGTATGCAGCAACTTTTGCTGGTGCAAGTGGGCAGCTCCTGCTCCTGAAGGACTGGCATCCATACCAGTGGCACCGATGATGATATGACCCGTACTTTGATCAAGGCTGCGACCAAACACATGGTCGCCGACATAATCTGGTTGAAACGGCTGGTTTTGTTGCCATAATTGAGCAGATTGGTTGAACTGGTAGGCTGCCCCGGTGAGGTTGTCATGCGCATAGGGTGCGCCGATCAGTGCTGACCCATCCAGCAGACTGACGGCTGAGCCAAAACGATCTCCGGACGTCCCGTCCATGGCGGTCAGGGTGGCGGTATGTCGCCAGCCAAATGAATCTTCTGCAAACACCAGGGCAGCGCCCTGTGCCAGGTTTTTACCAGTCGCGCCTATCAGTGCCTGTTGGTCATCAAGGCTCACTGCGATACCAAACCGGTCGTTGTATTGTCCATTGGGATCAGACAGTTTTGCTGATTCAACCCATTCACCCATATGCCATTCAAACAGGTAAGCTGCTCCGACGGGGGTGCCATTGATCTGATGTTGATGAGCGCCAATCAGGGCCCGGTCTCCTGACAAGCTCACGGCATGGCCAAACTGATCTCCCTGGCCACCATCAGCGGCATTGAGTCTGGCGGTTTGGACCCATTGGTCTCCCTGGAGTTCGAACACATATGCCGATCCGCCGCTTTGGGCCACTGCGTCATGATGACTGGCACCGATCAGAATCCGGTTTTCAGATTGACTGATGGAAATACCAAAAAAGTCAATGTACTGTCCATCCAGGGACGTTAATTTGGCGGTTTGTTGCCAGCTCAGACCGTCAAACTCAAAGACATAAGCTGATCCTGAATCGGTACCCAGATCATCATCCTGCACCGCGCCGATCACTGCGGTGTTGCCTGACAAGCTAACGGAATACCCGAATGAATCGCCTGCTTCACCATCAGCCGCCAGCAGTTTGGCTTTTTGAGTCCATTGGTTATTCGACCAAAGAAACAGATATGCCGCACCAGCCTCAAGTCCATTGTCATCATCTCTGGGAGCGCCGGCCAGAGCCCATGAGCCATCAATCGCCACAGCATGCCCAAAACGATCATCGAGATATCCGGTTTCTGGATACAGCAGGGTGGACGTGTTGTTGGAAGCGGTGCTCATGCTGTTGAGCATCGGACCACCATGAACCATCGGTGGCAAAGTCAGGACGATGAGTCCAAACAAGCGGAGGGTGGATGATGTTTTGTGCCGGTTCATATTGAACTCCTGTATTGTTATAGGTTGAGTTTGTTGGCAACTGTATTCGGCATGCTCTTTTCAAAGGCTGTGTTGATTGTAGAGTTCATCAGTGTTCCGTGCTTTTAAGATCAGGACAATCACTGTCAGGATTGAGCCATGAAGGATGAAATTTGCTGTTCTGACAAACTGTCCATCAGTTGCTTGCTTTGATAAACGCAAGCCTGGGACAATCCTTGTCAAGAATGTTGTTCATCTTGTCCAATGAGTTCATGGCTGTACAAAACAGGATTCATCATTATTTGCACAATGATTGATTTGCATCATACCGATTGCCTCGGTGTTGGGTGATAATGGTGGGCACAAGGGTCGCAAAGAGGATTGACATGGCGTTTTGGCAGGCATTGGCCGGACTGGGTTTGTTTCTGTTTGGAATGAAGCAGCTTGAGCTTGCTCTGAAAAAAGTCGCCGGACCGGGTTTCAATCATTGGATCATTCATTCCACCAATCACCCATTGCGTGCGGTGTTCACCGGTATTGTGGCCACTGCCATGGTACAAAGCAGCTCTCTGGTTGGCCTGATTACCCTGGCATTTCTGGGTGCCGGCATCATGCCGTTGGTCAATGGCATCGGTGTGGTTCTGGGTTCTAATCTGGGTACCACGTTCACTGGCTGGATGGTCGCCACCCTGGGGTTCAAGGTTGATATGTCACTTTGGGTCATGCCTTTGCTGGGTGTCAGTGGTCTGGGCTGTGGTTTACTCAAAGGCCGTTTACAATCCATCTCATTGTTGTTGTTGGGTCTGGGCCTGTTGTTGCTCGGGCTGGACTGGATGAAAGGCAGTTTCACGCAATTTTCTGCGGAATTACAACTGGATGTGTTGCAAGGTTATCCGCTGGTGGTCTACCTGTTATTTGGGGTGGTGATCACCGCCATCATTCAAAGCAGCTCAGTGATGATGATGCTGGCATTGGCCGCGCTGTATGCAGACATGCTCAGCTTACCAGCCGCCGCTGCGCTGGTCATCGGTGCTGATCTGGGCACCACCAGTACCGTACTGATTGGCTCATTGCAGGGTGCTGCTGCCAAACGACGGCTGGCAATGGCCCATGTGATTTTTAATCTGGTGGTTGATGTACTGGCGTTTTTGTCTATTGGCCTGATTTTGTCGTTAATCAGCTGGTTACACATTGATGATCCCTTGTTTGGGCTGGTGGCTTTTCACAGCATTTTTAACCTGACCGGATTGTTGTTGTTTTTGCCTTTCATCCGCCAGTACAGTGCTTTTCTGGAACGATTGGTCCAGGACCGCGAACCGGCCCGAACCGTGGCCTACATTCATGCCGTTCCGGCAACCGTGTCAGAAGCAGCCATGCTGGCCCTGAATCAGGAAACCAAAAGGCTGATTGCGCTGGTGGTGGTGTTCAACATGCGGGTGCTGAATTTCAGACAAACCATGATCTCTGATGATGAATTACCAGAGGCATTCAGTCACCAGTCCGACGCGACTTTTTACCAGCACCTGAAAAGCCTGGAAGGAGACATCATTCATTATGCCCTGCAAATCCAGAAACACAACCCACATCTGGAGTCGCAGACAGTGCCTGGTGTCATCAGCATGGCCCACAGCATTGATCACCACATGCAGGCCATCAGGGCAGCCATTTATGCCGCCAAGTCCATCAAGGACATCCGTGACAACATCGAACAGTTCCAGTTGCCCAATCAGCCCCGGGTGGCTGATTATTTTGCCGGTTTGATGAACCAGGCAGCCAGGGATTATGAGCAGTTGGTTGAACTGGTGATGCAACAAGAGGAGATTCTTGCAGAGGATTTACAACAACTGAAAATGCAGGCCAACACAGCTCGGCGGGAATTCAGACAACACATCCATCAACACATGTCTGATGATTCAGTCAGTGGTCATGAGTTATCAACTTTATTGAACGTCAACAAAGAATTGTACAACTCCAAAAGCGCCCTGGTTAAAGCGTTGGGAAATGTTCGTAAAACCCGGTCGGTTCAATAATTGCCAATCAGGCATTGCACCAGTAGATCAATGTCTTCATGTTCCAGGTGGTGGCTCAGGGTGATGCGTAACCGGCACTGATTTTTGGGTACAGTGGGTGGGCGGATGGCGGTGGTGGCGATGCCACACTGTTTCAGATAGGCTGTTTTTTCGAGGGCAGCCTGTTCTGTTTTGAGCATAATCGGCTGGATGGGTGAGTCGGTAAAGCGGGCGATCTCAGCCAAGCCGTATTTGCCACACTCCTGTCGGTAATGATGAATCAGATCGAGGACCTTATCGCGGCGCCAGGGTTCTGTTTTGATGATTTCCAGCGCTTTCAGGGTGGCTGCCACCACGGGAACCGGTAATGCGGTGTTGAATTTATAGGTGCGGGCAAACTGAATGATGGATTCGATCCAGTCCTCAGAACCAGCCACATAAGCGCCACTGGTGCCAAATGCTTTGCCAAAGGTTCCCGAAAGGATCGGAACCTCTGTTTCGCTCAGTGACTGGGTGTCCAGCACGCCGCGGCCATTGGTGCCCATGACACCCACGCCGTGACAATCATCGACCCACAGCAGGGCGTTGTAGGTGTGGGCGCTCAAAGCGGCCTGAAATAACTCATGTGAGTCTCCGTCCATGCTGAAAACACCCTCAGTGGCCCACAGTTTGAAACGGTTGATGTCTTCCTGTAACAGGGCTTCGGCCTTGTCGTTGTTTAAGTGGGCATAGCGTTTGAGTTCAGCGCCGGTCAGCATGGCCGCATCAATCAGAGAAGCATGATTCAGACGGTCCTGAATGAACCAGTCATTTTTTTTCAGCAAAGCCTGTGCCACACCGAGGTTGGCCAGATAGCCTGATGAAAACACCACCACCCTTGGATAACCCAGAAAATCTGCCATGGCATATTCGAGTTCCTGATGCATGGAGGTGTAACCTGACATCATGGGTGAGCCGGTTGAACCGAAGCCAAACTTCAGGGCGGCCTCATGAGCTGCCTGAATCACCGCTGGATCACTGGCCAAACCCAGGTAATCATTGCTGTTGAAGTTCAGCATTTGTTTGCCTTCAACAGAGACATAGCGTCCCACTCTGGATGTCCTGGCATGGCGTATCCGGAACAGGTGGTTGGCTTTGAGTTTTTCCAGTTCTTTTACAGGGTTCATGAAACACCGTTGTTGTCTGTAGACCACTGACCCATCAGCTGGCTTTTATAAAGTATACCCGATGGTTCTGACAACTGAAAATCTGGCGTTCAACTCAGACAATCAATGCCGTTGTGGCATCGGTTCAATACCCAGTTTTTTGAACAATGCCAGGTCTTTGTTTTCCTCTGGGTTGGCTGTGGTCAGTAGTTTCTCGCCATAAAAAATCGAGTTGGCGCCGGCCAGAAAACACATCGCCTGAACCGCTTCAGACATGTCATTGCGTCCAGCTGATAAGCGCACCATGGATTTGGGCATCATGATGCGGGCCACGGCAATGGTGCGGACAAAGTCCAGTTCATCCAGTTTATCTATGCCATGTAATGGCGTGCCTTTGACCTGAACCAGGGCATTGATGGGTACGCTACCCGGGTGTTGCTCCAGGTTGGCCAGTGCCATCAGCATGCCACCCCGGTCTTGCTGTGATTCACCCATGCCGATGATGCCTCCGGAACAGACATTGATGCCGGATTGCTGAACATTCTTCAGTGTATCCATGCGCATTTCAAATTTACGGGTGGTGATGATTTTCTGATAATAAGACTCTGAAGTATCGATGTTGTGGTTGTAGTAATCCAGCCCTGCAGCGGACAGTTTTTCAGACTGTTCAGGGCTCAACATGCCCAGTGTCAGGCAGGTTTCCATACCCAGTGCTTTTACCCCTTTGACCATTTCAATGACCTGGTCCAGGTCACGGTCTTTGGGGCTGCGCCATGCTGCACCCATACAAAAGCGGGTGGCACCCTGTTGTTTAGCCAGGCCAGCCTGTTCAACCACGGTGTCGACCTCCATCAATGGTTCGGCTTCCACTTCGGTGTCATAGCGCACCGATTGCGGACAGTAATTACAGTCTTCCGGACAGGCACCGGTTTTGATACTCAGTAAGGTGCTGATTTGTACGTGGTTGGGATTAAAAAATTCCCGGTGAATCTGCTGGGCTTTGAACAACAAGTCGTTGAACGGCATGGCAAACAGCTGGTCAACATCTTGCTGGGTCCAGTCGTTTCTGATCAGGGTTTCATCGGTCATGGTGAGGCTAAAAAAATCAAAAACAGAAGTATGCGTGGCCGCGGGGCTACAGTCAATGCCTGATCAAAAATAAGCAGTGGATTAAATCAAACGACTGTTTGCATAATGTATGCGATCTGTACCTGAAATTGAAGAATGGGTCTGAAAGGGTTCAGAACATATGAATAAATGATCCGAATGATTCTCAGGACCTTTGGTTGATCAGAGTGTCGAAAACGATCTTGATGGGCCCTAAAAAAATGAGGAGCAGGGGGATTGACACCATGCTCCTCCAGTGGTCAGAAGTTAATCAAAGCCATCGGCAAATATCAGGTCGGCAGGTACCACACTGTCGGTACCATCCAGCGACCTGAGATAAGTCAGCAAATCAGCAAAGTCATTGGGAGAGAGGGTTGAAGCCACGCGGTGCGGTGCGGCCATCAACAAATCATCTGCTGTTGATATGATCACTTCATCGATCAGCACCTCCTGATTACCAGCATAAGTAAAACTGATGGTGTTGTTGGTGCCGTTATTCATTACCACACCTTCCAGTCTGGCTGCTTGCCAGTCAAGCCGGATGTTCGATGGTGGGACGGACAGGGTATGGCTGGCGCCATTGACTTGAACCGTGAGATCCAGGGACTGATTGTCAGAACCAATGACCCGGATTTCAATGGCAGAGGGTCCTCCTGAACCGCCTTCAACCTGACTAAATGTGATGGTGCCGGGCAGTTGGATAAAGGTTCCATAGGCACTGCTGTCCTGGTTGTACTCAATGAACTGAGGTTCAAAGGCTCCTCCGGAAAGCACCGCATCTTCAGCCTGCAGGTTCTGGCCGCCAGCAACCATGAAAACATCTTCCAGGGTGTGGGCCGAACCGTCATGAAAATAAGGAGCGGTTTGCCATACACTCAGCAAAGTTGGGGTGTCAATGCCATTGAGTGGACCGTTCAGGCGTCCACCGGAGCTGTCTCTGAGGGTACCCACGTCATGTAATTGGGGGTTGGCACCCAGTTGACTGTTTTGATAATCATTGTCTGGTTGGTGGCAACCATCACAACTGAGGGTATTGAATACCTGTGCCCCACGGCTGGCTGCAGCGGATAATTGGCCGTCGTCAAGGCGGTATGGACTGGGAGGAAGGGAGTCAGATGACAGCGAACTGACATAAGCGCTGAGTTGATCCAGTTCAAGCGCAGTCATCGCATTGGGGACGCCCAGCGAATCATTGGGTGACTGGCCGTCAGCCAGGAAACCTGTACCACCAAAATGATTCACCATGTCCAGCACAAAATCCTGAATTTCATCAAAGTTGGCTGACCAATGCACATTGCCGTGCCCGGTTCCCCGCCGGCCTCTGAGGTCCGTGGTGTTGCGCAATCCTTCCCCCCGTTGGGTAAAGTCCCACACGCGTCCGTCATGTGCCCCATCCAGGTGACAACTGGCACAAGAGATGTAGCCCTCAAAACTCATGTCATTCTGGCCAACCGGGTTGTTTCCGGCAAAATAGAACGCTTGTTTGCCGGCCAACTCATCGGCAGACAGTGCTTCATTGAGGGTGGTGTTCACTGTCATGGGATTTAACTGAATGGTTCCGCTGTTAAAAAACTCAGCGAGGTCTAACCGGGTCAGGTCACGGCTCATCAGGTTTTTTACCCACAATGACTGGTTAACCGGGTCATACAGGCTGGCCTGTGGAGCGGCGCCGCTGAGTGCCCTCCAGACACTGCTTTGTCCTACATTTTGTCGCACCGCCAGGTCATCGAAGGCGGCCACCGTGTTATTCCCCTGCAAGGTTATGAACACATAATCGCCTGTGGTGTTGAAAGTGATCGACGAAGGGGAGTCTGCATTGTCTACATCCATTCTGGAGGGTATCCCGTTGAAGCCAAAAAACTCTGGTTCATGTGGTGGATTGGCAAGCAGGTCAATCCTTCCGAGCATAGACCTGACGGTGGTGTCATGGCTGCTGGGCAGGTTGATCTCACCCTGTTGTTGAAAATATTCACCGCGGAAGGTGTCGGCTTTAATGGCGCTGTACCACAGCCAGTTATGGTCAGGGCTGATGGTCAGGCTGGTCAGGTAATTGGGCACGCCGGGGCCGTCACTGCCACCTGAATCAATGCCGTTCAGGCCGCGGTCCCGGAATAAATTCAGGGTGTTGCTTACGGTCATGTTCTGAGCATCAAGTTGCCAGATCACCGCATGGTTCTTCCTGGCCAGGAATTCTGCCACAAACAATTGCTGTCCATCGCCGGTCAGGGCCATGGCACGGGGCAGCGGTCCAACTTCGGTGCGCCCCAATTCATTGCGGGTCAGGGCATCGTATTTGACCACCTCTCCATTGTTTGGGTCTGCCGTTGCCCCATGGCCCAAGGCGACAAACATGGTCTGGCCATCGGCGCTGCTGAGTACCGATTGTGGTTGTGAACCATAACCAGTTTCAATGTGATCCAGGTATTGTCCTTGTTGATCGATGATGGTGATCAAAGCAGCATCTTCGCTGATGATCCATACCTGGCCGTTGCCATCAATGGCCAGAGATTTGGGGTTAAACTGATTGATCCCGGGGTGCCAGGCAGACAACTCAAATTCTGCCAGCAGGGTATTGGTCTGGGTGCTGATCTGAGCCACACTGTCGTTATCGGGATTGACGTTCCACAGCCATTGATTACTTGGATCCATGGCCAGCATAGAGGTGCGGCTGGGCGAGGCCAGGTTGATGGTATTGACCACCGTTTGGGTGCGGGTGGCGGTGACCACAGAGGACGTGCCGTTGGGTTTGATGTCCCGCACCTGAAGCTTCACATTGAAATGCCCTGGCACAGCAAAGCTGTGACTGATGTCGCTGGTTGAAGACCAGCTGGTTGCTGGTGTGCCGTCACCGAGTACATATCGGTATTCAACGGGGTCGCCTTCCGGATCAATGGCGGTGGCGGTGAAATGGATATTGACTCCGGGAGATGCCGGACTCTGGCTGCTGTCAAAAGAGGTGATCTCCGGCGCCTGGTTGGCACCGGCGATGCCTCCACCGGTGGAAAAACTGAAAGAATAACCTTCAATGCCATTGCCTGCGGCATCCTTGATGCCACCGGCTGGAATGATCACTTCATAAGTGGTGTCAACTGCGAAATATTGTTTCGGAGTGATGGTCAGAACGCCATCGTGAGAAAAGGCATGCCACACATCAATCGGCTGGCCACCAACCGGTCTGACAATCAGTGACACCCCGTTGACGATGGTGAATGATTCCAGTTCTTCTGCGATGACCAGGCTGATGGGCGCACCAGTTGGATAATTCACCTGGCCATCCTGCGGGATGTGGTGCCCCACATAGGGACCACGGGTATCCGGTGTAGCCTGGTGACACCAGACACCGATGGCATCCCGTCCGGCAAAAGAATAACCTCCAGTAATCAGCATATTACCCAGCGGCAGTAAGTACTGACTGGTGTCAATCTGCCCTGCCACGCTACCGGCTGGGCGGTTGTTACCTACTTCATCAAACTCATGCACTATTTGCAGGGTTTCGAGGTTGATTTTGTGCCGGCGGGTGAAAATGAATTCATCCTGAGTTTGTACATAAGGAACATTGGTTCCGGCATTGAGGTCATCATCTCCCCGCAAGTCAAAGGTCTGGATCAGGCGCATGTCGGTGGGGTCACTGATGTCAACAATTTGCAGGATGTCGCGGTCTGAACCGCCAGCCAGGACCAGATAATCCTGCCAGATGGCACCCATGTACCCACCAATCAGGCCGTTGAGCCGGTCTACCAGCACAGGGTCCTCAGGTGGATCATTGAACACCGGACTGATGTCATAAGCGGCAATCCCCCGCATGGTGGCATCGGAAGTGATGAACAGCAAGTTGCCCAATAAGATGGAGTTTCCGGCAATGCCGTGCTCACCCAGTGGTTCCCATTCGGCAAGCAATTGATCTGCCCGGTACAGCCTCGCGGTGGCTGGTGTGGGTCCGTATTGCAGCCAGTTAAATGGCACCGACCAGGGGTAGAATATCCGGATTGAACCGGTATCAGGTGCCGCTGGTTGTGCTTGCCAACTGACCCAGTCAGGAGGATCGGGTGCATCCATCAGGTTGACGCCTACACCAGTTCGTTGATATGCGGCCCGCCAATGGCTGGAAGCGTAATCACCGATTTTAAAGTGACCATGGTTACCCTGGTTGGCCAGTGAGACCAGACCAGTGTCCGCATTCAGAAACAGGCTGCCAGGGTCATTGAAGTCACTGAACAGGAACTCTCTGACATCACCACCGGCCACGTTGTTGGTATAGATATGACCATTGTGATAGACAATGTTGGTGATGCGCCCCATGCCGGCTTGCCGGTAATGCAATTGTCCGGGCGTACAGGCCTGGTTGGGAAAGGCTGCGGGAACTGCGGGGATTTGTGCCATTGTCCTTGCCGGCAACAAAGCCGCCAGACAAATCATCAAAGCCAGTGTGTTGCTGGATTTAAACATGGAAAACTCCTGAATTCAGTTGTTATCAAAATCGCCGGTAAAAATATTGTCCCCTGGACCGGTGATTTTCAACACCCCGCTCCAGGCCACAGCATACAATTCTCCGGCTTCATCTTCCCCCATGCCAGTGACAGCAAAGCCGCCGATCAAGGTACCCATGTTGTGAACTTCCCAACCGTTCACACCCGGCCGGGCCACGAAATAATCACCATCACACCAGTCGGTGAATATGTACCAGCCTGCAAGGCCAGGATAGTCCTGTCCCCGGTATCGGTACCCACCAATGGCTGAACAGTAGTTGGACTCGGGATCACTGTGAGCCAGTGCAGCAATGGGCAGTTCATTGGGCCCATTGACATCACAGCCTCCTGCACCGGAAGCATCTGCGCCTTCAAAACAAGGCCAGCCGAAATTCTCGCCGCCATCACTGGTGGCCGGGACGTAATTGAATTCTTCCCAGCTGTCTTCACCCACATCACCGATGAACAGATCACCGGTCAGCCGGTCATGGGAAAAGCGCCAGGGATTGCGCAGTCCACTGACCCACACTTCATCTGCTCCGCTGATTCCAACGTAAGGGTTGTCTGGTGGTATGGCATGATTTTTTAATGGGTCTGAAGGAAAGTCGTCACCGTCCACATCGATGCGCAGGATTTTTCCCAGCAGGCTGTCAGGATCCTGAGAAGCCATCGGATCACCACTGCCATCTCCTGAACTGATGTACAGCAACCCATCATGGGGCCCAAAGTGTATGTCTCCGCCATTATGAGCACCAAAAGGCTGATCAAACGTCAGTATGGTCAACGCCGACTGGTCATCTGCGATGTTGGCGTCTGCGGCCGAAACACTGTACCTGGCAACCACTGTGTCGCCATTCAGATCGGTGTAGTTGACATACAAGAAACCATTGCTGGCATACTGTGGGTGAAAAGCCAACCCCAGCAGCCCTTGTTCACCCCCTGAGGTGATAATCCCGGAGATATCGAGAAACGGAGTTGGCAGGTGTATGCCGCCATCAATCACCTTAATCTGCCCCCCTTGCTGAGTGACAAACAGCCGGTCAGTGCCGTCTGGGGCATGGGTCACGCTGACCGGAGAACTGAACCCCCCGGCCACATCTTCAGTACCCAGGAAAGCCGGTTGTGCAATCACCTGACTGCACAAAATAATGCTCAATAACACAAATAAATTTTTCATATCCCACTACATTGATTGTTGTTTTATTATTCCGCCGCGATTCAGCCGGGGGTGTGGAAAGTCTAGATGAACACCTTTGAAATCGTCCAGTTCCAATGGGTTGAACGGTCTGATTCACAGAACCAACGGTTTAATTCAGCCCGATTCCGACTGCCGGATGGCTTGTTGTGAGCCAACCAAAGCGGTTGCAAGATTCTCCTTGCCGGCTCCATCAAAAGACAAAATCTGCTAGAATCATTGCCTCTTTATTCAAGCTGACAACATGGCCGTTTACGAAATCAAACACCCGCTGGTAAAACATAAAATAGGATTGCTGAGGCACAAAGACATTGAGGTCATGGATTTCCGCAAAATTGTGGCTGAAATTGGTGTCTTGCTTACTTATGAAGCAACCCGCGATTTATCGACAGAAAGTACCACCATCCCTACCTGGGCAGGAGAGACCGCTGTCGAGAAAATCAAGGGGCGGCAGATTTCTGTGGTACCCATTCTGCGGGCTGGTCTGGGTATGCTTGACGGGGTTTTGCAAATGATCCCTGGTGCCGGGGTATCAGTGGTTGGTTTTGCCCGCAATGAAGAAACACTGGAAGCAGAAGCTTATTACGAAAAACTGGTGTCAGACATCAAAGACCGTGATGTGCTGGTGATCGACCCGATGCTGGCCACCGGAGGCACCCTGGACGCGACTTTGGAGCTTTTGAAAAAGGCCGGTTGTCAACGGATCAAAGGGATTTTCCTGGTGGCTGCCCCTGAAGGCATTAAGCGCATTGAACAGCACCACCCTGAAGTGGATATTTATGTGGCTGCGGTTGATGATCGCCTCAATGAACAAGGTTATATCCTGCCAGGTCTGGGAGATGCCGGGGATAAAATTTTCGGTACGTTGTAAACAGCCAGAGTGGTCAGAATGTGGTCTGAAGCCGCTGTTTTTTGTGTGAAGTCTGGGGGCGCATGAACCGCAGATCGCGTCATCTGAAGTTGTTGAAGGTTTTGCTGGGACCGGTGTTGTTGATTCAGGGTTGGTGGGTCAGAAAACGCACTCCAGTATTACCAGAGCCTGTCAAACAGCCCTCCGGAACATGTGGCCGGGGTCCGGCGCTGAGCTTGTTGCTGGTTGGTGACTCTTCGGCGGCCGGTGTCGGGGCCAACACCGAAGCCGAAAGTTTGCTGGGTCAATTGATCACCAGGCTGAAACCACACCATACACTCAGCTACACCATGCTGGCAAAAACCGGACAGACCACAGCGGACGTCCTGGCGGAACTCGAACAAACAGTTGCCAAGCCCTATGATGTGGTGATCAGTGCGTTGGGCGTTAACGACGTCACTTCGCAGGTTCCTGTTGATCGTTGGCTGCAGCAACAACAAAAACTGATCGCCTGCCTGCAGGGAAAATTTACTGCCCGCCTGGTGATTCTGAGCGGTTTACCTCCGGTTGGAGAATTTCCGGCCTTGCCTTGGCCCCTGAATGCTTTTCTTGGGGCTTGTGCTGATCAATTGGATCATTGTCTGACACAAATGTGTGAAGAACATCGTGGTGTCTGTTTCCATTCACTGCGCGGATACCCTGATACGGCAACCGCGGCCACAGATGGATTTCATCCAGGGCCTGACGTGTACCGCCATTGGGCAGAGTATCTGGTAACCACCATCGGTGCACACCATCAGGCCGATTGATGCCCACTGAGGTCATGGGCCTGGTGCTATAATGAGCAACTCAGATCATATGCCAGATTACAGCCATGCTTAATCAGAAAACCATTGACGCGCTGGACGAATACAAAAAGCAGTTTCATCAGGCCAAACCATTCCGCTATGTGGTGGTTGATGATTTTTTTACCCCTGAATTCTGTGCACAGCTGTTGAAACAGTTTCCTGATTTCAATGATCAGGATGCCATTGATGAAAACCAGACCGTGGGTCGCAAAGCAGTGGTGCAACAAGTACCGGAGATTGGCCGCGCCTACCGTGATCTGGACCGGTTGGTGCAAAGTCAAGCCTTCATTAATCAGGTTGAACACATCACCGGTATCGAAGGTCTGCTGTATGACCCTCACTACATTGGAGGCGGTACCCACAACAACCTGAATGGACAGGAGCTGGATCCTCATGTGGACTTTACCCACCACCCGATCACCAGCCATCACCGGCGACTTAATTTGATTGTCTACCTCAATCGTCAGTGGTCGGCAGAATGGGGCGGACAGATTCAGTTTCATAAAAACCCAAGGCTGTCACCAGATGAGGATGAGATCATCAGTGTTTTGCCATTATTTAACCGGGCTGTGTTGTTTGAAACCCACAATCACTCCTGGCATGGATTTCCACCGATCAGTTTGCCAGAAGAGCACAAAAACCTGAGCCGGAAATCTTTTGCGTTGTATTATTACACCCATCAGCGTGCACAGCCGGTTGATCCACACTCCACGATTTATGTTGAGCGGCCACTTTCCGAGCGCTTTCAGACAGGCTTGAAATTGAATGCCAATGATGTGACTGAATTACAGCAAATGATTGGCCGTCGGGATCAACACCTGAAACGGCTATATACCACCATCACCGCTCAAACCAAAGAACTCAGCCGCATAAAAGCTGAAGTCATGCGGTTGAAAGCAGCAACCGGAACACCCGATAAACAGGCCCGGTTGTTACAGCGGCAAATGGAATTGCTGAGTTTTGATGAATCGCGGATGTTTCAACGCATTCAGGAACTGGAAAATTCAACATCCTGGCGAATCACCGCGCCATTGCGACAAATCAAACGCTGGTTCAGGCGTCGAGGCAGTCACTGATCAGCCACCTTCAGGTACTTTTGTGGTTCTCCCCAGCCATGTAAATCCAGGCTTTCAATGACGCCTTGCGGGTCTTGATTGAATTGAATCCTGACATCGATCATGCTGAACTTAAAGCGCTCATCACCGACATAAATCAGCGCTTGTCTGGGTTGCTTTTCTGCGGTGAAAAACAATTGATCATGAAGCAGTTTGATGACAATTTGACGGTCTGAACCGGTTTGTTGAAATGTACCGCTGAAGACCTTGAGCGCATCAGTGGTGATGGGTACCGGAAAATCGTATTCACGCATGGGTTGACTGGCATCCATCAAATGAATGGCCAGGTCTTCAACGTCGTTACGGCTGTTGTTGGTGATGGCAGCCACCACTTTACCGCGTTGCGGATCTACCATCAGCATAGAGCGAAAACCACCAGTACCCCCATTGTGCCAGTAAACCCCGTTTCGAACATGCCAGCCCAGACCAACCTTGAGTTGCTCCTGCTGGTAATGAATGGTTGTTGCCAGATCCATGGCTTTGCTCAGTTCCTCAGGTGGGTTCAGGTAAGCCACCCCATAGGCCAGTAAATCAGTGATTGAGCTGCGGATTGATCCGGCACCTGCCAGGGCCTGGAAATTCCACGGCGAGGTGCTGGTCTGGCCTGAGTAACCAATGGCCAAGTGCTCCTGCGGTACCTGATCAAGGGTCATGTATGTGGCCCTCAGGTTCAATGGTTTCAGAATGTGAGATTCAACCAACTGATTAAAACTGTGTCTGCCAATATTCGCCAGGGTTTCGCCAAGCAGGCCAACGGCCAGGTTGGAGTAGGCGTATCGATTTCCGGCGGAACCGGGCTGGATGGTCTGCAAAGCTTCAAGCATCAGTTGTCGGTCATAACTGCCGTATGGATCATCGCCAAACACCGGCATGTTGTTGGGTACCCTGGGTAGACCGGAAGTGTGGGTGCTGAGTTGTTTTAGCGTGATCGGCTGATCATTGGCATCACGTAATTGAACAAGTTCGGACCAATGTTGTTCAACAGGATCATCGATTGACAACTGACTTGAGGTGGCCATTCTGGCCAGCAACAGGCCAGTGAAGGTTTTGCTGATTGAACCGATCTCATACACCGTACCGGTGTCGGCTTGCCGTTCGTTTTCCAGGTCCTGCCAACCACTGACGTGGTAGTCGGTTAACCCCTGATCGTAGACTGCCAGCGCAATTGATGGATTGATTTGGTGGGTCACCCGCAGTTCAGCTTGTTGCTTGACTTCAGCAGGGATGAGGGCGTGGCTGCTGGCCACCCAAAATAACAACAAGACAGCGGTTTTCATGATCGTTCCAGATTGAAAAGACATTCATTATAGGCTTCTGCTGAGGATAGGGACAGTCTCAAAAGTCATCCATCGTTATACCGGGATACGTGACCAACAGCACTTATATTTTCGGGATTTATGATTAGAATGATTATGTGTATTTTTAATGACGAGAGGAGTGAATCGAATGAAAAAGCAATTGATATTGATGGTGGGTCTGTTGGGATCTTCTTTAACCGTTTCGGCAGAGCAATCACTGGATGAGGTGTTGGCGGAATACGTTGAAGCCCGTGGTGGTTTAGAAGCCATTGAAAACACCAAAACCATGAGAACCACCGGCAAAATGGTTATGGGACCTATGGAAGCACCTTTTTCTTTTACCTACAAAGCGCCAGATAAAGTCTATACCACTTTTGAGGTGCAGGGCATGAAAGGCATTCAGGCATATGATGGTGAAACCGGTTGGCAATTGATGCCATTCATGGGCAAGCCAGATCCGGTGCTGATGAGTGATGATGAGTTAAAACAAGTCAAAAACCAGGGCGAAATTGAAGGACCGTTGATCAATGCAGAAGCGAAAGGCACGACCCTTGAGTTGATTGGCAGCACCGAAATTGAAGGTACCCCGGTGATTGAAATCAAAGCCACCAAAAAAAATGGCGATGTGATACATGTGTTTCTGGATGAAGAATACAAACTTGAGGTCATGACCCGTGCCAAAGTCAGTGCCATGGGCCAGGAAGTTGAAGCAGAAACCTACTTCAGTGATTACAAAGAAGTGGGTGATCCGGCTTCACCGGTGGCTCACAGCATGGCTGTAAAGATCAATGGTAATATGATGCAAAACATGATTCTTGAGGTCATTGAATTCAATGTGGATGTCAGTGATGATTTGTTTGCCATGCCGGTTGCTGAGACTGCTCAGGATGCTGCTGAAGTCACAGACTGATACAGGACCTGAATCATGAAAAAATTTACCAGTATGATTTTGGCAGGCCTGCTTGTGCCTGCCATCAACGAGGCCAAACCGGTCAAAGTTGATTCCTATACATTTGGCGGATTGCAGGCCCGCTCCATAGGTCCGGCAGTGATGAGTGGGCGGATTTCAGCACTTGATGCAACCCATGGTGATGTGCCGGTGATTTATGTTGGCACCGCCAGTGGTGGTTTATGGAAGTCCAAAGACGGTGGTATCGGATTTGAAGCGATCTTCGATGAGCACAATCAATCCATAGGTGCCGTTCAGGTGGATGACAACAATCCGGAGCTGGTCTGGGTCGGCACCGGGGAATCATGGGTACGCAATACCGTTTCCGTCGGTGATGGTGTTTACCTGTCCAAAGACGGTGGAGATCAGTGGCAGCACCTGGGTTTGCAAACCACAGAACGCATTGCGGCCATTGAGGTCAGTAGCCAGTCCAGTGACACGGCATTTGTGTGTGCCACTGGCGCGTTGTGGAATGACTCGGCCGAGCGGGGGGTGTACCGCACCACCGATCAGGGTTCCAGCTGGGAAAAAGTGCTCTATCTTGATGAGCGTACTGGTTGTTCAGATTTGGTGATGGATCCCAATAACCCCAACATCATTTATGCGGGCATGTGGGAATTCCGCCGTTATCCTGATTATTTCACTTCAGGTGGAAAAGGCAGTGGTTTGTATCGTTCGGTTGACGGAGGTGACAGTTGGCAGGAAATGACCAATGGTTTGCCTGCGTCGGAAAAAGGCCGCATTGCGCTGGCCATTGCCGATTCACAAAGCACCACCGTGTATGCGACGGTGGAGTCTGAAAACACCGCTTTGTACCGATCTGATGACATGGGTAAAAACTGGCAGCGAAAGTCTGATGCCGGCATGGTCCAGATGCGGCCTTTCTACTTTGGAGAATTGCAGGTTGATCCGGCAGATCCTGAACGGGTGTATAAACCCAGTTTCATCACCGTGACCAGTGTCGATGGTGGTGAGACCTTCAGCTCAATGTTTTCAGGTGGATTCAGCATCCCTGTCCACCCCGATCATCACGCATTGTGGATCAACAAAGACAACCCCAATCAATTGGTTTTGGGCACCGATGGCGGCGTGTATATCAGTTACAACAAAGGCGGAAACTGGCGCATGGTGGGCACCCTACCGGTGAGTCAGTTTTATCATGTATCACACGACGATCAGTGGCCTTATCATGTGTATGGGGGTCTGCAGGACAATGGTTCCTGGGAAGGGCCTTCGCGGGCACCAGGTGGCATCAAACCAGGAGACTGGAACTCCATTGGTATGGGGGATGGTTTCTGGGCTTTTGTCGACAAACATGATCATAACATCATCTATTCAGAATACCAGGGTGGCAAATTACTGCGATTGAACCGCACTGTTGGTGAATTGAAAAACATACCGCCGGTGGCGCAGGGTGAGGAAGAAGACCTGAGGTTTAACTGGAACACGCCATTGCTGGTCAGTGAAGCCAAACCAGGCACCATTTATTATGGGTCACAGTACCTGCATCGTTCCACAGACCGGGGTGAGTCATGGCAAACCATATCTCCTGATCTGACCACCGATGATGATAAGAGACAGCGCCAGGCGACCACAGGTGGTCTGACCATAGACAACTCAACCGCAGAAAACAACGCCACGATTTATACCATTGCGGAATCATTACTTGATCCAGATTTGTTGTGGGTGGGTTCTGATGACGGTTTGATTCACCTCAGCAGAAATGGTGGTGATCAATGGCAAAATGTGGGTAAAAACATCAAAGGGGTGCCCAAAGGAACGTGGGTTTCGCGCATCACAGCGGGCTTTCACAATGCCGGCACAGCTTTTGTTACTTTTGATGGTCACCGCAGCGGTGATATGAAAACCCATACTTACCGCACCGACGACTATGGCCACAGCTGGCAACGGCTGGCTGCTGAGGATTTGGGATATGCCTGGGTGTTGAAACAAGATCGGGTCAACCCAGACTTGTTGTTTTTGGGAACCGAGATGGGTTTGTATATCAGCATGGATGGTGGCGCAAACTGGGCCAGATTCAAGGAGAATCTACCCAAAGTGGCGGTTCATGATTTGGTGATTCATCCCACTGAGCATGATGTCATCCTGGCGACCCATGGCCGTGGGGTGTATATCATCGATGACATCTCTCCCCTGCGAGCACTGACCCGGGAAAAGCTGACTGAAAATGTGGTGATGCTGCCTTCCAGACCATCGGTCATGGTAGAAGGTGCGGCATTGCAAAGCTTTTCCGGAGGTGATGATTTCATTGGTGACAATCCTTCAGAGGTGGCAGTGATTTCTTATTACCTTAAAAAACGTCACATGTTCGGTGACATGAAAATCAATATCCTCGATGAAAATGATGAAATCATCACCACATTGGTTGCAGGTAAACGGCGTGGGATCAACCGGGTGGACTGGCCGATGCGGCTGAAAGCGCCTAAGTTTCCACCTTCGACTTCTCTGGTCCCGGGTTTTGTCGGCCCCAGGGTGGCTGAGGGTACCTATAAAGTGGAGTTGATTAAAGGTAAAAAGACCTATTATTCAACGGTTGAATTGGTGCCTGACCCACGTTCTGAGCACAGCAGAGAGGATCGCCTGGCCCAGCAGAAACTGTCCATGCAATTGTATGATGCCATCAATGACCTGACTTTCAGGCTCAGCCAACTCAAAGATGTGGTCACTCAACTGGATGAGCGGTCTGACCTGAGTCGCTCAGCAGAGAAAAAGGCCGAACAGTTTGAACAGGCGTACAACGATCTGAATGCCCGGTTCACCGCCACCAAAAAAGGCATGATCACCGGTGAATCAAAGTTGCGTGAGCAATTGGGTACGCTTTTTGGCAATGTGGTGGGCTACTCGGGCCGTCCCAGCCAGACACAATACCAACAAGCCGAAGAATTGATTGCGGAAGTTTCCGTGGCCCTGGATGCCGGTCAGGCGCTGCTGGACAAGCAATTATCTGGGCTCAATAAAGCACTGGGCGATGAAGCGGCCATCCAGTTGCTCGACCGGGCCACCTGGGACGAGAAGAATGGTTTGGGCCTGGCTACTCCGCCAGTCAACAAAGCTTGGCTGGTGAATGGTGCCCACATTCATCACTGATGCAGTGTTGTGATTTAACTTTAAAAAGGGGCTGGTTTCTGGCCCCCACTGGGCTGTGAACATTCAATCTGCTCAGGCTCATCATGCACTTGCTTTGAGCGACCTGGCGATGCGTTCGAAAGCCCATTGGGGCTACGATCAGACCTTTTTGCAACAGGTCAAAGATGAGCTCACTTACCATCCGGAAGATTGCCTGAACCATCCCACTTTTGTGGCCACTGAAGGTGATCAGCTGCTGGGTTTTTATCAGCTGATCAGGTTGGTTGATCAGCGCTATGAATTGGAAGCCATGTTTGTTGAACCCGCTCATATGGGACAGGGCATTGGCCGGCAACTGTTTCAGCATTTGGCCCGGCTTTGTGTAACACTGGGGGTGAGTGAAGTGGTCATTCAAGCGGATCCGTATGCCGAGGGTTTTTACCTCAATGAGGGATGCGTTCGGGTGGGTAGCAGACCATCTGGCAGCATACCAGGGCGGGAACTGCCGGTACTCTTGTTCAAAGTGCCTTCAGCAAATATTTGATCGCTGCGGCCAGCACATTGTCTTCTGCAGATTCATCGGGTAGCACCGTCAAATCGGGCTTGACCTGTTCCCTTGGTGTGCCATCAACGCGCCGCAATTGTTCAACAGGCATTTGAAAACCGTAACTGAGGTGAGTGATGTCAAAGCCTTGAACTGCGCCCAGTAATCCAGCCATTTTGGTTCCTGCCACAGTGGCCCTGCCCATCCCCTGAAGCCCGATGGCCAGCCCTTCTCCCATGCTGCCGGTCCAGTGATTGACCAGCACCACCATGGGTTTGTCATAGTGCCTGCCTCTGGGTTCAACCTGCTCAATCCAGCGGCGTGGAATTCCGGGCTGCTCATCGTATTGTTCAATGAAGCGGTGTACTTGATACGGTTGTGTCTGGCTGATCAGACGGCTCATGATGGCCCGGGCGATGTAACTGTCGCCACCGCCAATGGTGTTGCGTAAATCAAGCACCATTCCCCGGGTGTGTTGCAGTTCATCAATGGCCTGGTCAAACGCGCTGATCAGTTGGTTGTTGCCGAGGGAGTTGTTCACTGTGATGATGCCCAGGTTCTGTTCCGTACGGCTGGTCAGTAAATCAGGTTGGTCAGCGGTTTTGAATTGGTTCAGGTCAAAACGGAGTAGCTTGTTTGTTGTGGCAAAAACCACCTTTCTGGGTTGGTGGTAAATACCGGCGAGTGTTTTGTTGATGATCCATTCCTGATGTTTGCGTTTGGTTTTATCCAGACAACGGGTGGGGAAGGCTTCGATCACGGCTTCAGGTGACTGCTCATTGATGCTCACTAACCGGGCTCCGACGGGGAGACTTTCAGGCTGACTCAATTGGTTTTTATGGTAGTCACTGAGCAGGAATTCACCACCGTTGTTTTTGCTCACCACAATAGGGCCGTAAAGGCGGTAAGAATCACGGGTGTTGGCTTGCAGGTGCATGTGGTTGTCTGCAAATTCCAGCATCAGTTGTTCCAGGTGAGTCATCAATTGCCCGCTTGTCTCAAGGTGTCCGGTTTGGCGGTAAACCCTGGACAGACATGCCATATCGATGCCTTGTTCATCCAGATAGGCATGATGGCTTTGTATTTGTGCCAGGACGTGGTTAACTGCTGCCTGATGATTGGCCTGTGCTGTTTGCATGTTGATGAGCAATATAGACAGCAAAGTGAATGGGTTTTTCATTACAGGTACTCCAGTGAAAATCCCATCATAAACAGCTCATCAACAACTGTCTTGTATGAAATTGCAGTTCAGCTGAGCCAGGGTTTGCGGAAGCTGGCCGGAGTGAGACCGGTGAGTTTTTTAAAATGGCGGTGAAAATGAGCGGCATCGTAAAAGCCGCATTGCAGGGCCACGTCAGTGATTGGAACACCCTGACGCAACAATTGCTGGCTGCTGAGGATGCGCTGATTGATGACAAACTGCAATGGTGTCATGCCGGTTTCTGCTTTACACAAGCGAATCAGTTTAAAGGAACTGATCCCGGTTTGTCTGGCGGTTTCTGCAAGCTTGAATGGCTGATCAATGGTTTCTTGCAAGTGGTCCGTTAGCCAGGAGTGATCAGCTACCCGGACAGGTTCATGCAGCTGTTCGGTGAGTAATTGATCCAGCAGCTTAATGATTTGGTGAGCGCTGATGGAGCGGCCTGTTTGACTGTGATGTTTGATTTCTTGCAAGAGTGAGCTTGCCCCGGTGTTGTGCAGCACATGGGCAAAGCGTGGGGCGATTCCGTTGTTGCGGTGACTGAATAAATCAGGAGAGACATACAGGGTGAAAAAACTGTGACCCATTGGCTGATCACAAATGGTGGTATGGATCTCATCGGGGTGGGTAATGATCAGGGCATCCGGCCAAGCGCACAGACAATGGCCATTGATTTGGTTTTTAAACAGTCCCGACTCATTCAAAGTGATCTGAAATGTTTCATGACTGTGAGGTGCAAAACTGTTCTGGTACTGTTCAGCCTGCAATGCGGTGAGCCCATCGAGCATAGGAAAACGCTGATAAGTGGCTGAACCGTTGTGCTTCATGGGCGATTTTGATCAATACTCCAAAGCATCAAATTCCTCGATATTTCTGAGCAGTAACAGGGTGCTTTTTTCAATGTTTTCGCGGTTATTCGCGTCGGCCAGTTGACGCATGGAATCGGTGATGGCAATCCACCAGCGCATGTGGCCGGCACTCAGCTGAGCAGCCACCGGGACCAAATCCCTGACCAGCGCCAGTGAGTGAATACAGGTTTGTTTCAGACAAACCATGCTCTCCAAATCCAGTTGCTGTGATTCTACCTGCTCAATGAAACGGCGAATAACATGGGGGTCTTTTTCTAAGGCCACTGAAGGCATCGGTTCGGCGTGTTTGTCGAGAAAGCCAATATCCAGATAAGATAAAAAGCTGCGCAAAGAACCCCGTAAGGACAACCACAACTCATTCTTGCGCTGCATTTCACGGCTTTTTTGAAAATAAGATAACAGCCCAATCCAGAAAAATCCCTCCAGACAAAACCCAATCAGCTCCGGTACCAAATTGTCACGAAAAGCAAATTCGGTGTTTTGCGCCATGAAATACTGAAACAAGAAAAAAGCGGCCAGTCCGAAGACAGCCATTGGTGCATACATCAGGTATTTATTCATCATCGGCTCCCTGAACATAGGCTTTGACCACTTTGACAATTTTTTTGGCCTCAGCACCAGTCAGGTTCAACGGCAAGCCTTGCAGATAGACAATCAAGTCTTCACGCAATGGAATCGGAATGATGTCGTCCTGAGTACCGGCATGGTGCAGGGCAATCGATTCAAGGGCTTTTTGTTCTTCCAAATCTCTTTTTTGAACTTGTTTGACAGGAGCCATATTGGAACCTGTTGAGGTGAAAGCTTCGGGGTTATTCAGCCAGTCAAAGTAGTCAGCAAGGGCAGATTTGAGCCGTGAGTTGTAAAGATTCATGGCTTCTTCGCGAATTGAACTGTCTTCCATTTTGTGTATGCGTGAGCACAATTCATCAACATCCAGCATCCGCAGGTTGATGCGTTCTTCAGCAGTGACGTGATCCAACAGTTTTTCTGCGGCGGTTTTTCGGCTGCGGGCCACCCCTGGGTTCATGATGCCGGTTACAGCAGCCTCTTTGAGAAAGTCCAGTAAGCCGTTCTTGCTGTAATTTTGCTCCGCCATATTCACGTCCGCCTAAAAAAGATCGATTATAATCATTACGAACCAGCAACACAAAAGTTAACGAAATGATTAAAAATACCTCACAAATCTTGTTTTTATTGATGATGACTTGTACGGCGCTGGCCGCTGATCGGGTCACTGGTCGCGATTTTGCTACCCGTTCACCGGTTTTGGCCACTCAGGCCATGGCCGCCACCTCACAGCCTTTGGCCACCCAAGTGGCCCTGGATGTGATGAAAAAAGGGGGCAACGCCGTGGATGCGGCGATTGCCGCCAATGCCATGCTCGGACTTGTGGAGCCCACCGGAAATGGTATAGGCGGTGATCTATTTGCCATTGTCTGGGATGCCAGGAGCCAAAAGCTGTATGGCCTGAATGGCTCAGGCCGATCGCCCAAATCCCTGAGCAGGCAGTGGTTCCTGGATAATGGATACGAAAAAATCCCTTCCCATGGTCCCTTACCGGTATCGGTACCTGGTACGGTTGATGGTTGGTTCATGTTGCATGACCGGTTTGGCCAGCTACCAATGAAAGCTGTGCTGCAGCCAACCATTGACTATGCTGAACAAGGCTTCCCTGTATCCCAATTGATTGCTTATTACTGGAACCGGTCAGTACCTATTCTCAGCCAATGGCCTGGATTTACTGAGCAATTTACCCTCAATGGACAGGCCCCAAAAGAGGGTGAGATATGGAGAAACCCCCATCTTGCGAAGACCCTGAAAAAGTTGGTAAAAGGTGGCAGAGATGCATTTTATACCGGGAAAATGGCCCGCACCATTGCAGAATATATGCAGGCCAATGGTGGTTTTTTGAGTTATGAAGACCTTGCCACCCATCGTGGTGAGTGGGTGGAGCCGGTGAGCACCAATTACCGTGGCTATGATGTTTGGGAGTTACCTCCCAATGGCCAGGGCATCGCTGCGCTGCAGATACTCAACATCATGGAACAGTTTGACCTGAGCGGCATGCAACACGACTCTGCCGAATATGTCCACCTGTTCACTGAAGCCAAAAAGCTGGTATTCGAAGACCGTGCTAAATACTATGCAGATCCGGCATTCAACGACATTCCCGTTGCTGATCTGATAGCCAAACCTTATGCCAGGTCACGGGCTAAGTTGATTGATCTGAAGAAAGCCGGCAAACACTATCCGGCCGGGAATCCGGCACTCAGTCATGGTGACACCATTTACCTGACCACCGCAGATGCGGCCGGCAACATGGTCTCATTGATTCAAAGTAATTACCGCGGCATGGGCTCTGGTATGACGCCGCCAGGGTTGGGTTTTATCCTGCAGGACCGCGGTGAAATGTTCTCCCTGGAAGCGGGTCATTTCAATGTGTTTGAAGGTGGCAAGAGGCCGTTTCACACCATCATTCCTGCGTTCATAACCAAACAAGGCGAGCCATTCATGAGTTTTGGTTTGATGGGTGGTGCCATGCAACCACAGGGTCATGCTCAGATTGTCATCAATATGGTTGATTTTGGTATGGATGTACAGGCTGCTGGTGATGCACCCCGCATCCACCACACTGGTTCATCGGAGCCAACCGATGAAATAATGACCGATGGCGGAATCCTTAATCTGGAAACCGGCTTTCCTTATGAAACGATCAGGTCACTGATGCGGATGGGGCACAAGATACAATTTGCCAATGGACCTTATGGCGGGTATCAGGCCATCATGAAAGCCCCCAACGGGGTTTATTGGGGGGCATCAGAATCCCGCAAGGATGGTCAGGCCGCAGGCTATTGAATCCGCTGTTTTTCAGTCCAATACCCCTTAAAACCTCAGTCATTCAGCCAGGCTTGAATGGTTGTGGTGCTCAATCAGGTACAAAATCGTGGTCAATTTTTCAGAACTTGGTTATAATGACACAACCAAGGCATCAGACCGGAGCCCAAACGGGCATTGTTCTGATGCAGGTGTTCATCAACAAAAGGATTGATTGATATGAAAAAAATCATTACAACGGTCAGTGCAATGACATTGACCATCCCAGCGGGACAAACCCAGGCCGACGACAACAGCCCGGCGCCCATTATGCAGAACAGTGCTGAATGGGTCTATGCCAATGACAGCCATTTTCGAGGTTCAGGATTTGTCGATATCACGGCAAATAAATCGGTGTTTCTCTCGGCCGACAATGACAACAGTGGCGACATCACCCTGGGTGATGAATTGCATTACACTGTCGAAGTCATCAACAACGAGACCTCCAGTGTATCCGGCATGTTCGTGCTGGATGTATTGCCCTCTGAGCTGGAATTAAACCTCGGTACAGTTGGTGTGACCCAGGGACTTGTGATCAATGGCAACATGGCAGGTGACAGCCAGGACTTTGTGTACGTCAACCTGGGCAGCATTGCTCCAGAGTGGTTTGCCTTTGTTGAATTTGATGTGACTGTCACGGAATTGGATCCGGGCCTGAACATCATCTCTAATCAGGCCGAGATTTATGGTCCTTCAGGTAGCTTCTTTCTGTCCGATGATCCGAGCACCGCAGGCTTTGATTCTACTGATGTGGAAGCCTTTGGTGACTTGCCAAACCTGATTTTTGCCGATGGCTTTGACCGTCCCCCCAGCGGCGGGTTCTGATTGATCCTTCCCAACTGTGGAACGTTATGATGCCACCAACCCATACCATGCCTGGTACGAGCACTGGCATCGCTATCATTGGGTGTGCCAATTCATCAAAGACAAAGTGGTGGCAGATCTGGCTTGTGGGGAGGGCTATGGCAGCGCTTTGATGGCGGCGGTGGCCAGCGAGGTCACCGGGATGGATATGGACGCGGCTGTGGTGGCGCAAGCCCGGGCCAAATACCACGGCAGAGCAAACCTGAGACTTATCGCGGGGGATATCCTCAACACAGGTTTGTCATCAGCATCAATGGATGTTCTGGTGTCATTTGAAACCCTGGAACACCTGACTGACCATGAAAACCTGTTGGTTGAATTCAAGCGCCTGTTAAAAACAGATGGCGTGCTGGTGATGTCCACACCTGACAAAGCAGTTTATTCAGGACACGAGGCACATAATGAGTTCCATGTGAGGGAGCTGGAAGCGAAAGAATTCAAAAATTTCATTCAACAACATTTCGCACACAGCCTTTTTTATGGGCAGCAACTGACCACCAATTCGACATTGATGCGTTTGGATGACGAGACCACAGATGCTCAATTGATCCATGCTGCGCAAGGTCATGAACAGTCACTGATCAGCCAAACAGGGGCTCCGACTTACCTGATCGCCGTGGCCAGCGATGCTGCTGAATCACTGCGGGCCTTTGAACAATCAACTCCAAACAGCGTGTTTAATGAGGCTGATAATCACTTGTTCAATCATTATGAACAGCAGATCAAAACCCTGATAGCCACAGATCAACGGGTCGCTGCGCTGGAGTTGCAGCTCAAAAAACAAACCCTGTTGATTCATCAGTTACAAGCCCGTCTGGGTCTGTAATAAAACCTTAAAAACCAAGAGCAGCCAGCCATTCGGTCAAGTGGTCTTCCAGCCAGAAGTGTTCATCCACCCATGTTTTCATGTTCATACCAGCCTTCTGGCGGGCTTCCTGGTGATTTGCCCACTCAACGATTTGTTTGCTCCAGAGTGTCGGTTCATTGGGTAGGCAGACAGCAGGAGAATGTTGATAAGCGACCAGATCTGAAGCCACAACAGGTAAACCCAGGGCGCCGTATTCAATCAGTTTCAACTGACTCTTGGCCTGGTTAAAGGGGTTGTCAACCAATGGAGCAATGGCCATGTCCAGTTGTAATTGTTGTAGTTGTTCAGGGTATTCGGCCAAAGGCACAGGAGGATGAAATTCAATGTCAGTATCAGTCAGTCCCTTTGGCTGGTCACCAAAAAACACCCACTGACAAACATCCCTGGTTTGTTCAATTACAGGCACCAGCCACTGCAGGTCAGCCTCATGTTGACCGGCACCAGCCCACCCAATACGGGGTTTCGGGTTATGGCTGTATTTTGGGCCCATGGGCCAGATGTTTTTTGACAAGCGATTGGCAATGACCCTGATGTCGTGATGTAAATGGGCATATTCATTGGCCAGAAACCGGGTGCTTGTCACCACCAAGTCAGCCAGAGAAAAGGCCTGTCTCAGGCGTTCAGCCATGTCATCCGGTGATTGTTCGGCAAAGGGGTTGTAATCGGGTATGTCGGTCATTAAGTCATCGATGTCCAGTACCACCCTGATGTTCAGTTGCTTTTTGAATTGTTTCAGTGCGGCCAGCCGGGCATCAGAATAATAGTGCTGAATATACAGAACGTCAGGCTGTAACCGGTGTAATTCATAAGGGGTGGGCAGATGTTGCTGACTGGCAATCGGCAGAAAGTGCACACTGATGTGGTTGGCGGCAGCCAATGCAGTCAGTGGAGCGGTGACCCGGTAAAAACCGCTGGCCCAGTGGTCATGGGCAAAAGCCACTACCCTGGGCAGGTTTTTTGGTGTTTTGAATGAGGTGATCAGATGATCAGGTTCAGCCAGTCGACGGGTACTGAATGCGGCAGGATAATGGCTGAGTGGCAGACGGTGTTGGTTCAGCTCAGTCAAAGTTTGTCTTTGTTGGCCCAATGAACTGATGGGGGCTGATAAATCCAGTGCGGGAGTGCCCTGTTTGTAAAGTCCTTTGATTTCAATAACGCCTGCCTTCATTTGCCCTTGCTGCAAAGCCAATGAGCAGCGCAATGCGTTGTAGTGCATTTCTTTGCTGTTCAATAGGGGCCTGATTTGCTGCCAGGCTTGCAGCTTATACACCACACAATCATCATCTATCAGTTCGTGTTCCCAGGCTTGAAATGGCTTGTCAAAACGCCGGTCTCTGATTTGTCCGGGACTGACAAAATAAGGTGCGCCACCTTGCTTGTTGGCAATCAGGTAGTCACCATGACGGTCTTTGGCCAATGCCATTGACACCACATCCAGTTCGGTATTAAGCAAACTGATCAACAATTTTTCAAGACAATCCGGGTGCCGGCAACGGACGTTGTCTCTGAGGTACATCACGTGGGTATAACCGGAGTCTTCTGCTGCCGGGTTGTACGGATTTTCCGCAAGGGCGTTCAAACTGATGAGCTCGCACCACGGTTGCGCCAGCAGGGTTTGTTGTCGCAGGTGATCAAGCCACAGCTTGGTTTGCTGAGGATCACGATGGCACTCAGTGACCACCCGTAATTTCAGTTTTCTTTGTAGATAGACTTTGCGCCAATGAGACAAGCTTACAGACTGGTTAGATTCCTGTGCTGATCGGGTTTTCCAGTTGTTAACCCACCAGGTGTCTGGCATGGCATAACTGTAATATGGAAAGTGACTGATGCGACCGGGCTGTTGCTGATGAGTCAATCGCAGACAGTCTGCCACACTCCAGTCAGTCTGTTTGGGTGATTGGCTGAGGCAGGTCTTCAGAGCGCTGCCCCGTGCCAGTATACAGCCAATGGCCTCGTATCTGGTCAGGTGATTTTGCCATGAATATAAACCGGCAAACTGTGGAGCGTAGAACTGTTCTTGTTGATCGAACAGGGCAAAATCTGCAGTACTTAACAGGCTGGATTGTCGGGCAAAACAACTGACCCAGTTGCCCAAATTCTCATTGGTTTTGTGACCACTTTCAATGACCAGGACAGGGGATTGTGCGTCCAGCGAATCCACGTGAGCGGGTTGGATGAATTCAGGTGATTTGAGTTGATTGGATAACCATTGTCTGGTCTGTTGACGGGCTGTTGAGTCAGAGCCAAGGATCAGGCAGCGTAAACCCTCTGGGGCATCCTGCCAATCGGCAGCGGCTTCCAGTGTACGTGGTGCATTCAACCACTCAGACATCTGTTGATACGCGCTGTTGGCCGGTGGCTTCAGGCAATAGCCACGGTCTGTTGCGGAGAGTGTTTGACCATTGTGGGTGGTTTTATCAGGGGTGTGTTTATGGTAATTGGCGGTGATCACTGCCACCTTGTCTGGTTGGCTGTCCCGGTACTCAATGGTTCGGTCAGCATGATCTGGGAGGTTTTCGTTGACCCATTTGCCGATGGTGTTTTGCAGGGCATGCAGATCACCAGGCGGATACAACAGGCCGTGCACGCCCGGATTGACTCGCTGCCCCAAAGCCCCCACATCCGGGGCGATGACCGGTGTACCATGCAACATGGCTTCAGTGAGTGTGATGCCATAAGTTTCAGGGATCTGGCCGGTGAAAATCACCAGATCAATGGAGCTCAGCAATTCACCCAATTGAGAGGTCTCATAGGAGCCATGACATCGAATGTTCAAAGTTTTCAAGGCTTGTTTATACCTCGGATCAATGCCTCCAATGACATGCCATTCGAAGTCCCTTGAACCCATCAATTGGCACAGCTGCAGGAATGTCCCGGCACCTTTTAAAGAGCCAAACTGGCCCAAAAAAGCCAGCTTCACCGGGTGTTGAGTGATTGCTCTGAGTGGCTGTGAATGGTTGGGGTAGAAACAAGGATCCAGCACTTGTGACCGGTTTTTGATGGCTGGGTATTTTTTCAGATAGCTGTTCAGCAGGTATACACTGGGAAAATACAGCTTTTTGGCACCCTCAACAATTCGTTGGTAAAGCCGTTCTCTGAGGGCCATAAAGTCTTCTGTGTCGAGAGCGGCTTTCTGGGTTTTTTGCCTGATGCATCGTTTACAGTCCAAAACATCGGGTTGCCAATGTGTTTTTCCACAATAGACTTCCTGTCCATCAACGGTGTTACTGAGACTGAAAATCTGGCACAGGCCGGTGTGGTCATGAAAGAAAAACCAATAGGGGATATCGAGCTGATGGCACAGCAGAGGCCACAACATGGTGCCCACACCAACCAAAGAATGAAAGTGAACACCGGCATAACCACCCGCGGCTATCAGTTGGACGAACCGTTGGTCGTGCAAGTCATGCCAGGGATCAGCCGGAAAATTAAAAACCACATGATTGGCCAGGCTTTTCGGCATGGGGTGGACAATGACATGAATCCGCTTTTGGGCAAATTGTTGTTGCAGAGCGTCGCTCAACTGGTAGGGCACCAGTACGGAGTGTATCAAGCTGTCATCCATTCTGAGTAACAACTGGCGGGTGAATTGTTCTACCCCGCCTTTGTTTTCCAAACCGTGTACCACGTGCAGCAGGTGCTTACCTGGGTGACGATGATTGTGTAGATAGGCATCAATCAGACTGGCCGGGTTAAAAGCCATGAAACGGGCCACTTCAGCCTGGTAATCAGGCCACCTCAAGTCCAGCAGCAGTTGATGTCTGGACTGCAGTGTGGATGCCTGACAGGAAAAACTGGCTGAACCCTGATGATACACAAAGGCAGCAGGTGCGCTGGCCACCTGGAGCCCGAGTTGACGAATCCGCATACTGTAATCACATTCTTCACCATAACCAGGGTGGTAATAGGGGTCAAATCCACCCAACTCCTCCAGTACCTGTTGTTTGAGCAGCAGGCAAAACCCCACAGCGGTGGGTAATGGGTACCATCGGCCCGAGAAAACCGATAAGTCCATTTTGGGATGGTGGTTTTGCAAGGAAAGCAACGTGGCGTTGTCAGACAAAGGGCAGACCGCGCCCACCCTGGAGTCACTGGCTATTTCCAGCAGTTCGTCCAACCATCCCGATGTCACCCGGGTGTCGGCATTGAGCAGCAGTAGATTCCCAGGTGAGTCATTCATGTGCTGATTGATGTTGTGCAGATAACCCTGGTTCTGCGGGCGGTGTATCACGGTCAGGTGAGGCCACTTGTCGGTCAGTTGATCGAGGTAAGGTTTCACCCGTTCATCGGTACTGGCATCATTCAGAAAGCACACAGGGTGCACATGTGGGGTGTTTTCCAATAATGCAAGACAGCATTGTTTCAATGCATCAAAGCCATTATACACCGGTACCACAATGGTGACCTGAGCAACGACGTATTGGCCGTTACTGGTGTTGAATTGACTCTGCCTGAGGGTTTTTTTCAGTTGGTTTTGAATTGAGTTCATGGTTCATTGGGTTGGCCAAATAAAGTCCTTTCATATGGGTGATCAGGTGCTGAATGACCGGACAGCAAGTCGCATCAGCGGGCATTGTGCTTGCAAAACACTAATAATCCATATATATCAATAACATAAAGAGTTTTCTTAAAATAAAACTAAAAAAACTTAGTTTATTTCTTGCATTAAGAAGAAGGCGTATGTTATTGTTTAACATAACAAATGTGCCCTAAAACCGATTTCTCAAACATTCGGTTTATACCTCTTAATCCCACACCCTTTGGGCGTGGGATTTTTTTTATTTATTCATCCGCAATGTCTTGATCCTCATCTTGGGGTTTGGCTTGATGAGACTGTCGGCCATGTTATCAATTGGTGCGTCTGATCAGATCAGCCATAAAAATGGCATTGATGATCCACCTTTGGGTGCCGTGCCAAAAAGCGCGAAAATTTGGGTTAAAGCCAAATTTAATCAGTGAGCCTTCGCCGTTCCGTTCAGCGATAACCAATGGAGCGGATTGCAGTTTCTTATGCCAGTGATCAGAAACAAAACCGGCGGCACGTACCTGGTCGGTCACCTGCAAAGGAGTGTCATACAGGTTGTCGGTGGGCTGCAAGACCGCGCGACCTTTCATCAGTGCATACTGGGTAGGTAAATGTGTGCCGAAGGACAGCGGGTGACTCAGGTCTGCCCGGGCCTCAACAATGGCACCACCCAATACTTTTTCAGCAGCATCCTGGTCATAATCGGCATAGGCCTTCCAGCCAGGTTGGTCTTCCTGTTGATCCGTGACGGCTTCTTTTTTACCTTGTTCTGAAGCTTGTTCCTGTTTCTCTTTGATTGGTTTTTTCAGGTTCTTGTCTGCCCAGTTGGCTGCCCTTTGTATGGCGATTAAATGACCGCCCTGACGCATCCATTGAATCAGCTTTTCATTCATTTTTTCATTCACACGTTGTTGATAGTTGCCATCAGGCATGATGATGTGTGTGTATTGGTGGAGTTTGACAGAAGACAAATCAGACAGTCTGACTTTGGTGAGCGGCAGGTATACCCTGGTATCAAAAAGATGCCATAAAGAACCCGCCTGATAGGCATCAACGCCATCGCCAACCAGCATCATGACTTTAGGTTTTTTCAGTTTTTGTACCACCGGAGAGCCCAGGTCGACACCACTGTCAGCCAGGGCTGTAGTCAGTGGATACCATTTGACCTTAAACGCATCGCTGATGGTGCTCAGGGTGGCAAATAACTGATCTTCATTGGTTTCGGCATTCACCGGAAGCACAAAGCTGCCGGCTGGTAATTGATGGCCGTCTATGTTTAGGGGTTTGCCGCTGATCATCACTTCGGTTGATTGCTGGCTGAGGTATTGTAACGCCGCAGGAGCTTGCCCGCTGTGCCAGTCGAAAACATAAGCCACCGCATTTTTTTGATAGGTGTTCTGTGGTTTATCAACGATGGGTTGTTGGTTTGTTCTGAGGTTGTTTTTAACCTCGCTCCAGGGCAGCCCCCAGGCCATCCCCAGGTGCCAGGCTGAGACATCGTAGAAGGTGTTGTCATTGAAACTGGTGCCGGTACTGAACAGTGATTGAATCAATGTGGTTTGAGGCTGATTAAGGCTGATATAGATCGATTGGCCGGCCGGGTAGTCATGACCATTAATGGACTTGTCATCGGCCAATGTGGAAAACCTGATGCCGTGGCTGGTCAGGAATTGTTGCAGCATGACTCCCCGGCTGAGGTTATCAGAGACATCCAGCAAATAGCCATTGACCGACAATTTAGCAGCTTGTTCAATGGCATTTTTGAAAAAGTTCTTTTTGTATTCAATGAATCCCTGGCGGTTTTCGTGACCACCTTGCAAAGTCGATATGGCGGTCAGAAATTGGTTGCGGATGCCGGCAGCCAGGCTCCGTTGACCATTGCGGGTATCAATCACGCCACCCATGGCACGGGCTTGTTCAAAGAGGATGCCCACGCTGCCTTGCAGGTCTGGATAAGTGGAGCCTTTGCCGGGATAAAAGTCATCAAAGCTTTCTTTGCTGTAGTATGGCTGAGCCACCTGATCGAGTGCTTTGGCGTGGTAAGTGGCCAGTTCTTCGGTCAGTTTTACATTGGTGTCACTGATCAGTGGATTGGTGCGACTTGGTACGCCGGGCTGAAAGAAAAAACTGGCAGCTGATCCCATTTCATGATGATCGGTGAGGATGTGTGGTTGCCATTGCTGAAACTGTTTGATGCGGGCTTTGGATTCGGTTTGGGTCAACAGCAACCAGTCACGGTTGAGGTCAAACCAATAGTGGTTGGTGCGTCCCCCGGGCCAGATCTCATTGTGTGACATGTCATTGGGATCACTGACAGTGGTCAGTGACCGGTGGTTGTTCACATAAGTGGTGAACCGCGACAGGCCATCCGGATTAAAGCTTGGATCAATCAGCACCACTGTGTCCTTAAGGGCAGCTTTGATGGTTGGGTTGTTGGTGGCCAGCAGGTACCAGGCGTACAATACAGCCGCATTGGAGCCACTGGATTCATTGCCATGAACACTGAAACCATTCCAGATTTTCAGCACATTGGGGTTGGATTTGGTGGCTTCAAGCTGTTCTATATTGCTGGCATTACTGATGGCCAGCAAAACCAACCGGCGACCTTCATTGGTGCGGCCATAATCAATCAGCCTGGCTTCCGGTCTTGATGAGGCCAGGATGCTCAAATAAGAAATGATCTGGTCATGACGCAGGTGGCGTTCACCCAAAGGTTGTCCCAGCACAGTTTCCGGTGAAGGAATGCTGGCATCGTACATGCCGCCTTTGGGCAGGTAATAATCAAGGGGTTCCGCGAAAGCCGGGGCGCAGAATAACATAACGCCGAATAAGGTAGTGAGTCTTTTCATGATGTGGATGTGATGAGTTGTTGTTTCTTAGATTGTATGGCAGTGACCCGCAATTGTCTAATCGCATCGCCCAACTCGCGGCCTTGCAGGCCAGCTGCAAATAACGGTTGTTTATCTACATTGCGGGCAGCTTTGAATAAGTTGCGAAGGTAGTTGGCCTGAGGGTAGCGTTTGAATGCTTCGCCCCAGCGGCCGGTGGCATCAGCCTGACAGGCCTGAATAAACTTTTCTACCAGTTTGGGTTGACGGTAACCATCAAGTCTGGCAAATAATTTTTCGACGGTTTCTGGTTTGAGTTCCATCACAGTGTGGGCCAGCAAATGCCATCGGCACACCAGCACAGCAAGCTTTTTATAATGATTCGGCACTTTGAAGCGCCGGCAGACTGCCTTCACCAGTGGGACGCCTGCGGCTTCATGACCACGATGACTGGGTAACACCTCTTGCGGGGTGATGCCTTTGCCCAAATCATGGACCATCACTGCAAAAGCCACATCATTATCCAGGTTTTTGGCCTGATCAATGGCCAGCATGGCATGAATACCGGTGTCCACTTCAGGGTGCCACATTTTGGTTTGCGGAATACCGTACAGGCAATCAATCTCAGGGAGGATGATGCGAAGGGCACCGCAGGCGCGCAGGGTTTCAAAAAATGCCGAAGGGGTTTCCTGATTCAGACTGCTTTTGATTTCCTGCCAGACGCGTTCTGCAACCAGTGCTTCGATTTCACCGTCATTGACCAGTTGTCGCATCAGTTGCAGGGTGTCAGGGTGCACCGAAAATCCAAGGTGTGCGAGGCGACTCATGAACCGTGCCACCCGCAAAACCCTTACCGGGTCCTCGGCGAATGCTGGTGAAACGTGTCTGAGTTGTTTATTTTCAATGTCCTGCTGTCCACCGTAGGGATCAACCAGTTGCCCATCTGCGGTCATGGCCATCGCGTTGATGGTCAAATCACGACGTGCCAGGTCATCTTCCAGGGTAACCTCGGCAGAGGTGTTAAAGGCAAAGCCATGATAGCCTTTGGCGGTTTTGCGTTCGGTTCTTGCCAGGGCGTATTCATCTTTGCTTTCAGGGTGTAAAAACACCGGAAAATCCTTACCTACTGGCAGGAAACCAGCCTCTGCCATTTCCTCTGGAGTGGCCCCGACCACCACATAATCCCGGTCTTTGACGGGCAGGCCCAGTAATTGATCCCTGACGGCTCCGCCCACCAGATAAATGTCATGTTCATCCAGGCTCATGGAGCACACTGTATCGGCGCTTTTTGTTGGCTGATGACGGGGTTTGGCCAGGCCCGGCTGTTGCTTTGATTGATTGGTAAAGTGGGCATCCAGTAGCTCATGCGTTTGGGTTGGGCATGTATCAACCAGTCGTAGATCGTGACATTGGACAGGATTTTGGTGATGTACCCACGGGTTTCTCTGTAGGGAATGGTTTCCAACCAGATGTCTGGGGCATGGGGGAAATCCAGGCTCCAATCTTTCGACTTGCGCTCACCGGCATTATAGGCAGCAGCCACCAGCAATGGATGATTGAACTGTTTAAACAGGTTTTTTTGATACTGTACGCCCAGCTGAATATTAAGAGGTGGTTGATGCAGTTGGTTGTTTTGTTGAATCTGTATGCCCAGCTGTTGCCCCAATTGTTTGGCGGTTGATGGCAATAACTGCATCAATCCATGGGCATTGGCATGGGACACCGCATCTTTGGTCCAGGCACTTTCCTGTTTGATGATGGCCATCACCCACTGTGGCAATGGAGCGGTGCCATTGGCGTGTTGTTTTATCAGGGTTTCATGGGCAATCGGATAGCGCAGCTGATAATTGTCCCAGGCACCCAGGTCAGCCATGATGGCAATAGACTTGGCGTACCAGCCTTCCTGGGTGACCACGTGTGCCAAAGCCTGTTTGTCAGCTTTGCCCAGACCTCGGTAAGCAAGATTCCATTCACTTCTGGCCATGGACAACAGACCCACATGGTGCAGCTCGATGGCTCGAACGATACCGGGCGAAGGAGTGTAGTTCGGGTTGTTGACTGGAATCGACTGCTGACAAAGCTGATAAGGTAAACGCATGTGATCGGCAGCCAGAAAACCATAGTAATTGGTTTGTCTGCTGAGTTTGCTGAAGGTGTTTTTGGCGGTATTTACCTGTCCTGTTTTGGCCTGGGCGCGACCCAGCCAGTATTGCCAGCGGGCCTGGTCAAGCTGGCGCTTTGGCATGTGCAACAGGGCATCAAGAACGGCCGGCCAATCTTCATGATACAGATGATACCTGACCATCCAGGCTTTGATTTGATCATCCCTGAGGTCATCAGGCAATTGTTTCATGGCATCAATCGAAAAGGGCTCATAATCTGTGGCAGCAAACAGCGCCATGGTGCGTTCAACCTGGAGTACTTGAGTGGTGTTCAGTTGGTGGGCCGTTTTGATCTGATCCCAGAATTTATGCAAAGTAGCAGGTTGTTTTTTGGCCAGCCATTGACTTGACTTGTGAATCATCCAGGGTAATTCGGGGTTGGGTGCCCAGTTGACCGATTGTCGCAGAGCCTGTTCGGGTTGTTCAATCAGTTCAATGGCTTGTTTAACCCAAACCGGGGTTGATTTCAGCCGGGTTTTTAAATGATGAATCAGTGAAGCATTGTGGCTTTCAAATGCCAGTTTGATCCGCTTGATGACCATTTCTGTGGTCAGCTGACCTTGCTTGTGCCACCAGTTAAATACGTCATCACAGGCATCTGGTGCCGATAAGCCGTTGAGCCACATGTGTTGTATGAGTGGGCCCAGGCCACTGGTCTGGCCGGTTTCAATGCGGGCGCGCAAGTACCAGCACTGTTTCTTACCTGAATCCAGCCCATGGTGGTGTCTGAGGTAAGCAGTCCAGGCACTTTGCTGACCCATGGCATTGAGCAGGTGACTTTTCAGCTTGCGGTTCAACGGACTGTCGGGGTGTTGCTTTTTGAAATCAGCCACTCCTTGTTCTGGCAATTGATTCATTTGGCTGCGCAACAATGCGTAATCAAGATAATGAGACAACGCATAACCTTTCAAAGCACTGCGGTCCTGTTGTACCTGTTGGGTGTTGCCGGCCAAGGCCTGGCTGTACAGTTTGCCGAACAGCTGTCTTTGTTGCTGAACACTCGCAGTGGCCGCCAGACTCAGCATCATCAAACCCAAAACCACCAGTAGGGTCAATTGCCAGCGTATATGTGTGAAGTGGGTTTGTGTCATGGTCAGGTCAGTTCGTCTTCCAGTTGAGATAAATATTGTTGCATAAACTGATGACGTTTGCTGGCTTCCTGCAAAGCAGCTCTGGTGTGAAAGCTGTCCTTGAGTTTCAATAATTTGGTATAAAAGTGATCAATGATGGCCGCTTTGTCATCAGGTGTTCTATGATAACAAAACGGGTCTTCATGAAACGTTAAAGGATTTCCAAAACTGGCACCCACCAATAAAGTCCGGGCGATGCCAATGGCACCCAAGGCATCCATCCGGTCTGCATCCTGTACGATCTGAGCTTCCAGGGTTTGACAGGGAATGTTGGCAGAATAGCTGTGTGCTTCAATGGCATGGGCAATGGCTGGCAGTAAATCGGCTTGATATCCCCATTCTGATAACAGTTCGGTGGCTTTACCGGCAGCCAGTTGTGACGCCTGGGATCGCAACCGAGAAGCTTTGCTGACCTGTACGCAATCGTGTAGCCAGGCGGCTGGCAAAACCACCTGCATATTGGCCCCTTCCTGATTGGCAAACTGTACTGCGCTGTTTACCACCCGTTTGATGTGGTTGATGTCATGTCCTGGATCGACGGCTTCTATCTGGCTGACCGCTTTTTCAAATATGGCGTGCCATCGTTGTAAGTCATCGGGGAGTGCGATGTTCATCCCTGATCACCAAAAACACCGAACAGGCTTTTCAGCATGGCCCTCAGTTCCAAGCTGAACAGGGTGAACCGGCTGTCCAGCATTTGCCATTCTGATTCAATGGTGGTTTCGTCCAGCTGATCAAGTACGATGTCTGTGAATTTGATTTTCTTGATGCCCATGTCGTGGGCCAAAACCAACTCAATGCGCTGTTGATACTCCAGACCGAGTTGAGTGACCAGATAGCCATTGTCGATGTGTTGTTTCATCTGGTCATCAAGGTGTTCAATGTTACGGCCCCGAACCACCCCCTTATTGTCATCCAGGGTTTCCAGAACGATTTCACGGTCCAGTTGAAAGCCGGCGTCACATTGGGCCTGCAACACCCATTGTGTCAACACCTGAGCCATCGCAGAAGAAGGCCCAAATGCTGAGGCCTTGAATGAGCCCAGGGTTTGTCTGAGTTGTGAAACCAGGTCTTCAGCGGCATTCTGACTGGCACTGTCTACAACCAGTAGGTTGAGTTTCAAATCGAGATATGCATGCACAACTTTGGGTTTGACAAATGCCTGCGGCAACATTTCCAGCATCAATTGCTGCTTCATGTCAGTTTGTTGTTTGCGCCCCGGTTTTTGTCCGGTTTCGGTTTTGATGTTGTTCAGCTGTTGGTTTAACTGATGATTAACCACCGCAGCAGGTAACACTTTTTCTTCTACACCCAGGCTAAACAGCATGGCATCGCCACTTTTGAGTACAAATAATTCGCTGTCCTGTCCAAACGGTGATACCCAACCCTTGGAAACCGCTTCCATGGGAGCACAGCTTTTCAACCGGTCATTATGGAGCACCTCGGAAAACGCTTCAGCGTCCATGGTGAAAGGCTCATTGAGTTGAAACAAACGGGCATTTTTAAACCACATACTTCATCCTGAATTAAAACCGACTATTCTAATGAAAAACCCCGTTCATGGATATCTAATCTGCAGATTTGTGTCGTCACATTCAGAAAAGTCAAGGTGGCTGTGAGTTGACATCCAACTGCAGCACATGACTCAGCGAGGTTGCTTGATTTTGTTACTGACAGGGTGTACTTTTTGTGCTATTTTTACTTTACTGATGGTTTACTGTTGGATTCAGTAAATGTTCGAAAAATTGAGAATTGAGTCATGTTTGGATTTTTTAAAAAGAAAAAAAAGAAACCAGTCGAGCGGGTAGAGCGGCGTAAAAGGCAAAGGCGAAGCGTTGAAAATGATCGCAGGGGAGATGTGCGCTGGGAACCAGAAAAAGAAAACCGCAGATCCGGAAAGGATCGTCGCAAAGGCGCAGATGCCTGGGATGAACGCGATTAATACGGTCTGCCGGCAATTATCTCTGGTAAACGAAACTCACTGAAAATACTGCTATTTATGAACAATTGTGGTATTTTCATCTTGTGTTCCTGTGTTTTTAGAAGCAGTTCATGAACACATGTGTGAGATATTAATAAAGAGAAAAAGGGCCAAACCATGTTAGACGCACCCCAGAATACCAAGAAAAAAACTTATCGGTATGAACCCATTGAGCGGCGCAGAAATGACCGACGGGGAGATCAGTCAGATCGACGTACAGTCAGCAGGGACGATGTGAAATCTGACCGCAGACAAGAATCAGACCGGCGCAAGAAATGATCATTCAATGACCTGAACACGGGTACTGATGTTCAGTCCTGACAATCCGTTCAGGTATTCATCCAGGGTCAGCAGATTGACACAGGGGTGAACTCCACTGTTCAATGCCTGATGATGTATTTTTTCTGTCAATAAAATGGCTGGAACCGCTGGAATCTGCGGGCCGCAACCAGCAAAGGCTTCTAAAAACCATTGTAATTTAATTTCCTTGCCATCCGCATCCAGGGCTGAGATGTTGACATGCATGCCGCCGTCTTCAGTGCCCAAAACATCAAACCAGTGACTGATCTTCAGCAGAAAAGCCGCCCGGCGTTCGAGTTTCAGTGGCAGCCCTGTGCGGACCAAACCAGCGGTCAGCCACATTAACAAGTGCAATACTTTGCTACCCATTCCGGCGGAAAATTGTAATTCATCCAGGGAGAAATGATCGGCCAACAGGTCCAGGTCCGGGGCTTCGCAGTTTGCCATGAGCCGTCGTCCGATGTGGGGGTAGTTTTGCAGATATGTATCCATCCAGCCATGGCGTTGGCGCAAGCTGCCAGTCCAGGGCTCAAGGGGTTTACCAAGATAAGACAACACCGCTCGGGTGGTGGCCAGGCCCCTGGGCGTTTTCTGGCCAGGTGTGATGCCCATTTGAATGTGTTTGAAATGGCTGATCTGATGGTTCTTCTGTAACCAGGCCAAAACCGCAGAGGACAGCGCGGGCACAGTACTTGCTCCGGTGATGGCAGTGACCTGTTGTTGTTTGGCCAGGCCATCAAGGTTGTTCATTTGTTTGACGTATTGACGGCTGTCAGCCAGGTCAATGTAGTGACACCCGGCAGATAAAATCATTTCGGCAATGTCGGCATGTTGGGTTTGAAATGGTCCGCTGGTGTGGATCACCAGCCAGGGGTTGAGGCGTTTCAGCTGTGCTTCCAGATGCTGATGAATATCAAAACAAGCCGCGCTCAGCCGGACGCCAGGGTGTTCAATTCTGAGTCGTTGGATCAGTTTTTGAGCGGACGCCTGATGCCGGCCATTGACCAACACCTCGTAACCCTGTTTGGCCAGGGCTCTGGTGATGCGTTGACCAAAGGTGCCGTAGCCTCCCAGGATCAGGATCCGTTGGTGGTCAGTTCGGTCGTTCATGGAAAACACCGGTTTGATAAAAAGTTCGTTTCAGCCAACGGTGATCCATGCTTATGGTGAAACGAAAATCTCCATTGCCCAGGTCCTGATGAATGACATGAGTTGCTCCCGGGCTCAGCCAGTGTGGCAAGGGCAGGTACCAGCGATTGAATTTCCAGAAATAACGGCTGCTGCGAAAATGTAATTCACCGTCTTCAGCACTGACATCGAGAAACATGCCAAACCCTCCACCAACCATTTCCATCATGCGACCGGCATCGTCCTTTTTAATGGAAGTGACCTGAAAAGGTTTTTTGTCAGGGAAAAAATATGTCCGTTGCCAGTAAACGCCGGATTGACCAGGGCGGGTGGTGAGCCGCACTTCCATGGGGATGTGCTGACCACGGTGAGGACTCAGGGGGTTGCCGATCACCTTGGTCAGGACGGCAAATAACCAGCCTGCTCCTGAGCAATAGACTTCATCCATTACGCCATCATAAATAATGGGCTGTTGTTCAGTGGGTAAGCGATTAAAGCGTCGCTGGACATTGGGGTGTAATTGATGCCAGTTTTTGCCCAATTGCCATTTGATGGTGTTCTGGTGTTGCATCCGTAATGTTCCGTATAGGTGGGGCTCAGGCAGCGGTAATGGCAACTCATTGCAGGATTTGTCTGGTGTAACAAAACCCCCGTCATCGTGCTGTACCTGCGCAACTTTATATTATACTACAGTCCCTCCACACAGACCGTTTTATTGGCATGCTTGACGCCTGGATTAACCTTGTTATTTTTGCTTTTTTATTGCTGGGATCACCGGGACCTGCACCTATGGCGGTGGCAGCCACTGGAGCGGTGTTTGGTTTTTTTCAGGGCCTGAGGTTCGTCGCCGGCCTGATCGCTGGATTCGCCCTGGTGTTGTTGCTACAAGCCTGGGGCATCAGTTGGTTGTTCAGTGCTTATCCAATGAGTCAAGTTTGGATGAAGTGGGCGGGTGTGGTTTATATCACTTGGTTGGCCTGGAAAATCGCCATGGTCAGACCGGTTACAGAGCCGGGTGTGGCCGCTGCAGCCCCTGGATTTGTTGATGGTTTCGTTTTGAATGTCATCAATCCCAAAGCTTATGCCGCGCTGCTGGTGATTTATGTTGAATTTTTGTTGCCCTATTCCACCCCTGCCAAAGCATACATCATGACTGGTCTGGTGTGCTGGCTGTTGGTGGTACTGATTGATTTGTTGTGGTTGGTCTTTGGTCAGTTCCTGCGGCCACTGATGTTGAAACCGCTGCCGGCCAGCCTGATCAGAGCGGGGTTTGCTCTGGCCATGCTGATCACAGTCTGGTGGGTGGTGCTGATGAACGGTTGATTGGCTCGATCAAAATTATTTCATTTTTTAATAACCAAACCAGACCGGACTGCGTTTAAGCTGACATGATGAATGAAATCGATGAGCGAACCGTACAACAAGCCAAAGGGGGTGACAAACAAGCCTTTCGCCTGATTGTGCTGCATTATGCACAGGCGGTGAACCGCCTGGCTTATCGATACACGACCGACAGTTCACAGGCTGAAGACATTGCTCAGGAAACATTCATCAAGGCCTTCCAGGCCATTAACCGTTACCAGCCAAAGGCAAAATTTTCAACGTGGTTGATGCGCATCACCACCAACAGTGCGATTGATCATTTACGCAAGGCCAATCGCCACCTGGCCACTTCTCTGGATGATGCTGAGCAACGACATGACATCACCGATCACCGCATTGCCAGCGATGACCAACTTGACCTGCAACAACGTTTACAGCAGGCGATGTCTGCATTGAGTGATGTAGAACGCATCGCAGTGACCATGAAACACCACCAGGGCTACTCCATTGAGGAAACAGCCCAGGTGTTAAACATCAAAAAAAATGCCTGTAAACAAACCCTTTTTCGCGCTGTTAAAAAACTGCGTAAACAACTGAACACTGAGGTGATTGCATGAATCCCATCGAAGATGAAAAACTGTTGATGATTTATTTCGATGAAGCTGATAAAGCGGACATTGATGCCTGTCTGAAATCACCGGACAGTTGCCGGCAGTTGGATCAACTGGAGGCAGACATGACGGTCATTGAACAAGCCCAGGATCAGCAACATCAGCTGCCTGAAGATTATGGTCAGCAATTATGGAATCAGATCGCCGATCGGTTACCTGAAACCCCGGGCAATGCCAAATCCCCCGCTCATTTCTGGCAGAGACTGATGAATGGTTTGGTACAGCCTCAGTATTCTCTGGCTGGTATGGCCATGGTAGTGGGTCTGGTGCTGGTGGCATATATTGCCGGCAGACAACAATCAGATCTGTCTTCAGGAGATGCTTTGCAACAGCAGTTACTGGCGCAAAATATCCAATTACACCTGACCCAGAGTGAAATCTTCCTCACCCAGGTCAGCAACGGTAATGGGTTGGCCAATGCCAGCTCTACCGCTCAACGTTTGTTGACTTCGAACCGAATCTTCAAACAAGCACTGGCCGGCAACGACGGCCAGTTTACCCAACAATTGTTACAGGAATTAGAACCTGTGTTATTGGAGTACGCCAACGGTGCACCGGCGCAAACTCAGCAACCCGAGGCCAATTGGGTCAGTGATCAGAACGACAGGCAACTGATGTTCAGGATCAAGGCGATGAAACAGCAATTGGCAAACCACGATGAAATTATTTAGGAGCACAACCATGAAAACCAAACTACCCATGTTGATCGTCATGCTGAGCTTGTTTGGCCTGAGTCAGGCCGAATTGTTCACAGATGACCCCAAAGAAGCCTATGACCATGGGCACACCACCATGCAAAGCAAAGAATGGGCGGCTGCGATAGAAGCATTCAAGGTGGCGGCCAAAGCAGAACGCTTAACAGCTGCATCGATGTATTGGCAGGCCTACAGTCATTATCAACTCAGACAGCGGGTGCAGGCCAAACGTTTGTTAGAAAAACTGATCCGTCAACATCAGGACAGTCAATGGGCTGATGATGCCAGGGTGCTGTTGTTTGAACACGGTGATGGAGATGAAGTCATCACCCATCAGGAAGCAATGGACGAAGAACTTAAATTGTTCACCTTGCAGCAAATCATGTTCAATGACCCGCAAAAAGCCTTGCCAAAGGTGTATGAGATGTTGGAAAAAAGTCAGTCGGAACGGGTGAAGATGAACGCCATCCAACTATTGGGTCTGAGTGATCAGGAAGTGGTGGCTGATTATCTGTATCGGTTCATTGAAGCTGAAAAAGATCCTGGTTTGCAACACCAGGCTATTCAGATGCTGAGTTTGCGAGACAGCAAAAACAGCCGTGACAAACTGCTCAGGCTTTATGAGAAGAGTTCGGATATTGAGCTCAAATCAGCGATCATCCAGGGCTTTATTCATCATGATGACAGCACTCAGCTGATCCAGCTGCTGAACAAAGAGCAACACCCCGATTTGAAAATGTATCTGATACAAATGCTGGGTATCAAAGGTGAGGCCGCGGCCCTTAAAAACATCTATCCACAGGCCAAAGGAGATCAAAAGCGAGCGATCCTTGAAGCTTTGGGTTTGTCCGGAGATGCCTCCTATTTATATGCAGTGATTGATGCGGAAACCAATCCTGAAATTCGCCAACAGGCCATCCATGCTTTGATCATGGTTGATGATGAAGGGTTGGGCACATACCTAACGGACTTGTATCAGAAAGCCGTTGACAATGAAGAAAAAGATGTCATTGCCCAGGTGTTACTGGCCACCGATGCGGATCCGCAAACCATTGTCAGTCTGATAGAACAGGAGTCCGCTGCCGAGCGCAGACAAGCCCTGGTCAGCACCTTGATGGTGATGGATGCCGTGGATGCCCTGCGCACTGTTTATGCCAAAGAAACCGACCAACAAACCAAAGCTGCGATCATCAGGCAATTTGGCATCATGGATGCCACAGATGCGCTGATGGACTTGTATCAGGATGACCCGCAGGTTGCTGAGGAAGCGGCATTTTATGAAGCTTTAGGCTTGTCCTCTGAGGCCTTGAACATTGACTTTTTGCTGGATCGTTTCAAAGCAGGTGATCACACTGTGAAGCAAGCGGTACTCAATGCGCTGATGATGCAGGACAATGTCGATGCCATGGTCAAACTTTTGAAAGCAGAGACCGACCATGAGGTCAAAAAACAAATCATCCAGATGATCTCTGTCACCGATGCCGATGCGCTACTGGACGCCATCGAAAACCCTTAATACCTAACAGTTAACCCTATCTTTTAACGGGTGCAGGCCCTGAACCTGCACCCTTCAGGAGCACACCATGAAAACATTGCTAGCCACTTTGGGTCTGTTGACCCTGTCTGCGAGCCAGGGCGCATCGCAGCCATTTTTTAACAACCTCAACATTCAGTCCAGCGAATTGTCGTTGGTTGAGTATGTTGACCAAAACAAGCGTTCAGATCAATGGTTTGCCTACAGCATTCCAGCCGCAGAAGAAACCCGATCCATGTGCTGTTATCAGCATGGGGAAGAATCAGTTTGTGACCTCAAGAAGAGTCAATATGGCTATGGTTCATCCAGTGACAGCCCGTTGACAGACCAGGTGCATTTTTTTGTGCATCTGAACAACGGTCAGGTTGATCAGGTGATGCCTGTTGGTGATCATTGTGCGGTGAAAGCCGACGGTATGGAAATTGCCTGGCTAGAGCATGTCACCACAACACAAAGCCTGCAATGGCTGACCACTCAAGTCAAATCTGCAGCTCAGGAACAGGCATCAGGTGGATTGTACGCCATCAGTTTGCATCCGGGTCAGGCCGCCACCAGTGCCTTGTTTGCGCTCGCAACTGAGCAACAGGATGATTATTCCGAACAGGCGGTGTTCTGGTTGGGTCAACGGCAGGATGGCTTTGCGTCTTTACAAAAGTTACTGCAGGAGCTACCGGTGGGTGAAGTCAGAAGGCACATCAATTTTGCCCTGAGTCAGCAGCACAGCACAACAGCGGTGGATTTATTGAAAGAGGTCGCCCAACATGACCAGGACCAGCAACAGCAGGCTGATGCCATTTTCTGGCTCTCACAAACCGATGATGTGGTTGATTTACCGGCATTTCTGATCGACTTGATGAGCCACACAGAACACCTGGAAATCAAAGAAAAAGCGGTCTTCAGTTTATCTCAGATCAACACCGAAGCTGCCAAAGAAGCACTGGCCGGACTGGTCAAAGACCACCTGGATGAAGAAGTGCGTGAGCAGGCTTTGTTCTGGCTGGCACAAAACAGTCCTGATCGGGCCAGGCCGGTGGCGATGAATGTGTTGAGAACCAGTGTTGATGCCAGTCAGCAGGAACATGCTGTGTTTGTGTTGTCTCAACTACCGGGAAAACAATCTTCTGAAGCCTTATTTACTGTGGTCGAAGGTGCATACCCGAGGTCAGTGAAAAAGCAGGCGTTGTTTTGGCTCAGCCAATCAGGTGATGATGCAGTGATCAGTCGTCTGGAACAATTGTTTTGAGCAACCATGACCTTTGCCCATCAAAAAACCCTGGTCGACCGACCAGGGTTTTTTTGTCGGTTGGTGACTTGATTACAGTTGTACTTTTCTGCGCACCAGTACAGTCACAGCAATCATCAGACCACCCAACAAGGCCAGGCTCATCATTCCAAGCGTTGGAACCCGGGGAGGAGGGAAACCACCCTGGAAGTTATCAAACTGAATGAAAGCAGGACCAGTGAAGTCTTCAGGGATATCCATTACCAGGGCAATTCTCACAGCTTGGCCAGCGAAAGAAGACACGCCAACAGAAGCGGACTGTGGTCCTGAATCAGTGACCAGGTCACCCGCTGTGGCGGTCAGAATCAGGTCGGATTGTAAGGCAGCTCCTCCACCTGATGGCTGTACCTCCAGTGACATGGTGCGGTCAACTGCTGCCCCAAAGCCTTGCAGGTCCCAGGCGCCCCTGTAGTCAAATGTGATGGTACTGATGTCACTGGGGAGCACCACGTCTTGAGCAAATTCGACCACCCCAGGTCCATCGCCATCAAACCCGGCGATCAATGAAAAAGCGCCATCAGTGGCCTGGGTCAGAAAAAAGCCGAAGCCGATGTCGGTTCCATCCGGTACCACAGAAATGGGAATGAAGGGTGAATTGATGTCGTTGATGACCCAACCTGTGGTGTCACCGGTTTCAAAACTGCAGTTGGTGAACAGATTACAACCACCGCCACCACCGGTTGTTGCATTGCCGGAATCTGGTTGGAAATCTGACTGATAAGGCTGGGCATTCAGGCCAGTGGCTGCGAGCAGCAAAAACAGAGATTTTTTAAACATGAGCATCAATAGTTAAATGAAGTTATTACATTCTAAGCTCAAAGACATGAAAAATATAAGGTTTTTTTAACAATTCTGTGATGAATTGAGGTCATTTGACCCAATTGGCACGGGGAAGGTTCGGTTTTTTGCTGGAGTCAGGACACAAAACCACCGCGGATTGTGTCCTGATGATGTCTGTTTGATTCAGTGAGCGTGGTTGTGTTCCAGTTCTTCTTGGGTGGCTTCACGCACTTCTTCAACACTGACTTTGAAGTGCAAGCGTTGACCGGCCAGTTCATGATTACCGTCGACGGTGACCACATCATCAACCACTTCAGTGATTTTGACCGGTACCGGACCGTGTTCGGTTTCGGCATGAAAGGTCATACCAACTGCCACGTTATCAACGCCCTGGAAAGCCGACATGGGAACCTTTTGGACCATTTGCTCGTGGCGTATACCGTAAGCTTCTTCAGGTTCAACAGTCACTTCAAAAGCGTCCCCAACCTCTTTACCTTCCATGGCTTTTTCCAATCCGGTTATGATGTTGTTGGCTCCTTGCAGAAATTTCAGCGCATCACGGCCTTCTGAAGAGTCCAAAACGTCGCCCTGGTCATTGGTTAACGTGTAGTGCATCGCAACCACACAGTCTTTTTTGATTTGCATTATGTGTCCTGTTTATTGAGTAAACCGCCCATTTTAACATACCAGCAGCACAGATTCCTGCCATCAGTGGTTGTTCTTTTCAGGCTTGCATGGCGGTCTCGTTGAATACTTGTTCAAGGCGTTGCAACAACTCATCGGCATGATGAATCTGCATGGTCATTGGTGGCTTGATTTTGATCACGTTGTGATCCGGGCCATCGGTACTGATGAGGATGCCCAATTCCCGCATCCGGTTGGCCAGATAAGCGGCTTGTTTTTCAGCCGGTTGCAACTGTTCATCACACAACTCGAAACCCAAAAACAAGCCCTGACCCCGAACGTCTTTGATCAATGGAAAGCGTTCGCTGAACGCCATTAATTGCTGTTTCAGGTGGTCACCGACCTCTAGGGCCCGTTGTTGTAGGCTTTGTTGCTTGATGACCCGGAGTACGGCCAGGCCAATGGTTGCCGACACCGGATTGCCGCCAAAGGTATTGAAATACTCCATGCCATTGGCAAACTGGTCAGCCACCTTTCGGGTACAAACCACCACCGCCAGTGGGTGGCCGTTGCCAATGGGTTTGCCGATGGTCAGTATGTCAGGTACCACCCCATGAGCTTCAAAGGCCCAGAAATGAGAGCCAATGCGCCCACAACCGACCTGGACTTCATCGGCAATGCAGACCCCGCCAGCAGCCCTTACGGATTGATAAACCTGTTGCAGAAAGCCATCGGGCAGTTCAATTTGCCCGCCGCATGAGACAATGCTTTCGGCGATGAATGCCGCTGGCCGCCGGCCCTGCGTTTCCAGTTGTTGGATCACCTGCGCTACATGACCGGCATACGCTGCACCGGCATCCGGCGTGCGGTACAGACCGCGGAAGGTGTCGGGCAGGGGGACGATGTGGGTGTGTTGCGGCGCACCGTGGCCACCGTGACCATCAAATTTATATGAGCTGATGTCAATACAGGCATTGCTGTTTCCGTGATAACCTGACTCCAAGGCAATGACATCTTGTTCTCCAGAGCAGGCTTTGGCCATGCGTAAAGCCAATTCGTTGGCTTCTGATCCGGAATTCACCAGATGGACCACTGATAACTCAGCGGGCAAAGTTTCCAACAAGGCTTCGGTGAACCGTACGACTGCCGGATGGAGGTAGCGGGAGTTGGTGTTCAACACCGCCATTTGTTCTTGGCCAGCAGTTACCACAGTCGGGTGTTCATGACCGACATGTGCTACGTTATTGCAGGTGTCCAGGTATTTTTGACCCCATTGATCAAGTAAATACACGTCATCACCGCGGAGCATTTGAAGCGGTTCTGAATACGATAAACTGAGTGATTTACCCAGGTGTTTTTGACGGTAATCAATCAGCGCCTGATTGTGCTGTGCCTGATGTGACCAGTTGCTGCTTTCCTTGAACAACCATTCCGGGTTGGGGCACAGGCTTTGCATGGTGGTTTGATGATTTGGTGTGCAGGCACCGGGAAAATCGTGTTCATGGCCCAGCAAATCGTGCATCAGTTGAAAGTGCAAATGAGGGCTCCAGCCACCGTTTTCATGGTCTTCACCGGTCCAGGCCAATAGTTGACCTGCTTTGACCTCATCGCCGGTGATGTGGAGTTGCAAAGTTTGGCGGCTGAGGTGGCCATAAAGGCTGTAAAACACCACTTCCTGATCAGCTGCCAGGAAGCGGTGCTCGAGGATCAGGGTGGGGCCATAATCACGGCGGTGATCGTTGTCATGCAGACCCACCACGACTCCTGATAACGGGGCATGAATCGCCGTACCGGCATCCAGCCAGACATCCAGTCCCAGATGTATGGTGCGGTACTCACGACCTGTATTTCCTTCAGTGCTGAAGGCCTCAGAGGCATAAAAAGACCTGGGTTCGAGGTAACCACCAAGCAAAAAATGCCCGGGATATCGGTTTTGTAGCTGATGCATTTGAAACAGCTGTAAGGCATGGTTTTCATAATCAGCGGCATTGCCCAACAGGGTGCTGCCCACACTCAGGTCGACCACATGGATGTGCTTTTTATGACTGTGTTCGGGGAACACCTCAGTCAGACTGACCGCTTGCTTTTGAAGGTGCTCTTTCAACAGAGCCTGTTGTGGGTGGGCAAGCAGACCACAGGCTTCTCGAAAGCGGAAGTGGGCAAATTCTGGGTGTATGGATTGCCAGCGCTCAAGCAAGTCCCAAGCCGGTTGTTCACTGATTGATTTATAGGCGTTTTCAGGCGCTTGCTGGCGGGCAATGGCTGCCTGAGTCACACTGACTGCCAGGCGCATACCAATCAGTTGGTACAAATGAGGCAGTTCTTCGGGCAGCAAGGGCATCACCTGGTGATAACCCCGGAGCAGTTGAACAGTTGCTTCCAGTGGATCGGGTTGATCCATCAATACATATGCCGCAGCGATCGCAACTTCATTGATCAGTTGGCTGTGAACCGCATCCCCAAAATCAATGAACCCAGTGACTCTGGCCAGTGAATCACTGGCCATGCTTACCAGCACATTGTTGTCATTCAGGTCATTGTGAATCACTTGCTGTCGCAGTTTCTGATAGGTTGACAAATGGCATTCAAACAAATCAATGAAGTGGTTGAGCAGGGCTTTTTGTTGTTCGCAGTGGAGTGACAGGTGGTCTTTGATCCATAAACACTGTGCCAGATCCCAGGAGAATTCACGACAGGCTTTGGGGTGATCAAAAGCTTCAAGGGTTTTGTCGAGGCGAGCCATTTGTGCGCCCAGGTGGTGAATCAGTGATGGGTTGTGAGGGCGGAATTGTGACCACAAATGGCCATCCACCCAACTTAACACGCGCATCAATGGGGTTTGGGGTTCTGCGCTGAGCGGGGTGATCCATAGCTGTTGTTGGTCCAGTACTGGTTGCGGCAGTTGCAAATGATCCACTGGGTGCTGGCAAAGGTGATTCAGCAAAGCCGATTCAAAAGTCAACGCTTCGGAGCTGACAGAGCAACTGATTTTGACGGTATACTGACTTCCTGACTCGGTGGTCAAACAAAAGTTGTGATCGACATCCCCAACCAGGGGGGTCAGCTCTCCGGTCAGTTGGTGGTGTTGATCCAGCCAGCTCAGGACCTGCTCTGTGTGGATGGAACTTGGCATGTTCATGTTGTAATCCAGGTTCATATTGTCCACTTTGCCCGGGGCAGTGAACTAATGGGTCATAGAATCATCCTGTTGGCCAATGAATAAAAAAATGTTCAGTCATTGTGCAGGATTGCTGATTTTTTGCTATTGTAGTTCATCACTGGCTGGCAGCAAAGCACCAGTGAACATTGACCGATCAACACAGGTAAAACCATCAATCAATACCTGAATCAGAGGACAACACACATGAAAATCATCACCACATTATTGTGCTTACTGGGGGGACTGGCCATGGCCGCAGAACAACAAATTTCTCTTGTCATACACGGCGGTGCCGGAACCATCAAACGGGATCAGTTGAGCACTGAACAAGAACAAGCCATCAAACAGTCATTGCAGGACGCTCTGAACGCAGGATATGCGGTGCTGGAAGGCGGAGGCGATTCGACCCAGGCAATCATAGCGGCGATCAAAGTGATGGAAGATGCACCACATTTCAATGCCGGTAAAGGAGCGGTGTATACCAAACCCGGGAAACATGAATTGGATGCTTCAATCATGCGAGGCAGTGATCTGCAGGCTGGTGCTGTGGCTGGCGTGTCATTCACCAAAAACCCGATCATGGCAGCAGAACAGGTGATGCTTAACTCCCCCCACGTGATGTTGGCAGGCAGTGGGGCTGACACGTTTTCCAAACTGCGCGGACTGGAACAGGTTGAGAACAATTACTTTGACACCGAAGCCAGGTTCAAAGCCTGGCAGGAAGTGGATGCCAAAACCCGAGCCAAACAAGCAGAAACCGCTGATGGACAAGATGTACTGGATGCCGAATTCAAGTTTGGCACAGTGGGTGCCGTGGCCTTTGATCAGCATGGAACCATTGCTGCGGGGACGTCAACCGGTGGGATGACATACAAAGCCTGGGGCAGGATCGGCGATTCCCCGGTGATTGGCGCAGGTACCTATGCCGATAACCGCAGTTGCGGGATTTCGGCGACCGGTCATGGGGAGTTTTTCATACGTTATGCAGTGGCCCATGACATCTGTGCCCGGGTGCGATATCAAGGTAAATCATTACAGCAGGCTGCTGATGAAGTGATCATGCAGGAGCTCAATGAGGTGGGTGGATCCGGTGGCATCATCGGCATGGACCCACAAGGTAACCCGGTGATGGTGTTCAATACCCCAGGGATGTACCGGGGTTACCGAACTCCTGAAAAATCTGCGGTTGCGATCTACGGTGACGAATAAGACACACACATAAAAAAGGCCGGTTCATCCAAAGAGTCACCGGCCTTACGAGGTAAAAAGTGTGAATTATTTCACTTTATAAACCACCGGTTCCCAGTCTTTGGTTTCGCTGCTGGATGCATCATAAGCCACATAGTAGGACTTACCGTCTTCCACGGTGATTTTCAGGGTGTTTTTCAGTTCCCGCATACCATTGCGTTCTCTGACGCTCACAGTTTTGGTGGTGTAATTGGTATCGATGGTCGGTGAAAACCGCAGTTCATACTCACCAGGTGACAGCCAAACAGCCGAACCGCGTACAGTGATGTTTTCACCATTAACCATCAATAACCTCATTGGAAACAATTGCTTGGCATTGATTGAATGGTTCATGATGATTTTGGCAGACGGTTCGCTCGGTGAGGCGAAATCGTAGGCAAAAACGGTACTGCTCAACAGCAGTGTGACGAGTATGGTGATGCGTTTCATGTCTTTCTCCTTGGTGTTTTCAGGGTATAAATGTGTTGTTCTATTAATCATAATCCCAGCAAACTGAATGAAGTCTGAATCAAAAGCTCAGATGAAATTCAAATCAAGTTTTTTCAATTGATGTCTCGTTTTTATCACCACCTTGTCGTATTCTGGTGGCGGTGTGGTCAACTGCCAGGCAGTCATCAACACGCAACAACAAATGATGACCTGCCTGTGGTTGAATCTACTTAAACCAGGGCATTGGGTTGGTGGGGTCGGCAGCCTTGCGGATCTCGAAATATACGCCGGTGGGGTCGATGTTTCCTGAATTTCCGGCTGTGGCGATTACCTGCCCGGCCTGAACCCAGTCACCCACTTCAGCCAGCAGTGATTCATTGTGACCATAGAGGGTCATGTACTCATCACCATGGTCCAGCACGATCAGCAAGCCATAACCACGCAACCAGTCGGCAAATGCCACCCGACCATAAGCCGAAGCCACCACGTTCTCACCGGGCTCATCACCAATCACCACCCCGTCCCAGCGACTGTAGCCGGCCCGCAGTGAGCGGAACGATCGAATGATGGATCCATCCAGGGGTTTATTCAAACGGCCTTTCAAGCCGGCGAAAGAGGTGTCTTCACCCAGGTTTTCAGGCAAGTCATCCAGGTATTGGGTGATTTGTAACAGCAGTTGATTGAGCCTTTGAGAGTCTTTACTCAGGGTGTCATTCTCGGTTTGGTAACTGCGGATGGTTTTTCGGAGCTCGGCCAGCACAACTGCCCGCTGTCTTTTTTGTTCGAGCATGGCCGACTGTTCAGTCTGTAATTCATTTTGTTGTGCCAGCAATTGATCTTTCTGTTCACTGATACGCAGTTGATAGGCTTCAAGTTGTTTGATTTCCAAAGCAATGTTTTTGATCAATTCATACAGCTGGTGCTGCAGGTATTTAATCTGATGCTGGGTGATTTCAGCCTGCCTGGTGTTGGGATTGAGCAACATCATTTTCAGAATCCGGTCATGATTGATGAAAATGTGCAACCGCAACAGTTCCCCCATTTGTGATTTTTGCTGACTGATGCTGTTGTTTTTACTGTTGATTTCCCCGGTTAAAACGGTGATTTGTTTTTCAGCGGTGGCCACCTTACTCTTCAGATCCCTGATCAGCTGGCCCTGGCGGTTGATGCGCTGATCCTGAGCTTCCAGTTCCCTGATTAAACCAGCTTCCTCGCCTTCGGCTTTATTGAGGGCATTTTTGAGATCGCTCAGGCGCAATCGTATGTCAGCCAGACGGGCATTGATCTCAGCCTCATCAACATCATCCTGTGCCATGCCGGATGACAAAATCATCAGACTCAACAACAAAATCAATAGGCGGAATAACACTGGTTTGGGTGCGGGACAGGTGGTTAATTGGCAGCCATATTAGCAAACTCAAACCGCAGAAAAAACTGTTTTCGCGGTCATTCTGTTTGATTCGGTCAGATAACGGGCCTTTTTGTGACCGATGACTTGATTTTTTACGCGCATACCTTATATTGTCCTTTTTTATTTTTCAGGTGGACAGCAGATGTCACAATTGGTTGAATTTGCGGGCAATCATCCCTTCATGGTGCTGATGTTTCTGGCGGCATTGTTTTTATTTCTCAATGCTTTGTACAAAGAAAAAAGCCAAACCCATCAAAACGTCAATGTGGATCAACTGACCCGATTGGTGAACCAGCAAAACGCTCAGGTGATCGATGTGCGCCCCAAAGAAGCCTTTGATCAGGGTCACATTGTCAATGCCATCAACCTGCCTTTGTCAGACATCACCGAAGGCAAAGCCAAGATAAATAAACTGAAGAAAAAACCTGTGGTGGTTTGTTGCCAGATCGGCAAAAGCTCACAAACCGCCAGCAAGCAACTGACAGATGCTGGTTTCGAGCAGGTTTTCAACTTACAGGGTGGCATCAACGCCTGGATCAGTGACAAATTACCATTGACCAAAAGTTAAACCACCAACCTCATAGCACAAGGATCAAGCGGTCCAAAATTTTTTTATTAGGAAATCATCATGACAGAAGAAAATCAAGCAGCAGCCAACACGGAAAACCAGGGACCATCCATGTCTTTGCAAAAAATTTACACCAAAGACGTGTCATTTGAAGCCCCCAAGGCACCGCACATTTTCAATGAGCAGGGTCAGCCTGAAATCAAAATGAACATGAACCAAAAGGTCAACAAACTGGATGACAACACCTATGAAGTGGCGTTGACTTCTACCGTGACCTGCAGTGTCAATGATGGCACCGCTTACCTGGTTGAAGTTTGTGTGGCTGGTGTTTTTGTGATGCAAAATTTCACCGATCAGGTGCTGCATCAAACGTTGGGTGTGTATTGCCCGAACGTGCTGTTCCCATACGTCAGACAACAGGTCAGCGAACTGGTCCTGTCAGGTGGTTTCCAGCCATTGATGTTACAACCTGTTAACTTCGAGCAAATGTACGCACAACAAATGCAACAGGCTCAGGAACAAGCCGCCAGCAGCACCAAACAATAATGAAGTTTGCCGTACTGGGTGCCGGCTCCTGGGGGACCGCGTTGGCGATGCAATTGGCACGCAACGGGGACACCATCCTGTGGGGTCGTGATCAGGCGGCCATGGCTGCGATGCAACAAACGCGCAGCAATGAGCGATACCTGCCTGGCATTCGGTTTCCGGGCAAACTGATTGTTGAAGCGAATCTTGAACAAGCCATCAGTCATTGCGAAGCAGTGCTGGTGGTTTGTCCATCACATGCTTTTGGTGACATCCTCAAAAAAATCAAACCCCTGCTGGGTGACCGTCCGCTGGCCTGGGCCAGCAAGGGATTTGAGCCCGGTACCGGCCGGTTTTTGCATGAAGTGGCCGATGAAATCATTGGCGACCAGGTGCCTATGGCGCTGGTGACCGGACCGTCATTTGCCAAAGATGTGGCGATGAATAAACCCACCCTCGTGGCAGTGGCATCCAGCCACAAGGAGTTCGCCAAACAGGTCAGCTGGGCACTGCGCAGTGATAATTTCAGGGCTTATATTTCCGAAGATGTGATCGGAGCTGAGTTGGGTGGTGCGGTGAAAAATGTTCTGGCACTGGCCACTGGCATCGCTGATGGCATGCAACTGGGTGATAACACCCGTGCCGCATTGATGACCCGGGGTATGGCGGAAATGATGCGCCTGGGTGAAGCCCTGGGTTGCAAGCCGGAAACTCTGATGGGCCTGTCAGGCCTGGGTGATTTGGTGCTCACCTCAACCGGTGATCTGTCGCGTAACCGTCGCATGGGCCTGGCCCTGGGGCGCGGTGAATCGATTGAATCAGCCAAGCAAACCATTGGCCAGGTGGTCGAAGGCATCGGCACCACCGATGAAGTGATGCGTCTGGCGAAAAAACACGACATTGACATGCCAATCACTGAACACGTGTGGAAAGTGGTACATGGCGAATTGACCACCGTTGAAGCCTTGACGGCACTGATGGGCAGGGATCTCAGGCCCGAATTCGATTGATGAGGTTTCTTACGAGGCCACTTCTTTTTCCTGCGGAAAAAACCGTAACCTCTCCAGAGCCATTAATGAGTTGCTTATCTGGCTCGTAAACTCGCCAACCAGCAACATGTAGAGCTGTTTGCTGCGGAGCCACTTCTTTTTCCTGCGGAAAAAACCGTAACCTCTCCAGAGCCATTAATGAGTTGCTTATCTGGCTCGTAAACTCGCCAACCAGCAACATGTAGAGCTGTTTGCTGCGGAGCCACTTCTTTTTGCTGCGGAAAAAACCGTAACCTCTTCAGAGCCATTAATGAGTTGCTAATCTGGCTCGGTTCGCTCACGGCCTGATCGATCATTCAAACAAGACTTCTTGCCGTGCCGTCAAACCGTCATGTTTTCATGATCTGGCCTAACAATCAACATGGAAGGTGGCTCTGCAAAACATTCAATTGTTGCTGAAATATACCGCAACCACTGCGCAGACATTGATGAGTTGATTATCTGGCTTGCTTCGTCACCTAAAGCCAACAAAGTGTCTCGATCATTGCGAGGAGTAAAGCGACGCGGCAATCTCCCTAAGATTTACCAATCCCTCATTAAGAGTTTAACAATCATACAGACTCAGCTGTGCCATCGATTTATGACCGCCCAATAGTCAAAGGCAACGTGTTAATTTAAGCATTTCAGAAGAATTTCTGTACCGTCATCCTTGTGTTTGACAGCTTTCACATCCTGCCATCGCTGCACATCGCCATCCATGGTGAAAACCAGGGGATCAATCCAGGTATGTCCATGTTGATGAATCCTTCAGCTTCGCATTTGTGCTGGTATGGCTCACATGTCCTGTATATGTCAATCACACCAATCAGTCATAGGTAGCTTGAGTATGCCTGGGAAGTGAGGTCAACGGTGAAATTTTATGACTGTGGTGCTAAGCGGAATGGTTTATAATGCATCATTGTGAGTAACGGTGCTTGAATCATTGCTTACTTGTTTGGCCATTCTCACTGATAAATGGAGTCCAGAAATAACTATTTAAAGGAATATCATGAATAACAAACGTCTCATCATCAGCCAAATCTTGTTCTTTTTTATCATCGGTTGTCAGCAGGTTGATACAGTCAAACCATTACCTTCTGGCCATTATTCTGTTTGGGAAATCATAGAAAAAACCGAAGCCAGGGCACCAGATGGCTTAACCGGTGAATTTAAACTGCACATCAAAAACTCTGGTAAACAATTAGCCAGACTTTTTTTGAACACACAGGAAGATTACCGGGACCGAAGGAACATAACCGTCACATTGTTACCTTCATTCCAGGAAGCCTTTCAGAAAAAATACAATGAAAACATCAGAAGTTACTTTGAAGACCACACCATTTTGGTCAGAGGGGAAGCCAAAAGAATGAAAGTTTGGTTCTTCTCGAATGGCAGGCGAACCGAAAAATATTATTTTCAAACACACATCATTGTCAGTGATCTTGACCAAATCACACGACTGGATTGAACACGAAGCTTTTCAGGTTTAGAAATGATTGATCAGGAACAAGACCGATGACTGGTCGGTAGACTTTGGCACTAAAAATGCCATTTAAAATGTGTGGTCTTTGTTTCATTGGTCAACCATTTCTTGATGATACTGAGCAAATATGAGTTGAAATCATATGAACAAAAGCAGATTACAATTTACCCTTTCCGGCAATGATTTGAGGGCATTTTATGCCATTGTCGGGGAATTGAGTCATTGCGGGAAAGCAGGTACACTGGGGCTGGTTCCCAATGCAGTACTTAAACAACGGTTCAGGTTTAACGATACTGACTTTCTTTGTGTTTATCAAGCCATCAACTTGGTCATGTCAGGCACCAGGTATCCCAATTAAGAGGGTCCTCAGTACCAGTCGCTGAGGAACATCCGCCAGCAGCTGGAACGGGTCTATTGGGATCAAAGGTCATAAACTATACCCGGTCAGAAATACCCTTAAAGCCCAGCTGGGTTACGATAAGCCATTCATTTATGTCCGGTTCATTTCAACCATCAAACGGCGACTGATTCTTCAGGGCGTTGATTTTTTTCTTTTCTTCGAAGTTTTTTGGGTTGTTGGCGAGAATCCTTTGAGATTCGGCAATGTCTTTGAGGCTGTCGTTGATTTGGCGAGTCTCCCGCATCAGTCGGTAGAAGAAGGCGGCCATCAGGATGAACAGCGACATGATGACAAACAACAGTCCAATGATTTTTTCTTCCGACATATCCAACCCCTCATATTATAAAGACTTCAACGATTATAATTGATTTTACTGCTGGTCTCAGCCAGAATGACGCGCATGATTCAATTGACCAACCTGTCCCTTCGCAGGGGCCACAAATTGCTGTTTTCTGAGGCTTCGGTAAGCATCCACCCCGGCCACAAAGTGGGCCTGACTGGCGCCAATGGCACCGGCAAATCCAGCCTGTTTGCTTTACTGATGGGTGGGTTACAGGCGGATCTTGGTGAATGTAGTGTGCCAAAAAACTGGCAAATTGCCCATGTCAAACAGGAAACCCCGGCGCTGGACATGAGTGCCCTTGATTATGTGCTGGATGGGGATGTGGTGTTTCGCCAGATTGAACAGCGCATCGCCAAGGCAACCGATCAAGAACAACATGAACAACTGGCTGAACTGTATGCCGAGATGGAGCGGGTGGGTGGTTATGCCGCTCATGCCCGCGCCGGACGCTTGTTACATGGCCTGGGATTCGGAGTGGGAGAAGAAAACCAAGCGGTCAAATCTTTTTCTGGTGGCTGGCGGATGCGCTTGAATCTGGCACAGGCACTGATGTGTCCCTCTGATTTGTTGTTGCTTGATGAGCCGACCAATCACCTCGACCTGGAAGCCGTGGTGTGGCTACAGGATTGGCTCAAACGCTATGAAGGCACTTTGTTGCTGATTTCGCATGACCGGGATTTTCTTGATGGGGTGGTCAAACACATCCTGCACATTGAGCACGAACAACTGACGCTGTACAGCGGTAACTATTCGGCATTCGAGAAAGTCCGTATGGAACGCCTGGCCCTGCAACAAGCCATGTTTGAGAAACAGCAAAAACAAATCGCCCACATGCAATCTTATGTGGACCGTTTCCGTTACAAAGCCAGTAAAGCCAAGCAGGCACAAAGTCGATTGAAGGCATTGGAACGGATGGACACCATTGCTGCGGCGCAAGCCGAAAATCCGTTTCACTTTACTTTTTATCCTTGTCAGAATCTCAGACACCAGATCGTTGAGCTGGAGCATGCCGACATAGGTTATGGAGAACACCTGGTGTTCAATGACTTGAATTTTTCGGTCACCGCCGGTGCACGGATTGGATTGTTGGGACGCAACGGTGCGGGTAAATCGACCCTGATCAAGGCCATGTCTGGCGACAAGGCGCTGCAGGGCGGTGAACTCAAAACCGCCAAGGATCTGCACATTGGCTATTTTGCCCAACATCAGCTGGAACAGTTGGATGGAAGCTCTTCGGCCATCGAGCATGTGCTGCAACTGGATCCGGAAGCCACCGAACAAGATGTAAAAAACTTCCTCGGGGGATTTGGTTTCCGCGGCGAAAAAGCCGACACGCCAGTGGCTCCCTTTTCCGGTGGGGAAAAAGCCCGTCTGGCCCTCGCACTGATTGTTTACCAGCGCCCAGACTTGTTGTTGCTGGATGAGCCGACCAACCACCTGGACCTCAACATGCGCGATGCCATCAGTTTCGCCTTGCAGGATTATGAAGGAGCGGTGATTCTGGTGTCGCATGACAAACACATGCTCAATTCAGTGATCGATGAAATGGTTTACATCGACCGGGGTCAGATTCACCCTTTTGATGGTGACCTGGATGAATACCAAAGCTTCATCAAACAACAACTGAAGCAGGCCGAAGCCGAAGAAGCGGCCAAAAACAACGTGGTGCCGATCAACAAGAAACAGGATCACAAAGCCAACAAAGCGGCCAAAAACCGCCTGCAGAAACTCGACAAACTGATCGATCAGGTGAACCAGAAACTCACCGATGTCACTGCTCGCCTGGGCGATGCCGATATCTATGAAGCGGAAAACCAGCATGAATTGAACCGCTGCATGCAGGACTCCGCCCGCCTGAAAGCTGAACTGGATGAGTACGAAGCCGAATGGCTGGAGCTCAGCGAGGAATTGGAGGGTTAGTTTCTGTTCAGTTTCCCAATCGCCTGCTTTTTCTTCAGCCAAAGACAACATGTCATCAGGAACTGAAAAAACAGAATACCCGGGTAAAAGATCATGATCCAGCCTCCATGAACTCCGATGGTGCTGTTAAGGGTTTGGATGAAGATGGCAAACAGGCCGAACTGCAAGATGATGGCGGCCACCTGATAGGCTTTTTTGCGCAGCAACGAACCCTGAATAAATAAAAACACAGAACAAGCCAACACCAACAACATTGGTATGGTTCTGATGGTTCTTTGGTGATGGATGCGTTGCTGTTCTTCCAATTGATGTTTGGCTTTGGTTTCCCAGTGATTTTTGGCTTGTAAATAATTCCAATCCTTTAGCTGATTCAGCTCAATCCGTATTCTGTCGCGCACACTGAGATCTGTACTTCGTGCCAGGTACTCGCCGAATGAATAGATGTCGGCCCCAGGAAACCAATCGATTTGAATTGCCAATTCAAACATGCCGACAACGTTGTTGAATGCCTGTTTGCCGATTTCGTGTTCAATGGCCGTGTTAGCCCAATGGGGTGTTTCCATCAAAACAATCATGGTTTTACACGCATTGCTGATCTTCTCTTGTTTTACATAAAACTGATGCTCACAGACCCCCTGATCACAGTGAGCAATGATCCGGTCAGTTGTGTCTCCGCAAGATGTTGGTGCAGCCGTACCAGAACACATAATCAGTAAGACAAAGATGATTGATCGCATGGGCCCTTTCCCTGGTTTAGAATTTGGGGTTGAGACTACAGGTGTTGGTAAAGGTTCAGCGAACCAGGTTTATAGTATGAATCTACACAGGATAAAGACGCTGGGTTCCGACCTGCGCCGGAATGACGAAACGGAATGGTTCCGATCGCAGTAGAGGGATCTCCGAATGAACTTCCGCTTGTTGAAGTGGGTCTGAACATCACCAGGCTACCATGATGAAAAGCACATGAATTGTGATCAGTACAGGAGGTGCAAGTGAACACCAACAATTTCACCAGACTGTCCTTGAGAGGGCTGTTGCAGGCCGCCTGTGTGATGTTGCTGCTGTGCAGCTTAATGGGCTGGTTGCCGGTGACACACTGGTTCCTGGAATTGTTTGTGCATTTCCGGGTGCAGTATTTTGTATTGGGTTTGCTGTTTGTCGTGCTTTTTCTGTGGTTGAAAAACAACACATTTGTTTGGCTGGCACTGACGATTTGTTTGCTGAATGTCATGGTCATCTTTGATGCCCTGAAACTCATTCCTCATGAGTATGTGGATCCGGATAATCAACGATTGAAGTTATTTCATGCCAATGTTTTGACCAGCAATGACCAGTATCAGCGGCTGGTGGATCAGGTGCTAAGCGCTGAGGTTGACGTGGTGGTTTTGCAAGAAGTCAATCAGCGCTGGCTGAATAAATTGCAGGCATTGGAAAAGCGCTTTCCACACCGCATTGCTGTACCCAGATCAGACAATTTTGGCATGTTACTGCTCAGTCGTTATCCGATCAACCGTCAACACATCCATCAATGGTCATTGTTTGAACTGCCCAACATTGAAGCCGAACTGGATGCAGAGGGCAGTGCGGTTACTGTGCTCGCCGTGCATCCGCCACCACCGGTCAGTGAGCGGTTTTTCAAGGCCCGTAATGAGCATTTCAACCAGGTATCCCTACGCATTAAACAATTGAACACACCGGTCATTGTGGTGGGTGACCTCAACACCACACGCTGGTCCGCTGGATATCGTGCCATGGTTGCAGAAAATGGATTGATGAACGTTGCTGATGGCAGGGGTTTTCAACCCACCTGGCCCACCAGGCTGTGGCCTTTGATGATCCCCATTGATCATTGTCTGGTGACAGAGGAATTGGTGGTTCAGGATGTGAACACCGGTGAAGCATTTGGCTCGGATCATTTGCCTTTGCTGGTTGAGTTGGGGTTTTGACAGGCAGTTGGTCAGGTGTGGGTCATGCCTGGCATCGCCAGATTGCCGCGGCACTGTGTGCCTCGCAATGACTGTAACAACAGACAGTGGTGGCCATTTGACAGGCCCAGTGAACTGGGCTGTTCAGCTCACAAACTCAAAGCCTGTTTGAGGTGGCTGGTATGGCGTCGGGAGACGTCGATGTCCTCACCGTCATCCATGGTCAGTACCAGGCCAGTGTGGCCGTAGGCTTCGATGTGTTTGACGCAATTGATGTTGATGATATAGCTGCGGTTGACGCGAAAGAACTGTTTAGGTGGCAGGCGTTGTTCAACCTGAGTCAGGGGGCGGTAGACCATGGGTTTGTGCTCGCCGAAATGGATCTGGCAGTGGTTGCCCTGGCTTTGGAAATAGCGCACCTGCTGGATGTCGATCAGCCAGCAGCGGTCGTTGTCTTTGACGAAGATTTTGTGATCAATGAGCCCGGTTGGGGTGGTTGCTGTTGATTGGGCGGTGAGTTTTTCAATGGCCTGGTTGAAGCGTTGTTCGCTGATGGGTTTGAGCAGATAGTCCAGGGCGTTGCGTTCAAAAGCCTGGATGGCAAATTCATCATAAGCCGTGGTGAAAATCACCTGCGGCACCCATTGCAGCTGATCCAGCAGATCAAAGCCGGTGCCATCAGGCAGGTTAATGTCAAGCAACAACAAATCCGGCTGTTGCTTGATGATCAGGGTTTTGGCTTCGGCCAGGGTTTTGGCTTTGCCGACCACTGTCAGGCTGCTGTAGGGTTCACACAAGGTCAACAGTTCGTTTTGCGCCAGGCGGGAATCTTCGACAATCAGGGTTTTGATCTTCATGAGTCTGTGTTCCGAATCAATGGCAGGGTCAGCTTGGCTGTGACCACATCACCATGTTGTTGTATGGTAAATGACTGATCCTCGCCGAACAGAAGTTGTAACCGTTTATGGATGTTTTTCAAACCAATCCCGGCTGATGATGATCCCCTGCCAGCAAGGTTACCCGGGTTACTGACCTCTATCAGCAAATGGTCAGCATGTTGAACAACCTTTAAAGCCAGTGTGCCTGCTTCGGAGTGGTGATCGATACCGTGACGAATGGCGTTCTCTACCAACAGTTGAATCATCAGCGGTGGAACCTGTAGGTCATTTTCTGCATCAATCTGTTCGACATAATTGAGCCGTTCTTCATACTGAATCTGTGCCAGTTGCACACAGGCCCGGACCATCTCCAGTTCCTGTTGCAGTGACGTCAGCTGATGTTTGGGTGCGGTCAGGGAATAGCGCAACAAATCAGATAACTCGGTGAGCATATACCGGGCTTTGGCAGCGTCTTCATTGATCAGTGCACGGATGTTGTTCAGGCCGTTGAATAAGAAGTGGGGGTTGAGTTGGCCAGCCAGGTTATTCAGCTCAGCTTCTTTCAGTTTCAATTGGGTTTGTTGTTGCTCAGACTGCAGTCGATTATGTGTCTGGATGTGCATGATCACCACATAAACCACGGCCCACAGACCTATGGTCAGGGCCATGATCAACCAGTTCTGATACACTGAGAGCATAAAGAAAACTAAATGCTGGGTATATCCCGCAAGCAGAAAATACAGTCCTAAACCCAAGGTCATCAGGGTGGCTGAAACGAAGCCAAAAAACACAATCAATGCGGTCAGTTTAAGCCAGATTTTGCGGGTGTTCAAATTGTGCAGATGCAGGCGATGAATGGTTTCTCTGAGGATCAGGCACAACAAGGTATTGACCACCAGTAATACCACCAATGACACCACACCCTGTTCCAGGGTTTCGATCTTATAGAACTGTCTGGTGAATAAATTGATCAGGCTGAAAGCACCCCACAAGGTGAAGTGGAACCACCAAAAATAACGGTTGGATTTGGGTGCTTTCAGCCAGTTCATATAAGTTCTCTTTGATCAGTCAAAACGTGCCGCCAGCCATTCAGTCATGGCTTCCAGAGCGACTGGTTCAACGGTGGTGGTGAGTTTAATGTACTCAAGGGGTGAACCGGTTTCACTGTGTTGCAGTAAATGGTTCAGGCCAGGCAGGTTAATCAGGGTGTAATCCTGATGGTCTGCTTTCGACAGGATGCGTTCAATACCAGCCAGGTTGGATTCAGCGGCGACCTGCAGATCCTTGCTGCCATTGATGGCCAGCACCGGTGCTTTGATCCGGCCAATGAATGGTGTGGGATCATAGGCAATGAAATACTCAAACCAGGGTGAGTTGTAGGGTTTGATGGTGGATGAGACCAGTGCTTCCAGTTGCGCTTCGCTGTTAACCTGATCAGCCATGGTTTCGCGAAGGTGCAAACTGGCTTGCTCTGTGTACTGTGCGGTTCCGGCGTATTGTGCCAGCACGTCGTGAAACGCCAGGTCTTTAACACGCTGCTTTTGTAAAGTGTCCTGATCGCCACCACTGGCCAGAGCGATCAGGTATTTTTGTTCAGCCAGTAACTCGGTGATCGGAATACCGGGACCTGCCAGCATGATGACAAAAGCCAGATCATGGCGTTCTGCGGCCAGCATCGGACCGATCATACCGCCTTCACTGTGACCGATCACACCGACTTTGTCAGCCGGTATGTCAGCATGTTGTTGGAGGAAATCCACCCCGGCACTGATGTCAGTGACAAAATCTTCACTGGTCGCGGTCTTAAAATCGCCAGTGGATTCGCCCACGCCACGATCATCCATGCGTAACACCGCATAGCCTGCTTGGGTCAGGTGATTGGCAATCACCCAAAATGGTTTGTGTTCAAACACCGTTTCATCCCGATCCTGTGGGCCTGAACCGGTGATCATCACCGCGGCGGCTTTTACGGGTTGGTCTTTGGGCAGGGTCAGGGTGCCGGCCAGGGTGATACCGGCCTGGGGGTTGTTGACCAGCACTTCTTTGACCTGGTAGTCAAACGGTGGCTGCGGGTTTTGTGGGCGCTCATACACCTGTTTGGGACTGGCGCCTCGAGTCAGGGTCAGCTTGAATTGCATGCCCTGCTGTACAAAATCACCGGCGATGGTTTGCTGATCTTCACTCAGCTGGCCGGTGAACTCAACACCCAGGGCCTGCATGGTGAAGCGCACCAAGCCATCATCCAGGCTGACCTGATCCACCAGCAGCCCGGTGGCGCCCTGATCCGGGCTGTCAGCGGTGGCTTTGACCTGGCCATCCTGATCGTTGATGTGCAGGATCAGGCTCAATGGATTACCCGGAATCTCCACAGTGCCGCCCCACTGGCCAAGGATTTCAGTGACTGCACTGCTGTTACTGCCGGTTTTGGCGTTGGGGTCAACCCGGCTGAACGTCAGTGGTATCACCCCGCCCTGAATAAAGTTGCCACTGATCTGGTCGCTTTCGGCATCCAATGAACCGCTGTAGTGCACCCCAATGTGTTCCACTTCAAACATCAGGTCTTGCTCGTCGTATGCCACTTTGGTCATGGGAATATCAAAAGCCCCCTGCGCCGGGGAATCCATGGTGCCAGTGGCTTTATCGCCGCTGTCTTTCAGGTGAATGACAATGGGCAGAATCACACCATTGGCATCAAGCTCACCTTCCCAGTCGCCACTGAGGTCCGCCAGAGAAGGACAACTGATGACCAGCAAGATCAACAGCAGGGTGTATTTATTGATAGATTGAAACATGATCACCTCATTGCATGAAAAAACCCAGTGTATGTCAAGTCAAAGGATGAAAACAGAAAACAGGATGAGTGGTCAGTTTGCGGTGTAAAGACACCGCAGGGTCGGATGATACCAAGCCTGGTGAGTGACGGTTCAGATGGACAGCATGGCTTTGCGCAGGGTTTTCAGGTCTTCCATGATGGCTTGTTGTTCATTGATCAGTGGTTGATTAATGGCTTGTTCCAATTGTCCGGTAGACAGTTCCCAGTTCAGTTTCATGGCCGGTTGCACTTTGGCATTCAATGGCAGGGTCGATGACTGGTTGGCCAGTTGCGGCTGTAACAGGACTCCGCCGAGCACCATCAGACAAACCGCTGCGGCCACTGCCCAGGGCCAGCGTGTCGGTTGGGGTTGTTGAAGTTGTTCACTCAGTTGCTGATCCAGGTTCATGTTTTTCAGACGTTGATCAGCCAACCCGCGGATGGCCCGGGCGTCTTGTTGTAAGCGGTTGATGAAAGGGTTGTTCATGTCAGTTGTGCTCCAGTAATGCGGCCAGTTCACGGTTATTGCTGAGGGTCATTTTACCCCGATGGAGGTTGGTTTTCACCCAGGATTCGCTTTGTTTCATGATGTGGGCGATGTCTTTGATGGTGTATTGTTCTACATAAAAAAACCACAACAGGTCATACTGTCTGGCCGATACATCCCGTTTTATCAAGCGCCAAAAGTTATTCCGGTCCAGTGCCAGCAGGTCGTTTTCAATCGCGGGCTCCCGACCGGACAAAGCGTCCAGAGTCACATGATAAACGGTTTTCAACTGGCCCAACAGGCGGCGGGCGATGGTGAATAACCAAGTGGAAAACTGCCAGCGTGCGTCGTAGCTGTCCAGATACCGGTACGCATTGATGAAAGTTTCCTGTAGCACATCATCGGCATCAAAAGCATTGTGGCAACGACCCAGCAAGTAGCTGTACAGCCGTGACTGGTAAGACGCCACCAGTTGCGAAAAGCAATCGGTGGCGCCTTGCTGAGCCTGGCTGATGAGTTGTTGCTCAGTCATCCCCGGGCCTTCAGTCGATGTTGATTTCAGGTATCAGGGCGTACGGTAAGGCCGTGGTGATCAACAGATCCTGCCCCTGCTGGCTGATTTGCAATGCCGAGGCCAGGGCGTTGAGGGCCGGTTTGTCCTGGTCCAGATTGGACAAGGCATTCATCGCAACCAGGCCATTGATTACCTGTTCCAGTTGTCTGGCTGTGGCTTCATCAGCAGTGGTCAGTGCCGACTCAATGGTCAGGCTGTCACCCGTTTCATATACACTGGCAGAGAATTGGGTGATTTTTTTGAACACCGCTGAATTGAATGATTTCTGGTTACTTGCTAAATCAGCGCCCATATGGGCCATGGCCGATTCAATGTTGACCAGTAATGACACCAGTCCTGAGCTGTTCAAATCGTGACTGGCGTACTTTTTGTCAATCCAGTTCTTCACTTCCTGTTGATCAAAGCTCAACACCAGGGTCTGCTCGTTGATGATGGCACTGTAAAAAGATTTCGTCTCATTATCACCACTGATCTGGTAGTGTTCAACCACGCTGCCACCATGGGCTTCGGAATCGAACAAAGCCAGGCTGACATCTTCCTTGTCATCTACCATGTACAGCAGGCCCAGCAGATACTCGTTCAGGGAGAACCGGGCAAAATCACCTTTGATGGCCATGGATAAATCATTCTCGGCTTCGCTGTGACCATACAAAGTGACTTGATGAACTTCCTGAGGAAGGTGGTGTGCTACAGAAAATTCATGTTGTTCAGGTTCATTGTGGGGCAACAATGGAACGATTTTGTCGCGAACTTGCTGGACATCAATGCTGACATACCAGTTGGCTTCATCATAGGCGGTGGCCTGGCTGGTGAAAGACCAGCTCAGGGTAATCATCAGGGTGAGGGTGGTTAACGTTTTTTTCATATCAAAGCTCCTGTTAAGTATTAGATATGATTACTTATAGGGAGCGAAACTGCCAAAGGTTACAAAAAGCTGAAAAAAACATGTGTGCCGCCAGGGTGGCAGATCATGCATTGATCTGATGGTATGCCCACGCGATGAACTTTTTCATCTCAGCCTCGTGGTGCAGACCATGACCCATGTTGCGTCTGGCCTCATGGTGAGGTGTTTTGCTCAGTCAGCAGTGGGCTTCATTCCATGCCAAACATCAGATACACAATCTCCACTCCTTTCTGAATGTGGTGAACCATCAGGAAGGACGCCAGATACATCACCGATCCGAGCAGGCCAAAGACCCAAATCAGCACATGTCGGAAGCTGAGCAGGCGGTGTAAACCATAAATGGCAATGATGGTGGCATGCAACCAGATGGCCATCAACAGCCAACCTTGTGTGCGACTCAGGACTTCTTGGTGTGCCAGTTGCAGGAAGAGGTTGTTGTGCTGTCCCCCTGAGAAGCCGACATGTATTTCAAAAGCCATGTTCCAAAACCACAGCGGCACCCAGTAAACCAGCATAAACCACCCCACCAGCATGCCGACCTGATGATGATCTCGCAACCACAGCCAGAACATAACTGCCAGTATGGCTGACACCAATGCACCATGCACAAACAGCACCGCAAATATTTCGGCCGGCTTTTCATGTTCCTGAACAAATTCAAAGGTGCCAAAAAACAATGACAGGATGGTTATGGACAGCACCATGGTGGCAATGGATTTTTTCACCACTCCCATGGTGTGCTCGATGGCGTTGTGCCGGGCAATGTTACGGGTCAGCCAGCGTGGATTGAGGTAAAAGGCCAGCACTGCCAGCCAGGCATTCAGCAGTTCTTTGTATTCACGAATGAGGTATTGCATGTTGTGCTGATGAAGGAGACGTTAATCAACATTGTACCCAATATCACAACATCTGATTGTGGTTTTTTTGAACCACATCAACATCCGGGGTGTCAGAATTTTAAAACCAAAGGAGCTTGTCATGAATCAATTTCGCGCACAAACGGAACCGGAAATCAACATCACCCCCATGCTGGATGTGGTGTTTATCCTGCTGATTTTTTTCATCGTTACCACCAGCTTCACCAAGGAAAATGGTCTGACCATCAGTCGCCCGGCCAGCAACACCACTGGCGAAGGGCAGGCGGTACTGATTCACCTGGAACCGCATCAGGTGATGATCAATCAACAATTGGTTCAAGTGGAAGGTATTGAAGCCCGCCTCAGTCAGTTGCAGGTTGAACGACCTGATTTGCAGGTGCAATTGCGATCAGATGGTGATACCCCGGTGGCCCGGCTGGTGGCAGTGGTGGATCAGGTCAAAGCGGCCAAAGTTTCGCAGCTTGCTGTCAGCCATTATTGAATCAGGCTGTTTTCAGGGCGAGTTTTACCGCGGCATCAATGTGGGCCTTGCTGGCATCAATCAGTGGAACCTGGGTGTGTTGTTGTTGAACCAACAAGCCGATTTCCGTACAGCCCAGAATGATTGCCTGTGCACCTTCATGCTGTAATGAATCAATGATCCGCAGGTAATCGGCCCGTGAGGTGTCCAGCAGCTGGCCGTGACACAATTCATTGAAGATGATCTCATGGACGCGGTCACGATCGGTTTGTACCGGAGTGATGACCTCAATGTGATGATGCTGTTTCAGGTGGCCGGAATAAAAGTCCTGTTCCATGGTGAAGGCAGTACCCAGCAGGCCGACATGATCATGACCCTGAAGGTGCAACTCAGCGGCCACGGCATCGGCAATGTGCAACACAGGTATGTCGATTGATCGCTGAATCTGGTCAGCCAATTTGTGCATGGTGTTGGTGGCGATCAGTAAAAATTCAGCGCCAGCCTGTTCGATTTGTTGGCTCAATTTCGCCAGGTGATCGCCGATGGCTGACCAGTTGCCGGAAGCCATCAGGGCTTCAATGGGTGCAAAATCAACATTGATGAGTACCATTCTCGCTGAATGCAGCCCACCGAGTTGCTGGTTGATCAGTTGATTGAGTTGTTGGTAATAAACCTGAGTGCTTTCCCAGCTCATACCGCCGAGCACCCCAATGGTTTTGGGAATGGAATCAGCCATGAGTGGTTGAACGGCTCATTTTTGCCAGGTATAAATCCGCATTGGAGGGATGTTTTTGAATTCGACTTTTTTAAAGGTGTATTCACCAAACAAGGGTTGGGCTAATTTGCTCACATGATCACGAAATTGATAAGCAAGAAAAATACCACCTGGTTTAAGGGCGTCATGAATGGATTGCATGATGGCCCGGTCCATGCCTTTGGGTAAAGTGGTGAAAGGTATGCCGGAGATGATCACATCGGCCGAATCCCAGTCGTGATCAGTCATGATTTCCACCAGGTTCTGTGCACCTTTGTTGCTCATTGACAAGCGTTCATCGGTGATGGTCTTTTCAATGTGGTCAATGAATTTCTGATTGATTTCAACACTGATCAGCTCAGCATCCTGTTGCATGTATTTCAAGATCCCGCGGGTCGTACCACCGGTTCCGGGGCCCAGTTCCATGATGTGCCTGGCATCACTTAAATGTGCGCATTTGGCCACCTGATCAATCAACCAGGGTGATGAAGGCATGAAATATGCCACCTGCATGGGACTGGTGATGGCGTGTTTAAGAAACAAAGCCGAGTCTTTGAGTGAGTTCTTTACTTTTTTGGTCATGCCTGGAGGCGATCGGTCAGGAATTGAATGATTGTATCATGATTCACCCGGGTGGACGCCATGTCCCGTCGGTCACGATATTCAACTTCACCCTCATCCAGTGCCCGGTCGCCAATGATCACCTGATGGGGAATGCCCAGCAGTTCAAAATCTGACATCATGAACCCCGGTCTGACTTTGCGGTCATCCAGAATCACTTCAATACCCATCGACAACAGTTGTTCATACAAATCATCAGCGGCTCTTCTGACGCGTTCAGATTTTTGATAATTCATCGGCAAAATGGCCACAGCAAATGGTGCAATGTTGGCCGGCCAGATGATGCCTTTGTCGTCATGATTTTGCTCGATGGCCGCGGCCACCATACGCGTCACGCCCATGCCATAGCAACCCATTTCCATGGCCTGGGATTTGCCTTGTTCATTGAGGATCACGGCATTCATGGCTTTGGAGTATTTGCTGCCCAGCTGAAAGATGTGGCCCACTTCGATGCCCCGGGCCACTTGCAGGGTGCCTGTTCCGTCAGGACTGGGGTCGCCTACCTCGGCATCACGCAGGTCTTCAACGGCATGATAACTGGCATCGCGGTCCCAGTTAACACCGCTGAGGTGATAACCATTTTCGTTGGCCCCACAAGTGAAATCACTCATGTTGGCCACTGTGCGGTCGACGATGATCTGACACGCCAGGTCTTTGACGCCAATGAAGCCGGCTTCACAACCTGCCAGGTCTTTAATTTCTTCGTCATTCAACATGCGCAATGGGCTGGCCACTGACTCCAGATTGACGGCTTTCACTTCATTGAGACTGTGATCTCCGCGTACCACCAGCGCCACAGGTTGTTCAGTGCCTGCCACCAGCAGGGTTTTGATCATTTGGTTTTTTCTGAGTTTGAGAAACTCAGCCACTTCTTCAATGGTTTTTTGCGTTGGCGTTGCGACTTTATTAATGGCTTCAGTGGCTTCCGCCCGATTGTCCAGCAAACTAACCGCCGCACATTTTTCCAGATTGGCCGCATAGGTTCCGGTGTCTGAGTACATGATGGCATCCTCGCCGGAATCAGCAATAACATGGAATTCCTGAGAACCCGAACCACCAATGGCACCAGAATCAGCCAACACACAACGGAACTCCAGCCCAATGCGATTGATGATTTTGGTATAGGCCTGCTTCATTGCCTCGTACGTGACTTCCAGTGACTGCTGATCCAAATGGAAGGAGTAGGCATCTTTCATGATGAACTCACGTGAGCGCATCACTCCGAAACGGGGTCTGATTTCATCGCGGAATTTGGTTTGTATCTGGTAGAAATTGATGGGCAGTTGTTTGTATGAATTGATTTCATTACGCACAAAATCAGTGATCACTTCCTCATGAGTGGGGCCGAAGAAATAATCCCGTTCAGCTCGGTCATGGATGGCCAGTAGCTGGCCGCCAAAGTCATCAATGCGACCGGTTTCTTCCCACAATTCTTTGGGTTGTACCGCCGGCATCAGCATTTCCAGGGCTCCGGCCGCATTCATTTCTTCGCGAATGATCTGTTCCACTTTCTGTAAAACCCGAAGGCCCAGTGGTGCCCAGGTATACAAGCCCGCGCCGAGTTTTCTGATCATGCCTGAACGAATCATCAGTTGATGTGAAATGATCTCAGCGTCCTGTGGGGTTTCCTTTCTGGTGACTAAATGAAATGCCGTGGTTCTCATGGTTAAAATAATGCGGTAAAAAACAGCGCTATCTTAACTGATTCTGTCTTTTTCTGCCGTAATTAATACGCCTAATCGGGTCCGGTTCAGAGATTCATGTCGGTGCCACAATAGCTGTTTAATGCGACGGCATTGAGCACTTCTGAAGCGCCGTTATCGCGTTCGCTGGTGAGTTGATATTGTGCAGTAACCTGCAGGTTTTCGGTGGCGATCTGAGTCAGGCCGGGGTCGGTGTCATTGACCCGGAAAAACCCATTGCCACCATTGGGGCGACCAATGCCGTTGATCATCACATCGCCTTTCAGCCAGTCACCAGAAAGGGTATTGCTGGTTTCCCAGGTGGGGATGGCCAGTCCTTCATCATCCAATATCAAGGTTTGGCTACCATCGGCTTCGGTGGTTTTTTGATAGGTGAAATCGGCGACAAACATATGTGCTTCGCCCTGTTGCTGATAGATCACCGGAACGCGTCCTTCATTGCGCTCAAGGGGATTTTCAGTAACCAGATTTTGCATCAAACAGTGGACTTCACGGCTTTGTTCTGTGGCAATCACAGGTTGCAGTTCAATGACCAGCGATTGGCCATAAAACGGATTACCAGTGAAAAAATCCTGGTCAAAAACTGCCAGTTCACTGAGCTGGTCAATGACTGAATCGGTCATGTCAAAAGCGTAGCGCACACGGTTTCTGAGCAGTTCGTTGTTGCTGTCATAAAGACGGGATTTGGTGACCATACCAATGGGACGAAGCGGTGTGCCGTCAACGGCCAGGTCACCGGTTGGAAAAAGGACCATGTAACTGATTTCATCTCCGCTGAGGGGGTGATCAGTTTGCAGCACAAACCAGGTGGGCTGACCTCCGGGTTCTTCGGTAAACACCGCTTCAAAATTTATCACCTGGGCTTGCTCTGAGCTGGGATTTTGGACCAGGGTCTTGCTGATGATACCCTGGCGAGGGATGTCCGGGTTGTGCCAGATACCATCCATCTGATGACTGGGAAAATATGGGTTTTCCTCGACCGCTGAAGGTTTGATATGGATGTAATACACATCCTGTCCACCGCTGAAAGTTGCGGTGTAGGCCACATGAGCTCCTGAATTGGCTGAGACAATGTCGATGTAATCACCCATTTTTTGTTGCACCGGATAGCCCAGGGTGTGATCAAAATCAGCAGACACTGCCTGGTTATCAGAGAAGCTCACCCCGCCATCATAGGAATAACTGTAGAACAACTGTGACCGGGTTTTGGCTGACAGAGAGCTGCCATGGTTACGGGTGTCCAGCCAGACCACATCAATGCGGCCATTGGGGGCGACCCCCATGGTACCGAACCATTGCCAGTTGAGGTCGCTGTTGTCTTCGTTGATTTTCATTGGGGTGCTGAAGGTTTGTCCGCCATTGACAGAGCGGATAAAGGTGACATCCAACGGATCAGTGCCAAATTGGTCGACAGAAGCAGCCAGATAAATGCGTCCCCGTGTGTGACGTTCAGAACGGTCAGTGGCCACCCAAACCTGACCCAATAAACCCACAGGGTTAACTCCGCCTATACCCAATGTGCCGCCCAGATTGAGGAAGGCCGGAACCGGGCCGAAATCAGGAAACATTGCTGATATGGGGTTATTGGTGGTGATCAGCTGGATGTCATTCAGGCTGGTTTCTCCATTGACGCCAGCCACATATACTTCACCATCAAAACCCACCGCCACGGTGCCAAAAATAGGGGAATTAGGCAATACCTCCGGGGCACTGAATGACTGGCCATTATCCACTGAATAATTGAAACTGTTGGGGTAGTGGTTGTTGCCTGCCAGATTCCATGCGGCATAGATGTTACCGCGGTTTTCTGTGTTGCTGTGGTCGATCGCATACCAGCTTTTGTCTCCGCCAATGGCATTGGTTTTATCAAACCAGTTTTGCCCGCCATCGGTTGAACGCCACTGATCAACGCTGAAGGTGTCATCCGATTGGATGCCGGGCATTCCATTGGTGTCCCTGACGGCCAGGCTTTGATAAAAAAATGTACCATCGGCGTCTGCAGCCAATACCGGATCACTGCGAAACACGCCAGCTTCCAGGGGGCCGTTGTTGTTCCAGGTCAGTCCACCATCATTGGACCAGGCCAGGCCAGCCTGTCTGAAATCACTGTTGATGTTATCAAACTGGCGCCAGCCGATGACGATTTGTTTGGGATTCAGTGGATTCACTGCAATGGAGGGCTCATTGCCTGCATCGTTGGTGAGGTCAAAGCCCGATTCATTGACATTGACCTGATAACTGATAAACGGTCCCTCACTGATGAGCTGACTTTTGTGGTTTTGTCCGGAGTTTTTCAGATGGGCATGAGCCACCGGCCCGGAGCCCGCAGATTGCCATGTCTCGTGGGGTTTACTCAGGTCAATGGATTGAGCGTAGCCCGTGTTAACACAGGTCAGAATGCAAAACAAAATGAAGAAGAGGCGCATGTGTTTCACCGGTATGATTCACAACTATTATAGATTTCGTAGATGTTTTTGTAAAGTCGGGTTTAGCCCCCGGGTTTGTCTCTGCTCAGTCAGCTTGAGGGGATATCAGCCCCATGCGGGTGGCAGCCAGTGTGGCTTCGGCTCTTGAGTTGATGTTGAGTTTGCGGTAAATGTCTTTGACATAGCCGTAACAGGTGCTGGCTTTGATGCCAAGTAATTCAGCCACTTTGGGTACGGTGATGCCCTTGGCCAGCAAGGTCAGGACTTCGTTTTCGCGGTGGGTCAGTGGTGGTTCCGGCTGTGGTTGTTCCTGGGGTTGAAAAAAGTGCAGCAATTTGTTGGCGATGGCCGGTGAGATCGGATAGTGCCCAAGTGATATCCCCTGTAGCATCTTAGCCATGTCAGCTTTAGACTGGTCTTTAAGGATGTATCCTTTGGCACCCAGGCGCAAGGCCTGAAACACATGCTGATCATCGTCAAATATGGTCGACATGATATTCAGGCATTGTGGTTGATGCTGTATCAATTGTTTCAGTACATCCAGGCCACTGCCATCAGGTAATCCAATGTCAATCAGAGCCATGCTGAATGATTGTTCTTTCACCGCCAGTAAACCTTCAGCCAGGGTGGTTGCCAGGGTGATGTTGAGGCCCTCAGAAAATGCCACTTCAATGGCCTGGCTGACCCACTCACTGACATGGGGCAGGTCTTCCAGTAACAACACCTGCGTCTGCTGCTGCTTCATTTCAGCGGTACCTTCAGGGTGACCATTGTACCTTTGGTGTTTGCCGGTTGCCAATCGATGGTGGCGCCATGCTGCAAAGCCCTGCGACGCAGTGACAGCAGCCCTTTGCCCTGTGGCAGATTGGTGTCTGCGCTGATGCCGGATCCGTCATCACAGAATGTTAAATGTAACACATCATGTTCTGTTCGGGCGGTTAACTGAATAACAGTGGCTTGCGCATGTTTGATGCTGTTGGTAGTTAATTCTTTGATCATGCGTTGTAAATGAGTAGGCAGATCAAGGTTCACGGTGTGTTGATCAACGGACAGTTGTTGTTCAAAGTCAATGCCGGCAGCCTGACAGCTGGCAGCGGTCTCAGTACAGATTTCTGCCAATAATTCGCTGAGTTCCAGGCGACGATGGGTGGTTTGTGCCACCGCCTCACGCAAACGATCCATGATGTTCTTGATGGCCAGGCGTTGGTTTTCATCGGTGGTTTGGTAAATCAGTTTGAGTAAATCTGCGCCCACGTCATCGTGGATGTTCTGATAGATGCGACTGCGCTCTTTGCTTCTGATGTCCTCGGCCGTTTCAAAGGAAACCGAGATTGTTGATTGTTGATCGCCCGCGGCGGATTGACTGAGCGTGCGAATCAGCCAAATGGTCAACATCACAGCCACAATGACCACAAGGGTGTCAAGGGTGCCCGGCAGGCTTAACAGGCACAACGCCAACAGGACCAGCTGCTTCATTGTGCCTTGTTGGCGTACCATCCTGATCATCACAACCAGCAACACTGCCACAGTCAACAACACCAGGCTGGTGGTCAATGTCAGTGCAGCAGCGGTGAGGTGTAAAGTGAGCAGAGTGCTCAATTGCATCAGCTGATGAAAATGTTTCAGTGGGTCGGCCAACAGCACGGTCGCAGACAACATGATCAACACACCAAACAGTGGTGGTACAGACCAAAAACCAGTGGTCAGGGACAAGGTCACTGAGGTCAGCAACAACAGCGTCATGATCAGCAAGACCCAGGAATGTTGTCGCCAGGCAGCCAGCACAGTCATGCCAGTCAGACAGCCGGTTAATAAAGTCAGCATGGTCAGCACAGGGTCAACGAATTCGATCCGGCCGGGCTTTGTTGGTGCGGTTCCGGCCGTTATCTACTTTTTTGTGTTTTGATGCATGTAAAAGGTGATTGTGGGCGTTTGTTTCACCACATCACTGGTTTGTCTGTTCAGCAGCCTGGCTTGCAGTTGATGTTCACCCCGGAAAATGTTTTCAAAGGTTTGTTCACTGCTGTTGGTTGGGGTTTGGGCTTTGCCATCAATCACAAACTGGATCTGATACAGTTGTTTCTGGGCTTCGGTAAGTGCAGTGGTGCGGGCAGTCAGTTTCAGACCCGTGCCCCACAGGTTCTGTTGATCGGCAGGGGAAAGCAGTTTGAATTCTTTGACTTCAGCAACTTCGCTGCTTCCTTCATCATCATCAGCTGTTGTTGAGCTGACCGATGCGGGTTTTGGGGCAATCGAAGGCACCACTGATAGCTGCGGTAAATCAGCCTCTTCATAATTGTCATTGGGCTTGGTTTCGGTGTAATGGGTGACCCCGTTTTCATCGGTGTATTTGTAGATTTTTTTCTCGTCGGCGGCCAGCACACTCAGTGATACAGCCGCCAACAACAAAGCAATGGATGGTTTTCTCATTTTCAGTCCGTAAACAACATACTTTCTTTGTTATACAGTCTTACTGCAAACCATGCAAGTGCCAGGCCCAGAATCAGGGTGGCCAAGACAGTCAGGGCGATGGCTGCCGCACCGATTTGTTCACCACGGATGATGCTGTTGATGACGATGTTTTGATTCAGAATGGGGATGGCATACATCCACAGCTTTTCCTTAATGGGCATGAACATCAGCAGCATGCTCGGAATCAAAGGAATGAACATCACCACACTGACATAGGTTTGGGCTTCGCGGAAAGACTTGCTGAAGGCAGCAATGATGGTCTGTACCGAGCCAGCTAAAACAGCCAAAGGAATCAGCACCACCAGCATGACCAGCAAATCATCCAGGCCCAGGGTCAGTGACATGCCCAATTTTTTCATCGGGTAGAACGGCAATGTCAATTTAAAGGCGATCAATGTCAGGATCAGGGTCAGTAGCCCAAAACTCACGGTTGCCGCCAGCTTGCCTGACAGGATGGACGTGCGACTGACCGGGTTGAGGAACAAGGGCTCCAGAGATTTCCGCTCTTTTTCACCCGCTGTGGTGTCAATGGCCAGATACATACTGCCAACAAACAAACCCATGATCAGGAAATACGGCAGGAACAGCATCAGCTGAGCGCCTTTGGATTGTGATGTGGCCTGGTCATGGTTTTCAATTTTAACCACATTCATCAGGTTGGGTGAGACACCCCGCAACTGCAGGCGCATGGCTCCAATGCTTGATGAGTATCCATTGATCAGCGCTTTGACCCGCCGCACCGAAACATTGGCTGCTCCCTTTGCCGAAGCGTCGTAATAGACTTTGACCTTCGCCGGGGTGCCGGCTTGCATGGCGTCACTGAACGACTCATCAATTTCGAGTACCACATCGTGATCCTTGTCTTTGATTGCCGCCTCTGGCGTTTTATCCAGAGTAAGGATTTTGACGTCATTGGACAGCAGGTGTTTTTCCAGGTTTTGCGCAAACTGCATATTAATTACTGGCAATTCCAGTTGTTTTTCGGCTTTTTCCTTGCCCATTTGCGCGGTCATAGAAATCATGCCCAGGGCAAATAATGGCCCCATGAATGAGCCCATGATCACCGATGACATCAGGGTTCTTTTGTCTCTCAGGTTCTCCATCACTTCTTTGAAGAACACGGTTTTGAATGCTTTGGTTATCATGCGTCACCTCCCTGGGTTACCAAGTGTACAAAGGCGTCTTCCAGGTTGTGCTGTCCGGACATTTCCAGCAATTGAGCCTCAGAGCCAACGGCCCTGACTACCCCGGCATCCACCACGGTGATTTCGTCACAGACTGCCGAGACTTCCTGCATCACGTGAGAAGAAAACAGGATGCATTTGCCACGGGCTTTTTCTTCCCTGAGGAAGGCCCGTATTGCCCGGGTACTCATCACATCCAGGCCATTGGTGGGTTCATCGAGTAAGATGTTTTGCGGGTCATGAACCAGGGCCCTGGCAATGGCCACTTTGACCCGTTGACCCTGTGAGAAGCCATCGGTCTGCCGGTCGGCAAATTTGCTCATTCCCAATCGTTCAATGAGTTCATCGGCACGGCGCTGGATGTCGCTTTCGCTCATACCTTGTAAGCGGCCAAAATAAGCGATGTTTTCACGGGCTGTCAGGCGCTTGTACAAGCCCCTGGCATCAGGCAAAACACCCATTCTGGCCCGTGCTGCAACCGGATCATTCTTTGAATCGATGCCGTCCACGGTCACGTGGCCGGTTTCCGGAGTGATCAACGCATAGATCATTCGCATGGAGGTGGTTTTTCCTGCACCATTGGCGCCCAGCAAGGCGGTGATTTTACCGTCTTCGGCTGTCAGGCTGACGTTTTTAACAGCCTGTACTTCACCAAAGGATTTACTGATTTGGTCTACGTGTATCATTCTTTGGGTCCATTCATGTTGATGAAAAAAGAAAAGTCGCGGAAGTTTTTCATGCAACTGCTGTCGAGTTCTGCTTCAGGGTCTTTGATGAAGTCGGTAACCACCCCGGGCATGCAGCCACGTGTGCCGACAATGTGTCCTTGTCCTTTGGCCACCAGGTGTTGCGCGTTGCTCAGCGTTTCCATGGCCTGGTCGGCAAATTCTGGTGGAGTGACGGGGTCATATTCACCTGACAGCAACAGTGTAGGAATGTCTGACTCTACCGGGGCTTTGAATGAATCATCCACCACAATGGAATCCCAAAGCTCGCATCGGGCGTGCATCAATTCAAACAGGTTGTCGCCAAACAGTGAATTGGTTTGGTTGGTTTCCTTGGGCATGAACGGCACATCTTCGGCACAGGTTACAGACATTTCCAGGGCATTGTTCAAGCCCTGGTTGAGGCTGTTCATCACCATCAGAGATTGATGCGCCATGGTTTCCGGTTGACCGTTGTTGGCCAGTGATACCATCAGCGGGATCAGACCCATGGTCTCTGGGGAGTAACTGAACATGCGCAAAGCCAAGACCGCATAATCACGGGTCATGGTGACGGTTTCATAGCGACCGGTGTCCGAGTTTTGTAACCGCAGCGTGATGGGAGTTTCTTTCAGGCCATCGAGGAATTTCCACATTTGCTGTTCGGCATCACCAAACGCTTCGTTACAGGCTTCATCGGCGTCACAAAGCCGGAACACCCGGGTCAGGGTTTGTCGCAGGTTGGCTTCGTGAGATGTGCCCAATGCTTCTTCCTGAGCGACCACCGAATCCAGCACAACTGAACGCACCGATTCAGGAAACATGTTCATATATGTCAGGGCTTTACGGGTACCATACGAGCCGCCATAGAGGTTCCATTGTTGAACCCCCAGCGCCAGTCTGACAGCCTCCAGGTCTCTAATGGCTTCGCTGGTGGTGTAATAGCGGGTGTCCGCATCCAGGCTGTCATGACAGTCTTTGGTCCAGGCTTTCCAGGCGTCAGAATTGAGGTCGCTCAAGGTTTCCAGGTCTTCCGGGCTCACCTCACAACGCAGTGGATTTGACTGGCCGGTACCTCGCTGGTCAACCATCACCAGGTCCCGGTGAGGCAGCAGTGCCTTAAAGATGTTAACCAGGCCCGCAAAAGTGTCGACCGCACCTTGCCCCGGTCCTCCGGCCAGCAGCAGCAGGGGGTCATTGAGTTTTTCTGTTGAGGTTGATTTGATGACCGCCAGGTTGAGGTCAATTGTGCGTTCAGGCTGGTCGCGGTTTTCAGGAACGGTCAATGTGCCGCAATGGGCAGCGGTGCTGACCGAAGAACCATCGGCACCAATGAAGCAGGGTTTCAGTTCCAGGTCACTGGCATGACCAACAGACAACCAGGCAAAAGCCAGGCAGAGAGATTTTTTCATAGATTTGTAAGCTGTTTAACGTTAATGATTATAGAATTTTCAAGAATGGAATTGCATGTACCAATGGTCACAGCGGATTATTTTTTACGCACCGGTGGACTGACGTATTTTTCTCTTTTGATCAACGGCACCGGCATGCCTTTTTCTTTGAGCAATTTAAAAGCCTCATCCACCATGTTGGGGTTGCCACATAAGTAGGCAATGTCATTTTCAGGATCAAAATCATGTCCGGCCAGATAATGCTGGACATAACCGGACTGATCATTACCCTTTGGTTCTGGACGTTGATTCCTGGATAAACAAGGGACATAGTGAAAGTTTTCATGACGTTCATCCATGGCCATGAAATCAGCTTCATACAACAAGCCTGATTCATCCTGTGCACCCATCACCACATAAAACTCAGAGCCTGATTGTAACCGCAGTTCAATTTCCCTGAGCATGGCCCGGTAAGGCGTGACACCCGTGCCGGTAGCAATCAGGAAATACCGGTCGTGCCGGTCAGGCAGCAGACAAAAGCGGCCATAAGGGCCGGTGGCATCCATTTGTTCACCCACTTTCATGGCTGACAGCTTCTCAGTGGCCAAACCGCCTGGCACCCAGGAAACGGCAATTTCAATGTCGTCCAGGATGGCTTTTTCCTCCGGGAAAATTGTTGCCACAGAATAACTCCTGAATGTTTCAAAACCATCGTTTTGGGTGAAGTGCAAACGCAGGAACTGCCCGGCAATGACCACAAAGGGTTGTTCAGAATCCACAGAAAAACGTATGTTGACGGTGTTGTCATTCAGTGGTTCCATGCCCTGCATGGTTAATTTAAGTGGAGTCATTGCTTATAGAGCCTTATCAAAGCCCTTCATTATCGCAAGAATGGCCGCAAATGAGAAGCATCTACCAAGATATTGGTGACCAATGGATTTGACAAAAAAAAGTTGAACAATGTGCTAAACTTGACTATACTTCGCATCCTCGTTTTATACGAGCCAACCAACACAGTGCCGACATAGCTCAGTTGGTAGAGCAACTGACTTGTAATCAGTAGGTCCGGGGTTCGACTCCTCGTGTCGGCACCATCTGTTTTCTTCCCTTTGCTACCTCAATATTCATCATTTTTCCGTTCAGCTCCACTTGAAGAACGCAGTGGCCACGGATTTCAATCGGGTTTTGTGCATATCGGTTTGTGTTCCGAATCACAGGTCAGCAAGGCATTGCTCTGACTGTCCAGTACCTCACCCTGCCATTGATTGTGTTTCTGCAGACTGAATGCCATGAAGCCAAACTGGTCAAGCCCCATGACCGTTGCCTGGTGGCCATCTATGATCAGCTTTTGGGTTGTTTTTGGGTGCATGCCTGATAACCTGACCCCACTGTTTCCGATCACAAACTGATCAGGGTGTTTGGCTGATTTAAAATCAGCAACCTGAAATCGGTGCATGTGACCGGACATAATCAGCCGCACGGTTGCGTCCAGTGGCTGGCTGTTCATGGCGCGTTGTAAGGTTTGATTGATCATGCAGTATTTACCCGGATCACTGCCACAATTACCGTTGTCATCAAGTTGATCCACTCCCCACAGTGGGCGGTGGGTTTGTACCCAGGTGGCCTCATCCTGACCTGCGTTCCGGATCAGCTGATTCATCAGGGCCAGTTGATTTTCGTAGCTGTTGACAAACAGCGAACCGGCATCACAGGCATTGGCGGAGTCCAGCACAGCCACATTCAAACCACTTAAGTCGATCACATAAGGTGCGGACAATACGTCCGGAGTGGGGTTGTCGGCGGAGGGACAGTTGAGTTGTTGCTGATACTGGCCCAGTAAGGCGGAGTTCGGATCCAACAGGTAGAACCAGCCCGGCCCGGCCCGGGAACACAATTCGTGGTTACCTCTGGCGAAGATCCATGGCGAAAGCGAAAACAACGGTTGGGCAGCGGAGAAAAAATCCGCCTGCCAGTGGACCCAGCTGTCTGGTTGTTGGCTGCCCGCCGAGTTTTGGCCGTATCTGGCGCCTGGAATCCGGCACATGCCCTGGGTGGTGTTGTCACCGGCATCATAAACCGAAACCGGGCCAACCCCATTTATGGTGATGGTTCCCGGTGTGCCGCTGTAATTATAGTCGCCCATGTGCAGCACCACGTCAGGATCTTTCCCTGCGGCGGCTTTGATCAGACCGGGAAATGGCCAGTTGCTTGATTGTGCTGAGCAATCCTGGTGAGACGGCTTACAACCGGTGTCACCAAACACCGCAACTGTTTTGATTTTTTTGTCTACCACGGGCAGTGTTACCTGACTGTTTGCCACTTGTAACGCCTGGTCAAAAGGATAAAGGGCCTCACACACGGTGATTGGGAAATGTGCCGGATCAGGATTGATTCTGGCATGGGTGGTTATTGGCGACCCGTGTGCTGAAAGCAGAGCGGGACAGGATTGGTCAACCCCATCAACGATCACTCTGGCCATGGGTGTGGCATCTCCTGAAGTGTTCTGGCCGTACAAAACATAGCTGGTAATTACCTCAGCGGACAATAGTGAGCTGAACAGAAGCATGCCACTGGCCAGCCAGCCTTTATGGCCTGAGGCACCACCGTGAAGATCTCTGAATTTCATATTTCCCCCATATTGTTAAATTTACATATACAGAATAGCACATATTGAACAAGCAGCCAGTTTCAACCCGTCATTATTTTATGGGCCATTTTTGACATTGATCATGGTGGTCATAAAAACCACCGTCTGGACGTATGATTTATCAGCTTCATCGTTTAAAATCCAAAAATCGCTAACTGCGAAAAAACCGGGGTCTCAGATTCACTCTTCAGTGATGAGTAAGCAAAAAATGGCTGTCTGGTCAGCTGAGGTTGGTGAGCCAGACTTTTTCAGAGGAAAACCGATATGTTGTTGTCATTCCTGAAGTACCGCAAGGCACTTCGGTACTTGTCAGAAAATCAATCCTACCTGCCACTCAAGTTCATGGCAGATCATGTGCAAGACTGGCACAGTGAATACATCAATGGTTCGCCGTTTCCACACATCGCCATTGATGATTTTTTTGCCCCGGAAGTATTGGATGTGGTCGAACGGGAGTTTGCCGAACCTGAACAACAAGAAGATTGGACGCAGTTCAGGAATGTGGTGGAATGGCACAAGAACGGGACCAGTCATGACTCAATGATTCCGATGTTCACCCGGCACCTGATTTATGAATTGAATGCCAGGCCCTTCCTGAGTTTTCTGGAAAAACTGACAGGGATACCCGATCTTTTACCAGATCCGGACCTGGTGGGTGGCGGTCTGCACTCAGTGTTACCAAGGGGCAGGTTAGAAGTTCATGCCGATTTCAATGCCCATCCAAGAACCCAATTCACCCGGCGGATCAATGTGTTGATTTACCTCAATAAAAAGTGGTTGCCGGAATACGGAGGGAATCTGGAGTTATGGAACCATGATATTTCAAGGATGGAAGTTGAGATTGAACCGATCTTCAATCGCATTTCGGTGTTCAATACCGATGAAAACTCTTTTCATGGCCATCCCAAGCCACTGAACTGCCCGGAGGACCGGCAACGCAAGTCGATCGCCATGTATTATTACACCCGCAACATCCCCGAAAAAATACATTCCACTGTGTATAAAATCAGTCCAGCCAAGTCCAGGCCCTGAGGATCAGGCACATCATCCTGAGGTGATTCAGTGAAGCGGGTCTCATCGCGGTGGGAGATTCTGCGGTACAGTGAGGGCATGACGGTCATTTCCAACATCCAATGCAGCGAAAAAACCTCATCCGGTTTATTCAGACTGGGTGTCATGATGCTGTGCTTTTTTGCTGCACCTGGATTGCTGGTGGCAGCATCCCTCAGATCACCTGCTTGTTTGGGTGCCCCGCCTTTAGCTCCGGTCAGCGGTGTTGTGGCAATGGTTTCAGATGTGGCGACCCTGCATCAGGTAATCAGCAACCTCCAGCCCGGGACCACCATCTTGCTCGAGCCAGGTGATTACCAGCTCAATCAGACCCTGTACATCCAACAGGATGACATCACCATCCGTGGCAACAGTGACCGTTGTGATGCGGTTAACCTGATCGGGCAGGGTATGGAAAATGCCAATTATGGCCAGGTACCCCACGGCATCTGGACCAATGCGGCTAACCTCAAAGTGTTTAACCTGACCATCCGTGAGGTGTACTTTCATCCCATTCAGTTTGATCCGTCAGCCGATGCACCGTGGCTGTATAACCTGCGGTTGCTGGATGCAGGAGAGCAATTCATCAAAGGCTCATCCGGCGGTTTTGGTAACGGTGTCAATGATGGGGTGGTTGAATTCACCATCATGGCCTATACCAATTCGCCACCGGTGACCGACCATGGCGGAGGAGGTTCCGGGTATACCAATGGGGTGGACATCCATGGTGGGGATGGCTGGTTGATCCGCAACAACCTGTTTCAAAATTTTCACACCCCGGATGACAGTGACAACCTGTGGAACCCGGCCATTCTGATGTGGAATGGTGCCAGCAACACCGTGGCCGAAAACAATGTTTTTATTGATGTTGACCGGGCCATTGCATTCGGGCTGGTGAATCGTACATCAGGTGCAGACCATACTGGCGGTATCATCCGCAACAACATGGTGTATTCCTCTCCCGGTTTATTCAGCGCCAGCAGGCGCAACGGCTCTGATGGCCTGATCATCGTCTGGGATTCACCGCAGACCCAGGTGTTGCACAACACCATATTGAGCAATCAAAACCAAAGACTGTCGATCGAAATGCGCTTTGACACCACTGGTAGTCAGGTAATCAACAACCTCAATGATGCCAGCATTGGCTCACGCAATGGAGCCACGTTCACTGCATCCGGCAACCTGGATTCAGCGACCCAGGGCATGTTCCTCAACCCAGCGACCGGTGATCTGCACCTCAGGGGCAGTGCCACCACGGTGATGGATCAGGTCACGGCACCGGTTGAAGCGCTGTTTGATCATGATGGTGAAAGCAGATCAGGTGGCCCCAACGCGGATGTTGGCGCCGATGAATATAACCCGAATCATGATGTGATTTTTGTCGAAGGGTTTAATGGTTAGATACCCACACAGGTTACTGTGCAGCATGAGCAAAGGTTCATTTTAAGCAAAACAAGTTGACAAACTACATATGTAGTATTAAATTAAACTACAGTTGTAGTAATTAGCCTTGTTGTCATGCATGAAAGCCGTAAACCAATCAAACTCTCCCAATCACAAATCGACGTGATGAAAGTCCTCTGGCAACACGACAAACTGGCAGTCAGTGATGTTCACCAGGCACTCAATCAACACAAACAGCTGGCCTTGACTACCGTGGCCACGGTGTTGAAAAGGCTGCAGGAAAAAGACATCGTAGGATACGAAAAAGCAGGCCGTCAATACCTGTATTTTGCCCGGGTCAGTGAAGCCGAAGTCCGTTCATCGATGTTGGCAAACCTGCTCAATCATTTGTTCAACGGAGAGCCGGAAGCCCTGGTTCATCATCTGGTTGATCAGGAATCGGTCTCTGAAGCCGATCTGCAGAAAATCAAAGCCCTGTTAGATGAGGAGGTGAAACGTGATTGAATTCATTTCCCAACTGGCAGACCAGGTGCTGCTGTTTTCCATCAATTATTTCATCCATTCAACGGTGTTGCTTGGTCTGGTTTTATTGGCCATCCATGGGCGGCTCCTGAGTTATGACCGCCTGGGAGAATGGGTGATGAAATCTGCCTTGTTACTGGGGTGTTTCACGGCACTGGCACAAACCAATGGCTGGTTGGTCAAGACCCAGAGTGGCTGGTCTGTCCTCAGCTGGCAGTGGACTGTTGCTGAACCATCAACTGACCATCCTAAGATCACGACAATCAAACAACCGCAATCCATGGAACAGAGCTCAGTCCCTGAATCCCCGGCGCCGCAGGTTTTACCTCTGGTCATTGAATCCAGTCAGCCTGTAGTGACATCTGAAGTTGTCAGACCGGTTAAAGAAACCGGCCTTGGGGCCTTGGCCTGGCTGTCGTTGTGGTTGACTGGCTTGACGCTACTCGGTTTGCGACAAACACGGTGTCAACGACAGTGGCAAATCCTGATGGCTCAACGAATCCAGGTGAGCGATGCATCCATTGTGGCGATTTATAATCGCCTGCTGAGCCGCAGTGGTTTGCCCGCTGACATACAACTCAGTCAGTCCACAGTGATCAGCTCACCGGTTGCTCATTGCCGTGAAGTGATTTGCCCGGCAGATTTTCTGCAATACAGTCCGCCTGAACGCATTGAAGCAGCACTGGCCCATGAATTGGCACATATTAAACGCCGTGATGGCTGGTGGTTACCGTTTGCCCAATGGTTTCAGGTGTTGTTGTTTTTTCAACCTCTGAATCGCCTGCTGATGCAACACATCCATCAGGCCACTGAACAAAAGGCTGATGACATGGCTGCCGAGTGGACTGAAAATCCCCGGGCGCTGGCCATGACTTTGCTTGATGTGGCTAAACACAATCGCACTCAACCCCAACTTCAAATGGTACCCGCTATGTCCTCCAAAAAAAGTAAATTGCTGCAACGTGTGGAAAACATCCTGCAGCCAAACTCCCAAAGAACCAGCCGTCTGTGGACCTTTGGCCTGATCAGTACCGTGTTACTGATCCTGGTTACCGGCCCTGGAGTGGTGGCCAAGTCTATAGGTGTCTATCAGGCCAGTGGCTCATCCTCGCACCACATCAGCATTGATGATGGCGTGACCGACATCAAACTCAGTTCAAGTAATGATGAGAGGTCATTGAAACTCAAAGCCAAACTAACGGGTGACATGGTCTTCACAGATGATGAGTCCCGGATCACAGCTTTCCCTGCGAACAGTCGTTTTGACCTGACCCACCAGGCAGATGGTATCAAACGCCGGATCCTGATTGAAAGTGCCCCTGGGACTCATGCCGAAAATGCCGGCTATACTTACTGGTATGAAGGTAAAAAGCAAGCCTTTGATGCGTCGGCACAAGCCTGGCTGGCTGAGGTTATGCCCATGGTTTGGCGGGAAACCGGCTTACAGGCTGAGGCCCGTGTAGAACGCATCCGGGACAGCCGTGGTGATACTGGCGTGCTTGATGAAGTGGCCCTGATTGAAAGTGATTTTGTACGTAAAACCTATCTCAGCCATTTATTTGAGTTGGCTCAATTAGCTGAAGATGACCTGGAATACGCCATGACACTGGCCGTGGATATCGGCTCTGATTTTGAGCTCAGTCAGGTGTTATCCAAGCTGGTTGAAACCCAAAACCTCGGTTCAGAAGATTTGTGGTTGTCTTATTTTGCCAGCACTCAATCCATCGACTCTGATTTTGAAATGGCCAAAACCATGCTCAATGTGTTACCACAACTGCCTGAAACGGAGGACATCAACCAGGCATACTTCAACGCCGCAGAAAGCATTGGTTCCGATTTTGAGATGGCCAAAGTGTTGATGGCTTACCTGGAGCGTAAGGGTCAGGAAGCCACCAATGTTCAGCATTTGTTTGCAGTAGCTGCCGATATTGGCTCAGATTTTGAACTTGCCAAAGTGCTGCTGGCTGCCAATCAACACATTGATCAGACCAACAGCAGCGATGCCTTGTTTGATGCCTACCTGGCTTTGGCCAGTCACATTGGTTCTGATTTTGAAATGAAGAAAGTCTATGCCGATGTGTTAAAGCATGATTTAAGCGAACGTCATTTGGTGAGCATGATTGAATCGGCAGCAGATCACATTGGTTCTGATTTCGAACTGGCCAATTTGTTGCTCAGTATCAGTAAGCAACAACCCATTAACGCCACCATCAAGGCACGGATCAAAGAAGCATCCCGTGCCATTGGCAGCGAGTATGAGCGCAACCGGGTACTGGCTGCCCTGAGTTAAAAACATGTCTTGACAGGTGTATCATAAAACCACCTGTTTGGGTGGTTTTATCAATCACTTCATAGGCTTGACACTGAACCAGATGTAGAGCAGTTCTGACCAAATGGCAGCGCCAGGGGTGACAATCTGATCAAATCAGCCCGGGTGATTTAAGCATCACCCATTGAATTGGTCCAAAAATAAACTTTCATGGCATAGTTTCAGCCATCACAGCTGCGGACTTTTGCCAGGTAAGCAGTCAGGTTTTTGCCGGGTTCATCTGTGAATGTCTTTTCGGTGCTGGTCAGTTGTTGGATCCGGTCTAGCCTGAAATTCCTGAAGTCCTGACGCAATTCACACCAGCCTGTCAGTAACCATACCGGATTAAAGAACAACAAGGCCAATGGGCGCACTGTGCGATTGGTTTTTCGTTGTTGTTCATCGGCATAGTCCAGTTCAATTTTACGCTGACCGCGGATGTGTTCCCTGAGATCGGAAAACGGCACCGACCAGGGAATTTCAGGTCGGTTGTCCACCGCATAGGTAGTGATTTGTTGTAATTCGCCCTGCAGGCCAGCTGGCAGAACAGCTTGTACCTTGTCCAATGCACTACTGGCTTTTTCTGCAAAGCGGTCATCGGTCCATTGCCTGACCATGCTGATGCCCAGCGCAATGGCTTCCAGTTCATCCGCATCAAAAGTCACTGGTGGCAGGTAATAATGTTTATCAATGGTGTAACCAACCCCGGCTTCTCCACGGATCGGAGTGCCGGCATCCATCAGGCATTGGATGTCACGGTAGACAGTGCGTTTACAAATACCAAAGTGATCAGCCACCTGACGGGCGGTGACCGCCTGTCGGTGTTGTCTGAGGTAATGGGTGATTTTCAGTAACCTGTCTGCACGTCTCATGGGTCTTTGCCTGACTGTAAGTGGATTGATTATAGCCTAGCAAAACACTGCTGACACCATGCTGTCAGCAGTCCTTTGCTAAGCTGGCATTTCTTATTTAATTAACCACAACCGGAGAAATCAAAATGATTGGATACGTTACTTTAGGAACCAACGATTTACCACGCGCCACGGCGTATTATGATGAACTGTTCAAGTCCATCGGCGTGGGTCGTTCGATGGAAGAAGAGAATTATTTCGTGGCCTGGTCACCGGGCATGGAAGTGGCTGGTATGGCTGTGACCATTCCGTTTAACAAGGAGCCAGCCACTGCGGGCAATGGCACCATGGTGGCGGTTTATCTGGATGCTCCGGAAAAAGTCGATGCCTTTTATCAAAAAGCCCTGGAACTGGGTGGAACCGATGAAGGTAAACCTGGGTTTCGCCCCGAAACTGCCGACAAAGGTTTCTATGCGGGCTACTTCCGTGATCTGGATGGTAACAAACTGAATGCTTTTTGTATGGTTGAGTAAGGCTTTTACACTGAACCTGAGTTGATCAGGTTCAGTGTTGGATCTGAGTCGGATTGTGACAGGGAAGACTGATGTCAACCGGCTTTTAAGTGAGCCTGTTCAAGGTGATCATAATCATCGGCATTCAACTCACCAAACCAGTCAGTGCAGAACTTCAATAACCATTCGGCTTTGTCTTCATCCTGAGTGCCTTGCTGATAAACACTGATGGTGTGATCCAGCAGATCATTGCGGTATAGCACCGGGTAAATGGCCTGATTTTTCAGGTCAAAGCCCAAGACCACTGCGGGATCCGATTTGTGATAGCCATTGACGGTCACCACATGGGCGTATTGGAAGTATACATCAATCAGTCCGGGAGACTTTTTGGGGAATATTTGCTTAATCAATAAACGCTTACCCTGATCATTCATCAAAAGGCCTTTTTTGAACTGGCCATTGTGGTCGATAAAACCCCAGTTCTTCATTTCATTAAACAGATTGTTACCTAAAGAATGGCTCACATAACACCTCTAAAACCCATATTAATATCCCCCTGTTCCAGTACCTGATGTGTGATTGTTCAGTGCGGTAACTTCACCAACCACAACATAAATAATACCGACTGCAGCGGCGAAGGACAATTTGATCTGAGTGAACATTGATAACAAATGTCACAAACCACTGATTTGTTGTCTTTGCGTCATTTTTTTTGACTGAAAACGACGTGGTTCAATCGGTGCAGGGCATGAACTGCCAATTTTTGACACTTAAAATGACTGGTGCAAAGTGCCGGCTCCTGTTGCATCGCAGGGCCTGGCTTCAGGCAGATGGTTAACACGGTCTTGATCAACTTTGCTGAGCCAGGCCATTATCAAGGCCGCACCTGGCGCAGATTACATGTGCCTGATCTGCCTTATACGAAGGATTTGTTAATTGAATATAAGGCCATGTCAAATTGACGCATGATGAGAACATTCAGTTAACTCAGTCAATGTGAGCACCATACCAACTGGCTTGTTGTGGCTGAAGGTGAAAACATGGTCGGCCCCAGAGAAACTTGAATGGCGGTTAAACATCGTTTGCTTTGAGTGTTGGCCCACCCAGCTTTGAAATCACAAAAATCGTTTCAACCTGCTTTTTATGATTCTGTTCTCATTGCGCAATTGTTCCACTTCATCTATCAAATCAATGGCCAGTGCCAGACCATTCCAATTGAGATCAAGATCATCCCTTAACCGAGCTGCTTTTTTTAACCTGATGAGCTGATCAACTTCAAATAACCAGTCACCCGACTGGCTTACCAGGGGGTCAAGAATTCCGTACTCCACACACTTTTCTATGAATCCCGATGATAAATGAGTTGTTTGATAAAGTTGTGTCAGGCTATAGGTGAATTTAATCATGGCAGGCATGTCATCAGCTCCAGTCAGATCTTGGGTTAAAGGAAGATGTTTCGGCCATTTGTTGCCAGATATGATTCATTTCGGTGGTGCCTGAATCAGGCATCACAACTTTAAAAATCACAAACAAGTCTCCTGATTCATGTTTGCTTTTCAGGCCTTTGTTTTTGATTCTTTGTTTCTGACCGGTTTGGCTGTTTGGTTGGACCGTTAAGTTGAGCTTGCTGGTCAGTGTGGGGATGATGATTTGAGTTCCCAGGGCCGCTTCCCAGGGACTGACCGGCACCGTCAGGAATACATCCAGACCAGTCACATCGAAGTATTTATGAGGTGCATACTGAATGTTCAGGTAGATGTCACCTGCCTGAGCCTTCCCAGAACCCGGCATTCCCTGGCCTTTTAAGCGGATTAAATCGCCAGCCAGGGTGTGGGGTGGAATTTTAACCTTCAGGGTTTTCGCCTGACGCTCTTTGGGTAACTGAAAAGAAATGGTTTTATCACCGCCAGATAAGGCTTCTTCGAGACTGATGGCCAACGACATTTCCAAATCCTGACCTTTGTGGGCAGCTTGTTTACTGTACGCATTGGCACGTCGCTCTGAAGCACTGGCCTGATTGAATACAGATTCAAAAAAATCAGAAAAATCATATTCGCCGGGGGGCTGATCACCTGACCTGGATTGCTGCTTTGCTGAATACTCACCAGAGCGGAACTGATGCCGTAAATCATCGTATTCAGCTTTCTTCTCAGGGTTCTTCAGTACCGCGTATGCTTCGGCCACTGCCTTAAAATTTTCTTCAGCGTTGGCATCTTTACTGACATCAGGGTGGTATTTTCTGGCCAATCGCCGATAAGCCGCTTTGATGGCTTTTAAGTCAGCTTTGTCATCCAAACCCAAGATTTCATAGTAGTCTTTAAAATCCATATTTAGCCTTTGTGTGCCAATTGAATCAGCAATGTTTTCAGTCGTTCTGTTGTTATCACAGGAATGTCACTGTCATCTGATTAAATCAACTGATATCAATTTCATAAATCACTTGGGTGCTGTCATCCGGGTCGGGATGGCTTTTAAAGCCAAAATCGCTGGCCAGTTGCTGCATCTTTCTGTTGGCATAGCTGTCAACAGAATAGATTTTTTTAATTCCTTTGCTTTGTGCATATTGGATCAGCCTGGTTAACAGTTCAGTGGCAATTCCCTGGTGTTGCCAATCATCAGCTACAGTCACTGCCAATTCAGCCACATGAGGTGACTTTGGGTCTTCGGCATATCTGACCACTCCAATGATCTGCTCCTCTTTGCCGCTGTTAATGACAGCCAGGAATGCCATGTCATGGCAGTAATCCATATCGCACAACTTGGCCAGTGTCTGGCTGCTTAATTCCGAAACACCGCCTAAAAACCGGTAGTGCCGGCTTTCCTGGGACAGTTGTTCAAAAAATGCTTTTTCCATCGTCTGGTCACTTAAGGTAATGGGTCTGATGGTTAACCGGGTACCGCCTTTTAGCTTCAATTCCCAGGAGGGTAATGTGTGTTGTTTCATAATGTTCATATCTGCCTAACAATGAATGACCATTAAGCATAGGCCATTGCAGGCCATTTGACTTTGATAAAAGTCATAATAGTGAGTTTGCCTCGATGGAGCGCAGCAGTCTTGAAGGGTGTGTAGTGCCCATCAAGGGCTCATCGAAATATGACAGTTACGAAAAATGACACCGGTTTAAATCAGCTAAACCATGCTCGATAAACATTTCAAATGACTGAGTTGAATACATAATCTGATGAAAATCTAATCTCATGTTGGGCCGTCATTTTTTATTGAATCGGCAGAAAATGTCACAATACAGTCAATAAAGATATACATTAATGTAAGAAAATATGGATATCAAATCTCATCCATAAGATGAACAATGCCATCAGGAAGGAGCCATCAGGCTTATGTGTGAGTTAACTCTAAAAAGGGGAATAAATATGAAAATAAAGCATTTAATAACGATGGGTGTATGGCTGACAGTGCTGGCCGGATGTACGTCTGTGAGGTTGTCTTTGGAAACAAAACCCATTGTATCCAGTGGCAGTCCATGGACTCAACACAAAGCAATCACATCCACAGGATCAAGGGGTACGGGGCACCAGGTGGTGTTAACAGAAGCCCAGGACATTCGCATCAACACCACAGCCAAGACCAAAGACGCCAAAATCACCGAAGTCACCATTGACGTGGTGACCAATGGTTTAAATGGGGTGGTCACCCGACCGCGGCACGTGGACAACATCAGTCCAGGCAAACCCGAGGTCAACGGTGGTATCAGAATCGCAGCAAACCAATGGGAAAGTCTGACGGTTAAAGCATCGGCCAAAGACAGCAAAGGCCGGCAGGTCACGACCGGCTCCTATGAACTGCAATTGTTTCAACTGGAAAGTTTGAGTTGGCGCCTGGCGAAAGTGGGCGGTTCAGGTGAAATCGATTTTCAAACCCAATGGCTGAGCAGGCGACCGCCAAATTGGCCCAACGATGATCCGAATGCACCTGTTGATCGACGAACCATTGGCTTCATTCAAAACAACGGCAACGCAGCGGTGACCATTGATTTCATTTCGATTGCCACTGGCCAAATACTGGAAACCTTCACGGTACAACCAGGGGCCACCAATCGCAACCGAAAACTGGCTGGTCGCACCATCGGCAGTGGTTACTTTCGAATCATCGGTGGCTCCAATCCTGGCAGCAGCCTGCAAGTTGCGTTTTAACAAACCATTGCAGTGACTGAACAGTGGTAAACACATTGGGGTCAGAGGTGCTGAAAAGTATGAAAGTCGGCAGATCAGGACCAAAATCACTGACACTGACCCCAATGAATTTCAAAATATATTTCTTGATCCATGAGACGTAATTGATCTCGGTTTTTCTGCTTTAGTGAAGCAATCTTAGTTTGGTCGCCACATGATCCAATAATTTCATTTATTGCACTTAAAGCCTGTAATAGACGTAAATTAACGCATTCATGCACATCTATCCGCCCATTACCTGATAATGACGCAGTCAATGATTTCCTTCAAAGTGAGAAATCAATGACTTACAATGAACCCATAGAAAAAGATGTGCACGAATAAACGCCAATATCTTGATAGATGGCACAGATGCACCATTAATAAATTGTTAACTGTACAAGAGGAATCATGCTCTACGAAGCGATGAAGAAAGAAATAGAAGATAAGTTCCCATCGTTACAATTTAGTGCTGACGATGGGAAGAAGCTAATTTCTATTCCACCAGCTTATGAGCAAGTTGGCAGTATCGATATCCAAGATGACTATGATGAACTCACTATTTTTGTAGGAAACTTTACTCATTGGCATTGCGGTTATATCAACGAGAAATCAGATGATATCGAAGAGGTTAAGGAAATAGTTTCAGAGGTAGCTGAATACCTCCAAGATATGTTTAACGATAAAATATTTATGTGGGGTAGTGCAATGAAAGGTGGTGGTACCCAGCTAATCGAAGGCGATTTTAAAACTAAAAGGGAAGGCTACGTATGGTCCGGTCCATATCACAGTTAACAAGCGGCTCAAACCGACCTTCACTGCGTTGGTTGTTTTGTGCTTTTCCGCTACGCTCGCACAAAACAACCAACTCCGTTCCGGCGGTTTAGCCGGGCGTTAGAGAGCTAAATGGGACTATTTACTAAATTTACTAAAAGGAAACATCTGAATCTAGAGAATAAGTATCTTGTCAGCGACGATGGCACCCAATTATCGGTGCTGTCCCCAGACGGCACTAAAGATTCGATTGCATGGAATAGCTTATTAAAAGTTGAAGTACAAATCAACGATACTGGACCATGGGGGATAGATGTGTGGTTTGTCCTTAGATCAAATTCTTGTGAAGTTTTATTCCCGTTGGGAGCATCAGGATGCGATGATGTGATAAATAATTTAAAAAATCTTCCAGGGTTTGAAATTAAGGGCATGAATAGCACTTCAAATGAGACTTTTACTTGTTGGGAACGAAGCAATGCTATCTAACAAACCGCTCGATCCGACGCCGAAAAGCATAGTGGCGCTACGAGGTATGTTTATCGGCGGCGCGGTTCAGCGAAAACGTTAGCTGCAAAAAGAGATGATCACTACAAACTTCGACAAGCTTAGTTTTCACGATGCTTCGATTGAAAAAATCGATCGGAAGCCAGGTGAGATTTCTATAGAATTTGAAGGCGCTTTTCTAAGTAAAGAGCATCCAGATTCTAAAGGAGAAGATTGGGTAATTGAATCTGGTGTTTTGCATCTTCTCAATGTCACAGATGAATTACCATTATTCTGGTACGATGACAAAGAAGGCAAGCCGCATCCAAGTCCAGACTTTCCAATTGATGAGGTCATGAACTTAGATTTTAATGGTGACACCTTTGAGTTCGGTGGCTTCCTAAATCGCGAGCCATGGGTTCAATGGGTGGTCAACGCTACTGGGTTTAAAATTGAAATTAAGGGCAGCCACAGTGCATACAGCTAACAAGTTGCCGCACAATCGCACGCAAACGTTCTGGACCTCACATTCGTTCGGCCTGTGGGCAAGGCGTTAGGGTGAATATGGAGCAGTCGTACAATATTTGGAAACCAGATTATCGAATAACAGAACCATTCGGTGGAATTTCTGTCTTTTCGTTGGGAAATGGTCACACTATTCTTTTGTTACATGGGAGTGATAATGATTTGAAGTTAGAATTTTCTCAAATACATGCCATGACAATACATGAAGAATTTGCCCATCCCCATGTTGATTATAATGAAAACATTCCAGCCATCCCAAATAACAATGGAGGCTATCCACTTCTAGTTGTGGAAAATTCTGAGTGGATAAAGTCATTTACTGATTCTAGATTGCAGGGTGACGGGAGGATTCCTGTTCATTACCAGTTTCTATCCATGAGTTATTTTGTTGATGTGCTATCGTATGAACCACCGATATCTGAATGGGTAAAGTCAAATGACTATGATAGTGTGTTTAGTGCTATCGAACCCTAACAATCAAATCAAGCCGATGCAAAAAAGACGCGCGGCTTATTAACGCGTTAGGTTTTCAAGGAGAGATTGTGGGACTCTACAAATGGTTCTTTAAAAAAATGACAGGGATAGCACTTGTTGATCCAGATCCGAATTTTGTTCCGGAAAGAAATGATGCTGAAGAGTATCTCGATCAAGACCCAAGCTGGCCTAAACTTGTTGAAGGTAAATGCTATTTAACTGATTCATCAAGTGATGATCAGCATGAGTTTTACTGGGTGATTGGTGAATGAGAACTACCAGATTTCAATAAATCAATTTTACTCGAATGTAAAGATGGAGTGCTTATAGAGTCTGGGCTAAATAAAAAAGAAGAGTTTCCCGAGCAAATAAAAGTATGGGTAAATCCTGCTGTTCATGAATATTACCAGGTAAATAAGATTGAAGAAACTTAACAAATCATTCAAGCCGTGTGTGCAATCAGCAGGCACACACCCGGACCCAAGCAAACAGCACACATGGCTGCATGATGTTCTCATCTCACCTTATCCTGTGAGCACATTCAATTCGGTGAAGTGCCGGCACTTCAGCTGAACGGCGATAGGTACACCACAGCTCAGCAGATTTGTTTATTTGCTCTTTAAAGCAGCACGGCGTCACAAAAACCGCCTCAATGGATAGGCACCACTGGTCAGCCTGTGCTATGTTTTATTTAATCCAAAGATTCTGATGAGACCGATGAAACGATTGCTGTTTGTGTTGCTGCTGTTGGCGGCGGGTACTGCTCATGCCTGCGATACCCTCAGTCGGTTTGGTTTTGAGTTCAACGATGATTTACCGGTGTTGTGCAATTTCACCGGATTAACTTCTGACCGGCATGTCTCCAGGACCTTGGGGACCACAGCATCAAATCAGGGTTACTATGAATACCTGCCACCAGGATATGATCAGGATGCGCAGGCATACCCTCTGCTGGTATTCATCCACGGGTTGGGCGAGAACGGCGATGGTGACAGCCAGATCGATGATTTGCTGAGTACTGGCATACCTCGTCTGATAGCTGATGATGAATGGCAGGAGGACTTGCCGTTTGTGGTGTTGTCGCCGCAGAATTCTTTGGGTGGTTGTACCCGCGCATCAAGCATTTTTGATTTCATTCAGTTCGCCAAAACTGAATACCGCATCAATCCCAAACGGGTTTATCTGACCGGTCTCAGTTGTGGCGCCATAGGTAGTTGGAATTACCTGGCCGCACACACCAACAACCAGATTGCTGCGGTGGTGCCCATCGCCGGAAACGGTAACTCAGCGTATAACTCAGCGGGTTGTGAGTTGAACCGGGTACCGATCTGGGCCTTTCATGGCGATGCCGATGGCACCGTCGGCGTGGGCGGTACCACTGGTCCGATTAACAACCTGCTCAGTTGCACCGACCCGGCGCCAATTGACACGCGCATGGTGATTTATCCGGGGGTGGGTCACAACTCCTGGCAACGGACCTATGATTTGTCAGCCGGACATGACATCTATGACTGGTTCCTGGGCTATAAAAACCCAGCGATTACTGATCCTGAGCCGTTGGCGACCGGTCGGGATGTCGAGGTGGATTTTGGGATCCAGGCCGGTGCCACTGCGGTACCCTGGAACAACCTTCATAACACCGCCGGTTCAACCATCCAGCTGACCGATGATCAGGCCACTGTCACCACCGTCAGTGTGGTCATCAGTGATGCATTCAATGGCACCAACCAAAATGGCATAGCCGCCAATGGAGTGGGTGTGCCGGAATCCGTCACCGCGGACAATTTCTGGGTCGGTTCATTTGATGGTCACGCAGCAGCGTTACTGGAGTCAGCCACAGTGGAGATTGCAGGTTTGGATGCGTTGGCGACCTATCGCCTTGAACTTTACGCCAGCCGTTCAGGCAATGATGGTGGCAACGGACGCCTTACCCGCTACACCATCGATGGCCAGTTCGAAGACCTGGAAGTGTCCGATAACACCACCGGTAGTGTGGTATTCGATGGTCTGACCGGCAGTGATACAATTGAGTTGTCCATTGATGTGAGCCCATCCGGGACCGGACGCTTTGCCTACCTCAGTGGCTTGACCCTGTCGAGAACAGATTGAAGGTAACCGCGGCTTAGCCCTGATCTGGGGTCATGAAAAGTCCGTGAAGCTGTTGGATCCAGTCACTGTACCATGTTCTGACTGACGCCTGATAGGCTGAAGGCCCGGGTATGGCCTCCAGCTTTGATCCTGATTGGAAAGAACGCTGGTGGTCTTATTCAAAATCATCCAGGAAAATCGCATCCGCAGCCCAAATGGGTTGTTGGTAGAGGTGAACTTCACGATGTCCCGGGTGACCGGTGCGTCCTGTGAGGGTGCCATGGTCAGCAATAAAAACCACACCTACCTCTGGAGACGTGCTGGTTAAGTTAGAGCGGATTTGAATGCCATCTTTGGCTTCATCGACCGTTTCCTGGCCGTTGATCAATTTTGAGATGATTGCCCGATTCAGGTTAGCGGTGTCAACCAGCACCACGTCTTTGTTGCCATCGGTGTCATTGGCGAATTCAGGTGTGATGACACCAGCAATGACATTATCATCGCCATTGGCTTGTGCATCACTGAATACATACGTGAGGTAACGTCCGGTATTGGACACTGCAATGCTGGTGATGCTGCTGGTCCCTGCAGAGGTCAGTGGTGTACCGTGTTCATTCAGCGAGACCAAAGTGTGTTCCTGTGATTGGCGGTCATACAACAGGACTTGTGCTACGTGGGCATCGGTGTAGTTATCAGTGGTCAGGTTATCCGCCTCGGTGATGAATGCCACCCATTGCCCATCATCAGAAATGGCTGGTGCGAAGCTTTGATCATTGGCCTGGGTACCGTCACTGGTTGCTGTGATCAGAATGGTACCGGTCGCAGTGCCGAATTGTTTGAGAAATACGTCGGCTTTTCCGTTGTTGTCATTGGCCACAATGTTGTCATTATCTGAAGTGTAAACCACCAAAACTTCATTGCCTGTTCCGCCCAGGTCAAAGTCCGCTGCACCCGCAGCGTCGCCATTCAGGTCTTCACTGACCAATACCACATTGCCGTTATTGGGGTTGTAGACGTAGACATCCAGTTGGCCATTGGTATCGTTGACTGATAAGTCATCAAAGGTGGTGAACGCCACCGCCCCCAGGTCGCTCACCAGGCTTTCTTGTCCTGCTTCGATGGCTAAAAACGTGTCGGTTTGCAGATCATAGCGATAAATCAGAACACTGCCGATTGGGGAGGTCCCGTCAGGTGGTAAGTGTTGAGTGCGAAAGGTGATGTAACGACCTGATGGTGATATGTCATGTTCGGATGAAATGATGTTTGAAGCAATGCGGCTCATAGCGTTGGTACTGCGGTCCAACAGGAATAAGTCCACAGTTTCAGCGATGGGTTCAGGTACCAGGTTAGGCGACAAGGATGAAAACACAATGCTGTTCAGGTCAGTGCTGGTTTTTACGTGAATGGCATCGTCCATCAACGTTTCCGGGGGGAATGCCGCTACATGTTGTTGTGTCACATCACCGGTGTTGAAATCGTGAAGATAAATAGACATGTTTTTACCGTACACAGGCTCATTGTTATAATCACTGGCCACTGATCTGAAAATCAACAGATCTGACAGAAAACCAAATTGAGGCTCATAACTGTGGTCATTGACTTTCAATCCCAGCTCATTTTGAGACACCAGTGATATTGCTCCCGTAGCAGTTGCATAGCTGTACATGTCATAACTTTGGTTCACATCTGCTGGAAACAGCTCATCTGAATATTCAGTGAACACCACCCGGTTACCATCGCCGCTGATGGCCACATCGTTAAAGTTATTGGTGCCGGTCATTTCATTGCCCAATGCATCTACATTGATGCGTGTGACCAGCCCGTTGTCAAACCAAAACACATCCAGGCGATTGTTGTTGTCATTGGCAACGAGGTCGTCCTGATTTGAAGTGAAAGCCACGGTTTCCTGGTTGCTGATTTGTCCTTGAAATCCCGTGAAACTGGTGTCTGAAGAACTGTCTCCGGAAGGCGTGACATTCACCAATGATCTGGAGTCATCCACCCGGTCCAGCGAGAACAGGTTTTCGCCTGAATTGTTGATCACGGCAGCACTCAGATTATCGGCCCTCGATTTGAGCAGCAGGTATCGCCCGCTACCAGAAACATGTTCCAGATAGGTGTTGTCATCTGCGACTTCAGTGCCACTCAGTGACGTGCTCAACAGGGTATAGCTGTCATCAGTCAAATCCTTAAGATACACCTGGGTACTGAATGTTCCCACATGCAATGGGTCAATTTCTCCGTTGGTGCTGAAGATAACGGACAAGCCATCATCATGAAGATAAACATGTCCCGAGTTAACAGTGAATAAATCACCTGATCCAAAGTTGCTCTCATTGCTGAGTACACCGGTGACCAGGTCTTTCACAAATAATTGGTGGTCATCTCCGTTACCACCAGGGTATTCAGGAGCAACACTGACAAACGCCACATAACGACCATCAGATGAGGGTTTGGAGAATCTGGTGATGCCTTCAGTTGAAGCTTGTGCTCCACTGGCTGTTACAGACACCAATTCGGTGATGCCTGTCTGGGTGTCTCTGATGAACAAGTCTTCGATGTGGTTGAAGTCATCCAATACGAGGTTATTGGCCCTGCTGACAAAGCTGATGTAACGGCTGTTGGTGGATACTTTGACTTGCTCTGCTTCGTTATCGGGCAGCAGGCCAACATCCACAGATGGCTCAGACAACCAATACAATTCACTTGCCGCTGTATTTCCGACATAAGCATGCATCACCCAAATCGCAGTAAAAATTCTGATAATCAATGACATCACATGAGTTCCTTCAAAAGGAAATCATTGTAGGAGTTGGCTAGATTTGAATAATGAATAAACAATGAATTAATTCTGAAAAATGAATGATCTTGGGGTTGTTCAGCCAATGTTCGAAACAAAAGTCAGCCGGTTCAATTTTTTCGGTCCATTCCGGTTCATGGTCTGACAGGTCTGGTTATGTGCATTTGCCTGCGACTGATCAACCATGACGGTGCAGCACCCTGGCTGTGACAAACCGTATGATGACATCATCTGCCTGATTCAATAGGAATGACCTTAGGGCTTCATTCACTTTTGTTCCTGACCAAAGTGAAAGCTGACTCTACGGATGGAGGAGTTAGGGTTTCGTCTGGAACAGAGACCGAGGCCACGGCGATCATGCCAAGTAATCAATCGCTCGAGTCTCTGATTCGCTTTCGCTCACGGCTTATTGATCATTCCATTATGGCTTCCTGACTTCGTCAAACCGCCATATCTGCATGATCTGCCTAACCGTTTCGGCGGGTCGAGCTGATCATCAGCTCTTCCCTGTATAGCTAATTGACCGTATTTAGCAAAAAAATGCCTGCAGTTTTCAGGCCTTACCATACAGCCTTTAGGATATACTTGTTTATCTGTTATTCAGCGCCCTGGGTGATAATGACTGATCTTGATTTTTACCCCTGGTATTGCTCAGTGAAATGAATAGAGTAGAAACACATAATTCTGTGTGAATTGCCTGTTTTATATAAAGCAAAAAAATGCTGTGCAACTCAGTTGTCTTCGTACCTATGCATTACAAATCAATGAGACCTGACCAATATAAAAAACTGACTGAATTGGTTGCCAATGCACTGGAACTACCAAACCATCGTAGATCTGCATACCTTGATAAAGAATGTGGTGATGATGTTGAGTTGCGTTATGAAGTTGAGGCTTTACTGAATCAAAGTATCCATGCTGATTTCCTGGAACAAAACGCATTATCATTAGGTTCAACAGATTTTCCAAAACCACAACTCAAAAGTCGCATCGGTAAAATACAATTGGACCAACTGATAGCCACTGGAGGAATGGGAGAGGTCTATTCTGGTCTCGACACAGTGCTTAAAAGGCGAGTAGCCGTGAAGGTCATCAAAGCAGGACTCCACTTATCCTCTAAGGGCAAATCTGATTTCTTAAATGAAGCCCAGATTTTATCTAGTTTGCAGCATCCCAATATATGCCAGGTTTTTGAATTCTTTGAAAATGACAACAAAGACATTTTGGTACTTGAGTTAATTGAAGGACAAACCCTGCGACAACGATTGGAAGAGCAACGAAATATAGATGGTCTAAATGTTGCAAAGCAGATTGTTGACGCTCTTGTGGTGGCACATGAACGAGGGATTATTCACAGAGATTTGAAGCCTGAGAACATCATGATCACAGATGAGGGTCAAGTGAAAATTCTGGACTTCGGCTTGGCAAGGTTTACAGAATTTTCGGACTCAAATCCAGTCCATGCCACCCGTCAACAAACTGTTCAACACACCCAGATAGCTGGGACTCCAGGTTACATGTCCCCCGAACAAAGCCTGGGTCAACAGACCACCACTGCCACAGACTTGTGGAGTTTTGGGATTTTGTTGTGTGAATTGCTCTCTGGAAGTCAGCCCCATCCCAAAAATTCTTCAGCAGACGAATTGCTTGCAAGAACCCAGGCAGCGCAATTTAAAATACCCAAAAGAATACCATCAGCTGAGTCCAAACTGATTCAAAGTTTACTGAATGCGAATGCCGAAGGGCGACCATCAGCGAGAAGCACACTGGCCGAAATCACACGGATTCAAAATTTTCCAAAACGCAGAAACAGATGGATACTTGGTTTTAGTTTGCTCACATTGGCATTATTCTCTGGCTGGAAATATACAACTGATTTGCAACATCAGACCAATAAGGCCAATGCAGCACGTATAGAGGCAGAAAAATTGGCCAGTTTTATGTTGCATGACTTACACCCACAATTACGTGCTTTGGGCAAACTCGGGTTGTTAGAATCCACCGCCTCAGAAACCCTGTCTTATTATAACAATTTAGACCCTGAACAAAGTCAAAAAACGCATGACAAACAAGCACTTGCTTTGATTAAAATTGCCTCTGTTTTTGATGACCAGGGACATACGGAAAAAGCATTAGAAACATATAAGAAAGCAAGGCAAATTTTAATTCAGCTCAATAAGTCCAACCCAGATGATCATGTGGTTCTGTTGCGGCTTGGACAAGCTCACATGAATATTGGCGAGTTGTTAACCATTATCGGTGATTTTGATGCTGCACTGCCAGAATTGAAAATAGCCATTGAGGTGGGTAAAAAATTAACCACAGACACACCCCCAGAAAATACATCTGAAAATGAACCAAGCACTCACGACCGTTGGTGGCTGCATTTACGCGCAACTTACATGATTACTGACACTTACAGGCGCAAAGGTGAGTTAGATTCTGCTTTGTCACTGTTATCAAAAATCACTCCAGTGGCCAAAGATGCAGCCGCCAAATTGCCTTCCTTGTTACCAAACTACGCTGACATCATTTATATGAAATGTAATACGCTGTATCAGTTAAAGATTGACCAACAAGTGCTCAAGGCTTGTACTGAAATGGCTCAGCTCAGTGAGCAAGCACTGCAACAAGCACCTGATGAATTTCGGCTGAACTTTAATCATTCGATTGATCTTGGATTTTTGGCTGGGCTTTACCGAAATATGAATCAACCTGAAAAAGCCATTGAAAACATAAACAAAGCACTGGCCATCAGTCGCAAACTGAACCAATGGGATCCAGACAATCAGTCCACAGAAAATGATATGATAAGTAACATGAACATCAAAGGACAACTGTTGTTTGAACAGGGTGAGGTTGCAGCCAGTAATGAAATTTTTAATGACGCTTACCAAAGAATCATTCGATTGACTGAGAAAAACGAAGAGCTGCATTTTGTTCACAACAAGCTACATGCAGAAATCTACTTAAACAAACTGCAGGCAGCACAAAAAACAGCTGATTTTATGCGCTCAAAAGGCATGAAGACACGAGACCTGCTTGAGTTGTTTGAAGAGTTAGATCGAAGGCAAAAGCAACAAAACAATGACTGATGACAACATTCAGGTAACCCAACTCCTTAACCGTTGGCAAGGAGGAGACCAACGTGCTTTGGAAAAACTGATTCCACAGGTTTACTCAGAGTTACATCGCCTGGCCAAAATCCAGCTTAAGAGAAACAAGAAAAACAACATTCAGTGTACCGAATTGATCTCTGAAGCATATTTACGGCTGGTTGATATAAACAGTGTGGATTGGCAAAACCGAACCCACTTTTTTTCGATGGCAGCCCGTACCATGAGACGAGTTCTTGTTGAACAGTATCGAAAAAACAATGCCAACAAACGGGGCAACAACCAAACCTTGTTAACCTATAAGGACGAATTGCAACAGGCAGATCAAGACATACCACTGGACAACCTCGATAGCGCCTTACAAAAACTTGAACAATTGGATGCCAGACAAGCTGATATCGTTACCATGAAGTTTTTTGGCGGTTTGTCCAATGAGGAAATTGCTGAAGTGCTGTCAGTCTCCAGCAAAACGGTACAAAGAGATTGGTCTGTCGCTAAATTGTGGCTTTTTCGAGCGCTTCAATAATCAAACCCAAGACATTTGCCTTGGGTTTGGTTAAAAATTGACAATCAGACTTTTATTGCCAGTTGCCTTGGTCCCAGTTCATTTCGTCCCAGTTATTACTGCCATCAGCACAATCAACGACCAATGTATTGGCGCCTCCTGGTGCCATGGTTCCCGAGTTACCCTGCAAGGTACAGCTTTGACCAATTGGCTGAGTGTTGATCGCAACAGTCCAACTGAAACCAATATCGACTTCTCCAAAGAATGTAAATGATCCGTTTTCATCGATGGTCAGAAACTCCAGGTTCGGTCCATGATTCAGTTGTAAACTCAAACCAGAAGCTGTCAATCCATTAACCGTGCCTGAAACCAACCCCCGGTTCTCAAAGCCGGCTTTAAAGATCAAATCTCCGGCATATACTGGCTGAGTCATTAAACAAAGAAGCATGATGTATTTATTCATGGTCATCTCCTCAGTTGTCTTCAGTCAAAGATCCACCAGTCCAATCAAAATCATCTGAGGCAGATCGGTTTTGACCGCCGCTGACCGTAGCGCCGGGCGCACTGGAAACATTTTGTACACCGCCACTGACTGTCGCTCCAACGCCGGTAGCCTGATTGTCAGCCCCGCCGGTAACTGATGAAATAGCGCCTGATGCCACATTGTCTTCACCTGCTGTAACCGATGCCATATCGCCCGATGCGATATTCTCAGTTCCACCCAGAATTGATGTGGCAATACCAGATGCGAAATTAGCACTTCCGCCAGTTACAGATGACACAAATCCAGCAGCTACATTACCTCCTCCTCCGCTGATTGTTGAGCTTTCACCTGATGCCTCATTTGCGCTACCACCACTCACTGATGATAATAACCCCGATGCTGTATTTAAGGTTCCGCCGTTTACAGTTGATTGGAATCCGGATGTGGCATTTTGAGTACCACCACTGATGGTTGATTCAACGCCTGATGCTCTGTTATTCCGACCACCCAAAACGGATGCAAATGAACCGTCGGAATAATTACTGTTACCCAGTACGACGGTATAATTTTGATTTGAAATATTTGACTGACCTAGAATAATGGATGCATTGTTATCAAAAGAGTTATCTTTGCCTAAAATCAAATTGTGTGAACCTGAAAAAACATAATTGTCCCATACGCCACCTGCGAACTCACAATCTACTTGGTTTTCATGCGTTGGGATGTTACAAAAAAAGTCTGCATTACCCTCATTTTCATTGTAACCAATGATTAAGTTACCCTTTTGGTTTTTGATTAAGGAGTTGTTTGTGCCATTGATGATTTGCACATTGACATCTTCAAAAATGGCAGTATCCACACCATTAAAAGTACCACTTTTTAATTGACCATCTAATGCCAAAACAGAATTACCTTCAATGGCCTCTAGCCTGGTTTCCAATTCATCTATTTTCGCCATCAAAGCTGCAAAATTTGCATTCACCTCACTGGCCTTAGCTGGCGTATTGGGTGAAAAAGTATGTGGCACCGAAACCCCACCGGCGTAAACCCAGTTGCTCAATGCCACCATTACAAGCGTTAGAATCAGTTTTTTCATGTTGCTTCCTCGTTGATTAAATTTTTAAAAATCGAGCCATGACATGTAAACATCAAAGCCACCTCATCAAGGTATGTGTCAAAACCGATGACAAACGGACATAAAAAAATAATTTAAATGAGTTGTCCCTGATCTTCATCTTTTTACGCATATACATAGACACAATGCTTTGTTTATTTTCAATTGCGCAAGTTTCGAGATCAATCAGAATACACCTCTCTGACTTTAATGACCGGACTTGTCAAACGCTTTGTGAAATTCAAATTACTGGGGGAAGACCATTTTGTTTTTCATCATTGGAACTGTTGCAAAGCATTGTTTTTTTTAAAGGCTTTAAGGGGCCTCTCTAAAAACACCTACTGTGTTTAAACCATCATTCACATGACTGCAAAGCAACCATGAAATTGACAGTTCAATCTAACAACACGGTGAATAAAACATGGGGGACGGCATCAGTTAATGCGCTGAAACAATCGGTCATCAACTGCATTGTTGGTTACTGTTGCAATGTCAGGCCTCACGCATACAACGGAGGAATGATACTTATTGAGTCAGAGCGATAGTTCTGGCGCGAATCTAAAACCGTGGCCAAAATGATTTGACCACTACAGGCTGGGATGGCTGGTTAAGGTTGGCCAATGTGCTTGTTTATCCAATTTGTTATGGAACTGATGCGAACATAGTTTTCAATCCACCCGTATTTTCCTTCTGCGTTCGGGTCTTCGTTTTCATTGGCGTAGTAACCCCTGGAGCTGACACCAGCGATATACATTTGTTTAGCTTTCAATATGAATGCCGGCCCACCACTGTCACCGGGTCCATTCACCCCTTCTTGTTTAAGCGCCTTGCTGGAGTTTGGAGCATCAAAACGGAAAGTCAGGTAATTGTCCTCGATGCCTTCAATTAAATTATGGGCTTTTCTGAATTGTCCATCATTAACCGGCTGGTCTCTGTTTGCCCCAATTTTTCCATTGGCAAAATCACCCCAGCCTAACAACACCACTTCTTGATTGATTTCGTCATGGTTCGAATACAATTGAATCGGCTTGATGTCTTGGACGGGTTGACTTAATTCAATCAACGCAACATCATAGCTCATGTTTTTCGGTTCCATGATGACGTCAATGAGTTGCCCACCCTCATCATGGACTCCCCGCACTTCTCCAAATTCAGGATGAATAATGACTGACTTAACCGGATAATTTTTGTTGTTGATTAAAAACGTATGCGGATTTTTACTGGTTGGATTAATTAACACCGTACAGTGAGCGGCTGTGATGGCCCACTTTGTGTCAATTAATGTAGCCACACATTCTTTTCTTTTTTCATGAATCCGTACTGGAAAGACGGCAGGATAATCACTTTCATTGGCCAGGTATAGTTCTGGATCAACATCATGACGGATGATCATTGACAGTGTGCTTGTTGTAAAAGTGATTGTGAAAAACAACAGTATGATTTTTATTTTCATGCTTTTGAGTATTCAAAAGGTTGTAAGTTATCAGATGGGTTGTAGGATATTGTTAATTCCTCCAACAGCTAAACCACAGGCACATTTAACAGCTTATAATCAACAAACATGTTCGACTGCGCAGACGACTTTTGTTTTGCAGCCTAAGCCGCTTTACTGATTTTTGGGTTGAACCGGTTGTCGGAACTATCGTAAATTGACACTTCAAATCAAATGCTTAAGCTATCCAATGCCGTTGAAATACCTGTAAATCAATGGGGTCAGAGTCATTGATTTGGTTTGATCTTGAAAATTTCCGATATCCACCGATAAAAAAGATCACCGAAGACAGGCACTCCCTAGGAAATATCATTTGACCTGTTCAGGCATATGCCACAGCTTAACCAACTGATCTCTACAAAACCCAGTTTCTTGAATTGAACGGGTCTTTCGGAAGCATAATTGACCAGCAGTTGGAATCATTGGAAAAGCAATCAGTTTAGAGTCACTGTTTTGCTGAGTGGCTACTGATTAATGTCAGCTATTGTTTGTATCAGAATGAAAAATGGGTTTGCGACGTTTGATTCTTTTTCTTTTCATTTCGAAATCAAAGTTCACATGATCATCAATCCATATTTTGATTTTTTTGGCTTTTCTTTTATCTGACAAGCTAAACATGGGCTGAATGCCGCCTTTTCTGAGCTTCAATTTAAAAAAGTATTTCACATAGCTTCCCCCGGATTCATTGGGAATTTGAGTCAGTTGTAATTGGATACCTTTGATGTCAGCATATGGGATCACTTTAGCTGGACGAACCTTGTACTGATATCTTTTGACAATAATACGCTGTTTTACATTGTCAAACTCGACATATCCTGGCCACCAAATGTAAACCAACGATGCCAACAAAATCAAAACATAAACAAAGAAAGGCCATTGATGAAAAAACGGATGGGCACTCCCCATCATGCCAAGCCAAAACACATAAAGCAGGCTCACAAAGATGGTAACCATAAATGATCTATCAAACTTGCCAGAGTGATTTGTGTGTTTAACCCTGAGTCTCCCAATGCCAGGTCTTTCAAGCTTGAGTGACTCCAGACTCAAAAGAATTCGATCATTGAATTTAAACATGGGTAGCAACCCTTTAAACCGAAACCATCATTGTATTCGAGTTTAATCCCGATGTAACACAATCAAGGAATCAGTGGGATAATCAATGGGGTCAAATCAATGCAAATCAATGACTCTGACCCCATTGAATTTTGATTTTTTTGCATGGCGTCAAACCACCCAACCCATCCCACATCATTCGCCATTAGGGATCAGGTATTTTTCGAAAAACAGGATGACGGCTTGCTGATAGACGTCGCGGTTTTCTTTTTTGCGGTAGCCGTGGCCTTCATTCAAGGCATTCATGTACCACACGGTTTGCTCTTTTTCTTCCAGTGCGGCGACAATTTGGTCGGCTTCGGTCACCGGAACCCTGGGGTCATTTTCGCCTTGTACGACAAACATTGGCACATTGATCTTATCAACATTATTCAGGGGGCTGATGTCATTGAGAAATTTGCGCATTTCAGGAATCCGTTCATCGCCATACTCAACCCGCCTCAAGTCGCGGCGGTAATCCTGGGTGTTTTCCAGAAAGGTCACAAAATTCGAAATGCCGACGATGTTCACTGCGGCTTTGAGCCGGTCACTGTAATGCACAGCTGAGGCCAGTACCATATAGCCGCCATAACTGCCGCCATACACAGCCACCCGATCCTGATCAAGGTCATCTTGTTTTTCAATCCAGTTCAACAAAGCACCGATGTCTTTCACCGAATCTTCTCGCTTGAAGCCGTTGTCCATCAGTAAGTAACTTTTACCATAGCCATCGGAGCCGCGGACATTGGGGACCACCACGGCCACGCCCAATTCATCGACCCACATCTGATACGTGCTACTGAACCAGGGTCTGGCCTGTCCTTCCGGTCCGCCATGGATGGAAACCACCACCGGATGAGGCCCTGGCGTTTTGGGTTTATAAATGAAGGCAGGAATCAGTCTGGCTTGACCATTCACCTGGTCAAAAGTGGGGTATGAAATCATTTCAGGCACGACGAAATGGTTGGTGTTCAAACCACCTACTTCACTGTAGGTCCAGCGGGTCAGATCGCCTTTTTTCAATGGGTTTTTCTTCAGGTCAATGACATAGGTGTCGCTGGGGGTTTGCGCCGTATTGATGGTGATGGCCAACTTGTCGCCGCGGTCATTGAATTCAAAGCCACCAAACACACCCAAGGGCATGCCATCCACCTTGGCATGGGTTTGATTTTTGACGTCCATCAAATACAGCTGCGAACGCCCATTCTCGTTGCTACTGAAAGCGGCCCGGCGCCCATCTTTGCTGATCGCCATGTCATCGATGTCCCAGGGAATGGCGGCTGAAATAATGACGGGCTTAGCGGTTGGGTCGGCCAATGATTTCCAGGCCAATTGCGAAAATTCACTGTATTGATCAGTGATGAAGAAAAAACCGTTGTTCAGGTCATCAAAAGCGATGGGTAAATTGGTGCTTTTGCGGTCTTTGGTTTGAACCAAAGGGGTCAGTTTTTTATCCTCAAGGTTCAACAAGTGGACCCCTGACTGGTTGGCACTGACATAGTTGGCCACCAGCACCTGCTTGTCATCGGCGCTGAAATCGGTCACACCCCACCAACTGCCATCCGGAGATTCCAGGATCATGTCAGCGGTTTCGGGGTTGTCGGGATTGATGATCCACAGGTCATTGGATGCGCCATTGCGGCGGGTGCTTTGATACGCCATGGCGGTGCCGGTGTTGTTCCATACCACGGCCCCATTACGTGACTCACCATCGCTGATCATGCGGCTGTCGCCCGTGTTGGGGTCCAACACAAAGATTTGTGCAAATTCGCTGCCGCCGGCGTCCATGGTGAAACTCAATTCAGTACTGTCCGGCTTTTTGCTGACCGAACCAATCGGCTCATCAAAAAACGTCATTTGATATCGGGTGCCACCGGCCTGACTGACCAGGTGTAACTGCGAAACGTCACCAAAACGGGTGCGTATGTAAATGCTTTGGTCATCATCGGCCCAGTCAACAAACCCAGCTGAGCGGATGTTTTGGTAGCGATTCAGCTCGGCTTTGATTTCGACAGGAATGGGCGGCATGTTTTGCAACACCAAATTACCGTTGTTCAGTGTGCTTTGTTTGGCAGACGCCACCGGCGTCAAAACCAGAGAAAATAGGATGAAGAATTGTTTGATTGGTCGCATCATGAGTGGCTCAAAAAATTTAATCAACTCAATATACCAACGACCGCACCATTTACATGTGCATATAGACACATTTATGGCATATAAAGTATTTCGGGTGCATCAGGATTAATGAAGTAAGAGGACAGGCATTAGCCAGAGAGACCAGTTCATGACATTGAACTGGTTTTTGAATGGAAAAAATAAATAAAGCAGGAATCAGAGGAGTATTATTGGCCAATAAACTCAGAAGTGATGAATGAAACTGAAAATGGTTTTATTGGAATTCTTTCCATTTAGGAGAGACTTCAAGAGAGGAATAGAAATCAGTCATCCGGCCAAGCAAAGCCACAAAACCAGTTGAAAATGAATGTGTCACTTTTCCCTTCACCTAGGGGCCTCATTTTTTAGATTGATTGAAATATCAGTCCAAGTGTTAGTGGAGATATTAATTTAACAGATGATAAAAAGGCCCGCAATGTAATGCAAGGCCTTTCAGTTTCATTGAACTTGACGCGTCAAGTGACGTGAAACGACACATAAGATGAGATTCTCAAGGTAAAAAAAACAATAACTTACAAGCCTATAAGACTCATAAAATGAGATTCAAAGACGCTTAACATGAGATTACTTATAATTTGGGACGCATAAATTGAGATTTTATCTTTTCAGCGGGAGTTAAATTTGTAGGTCGTATCAATTCCATGTTCTTGGAGGTGCTTTTCTACGAGGTTGACATATTCATCTGCCAATTTATAAAAAGACACCCAATTATCATTGGCGGGATATCTTTTCATATGCTTCCTGGCTCTTCTAATGAATGTATTAATGGGTTTTGAATTTTTTGATAAATAACATGCTGTGATATTGTTTAGGTAACAAATAAGGGTATACTCAGTTTTATTCCGTCGAAACCCTTCACATAGAAGGGTATCTGTTGAATTCAATTGAATTTGTAGTCTGTCAATTTCGTTGCAAGAAAATATTGGCATTAAATTTTAGTCAGTAAAACGGAGTTTTTAATAATCAGATCATATCACTTAATTAAATTATTTATTTTGACTCTTGTTGTTTGATTGCTGCCAAATAGACCAAATTTCCTTACCTACTTCGTTATACCTTGACCTTGGACCTGCCGTAGATTGACCTTTCCCCTAAAAACATTGACCTTTCCCCTAAAAACAGTACCACTATAAATTAGAAAAATCTGGCAAAATTAACCAAAGAAAAGAGGTTTTGTCATGAAGAAATCGAAGTTTACAGAAGAACAAATTGCATTCG
>NZ_MVBD01000006.1 GCF_002000055.1 Marinicella sediminis | reverse complement strand
TGGTGATCCGGGCTTGAGTCAAGTTGCACAACCTGGGCATTCAACCGTGGATGCTCGCGCATCGCGCTTTGCAACATACCATCAATACCTGCATAAACAGCTGAGTCTTCTCCTGTGGCTATCACCACCTGTAGCAAGGTTCCCACTGAGTTGGCAGGGGGCCAGATCCTTTGCAAGCGATCCAGACAACTGAGCACCAATGTCTCATAATCAGAGGCCAAATCCGTTGTGCTGCAGGCAACCTGCTCAACCTGGGCCGCTGGCAAGTAGGCCGACAGCCTGGCAGCATCAACACCGTCACCAAACACCAAAATATGATGCCCCATGCCATTGACCGGGGTAACCGATGACAACGGCAAATGCGACCAATGCGGACTCGCATACAAGCGGCCCGTGGCATTTTTACTGGATAAATCCAGCTTGCTTGCTTGCCGAACCGTCAACCCTTTGATCACCAACGCCACTTCGCCATTGGGGTTGATGATATCAATGTCCATCTTGTCAAGGCCGGAACGACCTTGACCTGATTCAGCCCGGCGAATAAAGGCAAAGATTTCGGTATCGCATTGCTTCAATACAGCCAGGGATTCCAAAGCAAATGGCAATGAGGGTGCAGATGTGGGTTGGCGCAAGTCAGTGATCAAGGCATTACACGCTTGTAAAACACCATCCAGCAAACTGGGGTGTAAAGCAAAGTCCCATTGTTTGACTTCCAGGATGTCAGGAATGGCTAAGTGTGCCAGCAGTTGTTGGTGGTCCAGATAAATGGCTTTCAGTGAGCGATGAGTCGGCCCGTAATCCAAGCCCATGTCAAACAGGCCCTGATAGATGTCCTGATCATGTAATTGGTCGGTGTGGGTCGATTGTTGAAGGGCTGCTAAATCGTGGGTTGATGACCCTTGAACTTCCGTTTCACTGATCAAACCCTGACAATGAACCACCTCTTGATCGTCAACAAGAGAAGCTACCGTGAAGGTCATTTCCTGATGTTCATTTTCATCAAATGAAACAATCGCTTTTTGCTGTTCTTCAACAATCAACGGTTGAATCCAGGCAACTTGAGAAAACTCCACAGTGGACCCGCCTGGTTCACCTGTGGCCTGGTGAAAGGCCTGAGTGACCATTTCCAAATACACAACGGCTGGCAATATTCTGATGCTTTGAGGGGCGTTTTTTTCAGGCCTGACTTTATGGTCCCGAAGGAAAAACTCAGTGCCAAGAAAATCTGTTGCATAGGCCTGACGACTAAAGTCAGAAATGTTTTGATGTACCAGTGGATGCAATAGTTGGCCCGTGCCTGAGAACAACTCAGAGCCGTGATCACCATTAAACCAATGGCGTTGCTTGTTGAAAGGATGGGTTGGCAGTTGAACACGCAAAGGCGTGCGATTGGCATGAAGCTGTTTCCAGTCAAGGGACAGACCCTTGACCCAAAGTTTGGCCAGGCTGTTTAATTTTTCTCCAGCCATCCAACGCTTCACTGTCATTTGTAAATCATCGTCATCACTGAACATGTGAACCAAGTCGCCACCAGTAATCACATTTCCTGTATGAATTTCTGACGTCTCTACAGGGTTTTCAATGAAACTTTTTAAATGACTGATCAAAGCAGCCATGGAGTCAGCGACCACACAAAACCGGTGTTCCATTTCTTCACGACCCAGCTGCAACGTATACGCCACTGATGTCAGATAACTGTGCTCGCTAATGCCTTGGCTGATTTGCTGCAGGAGGTGGGTGTACAAGTCTTCAACCTTCTGTTGCAATTGTAATTGCGACTTCGCAGATACAGGAAACAAGTGTGGTGAATCAACGGCATGTGCTTGAGGGTTGTCAATTTTCGGGGCATACTCTTCCAGAATTACATGGGCATTTGTGCCGCCCGCACCGAAACTGCTGACTCCGGCCCGCCTTGGATAACGGGTTCCGTTCAGGGTGATGGGGTTCCAGGCCTGGCTTTTTTCTACAATGTAAAAAGGTGTATCGTTAAGGTGAATTTGCTCATTCAGTGGTGAATGGTTGATCGTGGCAGGAATTTGTTTGTGCTTGAAACACAGGAGAATTTTGATCAACCCCGCGACGCCTGCGGTGGTTTCTAAATGTCCAATGTTTGATTTGATTGAGCCCAAACCACAATGCGCTCCGATGAAATCAACACCGTATTTCTGGTAAAGTTTGTCAAAAGCCATGCGCAACCCATTGAACTCAATTGGGTCACCCAGTGCGGTCCCTGTGCCATGGCATTCAATCAACCCAATGGTTCTTGGATCAATGTCTGCCTGGGTGATGGCATCCTCAACCAATCTGGCTTGCAGAATGGGGTTGGGGGCTGTCAAAGAACTGGCTTTACCACCATGGTTTTCTGATGAACCCCGGATCAATCCCATGATCATGTCGCCATCTTTTTCTGCGGCGGACAAACCCTTCAACAGAACGGCTGCAACGCCTTCGCCACGGGCATATCCATTGGCTTCTGCCGAGAAGGTTTTACAACGCCCATCCACGGCCAACATACCGGCTTTTGAATACAGCAAGTGCATTTTTGGGCTCAGCATCAAATTAGAGCCACCTGCAATCACCATGTCACAATCACCCTGTCGCAGTGATTGAATGCCCCGGTGTATGGCTACCAATGAAGAAGAACAAGCGGTGTCTATCACCTCACTCGGACCGGTGAAGCCAAAGAGGTATGAAATCCTGTTGGCACCAAACAAATGCATCAAACCACTCATTTGTAAGGTGTCATTCCTGGAAGCCTGCTGTTGAACCAATTCTGCATAGTCATTGAGATTAATGCCCAGGATGACCCCCACCCTTTGGTCAGTGAGTGCATTTGGGTTATACCCTGCCAGCTCAACCAACTCCCAACAACACTGCAAAAACAAACGGTGTTGAGGGTCCATTAATTCAGCTTCTCTCGGGCTGATTTGGAAGAACAGTGGATCAAACTGATCCACACCATCAATGAAGCCACCCCACTTCACCCGGGTTTTGTTCCCGTCTGCAGGATTGCCAAAATACGCTTGCCAATCCCATCGATCCAGCGGCACCTCTGCAATACAATCTCGTTCGGAGGCCAGATTGTCCCACAACTCTTCCAGATTATTGGCTTGGGGGAAGTACCCATGAGCACCGATAACAGCAATGGGCTCATGGCTGTCAATCAAGGTATTTGGCTGATTTGGCCGGTGTTGATTGACTTCGATGCTCTGGTTCGCGGCTTTGAGCATTTTAATTTGTGTGTGACTCAATGACGGCAAGACCGGGGTCTGATGGCTCGATTCATCACTGACATGAGCTGTTTTGCTCAAAGGCAATGCCTCTGGCAGCATTTCCGCCAAAGAGCTGCAAAAACTGCTCAAGTCCGGGTACTCAAAAAAAACCGCAGCGTCCAAATTCAATTGATAGTGATTGTTGACCCGTTTAATAAAATCGGTGATCAGGATTGAGTCCATCGCGTAATCACGTAACGGTTTTCCGGCATTGACTTCGCGGACAGCCAAACCCGTTGTTGTGGAAAATATTTCGACCACATCTTCAATGACCTTACTCACGTCTGTGGCCTTGTTCAGTTGACTGGATGCAGCTGTATATACAATCGAATAGTCTTCTGCACGAAAGGTCTCTGTCAACGCCTTGTATTCCTGGTATCCACCTGGAAACGTGCTGATGTTGATGTTGTTGTCGTTTTTGTACCAGGATGAACAATCAGCAGATTCCGTGGCTTGCTGGCATTTATCCAGCATGTACTGCATGTATCCTTTCTGCACATCTGGTTTAACCGTGATTAGCCTGAAATCTCTTTTCTGTTGTGACTCAAGCATTTGTTTGATGTACTCCACCTGACTTTCAACGAAAAAAGTCACCGAAGACGAGTTGGTGTTGGTGTTGGGGCCATAAAGGAAAAACAAGTTCGGAAACCCTGCGGTTGCCAAACCCAGATAAGCCTCAGGGCTGTCAGCCCAGGAGTCACTCAAGCGCTGCTCAGCTGCACCCACAATTTCATAGGGTGGTATCAGGTTGTTCAGGTCAAAGCCCGTCGCCATGATCACCAGGTCCAGGGCTTGATGGTTGCCATTGATCACCACGCCCTGCTCATCAAACTGATCAATGTGGCCGTTGTAAACCGTGACATTGGCTTCGCGGATGGCTTTGTGATAGGTGTTGGATGCCAATGGCCGTGAACAACCTGTCGGGTAATCCGGACGCATATTCTGCCCTTCTAACCAGGTATAAAATGCATCAAACTCATCCCAGTCATTGATGTTTGACTGGGCATAAAGTTGCTTCATCTCAGACTGCTCATCAAATGGATCAACCTTCGGGTATTCGTCCAACAACTTACGATATTCATCCTGAGCCACAGAAAAACGCGCTCTTGTTTCCCGCCAGAAATGCTCATCAGAATGCATTTTGTTGATGGTCATGGGTGAATAATTTACCCTTGGAAATACGTATTTAGCGCTTCTTGCGAACACACAAACCTGTTCAGCCACTGGCTGCAAAGCTTCAACAAGCTGCAAGGCGGTTGCGCCATTGCCAACAATCCCAATTTTCTTACCAGCTGTGGCAATACCAGAATCCCACTCAGCAGAATGACAGACGGTGTTTTGAAATTGCTCAATGCCTGTAATCTTCGGATAATTCAATCGATTCAACTGACCGGTGGCATTGATCAGAAACTGTGCCGTGAATTGTTTTCCTTCCGCCAAAGTCACCGTCCATTGACCACGATGTTCATCAAACTTTGCCTGTTGGGCTGATGCGTTGAATACAATGTTTTCTTCGATGTTGTATTGACGCACACAGTCTTTCAAATAAGCCAGAATTTCCGGCTGTTTTGGCCAAGCATCGCCTTCAAATTTTTCGAAAGAGTAACAATATGCAAACATTGGAATATCGCACCCACAACCAGGGTATAAATTATTAAACCAGGTGCCGCCAGCTGCATCATTTTTTTCTAATATAACAAAGTCTATGCCCATCTTTTTCAAGGTAATGCCCATGCAGATCCCTGAAAGACCTGCTCCGACGATGATGACTTTATGTTCAGGTTGTTGTGTTTTCATCTGAATACCTCATGTAAGAACGGTTCCATGACTTGAAGGCTATGTAGGTAGTTTGTTTCAATTGGAATCATGTGACCCAGATCAGGCAAAATGTGTGGTGTGGTGTTGTAATAACTGGCCAAAAACTGAGTGACTTCGGCAGGAAATAAAGCGTCTTCTTGTCCACCAATTACCATCAATGGGTGATTGATCTGAGGCGCTTTTTTGAATAAGTCTTGAAAAAACACTTCATATTCCAACAAGGCAAATCCAGGAATGATTTGATTGACAAAATGGTCAATTGTCTTTGCTGGCATATGAGTCAGACTGTGCGGAGAAAAAATCAGTTTTTGGTTGGTCTTGTTACAAAAAAAATCGATCAACACGTCTGGTGATTGAACAGCCATTTTTTGGCACATTCTCAATGTAAAAACCAAACTGTTTGTGGGTGGTACAGATGACAACAATATCGCACCTTTCAACTGCTCCAGCCCCTGCGCATCAGCCATGATGTGCTGACAGATACCACCACCCATACTCATACCGATCAACACATATGGGCCGGTGATTTGTTTGATGGTGTTTTTGACATGGGCGATGCAACGTTGCAACGAGATGTGCTGCCTGGTCCCGGCATCATCCTGTGCAGAGTGACCCGGTAAAGTAATCAAGGTGACTTCATAGCCTTGTGACTGAAAATATGGGACAAATTGTTCATTGAAAACCCAGTCGCCCAAACCCAGTCCATGAATCAAAATGATGTTGTTTTTATGTTGTCTTGTTTGTGATGGTAGATTCACCATTTTTATTCGTAGTATTCAATGTTTCATCAAGTAATAAGAAAAAATGGGCCATGACCCAGATCTCAAACAGGTTGGTTGTTGCCGTCTGAAATGATTGTTTTCCACAAAAACGGCTCTGTTTTGAATGAATGAACTGCTGGTAGCTTCCGTTTGACAATGCAATGTAGCGACTAATCCTTCCGAATAATACCGCAAAAAACGCCAAACCCCAAGTTCTTTTACTCACATTATTATGAATACTCAGCTAACTAATATTTTGCTCACAAAAAACCAAATTGCTTGCATTGGAGATACATTGCTCAATTGTGATGACGGTCAGTATTTTCTTTGATCAGGACGTCAATCAACCATCAATTACCTGATGACAGATGCCCGTTTCACTTAATCACTGACAGCACCGGTGATTTGTCCGCAGAATAAAATGTCAATTCATTGGACAACATATATAAATATGCCGGCTCAACCGCTTCCATGGCCTCATGCATGAACATCGATGAAATTTTGACTTCAGCCACATTGCTTGATAACAGGGAAGGAAACACCAGGTCCATTATTTTCAGCGTATTGGTAAACTTTGATAAATCAGTGGCTGATGTCAAATCAACACACGCTTGAAGTTCCGGGAATGGCAACGATGTATCATTGTTTTCAATATCTGGTGCTGAGTCCAGGGTGGCTTCAATGATCGCAGCCTGATGGCCCGAAGTTCGTTTCTGATGAATGGTCACCTTGTGTTGCTGCCCATTTGGTTGACAATGAACCATACAGTCCACTTGTTGATTTTCAACCACAGACAGTGGATAAAATTTAAGGCCTGAAATGCGGTTAATCCGAGAATCATTTGAACATTTTTTCGCAACTTCAACCATCTTTTCGATCATAAAGCCGAGGGAGAAACAACTGAATTCTTCGTATTTGCACAAATAATCCTGGGGGAACTGTACCCAGGACTCGACATAACTCACCCCCCTTGGCGACGTCACCTCACTGTCAGGCATCAGTTGCGGCGTTGTTTTAGCGATCCAAAAGCTTTGTCGTCTGAAAGGGTATGTCGGCGCTGAAATTTTGTCTTTGTGATGAGGGTGCAGCCCGTTGAAATCGAGCATTTCACCCCTGACCCATTGTCGGGCAAAACGGATTAAATCCATTGATTCAACGTCACCCTGGAAGTCTGATTTGGAGGTATTTAAATTCGGTGAATGTTCGGCTTCATTTCGCCCGTGAAAACAGTTTTTGGTGTCTATACCGGCCAACCACTGGTTGATTTGACTGGCAAGGTCGTTGAAACCTGTTGTCACAATCGCCAAACGTTCTGGCCAATGCGTTCTGCCGACCTGCATGGTGTAAATGAAACTGGAAAACTCAATTTGATCTGTACAGGAATCAATCCATTCAACCATTTTTTCAGCATATATGCTCAATTGGCCCGCCTCTTTAGCGGACAGGATAAATAGCTGGTCCCCTGTTTCTTCATCTGGGTGAACAGGAGCGTTCCACTCACTCAAAACCACGTGCGCGTTGGCACCACCAGAACCAAAACTACTGACACCAGCCATTCTTGAACGCCCTGCTTTCACCTTCCAGTCGGTTCTTCGGGTGGCCACTTTGAGCATAGAGCCGGCCAGGTTGATCTTTGGGTTAAGTTCATTGAAATTGATCGTTGCTGGAATTTGTTGGTGCTGTTGACTCAGAACCACCTTCAAAAGACCAGTGATACCCGCAGCTGATTCAAGGTGTCCCAAGTTGCTTTTGACTGAACCCAGGAGGCATGTTTCCTGGTGAGTGATATCGGGGAAATGTTCAGTGATTGCTTTCTGAATGCCTTGACATTCAACAGGGTCACCCAAGGAAGTTCCTGTGCCATGAGCTTCAATGTATTGAATGTCGTTGGGCTCTACACCTGCCCGCTTCCATGCTGTGGCGATTAACTCAGCTTGTTTAACCGGGTTAGGCACTGTCAATCCACCTGCCAATCCACCATGATTAATCGCCGTTCCTTTAATCACAGATTTAATCGGATGGTGCCCACTCAACGCCTGATCCAGAGGCATCAGCAACATCATCACGGCCCCTTCGGAGCGCACATAGCCGTCCGCCGTACGATCAAAGGTTTTGCATTTACCTTCCGAAGACAACATGCCTGCCTGATCATAGGAGGTCGACAACTCGGGAAAACAAATTAAATTGGCACCGCCAACCAGGGCCGCATTGCATTCCCCGTTGTTCATGGCTTGACATGCCAGATGAACCGCCACCAATGAAGCTGAACAAGCGGTATCAACCAAAAAGCTGGGGCCTGAAAAATCAAAATAATAAGAAATTCTGTTCGCCGTGACAGCCAATGCGCCTGCCGATGCTGTGTGAGCCACCGTTTCAGCCTGTAAATGTCTTGATAAATTGCTGTAGTCTGTATTGCTCGCACCAATGAATACGCCGGTATCTGAGCCTGCCCAATTCGCTGGCTGAATGCCGGCCTCTTCCAGACAGCTCCAGGCAAGCTGTAACAACAAGCGTTGCTGAGGGTCCATGAGTTTGGCCTCGGCTGGCATAACCCGAAAGAATTCTGCATCAAATTCGTCCGCACCATGGATGAATCCACCCCTTGAAATGTGATCATTTTCAAGCGGCCAATCACATCGGTCAACCGGGAAATGACCAATTTGTGATTGTTCATCACAAAGCACCTGCCACAAATCGGCAGGAGATTCGATACCACCTGGTAATTTACATGCCATGCCGACAATGGCAATGTCTGCAGAACGATTGCTGTCTTGTTGTTTGGCCACCGGGTCAGTTACCGGTTTTGAATCCTCAGCCTGAACCAAGCCCTGGTCAACCAGGAAATCGAGTAATTTAGCGCCAGTGCTGTGCTCGAAAAACAATCCGGGCGAAAACTGACTTTGCAAAAACACTTCAAGTTGCCGCTGCATTTTCATCAAATCGGCGGAATCAAGGCCCATTTCCATAACTGGCCTGTGCCAATCAAAAGCACTGTCATCGGCCAACATATCACAGATGCTCTTTTTGACGTATTCAGCCATGTCTTGCTGTGCAATCTGAGCCCTCTTGTCTGCTTGCTCAGCTTGCTCAGCTGATGTGATGCTGCTACCAGCAGGCGATCGAACCCTTGAGTGCAAGTCGTAACTGACCAACACGCCATGGTTCAAATTCACCTCATCTTCTGGTCGGTATCCGGGAATTGCACCAACCACTTCAGCACCATGGTCCCGGTGAAATGCCAGCACAGGGTCCTGTCTGTTATCTTGCCATTTAACATAATGATCAAATGGCACTGAGCCATCATATTTTTTGCACAAGGTCACTCCAACGACTCGATTCACCCCTGTCATCACTGTGCCAACTTGCAACATGAATTCCAGCAACTGATCTCCATAACCAAAGCTTTGCTGAGCTGGATCAATGTTCACGGCCAATAACTGCACCACTTTGCCATCTGGCCGGTGCAGGTGATGTACATTGTCAGCCACAGCCTGGTACAAGTCGGCGACATCATTGATCAGTTGGCTGTAAATCACCCCCAGTACTTCACCTGATTTCTCCAGGACAAATTGACCTCGGGGGTTGTTTTCTAATCGATTGAGGATCAGCTCTTCAGGTGTTTGGCTGTGTTCCCAACACAGTTTTTCCAGCTCAATCAATCGAGCCATATCTGCTTTCTGAGCACTGCGAATCACATAGTCACGTTTTCGCAACATCAGGGCACTGAACGTGTTGTGGTCCTCTTGTTTGGGATACGGCCTGACAACGTCATCTGAAAACAGGCCAACGCTGCCAGCCAAAACCAACAGTGATTCTGCAGAAATTTGCGGCATGGCATACAGCTTTGCTGTTGTGTCTGGCCAAAAACATCCGGACATTCCGAGCCGTTGCCTGATGTCTTCTGGCGACAATGAATGTCGCTCAAAAATCAACAACGTATCACCCGCCGCTTTTTCGGCCCAGGCAGCCAATTGGTGCTGACGAAAAGAGAGCAAATCTGCATGTGAGAACTCATCACCCGCAGCATTGCAATACCGTTGCGTGTTATTTGCTGCCTGAACCACCACCGTTTGACTGTACTGATTGCCAGACACAGCGTGATAAAACTGGCCACAACTGCCAAGAACATGGACTGTTTTGGTTTTTTCAGGCTGATCCTCAGCATCAACGCAACCGAAAACTTCAGGCTGTAAGCCACCTGCTGTCGACCAACCTGTCAGCGCCTTTTCCAGACCAGAGTCTATGCCGTTGTCGAGCAATTGATCAGCAAACAATGTGCAATTGATTGATCTTGATTCCTGACCATCAGCCAACGCACCATCAAGACCTGAAATTAAGGTTTGTATCAACGCAACATCGGTATTGTTTGAGGTGTTGATAACTATTTTTTCGGTCGTTTTCAGGTGGCTCTCTGCCAGACAACGGGTCATCTCATCCACTGCGATCCTTGCCGCGGCATCGTGCAGCGGTGACCACACCGCAGCGTGTCGATGCTGAAACTCATTTGATCCTTGTGGCTTGGTTTCAGCGGAGGTGCTGACCGATGTGCCTTTCAACCACCCAGACAAATCTGCCAGCAAGCTATGCAGGTAAGCGGCTTGCATAACTTCGGCACTTTGAAGCAGCTTTAGCCCCCAGGCTGACATGCCTTTTGCAGACACCTCCAGGAGTTGATGCTTTCGCAACAATTCAACAATTGGTTGACGGGTGGCTGCCTTGAGCTTGGTTAATGTGGTCAGTAATTCATCACCACGGACCCTGAGAATCACCAGCAAACTGACAAGAATGGCACCGGTGAAGAATTCATGACCGCCATTGGGGGTCTTGCCCAGCGATTTGACCAGCCCAGCGACCGCTTTCAGGTCCTGTACACGCAATCGGTTTTGGTTATAGTCCCTGGAATACAAAGTTGACAGTGAATCAGTCAGCAAAGGGACTGCTGCTGCCAAGTCAGCCGATTGATAAAAACCAGCTTCATTGCGCTGAATGATGCCCAACACATCAAGCGTTTGCATGACAACATGCCAATGACCCTTGTTGTTTTCGGTGTTTTGGTCTACAAAATCCCCTAAGTCATTGGGTTTTTGCTGATCCAGTTTTTCCAACCACGATCGCTGTTGACAAAATGCAGTCAACGCAACAGCGACGTATCCCTGGCACCATTGGTTCACTGAACCTGACATTAAAAAGGAACTCCAATGACCTTAAAGATTTTGCTGGCTGTCACTGCTTTGCCATTAATCACGAAACCAGCTTGATCAGCCAACTTGAAGACCAATGAACGGTTAGTCATTCAACAATGAAGTCAAAAGAGGCATTGCGGTACTTCTCCTGATCTACCAATTCAAGCCAGGCTTCACTGATGAAGTAGTGGTTCATTTCAGCCCCATCCATGTTCATCATGAAGTCAGGAATCATCCCACCAAAATCTGAATCTTGTACAAACTCGACTTCCACTTCGCCATTTTCTAAAGGCGTGTATCGCCAAGTGTTATTCATGCGAGGAATGCGAACACAACAATCCCGTTCTGGAATCAAGTCAGGTTTGGCGGTTATTTCAACCAACGCGGACTTGGTAACCGGGTCTTGGGTAAACTTTTGTTCCACCACCAAATCCCTGGGGGTAAGTGGCTCGCCAAACCCCATGGTCCAAACATGAGTGTGTGATAACGTCGCAGGATCCCATTCCTTGAGGGTTTCCATGCTGATGCATTCTGGAAACCAGTCTTTACAGTTCTGCAAGGTGGTGTCCTTGATGGATGCCACAAGTTGTTGCAATGGGTAGTTCACCCGTCGGATTGTTTTGTACTTTAACAGACTGGAGCCACTGTCTTTTTTACTGTAAACCTGAACACCGTCACGATCTATCTCCAGTTTCCAGTGACCATCACCTGAATACCTCCACACATACTTAGCCACCAGGGCCAACAGGGCCAGAGCCAGGATCAGATAGCCAAGATAGATAAAAATTCTTTTGATCAGACTTCTTTTTTTTGCTGTATTTACTGGAGTGTTCATTTTTTAATGTTTATTCAAAGGCGAGAGGGTTGAGTTTTGCTGCTGTGATCAGATCATAATTCACTGCCACTGAGCGCAATCTTTTTGATATCTTATGTACAACTTGTGATGCATGTTATCACAAGTCTAATGTTATGTGAACACACAAAATCTGAAATAAAATGACAATTCAATGGCGCCGGAATCAACCCAGCCTTGGATAAAAAGCCACACCACTTTTGCAGCAAAAACCGAAGCCACAACGCCAGCAGTTCATGTCCGCCTGACACCAGGGTGTGATTTAATTTTGTGGCTTCAAATCCAACGCCTCACTTGTGTTTGGTACTGCTGATAAGCTTCACCAAACAATTCCGTGAGTACCTGTTCTTCCGGGATGATCTGAAAACGATTCATGTACCAGACAAAAGCCGGCAACAACACCAAAACGATGGGATTGGACAATTTAACTGCATATGCCAGCAGCAGCAACAGAAAGCCCAGGTACATTGGGTTTCGGGTCCAGCGGTAAATACCAGTGGTGACCACTGAACTGGCCCGTTCGGGATGCAGCGGATCAACGGTGGTCTGTGCCAGACGGAAACTGATGATACCCGACAAGATGAGGACCACCGCCAACACCGTGATGACCGCAGTCAAAACGTCAAGCCAGCTGATCATCAGCCGCAAGTCCGGCAGCAAACCATCGAGCAGCCACATCAGACCACCAAAGACCAGCATCAACAAAGCCGGTGGTACTTTCAGAGACAGGCTTTTCACTGCACTGATTCAAGGGTTCTGATGGCTGCCAACAGTTCATCATCCGGCTTCACCTTGCCTCCTGTGTTGTAGTCCACCATCACAATGCGCCCGGAGCCAACGGATGTCACGGCGTTCTGACCGAGACTGAAAATGCCATAGCGCATCATGAATCCATAGTCGTGGTACTCGGTGATCCCGGCTCCGACCAGTACGTCATCTGGGAATACCAGCGGACGTTTAAAACGACAACTGGTTTCTGCCAGAATCGGCCCCAATTGTTTATCCTGCATGTCTTTCATCACCCCAACGGCATTGAAATAGGCAATCCTGGCAGATTCAAAATATTTAAAATATTGGGTGTTGTTAACGTGGCCAAAGGCATCCATTTCGCCCCATTGCACAGGTAATCTGACCTGTACAGGTAAGGCCTGATCAAATTCATTTCGGTTTTTCATGGTGTTCGGTTGGTGGATAACAACGTCAGTCTACTGGAGCACCCAAAGTGATTCAACCCTTTTACCCACTGGCCGGATTTTCCCGGTGTCTGATCTTATCGCCGTGGAATGACTCAAAGAGCTTTTTGTGTGCCTGCAGAGAAAACTCATCTGTCCGCTGATCGTATTCAGCGATCCAGTTCAGCAGCATCGGCAGGTTTTCGTCCTGAGCTTCCTGCGAGACATATTTATGCGGCTCCCAGGGGCGCTTTCTGGCGTTTGCCTGACACATGGCCACTGGCAAGTTCATAAACACCGCAAGCTCTGCCAATGGTGCAATCAGGTTGAGTAAATCCGTATAACAACCCTCGATGATCCATTTTGGGTGTTGCATGATGAAGGCCTGAATGTCTTTCACAGACGCCTCTTGCGGGCGACGAACCGGCGGGTTGGTCGCCTCCCAGGCCAAGGTGTCCAGATCCAGGTGTGCCAGATTTTGCTGTTGTTTTAAGCGGTTTGCCAGGGTGGATTTGCCCGATCCTGAATTGCCAAATATGATGATTTTGTTAACCATAGCCGCTCCGATAATGGTTGATGTTGTGGGTTTTAAGACAATTGAGCCAATCATCCGTTGGTGGCAACAAAATCACCACCTGCGGATACAGCGATCGTTCTTTTTTGACCAGTATGGTGAGCTGCTCACCAATCAGGGCATGACCTTTAAAGGATCTGGTCCACACGGCATTCCCGGCTTCCTGTTGATCTCGGTGATAACTGATGTTGCCGGCGTTGAGCTCGTACCGCGCAGTGAATGGTGCCATTTGATGAGCACCTTTGATACATCGCTGAGCCATTTTGCGGCAAGATTTGTATGACACCTGGTCGGTCCAGCGCAGCATAACCGGCTCGAAATCCGGCGCTTTATACAACAGCACACCACACAACAAAAACAACCCCAGGCACAGCAAGAGTGGCCACTGTGATCCGGACCAGGTATATCCACCAATCACAGATGCCAGACAAATCATAAATCCAATTACGCAGACCATTATTCCAATCCAGCGTGCTGTGTTTTTGACCCATTGCATGATGGTGTTTTGTTGCCAACGTTGATTGAATTGCTGTCTTTGATGATAAAGCAACTCAAACGCCTGCTGCTCTGCTTGTTGCAAGTAAACCTCATCAACTTCTGAGCAACGTTTTTGGCTGTCAACCTGGCCTTCTGTCACCACTTGCCTGGTCATCAAAGTGGTCTGAGTTGCTCACTGAGATCACGTGTCATGTCTTCTTGAACATTACCTGTGTGAGCCGTGGTTTTCTTTTCAAACAACAACACAACACACTCTTCACTGGCTTTTGGGTTATGCATCACACCTTTTGGGACGACATAAAATTCACCGGCATTGAGTCTCACTGTGTGGTCTTGCATGTGAATGTCCAGTTGGCCATCGAGAACCAGAAAAAATTCATCTTCCTGATGGTCGTGCCAGGTAAACTCACCTTTGATTTTGGCTATTTTGACATAACTGTCATCGACCTCTCCCACCACTCTGGGGGACCACAATTCGGTCAGTAATGCCGCCTTTTCCTTGAGGTTAACCACCCCTTTTCTGTTTTTTTCATCAGTCATAAATTCACCAAAACATCAAAGCCACCATGGATCAGACGGCTGGCATCAAAAGGCATCGGGTTTTGTTCATTCGAACACCATGGGTCTGCCATCACTTTTGGCATCGCCTCATCCCGCACTTTTTTACTTGGCCACACAAGCCAGGAAAAAACCACCGTTTCATCGGCCTGACTCTTCACTGCATCGGGCATGGAAGTGATTTTACCTGGAGGTACATCCACACCCCAACCCTCTGCGAACTGCAGCGCACCATGTTTCTTAAAAGCTTGACCAGCCAATTCAATGTGTTGTTGGTACTGTGCCTTATTCACCGTAGGTACAGCCGCCACAAAACCATCCACAAAGCTCATTGCCATGGCTCCATTAATGGTTGGAAAACAACCCGACGCGGTTGCCTTCGGTATCAATGATCAAAGACACAAAACCGTATTCGCCAACGGCCATCTTTGCCTGCAAAACCTCACCTCCATTGGCCTCAACCCTGGCTGCTTCTGTTGCGCAATTTTCACAATTAAAGTAAATCAGGGTACCTCCGCCACCGGATGACACACCTGCCACTTTCATCAATGCGCCTGAACTGCCAGTGGCCTCCATGTCCTGTGGAAATCCCCACATTTCAATGTTGGCATCAGGAATCACGATTTCAGTCAATGTGGTATTTAAAACGGCCTCATAAAATGCCCTGGCCCGCTGCATGTCCTGGACATACAGTTCAAACCAGCCTACTGGATTGTGCTTACTCATCTGTCGCTCCTGTCTGAAAGAGACTCCATCCTACATCATGTCCGTTGAAGCAGACAATCACAGTGTTTCATTTACAAAGCACCGCAAGGTTGTTTATGATGGATGCATCTTGCATTTTTCCTTGGGAGGATTCATGATTTACCGTCATCTCACACCACGATTAACTGTGTTTCTTTTGGCTGGCTTGCTTTCCGCTGCCGGCTCATTGCACGCCTTTTCACTGGCCGAAGAAATATCAGGTCATTCACCCAGTCCAGATGTCTTGCCCGTCAGGAATCCTGACAACTTTGAACAAGTGATGGGAAGCCTGATTGATACCGGCGTGTTGTTGATACCTGAATCAACCAATGACCGGGTTATGGCTTTTGACCCCGCCACCGGCGACCTGATTGATCCAGACTTCATACCTGCAGATCCCGTCAATTTATCCACCCCCATTCAAGCCATTCTGGCTGCTGACCAAAACAGCATTCTGGTATCAGATCAGCTTGAGGACCTGGTACAACAATATGATTTGGCCGGTAACTACCTGGGGGTTTTTGCACCGGCAGGTGGTGTCGACACCAATATTCTAGATAACGTCCGCGGCATCGCACTGGATGGCAATAACAATCTGTTGGTCACGGTAGGCGGTGGTGGCAATGACGATGCGATTGCGCAATTCGACACTTCCGGAAACTTCCTTGGGAACTTTGTGGCCAATGGCGCCGGCGGTTTGGATTCACCTTTTGATGTCATTCCTACAGCCGCAGGGGAGTTCCTGGTCGGAGGCATCAACAGTGATAACCTGATGCGTTATGATGGCACAGGGTCTTATCTGGCTGATCTCAGTTCCATCGACACTTTTCCAGAACAATTGTATCAAATGACCAACGGAAATTTCCTGGTAGGCAACTTTACCGGGACTGAAGAAGGTGTTGTAGAGTACACCAGCACAGGTACCCTGGTTGGTATTTATGATCCAGTTTCACTGGGTGGCTACCGTGGTGTTTATGAGCTGGAAAACGGCAACATCCTGACCACCAATGGCAGTGGCGTTCATGAAATTGACCGCACAGGTAACCTGGTAGAAACCAAAATATCCGGCGTCAGCGCACGCTTCATTACTTTCGTTCAGGCCGGCTCTCCCGAGCCACCAGCCCCCGTGCCAGGCATTTCTTTCTGGGGATTGATGGTGCTTATTCTGCTGCTGATGGGGCTCACCTTGAGGTTTCGGCACACCGCCTGACAAGACCCAATATAGCCACCTGATTAAACCCTCCTGGTGAGGGTTTTTTCATGGCTGAAAGGTGCCGCCCTGTAATCCACCGGTGTGGATGATCATGGGTTGGTCATGAGCGGTCAGTTGCCCGGATTTAATCATTTGGGCCAGTGCATAAAACGCTTTGCTGTTGTAAATTTTATCTAATTCAAAACCCTGTTGCTGGGCAAAAGCCACCGAAAAACGAGCCAGTTCTGGTACGCTTTTGGCATATCCGCCGCAATGATAGTCATGCAGAACGCGCCAACTCCTGGCCGCCTTGTGGCCGGCCAACCATTGCGTTATGTCCTGGTTGACAGTCTGTAAGCCTTTCAATACAGCCACTCCAATCACCTCACAGTTCCAGCCTGTTTCACCCACGCCACGAACCAATCCGGCCAGGGTGCCTCCCGTTCCTACAGGGCAGATCAAATGGCTCGGTTGATGTCCCTGCAGGTCGATTTCTGTAACCAGTTCTGCCACGCCTTTAACCGCCAGATCATTACTGCCCCCTTCAGGAATCACCAGGATATCAGGGGTTGTTCTGAGCATCGCTTTAACGGTTTGTCCCTGCTCTTTTTGCCGGTATTCAGATCGACTGATGAAAGTCAGTACCATACCCAGACGCTGGCAATGATACAGCGTATCTGACCAAATGGCATGATTATGCTGAAGCTCGTCACCCCGAACCACTCCGATGGCTTTAAGCTGTTGCTCTTGTGCAGCAAAAGCGGTGGCCAGCAAGTGGTTCGAATACGCGCCACCGAACGTCAAAACAGTCTGGCCCGGATTGTGGCTGGCCTTGATCAGGTTGTATTTGAGCTTTCGTCGTTTATTACCCTGCACCACCGGATGATTCAGGTCTTCTCGTTTAACCAGGACCCTTACCCCCAACACATCTATGGGCTCTACCGGAGTGATGTTTTGTTCAGCGACGATGACCATCCTGCAATTGATCCCGGCCTTGCGCTTTGGCCTGATACAACAAATCATCGGCTTCCTTGAGTGATTCTGTGAAGCTGTTCGGTTGCCGGTGGTTCACAAATCCAATGCTGGCGGTTACCCCAAAAACCGAGCCATCCTCTGTTTTGAAAAGCCATTCCCTGAAGTGCTGCAGAATCTGGTTGGCACAACGCAGGTTTTCCCCGTCAGACCCCTCAAGTAACACCAATAAAAACTCCTCTCCGCCAAAGCGGGCCAACCGGGATGACTGGCTGAGGTTACGTTCAATGAGTTGGGCGCTTTGTTTGATGACCAGATCTCCAACGTCATGCCCGTATTCGTCATTGATGCGTTTGAAGTGATCCAGATCAAGCATGGCCAGTGACACCGGCTCAAAGGTTTTACTGGTGAACAAGCCGTGCTCTTTCAACCAGGCAAACATACCCGTTCGGTTGAGGGCCCCTGTCAAGGGATCATGATGCGACTGCCAGTGCAGATTTTTGGCCAGCTGGTAATGTTCTTCGGCTGATTGTTTGATTTTGATCACTGAGATCACCGTGAACACAATGATGGCTGTCATATGAGGAAAGACCCGGCCAACCAACTGATGATCGGCAATGAAAAAGTAACCGCACCAGTAGTAAATCAGAAAGCCCACCAAAAAGAAAACCAGCAGCATACCAGTGGTGAACAATGGCGCCATGGCCATCACCGCCAAAACATAAAACACCGGCACCAGCACCACAATGTCCTTTTTTTCCGGAACCAATAAATTCAGCGCCAAAAAAAACACAAAAGACAACAGGCCCAAAGAGAGGAACCACAGCGGAATGAAGCGATGGTTGTGTTGCCGGTGTATCAAACGCAACAACAGCAATAAAGGCAATGCCGCCAGCACCCTGAGCAGCAGAATCTGTTCAAACAATGCCGGATAACGAAAATAGTCAATGAACAGAAAGCCAATCAGGTAAACCAGGCTCAATGACAAGATGATCCTGGCCACTGGAATCAGTCGCTCGGCCTGATAACCAAGGTAGTCAGGAAACCCCTGATGATTGTTCTTTGCTGCTGGCTGCACCTGATTCACGCAATGATTATAACAGCTGTGGTTTTATAAATGGCGCGCCTGACGGGCGTTTTGCTGGCTTTTTCTGTGGTTCTTTTGGGGATTCAGCAGAAATTGCAACTCACCTTTTTCCCCACTTCGGTCAAAGTCCTGCTGAAGAACTTCCAGCAACACAGCAGGGTCGACACCCAGGGCGGTTGGAACAATCTGATACAGCAACACAAATTGTCTGCGAAGGGAAATCTTCCAGGTGCTTTGCGCTTCGGCAAACAACGCATCACTGAAGGTCAGGAAACGAATAAAAGGCCGCTCTCCCATCAGCACCGGCAATGTGTTTTTGAACCGCCCCTGATTACCAAAGATGTCCCAGTAACGGGCAAAACGACCCACCCGCTGTAACTCGGTAAAACTGATGTCCCGGGTTTGTAACACCGTGTAAGGTGGCGCCGGGCTGTATTTCATCTGATAGGTTTCAGTGTGACGGTTGATCGGTGCACCACGCAAACGTTTGAGGATGCCCAGTTGAATCTCCTGGGGGCCCAATTCATACAACTGATCAAAACTCTGAGCAAAACCAGCCAGGGTATCCCCGGGTAAGCCGAAAATCAAATCCGCATGAATGTGGGCCCGGGTTTCCTGCCGCAACCAAATCAGGTTTTGTTTGGTTTGTTCATTGTCTTGTCTCCGACTGATCAGTGACTGAATCTCCGGGTCAAAAGTCTGCACGCCCACTTCAAATTGCAGTGAATTGGCAGGAAACTGCACCAACAAGGCTTTCAGGGCATCTGGTAAGCGATCAGGTATCACCTCAAAATGCACCATCAAACGGTCATCCATGCGATCCAGAAAAAATTGCAGGATGGTGGTTGAGTGAGATACTTTGAGGTTAAATGTTCGATCAATGAACTTAAAATTCCTCGCACCCAGTTGATACAAGCGATCCATCTCTTCCAGAAAGCGATCCAGGGTGAACGTTTTCGATGTGCGATCAAGTGAAGACAAACAGAATTCACATTTGAACGGACAACCCCGTGAGGCCTCAACATAAATGATGCGGTTGCTGATGTCTTCGGCATCATAATGCGCATAAGGCATGGTCAGTTCTTCCAGGGCCTGCGGAACACCATTGATAACCCGGTCTGCTGGCCCATCGCCTTTTAACAAAGCATCACACAAATGTTTGAAGCTGGTTTCACCAGGGCCCTTAATGACATAATCAGCATAGTCAACCAGCACGGGCTGATCAGGCAAATGACTGACTTCCGGGCCTCCAAGTATGACCACCACTTCGGGGGCCACGGTTTTGATTAACCTGACCACTTCGGTGGTTTCCACCACGTTCCAGATATACACACTGAAACCAATGATCCGCGGTTGACCTGCCAGCAGTTTTTCCACCACATCAATCGCCCTGTCATGAATGGTGAATTCTCTGATCTGTGCCTGTGCCTGAAGGTTCTCCAGATTGGCATACAGGTATCGTAAACTGAAAGACGAGTGGATATACCGACTGTTCAGGGTGCTCAGCACAATGGCACCCGGGGCCTTTTCCTGCTGTGTATCCAACTGCTTCACAGGTGTTGCTCAACGAATGGCCGCATCGCCCGGATCACCCCTTCAGGATTTTCCAGAGGCAACAAATGGCCTTGTTCAGGGAAGGCGGCAAACTGATGGTGGGGGTTATTCTGCCAACGTTCCCAGAACGCTGATGATATGGTGTCTGAATGACCACCGCGCATCCCCAATACAGGTAATTCGGCCGCACACAACTGATTGCGAAAATAAGTCGCGGTGGCATAAACCCTGGCTTCCCACTCACGCGGATAAGTGAGCGTAAAACCATCTGCACTTTGATTGATCCCTGCCCGGATGTAATGCCACAGGTGTTCATCTGAAATGCGTTTAAAGGCCCGCGGTTTGCGGTGAAAATCAAAGGCCGCCTGCAGCGACTCAAATTGATTCGGCCGCCCCAGGGCTTTGTTAATGATGGCAACCCGTTGTTTAACCAGAACCGGAAATAGCCGGGTCAAAGCACAATACACCCACGGTAAGGCCACTGGTTCGATCATCACCAGGGCTTTGATCAGATCGGGTCTTTTGCGGGCTGCCAAAAATGCCGTCACTGAACCCAGCGAATGACCCACAGCCACCACGTTACGTAGCTGTTGTTGATCAAAAAAGCGAATCACATCATCGGCCAGGTCATGCCAGTTGCGGATGCTGTCAGGGTCGGGAGTTGGTTGCCACAGGGGTCTTTGCTTGTATGCCACCACCTGGCGATACCCACTGAGCGCTTCAATGATCGGCACATAACTGCCGGGAGGATAAGCATTGGCGTGGGCAAAATAAATGGGGCTCTGGCCAGTATCTGTTCCCCATGTTTGGGCGGGTAATTCTTGCATGTTGTTCTGTCAGTTCTTCATCAGCTGCCTGGTAGACAGCCATGAACACATTCAATGCAGGTGTTCACGCGTCTTCAGGGTATTTCTCGGCCATGTATTCTAACGCTTTGACAATCAATTGTTCCAACACATTAAGCCGTACGTCACTTAATTTGTTGACATACAGGCAGGATTTTCCGGTTTTGTGTTTACCCAGTTCAGCCAGCAAGTCCTGGTGTTTGTCGACACCAGCTATGATGTATAACGAGAGATTGGTTTTACGTGGCGAAAAACCGATGCGCATGAAATCGCCTTCGCGACCTGAATCATATTTGTAGTGGTACTGACCAAAACCGATGATGCTCGGGCCCCACATCTGCGCCTGATAGCCCGATAACCGTTCCATCATTTCCAACAAAGCAAAGGCATCCTGACGTTTTTGGTCCGGAGTCACAGCGGTGAGGAATTGAATCACACTTTGTTCTGTGGGTTGGGTTTTATTTTGACTCATGGTTGTGCTCTGCTGATGCTTGATTTCATGATAACACAGATCTGCATGGATACTGACTGAGTGATCACTGCAACGGTAAATAAAAACGCGAATGATTACGCTTGTTATTGTCCAATAAGCCATTGAAATATAACTATAATTTTGACTTTTTACCACACAGTCTTTATAGTGGGGTTTTGTCAATGACCCAAACCCATGAGTTTACATTCTGATACCCACAAAGAACTGAATCATGTGCTTACCAGCCTGCTGACTTCGATCAATCAGTTTTTTCTGCATGCCCGGATCTGCAAAGACTGGGGCCTGAACACCCTCGACCAGGTGTTTTACAAAAAATCCATTGCTGACATGAAACATGCCGATGATCTGATTGAACGGATACTGATGTTGGGTGGTTTACCCAACCTGCAACAACTGGATCGTTTACTGATCGGCGAAAGCCCTGAAGAAGTGTTGTCTTGTAATGTCCGCTTTCTGGGCCATCAGCATGAGCGCATTAAAACCGCCATCGGCCTGTGTGAAACAGCTCAGGATTATGTCAGTCGGGATCTGTTGTGCCGCATACTTGATGAGGAAGAAGAAGCCATCGACTGGCACGAAACCCAACATTCCCTGATCAAAGACACAGGGCTTAAAAACTACCTGCAATCACAAACCGGAGCCTGATCATGAAAGGAAACCCAAACATCATCGATGCCCTGAACGCACTGTTGGTCTACGAACTGACTGCCATGGATCAATATTTTGTTCACTCTCGCATGTATCAGGACTTGGGGCTTGAGAAACTGTTCGAACGCATCGATCATGAGTTTGAAGACGAAAAAGCCCACGCCGCGGTGCTCATTGAACGCATTCTGTTTTTAGAAGGCACGCCAGATCTGAGAAAACGTGATGGTTTAAACATCGGCAAAGACGTCCCCGCCATGTTAAACAGTGACCTGCAAATTGAATACAACGTACAGGCAGCCCTGAAAAAAGTCATGGCATTGTGTGAAGAACAACAGGATTACGTGACCCGCGATCAATTATTGGTGCTGCTGGATGACACCGAAACCGACCATGCCTACTGGCTTGAAAAGCAATTGAAACTGATCAAGCTGACTGGCCTGGAAAATTACCTGCAATCACAAATGTGATCACCACCCACCCAAAACATCCATTTGCCAGAGTTGGTCACAGGGTCAATTAACCGGAGAATTTTGACTGATCACCGATTCCGACCATAAACCGTTCAGGCATTTGACGTAAAATGGTGTTTTTGTTGATTATTCAGGTGTCCGGAATCCACACCATACACACAACAGACAAAGTCTGTCTGTCACTGGAAGTTTTTGGCCAGTCCAGGCAACCAACGCTGGTCATCAATCCGGCCATCGGGGTGAAACGTCGTCTCTACCATGACTTTGCCTGCTGGTTGGCTGAACAAGGAATTGCCTGCGTACTGTATAACTACCGGGGCATGGAAGATGGCCTGGGTCGCTTACCTGATGGCGCAGACCTGAGCACCGTTGCCTGGGGTCAGTTGGATCAAACCGCAGTGCTCAACTGGGTGACTGAACAGTTACAACCCAATCGGTTGTTTTTGCTGGGTCACAGCATCGGCGGACAATTGGTTGGATTTGCTGAAGGGCTGGACCAGGTACATGGCATCATTCATGTGGCTGCACAAAAAGGTGATCAGCAATTGTGGTCAGGCACGGGGCGGCTGAAATTATTTATGCTGTGGCATGTGTTGATACCATTGATGTCGCGTGGTCAGCGTTTTCACGCAGCAAAACTCGGTCTGGGAAACTACCCCTGGCCGGCAGCAGCTGCCAGACAGTGGGCGGCCTGGGGACGGGCCAAAGGCTATCTGTTTCACCCGCGCTTTGCTTATGACCTCAGTGGTTGGCGAAGTTTTAGCGGACCATTGCTGAGTCTGGGCTTTTCAGATGATGAGATGGCTCCTGAAGCCGCCATAGATGGCCTGTTGAGTGAGTTTCATGCAACGCATGACCTTGGACACATAGACAAACGCATCATCAACCCCACATCATTGGGGTTATCAAACATTGGACATTTTGGCTTCTTTAAGCCGGAGGCAAAAACACTGTGGCAAGACCTGAACACATGGATTCAAACCCACTGAATGAAGACAACCAGGCTGAGGAAATACCCAAAGCCTCGCTCAACCAATTGCGCCTGATCGGTCCGCTGATCAGACCTTACAAAAAACACATCTTACTGGCATTGCTGCTGTTGTTTTTAGGTGCTGCGGCCAATCTGGCCATTCCGGTGGCCTTTAAACAAATGATAGATCTGGGTTTTGCAGCTGAGAATCAGGACACCTTATCGTATTATTTTGTCCTGGTCTTTGTGGTTTCCTCGCTGATGATACTGTTCACCTCGCTGCGCTACTTTTGGGTTTCATGGATAGGTCAAAAAGTGGTGACTGACCTGCGGAAAAAAGTCTATCGACAGGTAATGGGGCAATCCCAGGAGTTCTTTGAAAAAACCAAAACCGGTGAAATCCTTTCTCGCATCAACACCGACACCACGTTGGTAGAAACCGTGGTAGGCAGTACCTTTTCCATTGCCCTGCGCAGTGCAGTGACCTTTTTCGGTGCGGCTTTTATGATGATTGTTTCCAGCCCAAAACTGGCCATGTATATTGCCTTTCTGATTCCCTTGGTGGTAATCCCAATCGTCATCACCGGACGTAAAATACAGCAACTGTCGAAAGCCGAACAAGACCGCATTGCGGACTCCTCGGCACTGGCCACTGAAACCATCAATGCCATGCACACGGTTCAGGCCTTTGCCCAGCAAAACCAGGAAAACCGTAAATTCAGCAACGCCATCAACCGCGCATTCAAGGCTGCTGTGGCCTCAATCCGCATGACCACCATCATGTCCATGCTGGTTGGATTTGTGATTTTTGGTGGCATCGTTTTTGTGCTGTGGCTGGGTGCCCGGGATGTGATTGATGGTGTAATGACCGCCGGCACCCTCAGTCAGTTTGTGATGTACGCCATCATGGCCGCCACCTCGGTCGGGGCCTTGTCAACGGTGTGGAGCGAGCTGAAAAAAGCCGCTGGTGCCCTGGAACGCATCATTGAACTGATGAATACCCACTCAACCATCACGGACCCTGAGCAGCCAAAGCCGATGTCCGGTACCATTCTGGGAAATGTCAGGCTGGAGAACGTGTCATTTGCCTACCCCAGCCGGCCTGATCTGAATGTATTGAATGACATCAGCTTTGAGGTGGTTCCAGGTCAGACAGTGGCCCTGGTGGGACCTTCCGGTTCAGGCAAATCAACAATGTTTCAGCTGTTGATGCGTTTTTATGAACCTCAGTGCGGAACCATTCAATTGGACGGCACACCCATTGAGCAGTTCAGGCTGGATGATTTACGGGCCCAGTTTTCCCTGGTTGCTCAGGACGTCACCATCTTTTCTAACTCAGCCCGGGAGAACATTGCCTATGGTCGGCCGGATGCCACCGATGAAGAGATCAAAGCCGCCGCCAAACTGGCCCATGCCGATGAATTCATTGAAAACCTGCAGGACGGATACGACACCTACCTGGGTGAACGAGGGGTCAGGCTGTCGGGTGGACAGGCACAACGATTGTCCATAGCCAGAGCAATCATCACTGATCCCCCTGTGCTGCTGCTGGATGAGGCCACCAGTGCGCTGGATGCCGCCAGTGAGCAACTGGTCCAGCAAGCGCTCAACGGCATCATGAAAAACCGCACCACCCTGGTGATAGCCCATCGCCTGGCAACCATCCGCAAGGCCGATCAGATCATCGTTTTGGATCAGGGCCGGGTGGTGGCCAAAGGCAAACATGAGCAATTAATCAGCAACAGCGAGTTGTATGCTGAACTGGCCAAATTGCAATTCACGGATGAAGGAGCCTGATCAGACTTGCAAAGGACTCACAATCTACGTAAAGTATAGTAGTTTGTCATTGCCTGGTATTTTATGAAAAATTCCCTTATGTTACTGCTGTTTTTCAGCTCCTGGTCACTGGCCGATAACAGCAAAAACCCATTGCCTGGTGCCTGGCTCATCACAGGTGTTGAGTGGCAGTCTGCAGAGCGAACTTCGGCATTAACCGATGTGCAGCCTGGGTTGTTCATTTTTACCGATGATCACTATGCCCTGATGTGGAGCCCGGAAAACCAACCCAGAAATCCTTTTCAGGTGCTGGCCAAGCCAACAAATGAGGAAATCATTGCCGGTTTTCGATCCATTGTTTTCAATGGCGGGCGTTATCTTTATTCTCCAGGCAAGTTGGTCACCACTGCTGTCGTGGCCAAAGTACCCGGTTTTGAATCCGGACAACAGTTCTTCTTTGTCGAAACTGACGAGGGTGAGCTTACCTTGACGTTCTATGATGAAATCTACCCAGATGGCAGCCGTCCAGAATGGTCAGGTACCTGGAAAACAGTATTTACCTTGAAAAAAGCGGCTCAATGATGCGGTGTCTCAGTTTGCTTTCTCAGCCTTGCTAATTGTTGCCGGATGCGTTGTAGTTGGCGCTTCTTTCGGCGACGCTTTTCAACGGACTGAGTGAGGGTCATCCACAATGGGATACCAAACGCCATGATCACAAAAGCCTCCACAGTATAAATCATCAGACCGCCGGCTTGATTACATGTGTGTGGGTGATGTTTACCGTGGCTTGTAACATGTGAGACACCGAGCAGTATTTTTCAGCTGACAAACGGATGGCCCTGGCCACCTGTTTTTCCGACAAATCATCACCCGTGATGACAAAATGCAGGTTGATGTCGGTATAGATGCGGGGAATTTCCTCGCGGCGTTCTGCGCTGACCTGTACCTGGATGTCGCTGAAGGTTTGTTTGGCTTTGGTCAAGATCAGTTTGACATCGATCCCGGCGCAGGCACTGAGGCCCATCAGCACCACTTCCATGGGTGAAGGACCGATTTTATCACCACCTTTGCTGGTGGGTGAGTCCATCACAATGCTTTGCTGATCGGCGTTGGTGCTGACGAAGGTGTAATCATTCACCCATTGGGTGGTTACGGTGTTTTTCATTGGGTTTCAGTGTTTTGAGAAAATATGTTGTTTAACCACAGCATACCCTGGCGATAGGCCGCAGGCACACTGCTCATGTGATGATGACCTTCAACGGTCATGACTTTCATTATCCAGTGGTGAGGGTTGCGTTGCCAGTGTTCCAACCATGTTTTTCTTGGCTTTTTAAATCGCTCATCATCACCATCAGCCTGCATGATAAACAGCCTGGGTTGTGCTGATGTCGGTTCTGGGTCTTGTAAAAACTGAGCCGTGTTGCGATGGATGGCTGGATTGGAAGCAATTAAACCAGCAAATGTGTGCGGTTGGTGCTGTGCAGCATAAAGGGCAAACTGCCCGCCAATGGAATGACCCATTAATATCCGTCGGCTTGAATCTGTGGGGTATTTTTGTTCGATCAAAGGAAACAGCTCATCGGTCATCATTTGATGAAACGCCGCCGCACCGCCGTAATGCGCCCGGTCATCGGCCGGTAAGGTAAAATCAGTACTGCGCCGATTGCCTTTTTTCCAGTCGGTGGTGCCATAACTGATTCCAACCAAGATCACCGGTGAAAGCTCTTCGGTGGTTTGCAAATAGTGATGGTAGGGAGCCAGCATTGGGAACAGATTACCTCCGTCCAACAAATAAACCACCGGATAACGTTGTTGATCCCCTGCCTGAGGGGCTGGGGACTGTACATAGATGTGGTACTGATGCCCATTCACTGCTGATTTCAATGGCATATAATCAACCCCTTGCAATGCCGTCATGTGCGTCAGGCTGTCAGCCTGAACAATTGGACAACTCAACAACACAATCAGCAGCAGGGATTTCATCTTATGCCTCAGTAAACCGGGTGTTCAGCATCGTTTTCAGCGCATCAAAGGTGACCAATTGGGTTCCCGAACATGACCCGTACTCAGTACCAGGTCATTGCTGGTCTGACCGTCGGTAGAAACCGCTTTCAGTAAACCCCTTCCTGACGCATCACGGGTGGCAAACATCACCATTGCACCATTGGGCGCAAAACTGGGAGTTTCATCCAGCGAGCCATCACTGATCAATTGTAATGTGTTCGACGGGCGATGAAACAAGGCAATTTTATAAACATTGTTGTTCCCATGGACCATGGCCAGGTATTTACCATCCGGTGAAACGCTGGCACGCGCATTGTATTCGCCTTCAAAGGTAACTCGACGGGCCTTTTGATCCACCAGGTTGGTTTCGTAAATCTGTGGACGGCCACCACGGTCTGAAGTGAAAAACAAGCTTTGACCATCTGGTGCCCACTCAGGTTCTGTATCGATGGACCAGTGATTGGTGATTTGTCTCAGCGACCGGTCGAACACATTGATGATGTAAATTTCCGGGTTACCTGTTTTTGACAGTGACACCGCCAATTGCCGGCCATTGGGTGAAAATTTGGGCGCTCCATTGATGCCTTTGAAATTGGTCATCAGGGTTCGGGAGCCGGTACTCAGATCCTGCACATAAATCGCTGAATTACCCTGCTCAAATGACACATAGGCCAGTTTTTTACCGTCCGGAGACCAGGAAGGAGACATCAGTGGCTCTTTGGAAGTCACCAGCGATTGTGGTCCATAACCATCGGCATCAGCGACAATTAACTGATATTTAAAATCGGCACCCTCTTTGATGGCAGTCACGTATGCCAACTTGGTGGAGAACACCCCGGGAATGCCCAAAATGGCTTCATATATGCGGTCAGCGATGTAATGGGCTCCTGCCCTTGCCTGTAATTGGTTGAGTGGTAAAGTCAATGCCAGCAGCTGTTTTTGTTCAGCAACCGAAGACAACCGAAAACGCACTTCCATGCGGTCGCCATCCAGGTATGTGATGTCGCCATATGACACATAATCAGCACCCAATAAACGCCAGGTGCCATAATTCAGGTCAGCGTCTGAAGCTGGCTGATCGACCAGTAATGCCGGATCCAGGGGTTTGAATTGACCTGACCTGGCCAGGTCATTTCGAATGACCTCCGACATATCGGTATTCAGTGGTTGATTCTTATTGACAAAATTAACCACCGCAATGGGTAAAGCTGACGCACTGCCACCATCAATGGTGATGTTCAGCTGGGCCTGACTGTTCAGGGTAATAAACAAACTGCAAATGGCCAAAAGGCGTTTCATGTATCAGTCTCCATCATAAGTAAAATTAAAATTGATTCTTCGATCAAACACGTCCTCAAAACCACTGAAGGGTAATGGATCGGCTTTTTTTACCGCATTGATGATCGAATTTCTCACTGTGGCACTGGCGTTGCATGGGCGTCCAATGCTGACGTCTATCACCCCACCCCCTGGAATTTGGTTTACCTTGATCTGACACTTCAAGCCAGCCGGAGTTCCACTGGGCCTGGCCCATTGGCGGGTCACTGCAGACTGGATGGCTGCCATGTATTGGGTGAGTAAAGTGCGCTTTTGTTGCGCATCGCCATTTTCAACACCCACTGGTGGGTTTGCTTGAACTGGTTGTTCAACGGGTGTTTCGGCTGGTTTGATTTCAGGCTGTTGTTGTGCCTGGGCTTCGGCTTCCTGCCGTTTTTTGCGCAATTCTTCCAGGCGCTTCTGGCGGTCGGTTTTTTCTGCCCGTTTGCTTGTATCAATGGTTGGTTTCACCACCTCTTTGGGCTCAGGTTTAGGCTCAACCCTGGGTGCTGGTTTGGGTTGGACCGGTTCGGGTTTAGGTTCAGGCGGTTTGGTCACCGGTTCCGGTTTGGGTTCGGGTGGTTTAACCACCGGTTTGGGCTTTTGTTCAGTTGGTTTAGGCGCCTGTTGCATGAATTGATCCAGGTCCATAATTTCCGCCTGAATGGCGATTCCTTTTGGTGGTGTGATGTAGGTTTGTTGCGTGGACAAAAACAACACCAGCACAATACCCACATGTAACCCCACTGAATACAACAGTGCGGTTTTTTGTTCAGGTTGCATGCTCAACACCGCCATGTGTGACTCAGTTTTCCGGCTTCACAGGTTCACTGATCAATCCAACTTTCTTTGCACCGGCCTGTTGAGCAATCGCCATGGCCTGATATACCTGACCATAACTGACTGACTGATCAGCGCCGATCATGATGGGTAATTCGTCATTCACTTGAATAAAAGCGCTGATTTTCTTTTGCAGGGTTTCGGCATCAAGTAATTCGTATTCGCCACCGATGGACAGATATAAATCACCATTGGCGGTGACATTGATCACCGCCGGTTCGGTTTCAATGGTGATGGTGTTGGCATTGGATTCGGGTAAATTGACATCCACACCCAGGTTCATCAATGGTGTGGTGATCATGAAAATAATCAACAACACCAGAGTCACATCAATGTAAGGAACCACATTGATTTCGGCTTTGACTTTACGCGGCCTTCTCATGGTTTATCCAATTTGCCGATGCAAAATGGCTGAAAACTCTTCCTTGAAAGCATCATACTGAGCATAAATCCGCTCCACTTTATCACTGTAGCGGTTGTAGAAGATCACGGCAGGTATGGCTGCGAATAAACCCATGGCCGTGGCAATCAAGGCTTCGGAAATGCCCGGTGCCACCAAAGCAATGGTGGCCTGGGTAACATCTGACAAAGCATGAAATGACAACATGATACCAATCACTGTACCAAATAACCCAATATACGGACTGGTGGAACCAATGGTCGCCAGGGTAGGTAAATGGCTTTCCAGTTTTTCAATTTCACGGTTCAGTGCCACGCGCATCGCACGGTCTGATCCTTCAATACTGCGAATGCCACTTTGTGCCTGGGTTTTGCGCTTAAATTCTTTGAAACCAGCTTCGAATATTTTCGCCGAACCGGTGTTTTTCTTTCCAGACAGAGAGTCATACAAACGATTCAAATCCACACCGGACCAAAAGTGCTCTTCAAACTTTTTTGCTTTGTTTTGTGCCGTGGCCAATACTTTTCCCTTTGAAAAAATAATCAACCAGGACCACACTGATGCCAGAATCAAAATGATCATCACCACCTTCACTGGTAATGAAGCGCTCATGATGATTTCGTAATAAAATTGTCCGCTGTCGTTCAAAACAATAACTCCTCTAAATATTGTTTGGGAAATCGCATGGGTTTAAATTTGCTGGCATTCAAGCTGACGATCTGTACCCGGGCCCGGGCCATCAACACACCTTCCACATGTATCTCCTGGGCTACCCACATGGCGATCTTGCTGTGTTCTACCACTTCGGTGCTGACCGTCAGTAAATCATCCAACCTGGCCGGTAAAATAAAGTCTATTTCCATTTTGCGGATGGCCAGTATGACATTGGCCTGTTCCCGCATCTGGCTCTGATACAAACCTTTGGACCGCAACCATTCAGTCCGCGTGCGTTCGAAAAAGTTCAAATAATTGGCATGATAAACCACGCCTCCTGCATCTGTGTCTTCATAATATACCCGGAATTGATGGGTGTATTTGTTCTGGCTCATTCAAATAAATCCTGATTGTGGCGGTTTTTTGGTGGGCTGATACCCATGGTTTCCCAGGTTTTGGCAGTGGCTATCCGTCCACGGGCCGTTCTGGCAATCAAACCTTGTTGAATCAGATAAGGTTCAATGACATCTTCCACTGTTCCCCGCTCCTCTGATAAGGCTGCCGCCAGAGAATTGATCCCAACCGGTCCTCCTTCAAACTGTGTGGTGATGATCTCTAAAAGCTTCCGATCCATTTCATCCAGACCCCGCTGATCAACCTGCAACATATTCATGGCGCTGGAAGCGATGGCTTCTGTGATCACCCCTTCCCCTTTCACTTCGGCATAATCCCTGACCCGACGTAACAAACGATTGGCTATTCTGGGTGTTCCCCTTGACCGCCTGGCGACCTCTACACAACCAGGCTTGTCTGCCTCAATGTTCAGGATCTGTGCTGAGCGGGCCACAATCTGTGTCAGGTCACGGGTGTCATAGAATTTTAATCGCTGAACAATTCCAAAACGATCACGCAAAGGAGAAGTCAGTAATCCTGCCCGGGTGGTGGCGCCGACCAGGGTGAACGGTGGCAAATCAAGTTTAATTGAACGGGCAGCAGGACCTTCTCCAATCATGATATCAATTTGGAAATCTTCCATGGCTGGATACAAAACTTCTTCGACTACCGGCGATAATCGATGAATTTCGTCGATAAACAACACATCATGCGGTTGCAGATTAGTCAGCAATGCAGCCAGATCACCGGCTTTTTCCAACACCGGGCCTGAAGTCTGCCGCATTTGCACGCCCATTTCATTGGCAATCACATGTGCCATGGTGGTTTTACCTAAGCCTGGCGGCCCAAAGATCAACACATGATCCAGTGATTCCTGACGATTCCTGGCTGCAGTGATGAACAGTTCCATTTGGTCTTTGACTTCTTTTTGACCCAGGTAATCCCTTAACGTTTGAGGTCTGATGCTGGCTTCAATCAGCTGCTCCTGATTACTTTCAGCAAATCCACCAATGAGACGATCTTCCATCAACCAGCTCCTTTTAATTGCAGGCATTCGCGGATAATCTGTTCCACACTCATGTCATCTTTGGCAACCTGTTTTACCATCTGGCTGGCCTCGGTGGGTTTGAAGCCCAATGCCTGGAGAGCGCTTTCCGCCTCACTGTGTATGCCAAAACGACTGGCCTGAGGTTGATTGGCATCACCACCTGTGATTGCAGAGACTTCCACTTTGTCTTTCATTTCGATGATCAATCGCTGAGCCGTCTTCTTGCCAATACCAGGGACTTTTACAATGGCATTGACGTTTTGTTCCTGAATGACCTGGGCAAATTCTGCCGAACTCATGGTCGATAATATGGCGAGGGCTGACTTGGCACCAATGCCATTAACTTTTAACAAGGTGCGAAACAGGTCACGTTGGGCAAAACTGCGGAACCCATAGAGGATGGATGCATCTTCACGCACCAAATGGTGAATCACCAGGGTCAGCTCCTGTTTTAATTCAGGCAATTCAAAAAACACACTGGTTGGGGCTTCTACTTCATATCCAACCCCATTGACATCAATGATCAAATGAGCCGGTGGTTCGGCGTGTACCAGCCTGCCCTGTAAACGTCCTATCACAACTCACTCCTCAAAACTTTCTCCAGTTACTGGTGTTGTTGGCCACCAATCGCTGTTGAGCCCAGCGGTTGTTGGCATGACAAATGGCCACAGCCAAGCCATCTGCTGCATCATTTTGTACTTTAATGTTTAAATTCAATAACAATTGAACCATATACTGAACCTGGGTTTTATCTGCCCCTCCTTTTCCAACCACAGCTTGCTTGATGGCTTTGGGTGCGTATTCATGCACCTGAATATCGTGTACCACAGTGGCACAAATCGCTGCCCCGCGGGCTTGTCCCAGTTTCAATGCGGCATTGGGGTTTTTTGCCATAAAAACATTTTCAATGGCCATTTCGTGGGGCTGGTATTGTTTGATCAGTTCATTGACCGATTCAAAGATGGTTTTCAGGCGCACAGGGAAATCACCATCACCACACTTAATGGTTTCATGATGAACGTACTGTACCTGTTGTTGTTGGGTGTCAATGATGCCCACGCCGGTAAACCGGGAACCGGGATCAATGCCTATGATGCGCAACATATGTCAATGATAATCAATGTGACCTTTATTTTATGTTATTGGTTTGCCTGATGGGTAAAATAATCCGACTAACTCCTGAATGATGTTTTAGCCATGCTTATTTGATTGTCGTTTTGTTACAATTCCTTATTTATCTGTCTTAAAAAATATCATGAAAATAGCCTCCTGGAATGTTAACTCATTGAAAGTACGGTTGGATCATGTGCTGCAGTGGCTGGATACAGCACAGCCCGATGTGCTGGCTTTACAGGAAACCAAAATGACTGATGACGTATTTCCGCTCGAGGCCATCAGGCAGGCAGGCTATCAGGTGGTTTTCTCTGGTCAAAAAACCTACAACGGCGTTGCCATTTTGGCCAAATCACAACCCGAAGATGTGATCACAGACATCCCGGATCTTGATGACCCACAACGTCGAATTCTGGCAGCCACAGTGGATGATGTAAGGATCATCGATCTGTATGTGGTCAATGGGTCCGCGCCTGGAACTGAAAAGTTTGCTTATAAACTGGATTGGCTCAATAAAGTAACGGCATTCATCGAACAACAAAAGACTGAATATGAGGATGTCGTGGTGCTAGGAGATTTCAACATCGCTCCGGATGATCGGGATGTTCATGACCCGGTTAAATGGCATGAAAAAATCCTCTGTACCACTGAAGAACGGCAAGCATTGAATCGGATTCTGGATTTAGGTTTTCAGGACAGTTTTCGATACCTGCACGACGAAGATGGGTTTTTCAGTTGGTGGGATTACCGCATGAATGGCTTTGCCAGAGGCCTGGGTTTACGGATTGACCTGATATTATCCACTGATGAGATGTCCGAGGCCATCACCGCATCATACATTGATGTAGAGCCCCGAAAATGGGAACGACCCTCAGACCACACCCCGGTGGTCACTGAATTTGACTGGTAAATCAATGACTAAATATCCTTTTACAACCCGTCTGTTACATGCCTTATCCGCGTTATTTGTCCTTACATTATTTTTTTCAGGCTGGTACATGGTTGAGCTGGACTATGGCAGTCCCTGGTACCAAACCCTGCCTGAATGGCACATCGTCATTGGAATGGTCTTGATACTGGTTTGGTCAGTGATGCTGTTTCGCTTGTTCTTCATCCGCAAAGCGGTGTTTCCTGATTCGATTAAACGATCAGAACGGATTTTGGCATCATTGGTCAAATTACTTTTTTATGTACTCGTGTCTACCCTGCTGATCACGGGTTATCTGATCACCACAGCCAGCGGTCAATCTACCGAGCTTTTTGGATGGCTCAAAATCCCGGCTGTTTCACGTTTTTCTGCCAGCCAGATCGATACCATGGGTTGGCTACATCAGTATGCATCATATGTTTTGATGGTACTGGTAATTATTCATGTCCTGGGTGCTTTGAAGCATCATTTCATTGACCGGGACGAAACACTCAAACGCATGACATAAGAGGTACCCATGAAACCATTGTTTTTTCTATTATTGCTGATGGCACTGCCAGTTTCAGCTGATCAGTATGTGATTGACACCAAAGGATCACACGCTTTTGTACAATTCAAAATAAGCCACCTGGGCTTCAGCTGGTTGTACGGCCGTTTTGATGACTTCAGTGGCAGTTTTACTTATGATGAATCTGATCCTGCAAAAGCCAGTATTGAAATGACGGTGCAAACCAACAGCATCAACTCCAATCACACTGCCCGTGACAAACACCTGAGAAGTGATGATTTTCTTAATGTCGCGGTAAACCCCACAGCCACCTTCAAAAGTTCAGCATTCACACCCAGTGAAAATGGTCATGGACGCATGACCGGTCAACTGACCCTCAATGGTGTTACTCAAGACATCAGCTTTGATGTTCAGTTCATCGGTGCCGGTAAAGATCCCTGGGGAGGTGAGCGACGTGGTTATGAAGCCACCACCGAATTGAAGCTTGCAGATTACAACATCAAAAAGAGTGTTGATGGTGCTTTTGAAAAATTGTGGTTAACCGTCTCGGTTGAAGGCATCAAACAATAAAAGGTATCACTTGAAACGTCAAACCGTCGGTTGAAAAACCGGCGGTTTTTTTGTGCCTGAGATTTTCTCATTTATAAGGTAATTGACCCATCATGGCTGATTATGAAAACAGGCCGCCTTTTTTCAACAACAAAAACAATTGTAAATTATTGATTTAAATACAAATAATAGTTATTTTTTGGTGGTTATTATCCCTGTGGTTTTTTGGTTAATTATTAACCAAGCTTAACTGACCTGAAATTGCTGAATACAAACCAAGCGCAAACACGACAAATCCTGTTGAAATTGAATGAGGAAGTTTCTGGGGATGATGTTTTGAGAAGATGGTGGGTCGTATAGGATTCGAACCTATGACCAATGGATTAAAAGTCCACTGCTCTACCAGCTGAGCTAACGACCCATTTGAAACAATGGATGTGAAACCTGATCGTTTCGAGGTGCGCCATGATAAAATAATTCATTCAATTAGGCAAGCACTTTTCAGGCTTATTTATATTTTTTTTTGTGGTGCTGAATCCAACCACCAGGCATGTTGTTTTGGGGGTCATGGTGGGTCCAGTGAACCACCCCTCCCTGAGCATTCCATTCATACCTGCCCCTGACCTTAATCAGATCACCCGGCCTCACCGGAACCCTTGGAGCCAGGTCAATGTTATGCGCAATCAATACCGTTATGCCATCGGTATTGACTATGAATCTTTGGTGCCTTGAACCTTCATCATCATCGCTCAGGAGACGCTTCACACGGGCCTCAAATTCCACCCATGTTTTGACTGCTTGTTCAACAAACAATGAGTTGATTGAGGTGCCTTTTGCGGGATCATTATCCTGAACGACCCGTTCACTGAGCGTGAAAATGATCAACAACAAAAAAACGCCTGACAACAGGCGTTTTTGAGTTATTTTTTTGATGACATGATCAACCATTCCAGGCGTTGTATCCACCGGTCAGATTGAACACTTTGGTAAAGCCTTTTTTGCGGAAATACTCAGCAGCAGACATGGATGATTGACCGACCTGGCAAACAAACACCAATGGCGTGTCTTTTGACATGCCCTCGATGTCCTGGATGCTTTCTTTATCCAGTCTGACGGCCTGATCTACACTGCCTTCAGCAAATTTATCGGCTGATCTGACATCATAAATTTTGGGGTCTTCGACATCGGTATCCAACCAGTCCTGCAATTCGGCTACCGATAAATCTTGAACCGCAGGTGGTTCATTGGGGTTTTTAATGCGTAAACCTGATCCCTGCAGCTCATCCACCCAACTGATTTCGACACCGTTGGCCCGACGGGCTGTACCAATGTCCATATAGACTTTCAAATCGCCCACATCAGCAACTATTTCATAGCCTTTAGGCATTTCCAGACTGAATCGGGTGTTGAAGTCATCATCAACAGAAAGAAACAGTTGATGGTCACCCATGTCTTTGAGGCCCTCTTTGATGTGATTCAGGGCTTCATCACTGATGGTGATGACCGGTGGTGTTCTGTCTGGTTGTGGAAGATTTAATAAACTGTGTAGCTCTCCGGTGTTGAACATCTCAGAAATGATGTCATTACCGCCTATCAATTCCTTATTCACGTAAAGCTGTGGAATTGTGGGCCATTGACCATAGGCTTTGATGCCTTCTCTGATCTCCGGATCATCCAAAACATTGAATGAGGAAAAACCATCACCAATGAGGTCTTTAAGGATTTTTACAGTATTGCTGGAAAATCCACACATGGGGGTCTGTGGGGTTCCTTTCATGAATAAAAAGACCGGATTTTCATCCAGCATCTGCTCTATTCTGTGGGTCGTTTGGTCATTCATTTTTATACATCCAAATTACTGGCATTCAATGCGTTTTCTTCAATAAACTGCCGCCTGGGTTCAACCACATCTCCCATCAGGGTGGAAAATACAGTGTCAGCAGATACCGCGTCTTCTATGGTTACCTGCAATAATCTGCGGCTTTCAGGGTTCATGGTGGTTTCCCATAATTGATCGGGATTCATTTCACCCAGACCCTTGAACCGACTGATCGTCAGGCCTTTTTTAGCTACACTCAGCAGGTATTCCAAGACATCACTTAAACTGTTGATTCCAATAACATTATCACCTTTGGTTAAAACCGCATCACCTTGTAGAAAATCTTGGTTTTGTTCTGCGATTTCCATCATTTGCTGATAATCATTAGAAGCAAAGAAGATGTGGCCTAATGTGGTTTTTTCAATCAGACCATTGCCATTCTTCTCAAAAACCAGGGCTTGCAGTTCATTGTCCTGTTCCACCTTCCAACTCACACCCAGGCGATTATTTTGATTCATCAGCTCCTCAGCCTGACTGATCCATTCATCATTAACCATTTGTTCGGCCAAATTAACCTTGGGCAAGTTCAACAGCTGGTCGATGACTTTGCGATCGTACAATAAACTCAGGCGTTCAATCACAGATTTCACATGTACTTGTTGCTTAATCAAACGATACAACACATCTCCTGTCATGGGTGGCAGATCTTCCTGATACTTCAATTCCACGTCATCCAATGAACGGTTCAATAAAAACTCATTCATTTCATCATCGTCTTTCAGATAGGTTTCTTGTTTGCCTTTTTTCACTTTATACAGTGGTGGCTGACCAATGTAAATGTGACCCCGTTCAATGAGCTCTGGCATTTGCCGGTACATAAATGTCAGTAACAAAGTTCTGATGTGTGATCCATCGACATCGGCATCCGTCATGATGATCACTTTGTGGTAACGCAATTTATCTGGATCAAAATCATGCTGGCCAATCCCACAACCCAGTGCAGTGATTAGAGTACCCACCTCAGCTGATGACAGCATCTTATCAAAACGGGCTTTTTCCACATTCAGGATTTTACCTTTTAATGGCAAGATCGCTTGATTTTTCCGATTCCGGCCCTGTTTGGCAGAACCACCAGCAGAGTCACCCTCCACCAGGAATATTTCGGACAAGGTCGGGTCTTTTTCCTGACAATCAGCCAGCTTACCAGGTAAACCAGCAATATCCAGTGCATCCTTACGACGGGTCATTTCTCTGGCCTTACGGGCCGCTTCACGGGCCCTGGATGCATCCATGACTTTATCGGTCAATATCTTAGCTTCACCAGGATTTTCCAACAGGAAATCTGACAACCGTTCACCCACAGTACTTTCAACCACGCCTTTGATTTCAGAGGAAACCAGTTTGTCTTTGGTTTGTGAAGAAAACTTGGGATCTGGTGACTTAACAGAAATGACAGCAATCAGACCTTCACGACAATCTTCACCCTGCATAGAAATTTTCTTTTTGGAGTTTTGATTGATGAAATTATTGATGGTTCGGGTCAAAGCACCGCGGAAGCCAGCCAGGTGAGTACCACCGTCTTTTTGTGGGATGTTATTGGTGAAACAAAAAACTGTTTCCCGATATGAGTCAGTCCATTGCATCGCCACTTCAACAGCTGTTCCGTCTTCCTGTTCACTTTGAAAGTGCACCACAGAATCATGTAATGGAGTTTTCCGTTCCGCCAGATAATGAACAAATGAAGCAATGCCGCCTTCGTACTCAAAGTTTTTTTCTTCACCGGTGCGTTCATCTTTCAGATCAATGCGCACTCCTGAGTTCAGGAAAGACAATTCCCGCAATCTTTTGGCAAGGATATCAAAATGAAATTCAACATCAGAAAAGATTTCTGTTGAAGGTTTAAACCGCACTTTTGTACCGGTCACATCAGTGGTGCCAACCACCGCCAGGTCTTTTTGTGGCTCTCCCATGACATATGATTGTTGATACACATTACCATTGCGATGGATTTCAAGATCCAACTCAACACTCAATGCATTCACCACAGAGACACCCACACCATGCAATCCACCTGAGACCTTGTATGAATTGTCATCAAATTTACCACCAGCATGCAACACAGTCATGATCACTTCAGCTGCCGACTTACCTTCTTCATGCTGATCTGTCGGTATGCCACGGCCGTTGTCAGATATGGTGACACTGCCATCGGCATTGATGACCACTTTGATGGTGTCGCAGTGCCCGGCCAAGGCCTCATCGATGGAGTTATCAACCACCTCAAAAACCATGTGGTGTAAACCGGTGCCATCATCTGTATCTCCAATATACATGCCAGGACGCTTTCTGACTGCATCCAATCCTTTCAATACCTTGATGTTCGACGAATCGTAATTTTCACTCATAGAGCCATCTGTGTCCCAAATAAAACAACCTATTATACCAGCTTTCAGGCATTAAAAAACCACCCTGATCAACCTGTATTCAGCTTATTGCGTCATGCCATTTGCGGTTTGTATCACACCATCATGTTTCACGTGAAACACATCAACATCACTGAGTTGACTGGTAATCCGTTTGTGATCAACCGTGGTGATAAACACCTGATGTGGACTCTGGTTGATGAAATCACAAAGGATTTTGGTTTTATCACCATCCAACTCAGCATCCATATCATCTATACAAATCACCGGTAAATGACTGGCAAACTCACTGAGTAAATCAATAAAGCTTAAATAGAAGGTGATGGAAATGAGTTTTTTCTGACCACGGGATAAAACATCATGAGCCAGACTGTGGTGCATTTTGGCCTTGATGTCCATTTTATGTATGCCTGAATTCAGATTGCCATACATCAGGTTTTTTTCCCGTTCACGATTGATGACCTCTTCCAGGCTAAAGTCTTTGTTCCAACCTTGAAAAAATGTCAACACCAAGTCACTGAGCTCTGGTATCAATCTGGAAATATAATGATGGACCCGTTGTTCCAACATGGTAAATACTTCAGAACGAAGGTGATTAAGTTGTGATGCGTATTTCAGATATTGGGATTCCCACTGACCGAGTTGCTGGTGTTGCTTTTCTTTATACAATGCATTGAGTTGTTTCTGGCAACGGCTGGTCTGAGACCACACCGATAGGTATTCATGTTTCACGTGAAACACCAACCAATCCAAGAAAGATCTTCTGAATTGTGGGGGTTTATCCAGAAACAAATATGAATCAGGGTCAATGGACACCACTGGAACCAGGTGAGCAATCTCACTTTGTTGGTTGATGTGTGAATGATTGAGTTTTATTTGTTTTTTATTTTTGCTGTTAAAGCTGATTCCCAGTGAATGGCTGATATGTTCATCTTCATCTGCCAGTTGTGAGAACACAGTGAATTCGGTTTGTTGGTGTTGGATCAGCGGTTTATTGCGTTTGCTGCGAAATGATTTCCCTGTAGATAACCAATATATGGCTTCCAAAACTGAAGTTTTGCCTACACCATTACTGCCACAGAACACATTGATCCGGCGCTGAAAAGACAACTCTACGGCATCATAACAACGAAAGCCGTTGAGTTTGAGTTGTTTGATGAACACCGGTCAGTGGCTAGATACGCAAAGGCATCACCACCAAACGGCAATCAGCCCGGTCAGGGTGTTTGATAAGACAACTGGACAATGCTTCCTTAAAACTGAACTGAATGTCTTTTTCGTTGATGGCTTGTGTCGCATCGAGAATGTAATTGACATTGAACGCAGTTTCAATGTTTTCTATGTCGGTTCTGACATTGATGATGTCTTCCGCTTGTTCCTGATCGGGGTTGTGACCGATGATCTCCAGCTTGTTGGCGGTGATTTTAAATTTGACGCCTTTGTATTGTTCATTTGACAGGATAGCCACCCGTTGTAAGGCCTGTCGAAGTTCTTCACGATCTGCAATGAAATTATTTTCCATGTCCAATGGGATGACTGATTCATAATCAGGAAACTTCCCATCAATTAACTTGGATGTCATGGTGAGGTTATCAATGTCAATTTTCACATGATTACGGCCAATGTTAATGGTGATTTCCTGGTCCAGGTCACGAATCATCTTTTGTAATTCCAGCACCCCTTTGCGTGGAATCAACACTTGTTTATTCAAACCAATTTCATTGACATAATCACATTCTGATAAAGCCAGACGATGACCATCTGCTGAAACACAACGCAGCTTGTTATTCAGCACTTCAAACAACAGTCCATTGAGGAAGTAACGAACATCCTGAACTGCCATACAAAAAACAGTCTGCTTCAGCATGCGCTGTAAATCGACAGCACCCATGGTGACAGGTTGATAACTTTCCATGTCATCAATCAGTGGAAACTCCTGTGCAGATAATGTACTTAAACTGAACCGACTGTCACCGGAGGTAATCAGACATTGACCTGAATCGTAAGCGAATGTCAGGATCGAACCATCCGGCAGGGCTTTACATATATCCAGGAACTTCTGCGCAGGAACAGTGACTTCACCAGGTGACTGGGCATCAACCACACATTCTGATCGCATTTCAACATCAAGGTCACTGGTTGTCAGCAACAATTGATCATCATCTAACTTAAGTAATACATTACTCAGAACAGGTAAAGTACCTTTCTTTTCGACCACACCACAGATTTGAGTTAAGGGGGCCAACAGGGTTTCTCTCTGGATATTAAATAACATAGTATTATATATAAAAATAGTTATTATAGTGTTGAATATCTTCTTGGATATATCTGTATCCTTTTGATATTAAACAGTTTATTTAAGCAAATCTACTCGATTTACCTGTGGATAACTTGTGGGTGAAATAGCAAGTTTAAGCTGTTCACAAGTTATCCACAAGATATTCAGACTTATTCAGTCAGTTTATTCACAATCTTTTGTTTGTCCTCATTGAGGTCATTGTTTTCACCCAGTAACTCGGCCACTTTTTTATAAGCATGCAGAACTGTGGTGTGATCACGGCCGCCAAACAACTCCCCTATTTCGGGATAGCTTTTGTCGGTCAGGTCTTTGGCCAGGAACATGGCCAGTTGCCTGGGCCTGACGATTGAGCGTTTTCGGCTTTTACCCAGCAACTCTGATAATTTTACATTGTAATACTGTGCTGTGACCTTTTGTATGTTTTCCACTGAGACAATCTGGTGATTCACTTTGAACAGTTCCTTGAGTATCTGTTTGGTGTAATCCAGATCAATTTTCTTACCCGTGAAAAAAGCATTGGCTTTCAGGGTACTCAGAGCGCCTTCGAGTTCCCTGATGTTGGAGTTCAATTGTTTGGCAATGTAAAAAGCGACTTCGTCCTGCAGGGTGAACCCCAGATGTTTGGCTTTTTCTTTGAGGATGGCTACCCGTGTTTCATAGTCAGGGGGGTCAATGGGTACCACAATACCCCAACCCAAACGAGATTTAAGCCGGGACTCCAGGCCGTTGACTTCCTTGGGATATCGGTCACAGGTGATGATCACCCTTTTCTGACCTTCCAAAAGGTAATTAAAGGTGTGAAAAAATTCTTCCTGGGTACGTTCCTTGCGGGCGAAAAACTGAATGTCATCAATCAACAAGGTGGTTACTGAACGGTATTTTTGTTTGAACAGCTCCATGGACTTTTGTTGAATGGCTTTGACCATTTCATTCACATAGATTTCAGAATGCAGGTAGCAGACCACTTCATCGGGATTGTTTTTCAGAATTTCGTTACCAATTGAGTGCAGCAAATGGGTCTTACCTAAACCGGTGCTGCCATATAACAACAAAGGATTGAATTCTGGGTTGGGCGTTTGTGCAGTTTGCAAAGCAGCTGCCAATGCGATGGTGTTCGAGCGTCCTTCAATAAAGGTGTCAAAAACGAAGCGGCTGTCCAGATTGGAAGGGATCTGATGATTATTTTGTGGTTTGTTTTCAACCACCGGATGATGAGCCACCGGTTGATGCAACTTAATAGAAGCTGAAAACTGTTGGCCAAAAACTTCTTTGATGGCCGCCAGAATGTACTTGAGATAACGACTCTGAACTTTCTCCAGGACCACATCATTGGAAGCCATCAGGGTGACGTGTTCATCATCGATGGAAATTTCCAGCGGTCTGATCCACAGCAATATCTCATTCTTGGCAATTTCTGCTTCCAGTCGTTTGAGACAATGCTCCCACATATTGATTCGTTATCCAGCTTAAAAAAAGGCGTTAAAGTATACCAAGAAAAACCCTTTGTGCCCATATAATACGCTGCACAAATCAGTGCAGTCTGTAGGCCTGATAAGGGGGTCATGGTGTCAAAGACAGACAATGAAAATACCAGAAATGGGTCATAAATACCAATGAAATCATCGGCAACTTCATAACAAGCAAAAAAGCGCTTGAAAATTAATTGAAAAAACAGTATGATGCTCGACCTTTTTAAGGGTGTGCAAGATGCATACCTAACGCGTTAAAAAAACAGGTAATTATCATGAAAAGAACATTTCAACCAAGTAATTTGAAAAGAGCCAGAACCCATGGTTTCCGTGCTCGTATGAAAACCGCTGGTGGCCGTGCGGTAATCAATGCCCGTCGTGCCAAAGGCAGAAAAAGACTGGCTGCCTGAAGCCACGTTTAATCAGGTGTGCCTTGGAACATTTCCCAAAAGGCAAAAGATTACTAACCCGACTTGACTACAGTCGGGTTTTTAGTAAGTCAAAAAGAATACACAACAAACACTTCACCATATTGGTGCATTTCACGCAGGGGGCAAACATGGCCCGTGTGGGACTGATGGTTTCCAAGAAAGTACACAAATCAGCAGTCAAAAGAAACCGCATCAAGCGCCTGATCCGGGAAACCTTCCGCACCCAGTCAAACCTCAGGATGGCTGATTATGTGGTGATGGCAAAACCTGGCGCAGCCCAGGCCAGTAACCAACAGCTTAATTCCAGCCTCAATCAACTCTGGCAACAAACCGAGAATCGTCGATGAATAATAAAAATTTATACCTGATTACCCTCATGTTCATGGGTTTCATGTTGTACATTCAATGGAACAAAGATTATGGTCAACCAGTCAGTCAGGCAGCTGACCAGACGGCAGTAAGTCCTGCGGTTAATACCACAGTCATGGATGATGTTCCTGCGGTCAGTCAAACCACACAGGATCAGGACATTCCCCAGCCGAGCATCACCGGTCAACAGGATGTGCCTTCAGTGACTGGACCGACCAATACCAACATCATCAGTACGGTTGAAACGCCCCTGTTGAAATTACAGTTTTCGGAACAAGGAGCCGCATTGGTTTACGCAGAACTCAAAGCGTATCCATTGAAGAAAAATGAAGCGAAAAACATCATTCTGATGGATTACCAGGAACAGTTTTTTAAAGCAGAAGCCGGACTGGTGAGTCAAAGTGTTAATTTTACTCACAATGATCTTTATACCACCAACACACCTCAGGTTACGGTTACCGATCAAGTCACTGAAATCACTTTTACCCATCAAAAGCCAGAAGGTCAGTTGATCAAAACCTATACCATTGATCCGGCCAGTTATGAAATCAAACAACGACAAACAGTGATCAATCAATCCAGTGATAATTGGTTGATGAGTGAGTACCAGCAATTGCAGCGCAATAATCCCTGGAATGGCAAGGACCCCTCTTTCACCGATGCCAGTCGTTATTCATTCAAAGGTGTGGGATTCTTTGATACCGAGAATGGTTATGACACGGTCAGTTTTGAAGACATGCGTGATGAATCACTGGTACGTAAGTTGGGTGAAGGCAACTGGGTGGCCATGGTACAGCATTACTTCTTTGCCGGCATCATACCCTCAAGTGCACAGGCTGACATCCAGACGCAATACAATGCCAACAGCACCCACCCATACCGTGTTCGCATGGTGACTCCGGCACAAATGGTGAACGCCAATGGCACCGCAGAATTTAATTCCAGTTGGTATGTGGGACCAAAATTACAGAAACAATTACCCGCAGTGGCACGTGGTCTGGACCTGACGGTAGATTATGGTGTGTTCACAGCGATATCCAAACCACTGTTTTGGGTACTGGAGAAAATCCATGGTTGGGTTGGAAACTGGGGCTGGTCTATCGTATTGCTCACTGTACTGATCAAACTGTTGTTCTTTAAACTGTCTGAAGCGCAGTACAAGTCCATGGCCAGGATGCGTAAATTGCAACCCAGAATTGCGACTTTGAAAGAGCGTTACAAAGACGACAAGCAGAAATTCAATCAGGAAATGATGGGCCTTTATCAAAAGGAAAAGGTCAATCCGTTGGGTGGATGTTTACCTATTCTGGTTCAGATTCCGGTGTTTATTGCCCTTTACTGGGTGCTGCTGGAATCGGTGGAATTGCGTCAGGCACCATTTATTTTGTGGCTGCAGGACCTGTCAACCCCAGATCCGTACTTTGTGTTGCCGGCAATCAATGCGGCGGCGATGATCATGACCCAGCGACTGTCACCGACTCCGGGCATGGATCCAATGCAACAAAAGATCATGAAGTTTATGCCTGTGGCGTTCTCAGTGTTGTTTGCTTTCTTCCAGTCTGGTCTGGTGCTTTACTGGGCGGTGAACTCGGTATTGTCACTGGCACAACAATGGGTGATCACCAAACGCATTGACGAGCAGGACTCCGTTAAATAAGCAATTTCCGATGACCGTATCTGCTGACACCATTGCTGCCATTGCCACTCCGGCAGGCAGCGGTGGTGTTGGCATCATTCGTATTTCCGGCACCGAAGCCACAACCATAGCTCAGGCCATCTCCGGTCTGGGTGACCTTAAACCCCGATTTGCTCATTTTGCTCATTTTAAAAACACCCATCAACAAACCATAGACTCAGGATTGTTGTTGTATTTTGCCGCGCCGGCATCCTTTACCGGAGAAGATGTGATTGAACTGCAAGGTCATGGTGGCCATGTGGTGATGCACATGCTGCTCAATGAAGTTCTGGCACTTGGTGCCCGGATGGCCCGTCCCGGCGAGTTCTCTGAACGGGCATTTCACAATGATAAAATTGATCTGGTTCAGGCCGAAGCGATTGCAGATGTTATCAGCAGTGGCTCAGAACAGGCTGTACTGGCGGCTCAACGCTCACTTCAAGGGGCTTTTTCAGCGCACATCAACGAGTTGTTAGGCTTGCTGATTGAAACCCGGGTGTGGGTGGAGTCAGCGATTGATTTTCCGGAAGAAGAAATCGATTTCCTTTCTGATCAGCACTTGCGTGATCAGTTGAGTCAATTGAATGAAGCCATGCGCGATACCTTGCGAAAAACCCAGAGTGGTGTGGTTTTAAGTCAAGGTATCAGCATAGCCATCGTGGGCAAACCCAATGCCGGCAAATCATCATTGCTCAATTGTTTGACAGAAGAAGACACGGCGATCATTTCAGAAGTGGCCGGAACCACCCGTGATGTGGTCAAAGAGGATGTGGTGATTGCTGGTATCCCGGTGCGGCTGATCGACACCGCCGGCATTCATGAAACCGACAACCCGATTGAACAGCAGGGAATCGACCGGGCGCTGAAGATGAAAGAATCAGCCGATCTGGTGTTGCATGTTATGGATGGTTCACAAGCGATTACTGAAACCCTGAAACAGGAAGCCAATACCCTGCATATCATCAATAAATGTGATGTGCTTCACCCGGCAAACCAGTCACTCAATGGCATCATCAGGGTATCTGCGAAAACCCAGACTGGAATAGAAGAACTGCGACAAGCGATCACAGATCATACCCGCCTGGGCGTGCTCAATGAAACCACCTTCACCGCCAGAACTCGACATGTTGAACAGCTGAAATTAACCCAGCATCACATCGATCAGGCTGAACAACAGCTGGCGCATAACCAGGGAGAGTTGTCCGCCGAAGAATTGCGCCTGGCACAACACGCATTGAATGAAATCACTGGCGATTTCAGCTCGGATGATCTGTTGGGTGAGATTTTTTCCAGTTTTTGTATCGGCAAATAATATCCAATCACATTTTTTGCACGATTATGTGGCAAGATGCGGTTTATGAAAACCGGTTCAATCAGAAATAAAATCTTTGTGTTGTTGTTGATGATCACTTTATTGGTGGTCTTCTCCATGGCTTTGATGATGCGTTTTGGTATTGATCGTGGCTTTGACCGCTACAAAAAATCCCAGGAATACCGGTTTAACCAAAAAACCATACAGCTGTTGGCAGATCATTACAGTACGGAAGGTAGTTGGGACACCTTGCGCAATGACCCGGCAGCCTGGAAAGAGATGATTTTTCATTCGGCTTTCAAAGTCACTGACAAAAAACCACCACCCCACCGCGCTTCAAAAGGTCACAATAAACCACCACCGCCGCACCACCAGAAACAACAAGCTAAGTACACCATGAAGCGGATGTTGCCAAATTATTCTGTCTACGATGCCAACAAAGTAAAAGTGGTGGGCTCGATTGAATGGGATAAAGACAACCATCACTATATGAAAATCGTCAGTGATGATGAACTGGTTGGATTTCTGGTCACTCAAAGCAACAAAGGAATATATGCTGAAGAAGACCGCCAATTCAATGAAGGCATTCAGAAACTGTTGTTGATTATGGTCGGGATCATGGCAGTGACTTCCTTGTTGCTGACTTTACCCATCGCCAGATACTTCACCCGACCCATTCAACAATTAACCAGTGCCACACAACAAGCGGCCGCGGGTGATTTCAGCGTGCGTTCAAACATCAGGCGCAATGATGAGCTGGGACAGTTATCAAATCACTTTAACCATTTGGTAAAAACCCTGGAATCCAATGCCACGTCGCAAAAAAACATGATGGCCGACATTGCCCATGAATTGCGCACGCCATTGGCTGTTACCCTGGCTCAAATTGAAGCCATTCAGGACGGTATTCATCAAGCGGATGAAAAAACGCTGGGAATTTTGCATCATCAGATCACCACCCTGAATCACCTGGTCAATGACTTATATGAATTGAGTCTTTCAGACCTGGGTACCATGCGTTATGAAATGAAGTCAGTGGATGTATTGACCGTGCTGAAGCGAGCGGTGAATGCCTTCAAATTGGCTTTTGAGAAAAAGTCGATCAGTTGTAAGTTCAATTTTGATGACCGCCCACACCAGATTCTCGGCGATGATAACCGCTTGTGTCAGTTGTTTTATAACATCCTGAATAATGCCATGTTGTACACCGACGAAGGGGGAATTGTGCTTGTGTCGTTGACCCGTGAAACGACTGAGTATGTGGTGGTGATTGAAGACTCCAAACCGGGTCTTGATGCAGAACAAATGAACCGGATGTTTGATCGCTTGTACCGCAAAGAGTCTTCTCGCAATAAAAAATCCGGTGGTTCAGGCCTGGGCCTGGCGATTGCAGCCAACATTGTCAAAGCCCACAACGGACAAATCACAGCGTCATCCTCATCCCTGGGTGGGGTTCATATTGAAATCAGGCTGGCCAGGGTATGAAAAACGCCCGCATTCTGGTGGTGGAGGACCAGGAAGACCTGGCCAACTTATTGAAGGACTACCTGCAACAGGAGCAATGGCAGGTGGACCTGATTCATCATGGAGATGAAGTGGAACCGTTTATTCAGCAACACATGGTGGACGTGGTATTACTGGACATCATGTTGCCAGGAAAAAATGGTATGGACATTTGCCGTGATATCCGCAAAACATCAGATGTGCCCATCATCATGACCACAGCGAGGGTTGATGAAATTGACCGCATCCTGGGTTTGGAGATTGGTGCCAATGATTATGTGTGTAAACCCTACAGCCCCAGGGAGTTGGTGGCCCGGGTCAAAGTTTGGTTGCGTCAGAAAGCCAAGCCATGCGTGCCTGCTGTGATTGAGTTGAACACCGATCGATTACAAGTCAGCTGCGGCGATGCCCGGATTGAGCTGACCATGGTTGAGTGCCGCTTGCTGGAGAAAATGATGTCCCAACCCAGCCGGGTTTTTTCCCGCAGTCAGTTGATGGATGCAGTTTATGATGATGGTCGGATTGTCTCTGACCGTACCATTGACAGCCACATTAAAAAACTGCGTGCCAGGTTGAAAATAATCCAGCCGGAGCAAGAATTGATTCATGCGATCTACGGTTGTGGCTATAAGTACGAAGAAAGTCGGTGATTTCCTTGTTTCTTGCACAATTCTTGAAAAATCGATCAGTACCATAGAAGTCCCTTAACTAATTAACAGGTATTGAGATGAAAAAATTAATGGTATTACTGATGATGGTTTCTGTGGCTGCTGTGGCAGGTCCGGGCCACAAAAATCACAAGCAAAGCAGTTGGACAGAAGAGTTGGGTTTGACCGAGGCTCAGGTTCAGCAAGTCAAAGAAATCAAGCAAGCCAAACAAGACAAAATGATGGCGTACAAAAAACAACTGGCTGCAGACTACGATGCCCAAATGGCTGAAGTACTGACTGCTGATCAGATGGAACAGTTGTTGGCCATGCGAGCCACCAAAGAAAAGCATATGGCTGAGAAAAAACACAAAAAACACAAGCAAAAGAAAGGCTACTGAAGCCATTTGTTTTTATACTTCTCTGCAAAAACGCCACACCATGTGGCGTTTTTCTTGTCTGCTAAAAAAGACTGCCCAGCCATGTAAAGATGTAATAACATAGCCTCATGCTCAATAATAAACGGTCCAAAGCCATCCTCGCAGTGTCGCTGCCCATCATTGGGGGGATGATGTCGCAGAACATCCTCAACCTGGTCGACACAGCCATGGTCGGAAGGCTGGGTGCACCGGCTCTGGCAGCGGTGGGTTTGGGCGGTTTTCTCAATTACATGTGTGTGGCTTTTTTGTTGGGACTGAGTGCTGGTGTGCAGGCCATGGTTTCCCGCCGCATTGGTGAAGATAAACAAGCAGAAGCGGCTTATCCGCTGAACGCTGCTCTGTTATTGATTCTGTTGGCTGCCATACCGATGACGTTGTTGTTGTATGTGTTGTCGCCCTATCTGATTGCCTGGTTCAATCCTGACCCTCTGGTCATGGAACAAGGCACTCCATATTTACAAGCCCGCTTCATGGGTTTGATTTCGCTTGCTGTGCATTTCAGTTTTCGGGGCTACTGGAGCGCCATTCAGATGACCAAGGTGTACCTCAAAGCACTGTTGTTTGCACACACCAGTAACATCATCATCAGCTATGTGTTGATTTTTGGCAAACTGGGCATGCCGGCACTGGGTACTTTCGGTGCAGGTTTGGGCACCAGTATTTCAATCACCCTGGCGGTGTTTTATTATTTCTACTGTGCCTGGAAACACACCCGAGGATATGGGTTTCTAGAGAGTTTGCCAACCAAAGTCACGGTTAAGCAAATGATCAAAACGTCCGTTCCCTCCTCGGTTCAGCAATTCTTTTTTGCTGCTGGTTTCGCGGCTTTGTACTGGATCATTGGCCAGGTGGGTACGGCAGAACTGGCCGGGGCCAATGTGATCATCAACATCATGCTGGTTGGTTTGTTGCCGGCCATGGGGTTTGGCCTGGGTGGAGCCACCCTGGTGGGTCAGGCGCTGGGTAAAAAGAACATTGATGCGGCACATTTGTGGGGTTGGGACACGGTTAAGCTGGGATGCTTGACAGCTTTTGTATTGATGTTGCCGGTGTGGTTATTTCCTGACTGGGTGCTGGGGCTGTTTTTACCGGACCAACCTGCAGTGATTGAGTTAACTCGACTGCCATTACAGCTGGCAGCACTTTCACTGGCGGTGGAATGCATAGGGATCGTGTTATTTAATACCATCAACGGAGCCGGTGACACCACCAGTACCATGAAAATTTCATTTGCCTTGCAGTGGTTGTTGTTTTTACCATTGGCATGGTTGGTGGGCCCTTATCTGGGCATGGGTCTGACAGCCATATGGATTGGGCAAATCATGTACCGCCTGATTTTCACCTGGGCCATGGTACACATGTGGCAGGGCCGAAAATGGTCAACGGTGGAGGTGTGAACAATGATTGATCGAATTCGCTGCGGCTGGGCCGCCGATGCCTCAGAGCTGGATCAACTTTACCATGATGAGGAATGGGGTCGCCCGGTATATGATGACCGGACCTGGTTTGAGTTCATTACCCTCGAAGGGGCCCAGGCTGGTCTCAGCTGGACCACCATATTGCATAAACGTGAAGGATACCGCAGCGCCTTTGCTGGTTTTGATTATCAACAGGTGGCGGCTTTCGATGAACAGCAACAACTTGAATTAAAAAATAACCCGGCCATCATCCGCAATACCCTGAAAATCAAATCCACGGTTACCAATGCACAGGCATTCATTAAAATTCGCGAAGAATTTGGTAGTTTCAATGACTACATTTGGGCTTTTGTGGGTGGCCAGCCCATCATCAACCATTGGCAAACCATGGCAGAGGTGCCGGCCAGCACCGCCTTGTCCGATGCCTTAAGTAAAGACCTGAAAAAACGGGGCTTTAAATTTGTTGGAACCACCATTTGTTACGCGCTGATGCAAGCCACTGGTTTGGTGAATGACCACACGGTGGATTGTTTTTGTCGCCAGGAGAAAAAAACATGAAAAACCTCATTGCCCTAATGGCTGTAGTCCTGTTGTTCAATGCCTGCAGCAAACCGCCGCATGTCAAAAAACAGAACGATTTTTTCACCAATCTGTCCAGCCTTTGTGGCCAGGTATTTGAGGGTTACAGCACTTTTCCCACAGACCCCGACCATGATTTTGCCGGACAGTTGCTGGTAGCCAATATACAGTCCTGTGAACAACATCAAATCCGTATACGCTTTGCAGTGGGTCATGATCAATCGCGCACCTGGGTGATCAGCAAAAGCCGTCAGGGGTTATTATTGAAACATGATCACCGGCATGATGATGGTACGCCGGATGAGATCACCAACTATGGCGGCTGGGCGAACGATCAGGGTACAGGATGGCAACAGTTTTTTGCCGCAGACGAAGCAACCGCTGACATGATTCCGGCCGCAGCCACCAATGTCTGGATGCTCAGTTATGATCCGCATAATCAGGTGCTGACCTATGATCTGAAACGCCATGGCAAACCCCGTTATCAGGCTCAATTGAAACCTGCCGATTGACTTAACAATAATCAAAGAATGGACGTGATAGAATTGATTGAAACATAAGTAGTAAGGAGATGTTGAATGAAAAAGGGAATTTTATTGCTGTTGGTTTGGCTGGTCCCGGTCAATGCCCAACCGCTGTTGAAGGCCAATGACCATTACCCACTGACTGAAGAAGTTGTGCAGCTCACCGCAGGTGATTTGAACGGAGATGGGGTACCCGAAGTGGTGATGGCAACCACTGCACAACAGGGTTTGAAAATCCTTCAAAAAACCATCACTGGTGACTATAAACCCTACCCGAATACGCCACAAATCCCGGCATTTTTTTCGGCCAACAGACGGTTACAAATCAGACCGTTGTTGTTGATTGACGTTGAACAGGATGGTGATCTGGATATTTGGGTGTCCAATGCCAATGTCAGTAATGAAAATCAATTACTGATCAATGACGGTTTTGGAAATTTTACCACCAAGACCCATTTTGTGGATCAGAACACCTCATTTGAACAGGTCAGACTTTTTGCTGCTGACCTCGATAACGATGGTGATGTGGATGTGGTCAAATCGGTTGATTTATTTGAAGGGCCGCCACGATTGATCAATCTGCTGAATGACGGCTTTGGACAGTTTTCAACACAGGAGTTGTTTTTTCCACAGCGCAGTTATGATGCTTTTGAACACGTGGCTGATTACAACCAGGATGGCTTTATGGATCTGTGGCGCGCGCGCGAAGATTTGTATATTTATCTGAATGATCAACAGGGACAGTTCATCCGGCAACCCATCATCAAAAACCTCAATCTGGTAGATACCGGAGATCAACGGGATGACTCCAGTCAGGTGTTTTTTGTGGACATCAATCAGGATGGGTTGACAGACGTACAAGGTTTTGGCAAATCTCAGGGTTATCCCCGGGCCATCAACCAGGGAGATGGTTCGTTCACCCTGTCAAAAACACCACCAGAAACGGCGTTGCCTGATGTCAAAGATGCGGTGTTCTTGGACACCAATGGTGATCAGCAACTGGATGTGTTCATCAGTCATGTGAATGAAGCCGGGCACACCCTGTTGCTCAGTAATGAAAATGGTTACTTTGATGTGTCTGAATCCCCCGTTTTAGCCGGTGAAGTTTCTCTGAAGCTGCAACAGCTGGACCAATCTGGTGAATCACAGCCTGAGGTGTTCGCTGTCGGCAAAAGACAATTCGGTAGTTGGCAACTGACTTTTCCCAACCAATTGGTCTATGAGCGGCATAACACCGCACAAACCCTGATTGGAGAGATCAGTGACATGCACTGGGATGACATCAACAATGATGGCCATAAGGACCTGATCAGGGTTAACGGCGGCCAGGTGACCTACCAGTCAGGAAATGGCCGTACTGCATTGGCACAGCCCAGTGAAACAGGTGTTCCTGCAAGTCGATTGGTTGAACCGGTTGACCTGAATGGAGATGGTTTGCTCGACTTGGTCACCAGTCATGAAACAGGCTTTTTGACAGCCATTCAAACCAGCACAGGCGGTTTTCAGATGTCAGTCGAAGACATGGGGATGGAACGATTGATTGACATTGCCACCGGAGACCTGGATGGTGATGGTGATATGGATCTACTGGTCTATTTCAGACGCTTCCTGTCATCAGAAGAAACGCATATATATTTGAATGACGGTGAAGGCAATCTGCAGCTGCGTCAACAACTCTCACAACAGTTGATTCCGGTGTTTGCTGACCTCAATAACACAGGTCAATCGACACTGTTGACAGTCGAGGGCAATGAATCTTCAGCTGAAATGACATTGGTTGAATGGCAGTTCAATGGTTTTGATTTGTCAGCATCCAGGCGGGCTGCTTTGCCTGTTTCATTTCGGTTGTTGCGGGGATTGATCACATATGATGCGGATGCCGATGGTGATTTGGATGTGTTGGTTTCTCAATACCAATATAATCCGGTGGCCACTGCTTTATTATTTGAGAATCAGACTGGTGAACTGGTGCTCAGGTCGCTGCCTTTCCCTGAAGAATCAAGCCCCGGTCAAATGGCTGATTTAAACCAGGATGGATTTGCGGATTTCACGGCATATTTTAATCCCGATATACTGATCAATGATCAAAACGGAGGATACACCAGCGTTCCATTGCCTGGCCTGAACAGGGGATTGACAGAAAAATTATTGGTCGATTTGGATGAGGATGGTGATGTTGATGTGATTGCCAGTAATCAGGCACAGGGGCAAGTGGTTTACATCAACACCAGCACCGACATCGACTTCAGTGGGAATTGGTATAACCCTGAGCAGGATGGTCATGGCTTTCTGATCGAGGAAATCCTGTTCAACAATCAGCCGGGGGTGGTGGTATCCTGGTACGTTTATGATCAGGGCCAGCCTCTGTGGTTATCAGGGGCCGGAGTGTTGGATGGTAATACCGCCAATCTGAACCTGGCGATCACCAGTGGGCCGGAATTTGGTTCAGCTCATGATCCTGCTGCCATGCAGACAGCATTATGGGGCAGCCTGGATTTGACCATGACTGGAAAAAACACCCTGCAAGTCAACTGGGATGGCTCACCTCAGGGTTTCAGTGAGGGCAGCATGGAGTTGGTCAGGTTAACCACCCTTAAGCCCGTCGATCTCAACGAAAAAACCATCAATACCTGTCACACAGGCTCCTGGTATAACCCAGAACAGGATGGCCATGGTTACATGATACAGGTCATAGAAGCCGATGGACAGGATACCCTTTTACTGACCTGGTACACTTACCGAGACGGGCAACCATTCTGGCTGTTGGCCAGGGGTGAAATCAATGGCGGCGTGGTGGATTTGATCGCCCAGTATGGTCAGGGCGGATTGTTTCCGCCCGAATACAGCAGCGAACAAAACAGTCAGTTGTTGTGGGGTGATCTGCGTTTTGAGTTGTTGAATGATGAGCGGGCCCTGATCAGCTGGGAACCGGTCGTTGAGGGCTTCAGCTCAGGCAGTCTGGAAGTGCAGCGATTGACGCAAATTGACCGCTACCGTTGCAAATAACATAGAATAGGCAGCATGGCACATATCATTTCTACCAAGCGCTTACATTTATCAGAACTGGATGACGGAGATGTTGCGTTCATCCATCAATTGTTCAATGACCCGGACTGCATTCGATTCATTGGAGACCGCGGTCTGCATACCCTGGATGATGCCCTGGGCTATTTAAAGGACAAACTGATCCATTCATACCGGACCCATGGCTATGGCCTGTATAAGGTAACCAGGCAGTATGACCCGCAGCCACTGGGTATTTGTGGCCTGGTCAAACGTGATGCCGACAACCCGCCGGACATTGGTTTTGCATTCTTACCAGCGTATCGCAACGGTGGGTACTGTACCGAAGCCAGTCAGGCGATCATGCAGTGGGCTGCAGACCAGCAAATCAGTCCGGTCATTTTGGCCTATACCAACCCGGATAACCTGGCTTCCATCCGGGTGCTGGAAAAAATTGGTTTGCATAAACAAGCCATCACCACCCTGCCCGGTCAAGATTTTGAAAGTTTGATCCTGAGTACTGAACTACCCGAAAAAACCAACTGATGCTGGATTGCCATAAGCTGTCATGATATGGCCTGATTGTGGCCACATTTGAGCGTCATACTGTGGTTTTGGCTTTGGGAAAACCGATGAAAGTGTTTTGTTTTTGGGATGAAGACGATTTAAGTAACTTGCCGCCAGATTTTAAGCTGGTGCCCTTTGATGTGGCGTTTTTAGAACCCCTCAGCGAAACACCCAAAACTTTGACAACAGAAAAGTCACCAACGGAATTGTCAGCATCAGCGCGGGTAAAGCCATGGTCGAATAGTCCCAGCCAAGCTGGCTGACCAACCACCAAACCCCACCTTGATGGAGTGCAAAGCCGGTCAATGAAGTGATCACGAACCTGGGAAACCGTGAACGGTGCTGCCCATCATCCTTGAACGAATAGTGATAATGACCCAGATAGGCAGTGACCAATCCGCCGGCAAAACCGCTGGCATGCGCAGTGAATGGTGCGATGGCAAACACTTCATGCAACAACAGGCTGATGGCGGCATGCACCACACTGGCCAGTACCCCAACCAAACCGTAACGCACCATCAGCGCCAGAAAAGGTTTAACGGAACTCAACAAACACGTCCTTGTCATCAATGTCAATGGTCAGCGCGGTCAGTGACTGGCCAGCACAAGGTCCGCTGGTGCACAACCCCGTTGCGGCATCAAAGGTCGCACCGTGGGCCGGACAAACCAGCTGCTTATCCGGGGTTTCCAGAAAAGCATTTTCTGCATAATCCATGCGGCGCCCCTGATGGGGACATTCGTTGATGTATGCCACCCATTCGGTGTGACCACGTTTAACCATGACTGAACAATGCCCGTTTTCGGTTTGCAGGCTGTGCTCCGACCATTGGTCGATGGGTACATTGATGAGGGTGGTGAGTTTGTATTTCATGGTTGTTCAGCGACTCGAGTGTCGGCGCACCGCATCTACCAATACCGCGACTTTGTCAGGATCCATGTCCGGTTGCATCCCATGACCCAGGTTAAACACATGACCTGGTCCTGGTCCATAGGCATCCAACACTTGTTTGACGGCCTGATCGATGTATGCATCTGGGGCGTACAAAGTGGCCGGATCCAGGTTGCCCTGCAAAGCCACCCGGTCACCGGTCAGGGTTTTGGCCACATCGATGTTGATGGTCCAGTCAAGCCCCAAGCCATGGCAACCGGTTTCAGACATGGCTGTCAGGCTTTGATTGGCTCCTTTACTGAACAACACCACCGGGGTGTCAGCGAAACCAGCCTGTTTGAGGCCGTCGACAATTTGTTGCATGTAGTGCAACGAAAAAGTCTGAAAATCAGCCGGGCTGAGGACCCCGCCCCAACTGTCAAAAATCTGTACGGCCGATGCACCGCTCTGGATTTGTCCGATCAGGTACTTGATGATCGATCGTGACAGTTTATCCAGCAGCAAATGAGCCAGCTCAGGCGACTTGTACAGCAGGGCTTTGGATTTGGCATAGGTTTTGCTGCCGCCGTTTTCTATCATATAGGTCAACAGCGTCCAGGGGCTGCCGGAAAAACCAATCAAGGGTACCCGACCATTGAGGGTGCGGGTGGTCAGGCTGATGGCGTCCATGACATATTGCAGGTCATCCGCATCGGGTACTGGCAGGGCTTTGATGTCGGCTTCATCGGTGATGGGGTTGTTAAAGCGCGGACCCTCGCCGGGCTCAAAATACAACTCCAGCCCCATGGCATCGGGAATGGTCAGGATATCAGAAAAAATGATCGCCGCATCCAATGGAAAACGTTCCAGAGGTTGAATGGTGACTTCACATGCCATCTCAGGGGTGCTCGCCAGGGTCATGAAGTCTCCGGCCTCTGCGCGGACTTTGCGGTATTCGGGGAGGTACCTGCCGGCTTGTCTCATCAGCCAGACAGGGGTGCGTTCTGTGTTTTCACGGCGCAATGCACGCAAGTATAAGTCATTTTCGAGTTTCATCAGACAGGCCGAAAAAAAGGCCCATTTTATCAGTTACCCGGGGCATAAACAGCTATTTACCAACAGTTCTGTTAAAATGCCGCGGTTTGTATGGAACCTCACAGCAACAAAGAGGTCTTATAACCACTTTGAAAAACCAGATGATGATGAAAAAACCATTTACCTTGTTATTGTTAGCGTTCACAGCCGGCATTCATGCTCAGGCCCTGGACCCTGAAAAGATTTTTGCCAGGGATCTGGCGACCATTGACAGTCTGCCTCAACTGCTTGAACTGGCAGATAAAACCCTTCAGGAAGAGCAGTATTCCCGCTATGAGCTGGTGATGAAAAAGCTGACTGAACTGCGTCCTTATGACCCGGTATTCCGTCTTGATCTGGCCAAGGCATATGCTTTGCAGGACAAGAAAACCGAAGCATATAACGACCTGATAGAATTACAAAAAGCCGGGTTGAGCTACCCGGTCACTGAGCACAGCGGGTTTGATCTGATCAAAGACACCAAGGTGTTTGAATACATTGAAGATGGCATGGAACAGAATGCCCAGGCTTTTGGTGAAGGCAAACAAGCCTTTGCTGTCAGCCATCACTATTCAGGAATGTTGTTTGAGAACCTGGCGTGGGATGCCAAAGCTGAACGGTTTTTGCTGGGCAGCGTGCGTTCCGGTGCGGTCTACCAATATGACGAGGAAAGTGGATTCAGTGAATTCTTCAAAGCCGGGAATCCGGCCACTGGCCCCTGGGGTGTGATTGATCTGGTGATTGACCAGTCGGCTGATTTGTTGTGGCTGGCGACTGCCACACTGCCTCATTACACCGGAACCACCCAGCAAAATTTTGGTCAGGCGATGATCTCCAAAATCAGGCTAAGTACCGGTGAAGTGCTGAAAAACATGTCAATGGCGAAAAGTGATCAGCCTAAATTATTCACCGCCATGCACCTGACAACCAGTGGTGACCTGTATTTCATCAACGCCTTTGACAGTACTTTTTTCCGCGTGAAAAATGGTCAGGAAACTGTGGAGCCAGTTCTGGCTCTGCCAGGATTGTCAAACATCAAGGCCATCACCAGCAACGCCGCTGAGAGTGTGCTTTATGTGTCCGATTATGAGCTGGGGCTGTTTGTCATTAATCTGGAATCTTTGCAGGTGGTGCCATTGATCAAAGGTGGTAAGGGCTTCTTTGCCGGCATGAATGATTTGTTCTATGATGACGGTGATCTGATTGGTATCCAAAGCGGAGTTCAGCCAGCTCGTCTGATGCGCTATGTGCTGGAAAAGGACCTGTTTCTGAAAAACCTGTTTCCCATCGAAGCATCTCATCCTGAATTCAAAGATTTGGGTAATGGCACCCTGGTGGGTGATCATGTGTTTTATGCGGCCAACACCCAGTGGGCCAAGACCGATGGTTTGGGCCGTTTATTACCGAACAGCAGTTGGGAACCATTGGTGATCATCAAGTCCCCCACCCGTTACCGCATGGAAGAGCACATGTTGCAACAACAAAAAATGGAAGAAATCAAAAGAAAGCGTGGTTTGAAGTAAGTCCCTTTATCCAGACCCATCATATCAGCCAGGTCGTGAACTTACGACCTGGCTTTTTTTGTGCTGAAATCAGCTGTTTTCTTGGATGTACTGATCGACCAGCTGTTCCAGGATGTTCAGTGGAACGGAACCGCTGTTGAGTACCACCCGATGAAAGTCCCTGACATCGTAACGATCACCCAAAGCTTGCCTGGCTTGCTCACGTAATTCGAGAATTTTGGTCATGCCCACTTTGTATGAAGTGGCCTGTCCGGGCATCACAAAATAACGTTCAATTTCTGACACCACATCCGATTCCGCCATGCCGGTATTGGACAGCATATATGTAATGGCCTGTTCGCGGCTCCAGCGTTTGGCATGGATACCGGTATCCACCACCAGGCGGACGGCTCGGAAGAGTTCTGCCTGCAGACGGCCAATGTTGTCATAAGGGTCGGACAACATACCCATTTCATACGCCACCCGTTCAGCATACAAAGCCCAGCCTTCTGAATAAGCGGTGAATGGCACCATTTTGCGAAAAAACGGCATGTTTTCCAATTCCTGCTGGATGGCCAGTTGGTAATGATGACCTGGTATGCCCTCGTGGTAGGCAAGGGTTTTCATGCCATATTTTGGGGTGGCTTTGATGTCATACAAATTGGCATAAAACACCCCGGGGCGTGAGCCATCCATCGCCGGTCGCTGATAGTAAGCCCCTGGTGCGGTTTTTTCTTTGAATTCCGGAATCCGCTGGACGTCCATACCGGCTTCAGGAAAGTCATGAAAATGGCTGGCCATTTGTTGTTCTATTTCCACCAGCATGGTTTTGTAATCGTCCAGTATCTGTTCGCGACCTTCATCGGAGTCAGAATAATAAAAGCGCGGATTAACGGCCATGTTTTCGATGCTGCTGGTAAACCCACCGCTGACATCCCAACCCTCGCCAGCCAGGATGTCGAGGATTTCCTGTTGGATGCGATCCACCTCGGTGAGGCCAAAATCATGAATGTAGGATGGGCTGTAGTCAGTGGTGGTGAAAAATTTCAAGGCAAGGGTGTAGTAGGCATCGCCATCCGGCAGATTCCAGACGCCATGATTTTCACTGACTTTGTTGTCCAGCCGGACAAAGTAATCGATCAATCGCTGATAAGCCGGGTATACGGTTTGTTCAATGGTAGATCTGGCATCAGTGGCCAGGGTTTGCTGGTCTTCAACAGCCAGACCGGCTTGTTCCATTTTGTCAGCCAGTGCTGTGAACAGGATGTTGTCTTCAGCAGGTGTGTTGACGAAACCGTTCATTTCTTCCAATACTTTGGTGACCACAAACTGGGGTGGCAAGATGCCCAGGTTTTCCCGGTGTTTCAGGCCCTCCAGCACCTGGTCAAATTTGATACCTACTTTAGACAACCGGCTGATGTAATCTTCGGCATCGCCCACATCATGAACCTGGTGGGTGCTTTCCATGAATGAGGGGAAACCGTTTTGTACGCCAAACAGTTGATTCACGGGATAGTTGTGGAATCGAAAGCGTTGACCATCAACCACAATGTTCAGCAAGGATAACATCACATCTTTGGACATTTTGTCAGCTGGATCGAGGTCTTCATCGGCATAGGACAACAGGGTTTCGTGGGCCTGCAACACGTGCGCAAAAGTTTCATCACCGGCGGTCAGACTGGCGTCATTCAATTCAGCGTTGTGCCCTTCCATGCCGAACTTTTCCAGCACCCTCAATGAACTCAGTGTTTCGGGACTCTTTAAGGCAAACTGTAAAGCCGTGCGGCCGAAAAACAAGTTGATGTCATAGGGCTTAAAATACCAGACATGAACAAAAAACGCTGAGCCCAGAAGCACCAGCAATAACAGCAACACAGCAAAATATTTGAGGATTTTTTTTAAAACTCTTTTCATCGAAAGCTCCGGTGAATTATGGGTTGGTGGTCATACAGTACGCATTCAGTTTGTTGCCCTCCGGATCCCGGAAGTAGGCGGCATAAAAGCCATTTCCCCGGTCTCCTGGCTGACCTTCACAGCGGCCACCTGTTTCAAGGGCTTTGTGATACAGTGCTTTGACAAGCTCAGGGGTGCCGGCAGAGATGGCTGCCATGTTGCCGTTGCCGGCTGTGGCCGGTTCGCCGTTGAAGGGTCTGATGATGGAAAAACCGGTGGCGGTTTCATCTTTGGCCCAGACCACATAGCCATGTTCTTCAGAACCCGGCATGATGCGTTTAACATTGATTTCGGCGAACAGGCTGTCGTAAAATTCTGATAAAGCATCCAAATCGTTGGCGCCAATGGTGATGTAACCCAGCATGGTGTTATTCCTCTTTATACGGGTGCTGACCGCAGAATGACTGGTCCATGACCAGCCACCTCAGCACATTGATGATCAGACTTGTTCGTGGTAAACAGGTCTGGGTAATGTAAGCTAAACATTGTGAACGGCTGTTCTGACAAAGTCCAGCTTGAACACACAGCGAGAATAAAAATATGAACAAAGTCATGGCCAATGATGCCCCGCCGCCAGTCGGCCTGTATCCGCACGCCAGAAAAGTTGGCAATTTGTTGTTTTTATCCGGGGTTGGCCCCCGAAAAAAAGGCAGCAAAGACATCCCTGGAGTCAGCCTCGATGAAGATGGCAACATCACTGCATACTGCATAGAAACCCAGTGTCGCAGTGTCTTTGAAAATGTCAGATTGGTGTTGGAAGCCTCGGGTTCCAGTTGGGATGAGCTGGTTGATGTCACGGTGTTTCTGACCAACATGGATGATGATTTTGCCACCTATAACAAGGTTTATGCCGAGTACTTTGCCAGCAATCAGCCTTGCCGCACCACGGTAGAAATCAACAAGTTGCCGACACCGATTGCGATTGAGTTAAAATGTATAGCAGTCATCAAAGAGTGAAATCATGAACGAAAAGCACACCGCACCCAGCGCCCCTTTTAATTTTCAACAATGGATTGATGACCACCGCGACCAACTCAAACCGCCGGTGTGTAACAAACAGGTCTTTGAAGAGGATGATTTCATTGTGATGGTGGTTGGTGGACCCAACGGCAGACGCGACTACCATTATGATGAAGGCCCTGAGTTTTTTTATCAGCTGGAAGGAGAAATGTTGCTGAAGACCCAACAAAATGGGCAGGTCGTGGATTATCCGATCAAGGCAGGTGAAATCTTTTTGCTGCCACCCAGGATGCCGCACTCTCCGGTACGGTATGCGAACTCCATTGGTTTGGTGGTTGAGCGCAAGCGATTGACCAACGAGAAGGATGGATTGATGTGGTACTGTGAAAACTGTAACCACTTGTTGTATGAAGAATACTTTACCCTGACGGACATTGAACAAGACTTCTTTCCGGTTTTCGAGCGGTTTTTCAATGACCCGCAGGCCCGTACCTGTGATGCCTGTGGCACGGTCATGCCTGACAGCAACAAATTGGAGCTTTGATGCTGAAAATAGACATACACACGCATATTTTGCCGGAAAACTGGCCCAACCTGCAGGAAAAATATGGTTATGGTGGTTTTGTTCAACTTGAGCACACCGGCTGTGGTTGTGCCCGGATGATGCAGGATGGCCGTCATTTTCGTGACGTTGAAGCCAACTGTTGGGACCCTGAAGTGAGGCTCAAAGAGTGTGATGTTCACGGGGTTCACGTACAGGTGCTGTCGACGGTGCCGGTGATGTTTTGTTACTGGGCAAAACCACAGGACACCCATGATTTGGCACGATTTCTGAATGATGATATGGCGCAGAAAGTCGCCAGCAACCCGCGTCGTTTTGTGGGCCTGGGAACTTTGCCCATGCAGGCACCAGACCTGGCGGTCAAAGAACTCGAGCGTTGTGTCAAAGAACTGGGCCTGGCTGGGGTGCAGATTGGTTCCCATGTCAACGAGTGGAACCTCAATGCGCCAGAATTGTTTGAGGTGTTTGCCGCTGCCGAAGAGCTCGGTGCTGCGATTTTTGTGCATCCCTGGGACATGGTGGGTAAAGAACAAATGAAAGATTACTGGCTGCCCTGGTTGGTTGGTATGCCGGCAGAAACGTCACTGGCCATATGTTCCATGATCTTTGGAGGTGTATTGGAGCGACTGCCCAATCTGCGGATCGCTTTTGCCCATGGCGGCGGCGGTTTTCCGGCCAGTATAGGCCGCATTGAACACGGTTTTGAGGTCCGTCCGGACCTGGTGGCGGTGGACAATCCGCATAACCCGCGCAAATACCTGCAGCAGATTTATCTGGATACCCTGGTGCATGAACCTGGAGTGCTCGATTACATTGTCAAATTAATGGGTCATGAGCGTCTGGCGCTGGGCACCGATTATCCATTCCCGCTGGGTGAGTTGGAACCAGGCAAACTGATTGCTTCCATGCCCTATGATGATGACATCAAAGCGCGGATGTTGGCCGGCACAGCGTTGGAATGGCTGAACCTGTCAGCTGAGCAGTTTGTCTGATGAGTCGCCGGGTCAAGCTCAATCAGGCCCCGCGATCGATCGCCATACCGATGTTGTTTGACGGACCGCAACCCAGTCATTTCGGCGCCGCCTCGGCCTCCGCCAAACCCATGCAGGCCGGGTCGTTCATTGGTGACACCACACAAGGCGGTTCCTGTAATGCGCCCGAAGTATCATTCAACCCACACTGCAACGGCACCCACACCGAAAGCATTTCTCATGTGGTCGACCAGTTGTTGGCGCCACATGAAGTGGTGATACAGCCGTTGATGAAAGCCTTGCTGGTGACCTTGGAGCCAGTTACTCATGTCAGTATGGACAGTTATCAGCCAGCCATTGAGCCGGGTGATAAATTGTTGTGTAAGTACCAGTTGACGGCTGTAAAGAACCGTTTACACAGGGGTGTAAAAGCTTTGATTATCAGAACCTTGCCTAACGCTGCGGCGAAACTGACTCATCAATACGGTCAGGACATACACCCTCCTTTTTTCAGTAATGAAGCCATGCGCTGGCTGGTAGAAGAAACCCAGGTTGAGCACCTGCTGGTGGACATGCCATCAGTGGACCGGTTGCATGATGACGGCATGCTGAGCAACCACCGTTTGTTCTGGAACATTCAGCCTGGAGATCACCAATTAAATGACCTGCAGTTTCAGCACAAAACCATCACCGAAATGATTTACGTGCCGAACGAAATCAAAGACGGCGAATACCTGCTGAACCTCCAATTGCCTCGCATGAACCTCAATGCCGTGCCCAGCAATCCGATGTTGTATGAGTTGACACCTTGAGCCAGAAAACCCTGAAGTTGGTTTTCTTCACCACTTTGGCTTTACTGGCTTTTGCCGGTAATTCGGTGTTGTGCCGTTTGGTCCTGGGCCAGGGACTGATGGACGCAGCTGGTTTCACCAGTGTGCGACTGATTGCCGGCGCCCTGATGTTGGTGTTACTGATGGCGCTGAGCAAATCAGCCCAGTCTGTTTCAAAGCAGGTCATCACACCTCGGTGGCAGGGCATAATGGGCGCCGTGTTGCTGTTCATTTATGCCGTGTGCTTTTCTTTGGCATACCTGATGTTGGATACCGGCAGTGGTGCGCTTATTTTGTTCGGGGTGGTACAGTTGACAATGTTGTTCAGCAGACTCATTGGTGGCTACCGGGCTGGTTGCTTGGAATGGCTGGGTGTGCTGCTGGCTTTTTCCGGACTGAGTTATTTGTTGTGGCCAGCTTTGGGAACTCCCAGCTGGACCGGTTTTGTGTTGATGCTGTTCAGTGGGGTGGCCTGGGGACTGTACACCCTGGCCGGACAAGGCTCAGCACAACCATTGACCGACACGACGCGGAATTTTCTCTGGTCAGTGCCCCTGGCCCTACCCTTGCTGCTGTGGGTTCCAGGTTTCGAACATTGGTCTGTTGATGGGGTGATACTGGCGGTCTTTTCAGGTGCGCTGACCTCAGGGTTGGGTTATGCCATCTGGTACACCGTACTGCCTTCGCTCACCGCTACCAGCGCCGGGGTGCTTCAGTTGTCTGTGCCGGTACTGGCAGCCGGCGGCGGTGTGGTATTTGCCGGCGAGTCACTGAGCCAGCGACTGGTGTTGTCTGCAGCAGCGGTACTGGGCGGAATCTTATTGGTGATGTTAACCAGTCAACGACAGCAAGTTTGAATTCATTACATTGTTTTTTCCACTTGAAAATAACCGGCATTGAGATAACAATGATTGTTTTCAATTCTGAGGTTTGAGATGGAAGGCTTGTTCACCATAGAAAATTTACTGACCCTGGGTATGTTGATCATGCTGCAGGCTGTGCTGGGTTTCGACAACCTGCTGTATATCATTATTGAGTCCAAACGGGTGGCGCCGGACAGACAGTCCAAGCTGCGCAAAACCGGTATTTGGATGGCGGTTTTGTTCCGTTTGATTCTGTTGTTCCTGCTGTTAAAGCTGTTGTCATACTTTACCGAACCGATGTTTACCATTGGTTGGCAGGGCGTGGTGGAAGGCTCATTTAACCTCCGTGCAGTGGTGGTATTGCTTGGTGGCGTGTTCATTATTTACACCGCGGTGAAAGAAATCTGGCACATGATGTTGCTGGAAGAACACAACCAAAGCCAGGAAGACAAGAAAAAGGCTTCTTTTGGCAAAGCCCTGGCATTGATTGTGACCATGAACGTGGTGTTTTCTTTTGATTCCATCCTCAGTGCGATGGCACTGACCGATAATTACGTTGTGATGGCCACGGCCATTCTGATTGGTGCCATGTTGATGGTTTGGCTGGCGGACACCATAGCAGATTTCCTGCAACGCAATCGCATGTACGAGATTCTGGGTTTGTTTATTTTGTTCATCGTCGGCATCATGTTGTTGTCCGAAGGCGGTCACATTGCCCACCTGAAATTCTTTGGCCACGAAATCACCCAGATGAGTAAGGCCACCTTCTATTTTGTGATTGTGGTGTTGGTGATCTCTGAAATTGTCAGAGGCCGTTACTCGAAAAAACTGTCACGACTTAAATTACGGAATAATCCACAGGCAATAGAGTCTCTGAAGGAATAAACATGTCTGAACATTTGATGCTGTCAATAGCAGCGATTGGCATACTGGGCTCCTTGGCCCAGTGGCTGGCCTGGTGGCTTAAACTGCCATCCATTTTGCTGCTGCTTTTATTGGGCATCATCCTCGGTAAGCCGGTGACCGGACTGATTGACCCTGACCTGATTTTTGGAGATTTGTTATTTCCTATGGTTTCTCTGGCGGTATCGGTGATTCTGTTTGAAGGGGCATTGACCCTGAACTTACGCGAAATCCGCGGTTTGGAGTCAGTGGTCAGGAGAATGGTTACGCTGGGCATGATTGTGACCTGGCTGACCATAGCGGTGGCCACCCATTGGTTACTTGATCTGCCCTGGTTGTTGTCTTTGTTGTTCGGTTCGTTGGTGGTGGTCACTGGTCCGACAGTGATCGTACCAATGCTGCGAATTTTTAAACTCAACAAAAAAGTGGCCAATGTGCTGCGTTGGGAAGGCATCGTGATTGATCCGCTGGGTGCCTTACTGGCGGTGTTGGTGTTTAACTTCATTATATCATCCCAGCAAGGTGCAGAAGGCCTGATGGGTGTGTTTTTGGACTTTGGTTGGATTTTTCTGGTTGGCCTGGTGTTGGGTGCACTGGGTGGGCATTTGATGGGTGTGGTTCTGCGTCGTCATTGGTTACCGGAATACCTGCATAATGTATTCACCCTGACCCTGGTTTTTGCGGTTTTTGCATTGTCTAACCACTTGGCTCATGAGTCCGGTCTATTGACTGTGACAGTGATGGGTATGTGGCTGGCCAACAGCAAAAACACCCCCATTGAGGACATCCTGAATTTCAAAGAATCTTTGACGGTGTTGTTGATTTCAGGGCTGTTCATCATTTTGGCCGCGCGACTTGATTTACAGGAGTTTTTGAATATCGGATGGTTGTCACTGGTGATTTTGCTGGTGGTACAATTCGTTGCCAGACCATTGAAAATATTGATTTCAACCTGGGGTTCAGACCTGAATTTTAAGGAACGTGTGGTGTTGTCATGGATAGCGCCTAGGGGGATTGTCGCCGCTGCGGTTTCTGCGTTGTTTGCCCTGAAGCTTGAACAACAAGGTTACAGTGAAGCCAATTTGCTGGTTTCACTGACCTTTATGGTGATCATTGGAACCGTGGTGTTCCAGTCTGCCACAGCCGGTTATCTGGCAAAAAAGCTGGGTGTGGCTAATCCTGAGTCCAAAGGCATTTTGGTGGTGGGCAGCAACCCGGTTGCGGTGGCGATTGCTGAAGCGCTGAATAAACATGGTTTTGAATGTTTGTTGACAGATTCTCATTGGCGCTATATCAGAGATGCCAGAATGAAAGACATCCGTACTTATTATGGCAATGTGGTTTCAGAACATGCCGATCAACACCTGGATTTGATCGGGATTGGTAAAATGTTGGCATTATCGATGAACAAAGACCTTAACCTGTTGGCAGCGACCCGCTATAAAAGGGAGTTTGGGGTGGCCAACATTTTTGTCCTCAACGAGGAAGAGAGGAACCGTGATGAACACAAGCACAGCGTTTCCCGTGAGGGCAAAGCCAGAAACTTATTTGATCGGGACATCACGTACGCAAAACTGGCCAGTTTGTTATCTAAGGGTGCCAAAATCAAAAGTACCACTTTGTCTGATGAATATGGATATGAACAATACCTGGAACAGCATGGCAAAGGAGTGATTCCCATGTTTGGAATTTCAGCAGACGGCAAACAGTTGAAGGTTTTCACCCGCAAAGAAAGCGTTGAAAAGCTTGGCACTGAATGGACATTGGTTGGTTTGATACCAGAAAAAGAAGAGGATAATCAACCCATCGTTTGATATTTGTCAAATAAAGTACATCCCGGCTTGTCTACAATAACTGCTTTCGTTTCCAGGAGTTATTCATGCAAGGCAAGCCTGAAGTGTTGTTTCGTCACGGCAAACACCTCTGCCTGGCTTTCAATGATTTGGTTGAAGGCGAAGGGGTGCAGGCCAATCAGTTCCTCATCCTCAATGGTGATCAGTCGATATTATTGGACCCGGGTGGCGACTTAACGTATATTCCGCTGAACATCGCCATCACCCGTTACATCAACCCGAAAGAGCTGGACTATATTTTTGCTTCTCATCAGGATCCGGACATCATCGCATCGATTGATCGCTGGGTGATGAACTCTGCATGCCGTGTACTGGTCTCCAGCTTATGGGGTCGGTTTCTGCCACATTTGGTTTCATCGCATGTAGATAAACAAGTGGGCGACTTCAATCAAAGGGTCATTCAGATTCCAGATGAGGGTTTCCGGTTACCGTTTGGTGACAGTGAACTGGTTATGTTACCGGCTCATTTTTTACACTCAGTCGGTAACTTTCAATTGTATGACCCAGTCAGCAAAATATTGTTTTCCGGTGACATGGGGGCATCCATTGGAGGGGATGAATCAACCGCATATGTGACTGATTTTGAGGCCCATATTCCATTGATGGAAGGCTTTCATCGGCGATACATGGGTTCAAATAAAGCCGCCAGACACTGGGCCAGAATGGTTGAAAAGCTTGATGTGGAAGCCATCGTGCCACAACATGGACAGGCTTTCAAAGGAGCTCGGGTAATTGGTCAGTTTCTTGATTGGATCAGTGACCTTGAGTGTGGCATGGATTTATTGAAGCAAGCACATTATTCGGCGCCGTTGGCCTTGTACGGTTCATAAAAAACCCCCGAACGGGCGGAGGTCCATATTCGCCTTTTGTGTTAACCGGCTAAGTCTTGAACACGTGAGAAAACAATGAAATTACCATCAGCACCAGAAAAATGAAAAACAATACTTTGGCAATGCTGGCGGCTGTGCCTGCCACACCTCCAAAACCGAAAACGGCCGCGATGATGGCGATGATGAGAAATAAAAGTGCGTAGTTGAGCATGATTAACTCCGATAACAGTGATAAAAAAGCGGGGTGAACTGGCACCCCGCTGGTGGATTGTGATTCAACGCTTATGAGTTGCTGTCCACTTCAATTTCACTTTCTACATTTTTTACGCCAGGCGTATTTTCAGCGATTTGTTCAATCAACTCTTTCTCTGATTCACTGTCGACCACTCCATTGAGGGTCACCACACCGAAAGCGGTGTCCACATTGATATCCAGCCCGGATGTTGAATCGTTCCACAACAACTCAGATTTGATCGATGCGGTTGTGGTGGCATCGTCGTACCAGGTGCCGAACTCTCTGGTCTTTTCTTTCTGGTGTTTGTGTGTGACATGCCATTTGTCTGACATCTCTTCAGATTTCTTGACGATGATGTCATTATCAACAGCGGTCACTCCTTCAATGCTTTTGGCGATTTCTTCAGCGAGGTCGCGATCAATTTCGGAACGCACGGTACCAGACAAATAAGCTTTACCTTTCTTAACATCGGTATCGATGGTGAAATTGTTGAGGTGCCGGTTGATCAGTAAAGCAGATTCAATTTTGCCGTCTATCCAGGCATCCTTTAATTTGACATCTGTTTTATAGTGCTCATTGCCGCCAGCTGTGGCCATTGAGGTAACAGTCAAGGAAGCAGCAAATAAGGTTGATTTAATGGCTTGTTTCATCTTGTCTGTTGTTGATTTCATGATATCTCCTTTGTGTTTTTAAAAGTACACATACCGAACGATATGATGCTTTCAATTGTACAAACAATGCAATAAATCGCGTTGAAAAAACATTAAGAAAGAGTTAAACGCTTTGTGTTATTGAACTCAAGTTATTGATATTAAATATTTTTTAGAAACATCTCTTTGAGTTTGCAGAAATGTAGAGTGTGCGTATAAGAACAAAAAGCCCGGGATTACCCGGGCTTAATCAAGAAGAGGATTGTTATTTCGGTTTATCAGAATGTTTTGCCAAATCCGATGCCTAAAACAGTGGGGTTGATGTCAATATCAACGGATGCACGACCAATGGCGGTATCAAAAGTGGCTTCCGTATCAATCTGGATGTATTTAACATCGACATTGAATGACCAGTTATTTTGTAATTCCCAGTCAATACCAAATTGTGCTGCAGCACCCACAGAAGAATCCAGGTCCAGGTTACTGGCACCCAACACTTCCTGAGCTGGTGCGGTCAGGTCATCATTGAAAAACAGGGTATAGTTCAGACCAACACCCATATAAGGTCGGACTTTGCCTTTGGGATTAAACTGATACTGCAGAAAAACAGTAGGTGGCAGGACATTGGTGTCAACCACATCGGTTCCATCAGGAACGCCAAGACCACCAAGGCCATAAGCTGAAGCCGTGTGTTTAGAACTCAGGTCAGCCAACAGTTCCACAGCCCAGTTATCAGTAAACATATAGCCCAGGGAAATGTCCAGGCTGGGGTTGTCATCAACGGTCACTCCAGTACCTGCTACACCTGCGCCATCGACATGTATCAGGGAGCTGTCATCGTTCGGTGAAATGTTGATGCCACGAATGTGTAACAGCCAATCACCTTTTTCTACAGCCAGGGCATTAAAACTCATCAGAGCCAGGGTCGCTGCCAATACTTTTTTCATGTGTTTTCTCTGTTGTTGTGAAAACTGTATTGTAAAAAAAGCGTTAAAAGCAGTGTTTGACAATTGTCAAAACAGAGTCAGTTCTTTGTGCTCGGGAGCGATTTTTTCCAAAGCAGGCCAGAATCATTGAACAGAGGGAGTCTGGACAGGTTAAGCAATCGAGCCGGTTCATTTATGTCAGGCGCGATCACCGGCTTACCAACCATCGCAATCACGTTCTCCTAACTCATCCAGTCGGTCTATGATGTCATCCAGTGCCACCTCAAAATCTTCGCGTTCCATTTCTTGCCAGGACAATTGTAAGTCAGCTATCCAACGAGTCAGTCGTGCATCCTCTTCAACATAGGCAACCGCTGAAAGGGCTTCAGATAAATCTCCCAGGGTGGCATCCAATGGTGAATTCAAGCCAATGTCATCGACTTCGACCAGGGCTTCCGCCAGTTCATCAAGACTGCCAGCAAGGTCATCCAGGTCCTGACAACTGAGTTGAGCGTTGGCCACAGAAAAGCCGCAACAGGCCACCATCGTTAAAAGCAGTTTTTTCATTTTTGTTCCCCTTTATTGTGATTCAACCATGATAGCACCAAATACTGATTAAAAAGAACACATTGGTCAGTGTTAGGCGGGTCTTTTTCTTAATGTATAAAACAGCAAAACCACTCCTGTGATGGTGAACATCAGAGCTGCCAGAGCTGTCAGGTACAGTAGGGGATGGTTAAAATCATTGCGTTCATCGTAGTCCATGATGTGCAGCATCCACAAAAAATCAAACAATCGCCACCGGTCTGTGCGGGTGGCCAATACCTGTCCGGTTTGCGGTGACAGATAAACCACCGGATTTTCAGGACCCTCCAGTTTAACCTGCCAAACAGGCGCCGGCCGACCACGGATTTCTGAAGGTGTTTCGGTCAACAAACTGAGGGAACGGACCTGATGTTTGCTGGAGAGTCGTTGGCTGATGTGTGTTTTAACCCAATCAGCTGACAGTGGAGAAAGTTGTTTTGCCGTGATGGCATCAAACAGCATCGTTTGGTTGATGGTTGTGACCTGAATCACCGGGAGATTATCCAACATGTTCAGGGTTGCAGATAATGCAGGATCGGACAATTGCTGGGTGATCCCCGTGTAATCAGGGCTCAGAACAGGCAGGGTTTTGTTCTCTGGATTTTTCAGGATGTGGTTGCCACGGACTTCATCGATGGGCATGTAGCTCATCAAAAAACCGCTGGTAAACCAAAAAATCAACTGGATCACCAGCACCAGTCCCACCCACTTATGCAGTTTACGGAAAAACAATTGAAGACGCATACTCGATCCAAATGAAAAAAGCCCATTGTAATGAATGCAGCGACCAAACCCAATCATTGAATAGCAGATTGGGTACAATGTTGTGAACTGATGAGGAACCCAACAATGAGAAAAAAAATATCCAGTGGATCAACCTTTGAACAGCAATACGCCTATTCCAGGGTGGTGGTCGTCGGTGATCAGGTTTTGGTTTCCGGCACCACCGGCTATGACTATGACAGCATGACCATCAGCGATGATGTGGTGGATCAAACCGAACAATGTTTTCAGAACATCATTCAGGCCTTGCAAACTTGTGATAGTGAGTTGGCTGATGTGGTGAGGATACATTATATCTTACCTGACAAACGGGATTTTGCCGCCTGTGCACCGGTGTTGCAAAAACACCTGTCTGAGGTCAGGCCAGCAGCCACCATGATTGAAGCAGGCTTACTGGATGAAGCCATGAAGATTGAAATCGAAGTCACAGCCATAAAAAAAGCCCCGAAGGAATGACTCCGGAGCTTTCAGGTTTAAACCCGTTATGGGGTTATTTTTTGGGTACCGGAAATCCCCGGTCGCGCATCAAGGCATCAATAGAAGCATCGCGCCCGCGGAATTTTCGATAGGCTTCAGCAGGATCCATGGCGTTTCTGGGAGCAAACAGGTATTTGACCAATTTCGCAGCCACAGCCTTGTCATAGTAACCACCAGGTGCTTGCTCGAAGGCTTCAGCGGCATCAGAGGTCAACACATCAGCCCACATATAACCGTAGTAAGCCGTGGCATAACCCTCTCCTGAGAACACGTGACCAAAGTGAGGTGTGCGGTGACGCATCACCAGTTCATCAGGCATGCCCAGTGCTTTAAGGGTATCTCTTTCAAAGGCGTCGACATCTATGTTTTCCGGATCAGCCATGTGGATTTTCATGTCAATCAAAGCTGAAGCCAGGTATTCAGTGGTGGCAAAACCCTGGTTGAAAGTGGCCGCTTTTTTGATTTTAGCGATCAGTTCAGCCGGAATCACCGCACCGGTTTTATGGTGTTTCAGGTAGTTGTTGATCACCACATCAGTAGACAACCAGCGTTCCAGCAGTTGGGATTGAAACTCGGTGTAGTCACGAACACCACCATTGGAACTTGGATATTTCACATTGGATGCCAGGAAGTGTAAGGCATGACCAAATTCATGGAAGAATGTTTCGGCATCATCCCAGGACACCAGTACCGACTCACCAGGAGCTGGTTTAATGAAGTTGGAATTGTTGGAAGACAGCACAGTTACTTTGCCATTATAGGTTTCATGTGAACGATAAGGGCTGGCCCAGGCACCAGAGCGTTTACCAGCGCGTGCAAACGGATCAAGGTACCACAAACCAATGTGTTCACCAGAGGTTTTATCGGTGACTTCCCACACGTTCACGTCTTCATGATAAACCGGAACTTTACCTTCTGGTAAGGCCGTGAATGTATAGTTGAACAACTCTCCGGCCACATAAAACATGGCTTCTCTGAGGTTGTCCAGCTGCAGGTACTGCTTGACTTCATTGGAGTCCAGATTGTATTTTTTCTTTCTGACTTTCTCGGCGTAATAACGATAGTCCCAGGGTTCGATGGTGATGCCATGGCCCAGTTCATCTGCCACAGCCTGCATGTCAGCCACTTCTTCTTTCACCCGGCCAATGGCTGCTGGCCATACAGCTTCCATCAGTTGCATGGCATTTTCAGGGGTCTTGGCCATGCGGTTTTGTAAACGCCATTCAGGATAGTTTTTGTGTCCCAATAGTTCAACACGCTCACGCCTCAGTTTAAGGATTTTAGCAATCAGTTCATTGTTGTCATATTCGTCACCATTATCACCACGTGAATAATAATTGGTCCAAACCTTTTTGCGTAATTCACGTTCGGTTGAATAGGTCAGGAACGGGTCCATGGAAGAACGGGTGTTGGTGATGGCGTACTGGCCTTCTTTGCCTTTATCGGCTGCGGTTTTGGCCGCCGCTTTAATAAATGACTCTGGTAAGCCTGATAACTGTTGATCGGTGATGAAGGTCACGTAGTTTTCTTCATCATGCAACACATTGTTGGCAAACTGCGTATACAAAGAAGACAATTCTTTGTTGATGGCGGCATAACGTTTTTTGGAAAACTCATCCAGATTTGCACCATTCATGGCAAAGCCTTCATAGGTGTTCAGAATCAAGCGCTGGGACTCAGGGTCCAGTGGGTTTTTCAATGAATCTTCGTAGACTTTTTTGACCCGGGCAAACAGTTTTTCATTTTGAGAAATTTTAGACCTCATTTCTGAGAATTTTGGAGAATACTCCATTTGCAGCTTCCTCACCTCAGGGCTTGACAGGTTGCTGCTCCAGATCCCAAAGTACGTAAAAGCCCGACCCAATTTTTCACCTGCACTTTCCATCGCCACGATGGTATTTTCAAAGGTGGCAGGTTCCGGGTTGTTGGCGATTTTTTCATAGTCGGCGAGGTTTTCGGCCATCGCCACATCAAAGGCCTCGGGAACGTATTTGAGGTCCATTTTATCAAAGGCCGGGACCCCTCCATACGGACCGGTCCATTCGGCCAACAATGGATTGTTTGTTTGTTTGGCTGGCTCTTGTGCCTGTGTGCTGCCCATGGCCAGGCACATGGAGGCCAGCAACAACATGGTTTTGGGTTTATTGATTTTCATAATTCTCTCAGTCAATGCATTAAGTGTAAAGATGCCGGGTCCAGATTCACAATTGCTGGTGACAAAGGTGAATGAGGCCGTGGCGATCACATCGCGTAATCAAGCGCCCGACTTTTGATTGAAACGTTCACGTCATGCCGATCATGGCACCAAGGCTGTCAGATTCGCATCAAAATACCTTGATTTCATCAGCTGCCTGAAAAGTCGGCGGGACGAGCTGATCACCAGCTCATCCTGTTGGGTCAAATATCTTGCAAGCTGAACCAGACAGAGAACAGTGCCAAAAGTCCCTATCGGAAGGATTCACCGATTCCACGAAAAATTCACCATTGGCGGATTAACATGGCTAGCTCCAATGGGTGTACTTGACTGCGATTTCTTACCCACACTAAGATTTCAATGTGCACACTCATTGGACCTGTGGCGGGTTTTTCTTCAGAACTCGAATCGGGCACCAAAGCCGATGGTTTGTTGGTCAAACTGATCCAGGCCAAAAATCTGGCTGTAACGCAAATAAAACATTTTGCCATTGCCGCCAATCCAGGTGAGACCGATGCTGGCCTGACTGTAACTGCTTTCAGTGAAGTTGGTTTCCACATTGAACAGCTCATCTACCGGCATACCTATCAGCCGCATTTCCATGATGCCATTGTCCTGATCTTCATAGTTATGTTGAAAACTCAATTGTGGTGACCAGACGCCATTAGCTGTACTGATGGCCCGGGACAGGTTAAAACCAATGTTGTATTTCAGTGACTTGAAATCTTGTTCTGCATAGAAAATATTGAAGCCTGAGGCCCCTGATTCGGTGTATTGGTCCAGCCGGTTGTTGACGTATTCAGCGCCCAGATACGGCGACCAGTTCCAGGAGCCTTTCGACCAATTGTAGCCAGCACTCACCGCTGCGGTGAACTGTCTGGAATTGGTTTCTCCCACGGCCCTGACACTGACCACCTCGTCAATCAATACAAATTCTTCAAGTCTGACTTGTTTCACATCAGGTGTGGCGTAGCTCAGCCGGGTATCAATGTAGAAGGCATCTGCAGGTGTGAACAGTCCATAGAGGTTAACACTTAACCCTTCCGAGGACATGTCAATTCCTGCCCCGGCGTTCGAGTCCAATTGGTTGTAACCAAGTGCAGCACCCAGTACCACGCGATTGGAAAACCGGTAATCAACCCCGGCGGTGAGGCTGTCAGAATCATATTCAAAACCATCATTGACTTCATCGGCGTATTCGAAATCGCCACTGTTGAGGTTGCCATTGATGAAAAAGCCCCAGGGGGACACGAAGGACTCAGCCTGGCCTGTTTGCTGATCATTGAGGTAGCCAAGCATGGCCACAGGCAAGGAGCCTGTCCCGGTGTCAATGGTCAGATCTGCCACTGAGAAACCACCGGTGCCAGCGCGCAATTGAGCCATGCGCTGACCGATGTTGGACAACTGAGCGGCCACCACTTTGGTTGAATTACGGGCCTGATGCACCACGTTCCTGGGCCTCATCCAACTCAAAACCCGGGTGAGCATTTCGAAGTCACCCAATTCCGCTTGTTGAAGAATTTCATCACACAGCCCATCCAGTCCATTGTGTAAGTTGTCACCAGAGCAATAAGCGCCCAGCACCCGGGCCGCCCTGGCAAATCGTTGTTTGCGATTTTCCGGCATGTTGGTCAACATGCCGGCAGCATAGTCTTCAATTGATGGCAGCGGATTAACCTGGAACACAATGCGCTGGCTGTTATTGTTTGGATTGGGGTCGTTTTCTGGTGACAGTACCTCGGCGTTGAGGACCAGATTGTCCGGGTTTTCCTGTTGTTGCAACTGGACCCTGACGAGCACGGTTTTTTCAGCACCCATGGGAAAGTCGCCGATGTTTTGGCAGCGGATCTGGCCATTGGGTACAGAGATTTGGCAGGGGCCAGATGCGGTGGTGGTGATGTCGCTGAATAAGCCTTGAGTGACATCCACATTGAGCCTGACGCCGGTGGCATCATCCGGACCCAGGTTACGGATGGTGATTTCCATTTTCGCCAAATCACCGGTGATGATGCGGGATTGAAAGAGTCTCACCCCGACGCCGATGTCGGCATCTCCTGCGTACAACAACTCACTGCTCAATAACAATAATAAGACAACCGCTGTTTTCATAATTCCCTCTGCATTTTTTTATTATTTTTTAATGAAACGCCCCGCTTGTCAAATCATCATCCAATTAATATGGAGCATATGCCCGGCGAAGATTGCAGTGGGCCGATGAAGCGCATAACATATTAAACCACAAATGCCACCAAATAGACCGACGTATGAACCCCAACAGCCAACTGATCAAATACCACAATACCGTACTGAACCCCTACCAACTGTACAACAGTTTGTTCCTCAACCTGCCTTTTGACACGGTCTACCATACCGGCATGTTGTTACCCCTGTTGCACCAGGCTTGCGTAGATGGATACCGACAGTCCCTGAGCCCACAACAGATCATGGAACGATTCATCGATCAGCACCTGGCGGGTCAGGACCAGCAACAACAATTAAGCACCCTGTTTCGTTTCATTCAATACATTGAACGGCAGATTGTGCTGTTTGATTCTGTGGAAGAAGCGGCTTACACGGAAAATCATGAACTGGATGGCCCGGGTACCGTACCACACCTGGCGCAACTGGCCAGTTATCGTGGACAACAGTCACAACTACAAGAGCAACTTGGAAAACACACCGTGCGGGTGGTGCTCACGGCACACCCGACGCAGTTTTATCCCGGAGCGGTGCTGGGAATCATGACCGACCTCAGTCAGGCCATCGGACGCAAAGACACCACATTCATTGAAAAGCTGTTACAGCAGTTGGGAAAAACCCCGCTGTTTAATCAACAAAAACCGACGCCCTATGATGAAGCCATGAGCCTGATCTGGTACCTGGAACACGTTTTTTATGACACCATTCAAACCATCAACCGCCGGGTTCAACAAGCCATATTTGCTGGTGGTGCCTTGCCTGAACATGCTTTTATTGAACTGGGTTTTTGGCCAGGAGGTGATCGTGATGGCAATCCTTATGTGACCGCAGAAATCACAGCCAAAGTGGCCAACAAACTTCGTCAGGCCATCCTCAGGTGCTACCATCAGGCGGTTCGCCGGCTGAAGCGGCGATTAACGTTTCCTGGTGTGGTACCGGTGATCGAAAACCTGGAGCAACAATTGTATCATGCGGCCCATTTAGGGGCCGCAGAACAACCCTTTGATGCCAGTGTCTTGTTGCAAACCCTGAAAGATCTGCGGCAAACTGTGGTGGCAAAACATCAATCGCTGTTTGTTGATGAGATCGATGCACTGATCCAACAGGTCAATACCTTTGGCTTTTACTTTGCCACCCTTGATGTCCGCCAGGATTCCAGGGTCCATCATCAGGTGATGCTCAGCATCATTGCAGAAACGGCTGTGCTGGACGCAGACTGGGCTGACCTCAACGAAGATCAGCAGATTCGTCAACTGGCAGACATCAACACTGCAGTGGAACCCCTCAGCCTGCAGGACCCCATGGCCCAGGACACCCTGGCCTGTATCCAGACCATGGTGCAGGTTCAGCGAAACAATGGCGAGAAGGGTGCCAACCGCTACATCATCAGTAATTGTCAGAGCGCCCTGAATGTGATGGAAGTACTGGCTTTTTTCACCCTGGCAGACTGGCCTGGTCAGCAGGTTTCGGTGGACATCATCCCCTTGTTTGAAACCATTGATGACCTGGCCAATGCCCCTCACATCATGTCCGTTTTGTACCAAAACTCAAGATATCAGGCACACCTCAGGCAGCGGCAAAACAAGCAGACCATTATGCTGGGTTTTTCAGATGGCACCAAAGACGGTGGCTATCTGGCAGCCAACTGGGCGATTGTTGAAGCCAAACAAAGACTGTCCCAATTGGCCGGTGAACATGACATCAAAGTGGTGTTTTTTGATGGCCGCGGAGGACCACCAGCCAGAGGAGGAGGTGTAGCACATAAATTCTATGCGGCTCAAAACCCCAACGTGTCAAATCAAGCCATACAACTGACCATTCAGGGCCAAACCATTTCCAGTAATTTTGGTAATCGACATTCGGCACAATACAACCTGGAGCAGTTACTGAGTGCGGGACTGTCGAACACCCTTGAAAACAGTGCCGGCGGTTGGGATAAAGACAGTCAACAGTTGTTGTCGGCCATGGCCAAAGACTCCCTGGAACATTATGTGGCTTTCAAAAACCACCCGAAATTTGTGCCGTATCTGGAAAAAATCAGTACCCTGAAATACTACGGCAAAACCAACATTGGTTCGCGGCCCACCAAGCGTAACCCGGGAGAGGGACTGAATTTTTCAGACCTCCGGGCCATTCCCTTTGTCGGTGCCTGGAGTCAGTTGAAACAAAATGTCTTGGGCTATTATGGTCTGGGGTATGCCCTGACCCGGCAAATTCAAATGGGACAGCTGACCCGCTTGCAACAACTGTATCTGGATTCCGGATTTTTCCGGGCGCTGATAGACAACAGCATGATGTCGCTGTGTAAATCATTCATGCCTTTGACGGCTTACATGCAGGATGATGCGGAATTTGGTGAGTTTTGGTTGACCATTTTTGCTGAATACCAGGCTGCCGAAAAAGCCCTGAAGCAGGTGGCAGATACCGATGAATTGTTGCCGGGCAAACCGCTGCGCCGTCAATCCATACAGGCACGGGAAGACATGGTATTGCCGTTATTAACCATTCAGCAATATGCCCTGCAACGCATCAACCTATTGCGCCAGAGCGGTCAGGAAGCCGGTGAGCTGATACACATCTATGAAAAACTGGTAACCCGCTCGTTGTACGGCAACATCAATGCCAGCCGCAATTCCGTTTGATATGACTGCTGTCAGCCCAGCAGATGCCGGACATCAGGCAGGTACTTTTCAAAAGATCCGGTGTTGAACACCACCACCTGATCTTTGCTGTTAATCATCTGCTGATCAATCAGTTCTGGCAGTGCGGCCAAGCAGGCGGCTCCTTCCGGGCACAGCCACCAGTGTTTATCCTGCCACACCTGTTGCAGTGTGTGGGCAATATCACGTTCGTTGATGGCCACGGATGTGCCGCCACTTTGCCGGATGATGTCCATCACTTTGAAGTGGCCAATTCCGCCGGCCACATTCAGCCCCACTGCCAGGGTGTGACCTGCAGGTGTGGGTTCAGGTTCAAACAGGCCTGCGTCAATGGCGTTTTTCACTGGCGGAGTGGCTGCTGATTGCACAGCGATGATTTTCGGCCGCTGATCACCAATCATTCCCAGTGCCTCGAGTTCATCAAAGGCTTTCCACATGCCCAGGATGCCGGTGCCACCACCAGTGGGATACAGGATCACATCCGGCAATCGCCATTGATCGCACTGGGCATTGGGTTCGGCCAGTTCCAGGCCCATGGTTTTTTTGCCCTCAATGCGCCAGCCTGGTTCCTGAAAGGTGGCGACATTGAAATAGCCCTGATCCAGGTATTCCGCTTTCATTTTCAGTCCGGCTTCTTTGATGGTGCCTTTGACCATGTCCAGTTTGATGTGGGGGTTGTGGTATGCCAGTGCGGCGACACTACCCTGGATGGGTGCCGGGGTATCGTCCGGCATGATGATGGTGGCAGCCAAACCCATTTGGTTGGCATACCAGGCCAGTGAATCACCGGCATTGCCTTGTGTTGGTACCACCAGTTTGTTGAGCCCATAATGGGCGGCCATATTGGCCACCACGGCCATGCCACGGTCTTTGAAGCTGAGGGTGGGGTTTTGGCCAAAACCGGGGTGGCCCATGCCCTCATCTTTGACAAACAAGGAAAACCCATGCTGGGCAGCCAATGACTGATCGCGGTAATCCAGCAAGGGTGTATAACCTTCACCAAATGAACGAAAGCCTTCAGCCATTGGCAGCAATCCGGCAAAACGCCATAAATCTCTGCGTTCAGGGTGGTACCACTGGTCAGTTTTCATGGCGGTGGTGTCATACATCATTTGTACCGGCCGGTGGTCGTGTGGACACAGGTTCATCGGTTGGTCAACGGGGAAATGGGTGGCGCACAAGGTGCACTGTAAATGGGATAAACGGGGGTTCAGCTGGCTCATGAATTGAAGGTTCCTGGTGATTGTGGGTTATAAAATGATGCCCAGTTGGTCCGCCAACTGTTTCAGACGGTCAAGGGTGTTCAAAAAGGCTGGGTTGCCGGGGTCGGTGTTGAGCAGGCGTTGGGTGATGTTATTGGCTTGCTGGAGCGTGGCAGAAGGTTCGGTGCTGCTTTCGGCCTGTACCATCAGGCTTCTCGCCCAGCTGTTCAGGTTATAGGGGTTGTTGGGGTTGATCGCCATGGAATGGGTAAACAGTTGATTGGCTGCCTGAAAGTTGCCTCCGGACTGATGGTTTTTCAAGGTCAACAACACCGCCTGACTGAGCATGATGTTGTGATCAGTCGGGTTGATGATCCGGGCCTGAGTCAGGTATTCAGTGGCCAGCTTTAAATGATCAGCAAGGGGTCTTTGTCTTTGTCGCTGCGACTCGGCCATCAACAGATGGGTATTGGCCAGGTTGGTCAGTTGGTGTGGATCGTTGTGCAACTGGTTGTCGGCCGGGTTTAAAAAAGCCAGCAGTCGTTGTCCTGCTTCGGTGATGTCCTGCTGCTGCTCAAACTGTTGGCGCAACTCTACCAGATATACCTGTGCCATGTTGTTGATCAGCCCCCACTGTTCATTGACCAGTAAATCAGGGGTCAGCATGGTCTCATTGAACAGGCTTTCGGCCCTGGCCAGTACGTCGTTGACAGCTTGCCCCTGACGGACCAACTCGTGGGCTTGTTGTCCAAGGACAAACAACAGGTCACTGACCACATAAGGCCGGTATGGTGAATCCACGGTTAACAGCCGTTCAAAAATTCCCAGTGACTGGTCCAGTAAATCCATGGCTGAGTCACCAGCCAGCATGTGTTCTTGAGCTTCGGTAGCCAGTATCAGCGCCTGATTCCAGCTGCTGTTGAACAGGTCTGCCAGGCCAGCCTGTTGATTCCAGTCCTTGGCCCGGGTCAGCGCTTGATGAGCGGGCTGGCCCTGGTCGATGGCCCAACGCGCTTTCAGCAGATATATTCGGGACAACAAAAACTTGGGATAGCTGTTTTCGGGCTGGGTAACCAGGGCTTGTTCACAGGCCTCAATGCTGGCCAGGGTGTGTTTTTCAACATCCAGGCCACTGCGTTGAATGCCGTCAGCCATCAGTTCAAAATGAGTGAAGCATAAACTCTGGTAGCCAGGCGGATAGCTGCGGGCCATCTGGGTTGACAGCTGGTAAGTTTCCGCGGTTTTCAGGGCAAACTCACGGGCCTGTGACCACTGTCCCTGTTGACGGGCGTGTTCCATGGAGGCGGAAAGTATCAGTGCTTTGAGGTTGACCGCATCTTTGTTCCAGTGTTTTTCCGCCAGGATTTGATTGACCGCTTCCAGCCCTGCGGACAATGAATCGGTTTGTGACAGCGCAAACGCTTGCAGCAAAGGATTTGCCTGACCAGCTTGCTGATGGGCCAGATCGATGTACTTCAGGGCTGGTTGTAAATATGTTTGTTGCAGGGTTGGGTTTTGCATGGCTTGTTCGTAGCCATGCTGATCAGAGTAGTCTGAGGCCTTCTCGATGTACAGCTTGGTCCAGGCCTCCGCCAACAACAGGCTTTCTGCTTGGCCGGCTTCCAGCAAGGTGATGGCTTGATCATAGTATTCAGCGCGTAACATGATCAAACCCAACAAGCGATTTTTTTCCCCGGTTTGTAGCACTGTATTTTCGGCAATGGTCTGATACAGTTGTTCACCTTCTTGCAGGATGGAGACAATGGATTCATTGACCGGATGGGTGGGTAAGACGTAGATTTGCTCTGCTTGTTTGACCAGGTCATTGATTTGATTCTCGTATCCGGTGATCAGCAGGGTGCGTTCGGCCTGGTTGCCGATTTGCAGCCACTGCCACAACAGGCCGGCAAGCAGTACCAGCAACACAGCTGCCAGCCCCCATTTCAACTGTTTATGGCGTCGCTGCCGGGGTGCGTCCAGTACCTGACGGAATAGTTTTTCAGCGGTGGGTGCATCAGGCCGGTCAGCTGGTTTGAGCTGAGTCAGCTGGTCAATGATGTGTCGCCACTCAACAGCCAGGTCATCACTGTTTTGACGCTTGCCCTGCTGTACATCGGTCAGCAGCTGTTCGGTTTCCATGACCTGGTAGGCCGCCTGGTGGCTGAACACTTCCTGGGCAATGATGCCCAACGCATACAGGTCACTGGCGGTGTCGATGCGTTCGCCGCGGGCCTGCTCAGGGCTCATATAACGGATGGTGCCCACCAGTGAACCATGCTGGGTGAGTGGGTCATTGGTGGCCTGGTCTGAGGGGTTTTGCTGCCTTGAACGGGGCTGACTCAGCGATTGGGCAATGCCAAAATCCAGCACCTTCAGCTCACCTTGTTCGGTGATCATGATGTTGTCTGGTTTCAGGTCGCGGTGGACAATGCCGTGCTCGTGGGCCACGGCCAATGCTGCAGCCAGGTCGGCCAATAGTTTGAGTTTCTGGGTGGTGTTCAAAGGCACTTGATACAGCGGTTTGCCGCGGATGTATTCCAGTACCAGAAAGTCACCCTGATCGGTTTCGATGTAGTCATACAATTGACAGATCGACGGGTGGTTGATTTTCGACAGGATCTGCGCCTCCCTGATGAACCGTTGCTGGGTGGCAGGGTTTTTCAGGTGTTCCGGACGAATGGCTTTGACAGCCACCTGACGTTCCAGTTTTTCGTCAAACCCCAAATACACCGACCCCATGCCACCCTGCCCCAATTCTTTGATGATGCGGATGCGGTTGATGAGCGTGCCGGGCGCTATACCAGATGTTGTGTCAGGTATGGCTTCATTGGAGTGGTTGGTCAGGAAAACGGCCAGCTTATTTTCATCAGCAAGCAGTGTTTCAACCTGACTGCGGATGGTGCTGTCATTGATTTCTTCCAGCAAAACAGTGCGTTCCCGGGTGTCAAGTCCCAGGGCTTTTTGAAGCAGGATTTTGGTTTGTTTGGTGTTTTTCACCCTGACCGTTCTGTTGTGACTGGCTGGTTTTATATTACCATAATCAAACCAGGCACCTGACACAAAAAAAGCCTCACCGAAGTGAGGCTTTATCAGGTTTTGACCGTGGAAGGTTCAGTCAAACTGATTCATGGTGTTGTCTTCACCTGAGGCCTTCAGCGCGGCATCGCCGGAGAAGTATTCTTTGTGGTCATCACCAATGTTGGATCCGGCCATGTCCTGATGTTTCACACAAGCCAGGCCTTCACGGATTTCTTTGCGTTGCACGCCTTTCACGTAAGCCAGCATGCCTTCGTCACCATAATATCCTTTGGCCAGCTGGTCGGTAGACAAGGCGGTGGTATGGTAAGTCGGCAAAGTGATCAGGTGGTGGAAAATACCGGCATCTTTGGAGCCGTCTTTCTGGAATGACTGAATCATGTGGTCGGCTTTCTGGGCCAACGGGCTGTCATCGTATTTGACATCCATCAGCTCATCACGACTGTAATCACTGACGTTTTCACCTGCTTCAACCATGAGATCATAGGCCTGTTGACGGAAATTCAAGGTCCAGTTGAATGAGGGAGAATTGTTGTAAACCAGTTTGGCATCTGGCACCACATCGCGGATGCGCTTAACCATGCCGCCAATTTGTCCGACGTGTGGGGTTGAGGTTTCGATCCATAATAAGTCAGCACCATTTTGCAGACTGGTGATGCAATCCAGCACACACCGGTCTTCACCAGTGCCCTGGCGGAATTGGAAGAGCCCGCTGGCCAGGCGCTTGGGTTTCATCAGGCGGCCATTGCGGTTAATCACCACGTCGCCATTGCTGGTTTCACTGATGTCAACTTCATCACAATCAAGGAACGAATTGTACTGATCGCCCAAATCACCAGGTTGGTTGGTCACGGCGATTTGCTTGGTCAGGCCGGCGCCCAGAGAATCGGTTCTGGCTACAATCACACCATCATCTACACCCAATTCAAGAAAGGCGTACCTGACGGCACGGATTTTGGCCAGGAAGTCTGCATGGGGTACGGTGACTTTACCATCCTGATGGCCACATTGTTTTTCATCCGAAACCTGGTTTTCAATCTGAATGGCGCAGGCCCCGGCTTCAATCATTTTTTTGGCCAGCAGATAAGTGGCTTCTTCGTTACCGAAACCGGCGTCAATGTCAGCGATGATCGGTACCACATGGGTCTGGTAGTTATCGATGGTTTCCTGGATGCGCTGGGTGCTGACTTCATCGCCGGCTTTTCTGGCGTCATCCAGTTCTTTGAACAAACCGCGCAGTTCACGGGCGTCGGCTTGTTTCAGGAAGTCATACAGTTCTTTGATCAGTGAAGGCACACTGGTTTTTTCATGCATAGACTGATCTGGCAAAGGACCAAATTGTGAACGCAGGGCAGCGATCATCCAGCCGGACAAGTAGAGGTATCTTTTATCAGTGGTGCCATGGTGTTTTTTCACCGCGATCATTTTTTGCTGACCAATGAAGCCATGCCAGCAACCGAGTGATTGGGTGTAATTGGCTGAATCAAGATCGTAGTCCTTCATGTCCTTGCGCATGATGGCCGCGGTGTATTTGGCAATGTCCAAACCGGTCTTGAATCTGTTTTGCAACTTCATGCGGGCCACGTACTCAGGATTGATGGCTGACCAGGGTGACTGGTGTTCTTTGATGAGTCCGTCTGCTGATTTCACTTCTGTCTGGTAATTTGACATATCTAAAAGTCCGAATTGTTGGTCACACGTTGGTAACCGAAAGTTAATAAATCTGTGGCTAAATAACATCAGTCAAACAAACGTTTGAATAACGTGTTCATGCATATTAAGAGCATTTTCACGACTTTTAAACACTTTTTTACGGCTTTTTGGAAAAAATATTTTTTTTAATACTTTCGTCGGTTTATTTGCGAAATTAGAGTTTTTAGTCTAAAAAGCTGTTATAAAATAAAAAGGTTATGTCTTAAAACCCTCAGCTCACAGGATTCCAAATGACTCAATACACCACCCTTTCTGCTCTACAAGTTGACACGTTACTCGCTGATTTTATCAACCAGGACGTGTTGCCTGAACTGAACATACAGACCGATGAATTCTGGTCCAAAATGGCGACATTGATTCATGAACTGGCACCTGTTAACCACCAACTTCTCAAAAAAAGAACAGAGCTGCAAGCAAACCTAGACCAATGGATTACAGAAAACCGCGACCATTTCGATCACGGACACTATGTGGAACAATTGATCAAAACCGGTTACCTGGTCAAAGAAGGTGAAGCGTTCACCATCGGCACCCGCGATGTGGATTCCGAAATTGCAGAACAGGCAGGACCACAGTTGGTGGTGCCCACCTCCAATGCCCGTTTTGCCCTGAACGCCACCAATGCCCGCTGGGGCAGTTTGTATGATGCCTTATACGGCACTGATGTGATCCCGGAGACCGATGGTGCCGAACAAACCACTGGTTACAACCCGGTGCGGGGTGAACGGGTGATTGCTTATGGACGGGATTTTCTGGATCGCCACTTTCCCCTGCTGGACGGTTCACATCATGAAGTGACTGACTATCAGGTGATCAACCAGTCCTTCAAAGCCGTGTTGGCCAATGGTGTCATCACTGTTTTGCAAGACCCCTCACAATGTCAGGCTTATCAAGGTGATGCGTCACAGCCCACAGCCCTGTTGTTGAATCACCACGGCCTGAGGGTAATCATCGAAATTGATGCCACCTCGCCGATTGGAAAGACTGACAAAGCAGGCGTTAAAGACCTTACCATGGAAGCGGCGATCACCACCATTCAGGATTTTGAAGATTCAGTGGCAGCGGTTGATGGTGAAGACAAGGTCGGGGTTTACCGCAATTGGCTGGGCCTGATGAGGGGTGATTTGAGCGACACCTTTGACAAAGGCGGCAAACCTGTGACCCGGGTACCTGCTCAGGACCGGGTGATGATCGCTCTGGATGGTTCTGAACTGACCTTGCATGGCCGCAGCCTGCTGTTTTGTCGCAATGTTGGTCACCTGATGACTAACCCGGCGATCCTCACTGCTGAGGGCGATGAAGTGCCTGAAGGTATCATGGATGCGATGATCTCAGTGTTGATCGCCATGCATGATCTGCGTGGCCTGGGCCCCTTGCGCAACAGCCGCACTGGCTCAGTGTATATCGTTAAACCGAAAATGCACGGCCCTGAAGAAGCGGCTTTTGCCAACACCTTATTCAATGCGGTGGAAGATGCCCTGGGCTTGCCGCGCCACACCGTGAAAATCGGCGTGATGGATGAAGAGCGCCGCACCACGGTCAACCTCAAAGAATGCATCCGTGCAGTGAAAGACCGCATTGTGTTCATCAACACCGGATTCCTCGATCGCACCGGTGATGAAATCCATACCAGCATGCTGCTCGGTCCGATGGCCCCCAAAGCCGAGATCAAAGCCATGCCATGGATCAAGGCCTATGAAAACTGGAACGTTGATATTGGGCTGGAATGTGGCTTCACCGGTAAAGCGCAGATCGGTAAAGGCATGTGGGCCATGCCTGACGAAATGGCGCAGATGATGAAGATCAAAACCGAACACCCCGAAGCCGGCGCTAACTGTGCCTGGGTGCCCTCACCCAATGGCGCCACCCTGCACGCCATGCACTATCATCAGGTGGACGTGTTCGATGTGCAGGATAAGCTCAAAGACCGGCCAAGAGCCGACATCAATGACATTCTGACCATCCCTTTGTGCACCGATCCCGAAGCGTTGACCGCAGAGCAGGTTCAGCACGAACTGGACAACAATGCCCAGGGCATCCTCGGTTATGTGGTGCGCTGGATTGATCAGGGCGTGGGCTGTTCCAAAGTGCCCGACATCAACAACACCGGTCTGATGGAAGACCGCGCCACCCTGCGCATCTCCAGCCAGCACATCTGTAACTGGTTGATCCACGGCATCTGCAGCGAACAACAAGTCAAAGACACCTTCGCCCGCATGGCTAAAGTGGTCGATGAACAAAACACCGGTGATGCGGCCTACCGCAACATGGCCGATGACCTGGCAAACAACACCGCCTACCAGGCCGCTCTGGATTTGGTGTTCAAAGGCAAAGCACAACCGTCGGGCTACACCGAACCCCTGCTCCACGCTTATCGGCTGAAACTCAAGGCCGAGGGTTGATCGAACGCTGGTTGTGCGATGTAATCACGATTGATCCCTCAATCACATGTGCCTCGCGGCAACGTTGGCAGAAGCCGACGCTCCAATATCGGAGCGTCAACGCCAGTCCGGCGTTGGTTTGTCACCTCAGATAACCCGTCAACACTGAGTACCGACTTCAGCTTTTCTGCAATGGTTAAACTTGCGACTAAACCTGCCTAATGACATAAAGTGATTTCATTTGTTTTCAACCAACCTGTACCTTGTTCATTTGAGGATTAGATCCATCACAGACTGGTTTTTTTCCGCTGCTTCTTTTTCTGCTGGTATATCAATCGGCAAATCCAGATGTTTGTCCAAAAACTTCATTGTTTCGGTGATGAAATGAATGTTAGAGTTCAGGTATTTTAAAGAATGACCCTCATTCATCAAAACTGTTAAATCAGCCTCCATGTCAAATAAAGTAAACATCTGTTGCATACGCAATGCATGTTCAACAGTCACCCGGTTGTCTTTCAGTCCCTGAAACAGTTTGATCGGGCGGGAAATTTTGTCGGCCAGATAAAAAGGAGATTTTTTCATCAGCTTTTCCATTTCAGTGCGTGGATCTCCCACAATTTTTGCCAACTCTTCAAAAAATTTATCATTCTTGTTCAGTGACTGATTGCCAAACAACAATGGCAAGTCCATCACACCGTGCAAAGATATGGCGCACAGATACACATCGGGATATAAAATAGTTAACATGACTGCCGAATAACCACCATAACTACTGCCCATTGCGCAGACTTTGTTGCTGTCCAACGCATACTGTTCAATGGCTTCAAGTACCACAGCATGGATGTCTGACTCGATTTTTTCACCCCACTGTTGTTTACCGAGTTCAATGAACTCCTTACCATAGCCGCTCGAACCACGGTAATTAACTTTCAAAGATGCAATGCCTTTTGAAGCCAGGAAGTGCTGTGTTTCATCATTGGCAGCGGTATCACGAACACCGATGGGACCACCATGAGGAATCACCACCAACGGTGGTTTGTGTTCTCCTTTAATGGACGGCACCACTAAAAATCCTTCAACCTCTATGCCATCTTCAACCTGTACAGAAATGGCATGATTATCTCCCTTGGGTAAATTTTCATAAACAGGATTTTCATCCAACAGCTTACTCACTGTTTGGGTGTTTTTTTGATACAGGTACCAGGCACCTTTCGAATACTGAGTGTAGGCATAGATCAGCATCAATTCTTTTGCTTTGATGTGCTGACGGACAAACATTTGTAAATCAGGGTTTTGTTTGCGCAACTGACGGATTAGATCATTGTTTTCCTGTAAAAATTTACGCTGAGACCAACCGTTCTCAAGGTGTGTATATCCAATGATCTCCCGGCTGCTGGGGTCTTCAATCAACGACTCTATGTCCACATACGGGTCTTCAATGAAAGGCCCGATGTGTGAGTAATCTTTGGTTGAATACTTATGCACCGATACTTTGTCTCCAAAGGCATCGGTGAAGGCATAAAAAAATGTTTCATCGGCGGATAACTTGACAGGTAAGGGTACATCATCATCGCTGTGGCTGGTCCGTATTCTGACCCAATCATCAGTGGTCTTATCTGGTAAAAACCAATGGTGGAACGACACCTGTTCATTTTTTTTATCATATTCAACTTCAATGGCTGATCTGACATAGCCGGTTTGGTCAGTCAACCAGTCAATTACGGTGTTGAACTTTCTGGTTTTTTTGTACGTTTTTTTGAAAGATTTTTTGATGCTTTTTGTGGAGCTGGTGTCGACAAAATATAAACCATTGATGTCATTGTTGTTAACACTGCTCAACCTGAAATTAGCAAAAAACATCTTGTTTTCCTGGTCTATCAATGGGTCCAGCAATTTGCCAGCAATTGGAATTTCCAACACTTCAGCACCAACCAATTCTGCGTTTTGGTTGGTGCTCAGGTGCATCACATGACTGAAAGAGTACTTTTCATAATCCAGATCATAAATAAAAGAATCATTGTCGATCCACCTCAGGCTGCTTATCCTGGCACGGTCTGGTAATGATTCTTTGAACACTACATATGACTTGAAGGTATTGATGTTGACTACCTCAATTAGCGTCATTTTATCTTGTAATGAACTGAGCAGTATCCAGTCGCCCTGAGGATTGATTTCTCCAGAAACTTGGCGGTTGGTATCCAGGTAGTCTGCTAACTTGGGAAACATGTTCTTGGCCTGATCGACCCCTTGCATGATGTCAAAGACCTTTATCGGAGATTGTTGTTTGTCTATTTCACGGTAGTCTAAAGCTGTAATTGATTCAAAGTCTTGTTGTGCTATGATGCCAGGAAGGTATTGAAAATAAGGATCATTTGCATGCCCAGAAAATACCAGAGGCGTTTGCCCGGTGTATTGCTGGTAGTGTTGCTTAAAATAAGGCCATTCCAAGGTTGCTTTGTTGGTCGATTTTAAAGAAAAAGAACCGCTTAGTGAGCTGGAAAATTTCACTTCGGCTAACCATGTCCCCGGGTAATTAATAACCCCAGGTTTGACCTCAAAAACATGCTCATCTTTGTCGAACCGTATCCAGCTTAAACCCCACATGATGTATCCCCGTAAAGATTTCCAATAGTACTTTCCTGCTTTGAGCTTAACCAAGGCATGGTTTTCACCCTGTTGCATGTCAGAAAACCTCATGCGCTTTCCGGAATCAACATGATCCAAAATCACGGTGGTGAAATGTTGGTTGCTTTCTACCGACAAAAATAAATACCCTTCATCATCAGCCAGTTCAGGATCAGAGCCTTTAAGAATCAACAATTCATTTTGGTTGAACTTCAATGACAGAGCTTGCTGACTTAACAGCAACAACATCAGTAATGAACATATACGGGAAATATTTCGCTTTGATCCATTCATGGTCTTCAGTTCCTTTAAGAGGTGTGAAAATCGGCTTAATCTTAGCAAAATCCCAGACATACGGAAATATCCGTTTAATCAAAACACCTGGTCCACTACAAATTCGCTGCATTACTGGGAGCTTAAACCAGGCAACGGGTCAAAGACACCTTCGCCCGCAAGGCTAAAGTGGTCGATGAACAAAACACCGGTGATGCGGCCTACCGCAACATGGCAGATGACCTGGCAAACAACACCGCCTACCAGGCCGCTCTGGATTTGGTGTTCAAAGGCAAAGCACAACCGTCGGGCTACACCGAACCCCTGCTCCACGCTTATCGGCTGAAACTCAAGGCCGAGGGTTGATCGAACGCTGGTTGTGCGATGTAATCACGATTGATCCCTCAATCACATGTGCCTCGCGGCAACGTTGGCAGAAGCCGACGCTCCAATATCGGAGCGTCAACGCCAGTCCGGCGTTGGTTTGTCACCTCAGATATCCCGTCAATTAGGTTTTTAAGATGACAATGAACAGCTGATCAGAGCCTTAAAACAGAACATGGATAACTTTGGAGCGTCGACTTCAGTCGACTTTGCTGTTTCCACTGCTGAGCACCAGCCGTGGTTGATGATCATTCATAGATTCCGAAAAACCGTCTATCAGCATCGATCAGCCCTGCTGCCGGGGCGTTGTTTCTGATGTACCGATAAGTCGTCTTGAAGTGTTCTTCACTGCGGATGGCTTTATCAAAGTAGCCCCTTTCCCACAAAGACCCGTTACGTTGCAACCGCTTATTAATCAGCCGGGTCAATCCACCCTTCACTTTGTGCATGATTGTGCTTAATTCCAGCTGTTGTTGAAACAGCATATGAACGTGGTTGGGCATCACGGACAGTGCAATCAGTTGATAGTGACCGGGATCCAGGTTTTGACAGTAAAGCCTGGTCAGATCAATGATGTCATCATTCAACAAACAGCCCAATTCAGAGTGATCCAGGTGCTGATCGATGCTGAGTTGTTTGTTGCTTTCATCCAGATTTGATTCTTGTAACAGAAGCACAAATTCATCGACACTGGCTTGCGTCCGAAAAGTGACGAATTGATGGGTGTGTTCCTGACTGAAATGATGAAGCTGTTTTCTCACGCTGTTCTGCTTAATGTTGACTGAAGTCAACGCTCCAATGATTGTATCTTTTTCATATCAATAAGTATTTTTGTTTATTGATGAATGACTTTTTTTCAAAGTGAATACCTATATCCTGACCCATGTAAGTTAACGCAGCCTTGGCATTCTGTCTGTACAAATCCTGCCAAAAGAGCATGGGTAATTTCCTTCAAAGTCAGAAATCAATGGCTCTGAGAATATTGAGATAAAAGAATATCGGGACATGCACTTTTCATAGAGACCAGCTGAAGTGATTAAGATGGTTTTGTTGTGGAAAAATAAGAAATTGAAAAGAGTTAGAGGCGATTTAATGTCCGGGAATCGCAGTTTCTAGAAACTCGAGCAAAATGGCCTGATTGAAAATGAGTTGGGCGGTGGGAATATCGGGACATGCACTTTTCATAGAGACCAGCTGAAGTGATTAAGATGGTTTTGTTGTGGAAAAATAAGAAATTGAAAAGAGTTAGAGGCATTTTAATGTCCGGGAATCGCAGTTTCTAGAAATTCGAGCAAAATGGCCTGATTGAAAATGAGTTGGGCGGTGGCAGACAGAATCTGCTGACAAGCTATGATGTATGATTAGCTACTCCAGGGCTGGTTTTAGGCGATAACCAACCGCGAATTTCTTGCCTACTTTTTTGCAAAAGCTCTTGATTTGATCAACCGTGCCGACAGCTGAAAAACCGACTGATTTGAAGCCCTTGAGTTCGTCCAGCCAGGCGTCTGGATCGAGGTTTAGTCGGTCAAGGATAGGAGGCAGGTTTTCTGGAATGTATCCACGTTTGTTTTCAAGAATTGATCGGCCAGAATAGTCCAATAGCCCCAAGTATCCTGATAGTGAAAAAGGCAGATCATTATCATGATAGCCAAACCCAATCAGCCTGGTGTTCTTGTCTTTGATACGTTCCTGTATTGAAGTGTAATCAGATTGTTCTGGGGTTTTTGCCAATGCGGCGCGAATGGGGTTGAGATCGACGTATGCCATGCATGTAAGTAAAGCGCGCTCATCGAGCAAGGCTTGACTCTTGAAGCGTGATTCCCAGAAGTGGCCAGTGCACCCATCTTCAATGTTGGCTCGTCTGGCAATGTATTCATTAAGACACTTCATAAACCAGCTGATGGACCTCAGTCGTTTCAGATAAATTTGAGTCTTTTGAGTGACAAAATCCAGTTGAGGTTTGCTTAAATGTTCACCTTGTATAAAGCGTTCACAGGGTCCTGGTAAATCAAACAAACCTCCCCAAGCTATGAGCACTCGTTTATCTGTCCAATCCTTGTTGCTATTGACTTTCAGAACGATGTGAAAATGATTGCCCATCACAGCATAAGCACAGATATCTAAACTGAACAGTTTGGCCAGATATTTCATGCGTTCAACGACCCATTTACGCCTATTTTCAAATGATCTCCCAGAGGCATGGTCATCACCGCACAGAAAGGCCCTGCGCACGCATCGACTGACCACATGGTAATATGGCGTTTCCTTATAGCAAATCTGGTATTTCCTTGCTAATCCCATTGTTTTCTCCGATTAAAACCATGATTTTGGATAATTCAGAGGGAATTGGCTGTGGCAATTGTATGAACTGACCGTATGATATTTCTTAGGGAGTGCCTGTCCTGCAAGTTACCACTGCAAGTTACTCTGCAAGTTACCGCTGCAAGTTATGTAAAATAATGGTCTGGGAAAATTCAGGTGGATTTAATTGTGGTAAATGTCTGAATCAGCGGTATGATCTTTCTAAGAGATAGCCTTTCCTGGTATACCTAAATCATCAATATTTGAGGAATAAAATGAAAATCATCAGAGCAAAGGAGTTTGTCGCCCAGAAGCCATGGGAAGCGCTGGATATAGCGAATATGAATGGCATCACCACCCGGCTTCATTGGACGGACAAGCCTTATAAGTGGCATATAAATACGGGCGAAGAGGTGTTTGTTGTATTGGACGGCGTTGTTGAAATGTTCTATCGGGAACATGGCTCAGAACAATCAACAATACTGGAGGTTGGCGATATATTCTTCGCATCTGTAGGTACTGAACATGTAGCTCACCCCAAAGTCGCTTCTCGAATTTTGGTGGTTGAAACACAAGGCAGCGTATAACAAGCATGTCAGGTAAGACATCTTTTACAAAACTTCACTTCGGTGTTTGCATTGCGCAACAGTAATTTTTCGGCAAAGCTGGCAGATTAAATTAAGGACCGGAACGATTTCCTCATACAGCTGAAAACCCAATTTCCAGACGCCTGCTCAGAGATTAATGAATATGAGCGTGGTATGCTTCACTGTGAAATAGGGGCCTTCAGGCGTTGGGTGGAAGTAGAGTTATCAAAAGGTTGGAAATGGAATTTGAATAGGCATTTAGGTTTATTGAAGAAAGCCTGAAAAAGGCTGATCCTGATTTATAAAATGCCATAGAAGTCTCATTCATTGAATGATCTGGCACTGGGGCAACATGACCCGGAATACAAGAAAGTCATCAATGAACGGGCTCCGGCATTGATCAAAGAAAAAATAACAGAAGCACATGAATTTTGGAAATAAAGCTAACCAGTCAATCAAGCGAACGGGTCAACAAACCGTTTATATTTATCGCTAGGCGCCACTGATCATGAATAAAAAACTGAACAAAGTGGAGCAAGAACTCTCTACAAGGGTTGCCAGCATACTGTGGAAAGACTGGGACCCCATTGGTGTTTACAATGAACAAGCTGAATGGGATGACGAGTATGCTGGCTATGTTCCATCAACAGTCAAGCTGCTGCTTGAAGGCTGTGACACATATAAAATGTTAAAACACCTGACAACCATAGCCAGTGTCAATATGGGGTTGAGCAGGAGTGCGGGAAAAGAACACAATACAAAAATTGCCAGTCTGTTAATCCATGCCAGGGATGAGTTGCCTGGAGGTTAAATCGCATGGCCAGGGTTTCCATGACCTGGGCCCTTCGTGCCTTCACCGCAGCCTGTGAACAGGAGTTTTGCAGACATGAGGAAAAATGATGAAACAGATCCAAATCAATGGAACAGAACCGGATATCCTGAATAAGGTTTGCGAAGACCTGGTGTTTACGCAATATCAGGAAAGCTTTGTGGTTATTGAATCCGCAAATGTCACCAACATGAAGTTTAATGCGATTTGGTATTCGCTCTGTTTTGAGGGTGATTCAGTTATCTGGAGGCAAGGCCAGGAACCTCAGCAAGCAGATAATCATTCCTTCGAAAGTTGCCTGGTCTCTGTGCGGTGTTCGGAACATGCTGATTACGTTGGGGCTTCACTGCTTGGTATCAATTACACGAAAGAAAATGATTCGATTAAAGTACAATTCACATTCAGTAGCGGGAATGACCTGGTCATTGAATACAATCAATTGACCGATTCCGCGGCTGTGATATGCTGACAAGGCCTGCTGACCAGGCGTACAAAGCGCCAGCCGTTGTTGCCGTTTTGCAGCCATGTCTGGTACGGCAAAACCAGTGTTAGCCAGAAAAACGGACTCATGACGAAAGCCAAAAACACCCAGATCGAGTTGCTGATTGCTTCGGAAAAATGCGATTACGAGGAACTTAAGCGCCTGTTAAAGGCGGGGTTAAAGCCATCCAACATTCCCGAAGCAAATGGCTGGTCAGCGCTCAGGCGAACCCTGTTAGTTGGTGACACAGCGTGTGTCAAGCTGTTGCTGGCATATGGTGCTGACATCAACGAAGTTGATCCGCAAGATGGTACCACAGCGATTTTTGATGCGGCAGGTGAATGTGGTCAGGACATTTTGAGTCTGTTGATAAGAAATGGTGCGGACATCAACAGCAAAGACCATGATGGTAAAACGCCATTGATGGAGGCTGCTTACTTTGAAAAGACTGATAACATCGTGACATTGGCAGACAATGGAGCTGATATTGATGCCAGGGACTCAGGAGGTTGCACGGCACTGATCATCGCGGCCATGTTTTACCGGGAACAAGCGGTCCGCACATTGCTCGGTTTGGGGGCTGATCCTGAAACAGCAGACGCGCGCGGGAATTCTTTGCGCATGTGGATGGGAGATCCCGAACAGTATAAAATAAGCTGATGGTATCAAGAAGACATCACCGGATGAAATCAATTGGACAAACCACATGTTTCCCGCGAAAAAACCCTGATCGCCAGATGTTTTTCTCAGCAGTTCAAGCGTTATGTTATACATGAATCAGAGTGAATTGCACAAGCAACCAGGTCAGGTGTAGGTGCTGACGTTTTTGCCATCACAGAATTGAGACCACAAACAACACAAACAACATCAAAAACCATGAATATGACAAACGAAAGCACTGAAACCCAGGAACAAAAAGCAAATAAAGACCATGATAAAACCTCCAAAAAACGAGCCGTGATCAAAGCCACGTTGATCGGTATTTTGGTTGGGGTGATGTTCATTGTGTCTGCCAAAATGGTCAACCTCGCCATGTCTTGAACACAGGATCCAGGAAGATGTCACCAGGAGTGATCTTGGGCACCGGCCTCCGATCCAGTCTCGGCGCTTACTTCTTTTATCCATACAGTCGTTATCCTGGTGGTTAGTCAGGTTTTTTTCTTTGATAAGCAAATGGCTGATCAATCATTATGATGAGGCATATTGACTGCGTCAAATCACCACAACTGCATTCAAAGCAGTCTTAAGGGCCTGCCCACCTTGCGATCGATCTTTTGTCCGTAACAGACACCTGATGAGCATGGCTTTTTTTCATTTAAAGAAATCAATGACTTACAATGAGAAACAACGTACGCGTATTGGGGTCTGGTATTCTGTGAGAAGGCATCCATACACGGAGCGCTAAAAAACCGAAAACACGCAGCTGTTTTGTTCAGAATCAGAAACCAGGAGGTTAATTTTATGTCGTATGATAAATCTGTATCAGACCACTATTTACATGGCGGTTTGCTTGAGGCCATAGAAGCAGCACTCCCGGTTCTCGGTAAAACAATTGGGGATGTGACCATTGCAGATCTTGCGCCAGTCGATGAGTTCCATATCGGAGGACGCCTGGCAACAGATCATTTGTTTGATCAGCTTCATTTTTCTGAACAAGACTCCGTATTGGATGTGGGTTGTGGTTTAGGTGGTGCGGCCAGATATCTGGCATCTCAATATAAAAACCAGGTCACCGGAATCGACCTGTCACCTGAGTATATTGAGACCGGAAAAGTACTGTGTGGTTGGTTAGGTCTTGATAAATATGTAACGCTTGAACAAGGCAGTGCATTGACGATGCCTTTTCAGGATGGTTCATTCGACGCAGGTTATATGCTCCACGTGGGCATGAATATTGAAGACAAAGCGTCGCTTTTTGCCGAAATTTTTCGGGTGCTAAAACCCGGGACAACCTTCGGCGTTTATGACATTATGCGACAAATTGATGGTGAATTGACTTACCCCGTTCCATGGGCGACTGAAGGTGCTACCAGTAAATTGTCTACACCCGCTCAATACAAACAAGCCATTAGCGATGCCGGATTTGAAATCTTCAGAGAGAACAATCGCCGTGATTTTTCAATGGAGTTCTTTAAACAGTTACGCGCAAAAACCAAGGAAAATGGGGGTCCACCCCCATTGGGTCTTCATATTCTGATGCAAGCAAGCACAGCCCCAAAAATCAAGAATATGGTTGATAATATAGCCAGTGGTTTGATTGCTCCGGTTGAGATGATTATCCACAAAACATAAAACAACAGAACAAGCACCTGTTTTTGGACAAAGAGTCCGCTATACGATCACTTTGCCAGGAACCATTGAGCAGATCTTATATGGTAGTTTATGAATAAAGTGGTATAACTCTTCGTATCATTATGTCTTTTTGCATCCACAGCGAAAGTTACTGTGTTGATTCAAAATGTCACTGTGATTTCATCTCATCTTCAAATGCCTGAAACACAGATGAATGTCTTGATAGGTGAGGGATGAATCAGTAAAACCGGCATAACCAGCAGGATGGATTGCTCCATCCTGCTGGTTGCAAATACATCATCTGGTTTTCTTTACAGCAACCAGGAGGGTTGTTGTTCAAGACCTGTAGATCAGAACCGGTCAGTCAGTTCAATTGATCAGCTGCGCTCTACAGTGGTTGCTCATATCCTGGGCAGCCACATGCCCATGATGGCGGCAAAAACCCCAACGGCGAGTATGATGTTGAGCAGAAAAACCCCTGTGGCAGTGATCAGCTTTTGACGCACAGACTGACTGGACTGAGCCCGCAGATAAACCTCAAGGAACAACAACGGCATGATGTATACCAGGGTGTAAAGTACCTTCAAAAAGGGACCAGTGAAACTGACGGGATCAAACCCAACCGGTTTGCCATGCACGGTCAGCCAGGCCATCAATCCAACCCGAAACAACCAAACCCCACTGACCGCAACAAACAGCCGCAGTGCCCATACCCGGTGTCGGCTAAACTGCCGCTGCCGGGCCCATTTAAAGGCCATGGTGGCACAGATCAAAATGAGTGCGCCATTGATCAACAGGGTCAGATGCCCAAACCAGTCGCCGATGATATTGTCATGCCGGGTGATGATCATGAATGCGCCACTCAGACTCATGACAATGGCAATGACCACATACAGCCTGCCATTCCAGCGATGCACGGCCGGAAATTTGTTGCGCATGGCTGGTATCAATTGTAGTAAGCCACCGACCGTGATGATGGCGGCAAACAGCACGTGGCCAATGACGGCGATGTTGCCCCAAAATTCACCGGCGATAAAACCAGCAGGCATTACCTGGTTGAATCGTTCAATTTCATTGGCAGCGGTGGCAGCATAATAAAAAGCAACGATGTAAAATGCGAACATGGCCTGCCCGGCCAGAATGATTGAAAACCACAGTTTGGCTGAACCATTCAGTACTTTTGTGGCAAAAACAGGGGAGCGCCTACCGGCAGTTAAAGTCTGTTGTATTGTCATGCTTGTTCCTCAGTGTTGTGCAGGTGTTGTGTTATCATGGTCATTCGGTTGTCTGGTCTTGAGGACCTTTCAGCTCAGTATTGGGATTTGATGACACCTGTCTAGTCATTTTGGAAATCGACCAGTTTTAGTGACCTTAACTAAGTGTATGGGAATAAATCATGTGGACCGATCAACTATTGCGACGCATCACCACTCAACCGGCACCGGATAACAAAGCACCAACCTTGTTGGTGTACGCTGCCAATTTATTGGGTCGTTTAAAACGGATTGAACCAATGATCCTGGTGTGGTGGAGTTTTGCCTTGTCCATCCTGTGTTCATCCGCGATCAGGATGACCAACATGTCTTCCGGATTCAGTTATTATGTGTTGGTGGTGGCCGGATCGGGTGGTTGTGCCTGGTTCTGGCTGCTCAGTCGTATGCTGTTTCGCCGACGTAAGGACTGGCGGCCGCGGATGTTCGCTGTGGTCCCTGTGGCTATTGTGTTTGAAGCCTTGGCGGCATTGATGATTCCTGTGGGGCCTGCCGGCATTGCCGGAGAAGCTGGGCGGGTGTTTGGTAATGCCGCTTCCATGATTTGTGTGACGGCCATCGTGTTTATTTATAAGGAAGTGTTGCAGGGCTATCACAGGTTGCGTTGTTCCGCAGAGCGCCACTTCAGGGTGATGTTTGTCGCTGGGTTCAGCCTGGTGGTTGGTATTGCCATCCTATGGTTATCAGGTGCTGGTGACGGTTCTGTGGCGGCCACCTGGAAATCAGCCCTGCTGACCACTTGTGCCATCTTGACCGTGGCAGGCAGTCGGGTTGTGGTCTGGTACAGGTTCAGAAACCCACTGCAACAAGCCTTGTCCCATGAGACCGATAAGGATACAGTTGAAGGCCTTGTCCGGCGCATCCAGAAGGCCATCGGGAATGATGATTTATTGACCACAGTCAATCTGAAAGTGGCTGATTTTGCCGACCAGCTTGGTGAGCAGGAATACAAAATCACCCGTTGTATAACCAACCACCTGCAGTTTCGAAATTTCAATCATTTTTTGAACAGTCATCGCATAGATCGGGCAAAGCACATTTTTCAGAACCCTGAAACCCGGCACCTCACCATCTCTACAGTTGCTTATGATTGTGGTTTTAATTCATTGGGTCCTTTTAACCGTGCTTTCAAAGAATTTACCGGAATGACACCGCGGGAATTTCGCCAGCAACAGCCGGTTGGCTAAACGGCTGAATCAAGCCAACTTTATGTGTGCTGATATTTGGCAACAGCGGCCTGCGACAACGTTGACTGAAGACAACGCGCCGGGGAGAGCAGATGATCAATTCTGTCTGCAAACTTGGTTAGGCAGATCATAGAAGCATGGCTCAGTCTTCATGAATAACACCCAATAACCATCGGTCAGCATCAGGTTATCCTTTTCAAACATTCAACAGTGAAGCGTTACAGAGCAGCCATTAATTGCTTCAATGTCACAAATCAATGATTTAGAATGAAATGCACTCAGCCAGGATACCTTAACAGGTTTATTTAATTCTGCTTATGAAAAAGATCCTCAAATATTCAGCTTTATACTTTGCCATCGTATTCACAATTGGCTTTGTGCTGGGCACCATCAGGGTGCTTTATGTGGCGCCGCAACTGGGTGATGATCAGGCGGAATTGCTTGAATTCCCGCTGATGGTTTTGGCGAGTTTTGTGGTTGCTCGTTACATTGTCGGCCTGGCGGGTGATGGACTGAAGCCGGCTCAACTGCTGTGGGTGGGCGTAATGGCCCTGGGTTGTTTGTTGATGGTTGAATTTTCACTGGTGTTGGCGCTGCGGGAAATGTCCATCGTTACATATGTGACATCCAGATACTCATTAGCAGGTGCAGCTTATCTGGTTTCATTGCTGCTGTTTGCGGTGTTCCCGTTTGTCATTTCAATATGGGGCAAGCCGAACAAGTAAATACCAGGTTTAATTCCACGCTATTCTGAGCCAATAAATGAACACATCTTTGCAATGATCCTGGGTTACCGGCCTCCGATCCAGACTCCGGTCCAGACTCGGCTCTAACAACTGCATTCACACAGTCGTCATTAAGGCATGTTTTTTTTCGCGCTGCAAAAACCAGCAGTCGTATAGGAATGACCTTGGGACTTCATTCACTATTGTTCCTGACAAAAGTGAAAGCCGACTCTACGGATGGAGGAGTTAGGGTCTCGTCTGGAACAGAGACCGAGGCCTCGGCGATCATGTCGTGTGATCAAGCGTTCGACGCTCTGATTCGCTATCGCTCACGGCTTATCGATCATTCCATTATGGCTTCTTGACTTCGTCAAACCGCCATATCTGCATGATCTGCCTAACCAAGTCGGCGGGTCGAGCTGATCATCAGCTCTCCTATGATCTTTCCGGTCGCTTGCCTGTATGGATGCAGGTATGTCAGGTTAGCAGGACAGCAATTGCGCCAGGTAATTTTCTCTATTTATCCCGTCCAGGTGATCATGCAGAAGAGGCCACGGTTCCGCGAATACTACACCAAGGCTTGCTGATTGTGTTAAACCGCCTTGTCTCTATGAACGAGTGACGACACTCACAGAAGACTTTCTGGTCTGCGGCCAAACCGATGTCTGTGCACAACCTGTTTTGCCTGATCAAGTCGGCGGAACAGCCGATGATAAGCTGTCCGCAGAACAGGTTGCGATGGTCCGGCTGTGATCATTCAGGTGTGGGTCACCACCACCCGGTTGCGGCCGGCACTTTTGGCTTGATACATGGCATGGTCTGCTTGAATCAGGGCCTGTTCCAGGCTGTCATTGATCATCGCTACGCCAAAACTGCCAGTGATGTGCAAATCAGGGTTGGTGTTGCGGCTTTGTTCAGACAGTTGATGCCTCAGGTGTTCAGCGAAAAGTTCAGCTGCCCTGATGTCTTTGGCTTGTATCACCACCGCAAACTCTTCGCCTCCGGTTCGGCCCATGACAGCCGGCGGGGACAGTAACTGACGCATGCCCCGCGACACGTATTGTAAGACTTCGTCACCAATCTGATGGCCGTATTGGTCATTGATGTTTTTAAAGTGGTCGATGTCAGCCACGATGACCGCAAGTCGGTCACTTGATTTGTGTTGTTGCCTGATCAGTGCGTCGGCCTGTTGTTTGAAGCCACGTCTGTTAAGTAAACCAGTCAGGTAGTCAGTGATGGCCTGCCGCTTGAGTTTGCTGGCCAGGTCATCAACCAAAATCAGTAAGGTGAACAAGCCAAGTCCGGCAAAAAAAGCCGGCATGAACAGGAAGTTAACCTGAGAATATAGGTTGAGAAAATAAGCATCACGTTCGGCGCCTTGTAACAACGCCAGGGTACCACTGGTGGCCTGGACGAGGGCGTACAGCATGAACAACACGATGGCGCTGATTTCAGCGGTGCGCAGGGCTTGATCAGTGCGCCAGATTTCCCGGGCAATGGCCACCACCACCAGTGCACCCGAAGCCGGGATGAAAACCATACGCAGTCCCATGTGAGGATACAGGTAAGTGAACACCACCACCAAGCTAAGGACCAGTGCAAAATACCCCAGTATCAGGTGGGTCAGTGGCATTCTGCCGGCGCGCATCCTGAAGCCGGCCAATGCCAGTAGTTGAGTGAGCAGTGACACCGCATTGACCACCACCCAATAAAGGTTGCGGTCGGGAAAGACGTCGTTGATGGCATTGAGCACACCGTTGACGGCGGCAAACACATAGAACAATGCCCACATCAACACATAGGTCTTTTTTTCCATGATCTTCCAGGCCAGCAAAAAAACCACTGTCATCATCAAGCTGATGAGAAACTGGCTGATATTGATCAGGTCAATGTCAGATAAAGTCATGGCATGGATTGGTTGAGCGTCATTGATAATTTTTATACCATATTAATGCCCTGGATGCCATCAAAGCAGACAATGAAGGCTTGGCAATAAGTATGTGTAAATATGTATGATTTTGAGTTTTGACAGTCAGACCAGCAGTCATCTACAATTCAGGTTGGCAGTGGTACGGAGTTGGCTGCCAAATAACAAGAGACCTGACAGGAGCTATCAAAATGAGCAACAGAAAAGCCAAACCATTACCGTTAAGAATCATTTCAGCCATTTCAGCTTTTATGCTCATTGGTGCGCTGATTTATGTCAGTTTTGCCGGTTTTAATGTGGTCGCCGGTTCGATGATGGCCTCCAGTGTACTGGGTCTTGGGGTAACCAGTGTGATAGTGAGTGAAGGCCCATTGGACATGGTGTTGGGCTTTTTTGAGGCCTTATTTGATGGGGTGATGGAAGTGGTTGGCGGGATACTGGATTTTCTGTCGTCTTTGTTTGGCTGAGTGGCCGACTTGTTGGGTGTTATTTTTGATGATTAATGGCTTTACTCAATGAGCCGGACCGTTTGGTTTTTCCTGGCTTGTCTGCTTTCAACCATTGGTCAGGCCAGTGATCACCGGACTGGTGGGTGTGGCTTTGGCCAGAAAAGCTTCAGGTGAGGACAAAGCGTCCATCACTTTGGCTTTTAACTATTCAGTCGGGATGCCCGCATGTTTGGCCATTCTTTGCCAATCCTGATCGCTGACTTTCACATCTAAGGTTTTGCTATTACTCACGGTTTACTTCCTCTTCATTGCCCGGCAATGGAACAGTCGGCAGTGCTTTTGCCAGGCGAAAAAAAGGCTGCCGCCTCTGGTCTGTCTTGAACAGACAATCACAGCACAGCTTGATTGCTCATAAAAGTACTTATCAGGCCATTGAGCTTTCTTACCGATTTCATACTACCGGTAAAAGGTTTTGATATTCAATGAGTTAAATCAGCATATTTGTGGTGGATTGATTTTCTGAGAGGCTTCACATGGGATTGTTTGTCGAATCAGTAAAATATTCATCAGTCAAATTGTTGAGGAGACCCCATGCAACACCCAAATAACCCTGTGTATCCGCAAAACATCGGTGGCATTCAAAAAAAAGGCATTGGCCTGGGCGAAGACGCGATGATCCGCATCATTGCTGGCTTGTGTGCCAACCCGGAAAGCTGGCAGAAAAGCCCGGCTGAAGTGGTGCAAAAAGCCGTAGAAATACATGAGGAAATGTTCCGGCTGAAACCGTTCAGCCAGTGAAAGCTGTTCAATAACACCCGGCGGGAAAACACCAGTTGCTGTGTTATGTTGAATCCTCCGTAAATGATCAGTAAGGAAACGTGGCCATGAAGAATCGATCAGGAATTCTGTTGTTGTGTCTGTGGATGTGCACTTCAGATGTGTGTTTCCGAAGAAGCTAATTCTGAAGCCTCTTAAGAGGCCATACCCCAAGCCATTTGATATGTACCAACCTTTAATATTCAGTGAACAATCTACGGCTGGAATGGCTTTGTGAAGTTACATGATAAGTAGCTATATGGAGTGACCGCCCAGCACTTGCAGGGACCGGCCGTTGAACTCAGCCGGTATTATGTGGGTTCTGAACTGAAGTCATAATTAGAAAGCGTGACTTTTGAACCCATCTTCGCAGGTCATGAAAACATCCTCAGCAAGTAGAATGTGTCTATTAAAACCTCCAACACAGGTCCCCCGGAATCACTCCAGTCTGATTTGTTTATTTCTCCACTTAAATCGGTTGACTCGTTACCAATTATGTTGGCCCGCACCCACCTCAAATGAGGTGATAGAGTGTTAATTTATGCCGCAGTTATGAATTCAAATGAACGGTTAGGTCCAGCCTTTGAGATGTCTTTTGATGAAGACGTCCTGTCCTATGTTTTCTTGAGTAAAGACCTCAATCTGAGGCAACCAATGGGGACCCTGTATTGAATGAAGTGTTTGAGATAATTGGTGTTAACCTGGCCTGTGGAACATTTCCGGAAGGTCATGGTATAGGATATGCCAAGCCCTACACAACCATCAATAACAGCACGTCAGAAACACCGTGAACCAGCGGTCATGAATTGGTGTTATCAGGACTCTGGTGTTTGAGTAATTCCAGGGGCGTTTCAAACCGGTGATGGGCCAACCAATCATCCGGTTCGTCATCCGGGGCCAGATAGCCCCACAAGGCAATGCCGGATTGCATGCCGGCGGCGTGGGCAGCATCGATGTCTGAACGGGCATCACCCAGGTAGAGGGTGCTGCTGTGGTTCAGTGCCATGTGTCCGGCAGCCGTGAGCAATGGTTTGGGGTCGGGTTTGGCCACCCCCACTTCATCGGCACAAATCAGCACTTGTGAACGGGCAAGTTGGGTGGTGTTGGCGACGATGGGCCTGGCCAGCCAGGAGGGTTTATTGGTGACGATGCCCCAAGGGGTGTCGGTCTGATCCAGATGGCTCAACAGCTCAGCCACGCCATTGAATAAATGACTGTGGGTGTTCAGTTGTTGTTGATATATTTCCAGGTATTCCAGGCGCAGTTGTTCGAGTCGCTCAGCTGATGGATCATTAAACACTGATTTCACCAGTGCCACGGCACCTTTGGAAATGTATTGCCGGTACTCGGCAATGTTCAGCTGATGATCGATCCGGTGGTTATCGGCGAGCCTGGCCAGGGCGTGAATCATATCCACGGCGGTGTCCATCAGGGTACCATCCAAATCAAACAAAATGGCATCAAAGGCTTTTTCAGCCATGCTTCTGAGCCGCCAGCAGATAGTTGATGTCCAGATCCAGGCGGTCCAGGCTTGCACTTTGTGTCATGGGGTTGTAACGCATACCACAAAGGTCTTTAACGGTGACTGCATGTGCATCCAACATCCTCACCAACTCGGAGGGCTTAATGAATTGCTCGAAATGGTGGGTGCCTTTGGGGACCAGTTGCAACAGGTGTTCGGCGGCAAAAATCCCCAGCAACATGGCTTTTGGATGGCGGTTGAGGGTTGATAAAAATAACCAGCCGCCTGGTTTCAGTGCTTGCAGGCAGGCACGGATGACGCTGAGTGGATCAGGTACATGTTCCAGCATTTCAAGACAGCAGACCACGTCATATTGTTCACCATTGACCGCGGCGTGTTCTTCGATGGATTGTTGTTGATAATTGATTTCTAATTCTGATTCAAACAGGTGCATTTTGGCAGTCTGTAGTGACGTTTTGGACAAGTCCAGTCCCGTCACATGGCCACCAGCCCGGGCCAGCGCTTCGGACAAGATGCCGCCACCGCAACCGACATCCAGCACATGTTTTTCGGACAGAGCAGTGAACGCCTGAATGTAATTCAATCTGACCGGGTTGATGTGATGCAGGGTTTTGAATGGGCCATCGGTGTCCCACCAAAAGGCGCCCTGTGAATCAAACTGATCAATTTCGTTGGGATAATGGTTGGCATTCATCGGGATTTCACCGCAAAAACGGTATTGTATCACCACCTAAAGTCAGCGGTGTGAAGTCTGACACAAAAAGAATGGTTCACGGGTCTTGTGACTGCCCAGATTAAACCCATATCTGGTATCATCATCATTTTTGAGATTCCACAACCCCCTCGCATGAAATCTGTTGCTGATAAACTGGGTATGTTGCTGTCTGGCTTGTGTGCCATACAATGTGCCTTGCTGCCCATTCTGCTGAGTGTCTCAGCGGTGGTGCCTGGCTGGGCCCACCTGGGACATGGTTGGGTATGGCTGACCGTGATCGGTTGTATCGCATTGTGGTCGTTTACCCGTGGCTGGAAACAGCACCACGACAAAGGTGTGATCGCTTTGTTTGTGCTGGGTTTTTTGAGTTTGCTGGTGGCCACTTTGCTGGAAGACCGGGTCAGTATCCTGACCGAATCGGCCTTGTTCGTGCTGGGTGGATCACTGATGGTGATGGCGCACTGGCGCAATTATCAATTGATGCAGTGCGTGGTGGCAGAAGAAAAAACCGGCGCTTGAACGGATCAGAGTTCTTCGAAATCTTCCTTGGTGACGCCGCAATCAGGGCACATCCAGGTTTCAGGAACGTCTTCCCAGCGGGTACCGGGTTCGATGCCGTCATCAGGCCAGCCATCGGCTTCGTCATAAATGAGGCCACAGACAACACAGATGTATTTTTTGTATTCAGTTTCCATGTGGAACAGGTTTTGCTTGGTTAAGGATGCACACAATATACGGTCAGAGTAAGAAAAATCAACACACAAGTGAGTGAATGATGGAAAACGCATTAGAAATTAAAGATTTGGTGAAAACTTATAAAGATGGTACGCAGGCCCTCAAGGGAGTTGATCTGCAGGTCGAGGCAGGAGAAATCTTTGCCTTGCTCGGTCCCAATGGTGCCGGTAAGTCAACCATGATCGGTATCATTTCATCTTTGGTCAACGCCACTTCAGGTCAAGTGAGCGTGTTTGGCAAGGACCTGGTTAAAGACCGACAGGCGGTCAAAGCCATGATTGGCCTGGTGCCCCAGGAATTCAATTTCAACATGTTTGAAAAACCCATTGATATTGTTGCCAATCAGGCAGGCTACTATGGCATACCCAGATCCGTGGCCATGGAACGCACAGAAAAGTACCTCAAACAGTTACAGTTATGGGAAAAGCGTCATTCAGTTTCCCGTGGTCTTTCGGGCGGGATGAAACGCCGGTTGATGATCGCCAGAGCGATGGTTAATGAACCCAGAATCCTGATTCTCGATGAGCCCACTGCTGGGGTGGATATTGAAATCCGCCGTTCGATGTGGTCGTTCGTGGAAGAAATTGCTGCACAGGGTACCACCATCATCCTCACCACCCATTACCTGGAAGAGGCTGAACAACTGTGTAAAAACATTGCCATCATTGACCATGGTGAAATCGTTCGCAACACCACCATCAAAGAATTGCTGAAGACCCTGGACATTGAAACGTTTATTTTTGACCTGGACAGACATCCTGAGGACGGTTTGCTTAAGGAACTGGGTGCGCAGATTCGTGATGATTGTACGATTGAAATGGATGTGCCGAAATCAAAGAACCTCAACAGTGTCTTTCAGGTGTTTGATGCGGCTGGATACAAGGTCAGTTCAATGCGTAACAAAGCCAACCGTCTGGAAGAGTTGTTTGTCAAAATGATCGAAAACAAAGGAGCGCAATCATGAGTTCAACCACCTGGGTCGGCATCAAAACCCTGATGCGCAAGGAAATCACCCGTATCATCCGTATCTGGTCACAAACCCTGCTGCCACCTGCGATCACCATGACCCTGTATTTCGTGATTTTCGGCAACCTGATCGGTTCCAGAATCGGGCAAATGGGTGGCTTTGATTACATGTCATTCATCGTTCCCGGCCTGGTGATGATGGCGGTCATTACCAGCTCCTATGGCAACATGGTGTCATCGTTTTTTGGTGCTAAATTTGCCAAACATGTAGAGGAATTATTGATTTCACCGATGCCCAATTGGGCCATTCTTGCCGGTTATGTGTCGGGGAGTTTATTCCGTGGGTTGGCGGTGGGTTTGATTGTCACCCTGATCTCTTTGTTTTTTACCGACATTCAAATCCACAATGTGTGGATCATTCTGTCTACAGTGATATTGACCTCGGTGGTGTTTTCACTGGGTGGGTTCATCAACGCTGCATTTGCCAAAAAGTTTGATGACATTGCCATCATTCCGACCTTTGTGCTGACACCACTGACTTATCTGGGTGGGGTGTTTTACTCCATTTCACTGTTACCGGATTTTTGGCAAAAGGTGTCACTGATTAATCCAGTGCTGTACATGGTTAACACCTTCCGTTATGGTTTTCTTGGGGTGTCCGATATCAATGTTGGGGTGGCCTATGGGATCATCATCAGTTTTGTGTTGTTGCTGGGTTTCATCTCCTGGTACATCTTGCACAAAGGCATTGGTCTGCGCACCTGATTATGTGGATCAGTCCGGGGTAATTTGCAGCACATAGTCAGCAAAATGAATCTCCCCGGACTGTTGTCTGTCGGTGATGATTTCCGGCGCGGCGAGCACCGTCTGGTCATCGTTGTCCTGATAGATCAGAACCTTGATCCTGTATTGAGATGAAGGGGTTTTGACCGCTTTGAAAATCAACTTCAAATGATCATCAATTCTCAGTTCGCTGGCAGCACCCGGATCGTTGAGTAAATGCACATCAGCCAATGCCAGATCCCGCTGTTTCAACACCACATTAAGCATCACCTGTTCAGCAGCCACTGGTGTGGCCAGGATGAGACCAAAGACCACTAGAATCAAGAGCAGGCTAAGCACCAAGGGTAATCGCGATGCAGGGGAAGGAACGGTTAGTTGATTGGTGCTGAGCTCAAAAACAGCGGCCAGAGACCTGGCTGATTCCAGTGATGCGTGGCCATGTTTTTCTATGCGTTGAATGGTGCGTTTGCTTAATCCCGCGATTTCAGCCAACTGGTCCTGAGTCCATACTCGTTCCTGCCGCAGGCGTTTCATCAGTTTTTGGTTCAGTTTCATCTCCATCATTGTACTCTGCTTTTTAGTCGTGGTGATGGTATGACAAAACGGTCAGGAAGCGTGACGACAGATGGGTGACACCATCAGCAGCCTTGAAAGTCAGTTCTATGGAAATCAATCAATCCAGGGTCTGGCCTGCTTGATTTCCAGGTGTCCCCTGCTGCCGTCATCAGTGGCGGTTATCTTGAACTCAATGTCCATGGCAAAATCGTCACCTCCCCGGTATATGTTTTTGAAGTGACGTTGTATGCGCTGCATGGCGATCCGTAATTCAGTGACCTCATCATCATTCAACACATTCTGAGTAGGTACCGGCGCTCCGTATACGGTTTCCACGTTGGAACGGCGGATGAATTGTTGAACCCACTGGAATCCAGTTTCTGAAGACACCAGTCTGGCCAATAAAAATTCATCGGGAATGGCCGCGACTTCACCCTGGGAGGTGATGATGGGTTCGGGGTTGGTGACAGAAATCTCACCGTATTGGGCATTGACGTAATACCCTTCCCAATTGCGATCGTAAATGTTTTTGGTCACCGCCACGCCATTAACCTGTTCATCGCCGTAACTGAGGTGGGCAAGTACGCCCATATAGGTTTGGAAATGATCAATCCGGTAAAACCGGCGTTCTTCAAAAGCCCGGGCGGTCCACAGACTGGCCCAGACTTTTTTAACCGATTCAGCGATCAACCCTTCATCGGGGTGATGGGTGTTGGATTCATACAAACCAGCCCCGTTGAAACCGGCCAGGTCTTCATTGTTGGTGCTGGATCGCAGCCGGATGGAGTGGGTGAAATCACCGTCAGGATCCCAGAAATAACGAATGGTTTCAAGTAATTCAGCCATCTCAGCGGGAACTTCCGCTTTGCGGATGGTTTTGCGGAATGCCGATAACCTGGTTGCCCGTTCATTGGGATCATCAGCGAAACCCGGCTCATCCATGATTTGTTGAATCTGTTGGTACAGGCTAAGACCAGCGGGATCATCAGGGTCAGAGCAGAGATCACGGAACGTGCCATTGGGTGTGACACCATCGTCATCCAGGCCCTCACAGCGATTCAACTGCATGAATTCATGATACGTGGCAAAAGGAATGGCATAGCCCTCTGGGTAAGTGCCTGGCTCCAGCACCTTGGCCAGTTCTGCGACATTGGCCGCTTTGGCACCGAAGCGAACCCAGTCATGGTGTCCCAGCGTGTCCAGACGTGCTGGCAGGGTCACACTGAGATCACTCAATGGTGTTTGTATGTTGATTGGTCTGACCGCGTCCAGCCAGGCATCGGCATCAGCCTGACTGGCAGCGGTAATAGAAAAGCCATCCTGAGTGACCTGGTAATGTACCAGCTGGCCAATCAGCGGCGCAATGTTTGGATGACTGGTGGCATTGGCTATATAGGCATTCGGGGTGTTGTTTTGTTTGGCTTTGAGGTTGACATGAGACAACGGTGTTTGTGGGGTATCGGTGATGATGCCAGCCACATGCGAAAGGTCATTGGGAATAAAGGTGAAAATCACCACATCACTGACCGATGGTGCATCATCCCCTTCACCAACAATACGCAGTATGCCATAACCTTCCCCCCCATTCATGGCCGTGAAAGATTGGTTGGCAAACAGGCGTTCACTGTCAATCACCGGTACCAGTCGATCGGCAAACAGTTCAGCATTGTCCTGGTATATGTGTAGCTGGGTATCACTGGCCAGGTGATACACCAATGGTGGGTCAACTGCTGGCAGGTATGCGCTGAGGAGTTGGTGGGCCCGGGTGATCAGTTCGGCTGAAACCGGGTCAGTGGGCCACATGTTTAAGGTGTACAGTCGATCGGTTGTGGTTAATGGGTCTGCCAGGTGGTCATGCGCCATCACGGAACCCACCAGGTGCTGCCGGTCATCCAGAAAATAACTGCTGCTGCTGAACACCCTGAAAGCCTGGTCAAAGCTGAGGCCCGGATACCATTGCAGGACATCATAGGCAAAATCAATATGATAAGGCACGTTTTTGCCGTTGATGAAATACACACTGGGTTGGTTTGTGCTGATGTCTTTAATGAGGAATTTGACTTCGCGAAGATCAAGGGCCCCGGGGATGGAACTGCGCCCTGCCAATTCATCAAAAACCCGGTCATTGGCAATTCTGGTGGCGCCCAGGGTTGGGTCGAGTCCCCACTGGTAAGTGAATTCTATTTGTGCCGGTTCGCGTGCCATTATTTGAATGGTTAACGGACTGTCAGTGATCCCTGACAGGTGGATGAATTCGTTGCCGTGGCTGGTTTCGTCGCCGGCATATCCACTGTAGGTGATGGTCAATCCCTGGTATTGGGTGGATGACAGCGTGGCCTGGTTCAACAATCCATTTTGGCTGTCAACCAAAGCCCTGTCACCGTGGTACAGTTGCAGATCAATGTCATTGAATGAAGTCAGGGCCAGATGCACTTCCGCCTTACCTGCTGGAATTTGGCCCAGCACCTGAGCCACAGAAGCTTGCGCCTGAACAGTGCCTATCAATTGACCTTCACCGTGGTCGTAATCATCACACAAGGGTTGCTCCTGCAGTAAGGCGTTCCACCGGGGATCTTTGTTCGGTGGGTTTGTGACTGGTTCAGCAGCGAATGGTAGGTGGTTGTACTGGCTGATGTACTGTGGCAAACAAAGGGCCTGATCTGCCTGGTCTGCACAATTATCCAGCCATTGTCTGAGGTGGTTTTGACGGCATGAGTTGCCCCAATCTAAGGATTGTGCCTGGGCAGTCAGACAAAGCCAAAACAGCCAGAATCCTGAATTAATGGTGAACGTTTTAAGTCTCAAGGACAGTCTCCCTGTTCATGGTCTTCAATAGATACCGTGCCATTTTAGCACAAACCCGATGTGCTTCTGTTCTGCTTATCGAAGCCCTGTTCAGTGCTCCTTGATGGTGTGGTTGAGAAAAACTGCTAAAAAAAACAGATATTCTCCACGCAGACACTTGAATTAAACACTCACAACCCCACATGACACTTCAACCGGGAAATGGTGGATAAAAAGCCTGCCATAGCCCACAAACCATTATTAGTTCTAATACTTTAAAATTTGAGGAGTTCGATACATGAATATTCGTCCTTTACATGACCGCGTGATTGTTAAGCGCGTGGAAGAGGAAACCACCTCTCCAGGTGGCATTGTATTGCCGGGATCAGCCACAGAAAAACCACAACGTGGTGAAGTGGTTGCCGTGGGCAATGGTCGCATCATGGACAACGGTGACGTGCGTGCTTTGGATGTCAAAGCCGGCGATCAGGTGCTGTTTGGTAAATACTCAGGCAGCGAAGTTAAGGTTGATGGCGAAGAATACCTCGTCATGAAAGAAGAAGACATCATCGGAATCATAGGATAAGACAATGAGTGCAAAAGAAGTCAGATTTTCAGAAGACGCCCGCGCCAAAATGGCCCGCGGTGTGAATGTATTGGCCAATGCCGTTAAAGTCACTTTGGGCCCCAAAGGCCGTAACGTGGTATTGGAAAAAAGTTTTGGTGCACCAACCGTAACCAAAGACGGTGTGTCGGTGGCCAAAGAGATCGAGCTGGAAGACAAGTTTGAAAACATGGGCGCACAAATGGTTAAAGAGGTTGCCTCACAAACCAACGATGTGGCCGGTGACGGTACCACCACTGCAACCATTCTGGCGCAGGCATTTGTCCGCGAAGGGCTGAAAGCTGTGGCAGCTGGCCGCAACCCAATGGATCTCAAACGTGGTATTGATCAGGCAGTTACCGTGGCTGTTGAGGCCATCAAAGCTCAGGCTACGCCATGTTCAGACTCCAAAGCCATTGCTCAGGTGGGCACCATTTCTGCCAACTCAGATACTTCAGTTGGCGAGATCATTGCTGAAGCCATGGACAAAGTGGGTAAAGAAGGCGTGATCACTGTTGAGGAAGGCTCAGGCCTGCAAAATGAACTGGATGTGGTTGAAGGCATGCAGTTTGACCGTGGTTACCTGTCACCATATTTTGTGACCAACCAGGAAACCATGTCTGCTGATCTGGATGATGCATTCATTTTGTTGCACGACAAGAAAATCTCTAACATCCGCGACCTGCTCCCAGTACTGGAAGCCGTCGCTAAAACCGGTAAAAAACTGTTCATCATTGCTGAAGACATCGAAGGTGAAGCGCTGGCCACTCTGGTGGTTAACAACATGCGTGGTACGGTTAAAGTCTGCGCCGTCAAAGCCCCGGGTTTTGGGGACCGCAGAAAAGCCATGCTGGAAGACATCGCTGTGTTGACCGGTGGTACCGTGATTTCTGAAGAAGTGGGCTTGCAGTTGGACAAAGCCACTTTGGATGACCTGGGTTCAGCCAAACGCATTCAGGTGAACAAAGACAACACCACCATCATCGACGGTGCTGGTGAAGTGGCAGAAATCGAAGGTCGCGTGAATCAAATCCGTGCACAAATCGAAGATGCCACCAGTGACTATGACCGTGAAAAACTGCAGGAACGTGTGGCCAAACTGGCCGGCGGTGTGGCAGTGATCAAAGTGGGTGCAGCCACTGAAGTTGAAATGAAAGAGAAAAAAGCCCGGGTTGAAGATGCTTTGCACTCAACCAGAGCCGCCGTTGAAGAAGGTGTGGTTCCAGGTGGTGGTGTGGCATTGATCCGTGCCCAGGCTGAAGTCAAAGGCCTGAAAGGTGCCAATGAAGATCAGAACGTGGGTATTGCCATTGCCGTGACTTCCATGGAAGAGCCATTGCGTCAAATCGTTAAGAACTGCGGTGAAGAAGATTCAGTGGTGGTTAACGAAGTGAAGAAAGGCAAAGGCAATTACGGTTACAACGCTGGTACCGGTGAGTACGTAGACATGATTGAGTCTGGTGTACTGGACCCTGCCAAAGTAACCCGCAGTGCCCTGCAACATGCCGCTTCTGTGGCTGGTCTGATGATCACCACCGAATGTATGGTTGCTGAACTTCCTAAAGATGACGCTCCTGCCATGCCTGATATGGGTGGTATGGGTGGCATGGGTGGTATGGGCGGCATGATGTAAATCATCCCCATTCTTCCTTTTATGCAGACAAAGGCCCTGTTTTTTTCAGGGCCTTTGTCGTTTTGTGATGGTGCTCACAAAAATGCTTCTGATTATCATTAAACTTAAAGTCAAGTTAGAGATCAGGCTCACACACACCCTTTTCCCCCTTTCTTGATCTCTAAGCCTAAAAAGACCGTCCCCCCCGACGGTCTTTTGCTTTCCGGATCAAAAAACATCGGCCTGGACTTGCAACCTTCCTGACCTGCCCCCACAATCTACGCCATGAATCATCAAGCTCATATTCACATTGATGCCAGTGGACTGTTGTGTCCCATGCCTTTGCTCAGGTTGAAGCAGGCAGTGGCAGGTGCCAAGCCGGGTGACGTGATATCCATCACGGTCACTGATGAACATGCGGAACTGGATTTTGCCACCTGGTGCGAGCGTTTCGGACATGCTTTAACCAAAACGGAGGATGATGGTGCAGTGATGGTCTTCTGCGTCACGGTTGTGACGCGGTCAGAAACACCCGACCCCAACAAAGGAGTCAGGTGATGCGGTTGGTGTTCAGAACCTGAGTACGGCTTTGATTCTGTGATGTACGTCTTCGATGCTGCCTTTGCCAAGGATTTCGGTGACGATGTTTTGGGCTTTGTAAAAATCAGCCACAGGTGCGGTTTGCTGGCGATAAACCTCCAGGCGATTGCGAACCACCTCTTCGGTGTCATCGGTACGACCCTCAATTTCTGCTCGTTTGGCTATGCGGGCCACCACTTCGTCAGGATCCACTTCAATCAGCAAAGCATGATCCAGTGACATGTTCAGTTCACTGAGCAGGACTTCCAGCATTTCTGCCTGCGCCACATTGCGGGGAAAGCCATCAAGGATGAAACCATTGTCGGCATCAGCCTGAGTTACCCGGTCTTTCAGCATACCCAATACGATGTCATCGGAAACCAGATCGCCTTTGTCCATGACTTCTTTGGCGGCCAGTCCCAGCGGGGTTTTGGCAGCGATGGCACCGCGCAGCAGGTCACCGGTTGAGATGTGAGGAATGTTCAGTTGTTCTACAATCAGTTTGGCCTGGGTTCCTTTGCCACTGCCAGGAGCGCCTAATAATACTATTCTCATAAATGTCTCTAATCAAACAAAGGTTGATGATCCCGGATTGAGGTGTTTTCATTTCTGCATATTGCCATCACCAGGTCATGCAATGGACACCATTTTCAGTTAAAATTTCCGGCTGAATTGATGTGAAACCCTCATTTGGGGTCGTTGTGCTAAAAAACGTGCTACAGTACACGCACAGAACGTTTTAGTCAATACGTACCCGCTAATAACCAGCCAGGATTGAACTTATGTCTAAGAAAAACGCACTCTACTGCCAGTCAGGCGGGGTCACAGCTGTGATCAATGCCACCGCTTGCGGGGTGATCGAAGCGGCCAGGAAAAACCCGGAAGTGGGCACTGTTTTTGGTGCCAAAAATGGCATCATTGGGGTGCTCAGAGAACACCTTGTTGATACCGCACAGCACAGTGATGCTGAAATTGCGGCATTGCGGCATACACCGGGAGGTGCTTTCGGTTCCTGCCGTTACAAATTGAAAGACATGGAAACCCAGCGCGCTGAATACGAGCGCCTGATCGAAGTTTTCAAGGCCCACAACATAGGCTATTTTCTCTACAATGGCGGTGGAGACTCATCAGACACGGCATTCAAAGTGTCCCAGATGGCCAAAGCAAAGGGTCTGGATGTGACTTGTATAGGCGTTCCTAAAACCATTGACAATGACTTACCGGTGACTGACACCTGCCCAGGTTTTGGCACCACTGCCAAATACATTGCCACCTCGGTTATGGAAGCCAGTCTGGACGTTGAATCCATGGCAGAAAGCTCCACCAAAGTATTCATTATGGAAGTGATGGGCCGGCATGCCGGCTGGATCGCTGCTGCAGGAGGTTTGGCTGGCCAAACCCATGATGAGCCGCCACAAATTATATTGTTTCCTGAAATCCCCTTTGACCAGCAGGCATTTTTGCAACGGGTGAAGTGGTCGGTGGAAAACCATGGCTATTGTTCTGTGGTGGTCTCTGAAGGTGTGCGTAATCAGGATGGTAGATTTCTGGCAGATGCCGGAACCACAGATGCCTTTGGCCATGCCCAACTGGGTGGTGTGGCCTCGGTGATTGCCAGCATGGTGAGAGATGAGCTGGGTTATAAATATCACTATGCGATCAGTGATTACCTGCAACGCTCGGCCAGGCATCTGGCTTCCGCAACAGACCTTGAACAAGCCTATGCCGTTGGTGTCAAAGCTCTGGAGCTGGCTGTTGAAGGTCGCAATTCAGTGATGCCGGTGATCAAACGTTTGCAGGATGACCCATACCAATGGGAAATTGCCGTTGCCGAATTGAAAGACTTGGCCAATGTCGAAAAAATGCTGCCCAGGGATTACATCACCGAGGACGGTTTCGGTATCACCGAGGCCTGCCGGCGTTATTTGCAACCCTTGATTCAGGGTGAAGCCTACCCGCCATACAAGGCCAATGGCTTACCTGATTATGTGCGGTTGTCACAACAGCTGACTCCGCAAAAACTGCCTGCTTTCAACATCTGAATCATGACAGAGCAGGATTCAGACATCACCATCGCGGTCATTGGCCTGGGCTACGTGGGACTGCCCCTGGCAGTGGCTTTTGCCCGACACCATGCCGTGATCGGCTTTGATATTGATGAAACCCGGGTGGTTGAATTAAGTCAGGGGCAGGACCGCACACGCGAAGTCAGTTCTGAGTCACTGCTATCAGCAGAGCGCTTGCGGTTTGTCAGCCAGGCTGATGAACTGAGTGGTGCCAATCATTACATCATCACTGTACCCACACCGGTGGATGACAACAACACCCCGGATCTGACGCCATTGATTGCGGCCTCCAAAACAGTGGGTGCACTGATGAAAGCCGGTGACACCGTGATTTATGAGTCCACGGTTTATCCTGGTGCCACAGAAGGGGTTTGTGCGGCTGAATTATCAGCCATCAGTGGTCTGCAACTGGGTAAAGATTTTTATCTGGCTTACTCACCGGAACGCATCAATCCCGGCGACCCGATCAATACGTTATCAAGCATCACCAAAGTGGTGGCTGGATCCGATCAAACAACCGCTGATCGGGTGAATCGACTGTATCAGAAAATCATCTCTGCGGGCACTTACCTGGCGCCTTCCATCAGAGTGGCAGAAGCGGCCAAAGCGATTGAAAACACTCAGCGTGACATCAATATTGCTTTCATGAATGAATTGTCCATGATGTTTCATGAAATGGACATCGATGTGCTTGAGGTGATTGAGACCGCCGCCACTAAATGGAACTTCCTTAAATTCACCCCAGGGTTGGTCGGTGGGCACTGCATTGGTGTGGATCCGTATTACCTGATTCATAAATCGCAGGAAAAAGGTTACTTCCCCCAGTTGATCACCACCGCACGAAGGATCAATGAAAACATGAGCGCTTATGTGTGTGAACGGATCCTGAAGCTTATGGCACTCAAACAGAAGCATGTGGTCAATGCCCGGATTTTGGTGATGGGCCTGACATTCAAGGAAAACTGTCCGGATCTGCGCAATACCCGGGTTATTGAAATCATTCAGCAAATGAATCGTTACCATGCACGGACCGAAGTATATGATCCCTGGGTCAGCAAGGAAGATGTTGCTGGACTTGACCTGAACTTCACCACTGAACCAGTTGATGGAACATATGATCTGGTGGTGGTGGCGGTGCCACATCGTCAGTTTTCAACGGACAATCCGCGCCGTTACCTCAAGCCCGGTGGTATCCTGTTTGACCTGAAGGGTTTGTTGCCCGACGAATGGGTTGACGAACGCCTCTGAATCAATCGGTCATGACTCCTGCGGTTCGAAAAATCATCCATTTGGACATGGATTGTTTTTATGCTGCCATTGAAGCCCGTGATTTCCCCCATTTAAAAGGTCAGCCCATTGCGGTGGGTGGACAGCCCGATAAACGTGGTGTTGTGGCCACTTGTTCATATGAAGCCCGGGCTTTTGGAGTTCATTCAGCCATGCCCATGGCACAAGCGGTGAAGAAATGCCCTGGATTGATCATACAACCAGTACGCATGGCGGTTTATCAGCAGGAATCCAAAGGCATACAAAACATTTTTCGTGAGTTTACTTCAGTGATTCAACCACTGAGCCTGGATGAGGCCTTTCTTGATGTCACCGGCTCAGAATTGTTTCAGGGCAGCGCCACATTGATAGCCCGGGAAATCAGAAAACGGATTTATGCCGCTCATGAACTCACTGCTTCGGCTGGAGTGGCACCGAATAAGTTTCTGGCCAAAATTGCCAGTGACTGGAACAAGCCCAATGGACAATTTGTGATCACGCCCTCACAGGTGGCCGCCTTCATGGTGGATTTACCGGTGAAAAAAATTTATGGGGTAGGCAAAGTAACCGCCGCCAAAATGCATGACATGGGCATTCACTCTTGTGGTGATTTACAGGCGTTCAGTCAGGCAGAGCTGATGCAGCGATTCGGGGTTTTTGGTAGAAGCTTATTTGACTTGTGTCGCGGCATGGATGAGCGTCCAGTGCGGACCCATTCGCAACGAAAGTCAATCAGTGTGGAAGACACGTTCCTGCATGATCTGCCAAACCTGACTGTTTGTCAGGCTGAAGTCAGCAGATTGTTTGCAGTGTTGGTCAAGCGACATGAACGTGCACAACGCAAACAGCAAAACGACATCAAGGCTTTGTATGTCAAAGTCAGGTTTCAGAATTTTGAAACCACCACGGCACAAAAAATCCATCCGGAAATCAGTCTCAGGGTATTCCATCAACTGATCAAAACAGCATGGCAGCGTCAGGGCAGACCTGTGCGCTTGCTGGGTCTGGGCATTCAATACCAAAAACCCAGTGCTCAACAACAGATTGATTTACAGTTTTCATAAAAAAAGGCCGCATCCAGCGACCTTTTTTATTTGACAGTCAGTGGTTTCAGGCAACCATCTGGGTTTTCAGTTTTTTCAAAGCCACTGCTTCCAACTGTCGGATGCGCTCAGCGGACACGCCGTATTTACCAGCCAATTCCTGTAAGGTGGCTTTCTTGTCAACCAGCCAGCGACTTTGGATGATGTCCAGTGATCGCTCGTCCAGCTTATCCAGCCCTTTGAACAAGGCATTGTGGTTTTTGCTGGCTTCGGTTTCTTTGATCATGTTCGCCTCAGGAGTTGGCCCTGAGTGCGTGAGCCAGGCCTGTGGAGAATAATTGCTGTCTTCGTCGTCATCCACCGGAAGATCAAAAGACACATCCTGGCCGTGTAGACGGGATTCCATTTCAACCACCACTTCAGGGCTGACATCGAGGTCTTTGGCGACCCGATTGACTTCATCCTGGGTGAACCAGCCAAGGCGTTTTTTGTTCTTTCTGAGGTTGAAAAACAACTTGCGATGGGCTTTGGTGGTAGCGACTTTAAGGATGCGCCAGTTTTTCAGGATGTATTCATGAATTTCTGCGCGGATCCAGTGCACAGCAAAAGACACCAGACGCACTTTGTGGTCTGAGTCGAATCGTTTGATGGCTTTCATCAGGCCAATGTTGCCTTCTTGTATGAGGTCACCCACAGGCAGTCCGTAACCTGAGTAGCCTTTGGCCACATAGACCACAAATCTGAGGTGTGACATGACCAGCGCATGGGCTGCGTCCAGGTCGTTGTGATCGCGTACCCGATCGGCCAAAGAACGTTCTTCTTCAACAGACAGGACGGGGATTTGGTTAACGGTGTTGATGTAAGACTCCAGAGAGCCAGTCAACGAAGGTACTGGTAAGTTTTTTATGGTTTGTTCAGTCATTAATTAGCTCCAATCTGACACGGCTCAAAAGCCCGTGTGATTCAGGATATAAAGATGCTCCATTTGACCATGAAAGCATCCAAAAGTTCCGTCCTCAAATGAGCAACGGGAGCGTGATTATAGCATGCAGGCCAGCAGTGTCAAATGGGCCATTGGTTGGGTTTAAGCCATAAAATGTCCATTACTCGCATGATAATATACCTGCCTGCCTGTCAGAATTATGTGAATGAGCCACTGTTGACCAGGCAGCCGCTTTCAGGGCAGTCGTTTCAGGTCACAAAAGCAATGTGCCATGGTCAGTACCTGGCCGGGTTGCTGAGCGAGTAACATATTCAATTCAGCCTGGTAAGGCTGTAAAAGCTGATGGACATTGATCAGGCCCGGTGAGGTACTGAAATCGATGTAATCAGCGGCTTTTGCCATGAAGTCAACCAGCAATTGTTCGGTCAGCGTCAGTTGTTCTTCTACCCATACCACGCTGTGATTGTCGTTCAGCCCGGCACGCTCAACGGCATCGTTGATGGCATCCTGTATGCCGCCCAGGTGATCCACCAGTCCCAGGTCATGAGCTTGTTTGGCGGTCCACACACGGCCCCGGGCAATGCGGTCAACCATTTCCACAGATAGCCCCCTGGCGGCAGCCACTGAAGAGATGAATTGTTCATAACCATATTCGATGTTGCTTTGAATCAACTCAGCAAACTCAGGGTCGAGTTCTTTATCCGGACTGAATGCCCCCACCCACTTAGTAGTCCCAATGCCGTCGGTGTGTATTCCAAGTTTTTTGAACAGTTCGGGATAGGTCATCAGTAAACCATAAATACCAATGGATCCGGTGATGGTGGCCTGGTCGGCATAAATGGCATCAGCCGTCATTGAAATCCAGTAGCCACCTGAAGCAGCCACATTGCCCATTGAGACAACCACGGGCTTGCCGGCCACTTTCAGGGCATCGACTTCCCGCCTGATCTGTTCTGATGGGTATACCCCACCACCGGGGCTGTTGACCCGCAATACCACGGCTTTGACCGAACGGTCCAGGCGGGCTTGTTGTAACAATGCGCTGGTTGATGCACCGCCGATGGTTCCCGGGTGTTGTTCACCACCCATGATGGTACCCTCTGCCACCACCACAGCGATTCGGTTTTGTGCATCCAGCATCGAATCATCGGCGGTCTGCAGATAGTCTTCAAAGGCAATACCCCTGAAAAGGTTGTTGTCATCGTCAAATGAGCTGACTTCGGCAATGCGTTTGTGCATGAATGATTTCTTCATGATGCGGTCAACCAGTCCGTTGTCCAGCGCCATGTCAGCCACTGAGCCGTTTTTTTCAATCAGCTTTTGCGCCTGTTGATCAACAATCTCCTGCAGTGTTTCAACTGACAGTTCACGCCGGTTGGCAATGCCATTTAAATAAGTTTCCCACAGGTCATTCATGAAATGTAAGCCCGCCTCTTTGGCTTCCTGAGACATGTCATTGCGGACATAAGGCTCGGCGGCTGATTTATATTCACCCACCTTGAACAGGTGGACATCTACACCCAGTTTATCCAAGCCCTCTTTGAAGTAGTTACGATACGAGCCAAAGCCCTGGAGAAAAATAAAACCCTGGGGATCCATCAACACTTCATCTGCAAGGCTGGCCAGGTAATATTGACCCTGTGATAAGTTGGTGGCCATGGCAATCACCGGCTTGTTGCTGGATGCACGAAAGTCATCGACGGCGCGTTCAATTTCCCGGAGGTTGGCCATGCCGGCTCCCCACATGTAATCGGGATTGATCACCAGTGCAGAAATTTGTTCATCGGTGGCAGCCATTTTGATGGCTTTCAGTATATCCCGCAGACGGGTTTCCGGTATGTCACGTCCCTGGATATTGTCTATCGCCTGAGAGCGGGGGTCACCTGAATACTGGTCTACGATAAACCCCTTGGGTGCAATCACCAGGGCGGTGTTATCTTTCAGGGTGACTCGTGTTCCACCAATAAAAAACCACAGAATGAGCATGAAGACCAACAACAACAAAAAGTGACGCGTGAAATTGGCGATCAGCACAAAAGGCCGGGTGAAGAGTTGAAAAAAACTTTTGATGGGTGAGTTGTGTTGTTCAGTCATGATGATGTCATTGTAGGGTCAGTCAGTCAGGCGGGCATGTTGCTAAAGTCATGAATTCCCCGCGGCCCGGCAGATTCACTTGCGCCGGCAAATCCAAAGGCTCATAATTATAGGCCGATTTAACCGGAAGCACATCATGAAACTGCCTAAATTCTTACTGACCCTGTCGTTATTATTAAGTTCAATATGGGGGGGCGCGGTCACCCCTTCAAGCCATAAAAACCAACAGGCTTCCTGGGAGGACCACACCACCCTCCGGCAAAACACCCCGTTTTCTGGTATCAGTTGGCGCAATGTGGGGCCGGTGGTTCAGGGTGGCCGGGCAGTGGATGTCATCAGGCCGGCTGATCAGCCTCATGTGATTTATGTCGGCTATGCTTCAGGTGGGGTATGGAAAAGTGAAAACAATGGCAATACATTCCGGCCGGTCACTGACCAGCTGCCCAGCCAGATTGTGGGTTCTCTGGCAATTGACCCCAATCACTCAAACGTGTTGTGGCTGGGTACCGGTGAAAACAACTCATCACGTTCATCATATGGTGGAATGGGGGTGTTCAAATCAACCGATGGCGGTGAGACCTGGCAACACATGGGGTTGGGTGACACCGACCGCATTGGACGGATTGTGGTTGATCCGAATAATTCAGACCGTGTATATGTGGCGGCATTGGGTAAGCTTTATTCCACAGGTGGAGCGCGGGGCCTGTATCGCAGTAATGATGGTGGTCAAAATTGGGAAACCCTGATTGAGGGCGAAGATTGGACTGGTTTCATAGATGTGGTGCCTGCGGCCAACGGTCATTGGTATGCCGCTTCCTGGGAGCGTTCACGTTCAGCATGGAATTTTGTTGAAGGTGGCCGGGGCAGCGCCGTGTACCGCAGCACGGATGACGGAGACAGTTGGCACCGGCTGACCAATGGTTTGCCTCAAGACCAATACACCGGCCGCATTGGCCTGACAGTTTCAGCCAGTGCACCTGACGTATTGTATGTGTCGATTGACAACCAAACCCCTTTGCCAGAAGCAGAGTGGGACCTGGGCGATCAGGCGGTCACAGCCAAACGATTGAAAAACATGGACAAAGACACTTTCCTAAAACAAAACATCAAGGCCGTTGAGGCGTTTTTGCGGGGCAACAACTTTCCGCCGGAGATGAAAGCAGAACAGGTGATTGAACAGGTGCAAAATGATGAGATGACCCCGCAGTCATTGATTGATGAACTGGCAGATGGCAATGACAACCTCTTCAATGTAGACATCAGGTCGCTGGAAATTTACCGTTCAGATGATGGCGGCGAGCGTTTTTACCGGACCCATGAAGAAGACATCCAACAGGTGGTTTTTTCTTACGGCTATTATTTTGGTCAAGTGAAAGCAGACCCGCAGGATGCCAACATTGTTTATGCCACGGGTGTCCCATTCATCAAATCCACCGATGGCGGCAAAACATGGGCTTCTGCCTGGGATTCAACCGTTCATGCTGATATTCAGGCGGTATGGATCAACCCTCAACACAGTAATCACATCATGGTTGGGAATGACGGTGGAGTTGATGAAAGTTTTGATGGTGGACAAACCTGGCGCAAAATTGACGCACAGCCGGTTGGACAGTTTTATACCATAGCCGTCGATATGGAACAGCCTTACAACATTTATGGTGGTTTGCAGGATAACGGTACCCTCAAAGGGTCCAGCCGTAACCTGTGGCATAACAACCGATACCAGGGTGAAGACTGGGAACAGATTTTTGGTGGTGATGGCATGCATGTCAACATTGATGACGATGACAAACTGACTTACGTTGGGTTTCAGTTTGGCAACTCCTTCCGTCTGAGTTCAGCAGCGCCCAAACGCATCACACCGCCCAATTATGTGGGTGATGAATCATTGCGCAAAAACTGGAACACCCCCGTAATGATGTCAACGCATAACAAAGACATCCTGTATTATGCCGGCCATAGGGTCTATCGAAGCATGAACAAGGGCGATGACTGGACTGTCATCAGTGGTGACCTGACGGAGTCGGAGAAACGCGGAGATGTGCCCTTTGCCACTGCCACCAGTTTGTCCGAATCACCGCTTAAATTTGGATTATTGTGGGTGGGTACCGATGATGGCCTGGTCTGGGTAACCACCAATGGTGGAGATGACTGGAAAAAAGTCAGCAAACGCCTGCCCAAAGGTAAATGGGTGAGCCGTGTATTGGCATCACCCCATCAAGCGGATCGCGCCTGGCTGGCTTTGAACAATTACCGCAATGATGATATTCAGCCATATTTGTACAAAACTGAAAACCTGGGTAACAGCTGGCAGGACATGAGTGAGGGCTTGCCGAACGAAACCATCAATGTTGTGAAAGAGGACCCTCAAAACAAAGACATTGTATATGTGGGAACTGACAAAGGAATTTATGTTTCGCTGAACCAGGGTCAGGACTGGCAGATGCTGGGCAATCATTTGCCGACGGTGCCGGTACATGATCTGATTGTTCACCCCCGTGAACAGGAACTGGTGCTGGGAACCCATGGCCGCAGTGTTTTTGTTGCTGATGTGAAGCCCCTGCAGGCCTTAACAGATGATGTTCGGGGCTCTGATTTGCATGTGTTTGCCATTGATAAAATCAAAGCCAGTCGATCCTGGAACAGCAAACCATTCCGCTGGTCTTATACAGATGACAGGCAAGACAGTCTGCCGATCTATTTTTGGTCAGCTCAGGCAGGTCCGGTTAAACTGAGCATCAAAGATGAGCATGGCTCGGATTACCTGACCGTAGCCATCGATGCCAGACGTGGATTGAATCAGTGGCTTTGGAATCACCAGGTGGATGAAGCCCTGGCAATAGCTGCTGAACAAAACGCATTGGCAGCCATGCAGGATGAGTCTGCAGATTCAATCAGCCCGGTGAATCTGGCTGAGGTGCCTTATGCTGAGTCAAAACGCCTGGGTCATCCACCGTTCATCGAACCCGGAACATATCAACTGGTGGTCACTGCCGGGGAGCATGAGCAAAGCACCGGTCTGGTCATCGAATAATGTCCCGCCCACCGTCCAGACCTGGCTGGCTGAGCCAGCCATTTTCCTGGCTGATCTATGGTTTTTTGTGGCTGCTGGCACATTTGCCATACCGGTTGTTGATGTCGTTGGGTGCAGGTCTGGGCTGGTTAATCAGGGTGGTCTTTCGTTTGCGCAGAAAAGTCATCAGCAAAAACCTGCTGGCTTGTTTCCCGGAATTAAGCCAGGCAGAACATAAACAGTTGATCAAACGGAATTACCGGGAAACCGGCATGATGGTCAGCCAGACATTGCGAACATTTTTTAACCGCTCTCCTCAGCCTTTTGATCAACTGCACATTGAAGGTCGGGAACACCTGCAAAAATGCCTTGATCAGGGGCAGGGTGTTTTATTGGTCTCAGGACATTTCACGGCTTTGGACGTGGGTGGTCGGGTGATCAGCGAACAGTTTCCGGTGGCTGGGGTATACCGCCCGCACAAAAATCGAGTGCAGGAGTACGTGGTTCGCAAGTCCCGCCTGAAATACGCCACCCAAATGTTCACCAGGGATGAATTAAAAGGCATTGTGAAACGCCTGAAAGCCGGTGGCATCGTTTGGTATGCGCCTGATCAGGATTACCGGCGCGGTCAGTCAGTGTTTGCCGATTTCTTTGGGGTGCCGGCATCGACCATCACAGCCACCCATCAATTGGCCCGTATCAGTGGTTGTCAGGTGATGTTTTATGGAGTCAGACGCATCCCGGAAAAACCTTATTACCAGCTGTCCCTATCAGCACCATTGGCTGATTTTCCCGGCAAGGATGCGGTATTGGATACCCAAAGAATCAATCAGGGCATAGAAGACATGGTCAGGCAGTCACCAGATCAGTACTTGTGGCTGCACAAACGTTTTAAAAACCGCCCGGATGGGGAAGAAAAGTTTTATTGAGTCCTTTGAAACCCCGGCTGATGCCCCAACCTAACAGTTTTAACTACACCATTGTGCCATGAAGATTCCTCATCTCGACCCGGATTACGCGAAAAAGAGAAGAAGACAATGGCCCAAAGCGTTTCGCCTCGGGTTGATCTTTTTGGCGGCCATCTGGCTGTTGTTCTTGTTGGCTCAGGTTCTTCCCTTGGTGCAGTTTGGTAACAAACCCAGAACCCTGGAGGGCCTGCTCGGTTTAATCTCCATGCCCTTTATTCACAGTGGTTGGCCGCATCTGATTGACAACAGTTTACCGGTGTTTGTGGCCACAGTGGCTTTATTTGGCAATTATCCAAAAGTGGCCAGCCGGGTGATGATCTGGAGCATTTTACTCACCGGCTTACTGGTTTGGGTATTTGGCCGGAATGTGAATCACATAGGCTCAAGTGGCTTGTTTTACGCCCTGCTATCGTATTTGTTTGTCAGTGGCTTCCTGAAGAAAGACATCCAGTCAGTTGGCATATCCATAGCCATTGCTTTTATGTATGGTTATATCATATGGGGAATTTTTCCTGGTCAACCGGGTATTTCCTGGGAGTCACATATGTTTGGATTCCTGACCGGCGTATTTTTGGCTTACAACACCCGCCACATTGATCGCCCGGTACTCAAAGACTGGCGTTTGGATGAGGGCATTGAAGAACTGGAGGACCCACCAGACAAGCGTTGATCGGTCTTTTACTGAACCTGATCAGGTCACAGAGAGGACCTGATCAGGCTTATTTGGCACTGGCACAGGCGTAACAGAATGGCGTGTGAGGAATGGCCTCCAGTCGTTGGCTGCCTATGGGGTTGCCACAGACCACACAGTCTCCATATTGACCTTCTTCCATCCTCAGTAACGCTTTGTTGATTTGTGACAGTTCAATCTGAGCTTCCTGATCAAGGGCTTCTACCACTTGATCATTTTCTGTTTCAATGGCCTGTTCAGCAAAATCGGCGCTCAATGGTTCAGTCCGTCTGAGGTGGCGCTGCGTTTTGGTTAACAAATCACTCAGTCTCTGTTTTTCATCCAGCAAGTGTTGTTTCAATTCGTCCAGTAACTGGACATCATGCAAGGTGTTCATCAGTACTGGTCCTTCAAATAACGGATCAGGTCGGTACTGGTCACCATACCAGCCAACTGCTGATCTTCATCGACCACTGGCAGTGAATGAAAGCCACCATCGGCCAGCAATTCAACGGCATCACGGATCGATTGACCGGTGTTCAGGGTAGTCAACTGGGTAGACATGATGTCGGCAATGGAAAACTGCTGGTCGATCATCTGTGCCAAACCTTGTTCGCCCCAGCCTGTTTGATTGAAATTCAGGGTCATCAGGTCGGTGAAACTAACCAGGCCAACCAGTTGTTGCTTATCAAGTACGGGAACGTGATGAACGCCCTGTTCGCTCATGATCTGATATACATCACTGAGATTCTGGCCTTGTTGAACACTTTGTACCTGGTCGCTCATGATGTGTTTGATGGTTTCATTTTTTCGCATAATTTTTTTGCCGTAAGGATTAAGGAAAGAATAGCAAACCACTTGCTGTGATTAATTGACCAAAGTCAAACAGACCAAAAAAAAGCCGGTGACTGAGGCCACCGGCTGGTTTCAGGTTTTCATTGAATTAAGGTTGAGCGGCTTTTTTCCTGGCAACCTGTTGTAACAGGTAATTTTCCAGTAATTCGCGGTTTGACGTTGAGTTTTCGCTTTTGCTCGACTTGTTGCCAGACTGACCGTGCACGTGTGGTAAGCCAACACTTCTGGGTGCCGATTGATTGGTTGCGGGTGTTTTTTTATTGGGTCCGACACCACTGTCAATGAATGATTTACTGGCACTGCGAAAGCCACGTGTCAGGTAACCATTTTCAATATCTACCAAAGGATCGGTGCCTTTTTCATAGTAATAAGCAGCACCATCAAACTGTCTGGTACCGGTGTAAACCACATACAGTAACCAATGATCATCATCGTCATCGACAACGATTTCCAGGCGTTCATTGACTGGATCATAAATTGCCGCCATGCTGTTATAAAATCTGGCATCATCGGTACAGGTCACATAGTAGACAGTTGACTCAGCGCGACAGCCGGTGACCATATCCACACCCTGTATCCTTTCAGATTGTTCAAACACCAGGACATCCCCATAAAACGGATTGCCATCGGTGTATTCAGATGCATCCATGACCACTTGCCATTCGCCACGCATCTTGTCCAGTTCATTGCCCAGGAAAAAATTAAATCGTTCAATGAATATTTGTTGCCCCAGCAATTCCATGGTGGCAGTGGTTTCGGTCAGGAAGTCAATCCTTACCTTACCCAGGCCGCTGTCGAACGTGGTTGCAGGCTGCCAGTCACAAGCCAGACACGGGCCGTCTTCACTGATGTACAAATCACCTTCAAAAAAGGCGTTGCCATCAATGAATCCTGAGGTGGTGTACCAGTATGGCAGGCCAAGGTCATCATAAACATAGAAGACACCGAAGAAAAAATTATCCTGAATTTCAAAGTTATAGCCAGAACCAGGTTCATCGCTGTTCCAGTAAAGCCCTGATTCGGGAGTGAATGACCAGCTGGGCATACTGCACAGCATCAGCATCAGTAATAAGGTCGTTTTTTTCATAAAAATCTCCGCGTGGTGAGTATAGCTTGATATATTACTGACCCTGACTGAATTGGAAATGAATGATGATAGACATTGGTGCAAATCTGACACATGACAGCTTTGATAAAGACCGTGATGAAGTAATCAATGAGGCCCGAAAGGCCGGGGTTGAGGCTTTTATCATCACTGGATCTGATGCGGCATGTTCAGAAAAAGCCAGGAACCTGGCGCATGAGTATGCTGATTGTTGTTATGCGACCGCCGGCATTCACCCCCACCATGCGGCTGACTGTAATGGAGAAACGCTGGATCAGATTCAGACCTTGCTGGCTGATGAAAAAGTGGTTGCAGTGGGAGAAACAGGTCTGGATTATTTTCGGGATTTTTCACCCCGCGAAGCCCAGCTGTTCTCTTTTGAGCAGCACATCAGACTGGCCATTGAAAGTGGCTTGCCGATGTTTTTACATCAGCGAGATGCGCACCGGGACTTTGGTCCTGTGCTCAAAGCGCACCGGGATGAACTGGCCAATGTGGTGGTGCATTGTTTCACCGATAATCAGCAGGCTTTGTATGATTATCTTGACCTGGATTGTTACATCGGCATTACCGGCTGGATTTGTGATGAGCGTCGCGGACAGCATCTGCTGGAACTGGTCAGCCAGATACCAGAAAACCGCTTGTTGATCGAAACAGATTCCCCGTACCTGATGCCCAGAACATTGCGGCCCAAGCCCAAGACCCGCCGTAACGAGCCCAGGTTTTTACCCCACATTGCGGCTTTCATTGCTGAACACCTGGACCGTGACCTGGCCACCTTACAGGCGACTACCACGGCAAACAGCAAAAACTTCTTTCACATCTGAAAGCCATTGCATACAATCTTTTCATACCTCGAAAACAGAGACCACCCATGAGCTTATTTAAACAACACATTGACCACCTCATCGATCAGACCACCCGGGCCCTGGAAGCCACTGGTTATGATGGACTGTGGATCTACTCGGGACATCCGGAAAACAACTTTCTGGACGACATGGCGCCGCCACACAGCATCAATCCACATTTCAAGTGGTGGGTACCGGTGCCCCATGTGACCAGCAGTGTGTTGCACTTTAAGCCTGGACAGCAACCCATCGTTTATTTGCATCAGCCGGCTGACTTCTGGCACAAAGTGGTCGACAACAGCCAGGACAAATGGGCCCGCTATTTTGATGTCCGCGTGGTGGGTCATTACCGCGAGTTACCAGATTTTACGGCCGAAGACAATCATGCCTGGATTGGTGCTGATGAATTGCAGCCGTTGGCGGAAAAAGACACCAACCCTGAAATCCTGTTGCATCATTTACACTTTGCCCGGATTCAAAAAACCGATTATGAAATTCACTGCATCGGTCAGGCCAATGAACTGGCACTGAAAGGTCATGCGGCAGCCAAACAGGCGTTTTATGATGGCTTGTCAGAATTTGAAATCAACATGGCCTACCTGCAGGCCTGTCAGCAGGGGCAAAATCAAATGCCCTATGGAAACATCGTTGCTTTGAATGAAAACCCGGCGGTACTGCATTACCAGTACCAGAGTCATCAACGGATCGCCAAAGACCAGTTGAAGTCGTTTCTGATTGACGCGGGTGCCGATTACAACGGTTATGCTGCTGACATCACCAGAACCTATGCGTTCCAGCCAGGACGGTTTGCTGAGATGATTTTGCTGATGGATGAAAAGCAGCAACTGTTATGTCAGCAGGCAGTGGCTGGTGCCGACTATGTCGCTTTACATGATCAGGCTCATTTGTATATCAGTGAAGTGTTGAAAGAATTTGGTGTCTTGACCTGTGACCCTGAAACCGCCCTGGAGTCGGGTTTGAGTCAAACCTTCTTCCCGCACGGTTTGGGTCATTACCTCGGCTTACAGGTACATGATGTGGCCGGCCATGTCAGTGACGAGAAAGGCACCCCCAACCCGCCCCCTGCCAGACATCCATTTTTGCGGCTCACAGACCAATTGCGCGAACGAGCGGTGATTACGGTTGAGCCCGGGGTGTACTTCATCCCCATGTTACTGGAACAAATCAAAGGCCATGATGCAGTGAACTGGGAGGTGGTGGATGAATTCCTTCCCTATGGTGGCATCCGCATTGAAGATAACCTGGTGATTCAACAAGGGCAATCGGAAAACCTGAGTCGCTGAAGCATAAAAAAACCCGGATAACCTGCTGGTCATCCGGGCTTCATCAATCGAAAAACCTGGTTACTTCTTATCTGCCGCCTGAGCGATCAGGGTGTTCATTTTTAAGCCAATCAGATCGGCCAGAATTCTGGCGGTTTCATGAAGCCTGAAGTCAACGTATTCTTCATCCTCGTCTTCTTCTTCAGCGGCTTCCTGTTCGGCTTCCAGGGTGTCTTCGGACTTGAGGGTCTCTTTGGAATCAAACAATAAGCTCACTTCGCTGAGCAAGGGGTGGCTTTGTTCTGAGGCCATCAGCGCTTCTCGTTTTTCTTTGCGGGCCTGTTTGCGGGCTTTGCGTTCCTGTACTTTTCGCTCCCTTGTTTCAGCAGACAAGGACACTGTGTTGTCATCTTTTTCCTGTTCGTAGAGTTTGATTTCATTGCGCAAAAAATCAAATTCAAAATTCACATCAGAGCGATTTCGATGGTTCTTTCTGAGCACTGAAATTTCATCTGACAAGTCATCAAACATGGTGTAATCACTGCTGGAAATACTGTTCCATGGTAAAGCGTTTTCATAAGATGATTCACCATAGTTTTCCAGACCTGGGGAGCCGGGAAATTCAATGTCAGGAATCACACCGCGGTTTTGCGTGCTGCCACCGTTGATGCGGAAAAACTGACCCATGGTCATTTTCAGCTGGCCCAGATTCAATTCAGGGTTGTTAACGTATTCATTCAGTGGCATGACATTTTGTACTGTGCCCTTGCCATAGGTTTGACTGCCTACGATGATGGCTCGTCCGTAGTCTTGCATGGCGGCCGCAAAAATTTCAGATGCTGAAGCTGATAACTTGTTGACCATCACCACCATCGGTCCATCCCAGGCTATGGTTGGATTAACGTCTTTCTTGATGTCTACTTTTCCGTGTGAAAATTTGGTTTGTACCACAGGGCCTTTATCGATGAACAAGCCTGACAGCTGAATCGCTTCATACAATGAACCACCACCGTTGTTGCGGAGATCAACAATGATGCCTTGTACGCCTTCTTCACGGAATTTATTGAGGATTTTTTTCACATCACGGGTGGAACTGCGGTAATCGGCATCACCTGATTGCAAGGCTGCGAAATCGAGATAAAAAGTAGGCAGGTCAATAACACCAATTTTTCGGGTGTGCTTACCTTCTTTGACTTCGTAAATCTGGTGTTGAGCAGCCTGTTGTTCGAGTTTCACTTTATCCCGCACGATGCTCACCGTTTTGGGCAAGGTGTCCGGGCTGTCATCTTCGCCAATCACCCGCAGGCGAACTGTGGATCCTTTTTCGCCCCTGATCAGTTGCACCACGTCTTCAATGGACCAGCCCACAACGTCTTCAAAACTGCCCTCAGTATCCTGGCCCACAGCGAGTACTTTGTCTCCGCTTTTCAGTGAACCTTCCATATCAGCCGGTCCGCCTTTGACGATGGTCTGAATGGAGGTGTATTCACCATCATTACCCAGTACTGCGCCGATGCCCTCCAAAGAGAGTTTCATGTTGATCTCGAAGTTTTCGGAAGTGATGGGCTCCATGTAACCAGTGTGTGGCTCAACCAGTGAGAGGTATGAGTTGATGAAATACTGAAAAACGTCATCACTTTTCATGTCAGCGATTCTTTTGGCCAGTACACGATAACGCTTAGCCAGGGTTTCTTTGATTTTCTCCGGTTCTTTGTCCAGAAGTTTCAGGTTGAGGTAATCATTTTTTACCTTCTTGCGCCACAGTTCATTCAACGCTTGCTGATCAATGGCCCAGGCAGCTTTTTCACGGTCCCACTGATAAGTTTCATCTTCCTCAAAAGACAGGTCTGATTCGAGTACTTGCAGGGCGTATTCTTTTTGGACAGCAACCCGCTGTTTGAACTGGTTAAAGATGTGATAAGCTGGTTTGAGGTTGCCTTTTTTGAGGCCATCATCCAGGTCTTTTTCCCAACGGTCAAAGTCAACGATGTCTTTACCCATGAAATACATTTTGTTGGGGTCCAGGGTAGAGATGAACTTATCCAGAATCTGCTCGGAAAAAGAATCATCCAGGGTGGATTTCTTGTAGTGTAATTTTTCAACAAGCTGAACTACCAGTTGGCTCTCTTCAGCGTGTTTGGGTTCTGGTTTTACTGGGTTGAAATCTGTTTTCGCCCAGCTCATGGAGCTGAGCAGCACGCCGGAAATCAACCAAGTTAAGGAAATTTTATTCATAGGGATGTACCTGTTTTCAGTCATTATTGTGGGACCTTACTGTTTCTTTTTGAACTTTTCTAAACTCATATTGCCTGATGCTCTGAATTAATGATATAGGTCAATCGTCACCAATACAAGCGTTTGGTTTTATTCTGAGACCCAGTTAATAAATATTGGTTTCATATTTTTGTTATAATGACGCGCTTTGACTGAACCGTCGCGATTGACCGGATGTCTGACTATCTAATTATCGGAGAAATTGAATGAAAAAATTAGCCTTGGCTTTTGGCTTAGCCGGCACATTAATGGGTTCAGCTGCATGGGCAGAGATGGACACTGAAAACGGCCAGATCAACTACAAAATTGGTTCTGATGTGGGTAAATACCTGAAAGACTCTGAGCTGCCATTTGATCAGGACGCTTTCATCAAAGGCCTTGAAGATGGGCTGGCAGGTCGTGATTTGCGTCTGACGGCTGAAGAACTGACCAACATTCGTGGCATCATCCAGAAAAAACAGCAACAGGTTCAGCAAGCCAAGCGTGAACAAATGATGGCTGAAATGGAAGCCCAAAAAGTTGAAAACGCACAGAAAGGCAGCGCTTTCCTGGCTGACAAAGCCACGGAAGATGGTGTGATGAAAACCGAATCTGGTTTGCTTTATGAAGTGGTTGAACAAGGTGATGGAGCCAAACCAGGCTCAGAAACTGCCACAGTTGTGGTTCACTACACCGGCACACTGATCAACGGCGACAAGTTTGACAGTTCTGTGGATCGTGGCCAACCAGCCACTTTCGCTTTAAACCAGGTCATCAAAGGCTGGACAGAAGGTTTGCAGTTGATGAATGTGGGTTCCAAATATCGCTTCTACATTCCACCCGAGCTGGCTTACGGTTCAGACGCCCGCCCCGGAAGCCCGATTGGTCCGAACAGCACACTGATTTTTGATGTGGAGCTGATCGAAGTTAAATAAGCGATCAACACAATGAAAGACAGAAAACCCCGGATAGCCGGGGTTTTTTTTGCTCAGTCAAAACTCACCGGATCAATGTCTACAAACCACAAAACTTTTGATTTTCTGGGACTGAAATGCTGTTTGAGTTGCTGTATCAGGTGATGCAAGAATTTCCTTTCAGCGGCGCTGAAAATGATTTGCATGCGGTGTTGTTTTTGTTTTTTCGCCAGGGTGGCTGGTAACGGCCCCATGACACTGACCTGCTCGTTACCGGAACAGAATTCAACCATGGCAGTCAGCCATTGATCAAGGGTGCGCTCATCGTGATGTTGTGCCTTTATGATGGCCAGGTGAGCAAATGGGGGAAACATCATTTCAGCCCTCTCCTTGAGTTGTTCACTGGCGAAAGCTTCGTAGCCTCGGTCGAATAATTGATTGAAAAAAGGGTGCTCTGGAAACTGGGTTTGTAAGATGACTTCTCCACGGGTTTGTGCTCTGCCAGCGCGGCCGGAAACCTGAATCATCAGTTGAGCCAGGTGTTCCATGGCCCGGAAGTCCACCGAAAAAAAACTGTTGTCCACATTGACCACCACGACCAGTGACAGCAAAGGAAAATCATGGCCTTTGGCGAGCATCTGGGTACCCACGATCACGCAGGGCCGGGCCTGTCGGATCTGGTTCAGGCTTTGTTGCCATTGTTTGGGGGTGCGCACCGCATCGCGGTCAAAGCGGATCACCTGATCCTCACCCAATTGTTCAATCAGACCGCTGGCAAGGCGCTCTGTTCCAACGCCCATGGTTTCAACTTCCTGAGAGCCGCATTCCGGGCAAAACTCAGGCAGGCTGTAACGCCGTTCACAATGGTGACAACGCAGTAAACCGAGGTGTTTGTGGTAAGTCAGTGCTGCATCACAGTCATCACACATGGCCACCCATCCACAATCATGGCACAGTAGCCTGGGAGACCAGCCGCGGCGATTCAGAAACACCAGAACCTGATGGCCTGCTTCCAGTTGCTGGACAATGGCAGAGAAGGATTCATGGCTTAATCCATGGTTTTGTTTTTTATTCAGGGTGTTTTGTAAACGCACCACTGGCAGTGGACTCTGGTTGGTTCGACTGCGCAGTTTCAACCAATCATAGCGGCCTTCTCGGGCATGATTGAAGGATTCAAAACCGGGGGTTGCAGAACCCAGCACCACCGGTATGTTGATGTGCTGGCCGCGCAGCACGGCCATGTCTCTGGCCGAATAACGCACGCCTTCCTGTTGTTTGTAACTGAGGTCGTGTTCCTCATCAACGATGATCGCTCCCAGTTCCTTGAATGGGGTAAAAATACCGGAACGAGTGGCCACAACCACATCTACCAATCCCTGATGAGCATGCTGCCAGACCCGGGCCCGGGCACCAGCTGACAAGCCCGAATGCAGCACCGCTAACTGACCATCAATGCGATGGCTGATTTCCTGAAACAGCTGTGGGGTAAGGCCTATTTCCGGTACCAACACCAACACCTGCTGTGCTTTGCTTAATACGTGTTGAATAAAGCGGATATAGACTTCAGTCTTACCTGAGCCGGTGATGCCATCAAGCAACATCACCCGAAATGCAGCATCATGACTGAGCAAATGTTTCAATGTGCTTTGCTGGTCATCGGTCAGGGTAAATCCCGGATTTTGAGCGTGCTGGTTACTGATTTGACAAACCGGTGAGGCGCTGAGCAGGTTTTTGTCTTGTAACTGGCGGCAGATTTGTGCGGCCGATGCGCTCAGGTGGCTGAGTGATTTGCTGGTCAGTGGGCCGTGTTGATACAGATAATGGAACACATCCCATTGCCTGGGAGCCTTGCTCAGTGCCTGTTTGGCCGCTGCTGGAGTTGCACTGGTTTGCCACCAGAGCTCTTCAGGCACCGGATTGTTGTCTGTTTTTTTGAACCATACAGGCAGAGCGGTGAGGATCATTTCACCCCAGGATACCTGATAATACCGGGCGGCTTTTTTCAGCAACATCAGGTCCTTTTGATTGAATAATGGCTCGGTTTCCAATACCCTGGTCACTGGTTTGAGTTGTTGGTGTTCACTGTGCCCGGGCAACCCAACCACCACCCCGACCAATTGCTTATTCCGGCCCAATGGAACCACCACCCGACAACCCACCTGCGGCATCGTGGTGGCTTGGTCAATGGCGTAATCCAGGTGGTCAGCAAAGGGGACTTTGAGGGCCACCTGGACCACCTGATGGGTCGTGGCTGGGTTCATGTTTGGCATGATAGCATGGATTGAAATGAGTCAGCTACGACGATGAAATAAAGTCCTTACAGGCTTTGGTAAGGATTGCAATTAAGCTGTGGATAAGTGTGTGGATAACCCCAGTGCTGGCCAATAATGATTGGGCGCAGGAATGATCATTGTGCTTCAGGAAAATCAAAATTATTCCAAAAAATGGATAAATATCAGTAAGTTATGTTTTTCAACATACGGAAACCCTGGAGCAGGCACATAACGACTGGTGTGGTTGCACAATTGTGAACAAGTTGTTGCTTATTCGCTGTAAGCCTCGGCGGTGGCATCATGGGGGTGCAGTGATTCATGGTGCGTGACCCGTAAGTGAAACTGCTGTACCAGATCGGCTTTTGTCAGTGCCTGTTTGATGCGTCTGGCAGCATCTTCACAGAACATCAGGTTCTGGCCATTTCGCAAAGCAAACGCCTGTTCGTCAGCCCGTTTGACGGCAGATTGTACGGCCGTTTGTAAGGTGTTTTCTACCAGGTTAATCATTTTTTCCAGAGGTACGGTAGATTGATGGTCCTGCAACTTGATTTTGATCACGGCAGAGCTGCGTTGACTGTGTGGTGTGGCATTGATGCCTTGTTCGGTACCCAACCAGGTGAACACATCTTCCAGCCGCACCGTATCGCCCTCGAAATGATTGGCAAAATTCTGTTGAATCAACTGTCTGGCCAAAGCAGCTGAACAAGGACAGGTGCTTGAATAGGTTACCTGAAAGCTCAGGTATTTACTGATTCCGGTTTTCCGGCACTGTACCACTGACAGCTTGATGGGATATGAGCGCCAGCCGGAATGGTCGCTGACCAATGCCGGGCGACGTAATAAGGCTTCTGACTCGACTTCAATCAGCGCATTCTGACTGAGCTGCCGGTGTGATTGTAAAAATTGTGAGGTCAGGTCAACCAGTGCATCGTAGTCAATGCGCTGACTGCTGAATAATTCATCGCAGGCCAGATAAAGACGAGACATATGAATACCCTTGGTGGCTTCATCATCCAATGAAACTTCTGCCCTCACTTGTGCCACACTGGCTGGGGTTTTGACATCGGCAGCCAACTGCAGCGGCATTTCGATGTCACTCATGCCCACCCATTGCAACTGTCCGCCAATTTTGGCTTTTTCTTCAGAGGCAATGTCTGGCAGGGTACAGGATTGATTCGTGGAGTCTAACACGGTGGGTCAAAATATTAATATGCGCACTAAATGAGGGGTATCATAACAAATTACAAGTCGCAGCAGGCTTTTTGAGCGGTAAATTTAACAATCAGGACTGCTCACAAATCCTGCCAGCGATTGTGTAACAGGCCACTGACTGGCGTATCGGTATTTTTACTGGCCACCATGACTTTGAATTTTTCGCCCATTTCTTCAGGCAAGACCAACTGCTTCATTTCAGCCACCAATTGATAGTATTCCCGGTAGTCGGCATTGGGGTCGAGAAAATCCTGGATACCGGCATTCACCAGGAAATCCCCCTGAGTGCTGAAGCCATCGATACTGAATCCTGCATGTTGCAGGCCTTCTGCCACAGCGGTGAAGTCAACAAAGGCAGTGATGTCCTGCAAGCCGATGTCCTGATAAGGGTTGAAATTGGCCTGATGCCTGCGTTGACAAACCAGCGTGCCGGTATTTCTCTGCGGGTGATAATGGTGTGGCCGGCCATATCCATAATCAATGAAAAAAGCCCAGCCCCTGGTCAGGGAATTGGTGACTGAGTCAAGCCAGGCAGACAGGTTGGGCAGAAATTCAGACCGGTATCCATCACTCAAGCCAAGATTCATTTGCATCAACTGCTCTTCCATGGCCGTTGGGAACGCTTCCCAGCACTCCTCTAACTGACCTTGTTTCGAGGTCAGCATCAATCGCTGAAAACATGAATCTTCATATTTAAATACCTCTACTGGCAGGGCATCAATCACTTCATTGGCAAACACCAGGCCTTCAAATGGTTCAGCCGGTGGTGCATCCTGCCACACCACCAATGCCTGTAGTTCCGGCCCAAGCTGACTCACCTGTTGTTTTTGTACCTGCTTGAGATCGGCACTGACTTCAACAATCACGTATTGAGCAGGTAATTGGCCCAACGAATTCAACTCTTGTAAAACATCACAACAAAAGGCTCCTGTGCCGGCGCCCAGTTCCATTATCCGGGGTTGTTTCAGTGCGGCCAATAAGGGGGCAAAAACCCTGGCGTTGGTTTGAGCAAACAATGTTCCCAGCCCGGAGGCAGTGATGAAATCTCCTTCTTTGCCCAGTTTGTGCAGACCTGCGCTGTAATAGCCCAGGCCAGGCTCATACAAAGCCATGTTCATAAAGCGGGCAAAACTAATTCTGCCAGAATGTTTGATTTCTGCAGTGATTTTGTGTTGCAATGCTTGATTGATTTGTTGAAGCGTATCAGACATATATCGATGGACCCTGAAATCAACATTTGGTTGAATAAAAATCCCTTTACTGACAAAAAAAAGGCCAAAGCCCACTCGGATGCCATTTTACAACAGTTGTTGAAAAACACACTGAATAGTTCAACTGATCTGCAGTTGCATAAAAATCAACATGGCAAGCCTTATGTGGATGAGCCGGTGTACTTTTCCCACAGCAACAGCCAGCAACTGTACGCTTATGTGATCACCACGCGATGTGAAGTGGCCATTGATGTTGAGTGGCAGCAACCTGACCGACCATTGCTGGATCTGGCCCGGCGTTATTTTTCTGCGGCTGAATACCGGGATATTGAAGCCACTGAAAAGTCCGAGCAGGCCTTTTGTTTTTACCGCCACTGGACGCAAAAGGAAGCCTGGTGCAAACTTGAGGGTGGCAACCTGTGGACATACCTCAGCAAACAGCCGCCTTCAGATCAGTCGATTTACCTGCAAGAGGTCAATAACATCGATGGTTTTTCAGCCTGTGTGGCCAGTTCCTTGCCGTTCAGCCAGGTTCGCATCAACGCTTTGGGACATTTATGAAAAGCCCCTTGATTGTGGTTTTGTTATGTGTGTTGACGGCGGGGTGCCGGGTGAATCAGGAGACCATTCGCCAGGTCCAGCAGGTCATCGATGTTGAAAAAGGCACCACCCTTACCTGTGATCAGACAGACCCCACCCGCTGTGCATTGACTTCACCATTTGCGGCTTACTATCAATTGGCAGAACAGCGCCAGACCAATCATATGTTGTTGCTTGACCATGGCGAACAGTCACTGCTGGCGAGAATCCATCTGATCCGTTCAGCCAGAGAAAGTATTCAAATCCAGACATTCATTTGGGTGAATGATGAAGCCGGCCATTTGGTGCTGCGCGAGTTGTTGGCTGCAGCCCAAAGGGGGGTGAAGGTGGAAGTGATCATTGATCAGTTATTTTCTCTGGGTAACTCCTGGCTGATGACTGACCTGGCGACCCTGCATCAGAATTTGTCCATCAAGCTGTACAACCCGGTGTTCAGTGATGCCCATACCTCGCCTTTTGAGTTTTTCAGCGCCATGGCCTGTTGTATGGCCAGGCTGAATAAACGCATGCACAACAAAACCTTTGTGGTGGATAACAAATACGGCATCGTGGGTGGCAGAAATTATCAAAGCCGCTATTACGACTGGGACGAGGGGTTTAATTACAAAGACCGTGACGTGATGGCCATCGGCCCGGTGGTCAATGACATCACAAACTCTTTTGCCAGTTACTGGCAAAGCCCGCATGTGGTGCCAGCAGAACACCTGCGGGATGTCAGTGCCAAGATCCTTAATGGCATCAGGTCGGAATTTGACTGGAATCAGGCCATCCCTGAAAAAGGGATCAAACTGATTGAACAGGCAAAGGATCAGCAACACATCATAGAGACTTTTTTTGATGATGTGGTGACGGTAGAACGGGTTGAATACTTCAGTGACACCCATGACAAACCATTCAACCGCAAGACCCGCCAGGAAAACAAACAGCTGACGCAAAAAATACACCAGTATTTTGCTGACGCCCAACACCAGATATTGATTCAGACACCCTATCTGGTCTTCAGTCGCAAGGCCCGCAAGACCTTGAAAAAGTTGCGTCGCCAACATCCGGACCTTATGATCAGGGTTTCCACCAATTCGCTGGCTTCCACAGATGCTTATTATGTGTATGCCATATCCATGAAGTACAAGCGGTTTTATCTGAAAAAGCTTGATATGCAGATCTATGAGTTCAAGGACAAGCCAGGAATGAGTGATCAGTTGTTCAGCCAGACGCACATCAGCCCCTCGACACGCTTTGGGATGCATGGCAAATCATTTGTCATAGATGGTCACATTTCAATGATTGGCTCACATAATTTCGATCCCAGATCAGATGTGCTGAACACGGAATCAGGTTTCATAGTCTTCAGTGAGGAATTTGCCGATCGCTTAACCGAGAACATTGAAACAGACATGAAAGACGCCAACAGCTGGGTGGTGGCTGCCAAGGAGCAGATCCCATTTTTCAGTCACATCAGTGGTTTTATGGCCACCATTTCAAGAAAATTACCGATTTTTGACATCTGGCCATTTCGTTACTCAACCAGTTACCGATTGCGTCAGGGTCATGCGGAAGTACCGCCGGATCACCCTGATTTCTATAAAAATTATGAAGTAATTGGCAGTTTTCCAAATGTAAATTTGTCTTCAAAGCAAATTCAAACGATAATAATATCTGCTTTTGCTGGTTTTGCTGAACCAGTCATGTAACAGAGGACATTCATGAGACACCAAACCAAGATTATTCTGATCATCATCATCCTGGCCATGGTGGCCATTCCCTATTGGCGAATAAACAAGAACAGTACTTTTTTTGTTGAAGGTTTGATGGGACACCTCAGCCATCTTGGCGAGTGGAACAATCAGGGCGTGAGCACATCACTGAATGGTAAAATCACCACCCGCAACCTGTCGTTCACTCCCAAAGGGGCTCAACAGTCCATCAATATACAATCCATGCAGGTACACACGGACATCAAAAAGCTGTTGCTGAGTGGTTCCAGAGAATTGGTTAACAATGTGCCTGGTAGCAGCACCATGAGTCTGAAAAACATCACTTTTTCTGGTAATGCATCGGATTTTTCTGAAACCGTCAGAGGATCCGGATACTGGCCTATGGTGATGGGTTTTCTGGGTGCATTTGGTTGTGCCGATGGCAGCAACTTCACTTTCTCTGAACAACAATGGAAACAGCTGTTTCCCCAACAGCCCACGTTCAACATTGAAGTCACTTATTCTCTGATTGATGATTACCACATTGATTTTAACCTTAACATTGACAGCCTGAATAACTGGTACATAGTCTGGTCCGGAACGCTGACCAGGCGCAGTGATGTGCCCAGAATCACTTTTGATGATGCCATCATTGAAACCCTGTATTACTACCATGTTGATCAGGGCTTCAACAAAAGACGCAATGACATGTGTGCCAGCGCCAACAACAATTCTTTTGCTGCTTACCGGCTGAACAGTGCAGAACAGGTCCAAAAATACCTCAGGGTTTATGCAGAACAGGAAATGTCTCAGGTATTGAGTAATCAGTACCAGCGATCGCTGGCTGAGGACATTGAGTTGAATGCCATTTTTAAACTCAGGGAGCCCAAATTCCTCTATGAATTTGCTCACATTGATCAACAACAAATGTTGGCCATGTCTGACATTGAGGTGGCACTGGGTGAAAATGAATATCAGTCCATTGAATTGGATGACATCGATTTTCTGGAGTTGGACATGGAAACCCTGCGTGAAGAAATGGAAGCCAAGGACCGAGAAGCGGCGCGCAAGGAAGCTGAGGCCAACAAGCCCAGAGAGTTGCTGAAAACCATCAGAAGAACAATAGGGGGCACCAGTCAGAATGAACAATTTGTGGATAACTGGGAACAGGCCATTGGTCTTAACATCCGGGTGAAAACCAAACGCGGGCGCCCCATTTTTGGCAAACTGATCTCTATCAGCCCCACGCACCTGACCATTTCTACACGGTACATGCGGGGTAATGCCACCATCACGGTGGCCAACAAAGACGTCATATCAATGACCACCTCAAGTCGTTAGCGGGTTGTTTTGTGGATTTGACTGATCACTGGGCCAGTTCCATATGGTTCTGGCTGGTGTTGTTATTGGTGCTGATGACCGGATCATTGCTGGTGGGCTCAGTAACCACAAACATCAGTCAACTCTGGCAGCCTGACGCTCCTCAATTCGCTGTGGTTTGGGAGCTGCGCTTTCCCAGAGTCATCAATGCTGTGGTGGTTGGTGCCTGTTTATCGGTGGCTGGTTTATTGATACAGAACCTGGTAAAAAACCCCCTTGCTGACCCTTATTTGCTGGGCGTTTCCGGCGGCGCTGCGACGGTGCAGTTGCTGGTCATCATGATGGGGTTGAGTCTGTCACAGTCCTGGTTGTTTCTGTCTGGTTTTTTGGGCAGCCTGCTGGCCACAGTTTTGTTACTGAAGCTCAGTTACCTCGGAGAGCTCAGGCCCAATAAACTCACTTTAAACGGTGTGGTATTGGCTTTTGGATTTGCAGCTGTGATCAGTTTTGTGTTATCCACAGCTCAGGGCCAGCAAATCAAATCGATGATGTTTTGGTTGATGGGTGATTTATCTTTTGCCCGCCCCAGCTTGTTGATGGTGGTTCTTGGCTTCCTGGCATGTGTCTGGTTGTACCGTCATGCCCGTTCACTGGACGTTCTGGCCAGGGGGGATTTGTTCGCAGCGAAATCCGGTGTGGCGGTTAAAAAAATGAATTTGTGGGTTTTTGTGCTCACTGCCCTGCTCACTTCGATGGCTGTTGCTCAGGCGGGTACCATTGGTTTTGTGGGGTTGATCATACCTCACCTGGTGCGTATGCTGGTAGGCCATCGGCATCGCGATCTGATTCCCATGTGTCTGTTGGTGGGTGGTTGCTTTCTGTTGTTGGCTGACACCCTGGCACGAACCGTGCTGAGTCCGGTGCAATTGCCAGTGGGTGTGTTCACAGCGATCATTGGTGTTCCGGTGTTTTTATGGTTGAACAGGAAGGTCTGATGCTATGTACTGAACAATTGGTGCTCAGACAAGATGATCAGACGGTGATTAACCAGCTGAACTGCGCCTTTGGTCCGGGTGAATTCTGGGCCATCATCGGCCGCAATGGAGCGGGCAAAACAACCCTGCTACATGCCTTGGCAGGGGTACAAACAATCCAATCCGGAACAGTCGCGGTTGACGGTCAGCCATTGAATCAACTGGACCCGCTGTCGCGAGCCCGTAAGATCAGTTTGTTGTTGCAGGAACAGGAGGCTTCACTGACTGTATCGGTGACTGAAGCGGTTGCCATGGGGCGATACCCATGGCCCAGTACCCGCCAACAAGACCAGCAGTTGACTGATGAAATGATTCACCGGTGTGGTCTGGAAACGGTCCGGGATAAATCAATCCTGAAATTATCCGGTGGTGAACGACGAAAAGTTGAAATAGCCACCTGTCTGGCACAGCAATCCGACTATTTACTGTTGGATGAGCCACTGAACCACCTTGATCTGGTGCACCGCAGAAACATCATGCAGCTGTTCACAGAATACAGTCAGGATCATGCCGTGATCATGGTTTGCCATGACATTGAGGTGGTCAAAACCCATTGTTCTCACGTATTGATGATCCTCGAGAATGATTGTTATCTCAGTGGCAGTTCAGCTACAATGTTAACTGAACACAACCTGCAAAAGCTATTCAATGACAGCAACCAGCACGATTAAAAACAACCTCATGGCAACCATTGCCAAACAATGGTTGACAGCCAAAATAATTACGCAAAAAGAGTTTGCCAGGTTGTTGGAAAAATCGACCGTGACATCGGCTTCAGTTCATCCTTACATTGCCATCATTGACAACAAGTTAACCAATGTCAAAACCGGCAAACCCATCACCATGGAGTTTCTGACCCAGTGGGTGGCAAAAATGCATGACATGGATTACCTGAAAATTGACCCCACCAAAATCAATGTCAACCAGGTAACTCAGGTCATTTCACAGGCCTATGCCAGGCAGCATCAGATTTTGCCTGTCGAAGTGAATAAAAAAGAAATCATCATTGCTGTGGCCGATCCAAACAACAGTGTTTGGGTCAGCGACATCCAGAAAATTCACAAACAAAGCATCAGGCGGGTACATGCCAACCCTGTTGATATTCAACGGTTATTGTTCGAGTTTTACGGCGTTAATAAACAAGTACAAAGTGCCAAAAGAAGGCACAAGGGCAAAATTGCTGATCCCATACTTAACCTGGAACAACTGGTCAAGTTGGGTTCCAACAAGGACATCAATGCCGATGATCAGCATGTCATTGGCCTGGTTGACTGGTTGTTGCAATATGCTTTTGATCAGCGGGCCAGTGACATCCATCTGGAACCCAAGCGTGAAAATGGTCTGGTGAGATTCCGGATTGACGGCAAATTACTCAAGGTATACGACCTGCCACCTATGGTCATGGCCGCAGTGACCAGCCGGATAAAAATACTGTCACGCATCGATGTGGCTGAAAAACGCCGGCCACAGGATGGGCGGATTAAAACCCTTTCCCAGGGCAACCGGGAAATTGAACTCAGGGTATCTACCATGCCCACCACGTTTGGTGAAAAATGTGTCATGCGGATTTTTGATCCGGATGCCGTGGTGGTTAATTATCAGGACCTGGGTTTTTCGGCCACTGAAGCAGAGAGCTGGAAACAGTTAATCAACCGGCCGCACGGTATCGTATTGGTGACCGGACCCACAGGTTCAGGTAAAACCACAACACTGTATTCCACCCTGAAAAAACTGGCCACACCGGATGTCAACGTGTCCACAGTTGAAGATCCGATTGAGATGGTTGATCCGGTGTTGAACCAAATGCAGGTTAATCCCAAAATCGGACTGCAGTTTGCATCTGGTGTCAGAACCCTGATGAGACAAGATCCGGACATCATCATGATTGGTGAGATCCGTGATCTGGAAACAGCCCAAATGGCTGTCCAGGCATCACTGACCGGACACCTGGTTCTCTCCACCCTGCATACCAACGACGCACCATCGAGCATCAATCGATTGCTTGACCTGGGTGTGCCTGATTACCTGTTACGCAGCACCCTGGCCGGGGTTTTGGCACAGCGGTTGATTCGCTTGTTGTGTCCGCACTGTAAAAGTCCGGCAAAAGTCGATGCAGAAAAATGGGTTTCCATGGTTCATCCATTTGATATCCAGCCACCTGTGGAATTGTTTGAACCGGTGGGTTGTGATGAATGTCGCAACACTGGATACCATGGTCGGCAGGGTGTTTTCGAGATGATGCCCATCAGCAACGACATTCGTAAATTAATTAAAAATGATGTGCCCTCTGAAAAAGTCAGCGCCATGGCCTATCAGCAAGGTATGTTACCTTTACGCATTGCCATCGCCCAGTTACTCAAAGCCGGAACCACTTCGCTTGAGGAAGCCATGAGGCTGGCACCACCTGATTTTCACTGATCATGTTCGTCATCGTGCAGACCGGAGACCCCTTGCCTCTGGCCCAAAAATTTGGTTCTTTCGCGGATTGGTTCATCAGTGGCCTGCACATTGACCAACATGATGTGCTGGTGGTTGATGTGCATAAAAACCAGTCATTGCCACAAGCGCCGTTATCTGCGTTGAGCGGAGTTGTGATCACCGGATCAGCTTCAATGGTTACTGAACAGTCACAATGGATGAAGCAAACGCAGAATTGGCTGGAACAAGCCATCACAGCTGGTACAGCTGTTTTGGGCGTCTGTTTTGGTCATCAGTTACTGGCTGATCTGCTGGGTGGCCAGGTGGCTTTCAATCAGGCCGGCCGACACATGGGACTGGCCCGCTGTGAACTCACAGCGGCAGGTGTTGAAGACGATTTACTCGGCCCTCTGCAGCCACACATCAACACCCTGGTTTCACATCAACAGGTGGTCACCCAATTACCAGAGTCTGCAGTCAGGCTCGGGACGACGGCCGCAGACCTGAATCATGCGTTTCGATGGGGCGATCGCGTTTGGGGATTGCAGTTTCACCCGGAATGGAGGCCTGAAATCATGTCAGCGTACATCAATGAGCGTGCCACAGATCTGCGCCACGAGGGTTTCGACCCTGATGCCATGCAGCGGGATTTGCTGCCCTGCCATGAAGCCAGTTCTATACTCGCCAGGTTTGCTGAGCTGGCCAAAACCTTTCAGCGGGATTGATCAGGGTAGTTCTGCGTTGTGATAAACGTTTTGAACGTCGTCCAGTTCATCCAGCATACCGATGAATTTTTCAAAGTCAGGTACACTGTCTGCGCTTAACTGGGTGGTGGATTGGGGCACAAACTGAATCTCATCCACTTCAAACTCAATTTCACCAAGGCCGTCCAGCAAAGCTTGTTTGGCTTTGAAATACTCGGTATGTGGGGTAAACACCGTGACTTTACCGGCGTCAAATTCAATGTCGGTGACATCCACATCAGCTTCCATCAGAATTTCCAATGCAGTGTCTTCGTCCTCCCCCTCAAAAACCAGAATGGCGGCATGATCGAACATGTGCATCACTGTGCCCTGGGTGCCAATTTTACTGTCTGTTTTGGTGAAACACAGGCGCACATCTCCGAAAGTACGGTTGGGGTTGTCAGTCAGACAGTCCACAATCACCATGCAGCCACCAGGGCCGTAACCTTCGTATCTGGCGACCGCAAAGTCTTCACCACCCACGCCTTCAGATTTATCCAGAGCGTTTTTGATGACATGGGCAGGCACCTGGGCTTTTTTGGCACGGTCCAGTAAACTCCTCAGCGCCAGGTTGCCATCAGGATCGGAGCCTCCTGATTTGGCACACACATAAATCTCACGGCTGAATTTACTGTAAATCCTGGCATTGGCGTCCGATGTTTTGGCCATCGATTCTTTGCGGTTCTGATAAGCTCTTCCCATGGTGGTCTTTGCAATTGATGAAAGTCGCTATTTTACAACCAGTGGGCCGGAAAGCCAAACCACATGGTGGTTATTCATAAAGTCCCGGCAGCCCTTCGGATTTACTGGTTTGTGGTTGGGCTGGGACATAGCGCCCCTTGTTGATTGCTTGTGCCCAATTGAAAGGCTTCAGCTCGCCTTGCTGACGGTACAGGCTGAGCTGTAAATCAGTGAGGGCCTGACGCAAATCTTCATCTGCCAATTGGTGATCGATCTGACTGAGGTTGGTCACTGATTGATTGTTGCGGTGATTCCAGGTATCGACCAATGCCTGCTGGAGTTCCGTTGGATCCAGGCTTTTCAGGCGTTTCAGGTGTGCGGAACTGATTTGCGGCTCAGTCGTTGGTGTGTTGACCTGAGGAGCCGATTTCTTCTTGAACAGCAACACCAGGGTGATGGCCCATAACAGGGCCAGTGCATACGTGGTGTATTGCCAGATTGAATGGGCTGGGTTGCCTTCAGAGAGGGGTTCATTGACTGGTTCAGCCAGAGTAACAGGTGGTTTGTTAGGTTGAAAATTGAAAGCCTGGGGTGCCTCGTTCAATCCACCCGTTGCGGCTTCAATGTCCAGTTGACTCGCTGGAATGGTGGTCGTGCGTGGTTGTTGGTTGATGGTGTCATACCAAGCCAGTTCAAGGGCTGGTATGTCCAGTGGCCCCTCTGAGGTTGGAATGACTGCATATTTGATGACCTTGGTGGCAATCAACTGTTTGCCGTCAGTGCGGGTCATGGTGTCGGTTTTATCCTGGTACACTTTGGCGCCGTTCAGTGTAGGTATTTGCAGCTCAGGTAGTTGGGTTTCTGACAGGCCATGAGCTGCCAGGGTGATCGTTCTGGTAATGGGTTCGCCTACTTGATATGGCTTGTCCTGAGACCAGCTTTGGGTGAGGTTGAGCTGTTTGGCAGGAATCCAGTCCTGGCCAATAAAGGACTGCGGGATTTGTTTGATGTCAAGTTCCCGTATTTCTGAAACCTGGCGAATGGGGCGTCCCCGTTGAAACATCCCAAAAGAGCGGCGTGAATTATCGGTTACCTCGCCTTCAAAAACCAATGGGTTGAGCGTTAAGCGGCCACTGTTTTCGGCAAATATGGCGTATTTTCTTTCCAGTACCTGATAGGTTTTACCATCCCTTTGGGTGGTGTAATTGGCACCTTTGTTGATCTGCTGAACAATTACACCATCACCACCAGGTTCTGACAAGGCGCCATTTTTCAGAGCGATGGCGTACAAAAGGCGTACGGTCAGGATGATTTCTTCCTGCACAAAAGCACTTTCTTTATTGGTTTCGATTTCAATGAATATATCGCCTTTGGCCTGGGCGTTGGGGTCTGGTTTGTTGACCGTGATTTTAATCGGATCTGTGCGTTCACCATCGACCTCAATCGGTGGAATGATGTGACTTCCCATGGATTTGGGTACCAGCAGAACCTGCCACTGGGTCTGGGTGGACATTTCGCCATTGATGATCTGGGTGGATGATGATTTGCCAGTCTGACCCACATGAAACACCGCATCCAGTAGCGTAAAGTCGGGTTGAGTATTGGTGTTTTGGTCTGACGTGATGGTTAATGTCAATGATTCTCCAAAATACAGGGTTGGCCGATCAACAGCAGCTTTGATTTCTGCCTGTGCCTGACTGGAGAGTAGCCACATGAACAGCAGCAGCAAGCCGGTAAAAAACCGTTCTGCTGTCATGGAATCACCAGTCTTCAGTGGTTTGATTGTCATAGCTTTCACCGTCTTGATTTCGTTTGTGGTATTGGTATAAAAATTTTCTGCGTAATAAGCCGCCCGGATCATCTTTGATTCTTCTCAGCCATTGTTCCATGGCCTGTTTTTCTTCGGCATCGAGGGCCATTTCTTCAGGGGTTAACTCAATTTCTTCAGCAGGTTGTTCATTGCTTTGTTCAGCAGTCTGCTGTTGTTGATCAGCACTTTCTTCAGGAGATTCGCTGTCTCCTTCACTGGCTTCTGATTGCTGATCTTTTTGTGCCTGCTGTTGTTGTTCCTGTTGTTCCTGTTCGCTGCTTTGTTGCTGTTCCTGCGATTGTTGTTCTTCAGACTCACTGGACTCGCTGTCCTGGTTTTGCTGATCCTGATTTTGCTGTTGTTGCTGTTGCTGTTGCTGTTGCTCAAGTGCCTGCTCAACGATCTGTTTGTTGTATAGGGTGTCGGCATCTTCAGGGTCGAAAGTCAGGGCCTGGTTATAACTGTCGATGGCATCTTCCAGCTCACCGGCTTGAGCCAGGGCATTGCCCCGGTTGTAATGATCGGCCAGTGTTTGTCCCTGTTCTGGGTACAATTGTGTGGCAGTCTTGTAATCGCCTTTTTTATAGGCGGCAGCGGCTTTCAGATCGGTGCTTTGGGCTTGCGCATAGGCCTGTTCAGGCGATTTTTCCAATTGTCGGAATGCCTGTTGATCTTCATTCAGCCACAAGTCATCCCACGACCAGGCATGGACTTCAGGGGTGTTGAGCATAAAGCCCAGGCACAACACCATCAGCAGTCCACGCCGGTAGAGCAATGCCAGCATAGGAATGATCAACACAGCCAGCCAGGGACCGTCATCGATGAAGTTGGTGCCAGCGGTTTCTTCCTCATTGGTTTCATCACCCTGTTCGGCATCGGTGTCATAGAGGGTGTCCTCATTGATGCTGTTGGTTAATACACTGAATTGGCCCTGACCCACTTTGGCGGCTTGTTGCAGTTCATTGTAATTAACCTGCGGAATCACGATTTTACCCCTGAGGTCTTTGAGGAATCCCTGGGCAGTGGGTATTGGAGCGCCTTCAGCGGTCCCCACGGCCAATACATGGGTGGTAATTCCGGCAGTTTGCAGTTCAGCGATCCGGCCTTCGGTTTTAAACATTTCAATCTGGTCAGTCACCAGCAGAACCTGCCCTTTGGTGATACCTGACTGTTTGAGCAATTCTTCGGCTTTGTCCAGCGCGGCCACGGTGTTGGTTCCACTGGCAGGCATGATGCCCGGATCAATCACATCAAGTAAGGCGGTGATGGTCGCCGTATCATCAGTCAGTGGGGTGACCACAAAAGCATCACCTGAATACACCACCAAAGCCGTTTGCCCGTCCTGGCGGCCTTCCAGTAAATCCTGAATTTTAAATTTGGCTCTTTGTAATCTGGATGGCTTCAAGTCATCAGAGAGCATACTTTTTGACACATCCAGTGCAATGATCAGTGCTGACTGGTTTTTCAGCATGGGCAGTGGAACCTGTCGGATGGCTGGTCCGGCCAAGGCCAGAACCATCAGGGTAACCACCGGCCAGTACAGGCGGGTCCAGCGGGTGCTTTTTGTGGCACTTTGTATTTGCATGGCTTGCAACAACTCAGGATCACAGCTTTGTTGCCAGCCATCTTCACGGGTGGTGTTATGTAACCACATTTTCAGTAAGATCCAGGAGGGCAGCAACAAGGCCAGCCACCAGGGTCTGAGAAAATGAAATTCGGCCCATGCCCATTCTGCCATCATTGCCAGCGCCTCCAATAAAGGGTTAACAGCATGGTAACCAAGGCTGCCAGCAGTGGCCAGTAATACAATTCATCTGTTGGCCGGTAGAACTGTTCTTCTTCGGCCAGTGGTTCCAGTTCGTCAAGAATGGCATAGATCTGTTCCAGTTCACTGGTGTCTCTGGCCCGGAAATATTTCCCTTCGGTGATGGCAGCAATGCGTCGCAGGGAGGCCTCATCAAGGTCTGATGAAGGGTTGATCCTGCGTTGTCCGAAAAAGTTGTTGACCAGCAATTCGTCGGCTCCCACACCTATGGTATAAATTTTTAAGTCTTCTGCCCGTGCGAGCTCTGCAGCTTTGAGTGGTTCGATGGCCCCAGCGGTGTTTTGACCGTCCGTCAGGACAATGAGGATGCGGTTGTTGTTTTCTGTTTCCCGGGCCTTTTTGACCGCCAAACCAATGGAATCTCCGATGGCGGTTGATTTACCTGCCAGGCCAATGGCGGCTTCATAAAGCAGTGCTTTGACGGTTTTCCGGTCAAAAGTAAGGGGTGCCTGTAAATAGGCATTTTCACCAAACAGGATCAGGCCAATGCGGTCACCGGTGCGACGTTCAATGAAGTCACCGGCAACTTTTTTAACGGCGGTCAATCGGTCCACTGCCTGACCATTGATTTGCATGTCTTTTTGTTCCATGCTGCCTGATATGTCAATCGCCAGCATCAGATCCCTGCCCTCAATGGGCAAGGCAACGGGTTCGCCAATCCATTGAGGCCGGCTCACAGCCAACAGCAACAGTAACCAGGGCAACCAATTCATCCAGGAAGCATTTTGCCGCCGCTGCCGGTGGTTACCGGTGAACAAATCATCGAGAAAAGGCGCTTTGATTGTGGTGATACTGGCTTGCCTGACACGGGGGAGTAGGCGAATCAGTAAAGGCAAAGGCAGCAACCCAAAAATCCAGGGCCAGTAAAGATTAAACATGGCTGACCTCCGGAGCTTTTGCGCGTCCCGGGCGCATCACCTGGGTTTTGATCAATTGACGGGTCAAGGCCAGTAATTGTTGTTCGTCATATTCACAAGCGGACTGAAAAACTCCGCTGGTCAACGGCTGTGAATAGGCCTTGAATGGCTCACCCGGCAGATATTGATTGAGGGCATTGATCCAGCGATCGCCACTGGAGCTGACGGCTTGGTGATCATGCAGTTGGTGTTTCACAAAACGCCTCAGAAATACCGACAGTTGTTGTAACAGTTGTTGCTTGTCGTGGTGTTGGCGGTAGTTAAACTCAATGGTGGACAGCTGTTGGTTGATGGCTTGCCAGCGTCGTTTGCGGCGGCTGTAGCGGACCCACAGGATGCCCAGCCAGATCATCAGCAAGGCGAGCAATGCAAGCAATATCCACCAACCTGGAGCCAGTGGCCAAAAGCCGGGTTCGGCCGGTAATCGGATGTCGCGTAAAGGCAAGGTGGTTTGTTGTGGATCAGGCATTTGCATCAATTGTCTGCTCCCAGCCAGTGACTGAAGGCCAAATTGGGATTGCCCAGGCCATTCTTCAGGGTGTTAACCCAGGGGTCATTGGTTTGAACTGGAATGATGGGTACACCAGCCCTGATCACCTGTTCCTTGAGTTGGTCGAAATGTTGCTGCCTGTGTTGGCGCATTTTTTCCTGGGTGCGCTGCTGATGGGTGTCCAGCACCCTTGGCTGGCTGTTGGTCTGCACCCCGTATAGTGCCGGCAATGGCAGTTGGTTTTCGAATGGATCGCTGATTTTGATGCTCAGCAAGTCATTGTGTTTGCGCAGTTGTAACAAGTGCCTTTTGCAATCAGCTCCCAGGTCATACAAGTCGCTGATCAACACCACCAAAGAGCCAGGCCGAATGACCGTCCTGAGTTGCTGTAAAGCCTGATCAAGACTGTGTTGTTCGGTCCCCGGGTCATTGAATGCCTTGATCAGGTGAGCCATCATGGCCATCATGCCCCGCTTGCCGGCGGTGGCTTTGACGATGTGTACGCCGTTGTTGCCATAAGTCAACACGCCGATGCGATCACCCTGTTGTACCGATGACCAACCCAGCAGTGCAGCGACTTTGCTGGCAAGTACCGATTTGAACTGTGTGCGGGTGCCAAAATGCAGGCTGCTGTTGGTGTCAACCACCAGGTAAGTGGGCCTTTCCCGTTCTTCCTGAAAAAGTTTGGTGTGGGCATTACCGGTTCTGGCGGTGACCCGCCAATCCATATTCCGGATGTCGTCACCTGCCTGATAAATCCTTGATTCCTGGTAATCCATGCCTCGCCCGCGAAATCGTGAATCATGTAAGCCAGATATGGCTGAAGACGCTTTTTTAATGCTGGTGAGGTTGAATTGCCGGGCATGGTGGCGGGTTTCCACCATGGATTTGGCAGTGACCTGGGTGTTGGGGTTGTCTGTTTCTTTTACGACCATCGGGATTGATTTGGATCAGGGCAGCGGTACGATCTGTAACAATCTGTCAATAACCTGATCGACCGTCAACCCTTCAGCTTCAGCCTCAAAAGATAAGATAATACGGTGGCGCAATACATCATGTATCACGGCATGGATGTCTTCTGGCAATAAATGATCACGACCCTGTAAAAAGGCGTGCGCTCTGGCACAACGGTCCAAAGCAATGGTGGCCCTGGGAGAGCCGCCAAACTCAATCTGGCTGCCCAGTTGTTCATCGTACTTTTCGGCGTTGCGAGTAGCCAGCACGAGTTCTACCAGGTACTGCTCCAGATTTTCCGCGACGAACAGTTCGAGGATGTGCCTTTGGGCGGCAAAGATTTGTTCCTGTGACAACAGTTCAACCGGTTGATTGTGTGTTCCGAATTCAGCCAGGTCTTTCTGTTGGGCCAGTTTGAGGATGTCCAATTCAGTGTCAGCCTCAGGGTAGCCTATGGTGACATGCATCAAAAACCGATCCAGTTGCGCCTCGGGCAATGGGTAGGTGCCTTCCTGCTCAATGGGGTTTTGGGTGGCCATAACCAGAAATAACTGCGGCAAATCATAAGTGGTTTTACCCACAGTGATTTGCTGTTCTCCCATGGCTTCAAGCAAAGCAGATTGTACTTTGGCAGGTGCCCGATTCACCTCGTCAGCCAACACCAGGTTATGAAACAAAGGACCTTTCTGGAATTCAAAAGTGGCTGATTCAGCATGATAGACATCGGTTCCAGTCAAGTCGGCTGGTAGCAGATCTGGGGTAAACTGAATGCGGTGAAAATTACCTTCAATACATTCAGAAAGCACCTTGATGGCGGTGGTTTTAGCCAGCCCGGGTGCGCCTTCAACCAGTAAGTGGCCGTGTGACAACAGCGCCATCAATAAGCGGTCAACCAGTTTTTGCTGACCTAAAATCTGAGTACCTATCACTTCCCGGATGTTGCTGAATGCGCGGGTCAATTCTGCCGTGTTTTGTTCCATAGTAATTCTGGTTTTGTTGGTGGTTTTCAATGCCCGGTGAACCTTGTGGTTTATGCATTGTTCAATATCGGGCCATGGGTGCCGAATGTTAATTTAGTTCCTGAACCATTCTTTTCAAGGGTCCAGGCTGAACCGGTGATTATACAAGATCGCCGGACCTATGAATGTGTCAAAAGTAAGCTTCATCTGAAGACAGCCACTTTCAGACCAGTCCAAACCCAATAGGTTCCTGAAAAAATCCGGTACTGTTGGGTGTGATTCCTTGTCTTATGTTGATCACAGCTCACACGTATCATGATAAAATGAGCGGCTTTAAAACAAAGACGGTTGAGGCAGCTCAATGGTCGCCAAATCAGATGTACAGTTTAACCAGTGAACCGTTTAAATTAGACCGGGATGTAGAAGCCATCGCCGTACCAACCGGAGAGACCATCGAGTTGCCGGCAGGTGTGGTGGGTTACATCACCCAGGCATTGGGAGGCAGTTTCACCATTTTTGTGGACGGCAGTATGTTCATGATTCTGGGACACAATGCCGATGCCCTTGGCCGCGAGCCTTTGCCCGCACCGGTGTTACCGGAGAATGCCACTCAGGATGATGTTGAGCAAGCCGTATGGGATCAGTTGCGAACCGTTTATGATCCGGAAATTCCGGTGAGTATTGTTGAATTAGGCCTGGTGTATGAGTGTGACGTCAAAGCGCTCGATGAAGGTGGATATGAAGTGGACATAGACATGACGCTCACCGCCCCGGGTTGTGGCATGGGCGATGTACTGGTTTCTGATGCCGCCGCCAAAATTAAACTCATTCCGGAAATCAAACAGGTGCATTGCGACATTGTTTTCGATCCGCCCTGGGATCAGTCCATGATGTCAGAAGCCGCCAAACTCGAAACCGGCATGCTCTGAGGAATCAGCATGGCAACCACACGGGTACCGATCCTCACCTACCATGGCAACAACATCAATGGTCTGGAGTACACCAACAATGATTTGGTGGCTTTTCAGGCAGATTTGCAGCTGATTGATGCCATTGGCTGGCGGATTATCACCATGGATCAATTGTTGGCCTGGTATGCCGGCCAGTTGCCCGATGAGGCGGTTAAGCAGGCTGTGGTGTTGACCTGTGATGATGGAACCTGGTTTGATTATCATGACCTTGACCACCCCAGTTATGGACCACAAAAGAGCCTGTTTACCCTCCTTAAAAACCATCAGCTAACAACTGGCAAGCAGGTTCACATGACCAACTTTGTGATCGTTTCACCAGAAGCCAGGAAGCGATTGGATCAGTTGTGTCTGGTGGGCCGGGGTTGGTGGGGAGATGACTGGTGGCAGTCAGCGCAACAATCCGGATTGATGTCAATCGCCAACCACAGCTGGGACCACAACCACGGGGTGTTGGATAATAACAACCACAGCGATGACTCTTTTGCTGACATTGCGGATGAAGCCAGTTGTGATCAGCAGATTAAACAGGCCCAGCTTTATCTTCAGGAAAAAATGGGTATCGGATTCAATTGCCCTTATTTTGCCTATCCTTATGGAAATTACAGCGATTACTTACACCAGAAATACCTGCCACAAAAAGCCAGAGAATTGGGTTTGATGGCCGCTTTCACCACTCGGAAGGACCTGGTCAGCCGTGACACAGACCGGTGGGCCATGCCTCGCCTGGTGTGCAATTACCATTGGAACTCAACGACACAACTGGCAGATTTGCTGCAGGGCAAATGAACTCAATCACATGCCACGGTTTTTTTCAGCCGGGATTGTGCTTAAAATCATTCACAGGTAAGATCATTGGGTAACATGTCAGAAATAAAAAACATCACCAAAATCCTCAACTCACATGCCTTGCAGAAGGGTGCAGCGGTGGATTGCCTGTTCACAGCGCTCTATCCTGAAGTGAAGAAAATTGCCAACGCTCAATTGCGTAAAATGGGTCAGCAACAAGACATGTCACCGACCATGCTGGTCAATGAGTGTTTCATTAAACTGAAAAAAAATGACGAATTGAACCTACAGAACCGCAAACACTTTTACAGCCTGATCGCCCGTTGTATGCGTTTTTATCTGGTTGATCTGATTCGTCAGCAGAACACCCTGAAAAACAGTGGGGTGCATACCGTACTGACCGCCGATGGGGTGGCTGACACCGATCAGTTGCAGGTTGATGTGTTGACTTTGCATCAGGCTTTGGCGCACCTTGAATCAATCGACACTGATCTGGCATCGGTGGTTGAGCTGAAGTTTTTTGGTGGATTTTCTTTTGAAGAGATGGCTGACATCCGATCAGTCAGCAAAAGCCAGGTGTATCAACAGTGGCAGATGGCCCGGTCCGTGTTGCTCAACCTCATTGAAGATGCGAAGGATCAGTAAGTCGTCGGTTTGATTCACGGCCACTGATGATCACTCTGAATGACCAGAGGTGAGTCACTGTCAGGTAAATTGCAAATCCGATAGATCCGCCGTTCTTTTATCTTAATTCTTGTAAAGTGATGAATCATCACGGCAAAAGATCTGTGAAGAAATTCACCATACAAATCATCGGATTGATGGTTTTGGTTGTTGGGTTGTATGCATTGACCCGGTACTGGTGACCGGGCCATTGGTTCTACATGGTTACCAACTCTTCGGCAGAAGTGGGGTGAATCCCGATGGTTTTGTTCAACTGGGTTTTGCTTAATCCTTGTTTTAAGGCCACTGCAAAACCCTGAATCATTTCTCCGGCATCAGCGCCCACCACATGAATACCCAATACCTGATCGGTCTGCTGATTGACCACCAGTTTCATGAAGGTTTTCTCATGAACATCACTCATGGCATATTTCATGGCTCTGAAAGTGCTGGTGAAACATTCTATGTGGGCATGGTTTGATCGGGCTTCGGCTTCAGTTAGTCCACAGGTACCAATCTCAGGTTGGGAGAATACCGTGGTGGGAATGAAATCATACTCAGGATATTCTTTACCATCATTGAACAACCGATTAACCAGCAAGTGCCCTTCTTTGATGGCCACGGGTGTCAGGTTGTCATTGTTGCACACGTCACCAACGGCATAAATATGTGGCGTTGATGATGCTTGATCATGATTAACCAAAACCTGACCATTGGCCTGACAATCAACGCCAGCAGCTTGAAGGTTCAGGCCGGCGGTATTGGCTTGTCTGCCTGTGGCAAACAGCACAACGTCTGATTCAATGCCAGTCTCACCGGCATGACAGATCAGGCCTCTTGCGGTTTTTTCTACAGCATCAATTTCTGTGTTGGTGATCACCCGGATACCTGCTTCTGTAAAGGCTTGCTGTGCGAAAGCGGCCACTTCATCGTCAAACCCCCGCAGTAATTGCTGACCTCTGTAGACCAGATTGACCTCCACACCCAAGGCATTGAATATGCCAGCAAACTCGACTGCAATATAGCCACCTCCGTTGATGGTGATTGTTTCAGGCAGTTTTGCCAGGTTGAGTGCTTCGTTAGAGGTGATGACTTGATCACGGCCAGGAATGTTGGGAACCGCCGGAATGCCACCCGTGGCGATCAGGATGTGACGTGCGGTGTGGTGATCACCATCAACAGCCACGGTGTGTGGATCCACGAAAGCCCCAAATCCCTGCAACAGTTCAACCCCAGCGTTATCCAATAAGTTCAGATAAATGCCATTGAGACGGTCAATTTCCTGGTCTTTGTTGCTGATCAAGGAGGACCAATCAAACTGGCTTTGGATGTTCCAGCCATATGCCTTGGCTGTGGAGAACATTTTTTTGTATTGAGCGGCATAAACCAGCAGTTTTTTGGGTACACAACCCCTGATTACACACGTTCCGCCCACCTGGTCAGCTTCACAGATGGCCACTTTCTGGCCATACCCCGCAGCTATTCTGGCCGCCCTGACACCGCCGGAACCGGCTCCAATGACCAATAAATCATAATCGTATTTCATGCTGTCTCCTGTTTGATGACCTGTGTACAGACCAGTTTGTGCTCAAAGGCTTTCAAAAAGGTCCGAATTGGTGTGCCTGTTGAATGATGTTGTGTTGTTGTTGCTGATCCAGCGGTTTTTTCCAGTACACAATCAGGTGTTGATATTGGGTCTGCTCGAAGCCCACAGCCAGGTCTATTTTATAAGCCCCTTTATGCCCCACATAGCCAAACACCGCATCACAATCATTGAGTTGTTTGACGGCTTCGGACAACATGGTGAAAGCCACCCCACCCTGAATATTCAGCTGATCACGCCAGGGTTTGGGTAGTTGTTTGAGGCCACGTAGATTGACGCACATACCGCCACCAAGGTACATGTTCTGCTCTTTGGTGAAATGAACATAGCCCAGCGTCAGTAAACGGCCAGTCGGGTCAGCAGCCAACAGCACAAAATGCTTGGGAAAATCAGGAATCTCAGCGTGAAACGACCTTTTGAACAAAGTGCCTGCCATGGGGCTGGCATCAGCGACTTCGACCAGGTCTATACGAATATCTTCGGAGTTGGTAAACATGGATTGTGTTAGAAAAAAGTTAAAAAACAGGTTGAGGTATTATGCCTTTTTCAGTATATAATGAAAAGCACAAGGACGGTTGTGACTTGCATTCGCAGGGTGAGAAAATAAAAAAGAGGAGACCCGCAGTTTTTTGTTTGTCACAGCCCATGACATTGAGCTTCGAGTGATTGAAGCGATCGTCATCATAATTATAATAAAAAAGCATGGTGCGCCTTGGTTTCACAAGGCTGCATTCCCTCATGACAATCAGGTCAGATTCTAAAAGAGGGTGGAGTTACAGAAATCAGAGAGTTAAAAAGCGTTAGGGGAGGAATTTCTGTAACTCCAAAGCTTGCCACATTTTACGTCTTTGTCAGATGAATCAATGTGTGATGCAATAACTATACTACTAAGTCTTACGTACGTCAATTACTAAATAAATAATCTTCAGTGCGTATTGATATATTAACCAGGCCAGACAGGGTAAGAATGTGCCATAAGTCCCTTTGTAAGCCGGGTATTCATATGAACAGACCTCTGGTTAACGAAATCCTTACAAAAAAAGTCAACAGGCCGCTCAGTCGTTGTATTGGATGCAGACATTTTTGGCTTCGGTAAAAAACCGCATGGCCTCCAATCCGCCTTCCCGACCAGAGCCTGAAGCTTTCATTCCTCCAAACGGAGTTCGTAAATCCCGCAGCAACCAACAATTGATCCACACAATACCGGTGTTGATTTGCTGAGCGAGGCGGTGACAGCGGTTGATGTCACGACTCCACAGACTGCAGGCCAGTCCATAGTCGGAATCATTGGCCATCAGCAAGGCTTCATCATCGTTGTCAAAGGCCTGAACTGTACATACCGGCCCAAATATTTCCTCCTGGTTGGTACGGCATTGGTTACTCAGTCCGGCGATGATGGTGGGAGCCACGAAATAGCCATCGGCACAACGACCTTCCAGTCTGATTTGTTTTCCACCGGTCAACACGGTTCCGCCTTCCTGCCTGGCCAGATCGATGTAACCCAGCACTTTTCTCATGTGGTCTTCTGAGACCAGAGCGCCAAATTGAGTTTGTGGGTCCAGTGGATCGCCGATTTTCAGTTGTTTGACCTGTTCGGTCAGGGCGTCTACAAAACGGTCGTAGATTGAACGTTCAATGTATATGCGTGATCCACACAGGCAAATTTGCCCCTGGTTGGCAAAAGCAGACCTGGCCACTTGTTCTACTGTACGGTCAAAGTCACAGTCGGCAAACACCAGTGTTGGATTTTTGCCGCCCAGTTCAAGAGACAGTTTTTTGTGCTGATGGGCCGTGGCTTGTTTGATCAGGGTGCCGGTGGCTGAGCCGCCGGTGAAACTGATCGCCTTGATGGCAGGGTGAGTGGTCAGGGGACCGCCGATGGCCGGCCCGGACCCATGTAAGATGTTCAGTACCCCCGCTGGCAAGCCAGCTTCGATACACAACCTGGAAAATAACCAGGCAGTCATGGGGGTGATTTCTGAAGGTTTTGCGATTACGGTGTTACCCATGGCCAGTGCCGGGGCTATTTTCCAAGTGAACAGGTACAACGGCAGGTTCCAGGGAGAAATACAAGCCACCACGCCCAACGGGTCACGTAAGGTGAAGTTGATGGCACGGTTTTCCATACCATGTGATTCACTGCTGAATTGGGTCAGGCCCTGGGCAAAAAATCGGATGTTGGCGGCTGCTCGGTAAATATCCACATTTCGTGCCAGGGTGACCGGCTTGCCGTTGTCTCTGGCTTCGGCCTCTGCTAACTGGTCATGGTTGGCTTCAATTAAATCGGCCAGGCGGATCAGGCACTGGCTTTTGTGTTCACCAGGCATTTGGGCCCAGCCAGGAAAAGCCGCCTGAGCAGCGTCTATGGCTGTTTGTAAGTCAGCTGCTCCTGATTCAGGGGTGCGGGCATAGACCTGTCCGGTGGCAGGCTCATAAGTATCCAGGTACTCACCATCTGCCGGTGGGAGCAATTCACCATTGATGTAATTGTGTATGACAATCAGAGACATGCTGTGCGGCCGCCATCAACCGGTATGTTGGTGCCATTTACATATGCTGCAGCTGGTGATGCCAGAAAACCGACCACATTGGCAAATTCTTCAGGCGTTCCAAAGCGGCGCATGGGTATGATTGATTTCTCATGCTCAATGACTGCCTCTACAGGAGTCCCGGTTTTTTTCGCCTTGTTGTCAAAAATCGTTGATAAGCGATTGGTTTCTGTGGCACCAGGCAATACATTGTTGACCGTGATGTTGTATTGTCCCAGCTCATTGGCCAGTGTTTTGGCCCAACTGGCGACCGCACCACGAATGGTATTGGAAACGCCCAGATTGGGTAATGGTTGTTTGACTGACGTTGAGATGACATTGATGATGCGCCCGTAAGCGGCCCGTTGCATCGCCGGAATCACAGCCTGAGCCAGAACCTGGTTGCAGATCAGGTGTTGATTGAAAGCAGCCTGAAAGCCTTCCGGTTCAGCGTCTTTGGCCAGCCCCGGCGGCGGTCCGCCGGTGTTGTTCACCAGGATGTTGACTTCAGGGTATATTTTGAGGTGTTGTTCAACTGCTGATTTCAGCCCATCAGGTGCGGAAAAATCAGCCACAATGACCCGATGATTTTGCGCCGCCTGCACAGACAGGGTAGCAACCAATTCATTGAGTTTTGCCGCATTGCGGGCAAGCAGCACCACCTCGGCGCCTTGTTCTGCCAATTGTCTGGCAATCGCCAGACCCATACCCTGGGTTGATCCACAGACCCAGGCAGTTTTACCGGTGAGATCCAGTTGCATTAGTTTGCCTCCTTGATGGCTTTGATTAATAATTGCCGGGCCAGAACTGCTTCTTCATGGGTGGGAAACTTAAACTTCAAAAGATCACCAACCAGGCGGACATTGAACTGTTTGCCTTCTTCGTGATCGGCGGTGAAAACGGCGCTGACAAAAACCACTTTATCAAGTACCAGAGTGTAGCCTTTTAAATCATATATTTTCATGCAGTTTAATGACCCGGAAAGAGTGATTATCTTACAGGTAATAAGGGTCATCAGTCACCTGCAGTCAGTAAATCAGACAAAAAAAACGCCAGGTCGGGCCTGGCGTAAATCATTTAGAGAGACATGAAATGTAGGTTTAAGACTGGGTGGCTTCTCCGTTGGCTTTCTCTTTGTCATCGTCATAATCCCATGACTTAAAGGGAAACGGTTTTTGTTCTGTCTGAAAGGCCACATAGTGAATGATGTCGGACAAATAGCTGCCCAACTCACCATTGAAGGCTTTGAGGTTTTTGTTGAGGTTGCCGGTGATCAGCAGGAAGCCAAATTGCACCAGTACGACCACACAAAATACCCACAATGAAACCCAGCCGATCAAAGCAAAAAGAATGGTGACCAAAATTCTGGTCAGCACATCATTGGTGATCCTGGAGGATTTCTCTTTGTTCTGGGTTGTTTGTTCGCCGGTGGTGTTTTCTTCAACTTCACCTGCTATGACCGGATCTTTGTTGTCTTGTTCTGACATGGTTAGTTTCCTCAGTGATTTCGCTTATTAATTACTATAAACAAGACCAGCGAAAATCAACAGTGCCAGAGGTAACGGCGCGGTCAGCTCAGCGGGCTTGTTTCTTCAAACTGGCCAACATTGAGCCGCTGACTATAAAGGCCATGCCAATGTAGCCCAACCAATGAATGTTTTCACTGCTGAGTAAATGAGGGAACAACCAGGCAAACAGGTTGATGAACAGCAGGGTGGTGACTGGTGTCAGTGCCAGAACCATACCAACCCGTGATGCATTCCAATGATTCATGGCTTCGGCGAAAGCCCCGTAAGCCACCACGGTGTTGATGCAGGCATAGGCGATGGCAACCCATTGAGTAGAACTGATGGCCTCATGTTGACCAAAATCAGCAAAAAACAACAAACTCAGTGATGCAAAACAATATATGAACAACAGAATCGCCTGAGATGACAGCACCGTGGCCAGCTTTTTCTGGATCAGGGCATAAATGGCCCAGGTCAGGGCTGCAGTGAACATGACCCAGATGCCCAGGGTGTAATCACTGGCGATGATTTGTTGAATCTGGTCACGAAAGAACAGCCCCAGGCCAATGATGATTGAAATCACCCCCAATTGCTGTTGCCGGGTGAACGTCTCTTTGAAGAGCACAACACCTCCCAGGGTCATCAGCAAGGGAGCGAGCTGGATGAAAACCTGCGCATTGGCCGGAGAGGTCAGTTCCAGGCCAATCAGATAGAACACATAGTTGCCGATCAGCATGAGAGCTGCCAGGGAGAGCCATAGCCATTGCTGTAAGGTCAGGTTCTGATACGCCCTCAATTTGTCCCTGGTATACAGAATCAGTAAGGTAACCAAAGCAGCGACCAGAAAACGAAACCAGGTCAGGGTCATGGCATCAGTGGCCTGAAGGCCGATTTTCAATGAAATCGGTAAAGTGCTCCAGAACAACACTGTGATCAGTGACAGTATCAGGCCTTTTTTCCAGTTTTCATGGGTCATATTCGTATACCTGCATTGCAATGGGTTTCAAAAGGCGTATTAGACTTGATTTTCTGTTGGGTTGAAATGCTTGTGTGAGAAAATTTTATTATATACACAGGCCCATGCTGCGCAGCCCGGATTGATTCAGCTTTTATTCAGTGATCGGGCTGTAGTATAGTGATTCAGTGAATCAAAGCCCAATATCATGAAAAAACTGTTGCCATTTATCACCCTGTTCCTCACTTCGTGTGCGGTCCATCAACACCGCTATGATGCCGAACAGGACGTTTATTACCAAAGCGATTATTATGCCTATGATGGTTACGATCCATACTATGGATACGGGTCAGCAGAATACAGTTCAGCTGGTGATGGGGTGTATTACAGTAATTACAATTATTACCCCGACCGCTGGGGGGTGACATACAGCAATGTTTATTACAGCCCTTACAGGTATCCGAGGGTTGGGTTTTATTACTCATCCGGAGGTCACTGCGGACATTCATACTGGGACAATTGGTGTGGCTACAGTTACCGGCCTTCTGCTTACTATGCGACCTCCTGGTGGCCGTCATGGGGTTTTGGCCTGAGTTATTACAGTTACTATGATAACTACTGGTGGTACAACCACTGGAGAAACCGTAACTACGTGCATTACCGTGCTGACAGGCATGGCTATAACAATGCCCGAAATGAGGTTTTGCGGTTACAGCGAAACAACCGATATGACCGCTACAACAAGCGATCCCAGAGTGAGGGCAGTTATCGCAGAAATAACAACCGGGGTATGGTTGACCGCAGCAGAAACTCAGGTAACCGGGGTGTACAAAGAAGCCGGTCAGTCAACCGGGGGGTGCAAAGCAGCCGCTCGGCTAACCGTGATCGTTCGACCAACAACAGACAACGCCAACAGGAGGCTTCACTCCGGCAAGGGGAACGCAGTCTGCGATACCAACGTGAACCAACTGTGGTCAGACGACCCAATGCGACCCGCTCAACGGCACAAAATCAAATCATGCAGCGCCAATCTACCCAGCGTCAAAACAGTGTACAGCAATCGGTCAGAAATCAGTACAATCAGACAGCCCGGAATAACCGCACTCAGACCAGTTCAAACCGCAGTTCAGACCGGCCAGCCAGAGCAGCCGTTCGGGGTCAGGCCCGGGTTAAGCCGATGGCCAGCCAATCACCGGTATACCAACCCAATACCCGTGCCCGTTCATCACAGAACCAGTTGCAAAACAGCAGACAAACTTCGCCCTCGGTGCAACGCAGTCCCACGGTTCAACGCAGTCAGGCCCGGCCAAATCGGTCAGCAACGGCCAGAACCCAGCCCGCCCGCTCTGTCAGCACGGTTAAGACTGTCAAACCGGCGAAATCTCGTTCCAGTAAACCAGCCGTGAACAATGACCGTAATGAACGAACATCAAGACCGGCGAACAGAACAGTCAAACAGGGTAAAAGAGAACGCCAAAGATAGCTTTAACGAGTTGGCTGTACCGCAAAATGCCCGGCCAGTCCGGGCATTTTGAGTGGTGAGGCCGACAAAAAGACCCCTTTGATGTAGAATGTCAGCGTTTTTAACAACCGGGACACCATCAAATCATGAAAAACATACTCACTTTTTGTGGCTTATTCATGTTGACTGCTTGTCAGCAAAATACCACCAAACCCACTTCGCAAGGACCCACTGCGGCTGATGCCAAAGCCTTTCTGGATAAAGTTGAACAGACTTACCTCAAAGAAGGTGAATATGCGGCGCGGATTGCCTGGGTGCAGGCTAACTTCATCACCGACGACACCGTCTGGCTTGGAGCCAAGAGCATTGAAAAAATGGGCGCCTTATCAGTTAAGTTTGCCAACGAAGCCAAACAGTTTGATCAGTTGTCATTGTCAGATGACATGCGCCGTCGGCTTAACATCATCAAAGGTGGCCTGACTCTGGCGGCACCTGATGATGTTGAAAAAAATGCTGAGCTGGCTCAAATCCAGGCCAAACTGGAAGCCATGTATGGAGCCGGAAAATATTGTGTGGATGGTGCCTGTCAGTCTCTGGGGCAACTGTCCAGAACCATTGCTGAATCACGTGATCATGAACAATTGCTGGAAGCCTGGCAGGGCTGGCGAACCGTTTCGCCACAAATGAGGGATCAGTATCAACGCATGGTTGAATTGGCCAACGAAGGCGCCCGTGAACTGGGTTTTGCCGATACCGGTGCCATGTGGCGTGCTGGCTATGACATGCCAGCCAGTGAATTTCCTGTAGAGTTGGATCGTTTGTGGACGCAAGTCAAACCACTGTATGATTCTTTACAATGTCATGTCAGAACCAAACTCTCAGAGCATTATGGTGAAGAAATCATGGGTGATGATGGCATGATCCCAGCGCATCTGTTGGGCAACATGTGGGCTCAGGACTGGACAGCGGTCTATGACCTGGTCAAACCTGAAAGTGCCGGTTCCACCATTGATGTGACAGCCCTGTTGGCAAAACACGATTACGATGCACAAAAGATGGTCAAAACCGCAGAAGGTTTTTTCACCTCATTGGGTCTGGATCCATTGCCGGAGACTTTTTGGCAGCGTTCTTTGTTTACCAAGCCAGAAGACCGTGATGTCGTCTGTCACGCCAGTGCATGGAACATTGACAATGAAGAAGACATCCGCATCAAGATGTGTATCAAGGAAGATTATGAAGATTTTGTTACCATCCATCATGAACTGGGGCATAACTTTTATCAACGGGCTTACAAAGACAAAAGTATCCTTTATCGCAATGGTGCCAATGATGGTTTCCATGAGGCCATAGGTGACACGGTGGCCTTGTCAATCACCCCGAAGTACCTGAAGGACATTGGTTTGATTGATGCCATTCCTGCATCATCAAACGATTTGGGCATGCTGATGCAAAAAGCCCTGGAAAAAATCGCATTTGTGCCCTTTGGTCTGATGATTGACCAATGGCGTTGGAAAGTCTTTAATGGTGAGATTTCACCGGCTGAATACAATGCTGGCTGGTGGCAGTTACGCAATCAGTACCAGGGTGTGAAAGCACCGGTTGAACGGACCGAAGCGGATTTTGATCCAGGTGCCAAATACCACATTCCGGGTAACACACCTTACACCCGGTATTTCCTGGCTCACATCCTGCAGTTTCAGTTTCACCGTGAATTGTGTGAGGCCGCTGGCTTTGAAGGTGACCTGCACCGGTGTTCCATTTACAACAATCAGGCAGCCGGTGAAAAGCTGATCAAAGTACTGGAAATGGGCGCCGAAAAACCCTGGCAGGATGCCATGGAAGTGATCGCCAATTCTCGTGATATGGATGCCACTGCAGTACTGGATTACTTTGCTCCACTGAAGACCTGGTTGGATGAGCAAAACCAGGGACGGGCGTGTGGCTGGTAATCGAGCTGCAATGACGTTTATGAAAAGCCGGTTCTGAGAACTGGCTTTTTTTATGGGGAAATATTCAACAATTGTGAAATCACCGGCCGTTTGCTGGTGCTTTACTCTGGTGCTTGGTATGCTCAGGAGTTCTTTAACAACACAGGAGTACATCATGAGTGTAGCCAAAGTCACAGAAATCATTGCAGGATCCAAAAAGAGTTTTGAAAAAGCCATTGAAAACGGTGTCAGCCGGGCGTCGAAAACCCTGAACAACGTCACTGGTGCCTGGGTGGAAAGCCAGAAAGTAGTGGTTGAAAATGGTGAAATCACCGAATATCGAGTGGTGATGAAAGTCACATTTGTACTCGAAGGCTGAGTCAATCAGGCCTGACAAGAAGTTGGTTTTTGCAGACTTAATGCCGAACAGCCGGCATAGACTGCACAACGAGCCTTGTTTCATGTCAGGCTGTTTTATCCAGCGGGAATTGAATTTTTCTGCTGCTCACATGTCTCATTCAACATGCGTTATTTGATGTTATGGGTCATTTCAGTTTGTGGGGTATCACCGGTTTACAGTCAATCTTTGGTATCAGCTGCCAAAGAACGGTTGAATCATGTGGTCATTTATGATGGTTCTTACCAGCAACTTGACTATCCGATGGGAGATGTGGCTGACAGCAGGGGGGTATGTACTGATGTCATCATCAGGGCCTACCGACAGCTGGGCATAGACCTGCAACAGCGGGTTCATGAGGACATGCAGCAACATTTCTCCAGTTACCCGGATCATTGGGGTTTGAGTCAGCCAGACAGCAACATTGATCACCGCCGGGTACCCAATTTGGAAGTGTTTTTTGCCCGGTTTGGTCAGACACTACCGGTCACCCAGTCTGCCGGTGATTATCAGCCTGGCGATCTGGTGACCTGGCGACTCAGTGGCTCGGGAAGGCCGCATATTGGAGTGGTCAGTGATCTGATTTCAACATCTGGTAATCCGCTGATTATCCACAACATTGGCTGGGGGCCACAACAGAATGACATGTTGTTTGATCACCCCATCAGCGGCCATTACCGTTATCATCAGGCCATTCAGCATTAAACCTGAGGTCAACCTTCATTTTTTAGGGGTCTTTGTTTTTCTCTGAACATCCTTCACAGTGCCATCATATTTCTGCTTAATTAAGTTGAATACTGCGGTCGGCGTTATTTATAATCAAACGGTGTGTTAACATAAATTTAATATTGCAATAGTCTACTAACTGTGGTGTACTAAATATGGCGTAGATTGTTAAAGCCATCTACTTTATGCATATACACTTTAAAAATTATAATCAAAAGAGGTGTTAGTTTGAAAAACGACAATGAAAAAAACTGGAAACCAAATCCGCTGAGTAAGGCGGTTGCGTTGGCACTGGCGGTGACTTCCGTTAATGTACAGGCGCAGGAAGGTTCCGACGATGATGAAGATGTGGTGGACAGCGGCAAAATCGTTGTGACCGGCACCCGGATTCGGCGGGATGAAATGAACGACACGGTGCCACTTGAAGTGATCGTTGCTGATGATGCCATCGATCGGGGTCTGACCACGGTCGGACAACTGCTTCAGGAAAGCACCCTGGCATCGGGATCAGCTCAAATCAACTCGGCCATTTCCACGGCTTTTGTGACCAATGGTGGTCAGGGTGCAGAAACGCTGTCTTTGCGTGGCCTGGGTGCCAACAGAACCCTGGTGCTGCTCAATGGCAGACGGGCCGGCCCGGCCGGTACCCGTGGTGGCGTATCTTCTTTTGACTTCAATACCATTCCGCTGTCTGGTGTCGAACGGGTTGAAATCCTCAAAGACGGTGCGTCGTCTTTATACGGTTCTGACGCGGTCGCCGGGGTGGTTAATATCATCACCAAAGAAGGTGATGGCGGAACCATTGAAGGGTTTACTTCACAACCTGCTGATTCAGGAGGCGAGCGTTCAAGAATCAGTGCCACCTGGGGAAAAACTTATTCCAAAGGCAGTGTGCGAATCACCGCCGATTACGACAAGCAATCTGAATTGGCACGGGGTGACCGGGATTTCTATGCCTGTGGTGAGCGATATTACTTTGAGGCTGACTCTAATAACCGCAACACTTTGATTGATCCAAGAACGGGTCAACCGCATTGTAATGATCTTCCCTGGGGCCATGTCTGGCTGTATGATTATGGCGGCGGGAACTTCACTGGCAACCTGGCACAGTTTGACTACGACAATGATCTTGGTCAGTACATTGACCCGATTGGCCCGGCGGTGGATCCGGCAGACATCTCCGCACCACCTGGCTGGTTCCTGGTTAATGGGGGTTCACCGGTTTTGAATGCTGATCATCCATTCGAAGATTTGCAAAGTTTTGTACCGGAATCCAGTCGAGCCACCATTCTGGCCACTGGTAACTATGAATTCAGCGACCGCGTTGAAGGCTATGCTGAAGTACTGGTTAACCGACGCAAAACCACCACCAATGGCTACCGTCAATTCTGGACCTATATTTACAACGAAAATTTCAATTTTGTCGACGGTGTCACCCCTGGTGGCGGCAGTTCGTTATCCGCTGGCTGGACCGGTGCACAGTGGTTGAGCCCAACGGCCATCACTGATCACAACGGCAGTCAGATAGATGTGGATTACACCCGGTTTGTGGCTGGTTTAAAAGGCACCTTTGGTGAAGCAGATCGTTGGTATTGGGATGTGTCGTTACAACATTCTGAAAGTGATGGTGACTATGCGGTTGACATCATTTATAACGACGCGATTCAGGACCAGTGGTTTGCCTATGGTTCCTGTGCAGGTCAGACCACATCGGTAAACGGTGTTCCGTGTCAGGATGTTCCCTGGCTGGATCCGCAATTCCTGGCGGGTAACATTTCACAGGCTGACAGGGAATACCTGTTTGGTGTGGATGTGGGTAACACCCAGTTTGAACAAACCACCATAGAAGGTGTGATTACCGGTGATTTGTTTGAAGTTCCCGGTGGTTGGTCAGCCGGTGCATTTGGCTTCCAGTATCAGAAAGATTCGATTTTGGATACCCCGGGTCCTCAAACCTTGGCTGCCAACAGTTGGGGCTTGTCATCCGCAGGTATCACCAAAGGTGCAATCGAGTCCTATGCTGTGTTTGGTGAGATTGATATGCCACTGTTGGCAGACCTGCCAGCAGTTGAAGAGTTGAACCTGACTTTATCAGCTCGCTATACTGATGTACCTGATGCGGGCTCAGACACCACTTACAAAGCTGGATTGGCTTGGAAAATTGGTGGTGGCTTTACCGTTCGGGGTTCGTTCGGTACTTCATTCAGAGCTCCTGCTTTGTTTGAACTGTTTTTGGCAGATCAGACCGCATTTCCCGGACAACGTGCGGTTGATCCATGTATCCGCATTGAAGACAACCTTGAAGATGGAAACATCAGTCAGCTCCAGTATGACAACTGTATTGCAGATGGCTTTGCCACTGACTACGCGGGTGGGGCGATTTCAGCCACATCAATCACTGGTGGTGGATTTGGTATTCTCGAGTCGGAAACCTCAGAGTCCAATGTCTGGGGTGTTGTATGGCGTCCGGAAAACATTGATTTGAGTATTTCGTTCGATTATTTTGATTACAAGATCGAAGATGAGGTCACTCAGCTGGGAGCGGCAACCATTGTTCGTGGGTGTTATAACTCCACCGCTTTCCCAGTTGATCCATTGTGTGCACAGTTTGACCGTGATCCACTTGACGGTCGGATCACAAACATTCGCGACAGTTTCATCAACATCGCCACTCAGGACAATTCAGGTTATGACTTAAGGATTGATTATTCGAGAGAAGTCCCTTGGGGAACCTTGAATATTTCGACTGAACACACCTATCAGAAAGAATCATCACGGGTGTTGCTTGAAGGATCACCTGCGGTTGATTTTAATGGTACGGTAGGTGAGCCTAAACACACCGGTAATTTGCTGGTTAAATTTGATCGCAATGATTGGTATGTGTCGTGGTTTACCCGGTTCGTAGGTCGTGGAGACAACAGCACGTTAGCCGGCGTTTCTGAAGAGCTGACTTTCAACGGTATTCCAAGTCGACGAATTGTTCGGGCTCCAGGGATTGCTTATCACACCCTTTCCTATGGTTATAGACATGCGGAAAGTGGTTGGTCTGGTGTCATTGGTGTCAGAAACCTGACCGACAAAGAGCCACCGAGACTCTCCAGAGGTGGTGGAACCCGGGCGGGTAATTCAGCGTTCTACAGTCAATATGACTCATATGGCAGAACTTATTTCGTAAACCTGAAATACGACTTTTGATCAGTTTCAGAATGGTGAAAAAAAGCCGGCGAAAGCCGGCTTTTTTATTTCCACAGCATCGAACAAGTTAGGTACAATCAGAATAACCCGTAAAACAAGACACCATGCCCAGAATCATCGCCAAAGCCGATAACCTCAATGAAATCAATCAACAATTCACACAACAACCGCTGAAGCAGCCGGTTTTTCTCAACTCGGTCCCCAAATGTGGGACCCACTTGATTCGTAACATCTTCCGCATGTTTGTTCCTGTACAGCAACAGTATCATGAGATGTTTATTCAGATACCGGTGTTGCATCAACACCTCAGGGCATTCGACAAAAAGCAGCCCAAGCTCAGTTGGGGCCACCTGTTGTTTTCAGATGAATCAGCATATGCCATGCATCAGGTAAAACAAATCGTCGTGGTTCGTGATCCCTACGATTGGGTGTTGGCACGGGCACGGTTTTTTCTTTCCGATTCATTTGAAGGTGACCTGGGTCATTTAAAAGGGCCGGAGTTCAGCGTTGAGCAAATCCTCAACATGATGATTTTTGGCATCTACCAGAAAGCCCCGACCATGGCAGAAATTTTCACCCACAACGCCGTGGCCTGGTTGGGTACCGGAGCACGATTGGTAAAATTTGAAGACCTGGTTCATCACGTCAAAAACCTGGATCAACCAGCTGCAAAAAGGTTCTTTTCTGAGATACTGACAGATGCGGGCATTGCTGAATTACCGGATGATTGGCAACAGCGAATTGCGGCTGGTGCTGACCGCAAACAAAGTGGCACAGCCAGAGAAAACCTGTATGGTAAACCCGTCGAGTTGCCCAAAGAATTGCCGGACGTCCAAAAGCAATTGGTGGATTATGCCGTACCTGGACTGCGTAAATTGCTGGGATATGTTTGAATCATGGAACAAGCAGTGAGAACAATATTGATTGTTGGTGGCGGTTCAGCCGGTTGGATGGCTGCTGCTTATCTTCATCAGGCATTGAATGTTCCAGGATTACCACCGAGGGCAGCTATCACCGTGGTTGAATCTCCGGATATCCCGCGCATCTCTGTGGGTGAGGCGACCATCCCTTCAATGCGCCATTTGCTGTCAGTAATTGGTGTTGATGAACTGGATTTTATGCGGGCCACCGATGCCACTTTCAAACAATCGATTAAATATGTGAACTGGGAGCACCTGGATAACAGTTATTATCACCATCCCTTTGGACGAACACGACGTCAGCCGTTGGATTTTGCCGGCGTGCAGTGGCTGTCCAGTGACCGCAAAATTCCATTCATGGAAACGTGTTCAGAACAACCAGTGATTTGTGAAATGGGGAAAGCGCCATTGATGATGGGGCCCTGGGACATGGGCGCGCCTTTGACATACGCCTATCACATGAATGCTCAGAAATTTGCCGATTACCTGCGGGATTTCATCGTCCCCAAAGGGGTCAGGCACATCTATGCCAATGTCACAGACATCAGCCAACGAGACAATGGTTGGATAGCAGCAGTAAACACCGATCAACAACAGCAGCTGACGGCTGATTTATACATCGATTGCACTGGTTTTCGGGCCAAGTTGATTGAGCAGACCATGGGTGTGGGTTTTGAAGACTGTTCTCAGTGGTTATTGTGTGACCGCGCGGTGGCCATGCATGCCCCCTATAAGCATCACTACCCCGGGATGGTCAGGCCATATACCACCGCAACGGCCCTTTCCAATGGCTGGGTATGGGACATTCCCATGCAATCACAGCGTTCCATGGGCTATGTGCATTCAAGTGACTTCATCAGTGAAGCGGATGCCATCAAAGAATTACAGGCTTATCAGGGCCCAGGCTGCGAAGAGCTTCCGGTGCGGACCGTGCATTTTAAAGTGGGTCGACGGCAGGCCAACTGGCAAGGTAACTGTGTGGCCATTGGCTTGTCAGGTGGTTTCATCGAACCACTGGAATCGACCGGACTTTACCTCAGCGACTTGGGTGCGGTGATGCTGGCCGAATACTTCCCCAACCACGATGACCACATGGAAGCCATGGCATTCAGATACAACCGCATTTTGAGCAACCGTTTCTATGAGGTGCTGGATTTCATCAACATGCACTATTGTCTGAGCAAACGCACCGACACGGCCTTCTGGCGGGAAGTACAGAAGCCTGAGCGAATCAATGACCGCTTACAGGCAAAGTTGGCCTATTGGGCCAAAAAGCCACCGAGCATGTCTGATTTTGAAGATCAATTGCTGCCCGGACAGGCGCTGCAATCCATGGCTGATAACCCCTTTATGCAAGACCAGAGGGTACCGGTGGATACCGCAGCTTTGTGGAATCATGAAAGTTATGAATGCATCTTGTATGGCATGCATTTTGACAGTGAAGGGTATCGCCAAAGATTCGGTCAGAATCGTCCACCCTTACAGGTACACCCCTACATCCTCCAGCGCCTGCAACAGGCCCATGGCAAATTACCATTACATCACCAATGGCTACAACATCATGTGGGTATGGGACAGTACACAACGGCGGCACAACCCAAAGGGTGGTTGGCGTGAAACGGTTGGTGATAGTTGGTGGAGGATCTTCTGGCTGGACTGCCGCGGCCTACCTCAATGGCGCCCTGAACGACAAAGGCAACAACCCCAGGGTAGAGATATCCCTGATTGAATCGCCAGACATCCCTCGCATTTCGGTGGGTGAGGCTACGGTGCTGTCCATCCGCCATACCCTGGCGGTGATCGGCATTGATGAAATGGAATTGTTAAAAGCCACTGATGGGTCATTTAAACAAGCGATTAAGTACGCCAATTGGGTGAAAAATGACAACTCCCACTACTACCACCCGTTCAATCGCCTCGCACCCAAACCAATGGATCACCTGGCCCAGCAATGGCTGGCCAGTGACCGCAGTATTTCTTTTGTTGACAGCTGTTCTGCACAGGCGAAAATTTGCGAATTGGGCCTGGCTCCCAAATCGCTGGATGGTGGCCTCACCCCAGGAGGTCAGTTCAGCGCAGCTTTTCACATGAATGCGCAAAAATTCGCCGACTACCTGCGTGACTTTTCTGTGGCCCGTGGCGTTCAACACATTCAGGCCAATGTGGAAGGTGTCATCATGCAGGACAATGGCCACATCAATGCCGTTCAAACAGATCGTGCCGGCGATAGAGAAGCAGACCTGTTCATTGATTGTACCGGCTTCAGAGCCATGCTGATTGAACAGCAAATGGGCGTGGGCTGGGAAGATTTTTCTCAGTACCTGTTGTGCAACCGGGCGATCGCCATGCATGTGCCCTATGATCGGTTTTATCCAGGTATGGTTCGGCCTTATACCACCGCCACCGCCTTGTCCAACGGCTGGGTGTGGGACATCCCAATGTTGCATCAGCGGTCCATTGGTTATGTGCATGCCAGTGATTACATTACTGAAGAACAGGCAGAGCAGGAATTGCGCGCTTATCAGGGGCCAGGCACAGATGATTTGCCAGCCAGAACCATTCATTTCAAAGTCGGTCGCCGCCACCAGCACTGGAAAGGCAACTGCATTGCCTTGGGTCTGGCTGGTGGTTTTATTGAACCGCTTGAATCCACTGGTCTGTACCTCAGCGATTTGGGTGCAGTGATGCTGGCAGAGCATTTTCCTTGGCATGAGGACCACATGGCAGACATGGCTTTTCGTTACAACCGGATCTTATCCAACCGGTACTATGAGGTGTTGGATTTTATCAATATGCACTATTGCCTGACTCAGCGCAATGACACCGCTTTTTGGAGGGAGGTGCAAAAAGACCAACGGATCAATCCCAGATTGAAAGCCAAGCTGGATTTCTGGACCATGAAACCACCCAGCGCCTCAGACTTTGAAGATCAGTTGATGCCGGGCTTCTCACAGGCTCATTTTCCAGCCGGTAAAACCGGCGGAGACACCCGGCCAGCGGTGGATGATGCCGGTATCTGGAATCATCATAATTACATGTTTGTGATGTATTCTATGGGTTTTGAAAACAGATCAAAGGTGTTTCGTTATAACAACCCGACAGCAGCTACTTTGCATCCGGTGGTCCGGCAACGCCTGCAGATGGCGCAAAACCGTTTTCCAAGTCATGCAGATTGGCTGAAAGCCAAGTTGGACATGCCTGATTATCCGCCTGCTCAACCGCCTGCTGGTTGGACCTGATCATCGGTCAGCTAATTTTTCAATGCCTTTGAGGTAAGATTTGACTGCATTGATGTTGGTGGTGTTCTGGTATTTACTGATCAATGACTGCAGGAGCTTTTTAGATTGCTCCTGACGCTTGTTCTGGTAATAAATTTTGGCCACCAGAAAAAAATGATCCACGATGGCCTGATGTTCCATCGGATACCTGTGATCAAAACCCCGGCATAATTTCAGGGTTTCATTGAATCGGTTATTTTCAAAAGCAAAGCGAATCAGTGCATTGATTGGCTCGGGATCAAGGGGTTTGATGTGGTGCCCGTCATCTATGTATGACAATGCCAACTCCAGTGCCGCCTTCATTTGACGGTTGTCAACCATCTGACTGAGCCGTTCTTCCGGCCGCAGACGTTGTTGTTTGGTCAACGCCTGCTGAGCCTGTGCCAGGTAATTGTGCAGGTCTTTGCGCGATCCTTCGGTTTCCAGTTCTTCAACGATGGCGATTACTTCTGGGTATTTTTTATGTTTCAACAGCTCTTTGATGCGATCCTTGATGGGATCGATGTGGCCGCTGGTATCAGGTTTAACATGGATGGTGTCAATGGTCTCCTGACCCAACTCATCGGCATGCCGGTACATCACATAGCCGATGACCAAAAATGAAAAAATAAGTAAAAAGTACAGCAGCCAGGCCAGTAACACATCTCCCACCAGGCCTGGTAAGGCACCTCCCAGATAGTAGCGAATCAACAAATTGAGAGCAGAACAACCCACAAAAAATAGCAACAACGCGACATATTCTGCACCAATGCGAGTCATGACTAAAAACAGGTTAGCCGGATTGAATGATGCCAAGACACTTTGGGTTTGACTGAGGACCATTAAATAGGCCGGGGTGACCAGCACCGAACAGATCAACAGTGACAAACCAATGGGTGGATCATAACGATACACGAACAGATAGATTAAAATCTGTAACACGCCCATGGCAACGGCCTTGAAACCAATTTTATCGTCGATGTCGAAGGTTTGTTTGTCCTGATAACTCAGGTGGCCGGAGGCCACCGTATGTAACACTTCGAAGGCCAGTTTGTATGATGTCAGAAACAACAAGGCACTGATGATCAGGTTGATGATTAAGGAGGGTATGATCAATAAAATGTTGGCCAGCGCCAGCAAAGTGATTTGAAAATACAGCTGGTCTTTCTGCATGTAGCGAAAGAAATAACCCATGTTTTTCCAAAAAGGAGGCAACTCGTCGCTCATCAGCAATCCTTGAGTAAAACACCGATTCTACCCGATCTAACAATTCGTTTCAAAAACCCTGATGGACAATAAAAGGCCGCATAAAAGGGAATGATCTTGGGACTTCATTCACTTTTGTTCCTGACAAAAGTGAATGCCGACTCTACGGATGGAGGAGTTAGGGTCTCGTCTGGAACAGAGACCGGGGCCTCGGTGATCATGTGGTGTGATCAAGCGCCCGACGCTCTAATTCGCGATCGCTCACGGCTTATCGATCATTCCATTATGGCTTCTTGACTTCGTCAAACCGCCATATCTGTATGATCTGCCTAACCGATTCGGCGGGTCGAGCTGGTCATCAGCTCTCCGCGGCCTGCTGATTGGATTTAAATCAAGGATGATCATTCAGGCTGCCGGTGTTTAAGGTTTGCAGTTAGCACAAGCCGTTTTTCTTGAAATGACATGCCTCATTCAACAGCACAATACCGCTTATTGATTGGTTGGTATGTGGTTATTCTGCTGAGCTTGGTCCAGTTCGAGGCGGATTTTTTGTTGTTGCTCCAGCAAGCGAAGGCGTTCAGAATTGAGCTGTTTTTGTTGCGTACGAATGGCCTGTTCTCTGGCTTTAAGGCGGGCTTCAGTTGCCCTGATTCGGTGTCTTTCGTTGATCAGTTGTCGTTCTTCTGCTGTCACCAGGGGTTGCGCATGAGTTTGGATGGCCTGTCGCTGTTCAATGACCTGGCGCAGTTGGGACTGTTCCAGGGTGCGCAGAGCCTTGCGCTGTTGTGTCAGTTGCAGACGCTGTTCATGTCTTGCCTGGTCGGTCCGTCGCTGTTCTGCCCGTACACGGTGTTGAGCTTCACGTCGTTGTTGTTCATGCCGCTGAACTCTGTTGCCGATCTGAGGCGCTCGTGGGGTAGCGGGATGGTTGCCCTCAACCGGAGGTTTTGGCTGAATCCGGATCGCATCCGGTGCGTGGATCCTTGCCGGAGCAACAGGCATGTCGGGATGGATGACAGGTGGTGCACCGGGTGCCGGTGCGGCCTGCGGTTCAGCAATGGCTACTGGTGGATTTGGGTATTTAGCAGCCTCGTCAGGCGAATGGGCCTGGGTGAGTTGGGTGAAGCCGGTCAGGGCCATCAGGGTGGCCACCGTGGCGGTGATCATCAATTGTTTGTTGTGGTTCATGAGAAAACTCCTGGTTGGTGGATTGAGGATGGATTGCAGCCGGTGATACATGGCGCTGTGTTCTGCCATCATCACTGCGTTGAGTATTTGCTGCTGTGAGGCCTGATGAAAGTGTAATAAGGTTTCGGCATAGGCACTGGGTTTGATGGATTGTTGAAGCACCAGCTCATCGCAAGCCGTTTCAAAACCATTGATCAATTGACGTTTGACCCACCACAAGAAGGGGTTAAACCAACAGATCATCGTGGTCAGTTCAGCCAGGGTCATCCACAGCCAGTCACCGCGCTTGATGTGGGCCATTTCATGCAGCAAAACCATGCGGCGGGTTGCCGGGTTGCTGATGTTGTCAGGCAGCAGAATGACTGGCCTGATGAAACCCCAGGTACAAGGCGATGGCAGATGCCTGGTGGTTCTGAGCACCGGGCTTTGTCGCAGGTTGAGCTGCTGGCGGCATGCAACAACCAATTCAGACCAGCCCGGATCGGTTATTTTTGTGGCCTGGTTGGTGATGATCCATAAATGAAAAAACCTTTTCAGCCACACAATGACCAGGACCACAGCAACCAATAACCACAATGTCATCAGCCAGTTCCCGTAAAAGCCATTGTGGCTGTCCGAAAATGGCGTTGATGTAAATAACTCGGCGGTTTGTTCCGTCACAGGCACCCATTGTGAGGGTGCTTGCTCTGATGGCAGCCAGGGTAATTGGATCATGGCCATTTGAGGGCTCAGGAAGGGTATCATGGTCATAGAGATCAGCCCAGTTCGCCAAATCATCAATCGATGCCTTGCGCTCAGAGGTTGTTGACTGGCCCAGCGCATCAATCCGGCAATCACCAGCATTTGTAACAGCAACCAACTCATGGAAAGTATAAACTGACTCATCATGCTCCCCGATTTTTGGCGGCTTCAATTTGTTGCATGATGTCATCCAGTTCCTGTGTCGTGAGCCCCTCTTTTTCCAGGCCTAATAAAGCCGTGACCGCTGCTGCCGGAGAGTCATTAAAAAAAGTTCGGGTGAGGTTCTTTAAGGCACTTTGCTGCGCCTGGTTGGGGTCCATCACGGCCTGATAGACATATTTGGCACCAGCCTGGTGGTGACTCAGGATGTTTTTTTTGACCAGTCGGCTGAGCATGGCCCGCACGGCTGAATAGCTGGGAGGGTCAGGTAGCTGGTCCAGCACTTGTTGAGCGGACACCTGCTGTTCAGCGAAAACAATGTCCATGATTTGTCGTTCACGGCGGCTCAGTTGTTGATAGGGTTCTGTATAATTCATGGTGCTCATTTTGTAGCAGTGTGCTAATAATGTAGCACCATGGAAAGAAAAGGCAAGCTTTTTTTAAGATATTTTAACCATTCAATGCATCGGTCCAGTCAGCAATGAGGTCATCAATGTGTTCAATACCCACTGAAATCCGCAGCAGGTTATCCGGGGTTAAACTGGCATCGCCTTCGACTGATTTCCGGTGTTCTATAAGGCTTTCCACACCACCCAGCGAAGTCGCCGCAGTGAACAGTTTCAGTCGTCCGGTCAGCGCCATCGAAGAGGCTTTGTCAGCATACTGTACGGACATCATGGCACCAAAACCATGTGTCATTTGTGCCGCCGCAATGGCATGCTGAGGGTGACTGGTTAAACCAGGATAGTGCACCGCATCAATGGCCGGATGCTGATCCAGAAAACCAGCCAGTTGACTGGCATTTGTGGTTTGTTGCATCAGCCTCAGTTTGAGGGTTTTGATGCCTCGGGTAATCAGCCAACAATCAAAGGGTGATGGTACTGCACCACTGAGTTTTTGAATGTGCTTGAGTCGGGTGGTCAGTTCTTCAGGTGCCTTTGGATTCAGTACCAGTGCGCCACTGAGGCAATCCGAATGACCACCAAAATACTTGGTTGTCGAGTACATCACGGCGTCGGCACCCAATGCCAATGGTTGTTGTAACACCGGCGTGCACCAGGTGTTGTCAACCACACACAGGGCATTGTGTTGGTGAGCCAATTGGGTGACGGTTCGGATGTCTGAGACTTTGAGCAGGGGGTTGGATGGGGATTCGAGCCAGATTAACCGGGTCTGTTCATTGATGGCAGACCGGACCGCATTGAGATCGGTCATGTCAACCAGGCTGTGGGTCAGTCCCCACCGTTCAAACACCTCCTTTGCCGCAGCGTGGACAGAATAATAGGCATCGTCAGGCAGGATTACATGATCGCCACATTGCAGGGTTTGCAGCATGGCGCTGATGGCAGCCATTCCAGAGGCAAAAGCAAAAGCCCGTGATCCACCTTCCAGCTCGGCGAGGGCCTGTTCAAGCAATTGACGGTTGGGGTTGTCATCGCGGGTGTAAATAAAACCACTTTGATAACTGCCGTCGGTCTCCCGTTTAAAAGTGGTGGAAGGGTAAATGGCATTGGCCACCGAACCGGTCTGGTCCTCATGGGGTTCGGTGGCTTGAATGGCCCGTGTTTCAAAGTGTGTTTTTGTGGTCATGTTGATGATCTGAGGTGCATTGCTGCAATATTGTAGATGACCCTGCTGAATAAGGGAATGACACTGGCCGGCAAACTTTACCAGTCACAGCTCCTGGTTATACAATGAAGCTTGAGCGCTATGAGATCTGGTCATGAACCTTGATAAACTGAAACAAGCCGAAGCACAATTCTTACAACTGTATCCGCAAGGATTTGCTGATCCTGGATTGCTGGCGATTGGAAAAAAGCACCGCATGCCACAAATGATAGAGCAGTGTCAGGCTTTGTTTGACAAACAGGCGTTTAATAAACCACACAGTATTGTGGAAGAGATGATCAGGATGGTCAGCCGGTCATCGATGGTTTCTATGTTTGAAAAGCCTAAATTCAAGGATTTTGTCAAGTCCTTGCCGGGTACTGATGTGGACCGTCTGAGTGAGGCTTTTTATGAACAGTTGTATGGTGACCAGCACCGTGGATTCGAGGATCTGTTGAACCTGTTGATGACACAAAAGCTGGCCAAGTGGTCATTGATGACGATATTACCCAATTACGTATGGCCTCATCGTGAAGTGTTTGTTAAACCCACCACAGCCAAAGGAGTGATTCATTGGTTTGAGCTGCAAGACTTGGTGTACAAGCCACGGCCCAGCTGGGATTTTTATCAACGTTACAGAGCAAATATCATGGACATGAAGCAGCAGGTGGTACCTTCTCTGGCTGGAAGCAATGCGGCTTTTTCTGGTTTTTTAATGATGAGCTTACCTGCAAATTAGGGGGCCATCTCTGCCACCAGACCACAAGACCAACACAAGGCAAATTGACCCTCATTGGTTTCACCACAGCCTGGGCATCGCCAGTCCTCAGCAACGGCTAATTGTTTTTCATCGGCTTTGCGGCTGGCACGCAGTGGTTTGAGTAAGTCCATGGCCCGGTTCACATCACTGTCACGATGGACCCATAGTTCCGGCCAGGTTTCCAGGAAGGGAACTTCGCCGGCGACGTTGCCGGAAAATTCGTTTTTAATGAAACAAGGGATGTCTGCATCTTCCAGTAGATTCCTGGCTTGCATCACCCAAGAGAACATTTCGTCGACAAATACTTTTTGCATATTTTCAGTTTACCACCAGACCCGTCTGAGGTTGGTCAATGATGGCCATTAATTCAGCCCGGTATGTTCTGGAAACGGGCACTTTTTTTCCGTTGACCAATACCAGCGTACAGGGATCTTTAGATAAGTCGGTGAGCTTTTCTATGCACAGGGTGTTGATGATGTATGAGCGGTGAACCCGGATGAATTGCTGAGGGTTCAATTCGTCCATGATGGTTTTCATGGTGCCGCGCATAGGCAGCACCTCATCACGGGTATGCAGGTAAATGTAGTTGCCGCCTGATTCGATGCTGATGATTTCAGCCAGGGCCACCCAGCGGGTGCCCTTTTTATGGGTGACCTTCAGTCGCACCGGTGGATCAGATGACTGTTGTGTCTGGATCCGAATCCAGTATTTCCAGCCAGTGTAAATCAATACAAAAGTGAAATAGGTCAATACATCTTTGCGGTATTCATAAACCAGTTCTGTGGCCCAGTCACCAAAATCATAAGTGCCATCGGTTAATTGATAAATCGCTTTTCGGATGAGAACCATCAGCACCACGTGAGATACGGAAAACACCACACTGGCGGTCGCATGTATGAGCAGGTGCCGGGGCCAACGCTGGTGGAAAAACAAGGGCCAACGGACAGTGACCTGTATGACCAAAGCGTACAAGGCAAAGATCACCACAAAACTGCTGTATTCCCAGACGTAGGGCTCCCAGGCTTTGTAGGTAATTTGATTGCGTGATAAATCAGCGGTGGTGGTCAGGCTGTTGTTCAGCGCCAACAAGGCGCCAAGCACAAACAACACAACCCATAAAGACCACGGGGAACGGGAAAACCGGTTCACCAAAACAAACCTCTTTGGCGTTCGTCCCGGAATTCATGGGATTGATCCCAGAGCCCTTTGTTTCGGGGTTTGCTCAACATATCATTGATGATTTGAGGATGATTCATGGCAGACGATTTGACAGTGACAGAGCGCAGGTACGACCTGGATTGGTTGCGAATTCTGGTATTTGGGTTGTTGATTTTCTATCATGCAGGCATGCTATATGTGGCGGACTGGGGCTTTCATTATAAATCAGAACACCGGTCAGAATGGCTGCAAAACCTGATGATCCTGGTCAATCAATGGCGCCTGCCACTGTTGTTTCTGATTTCCGGTATTGCCATGCGTATTTTGGTCAGCAAAGTCAGTCTCGGACGCTTTGTCGCACTGCGTACGGTGCGACTGTGGGTGCCATTGTTATTTGGTATCTGGGTGGTGGTGCCGCCACAGCTTTATGTAGAGATGCTGTCAAAGGGTGATTTGCCCTCAATCTCTTACCATCAGTTTTATCAGGCCTTTTTCGATTTGTCACACCCTTACTTTACCGAATACCAATCGGGTATCTTCCCACATGTGGATGTTAATCACCTGTGGTACATCCGAGAACTGTGGTATTTTTCCATGTATTTACTCGGTGGTTACCTGGTTTTGCGTTGGTTGAAACTGTGGCCATGGATGGAACGGCCGTTTGCCACCTGGGGATTGTGGCCGTTGACTTTGGGGCTGGTGGCAGGCATGAGTGTGTTACACCTGGGCTTGTTTCCGGATGATGGAGAAGGGATCAGAAAAGCCCGGGGTTTTGCTTTTTTGTGTTGTGGCTTTCTGATTGGCTGGCACCGACAGTTCTGGCAACAGGTGGCGGCAAACCGGAGCCGCCTGCTGATTCTGGCTGTGGTCAGTTATGCGGTACTGATCGGCTATTATCATAGGTATTTTCAGGGCCGCACCGAATCACCAGGGCAACTGATGGAGGTGTTGGAGACAGGTTTGGTCTACCTGAACCGCTGGTTGTGGCTGCTGGTCATTCTGGGCTATGCCCGGGCTTGTTTGAATCACAATCACCGCTGGTTGCCTTACCTGAACGAAGCGGTATATCCCTGGTACATTTTGCACCAAACATTGATCATTGTGCTGGCCTGGTGGTTGGCACCCCAACAGTGGGGCCCGGTGTTGGAGCCCATTTGGGTCATTGTGCTGACGTTTGCCGGGTGTTTCGCTGGTTATGAAATCATTCGTCGCTTTGCGGTGCTGCGACTGTTGTTTGGTCTGAAAATTGAACGCGCGCCGGTAAAAATCAAAGACCGTTAAGGGCCAGGATTCCGGTTTTGAGTTTTTGATAGTCATGACCAAACAATCGCTGAAAAGGAATACGGGTGACCCATTGCAGTCGTTGACTGGCAATTCTCAACGTTTCAATCACCTGGGGGTCATGATCGCTGAGAAAACCCTGAATGCAGCGATGTAAAAAAGCCTGGTCATTGATGAAAAAGCGAGCGGTGGAATTGATCAGCAGCAACAGATCGCGGGCCTGGGCATCAGCCAGACTCATGACAGCCAGTGGGTCATCTTCAAAGTCAATAAAGACAATGCGGTCCTGCTGTTGATCCAGCAGGATGTTTCTGATGAATGCCTGGCTCAGGTATTGCTGGTTGTGATGAATTCTGCGCAAGGCCACCAGGATTCGTTTGAAGAGGTATTGGCGCTGACATTGAATGGTGTCGGCAGATTTTAAGATGTTCACAATGGAGTCTCCGGCATGACGAATCAACAACCAGTCATCACTGCTGGAGATCACTTCGGGAACCAGTGCACCAGACTGTGTAAGCTGTTCGATGCGGTTGATCTCCATGGCAATGGCGGCTTTCCCACCTGGCTGAGGGACGGCTTTCAATAAAGACAGGCGCATGATCCAGCTGAAAAAATTCAAGGCATGGTAACGGAACTCGCCTCGCGGTGGCGCTGATTTTTTTAACCAGAATGTACCTTGTGGGGTATCAAGTTGTGCAATCCTTGTGTTTGAGTTCATCGCTTGTTGCCATTGTTCCCGGGCAATTCCGGTGGAAGCGAATAAGTCATTCAATGTTTGTGATTCCATGTCCATATTTTAACTTGATCTCTGATCAATCAGCAAATCAAGGTCCAGATGCCTTTTGAGAGATCCCCCGCCCGTGTGCTTCAGTTTGGTATTGAATCAGCTATAATAACCTGACAGTAACCCGTCATGGCGTGACGCTGTCGTGTTCAGGCCACTTCTGGCTGGTGATAATGGCTGCACTTGATAAACAACGGAGACCGATGATTTTACGCAAACTCAGATTACAAAAAGGTTGGTCACAGGAACAACTGGCAGAAATTTCAGGGCTGAGTGTACGCACCATACAACGCATTGAGCGAGGTGCACAGCCCAGCCTTGATTCTGCCAACGCCCTGGCCGCTGTATTTCAGGTGGAAGTAAATACTTTTATTACCACAACCGGAGAAACACAAATGACATCCACTGAAAGTGACAAACCAGTCAAAGACTCAACGCCCAACCAGCCAACAGTCTCAAAAGCAGAAAAAGAAGCCATTAATTACGTCAAAGGCATCAAAGAATTCTACGGGCATCTTTTTATGTTCGTGGTTTTCATGGTGGCCTTCCTGGTCACCGGAAAGTTCGCACATCCACAGCTGGGTTGGCTTATTTTGGGCTGGGTGGCCGGCCTGATCATTCATGGCCTGGTGGCTTTTGAGGTCTTTGGCTCATTTGGTACCCAATGGGAAAAGAAACAAATCGAAAAAAAGCTCGGCCGTAAACTATAATAATACTTCACAACAGCCAGGTCAGGTTGACCTGGCTGGGTAGCGCTGATGATCAGCCCGACCCGCCGACTTGGCTGGAGAGCGCAAGCGAATCAGAGAGTCGAGCGCTTGAAACCCAACATGATTGCCGGGGCCACATTCACTTTTGTCAGGAATAACAGTGAATGAAGTCCCAAGATCATTGCTTCATGACCATGAGGACCCGACAGTGACTGCAGACACAATCGCAACAATACAAACTTTTCTGGGCTGGAATCTGGTGATTCATTTCGGCCTGCTACTGATCACCCTGGCCTTTCTGACCCTGGGCAGGCACTGGGTGGTGAGGTTACATCAACAGTTCTTTGCTTTGTCAAAAGACCAGTTGCTCAGAACTTATTTTAATTTCATTGCCGCCTACAAAATCCTGATTTTGATTTTTGTTGCGGTGCCTTACCTGGTGATCCGTTTTCTGCTGTGAGCCAGGCCGATCAGCCATTTGGCCATTTTCAACCACAGCCACACATCCAGCGTAAAGTTGACTGGTGTCAGCGCATGCCCAACAACTGGTTGGGTAAGCAGCTGGCCCAATGGTTAAGAAAACAGGTCATCAATGGCAGTGAACTGCCCCTGGATCTGGCCATTGGTGAGGTGCGCATGCGCTGTCACCTGACCGACAATGTCTCAGAGCGGGGGTTTGTGTTTATGCCCTGGCGCTGGGATGCCATTGAGCGACAGGTGATGACGGAGGCCCTGCCGGCTGAAGGCGTGTTTGTTGACATCGGGGCCAATGTGGGTATTTATTCTGCCCAGGCCATCACTGGTCTGAACCGTCTGGGCACGGTGCTGGCAATTGAGGCCAACCCCCGGTTAACCAACCGCCTGAATTTCAACTTGCAGGCCACCCGCGATCATCGCAAAGAAAAACCCCGTATCGAAGTCATCAACACCGGCATCAGCGATGTGTCTGGTGAATTCACCTTGTATTTGGATGATGACAACCTCGGTGCCAGTTCATTGTTGGAAAAAGAGTCAGGTTCATCACAGATCCAGGTACCATGTCAGCCCTTGCTGGAGGTCATTGACCAACAGAAATTGTCGCGCATCGATGTCATTAAATGCGACATTGAAGGGGCCGAGGACCGCGCCCTGATTCCTTTTTTGATGGATGCCCCTCACCACTTGCTGCCACATTGTTTCATTTTTGAAAACAACCAACAGTTGTGGGAAGGTGAGTTGCTGGAAGTGCTCAAGCAACGCAGTTACCTGGAAACCCATCGTACCCGGATGAACTTCATCTACCAACTGCGCCAGCCGATTCATTTCAATGCCAGGGAAAAGCATGTCAAACGAGGGGTTCCGGTGATTTCTTGATGAACGTTTTCAGCGCAATTCATTTGAACAATCGGGATACATCTACAGCGGTTTATTGTGACAGCTGGCATTCAACACCACGATCACTGATGGTTCTGTGCGTTTGATATGAACTTAATAACCAGGCTCATCAATACAGTTTTTAAAAGTAACCCTTCATATTCCTCTTACCTGGCGGCCAGATATTGCAGACAGTCCAGGAAATTTCACGACAAGTCTCATGATGAACTCAGTGATCAGCTTGAAGAATTGAATAATTGTCTTGGACAATTGGAAAATCAGGCCAGTCTTCTGGTTGAATCCGCTACCAAGTCACAATTGAGAAATCTTTGGATGGACGGCCAGGCGATGGCTTTGGCTTGTCAGGCCCTTTATGAGAATCTGAAGGAAAAAAACCTGCCGGATCAGACGTTACGGGCAGCCAGGCTTTGGGCCAAAACCAGTGGTTGTTTTAACGGGCATTATCTTCACCTCAGTGGCACGGCATTGATGGCTTTTGCACTGAGCAGTGAACACAGCAGCCGAAACCAGGCAGAAAAAATCTATGAACACTTAATTACAGCGACAGAAAAAGTATTCAAACACATTCAAAGACAGGCGTTCCGACCAATTGAGGAAGACCTGATCATCACTGAGAATTGTCAAAAGGCACTCAAAGGGTTGCAAAGATTATCGCCAGAAAAATTTGTGAAATACGCTGAACTGAACGAGAAAGTCATCGTGGTTATGTCTAAAGAAAAAGACCCGGGCTGGATTGAAGGGCCTGCAAATGTCTCAGTTCAGCGCAATGGAAGAGTCAGGTGCCCCCGTTGTCAATTTAATTTTATTCATCGGTCAGTTAACCAACCATGTCCATCTTGTGGTTTACAAGTGATTGCCGATAAATAAGCTCAATGAAGTTAACATGCATTGAAACATTAAACTTCAATAGACTGTAGTGGGTCAGGGGATCTTCACTCAGGACTTGATTTTCAATGGCAGGCCTTTATCATCAGCGGGTTTTCTGGCCCTGAGGTAGACCAATTCATAAGTGGCGGGAAACAAACCGTCTTCGCTGCGGAATTCGGCATAGTTCTGGGTCAGTTGCTTGATCACTTTGGCTGACATCAGGCCTTTGTGGCGGTTGTGATCTACATTGTGTGCGCCGATGTTTTTCAGGTCGCGCATCACATCAACCACATTGGCATAGGTCATGGTGATGAATTCTGAGTCGGCGATCACGTCCTCAAAACCCAGGCGCATTGCCAGATCAGCGATCTGAGCAGCTGGCACGAATTGATTGACGTGGGGTTTGTCATCGATGCCGGCCCAGGCGTGTTTCAGTTCATGCAGGGTGTGTTCACCCATGGTGGTCAGGTGCACAATACCGCCGGGCTTCAGCGCTCGTTTGATTTCCTGCAGTACAGTTGATTCGTCACACCATTGCATCATCAGGTTAGAAAACACCAGATCGCAGCTTTGCGCGTGTACGTCGATCGCGTGGGCATCGGTGACCCGCGTGGTGACTTGCGGATGCTCGGGGACTTTGGCAACCATGGAAGGGGCAAAATCAGCAGCGATGAGTTGGCTTTCAGGGTACATGCGAAGCAATTCAGGCACCGCCCACCCGGTACCGCAACCCAGATCAAGGATCTGTCCCGGAGCGGTTTTCAGATCATCGCCCAGGCGTTCAAGCAAACGCAGCAATGATTCTTTTTGCAACACCGCATGTTGTTCGTACTGATCGGCGGCCTGGTCAAATGAAGCCTGAATCAAATGATGTTCTAAACTCATGAATAATCCTGTCGGTTGGTTTGTTGACCGGGATTGATAAACGCCAGTATCAGCTCGGTCAGTTCGTTGGCCTGGCGGATGAACGGGGCGTGTCCGGAGCCGCGTAACAGTTGGTACTGGCCGCCACACAATTGGGCAGCCTGCTCCATGGCCTGAGGCAATACCAAGCGGTCACGCCGTCCGCTGATCCATAATGAGGGTGTTTGCAGGTTTTTCAATTGCCCCGACAGATCAACCTGTTCCAGCAACTGTAACCCTGCGGACAAGGCCTGTGGGTTGGGCAGTGGTCGTTCAAAGACTTTTTGTTTCAGTGTACGCAATTGTCCCCGTTCATCATCCACACCCATGACTTCCAGTGCCAGGAAGGTTTGTATGGTTTGTTTGACATCTTGTTGTAGATTGTTGGCAAACTGTTGCAAAACCTTGACAGCCGTTCCATGGGGCCAGTGATCACGGGCCACGAAGCAGGGTGTGGCACACAACATGATCAGTGACTGCACCTGCGTGGGTTGTTTTAATGCCAGGTTCAAAGCCAGCATGCCACCCATGGACCAACCCAGCCAGATGCCGGAAGGAATTTCACTGGCCTCTTCAGCCAGTGCATCAAGGTCCAGATTCAACGGCTCCTCATGATTCAGCCCATGACCAGGCAGGTCGATCAGGTTAACCTGAAAATGATTGGCCAGTTGAACTGACCAGTCATCAAACAGATGGGCATTCATGCCCCAGCCATGGAGCACATTCAGCACTGGTCCCTGGCCTCTGGTCGCAGCAATTTTCATCCGACAATTTCATCAACAAAATAAACAAGGGCTGTATTATACAAAAGCCGATGGGTTATCATGGCTGTAACTCAAGAAAATTATATCGCCACTGATTAACCAGAGCCTCATTGGTGGAAAGCAAGGAAAACCCACTTATGTGTGTTTTCTCCGGTTGCTTTTGAGGTTTATGGCATCAGTTATTCTCAACCCACTGAAAAAAGCAACACACCATGAATAAATCCCTCACACCATGGCTGCTGATCATTCTGGCGCTGATGAGTGGTTGTGCCGATGAAGAATTGTCCGGCCAGGCATACATGAACACCCATACCCATATGCTGAAGCTCTTTTGTGAGCAGCGCTCAGCCTGCCTTGACCGTCTGGAGCAACAAGCCGTTGAGTGCCGGCATCTGCTGGATGGGTTTGATTCACCGCAGATGACTGACCAGGAAATTGTGGTTTCCGGGGGTCAGTACATGATGTGCATCATGGAAAAAATGGATGCCCCGTTCATGGCTCGCTTCAATCAGGCGTTTCCCGTGCAGCAGAGGGAAGTCAAAATCACCAGACCTGGCCGGGACATGAACCAACCAGGGGTGCTGTATGTGGTGGAGAAACAGGGGCAGATATATATCCAGGATCAAATTGTGGCTGAAAAAGACATCCGGCAATACATCTTCGATCATCAACTGACAGTGCGTTATGAAAAGGTGGCATTGGTATTCACCGGCGAGCCGGATGCGGGTCTGATGATCGGTGTGGGTGATCAACTAAAAAAAGCGGGTTTCAGTCAGGTTTCTTTGGTGGTTCAGTAAAGCAACTCACATCCATGGCCTGAGTCAGGCTTTGATTGATTCATTGCATGTGTCTGATCAGAAAGGCCCTGGCCTGTGTCCAAAGCCGGTTGATGGTTCGGGGCGAAGTGTCCAGTGCCATGGCCACCTGATCAATGGTCAGACCTGAAAAGTAGCGTAATTTGACCACATCCGACATCAGCGTATCCTGTTGTTCCAGTGTGGTGAGGGCCCGGTCAAGGGCCAGAATGTCCTCATCCTGCCCTGGATTGGGTGTCAATTCGATGAGGTGACTGTGGGGGGCATTGGCGCCGCGTTTCAAGCTGGCTTTGCTGCGGGCAGATTCTATCAGAATGCGGCGCATGGACTCGGCCACCGCAGCAAAAAAATGTCGCCTGGATTGCCAGCTGAGGTCAGGTTGGTTGACCAGTCTGAGGTAAGCTTCATGAACCAATGCGGTTGGGGTCAGGGTGTGATCGGGTCGTTCCTGGCTCATTTTGTGTTGTGCCATGCGTCGCAACTCCACATAAATCAGGCTGAGCAGCTGATCGTGTTTGTCTTTGTCATTGAGGTCATTGCGGGTCAACAGCGCTGTGACCTGTGAGCGGGTTTCTTCCAGGGCATCCATAATATGTATTGTACCGCAGCCAGATTAAAAATCTGTGCGATAATCGATATCAATGAAAGACAACACAGGTTCAAAAGATCAGCAAAACAGTCAATGGCAACTGTTGTGGTCACTGTTTGACCAGGCCATATCCGGTTCTGCAGAACAACAAATCAGCCTCCTGGCTCAAGTGCGGGTGCAGCACCCGGATTGTTACCAGGAATTGTCTGCCATGCTGACTGCCCACAACAGCGATCATCCCTTGCTGGACGAACCTGACCAACTGACCAACTGGCACCAAGATTTGACAATTCCGGACCACATTGGTGGTTATGAAATCATCGGTCCTTTGGGCAGCGGTGGTGCTGGTGATGTGTTCAAAGCCCGTCAGAACAATGACGGCTTTGAACACACGGTGGCCATCAAACTGGCTCCAGTCGGACGTTATTCCAGCTGGGTACTGGACAGTTTCAATAATGAACTGAACATGTTGCTCAGCCTCAACCACCCCAACATCGAACGGCTCTATGAAGGTGGTGTTTCAGCTGACAACATTCCTTACCTGGTGGTGGAATACATCGATGGGGAACACCTGAATGTGCATTGTGATCAGCATCAGCTCAAACTCAGAGCGCGCATCAGTTTGTTTATACAAGTTTGTGATGCGGTGGCCACGTTACACCAGTCATTGATCATTCACCGTGACATCAAAATGTCCAACATCATGGTTGATCAACAAGGTACGGCCAAATTGCTGGATTTTGGCTTGGCTAAATTCACTGACATCGGTGGCCGGGACGAGTCGGCGGAGATGACCCTTTCGGGTTGGATGATGACCTTGGCTTATGCCAGTCCTGAGCAAGTCAAAGGAGAACTCATCACCACGGCCAGTGATGTGTATGCGCTTGGGGTTGTGTTGCATGCATTGTTGTGCGGGCAGTTACCCCACCAGATCAAAGCTCATGACCTGGCTGATGCCGCCAAACAAATCACCGAAGTCATTCCTCCTCCGCCAAGTGAACACATCACCGATGCATCATCAGTGAGTCAAGTTGAACCCAATCTGCGGGGTAAACTGAAAGGAGAGCTGGATGCCATCGTCAGTAAAGCGTTGCAAAAGGATCCGCTCAGGCGGTATTCATCGGCACAACAACTGGCTGAAGATCTGCAGCGGTATTTACACCATCAACCGGTCCTTGCCAGTCCTGATTCGGTTTGGTACCGGATGAAAAAATTTACTCAGCGGCATGCCATCGGGGTGGCTTCAACCAGCTTGTTTGTGATGGCATTGGTGTTGTTATCGGTGTTGTTGTTTAACCGCTCGGTGGAGTTGGAACAGTCGCTGCTGGCCACTCAACAGGAAAAACAGCGGGTCAGACAAGTCACAGATTTTCTGATTGATGTGTTCAAAACATCTGACCCATTGCTCTCCCAAACAGAAGTGGTTGATGTCAAAACCCTGCTGGATCATGCCAGTGAACAATTGGCCAGCCAGTTTACTGACCAACCGGCCACCAGAGCCAAGTTGTACGAGACCCTGGGTTCGGTGTATTTGAACATGAGTGATGTACAGCAGGCTGAGTTGTTGTTGCAGGAAGCAAACAGAATCAATACCGAACGATCGCCACAGGACCGGCTGGAGGCTTTGCTGATTGAGGCTCAGTTGTTACAGAGCAAAGGTGACATCAAACCGGCACTCGCATTGTTGGATCTTTTTAACCAACAGCAAGGAACGCTGAACCTGCCCATTGCGTTGGTCATGAAAATGGCTTTGCTTCAGGGTCAGTTATTGTCGCAAATTGGTGATCCAACAGCAGCGATCCAGGTCATCAATGAGGCCAAGGCACGTCTTGCAAGTGCTGAACCAATGGCTGATGAATACAGAATCAGGCAATTGGAAGCCGACATGAACCACTTGTTGGGCAGTGTGTATTGGAAATTGGGTGATTGGCCACAGGTAAAAAAACACTATCAGGCCAGTTACCAGAGTCATGTGCAACGCCTGGGGAATGCCCATCACCTGACCCTCAGAAGTTTGTCAGCCCTTGGCGTGCTGGATTATGCCCGTGGCCGGTTCAGCGAAGCCCTGGATAAATTGAATGAAGTACTCAAACAAAGACAACAGCAATTGGGTGACAACCATTACCTGACGGCTGAAGCCCATAACCGTGTAGGGGCCGCTTTTTATGAATTGGGACAACTGGCTGATGCCGAAGCCCATTATCAGGCAGCTGTGCAGGGTTTGCAGGACAGCGGGCTTGGTCAATCGATCAAGTTAACCCGGGTGTTGAATAACCTGGGATTGATTAAGCGCCAGCAAAAACAATATCAGGCGGCTGCAGCATTGTTTTCCCGGGCCCTGGTCATTCAGACTGAATTGTTGGGCGAAACCCACCCTGATCTGGCTGCCATGGTCAATAATCTGGGGTTAACAGCCTATGATCAGAACCTGTTGCCAGAAGCACTCGAGTGGTTTCAAAAATCATATGATCTGCAATTTCAGGCCAATGGTCATCAGCACGTCAACATTGCTTTTTCGATGACCAACATTGCACGGATGTATGTGATGATGGGACAAGCTGATCAGGTCGACAACTGGTTGGATGATGCATTGGCTTTGCGGGCAGAAAAACTGGGTACCGATAACCTGATGTACGCCGCCACCTTGATGGCCAAAGCTGAGTGGGCCTGGGCCATTAAAGATTGGGCCTTGGCCAGCCAGCTGGCTGATCAGGCGTTGACAATCAGGTCAGCACAACTGGCTGATGATGATTGGCGTATGGCAGTTGTCAGGCATTTACGAAACAGCCTGGCTGCCCGGCAGGGTGATGCTCAATATGATCGGTTGCTGGCATGTGATTTACAACTGATTCAACAACAATTTGGTGTCACACATCCGATGGTACGTTCTGCCCGGGAACGCTCACCAGGGGTCGGTGTTGAGCTTTGCGCAAAGGACTAAAAGCGCAATGACAGACAGCTGAGTCCGCCATCTAGTTTGCGAAATTCTGAAACATCAACCGACAATACCTGATAGCCCGCAGATTCAATCATTGCCTGAGTTCGTGGATAGCCTGCCGGCATGATAACCCGGTCATTGACCCAGATACAGTTGGCGGCATAAGCTTCTTCTTCTGCCACTGCCAGTCGATGAAAGGATTGAAAAGCGGGTTCATTTAAAAATTCGCCACAGACCAGCACAGTGTTGTTTTCCAGGTAGCTGACGCCGGTTTTCAGGTGCAGCATGTCTTTCATTTGAATGGTTGATCCACTCAGGCCCCAGGACTCAAGAATTTGGATCAGCTGATTTGCACCAGCCGGATTGGTCCGCTCAGACAGGCCGATGTAATAATGAGAGTCTACCATCATCACATCACCACCATCCAGGGTGCCAGGAGCATGAATGTCAGTGGTCTGCAGTGGCACTTCCTTCAGTGCCTGAGAAATGGCCTCGCACTCACCTGTTCGGCTGGCTGCGCCCGGTCGTGTGATGATCGCGCCAGCCGGGGTAATGATGGCCGGATCTTCAACAAAGCACCCGTCAGGATATGTCTCATCAGCAGACAGCACGGTGACCGAAAGTCCGCATAGCTCAAGTGCTTTGATGTATTGCTTGTGTTGTTCTCTGGCCAGCTGAATATCGGGCAAGCCCAGATTGGCTTCGGTGATACCGTTGATCAGGGATTCACTGGGTTGTTTGACGATGGCCTGGCTGAACATTTGCGTTTGATTGAATGAAAGCGGACATTGTTGTCTGTCTGGCTTTCAATTACAATCACAGAGTAGCCAAAAGGGGTTCTGATGACCCGGGAACAGACATGTCAAATCACCTGAAAATTAACTACCTGGAAATTCCTGCACATGACCTGGAAGCGGTTAAAAGCTTTTTCACCCAAGTGTTTGACTGGCAGTTTACTGATTACGGTCCTGATTATTGTGCCTTTGCAGACTCAGCTGGAATCGATGGTGGTTTTTACCGCAGCAGTCAAACCAGCACGGTTGATCAAGGCAGTGTGTTGATTGTGTTCTACAGTGAAGACCTGTCCGCAACACAGGATTTGATCGTGTCGGCCGGTGGGAAGATCCATCAGCAGATGTTCAGTTTCCCCGGAGGACAGCGGTTCCATTTTCTGGATCCCTGTGGGAATGAATTCGCCGTGTGGTCTGAATGAATGCTTTTATCAATCAGGCCCTGAAAGGTCAGCATGTGAGGCTGGAACCATTGCAGGAAAGCCATTTGCCTGGTTTGAAAATGGCCGTTGAAGACGGTCAGTTGTGGCAATTGATGGTCACCAGTGTTCCACATCCTGATCAACTCAGTGGGTTTTTCCAACAAGCCGGTAAAGAACAACAGGCAGGTGTCAGCAGGGTGTATTCAACGATTGAACAGGCCACTGGTCAGGTGATCGGTTCAACCCGGTTTTTAAACACCAACTGGTCCCATGGACGCACTGAAATTGGCTTTACATTTATTGCTCAAAGCCACCAACGCACAGCGATCAATACCGAGGCCAAATACCTGATGCTGGGTCACGCATTTGAAGACCTGGGTTTCAAGCGGGTGGCGTTTCGCACCGATCACCTGAACCAACGCTCAAGAAGAGCCATTGAACGCCTGGGGGCCAAGTACGAGGGTTTGTTGCGCAATCACATGGTGATGGCCGATGGGCGTGTGCGGGATACCGTGGTTTACAGCATCATTGCCCATGAATGGCCGGGCATCAAAAGTTTCCTCGAAGAGCGGCTGCGGTGATGAAATTCAGACAGGCCAGGAAACAAGATTTGCCGGTGTTGATCAATATGCTGGCTGATGACCCTTTGGGGGCACAAAGGGAAGATTCCACTTTGCCACTCAGTCAGGATTACTTCACTGCCTTTGCCCACATTGAGCAGGACCCTAACAATGAGTTGGTGGTGGTTGAGCAAGCTGGTGAACTGATTGGCATGCTGCAACTCACTTTTATTCCTTACCTGACCTACCGAGGATCATGGCGATGTTTGATAGAAGGCGTGCGGGTTAAGCGTGATCACCGTGGCCAGGGTGTCGGACAACAATTGTTTCGGTGGGCCATTGAACGGGCGCGGGCGCGGGGTTGTCAATTGGTTCAGCTGACCTCTGACAAACAGCGCCCCGAGGCCATCCGGTTTTATGAAAACCTGGGGTTCATTGCCAGCCATGAAGGCTTTAAACTGAAGTTTTAACCTGGCTCATAGCACCTGTTTCATGGCTGTCAATAGATCGGCCTGATGGCTTGGATCCAGGTGATTGATCACCCCTTGTCGATCTGCTACCGAACGGTTTTGGTTTAATTTGAATTGGCCTTCAATTGAGCTGACTTTGATGCGAATGCCCACAATACCATGCAGCATGCGTTCATCGTAAGAGGCTGTCCATGGTGTCGCCTGAGATTGTTCAAATTGAACGGTGAGTTGGTCAACCAACTGTTTCAGCGAATCACAGTCATGAAATACTTCACCCTGACCGTACAGGTGGACTGCCTGGTAGTTCCAGGTGGGCACACCTTCACTGACATACCAACTGGGAGAAATGTATCCGTGGGCACCCTGCAGTGTCACCAGTAATTCCTGACCTTCCAGGTCCTGATGTTGTGGATTGCGCTTACCCAAATGGCCGGTCAACAGTCCTTTGCCGGGGTCATATAAAAACGGCATGTGGCTGCAACACAGGCGGCCCTGATGAATTGAAGTCAGCTGGCCAAAAGCATGGGTTTTGATGAACCGGTCGATAACGCTTGAGTCTTTAATGGCAAAATGAGGTGGCACATGCATGGCTGATCCTGATATTGAATGGTCCAGATATTGTATGCAAATGTCAAATACCTGAAAACCCCCGTGGCAGATGTGGTATTTTAATTCAGAGCGCAATTCAATCTGAGTTGGGTCAACAAATAAAAAGAGGAGAGGTATTGTGAATTTAGAAGCATTGTTAATTACACTGATTGTGGGTGCCATTGCCGGCTGGTTGGCAGGACTGATCATGAAAGGTTCTGGCTATGGTCTGGTGGCCAACATTGTGATCGGCATCGTTGGGGCCTTTGTGGGCAGCTATGTGCTGGGCTTACTGGGTGTTTCAATAGGCAGTGGTCTGATTGGTTCCATCATCATGGCAACCATTGGCGCTGTGGTGTTGCTGTTGGTGATCGGGGTAATCCGCAAAGCCACCAAGTAGTCAGGTGGATCCTAAGAAAAAACCGGCTTCAGGCCGGTTTTTTTTGCAATGCTTAACTCAGTTTAGGCAGTTTCTGTTTCACCAGCCGCTCGGCCCGCTCAAAATTGACCTCACTGGCTGATTCAATGCCTTCGGCCAGGGTGTCGAGGATTTTGTATTGAATCTTGCCCCTTGCAAAGGCCTGGGCATAAGGGATCAAATGGAACATGACCATTGAATAGCGTGGAATGAAGTAATCCGGCAGGCGGTTTTCCAGTTCAAAAGCGATGGCTTTTTTCAGGTGGAATTTGGGGTCATTCACTGTTGAGCGCATTTCCACATAGTTTTCCAAAGCCATGTCTGCGATGGCATTGCTGTTGTCCATGCGGCTGCTCACAAAGGCTGGCATGGCCTGATCCCAGTCATCATTGAAGGCATCCAGGGCTTGTTCCATGGCCACGCAATCCTCAAAACCAGCGTTCATACCCTGCCCGTGAAACGGCACGATGGCATGGGCCGCATCGCCAGTCAGAACGGCTTTTTGATATTGCCAGTCTGCACAGCGAATGGTGCCTAAATATCCGGTAGGGTTGTTGAAGTAATCAGCCTCCAGATCAGGTATCAGGGGTTTGGCATCGGCAAAATAGGTGTCAAACAAGTCATGCAGCGAGGGCAAATCATTGACCGCTGCAAAACTGACAGGTCCCTCGTTGGGCATGAACAATGTCAGGGTAAAGGTGGCGTCCGGATTAGGCAGGCCAATCATCATGTAATCGCCACGAGGCCAAATGTGCAAGGCTTCTTTTTCCAGCTGAAAATCACCAGTCGGACCAGCAGGAATGGTCAGTTCTTTGTAGGAATGATCCAGAATATCAGCGGTGAATTCCGTTTCATTCAGGGCTTTCATAGAGGCCCTTACCTGACTGCCGCCACCATCGGCGCCGATCAGGTAATCGTATCCAATGGTATGGGTTTGGTTATTGATTTTGTCATGCACCTGACATTCATTGAGTTTGAAATCAATGTCCAGACATTCGTGCTTGAAGTAAAAAGTCACCTGCCCGGTGGCCTCGGCAGCATCCCTCAGCAAGCTCACCAGCCCAGCCCGGGACACTGAATAAATGACTTCTTCGGGTTTTTGTCCGTAGCTTTGAAATTTCAATTCGCCCTGCTCATTGTGCAGCATGCGGCCCTGCATGGGGATCAACAGTTTGTTGACTTCATCCATCAGACCCAGTTTGTCCAGGGCATCAATGCCGCGGTTGGCCAGTGCCAGGTTGATCGATCGCCCTGCAGAAATCGCTTCTTTGCGGATGTCCGGTAATTGTTCATACACCGAAACACGGTATCCGCGGCGGGCCAGGAAGATGGCATGCATGGAACCCACCAGGCCGGCGCCCATGATGACGATGTGTTGTGTGTTGTTGTTCATAAGGCAGCCTCCAGTATATCAACAAACCGAAGACAGTCGGTGAAGCTGTTGTACAGGGGCACTGGGGCCACCCGGATGACATTGGGTTCTCGCCAGTCACAAGTCACACCAGCAGCTTCAATGGCTTCAAATACCTGTTGGCCGGATTTGTCATCCGATCGCACACAGATGGAGAGTTGGCAGCCACTGAGTGATTCATCCGGGGTGATGATGTCGATGTGCTTACCGAGTCGATTGTTCAGCAAAAATCGCAAATATGCAGTTAATTGCTTTGATTTGTTGCGAAGTGGGCCAATTCCGCCAGCCAGTTTAAAGGTGTCCAAAGAAGCCCTGATGGCTGCCAGAGACAGGATGGGTGGATTGGACAATTGCCAGCCTTCGGCAGATTGAATGGGAATGAAGTGATTTTCCATCTTAAAGCGGGTGGCTTTGTCATGGCCCCACCAGCCGGCAAAACGCGGCAGGTCCGGATCGTCGTGGTGTTTTTCATGAACAAAACAACCCGCCACCGATCCTGGCCCGGAATTGAGGTATTTGTACGTACACCATGCGGCGAAATCCACGCCCCATTCATGCAGCTGCATTTCGATGTTACCGGTGGCATGAGCCAGATCAAAGCCAACAGTGATGTCATGATGCTGCGCAGCGTCACAGATGGCCTGCATATCAAACACCTGTCCGGTGTAATATTGCACTCCTGGCAACATGATCAGGGCGAGCTCATCAGCGTGATCATCGATGGTCGCCAGGATGTCCTCCAGGCGCAGGCATTCCTCACCTGCCCTCGGTTTGAGCAAGACCATGGCTTCATTCGGATCATGGCCATGAAAGCGAACCTGAGACTCCACCGCATAATGGTCAGATGGAAAGGCATGATCTTCGATCAGCACCTTAAAGCGCTTTGCAGTGGGCCGGTAAAAGCTGACCATCAAAAAATGCAGGTTGGCAGTCAGTGAGTTCATGCATACCACTTCAGTCGGTTTGGCACCAACCAGTCTGGCGGATTCTTCGGTCAGAAATTCGTGATATGGCATCCAGGGAAATTCGCAGTCAAAATGACCTTTCACACCCAGGGTTTGCCACTTGTGCAGTTCATCATTCAGGTACTGACTGGTCAGTTTAGGCTGCAGGCCCAATGAGTTTCCGCACAGATAAATCTCAGGCTCTCCGCTGCCTTTAATGGTCGGTATATGAAAGGCATCACGCAGGTGCGCCAGCGGATCCTGTTGGTCCAGATTCCTGGCAAAAGCCGGGCTGTCTTCAAAGTTCATGAGTTCATGGAGGCGACAAAAAACAAGATTATAAAGCAAGCCATCGAAAAATGCCGTCAGGCTAAGACTTAAAATGGCAAACATTCGCTGCTCACAAAGTGAATTCGGTTTAATTGGTGAGTGAGACCTGAGTTCAACTGCTGGTTGAGCAGGGCGGCCCGGTCTTCCGTGTCTGTTCCAGAAAAAAGCAGCAGACAAGGCACTGTGATGCCGAGCGAGTGGAACGAGTCGAGGGATCTCCCGTAGTTTTGGAGACGGCTCCACCCTCTGACGTTCGGTCGGAATGGCACACTGATTTCTTGAAGGTCATCCGAAGTTTTAGGCAGGTTTATTCCTTCGACAACCACCTGTCTATCACTGTCCTTACCAGCGATGGCATTCATCAGCGTTCCCCTGGGCAACAGCCTCAGGCAAAGATCAACCGGTTGTTCCAGAAAGCAACAGCCCTGGCCCATCCGTTGGTTGAACGACCCTGTGGTTGGCTATTCTTCTTTGGCGGCTTTGGCTTTGTTCTTGCGTTTGAATTTCGGCCACCAGTGATCAGCTTGAAATCCTTGAAACAGGGTTTTGATCCAACTAAGCAGCGCAAAACTGACCCAGATTGACCACAACAGAATCAACAGTTTATACCACCACAGATGCAGACTGAATACCCCGATGTCCGGTATCAGTTGTTGACCCTGATCCAGGTACCAGTGCAATTGATAGGCCGATGAGCGGGCTCCGGCCACGCCCATGTCAGGATAGGACAGCAGTCCATAGGCCACCACGCCAATCAAAACCCCCAAAGCCAGCACAGAGAACAGCAGGGCGAACCATTGCAGGAGGATGTTTTTACCCCGGGTGGTAAAACCGGCAAATTGCTGCTTCCAGCCAATGAAGTACAACCATCCGGCGACCAGCACAAAAGCCGGCCAGGAAAAAGTGCCGAAAGCACAACCCAGCACCAGCCACTGCCAGGTTTTCAGTGGCGAATACTTCATGCGGCTGAAAAACACCGCCAGGATGATAAACACCAGTAGTTCGCCCCAATACAAGAAGGCCGGACCAACGCCCTCTGAACGGCCAAACAGCACCCAGCGGTCGCGCGGGATCTTGATGGTCTGGTTGAGGTTACTGTAGGCATCGGCCAATCTGATCTCAGGGGTCTGATACATCATAGACAGTGACTGATTGACATGCCATTCAATGTTGACGGAGTGTGCGCCGGGTAAATAGCTCACGGTGACCACTCCATTTTCGTTGGCCAGATTGGATTCCACGCCATCAAAAGTCACCGACTTAACCATGGCTTGTGGATCGAGGTTGACCGCAAATTGCCCACCCTGCGTGGCCCGGTAAGTGATCTTGGTGGTGGCTTTGGTGGTTCTTTTGCCCACGGTATAAGTGGTGTCTACCGCATCGACTGACAACACCGCCCCGGCCACGGCAGCTGGTCTGCTGACACTCACATTCAACTGTTCACCCGGCCTGGGCAGGTAGATATGAACAAAATAATCATCGGTGTCCTGCAGCACCGATTCTTCGGCCACCAGGGGTATGCCAGATAATTCAATGTGCCATTGCGGTGAGGCCATCAGCCGCCACTCTTCCAGATAGTGTTCGTTGTTTGCAGCGGTCAGTGTCAGTTCACTGACTCGTTCAAGGCGTGAAGACCACAGCAGGCTGTTGTCATCTGGAGTCAGGTTGACCAACACCTCACCAACATCATTGATGTTCAGTTTTTCTATCGGAAACTCATGTTCCATCAAGGGCACACGCAAACTTAACACCCCGTCTTCAGGAGCCACCCGTTCTACGTCGTTATGAACAGACCATTGGTCATCAAACCAGATACTGCGGGTGAGTTTGACAAAAGGCTTGATGTCGGTGGCCTGAGCGGCGCCTTCATCATGGTTTTCAGATTGATTGGTGGCCAGCAGTTGCAGTGTATCACTGCTCATCTGTAAGCCATCCATGCCGGCAAACTGCCAGTCATCCGATCGGGTGGTCAAAACCCCGGGTTTCATTGGGAATGTCAATTCAATGGTGTTTCGGTTGGCCAGCCGGCCGCTCAGGCTGACTTGATGGATGCCTTTTTTCAGGGCGATCCATTGGTTGCCTTTGTGCTGAATCCGGCCGCGGATCAGCTGGTCATCAATCGCCACCACTGTCAATTGCCAGTCTTTGGATTGTGGAATGGGTACTGCCACATCGGCCAGTGCATGCCAGGTCAGCACCAGTTCCAATTGCTGGCCGGAGGCATTGACCTCTGCGTGTTCAATCATGGCACATTCACCCTGACACTCAGGGGGGTCAAACAACCGGTCCTGCAACTGTTTGAGCAGTTCGTCAGGAGGAAAGGTGTTGGCCTGAGCAAGTGGTGCCAGACCGAGCACCAGCAACCAGACCAGACCCGCAGTCAGGGCACGGTTTTTTCCGGCAAACAAATGCTTCATGTGGCTGGCGATGCTCCACAACCACCAGATGCTGGCGAAGATCAGTGACAACCGCCAGATGACCCGCATCCAGGGTGACAACACCACCAGCTGATAACTCTGGTCGGCGGTGATGGGTCCATCCCAGTTCAGTTCCACGGCATTGTGCTGCCATTGTGGGGTACCTTTACCAGCCTGAATCAAGGCATCGGTCTGATAGCGGTTCAAAATGTCAGCACGTTTGATCCGCGAACCGGTCACGGTGATTTTACCCTGCTCCATGACATCTTCATCCTGCATCACATTCTGTACGTTATAGGTTTGCGAATATACTTTGTTGAGACTGGGGGCTCTGGTTTTGGATTGAGGGGCAAAGCCACTGACAGAATAACGGTCCTGCTCCAATTGTGGATGCATGGACAACCTGGCCTGCTGGATCAGTTGGGGAATCAGCCAGAGTACCAGGGTGGCCAGACTGACCACTGCATAAGTCTGAAACAGACGCAGCCAACGACCTTTGGGAATCCAGGCCACCAGTGCCAGCGCCAGGATCAGGTTTCCCCAGGCGTACACCGGCATATTGAACTCATGGTAACCTAACAGCAGGGTGAGCAAAGCCATCAATGCTGACTTCAGGCCAATGATTTTAAAACTCAGCACCGTCAATAGCATGATGATGAAAATGTCCCACAGTTGCCACTGATCCAGCCAGACGTTGCGGCTTTTGTCGACATTCCACGCCGCCAGCGCCAGGTGACCATGGGGCAGATACAAGCGGGTGGATACTGACTCAAAGCTGATGTCCCAGCCGTTGATCTGATTAAGTATTTGCTCACCGGTTTCACCATCGATGACCAAACCAACGGCGGGTTTACGCAATTCAACCCCTTGCTGACCACTCTCTGAGCGGGTGATCAGCAGGCTCTCATCATCGCTTTTGGCGCTCAACAACTGTAAGCCCTCCTGTGCATTGAGGCGCCAGCTGCCAAATTTTTCTCCAGTGATCTGGTCTTTGGTCCGGTAGCTCCCACCATTGAACGATAACCAGGCTTCGCGGCTCAGATGGAGTTGTTCATTTTGGTTGAGGGTGCCTCTTTTTTGCTCGCTGATGTGCATCACATCACCTTGGTTCAGCAGGTAATTCGGCACCTCTTCCCAGCGGGAAAAGGTTTGTTCGGGGTTTACTGGAGCCACCCCTTCAATCTGGGTCAAGCGGATGTTTTTGTTGTCCTGATAAGCCCAGATTTCCTGTTTTGGCCAGGCATCACCAGTGGCCACAAAGCTCAACTGATCTGGCCAGCCCAGGATGTTCATGCCAACCAGGATTTCACCGTAACCGGGTTTAAGTTGAGCCCACAAATCACCATTGGGGTCCACCCAGGCGTTGTAATCACCGCCCACCCGGGTGATTTGATAAGCATCGGTCAGAATGCGGCCCAGGTTTTCATCCCGGGCAACCCCGGAAACCTGCAGGTCGATGGCCACAAACACGGTCATCGGATGACCGTCAATGATCAGCCGGTTGACCTCTATGTCCAGGCTGTTGGCTTCCACCTGTTGTTCATCAATGGTTTCCCCCAGCCACAAAGCCTGGCCTTCCAGTACCGGAAAGCGCACCGGCTGATCATCCAGGGTGAGTTGTATATCAGCCACCGCTGCAGGGATGGTGATTGATTCAGGTCTGGATTGCCAGCGAAAGACCCCGTTGAGTTGATGGCGACCTGCCTGCAGGTACACCCGGGGTAAACTGTGGTGCTGTTGTACCACCGCTGGTTGTTGATTGATGGTCACTTCCTGAGGCCAGGAACCGGGGTTACCCGGCAGGGAGACCCAACCGGGTTGCATGACTTCCCAGGTGATGGCAAAGCTGGCGCTGGATTGCTGCACCTCGAGTGCCAGTTGATGGGGCCAGGCACACAGGTGGTTAGCCGGGTTCCCGGCAGATGTGGAGGCATAGAACGGACATTCCCTGAATTGTTGATTGTGACTGACCCATTCCTGCCATTCTGCCAGGGCTTCCGGAATTTCTCTGGCCATCAATTGACCTGAGAAAGCCAAGTATAAAAACATCATCCACCAGTTTCGCATCATCCACCTGTCTTATTGTTGTTATCCCAACAACCATCATCCTCTGAGCTCCAGACAAAGTCAAATCCTCCAGGCTGCTTATGTGATGGATACCTGAGCGAGCAGTCAAATTCCACTTAATCACCCAACAGGCCCATGGCAGACATTCAGATATCTACAATGAGACTTGTGTTCCTGCCATAAGAAGTTAAAATACACCCTACGCGCCCATAGCTCAGCTGGATAGAGTAACTGGCTTCGAACCAGTTGGTCGGGAGTTCGAATCTCTCTGGGCGCGCCAAACAATAAAAAACCACCACTCGCGGTGGTTTTTTTCGTTTCTCATGTCATGAGCATGATCACTCCCTCGGCCCGGCTGTAATGTCAGCAGCATTTATGGATGCGGCGTAATGATAAAACTGCAGTTTTTATTTATAGGTAAATAGAGTAAAAGACGCCAATAGTTGAAACATTTCTTATTTGACAATGTAATTATATTTATATACTATATAGATAGTACGATGTTGTTAGTTTTAATTGAATAGGAATGTATAATGAATAAATTAAAATCTTTGTTTTCGTGTTTTTGTCTTCTTATGGTCACCAGTTCGGCTTTTGCCAATCCTACTTATACAGTATATTGTAATTACTCAGATGGAACATCATGGCATGGAAGCTCCAACAACCTTGGAACCGCTATGGGAATGGTTCATCATTGCAAAACTTCTGGCGGTACATTTACATCATTTATAACGCCTATTCATTGATTAGGTGGTTCACTTAAAAATATATTCTTGAAAACCAGTAACTAATCAAAGTTATTCATTAAGAACTGTTAGAACGGAGCGAATAGGAATGACCTTGGGACTTCATTCACTTTTGTTCTTGACAAAAGTGAATGCCGACTCTACGGATGGAGGAGTTAGGGTCTCGTCTGGAACAGAGACCGAGGCCTCGGCGATCATGTCGTGTGATCAAGCGTTCGACGCTCTGATTCGCTATCGCTCACGGCTTATCGATCATTCCATTATGGCTTCTTGACTTCGTCAAACCGCCATATATGCATGATCTGCCTAACCAAGTCGGCGGGTCGAGCTGATCATCAGCTCTCCAATGGCCAGACCTGATAGCACAATTAAATCCCATCAACTTCTACATTGACATTTACTGAATAAGCCCATTGTTTATTGGACCCAGAAAGCTCTTTCGTGTGACGATCCATGATGCCCTCAATTTAGCCCCAAGGTATTCTGGTAACTTGTTAGATTAGTTGTTTGAAAGAAAATTGCACAGAAGTTATTTCCTGGTTATTGGCACCCTCGGCATTAATAGGAAATAAACCGTGTACTACCAAGAAATCAAGCAAAAAGACGTCAATCTATAATTTATAGATATATGATGCATATATATCAATTACATAATCACATTTGATTGTCGCCCTCTGAGCGCGCCAAACAATAAAAAACCACCACTCGCGGTGGTTTTTTTGTTTCTGCACAGATCGCAGTGCCACACAGTTTTGTCAGGTATTTCATCCGTTCAATTCCCCATTGAAATTCCGGTGGATGAATAAATGACCCAAGATCTTTTGTCTTCAATGTATTTGATGCTGATTGATTCCTAACCGGTAGGAAAATATAGACATTGATTTCAGATTAGTTCTATTTCACTGACACTGTGATAAGAAGATAATGGGCCCCATGTCGCTGACTTAACACGGAAGTACCGATGAAAGACCCTTAGGAACGAGGTTCGATCGGTGGCCAACTAAACAATGAGAAATCAAATGATGACTGAACATAAACAAGTGAAAGCACTCATCCAGACTGCCCATTACCTGCAAAGACCGGACGTTGAAATATTAGACAAGATCCAGCAAATCAAAGATGAGATTGTGAAAATTTCACACCAGGCAGAACCGGATTTAAAACTGCACCGATTCCTGATGAACCAGCTTAACCGGGTACAGAAAGAGCTTTCTGAGTTCAGGAAGTCCAATGGATTTGGGCGTGGTGGGTTTGAAGGAAAAATACAGTAGTTTCTGGCATCAAAAAAGAATGTCCTGGGTTGAAGAAAACCAACGGAGACTGGTTTTTTAAACTTGTCCTGAATCAATAACTGAACAGGTTAATTTCTATGCAGACCAGTGCCCCAATTGCCGGATTCCTGTGAGACTCACTTGAATGGCACTGAATACGTTGAAATGCAGTCATGATAAGGATCCTGCTGGCATCAGCAAATGAACAACATGATTGAGTAATAATGACTGACACCTCTCAATGACGCCCTTTGGGTGTACCAAACAACGAAAACCACCCTGGCGGTGGTTTTTTTGTTGCCGCGCAGAACAGTCAGTTCATCACTGCTTCTGAATAAAAGAAGGCGCAGCTTTGAGCGCCGTTGGCACAATTGGGCGCCTGGTTGTAAGGATCCGGGGTGGTGATGTAGTTGATGTAATATGACTGTGTCGGATCGAGGATGCAGAAGTTAAAAGGAGAGCCTGCATCGCTTGGGCGGGTTGAAAAGAACAAGGTACTGTTGTTGGTGACATTGAACACGCATTCAGCGGTTTGACTGAAGTCTCCCGGGCACGTACTGACCGAAATCGTGCCAGCTTCAATGGGATCATAGTTGGTGGGTGCGGTCACCAGGGTGATGCGGCGACGGGTATCAGGCTGATCAAAGCTGAATTCGCTCAAGGTCAGGAATGTGCTGATGGCAATGTTGGCCTCAAAGGTGACATTGGTTGAATTGCCGAACTCAACCCCATCATTGTAATTTGCATATACCCCGTCAACCCTGGCCAGTCCGGGCGGGTAGACTTCGGTGGTACAAAATCCAGGTGCCGTTACTGTGATGTCGACCTGATGCAGATCAAATTGTCCTGAGGAATCGATACACATGAGGGTAAATGTGGTATTGCTTTCAATGGCGGCCAAATTGACTTGATGTTGTCCGTCTGTGGCGGTTAACGGGCCTTGCCATTCCTGATTGCCATCCAGGGCATCACAGGTGCTGGCGCCACTGACTTGATAAGTCAGGGTCAGGGGACTGTCAGAGGCCACTTCACATGAATCGGTGCCACAGGGACCGCGAAAAAAACCGATCAATTCCGGGTGCTCAAATTCCAGAGATGCTTCGCTGCTGAACATTTGGACCCTGATTTGGTTTTGATCATTCATTTCATAGTTCAGGGTGCCAGCTTGGGCGGCGGTGAAGAAGAGGCTGATGATGAGGCTGATTGTTTTCATTCGAATGCCGTCCTGAATATCAAATCATCCGGGTGGATAAAAGGGGTTCCTGAGGCACAAAAGATGTCATCATCCAGGGTGTCTATCTGAAAGTAAGTGATGCCTCCACGGGTGTAAAATAACTGATTGCTGCCTGATCCCAATTTAAATGATTCTGCGTTGACCAGCAGGGCGGGTAATCCTGTGGTGATGGGCAACAGTGACAATCGTTCACATGCACCGAGGTTGACCAGTCCGTCCACTTCATGGCTGTCTGCATCAACTGTCAAGGTGAAATCGTCAGGAAGGGGGTAGACAAAGTCATCAATCACCAACAGATGAGGCTGGCCGCATCCCAGGGGGTTGCTGATCACCACATTTTCCAGGTTACCATCCTTGAAAGCGGTGAAGGTCAATTCGCAATCTGCTTCACTGTATACCATGGGCAGGTTCAATTGCAGGGTATCGGTGGTTTGTCCGTTGTCTTTGAGGTCGAAGTCCCATTGGGCCTGTGCATGACCATAAAGGCAAAACAGCAGAAGGCAGGCAATGTGTCTGAAGGTGAACATGAATGTTTAGCAGTCTCTGAATAGTCAGAAATACTGTACCTGTAAGCGGGTTAAATCGTTGTTAAAGTGACAGGATATTACATTCAGCACAGGCATTTTGTGACCCGTTTCACTGTGTTCACACCCTCAAATACTCAGGAATTCTGAATGCCTGTGATGGCGTATGTTGGACACAACAGAAGGGTCAATGATGGGTATATTGATCATCTGATTGCAACAAGCGAGGCAAGGGCATGTTTCACCTTTTTCATGTTGAATTCAGATAAATATCAGGAAATTTTCAGGTTTTTAATGATCCTGCTCAGTATGATGGGCATACACATATATGCACATATTTATTATGCGCACGCAACAAAAAGGGAGAAGGACATGCATTACAAAATACAGGACTGTTTAATCAACACCCACAACCGTACATTGAACAAAAACGGGAACATCATCCCGCTGACGCCGAAATTATTCAGGCTGTTGATGTTGTTCATTGAATCAGGTGATCAGTTGGTCAGTAAAAGCAGCATCAGGAAACACGTCTGGCAGGGACAACTGGTTTGTGAAACCACCTTGTATAAAACCGTGCAGCGACTGAGGGTTTTGTTGGGGGATGATGGTGAGGGGCAAACGGTGATCCGTACCATTCATGGAGAAGGGTACATGATGTTAACCAGATACCGCAAAGCCGGGTGGTGGTTTCAATTGTATCAAAAGTGGCTGACCAGACAAGCAAGTTCAGCCCCGATCTGAGAGAAGGAGGCTGAGCTTGTGTTGCGGTTAAACCCTGTTTTCAGGGAAATTCAGGCATGCGGCCATCACCGCCACCAAGTCGGAAAGCGCCGTTGTTCAGGTGAGCGCTGACGGCACCTACTGACATCTCAACCATGACTCCGTCGAGCATCACCATGATGCGATCCCAGGGGTTGTGGTTGCGATTAAGTTCTTCAAGGAACCACCACAATTCGAAGTCGTGTTCATCGTCATCGCAATTGCCCCAGTCCCTACAGTCATCCACTGGATCATCCGGATTTTCCGATCCATCGCTGACCAGCTCGGTGGAGCTTTGAGCAGGGTCATAATCTCTCCAGGTCATGGTTACTGCAGTGTCACTGATGACATGAAAGCTTTTCAACGAGGCAAACCCACGGAAATAGAGAAAACCATTGGAAATGTTTTGGTCTGTCCACACGCCCACGCCATAGCGGTTTTTTAATTGCAGGAATCCATTGGATATGCCCATCAGGTCTTTGAAGGGTTTGAAGCCATTTGAGATCGCCAGTTGGGCTTTGGGAAACACCACCAGTTGACCATCAATGGCTGCCAGCAGGTTGTTCGGATCATACACGTCCAGTCCGGCATTTAAGTTTATTTTCGGTTTTCCAGCCAATTTGAGCGATGACTTGAAAATCGGGATTTTTCCCGATTGGTGATGTTCCATACCTGATTTAAGTTCACCCAGGTCTACCAGTTGTAGTTGTGCATGCAACTGGCAACTGATGGCCAGTAGCAGGATGATGATGGTTTTTTGAATGTTCATGTCTTTACTCCTTAATAATGAATGTTATTGACCCTGCTCTGTGGCAGGTCGCATTCAATGTATGAAGACATGGGAGTTGGTTGCCAGCGACAAATGGTGACATGTGCTGACAAGGCCTGAACACAGTCTGACATTGTTCAGACTGTGTTTAATTTTCAGAAAACGAAGGTTAATGCCAGGCTTTTATTTTTTCTTTTTGGGCATGTACAGATCGGTGATGGTGCCTTCGAAGGCCTCGGCACTCATGGCCACCGATTCAGCCAGTGTAGGATGCGGGTGGATGGTCAGGCCGATGTCAGCGGCTTCGCAGCCCATTTCAATGGCCAGACACAATTCACTGATCAGTTCGCCGGCGTTGGTGCCGACGATGCCGGCTCCCAGCAAGCGATCAGTTTCCGGATCAAACAACAGCTTGGTGAACCCTTCGGTGCGGTCATTGCCGATTGCCCGGCCACTGGCGGCCCAGGGGAATTTACCCACTTCATAAGCGATGCCTTTTTCTTTGGCTTCCAGTTCAGTCAGGCCAACCCAGGCCACTTCGGGATCGGTATATGCCACAGATGGAATCACCAGGGCATCGAAAAAGACTTTCATACCATGAGCGACTTCGGCGGCGACTTTGGCTTCATGGGTGGCTTTGTGGGCCAGCATGGGTTGTCCAACAATGTCTCCAATGGCGAAGATGTGCGGCACATTGGTGCGCATCTGTTTATCGACGGGAATGAAACCCCGGTCGGTCACTTCCACGCCGGCTTGATCAGCGTCAATTAACTTGCCATTGGGAACCCTGCCAACAGCCACCAGTACACGATCATAAATGACCTTTTCTTGTCCATCGAATTCTACTTCAAGGCCATCGGTACCTGCCACACAGGCGGTTACTTTGGATTTGAGCTTGATCTCTTTGTATTGTTTTTTGATGTGTTGCATCAATGGTCTGACCAGGTCTTTGTCAGCACCCGGAATGATTTGATCCATCATTTCCACAATGGTGATTTCAGTGCCCAGTGCCGAATAAACGGCCGCCATTTCCAGGCCAATGATGCCGCCACCAATGATCAGCATCGAAGCTGGAATTTCCTTCATTTCCAGGGCATCGGTCGAATCCATCAACCGGTCATCATCCCAGGGCATGCCTGGTAGTTTAAAGACCTGAGAACCTGCAGCGATGATGCACTGTTTGAAAGTAAGTTCTTCACCATTGATCGATACACTGTGCGGACCAGTGAATCGGGCTTCTCCGGTTTTGCGGCTGACTTTGCGTTGTTTGGCCATTTGTCCAAGGCCACCGGTGAGTTTTTGGACCACGGAATTTTTAAAACCCAACAGTTTTTCCCGGTCAATCTCAGGTTTCCCAAAGGTCACCCCATGACTGGCCATTTGTTCGGTTTCCCGGATAATGGCAGCGGTGTGCAGCAAGGCTTTGGAGGGAATACAACCCACATTCAGGCACACCCCGCCCAAGGATTCATAGCGCTCGACCAGGGTCACATCCATACCCAGATCTGCGGCTCTGAATGCCGCGGTGTAGCCGCCTGGACCCGCGCCGAGAACCAACAGCTCAGTGTCATAATCAGTGGCTTTGTCGGCAGTTTGTGCCGGTTTTTCAGCCGCTGTTGGCTGGGTTTTGGCGGGTTCTTTTTTGGCAGGTTCCTCTTTGGCTGGAGCTTCAGCTTGTTCCTCGGCTTCCATGGTACCGATGACTTGCCCAATGGATACATTGTCGCCTTCTTTGACAGACAGTGATTTGATCACTCCAGCGTACGGGCTGGGTATTTCCATGGTGGCTTTGTCACTTTCCAGGGTGATCAGTGATTGGTCTTTGTCGACCTGATCGCCTACGGCAATCAATACTTCAATCACCGGTACGTTGTCAAAGTCGCCAATGTCCGGAATTTTAATCTCTGTGATTTCGCTCATGTTATTCTCTGGGTTGTTGCGTCCCACACGGGGACGTTGATTAATTTTGCAATGCGTGAGGCCTGTTCCGTGATGGTGTTGATTGAACTGTGACTCAGTACTTGTCTTCGACCGGTATTTTTCAGGACCCAATTCAGTTCGTGGGCCGTGTAACGATTGTGGTTCACATTCAATAATTGTATGGCTTGTACTTCAGCAAAAATGACTGATTGGTCATGATCCGTCTGACCAGCCTGATTCTCTGGATTGAAATGCATGACCTTGCCGATGCGTTTGTAAACCAGCATGGCAGAAGTTAAAAAAAGAAAGCCAGATAAACTGGCAACCGCCAGCAAATAAGCACCCCACCCAGTTTGTAACCAGGTAATCACTGGGAAAGCCAAGCCGATTAGCATCAGAAACATCGCTAAGGTGTTTACTTGTTTTGAAGGCCTGTATATCAATGAACCGTTGGGTTGATTGTACAGTTGGTGAGTGATCAACCTTCCATTGCCTTGGCTTGATAAAGGGTGCCAGTCTGTTTCTGATGCAATTGGGTGTTCTAAGCGCGCAGACTGAACCTCGTCAATCAGGTGTTCACGCTGCACATCTGTCATTTTCCCGATGTGTTTTCTCAGCTGCCTGATCATCAGGAGGCATCCCACAGGGGCAGGCCCAGTTGGGTGGCCAGTATTTCGGCATCGGTGATCACCGCAGCGGGTTTGCCGTGATCCACCACATTGATGCGGCTGCCATCTTGTTTCACCAGGTTGATTTCATAGCTGCGGTAAGAGCCATTCTTGCTGCTGATCCGTTCACTGATCACTTGTATCGCCACCACTTCATTGAGGTGGGTGATGGCGTGTGGTTCATCACGGCTCATGCCCAGGGTGTGTTCGGGTTTTTTCCGGCCTTTGTAGTAACAGCCATAAAAAGTGTCAAACACCCGTGGCGTGGCCATGAAGTAATACATCAGCAATCCGGCTGTCAGAAAAATGCCACCGAACAAGAAAGCAAACAGCAACAGACCCCAATCAGTGCCACCCTGATGCATAAAGATCAACAAAGGGATGGCAATGCCCAGGACGCCGACACCGGCAAAAATGCCGCAGAACACCTTGGTGAAGGTGGTGGCCCTGAACACCAGTAAGTCCGGATTACTGTCGTCCAGCCTGTGGGTCTGGAAATTGGCCCCGCCCGGTTTCAACGGGTGCCATTCGGTTTGTGCGGCCACCGGATGACTGAATTGACTGGCATCAACCGCGCGTACCCCGCGCTTTTGGGCTTCCTCCACCAGTTGCTTCAGTTTATCCAGCATGCCCATGGGGTGTCACTTACAGTAGCATCTTCTTCATGTCAGACAAAATGCTCGACAGGTAAACGATGAAGCGTGCCGCATCGGCACCATCGATCACCCTGTGGTCATAACTCAGTGACAAAGGCAGCATCAGTCGGGGTTCAAAAGCATCGCCATTCCAAACAGGTTTGATGCTGGATCTGGAAACGCCGAGTATGGCCACTTCAGGGGCGTTGATGATTGGGGTGAATGCCGTACCACCGATGCCACCGAGTGAAGAAATCGAAATACAACCACCTTGCATGTCAGATGGGGCCAGTTTGCCTTCACGGGCTTTGATCGACACATCGCGCATTTCTTTGGCGATTTCAAAGACTTCTTTTTTGTCACAATCACGGATCACCGGTACCACCAAGCCATTGGGGGTATCGACTGCAATGCCCACATGGAAGTACTTTTTATAGATCAGATTTTCCCCATCGACATCCAGCGAGGTGTTGAATTTGGGAAATTTCTTCAGCGCCTTGGCCATCGCTTTGACCATGAAGGCCAGCGGCGTGAGGTTAAAGCCCTGCTCTTTGGCTTCGGCTTTGTTGGCGTTGCGGAACGCTTCCAGTTCAGTGATGTCTGCTTCGTCGTATTGGGTAACATGGGGGATGCGAACCCAGTTGCGGTGCAGGTATTTACCGGAGATTTTCTGGATGCGGCTCAAGGGTTCTGTACTCACTTCGCCAAATTCAGTGAAGTCCACGGCCGGGAATGGTGGCACATCAAAGCCAGAGGTAACCACTGTTTTACCGCCACTTTGCATCGCGGTTTTGACGTGGTTTTTGACATCGTCCCTGGTGATGCGTCCTTTGCGGCCAGTGCCGGTTACCATGGCAATATTGACCCCCAGTTCGCGGGCAAATTTTCTCACAGCCGGTGAGGCATGGGCTACTTTCCCTTTGGGTTGTTGCGGGATTTCCTCGGGGACAGGTGGAGTCTTGGGCGCTGCTTCCTTGGGCATCTCCTGCTGCTCAACAGCAGGTTTGGGCGGTTTGTCTTCTTCAGTGGGTGATGGCTCAGCCGAAGTTTCATTGGCTTGTTCACTTGCCGGTGCTTCGCTTCCAGCCGATGTTGCTGCTTTGATTTCGATCATCGGCGTACCCTCGGAGACCAGGTCTCCTTCTTTCACCAGGATGTTGATGATTTCACCAGCTTCAGGGGTGGGTACTTCGATGGTGGCTTTTTCAGATTCCAGCGAAATGATGGCATCTTCGGCGTCAACCGTGTCACCGGTTTGCACCAGCACTTCGATGACTTCAACGTTTTCAAAATCGCCAATGTCGGGTATGTTGATGGTTTTGGTATCGCTCACAGTGAACTCCTCATCGGGTGCGCGGATCAGCTGCCGCGTCGTCTATGTTGTAGGCTTTTTTGGCTTTGCCGATCGCAGTTTTGGGTAAATCCCCGGCCCGCACCAGTTCAACCACAGTGGTATAAGCAATGTGGTAACGGTCCACTTCAAAGAAACTTCGCAATTGTTCTCTGGTGTCGCTGCGACCAAAGCCATCGGTTCCCAGCGTGGTGTAGCTACCTGGCACCCAGGGACGGATTTGTTCGGCAAAATCATGGGTGTAATCAGTGGCTGCAATCACCGGACCTGCTGCTTTGGCCAAACATTGTTCGACGTAACTGATTTGGGGTTTTTTATCGGCATTCAGTCGGTTGTGGCGGTCTGTGCTCTGTCCCTCACGTTTCAGTTCGGTCAGTGATGTGGCACTCCAGATGTCACATTTGACTTTGAAATCATCCGCCAGCATATCGGCAGCGGCCTCGATTTCCCGCAAAATGGTTCCTGATCCAATCAGTTGCGCTTTGAGTTTGCCTTTGCCGCCGTCTTTGAGCCGGTACATGCCTTTGATGATGCCTGCTTCCTGACCTTCTGTCATTGCCGGGTGCGGGTAGTTTTCGTTCATCAGTGTCAGGTAGAAATACACATCTTCATTGTCTGCATACATCCGTTTGAGCCCATGCTGAATGATGACCGCCACTTCATGGGCATAAGTCGGATCATAGGACACACAATTGGGCACAGTGCTGGCAATCAGGTGCGAATGGCCGTCCTGGTGCTGCAAGCCTTCGCCGTTCAATGTGGTGCGTCCTGCGGTGCCGCCCAACAGGAAGCCCTTGGCCCGCATGTCCCCGGCGGCCCAACATAAATCACCGATGCGTTGATGGCCAAACATCGAATAATAAATGTAGAACGGAATCATGGGAACGTTGTAGTTGGCATAGGATGTGGCGGCAGCAATCCATGAGGACATGGCGCCGGCTTCGGTGATGCCTTCCTGTAAAATCTGGCCATCGGCAGATTCCTTGTAAAACATCAGTTGGTCAGAATCTTCAGGTTCGTAAACCTGTCCCTGATGGGAATAAATACCTAATTGGCGGAACATGCCTTCCATGCCGAACGTACGGCCTTCATCACAGAGGATGGGCACAATGCGCTTTTTGATGTTTTTATCACGCAACAACAACGACAGGGTCCGCACAAATGCCATGGTGGTGGAAATTTCCCGGTCTCCGGTGCCCTTGGTGATGCTTTCAAAAGCCCCCAGTTCAGGAATTTCCATGGTGTTGTTGTTGACCACGCGGCGTGGCAGGTAGCCACCCAGTTCCTCGCGGCGTTGTTGCAGGTATTTCATTTCCTCTGAATCATCAGCGGGCTTGTAATATGGTACTTCTTCCAGTTGTTCATCTTTGATGGGTACGCGAAATTTGTCGCGGAAATGACGGATGGCGTCGGTGTCCATCTTTTTTTGCTGATGGGTGGTGTTGGCTGCTTGGCCAGCATGCCCCATACCATAACCTTTAACGGTCTTCGCCAGGATAACAGTTGGCAATCCGTCAGATTTATTGGCCGCGGCATATGCAGCAAACATTTTGTGTGGATCGTGGCCTCCCCGGTTCAGGCGCCAGATGTCATCATCGGTCATGTTGGAAACCATTTCTTTCAATTCAGGGTATTTCCCGAAAAAGTGTTCCCTTACATACGCGCCGTCTTTTGATTTGTAATTCTGGTAATCACCATCGACCGCCTCTTCCATGCGTTTGTGCAGTAAACCGTCTTTGTCTTTGGCCAGTAGCTTGTCCCAGTAAGAGCCCCAGATCACCTTGATCACATTCCAGCCGGCACCACGGAACACGCCTTCCAGTTCCTGAATGATCTTGCCATTGCCACGCACCGGACCATCCAGGCGCTGCAGGTTACAGTTGATGACGAACACCAGGTTGTCGAGTTTCTCCCGGCCGGCCAGGGAAATGGCGCCCAGGGATTCCGGCTCATCGGTTTCACCGTCACCGAGGAAACAGTACACTTTTTTGTCGGTTTTTTCGATCAGGCCGCGGTTTTGCAGGTATTTCATGAAACGTGCCTGATAAATCGCCTGAATCGGACCGAGACCCATGGACACTGTGGCAAACTGCCAGAAATCCGGCATCAGCCAGGGGTGTGGGTATGAAGACAATCCTTCGCCATCCACTTCACGGCGGAAGTTATCCAGTTGTTCTTCGTTGATGCGACCTTCCAGAAAAGCCCGGGCATAAAAACCAGGAGCACTGTGGCCCTGTACATACATCAGGTCTCCGCCACTGGGATGATCAGCACCCCGGAAAAAATGGTTGAAGCCCACATCATAAATGGTTGCAGCTGAGGCAAATGAGGCAATGTGACCACCCAACGCGCCGGGTCTGCGGTTGGCCCGCACCACCATGGCCATGGCGTTCCAGCGAATGATCGCCCGGATGCGCCATTCAAGGTCATTGTTGCCTGGCGATTTTTTCTCTTCGCCAACCGGAATGGTATTCAGGTAAGCGGTGGTCGCCTGGTAAGGCAAATGACCACCGGACCGGCGGTTGAGATCAATCAGTTGCTCAATCAGAAAATGAGCGCGCTCGGGGCCTTCTTCATTGATCACGGCGGTCAGGGCGTCCAACCATTCCTGAGTTTCTACCGGATCCATATCCGGGAAAGTTTTGATGTTTGTCATAACGTAGTCCAGTCTTCAGGCTGATGTTTTCAACCGGTTATTGTTGTGCTTGTTGCATTTGGGCGTCCACCGCAGCGATGGCCACCATGTTGATGATTCTTCTGACCGATGAGGATGGATTGAGCACATGGGCGGGCAGCTGGGTGCCCATCAACATGGGACCCACCGTCACACCCTGGGAAAAATATCTTATCATGTTTAGTGCCATGGTGGCGGCATCCAGGTTCGGCATAATCAGTAAATTCGCCGGTTCGGTGTAGTTGGCATTGGGAAATACGTGTGCCCGGATATTCGGCATCAAGGCGTACTCGGCATCCATCTCACCTTCCACTGCCAGGTCGGGAGCCAGTTTGCGGATCAGTTTCAGGGCCTTGCGCATTTTTTCCGGACTGTTGCCATCCCGGGTGCCAAAATTAGAATATGACATCAGCGCCAGTCTGGGGGTTTTGCCAAAAGCCCGGACTTTTTCAGCCGCACTGATGGCCATGTTGGCAATTTCCTCGGCTGAGGGATTGGAATTGACATTGGTGTCAGTGATGAAGTAGCTGCCCATGTCGGTGGCCACCGCACTCAGGCCGGAAGGGGTCTGGTCTTTCAGGCCAATGACATCAATGATGTGCTGCAACACTTTGTGGTAACGACCGGTCAGGCCTGCCAGCATGGCATCGGCTTCTCCCCGTTTAACCATCAGGGCGGCTATCACCGTGGTCCGGGTACGGACGATGGCTTTGGCAATCTCCGGGCTGACACCATGTCGCTCCATGATGCCGTGGTACAGCATCCAGTAATCTTTAAAGCGGGGATCTTCCTGGGGATTGACCAATTCGAAATCACGGCCAATTTGCAGATTGAGACCAATGCGTTTGATGCGGGTGGTGACCACATCAGGACGGCCGATGAGGATGGGTTTGGCCAATTGATCATTGTTGATCACCTGAACTGCTCGCAACACCCGTTCATCTTCGCCTTCAGCCAGCACCACTCGTTTGAGGTCTTTGCGGGCAGCATCAAAAACCGGACGCATCAGCAATCCACTTTGGTATACGAATTCATTCAATTGGTGTTCGTATTCGGCCATGTCATCGATGGTGCGGGTCGCCACACCACTGTCCATGGCCGCCTGAGCAACGGCGGGAGCCACATGAATCAGAATCCTTGGATCAAACGGTTGTGGAATCAGGTATTCGCGACCAAATTTCAGTTCTTTGCCGCCGTAGGCTTTACTGCTGACTTCGCTGACCTCCATGCGAGCCAGTTGAGCCAGGGCATGCACGCAAGCGGTCTTCATGGCCTCGTTGATGCCGGTGGCGCCAACATCCAGCGCGCCGCGGAAAATGTATGGGAAACACAGGACGTTATTCACCTGGTTGGGGAAGTCTGAACGGCCAGTGGCAATGATGGCGTCCGGTCGAACCTCCAGAGCCAGGTCTGGCATGATTTCTGGAACCGGATTGGCCAGGGCCATGATCAATGGGTCCTTGGCCATGTTTTTGATCATTTCAGGTTTCAGTACACCGGCAACCGACACACCGAGGAAAATATCAGCGCCGTCAAGGGCTTCGGTCAAAGTTTGCTGCTTAACCCCTTTGGCATATTCACGTTTGCGCTCTGACTCCAGGTCCTCACGGCCTTCGTACAGCACGCCGGCGGAATCAGAAACGATGATGTTGTCCATGTTCATGCCCAGCGCGACCAGCAAGTCCAGACAAGCCATACCGGCGGCACCGGCACCAGAGGTCACCAGTTTCACCTCACTGATGTCTTTGCCAACCACATGCAGGGCATTGATCACAGCGGCTCCACAGATGATCGCTGTGCCGTGCTGATCATCATGAAAAACCGGTACCTTCATGCGTTTTTTGAGTTTTTCCTCAATGTAAAAGCATTCAGGTGATTTGATGTCTTCCAGGTTGATACCACCAAAAGTGGGTTCCAGAGCGGCAATGATGTCGATCAGTTTGTCGGGGTCTTTTTCATCAATTTCGATGTCAAATACATCAATCCCGGCAAATTTTTTGAACAGCACACCTTTGCCCTCCATTACCGGTTTGGAGGCCAGCGGGCCAATGTCGCCCAGGCCCAGCACCGCGGTGCCATTGGTGACCACCGCCACCATATTGGCTCGCGAGGTGTAGTCTGCGGCACAGGCTGGATCTTCAGCGATCGCCATCGATGGTGCGGCCACGCCCGGTGAATACGCCAGCGCAAGGTCCTGCTGTGTGGTCAACGCCTTGGTGGCGGTGATTTTAATTTTGCCAGGACGTGGATTCTTGTGATAATCCAACGCAGCCTGTTTGATGTCTTCTCTTAGACTCATGATGTTGCCCCCAACATTGTCATTGAGACAACAACGCTCATGACTGAAATCAGTGATGAGCGTTGTTGTGTTTTTGTCATTACCGCAATCCCGCGGGAACGACTTTTATCTACTTATTCCTGCTCGAGTTTGGACTCGTATTGACCCATGGTTGCCAAGCCATTCATACGGGCTCTGTGCAACAATTCTGCCTGAGCTGCTTTGACGTTATCCTGAGGATTTGCACCCCAAACTTTCAATGCCGAAGCCTGCAGTGCACGGCCGTAAGAAAAACTCAGCGGCCAGGGTAAATCACCCACCCGGTTCATGGCATCGAGGTGTTCAGTGGCTTCTATCTCAGATTGTCCGCCAGAAAGGAATACGATGCCGGCCAGTGAAGCAGGCACGGTGTTAAAGAAACAATCCAGGGTGGCTTCTGCCACCTCATCAACATCAGCCTGTTCAGCACAATCGGCACCAGGTACCACCATGCTGGACTTCAGAATACAGGCTTCCAGAACCACATTTTGCTCAAATAACTGGTCGAACAGGGTTTTTAAAGTCAACAATGTGACTTCATAAGCGGTTTGAATATCGTGATCGCCTTCCATCAACACTTCGGGCTCGACCATGGGAACCAGGCCGGCTTCCTGGCACAGCGCCGCATAGCGCGCCAATGCATGGCAGTTGGCATCAATACAAGCCTGTGATGGATTGTCTTCATTGATGGTGATCACCGCACGCCATTTGGCAAAACGGGCACCAAGTTCATAGTATTCCTGTAAACGGTCACGCAGACCATCCAGCCCTTCGGTGATTTTTTCACCTTCAAAGCCTGCCATTGGGTGTGCGCCCTTGTCGACTTTGATGCCTGGAATCACACCATTGTCCTGCATGATTTTGGTCAACGGTACACCGTCGGCAGATGATTGGCGCAGGGTTTCATCAAACAAAATAGCGCCTGAAATGTGTTCGCCCAAATCTGGTGCACTGAGCAACATGTGACGGTAGTCGCGGCGGTTGTTTTCGGTGCAATCTACACCAATGCTGTCAAATCGCTTTTTACAGGTTCCGGTACTTTCGTCAATGGCCAGCACGCCACGTCCGGCAGCCACCATGGCTGCTGCTGTTTCAATCATTTCGTCTAATTTATCTGTCATCTTCAATTCCTAATGGTGTGTGTCCGGTTGTGAAACCGGGGTGATTATTCAGGTGTTTTTGTTGGCCATTTCTTCGAGTACAGCCACAGCAGGTAATTGTTTGCCCTCCAGAAACTCCAGAAAAGCCCCGCCACCTGTTGAAATGTACGATAGTTTATCTTTTATTTGATATTTATCAACCGCAGCAAGCGTATCTCCGCCTCCAGCCATGGAAAAACCTTCGCCATCGGCAATTCCAAGGGCCAAAGTGCGGGTGCCTTCACCAAATTGATCAAATTCGAACACCCCAACCGGTCCATTCCAGATCACGGTGCCGGCCTGTTTGGCCATTTCAGCATATCGTGCAGCTGTTTTTGGGCCGATGTCGAGAATCATTTCAAACGGGCCAACGTCTTCGACGTCTTTGATGATGGCCTGGGCATCTTCACTGAAGCTGGTGGCGACCACCACATCGGTGGGAATGGGAATCTCACTGCCAGCAGTTTTGGCTTGTTCGATCAGTTTACGGGCCTCATCCAGCAAATCTGCTTCAAAGAGCGACTTTCCAACCTGATGACCTGCCGCAGCTATGAAGGTGTTGGCGATGCCGCCACCGACAATCAATTGATCGACCTGGCTGGATAAGCTCTCCAACACGGTCAGTTTGGTAGAAACTTTAGAACCACCGACAATGGCCAACATCGGCCTGGCCGGGTTGTGTAACCCTTTGGCCAGTGATTCCAGTTCGTGAGCCAGTAAGGGGCCGGCACAGGCCACCGGCGCAAACCGGGCCACACCGTGGGTAGATGCGTGGGCACGGTGAGCGGTGCCAAAGGCATCCATGACAAACACATCACACAATTGTGCCAGGCGCCTGGCCAGTCCATCATCATTGGCTTTCTCACCGACATTGAAGCGGATGTTTTCCAGTAACACCACTTCACCCGGTTCTGTGGCAACGCCCTCATCCCAGTCGCGGATCAGGTGAACCTGTTGATTCAGTGCCAGGCTGAGGTATTCAGCCACCGGCTGCAAAGAAAGTGCTGTTTCAGGACGACCCTCTGTCGGTCTGCCCAGGTGGGACATGATGATCACTGAAGCGCCTTTTTCCAGTGCCATTCTGATGGTTGGCAGTGAGGCCAGGATGCGCTGGTCACTGGTGATGGCGCCATTCTTCAGTGGAACATTCAAGTCCTGTCTGATCAATACTTTCTTGTGGTTCAGATCCAAATCTGCCATTAATTTCACATTCATTGTCTAACACCCATAATGCTAATCATTCATCGCCGTTCAACCGGCCTTCATCAATGCCTCCGACACATCCAGCATGCGGTTGGCAAATCCCCATTCGTTGTCATACCAGGCGAGCACTTTGACCAGCGTTCCCTGATTGACTTTGGTCATGGAAGCATCGAACACCGAGGACGCCGGATGGTGGTTGAAATCCACCGACACCAGAGGTTGATCGTTGTATGCCAGGACCTGAGATTGTTCAGCCGCTGATTTTACCACTTCATTGACTTCAGCGACCGAAGTTTCTCGGCTGGCAATGAAAGTCAGGTCAACGGCTGAGACATTGAGTGTTGGTACCCGCATCGCATAGCCATCAAGCTTGCCATCCAGTTCAGGTAGCACCAGGCCAACGGCCACTGCGGCACCTGTTTTGGTGGGGATTTGATTGTACGCGCCTGCCCGTGCCCGGCGCAGGTCCTTGTGATAAGTGTCTGCGAGCACCTGATCGTTGGTGTAAGCATGAATGGTGGTCATCAGGCCCGACTCAACACCAATTTCCTGATGCAGGACCTGAGTCAGCGGAGCCAGGCAGTTGGTGGTGCACGAGGCATTGGAAATCACCTGATCTGTTGCAGTGAGTACATCATCATTGACCCCATAGACCACGGTGGCATCTATCTCACCATTGGCCGGTGCAGAAATGATGACTTTTTTGGCACCTGCTTTGAGGTGTCCGGCGGCCAGTTCCCGAGTACGGAATTTGCCGGTACATTCCATCACCACATCGACCCCCAGTTCATCCCAGGGCAGTTTTTCAGGGTGGGTTTCGGCCAGCAACCGGATGCGGTCACCATTGACCACCAGGTGGTCACCATCCAGTGATACGTCGGCGTTGAAGCGACCGTGTGTGGTGTCATGTTGGGTGAGGTGACACATGGCATCGTGGGCGCCAAGATCATTGATGGCCACGATGCGGATGTTGGGGTGGTTCTGGTATTCATACAAAGCGCGCAGGATACAACGACCGACCCGGCCGTAGCCATTGATGGCAATTTTAATGTTCATAGGTAACTCCATTATTATTATTGTTATGAGGGATTTCACCTCTGATGTTGTGGTTCAGTCCATGGACTGGCAAGCAGCTTACAGTTTAAAACCACAAAAGCTTATCTAATGATTTTCGGTCATTTTTCAAGCAGACTCAAGTAATCAGCCAGTTATTTAAAGCACAAAAAAAGCCTGGGCAAACCCAGGCTTTGTCATCTGTTTGACATGCCGGCTGATTAAGTCTTGAACACCACCTTCCCTGTTTTGATGTCATCCATAAAGGTTTGTAACTCATGTTTGACCACCGGAGCCAGAAAGTATAATCCGATGATGTTGGGGAAAGCCATGGCCAGGGTCATTGAGAATGAAAAGCCGATCACAGCACCAAGGTCAAGACTGGAACCAATCACCACAAACACCAAAAAAATGACCTTAAAGACGTTTTCCTGGGTTTTGTTTTCACCAAACAGAAATGTCCAGGCCCGGACGCCATAATAAGACCAGGAAATCATGGTCGAAAAGGCGAACAAAATGGCGGCCACCGTCAACACATACGGAAACCAACTCACGGCGCTGGCAAAGGCATTGGATGTCAGCGGAATCCCTTGCAGGCCCGATGTGCTGTCCAGCGAACCGGTGATCACGATCACCAAAGCGGTTACGGTACATACCAACACCGTGTCTATGAACGGCTCATACAGTGCCACCAGGCCTTCAGTCACCGGGCGATCGGTTTTCACCGCAGAGTGGGCAATGGCCGCCGAACCAATGCCTGCTTCATTGGAAAAGGCAGCCCGTTGAAAGCCCACCACCATCACACCAATCACACCACCCAAAGCAGCTGATGGGTTGAAAGCGCCCTGAATGATCTGACCAACTGCAGCAGGAAGCTGTCCGATATTCATGGCAATGACCACCAAGCCAGTGATCAAATACACCAGGCCCATGATGGGCACCAGTTTTGAAGTCACGCGGGCAATGCTTTTGATACCGCCTAATATGGTGATGCCAGTGATGATGGCCAAGACCAGGCCAAACAGCCAGCCTTTGCCTGCCATGATGCCTTCGCTACCACCGGTGATGTTTTGTAATTGTGCAAACGATTGGTTGGCCTGGAACATATTGCCGCCACCCAAAGCAGCACCCACACATAAAATCGCAAACATCACAGCCAAAGTTTTGCCCAATCCGGCGAAACCTTTCTCGGCAAAGCCTTTGGACAAATAGCGCATGGGTCCACCTGCCACCGTGCCATCAGGATGCACGTCGCGGTATTTCACACCCAATGTGCATTCAACAAATTTTGATGACATGCCTAAAAAGCCAGCCAGAATCATCCAGAAGGTGGCCCCAGGTCCACCGATGCTGATGGCCGTGGCCACACCAGCAATGTTGCCCAGGCCCACGGTGCCTGAAACCGCTGTGGACAATGCCTGGAAATGTGACACCTCACCAACCGCACCTGAGGTGTCGTATTTACCACGGATCAGTTTCATGCCGATGCCAAAAGATCGCAGGTTAATGAATTTAAAATACAAGGTGAAAAAGGTGGCCGCCACCACCAGCCAAATCACAATAAACGGCGCACTCCCCAAAAAAGGGATGGGTACCTGGGTCATGAAAAAGGCATCAATGGCATTGGCCACTGGGGTTAAAAATTGATTAATGGACTGATCAATACCGGCAGCCAAGCCAGCTTCGCTACAGAGCAGTAACAGCAGGAAAGTGAGGACTTTGTTTTTCATACTTTAACAGTGGGTTGAGTTATGTTTCGGTGTTTCAGTAACACAAAAGCCCAACCTGAGATTGGGCTTTTGTGATCAATGGTTGATCATGGCTGATTAAGATGCAGGTTTGATTTCACCTGATTTGATTTTCGCCATGTAGTTGGTCAGTTCACGTTTGACCACCGGTGCCAGGAAGTACAGGCCGATCAGGTTAGGGATCGACATGGCAAAGATCATGGCGTCTGAAAAACCAATCACAGCCGTCAGGCTCATCGATGAACCCAGCACAATGAAGGCCAGGAACATGACATTGTAGGTCATATCGACACCTTTACCGTGGCCAAACAGGAAATTGAAAGCCCGCAGGCCATAGTAAGACCAGGCCAGCATGGTGGAAAAAGCAAACAGCACAGCGGCCAGGGTCAGCACATACGGAAACCATGAGATGGCGGAACCAAAAGCCGCAGAGGTCAGGGCAATACCCTGTCCGCTGACCGGGGCTTCAGGTATGAAGCCGGCAATACCAATGACCAGTGCGGTGATGGTACAAACAACCACGGTGTCGATGAATGGTTCATACAAAGCCACCAGGCCTTCGGTGACCGGATGATCGGTTTTCACCGCCGAGTGAGCAATGGAGGCTGAACCGATACCGGCTTCATTAGAGAACGCGGCCCGTTGGAAGCCAACGATCAGCACACCCACCAAACCACCAAAGGCCGATTGGGTGGAGAACGCACCATCGATGATGGCCCCAATGGCTGCAGGAACATGGCTCACATTCATCAGGATGACAACCAGACCAGTGATGACATACAGAACGCCCATGAAAGGCACCAGTCGGGAGGTTACTTTGCCGATGCTTTTGATGCCGCCGATCACGGTGATACCGACCAGGGCAGCCACCACCACACCAAACACCCAGCCATTTTGGGCGAGGAAGGATTCTTCGCCGCCGGTGACGCTGACCACTTGTTCCAGTGCCTGATTGACCTGGAACATGTTGCCGCCACCGAAGGAGCCACCAATGCAGCAGATGGCGAAAATCACCGCCAGCACTTTACCAAAGCCGGCCATGCCTTTCTCGGCAAAACCCTTGGTCAGGTAGCGCATTGGTCCGCCGTGAACGTGGCCGTTGGGCAGCACATCACGGTATTTTACGCCCAGGGTACATTCCACAAACTTGGTTGACATGCCGAGTAAACCACAGACAATCATCCAGAAGGTGGCTCCGGCACCACCGATGCCGACGGCCGCCGCCACGCCGGCAATGTTACCCAGACCCACAGTTCCTGACAGGGCCGTTGATAAGGCCTGAAAGTGGGTGACTTCACCCGGGGCGTTGGAGTAATCATATTTGCCGCGCATCAGGGCAAAGCCGTGGCGGAAAGAACGCAGGTTGATGAACTTGAAATAGATGGTAAAGAATGAGGCGGCCACCACCAACCAGATCACCACCCAGGGAACTGAGCTACCAAAAAACGGGATGGTGGCAAATATTTTATTGGTGAATTCGTTCAGATAAGGAGCGACCGCATTGTTGATGCGTTCATCCAGCGTTTCAGCCCAAGCCTGGCTGGTCAGCACCAATAGCATGGCAGAAAAAGTCAGTTTTATTTTCATGTTGTTCCCTAGTAATGATTATGGTTATGAGTTTTCGACCGCTCCTCTGTTTGCTCCCGAACAGGCCGATTCCGGCAAATATCTTAACTGGTTTTACTCATCAGCGGTAGGGGCTGGTGGTTATTTCAGCTCCATCAGCAATTCATCGCCTGGCTCAAATCCATACTGTTCACTCAGTCCGGCATTGATTTCCAGCACATACTTGGCTGGTTTTTTACTGGGGTAACTGGGACAACGGCTGGTGGTGTTTTTGCACGGCGGGGTATTGGCGCTGATGCTGACCAGTTTGCGGTGTTGGTCAAAGTAAAGAATGTCCAGTGGAATCAGGGTGTTTTTCATCCAGAAAGACCGGGGTTCGGCGTCTGGAAATAAGAACAACATACCCACGTCATCATCCATTGACCGGCGGTACATCAACCCCATGGCCCGGGATTGATCGTCATCAACCACCTCAACATTGAACTGGGTGCCCTTAATGGTCACTGTGCTGTTGATTCTGGGACAACCTGCCAACAGCAAAATCAATGGCAGCAAACAGGTGAATCTTTTCGTCATCGGACATCAACTTTTTTAAGAGGTAGACTGGAATTTATCACTTAACACAGCTAAACTCAATAGCAGTTAATTGATAGGGTTTTCAAGTGGATATAGCTGAATTATTAGCCTTTACCGTAAAAAATAAGGCGTCCGATTTGCATTTGTCGGCTGGGTTGCCACCCATGATCAGGGTGGACGGGGATGTCAGAAGAATCAATCTACCCCCATTGGAACACAAAGAATTGCATGACATGATCTATGACATCATGAATGATTATCAAAGGAAAGAATACGAAGAAACCTTTGAGATCGACTTTTCATTTGAGATTCCAGGATTGGCCCGTTTCAGGGTAAATGCTTTTAATCAGAACCGCGGTTGTGGTGGCGTATTCAGAACCATTCCAACTGAAATTCTGACTTTTGAAGACCTCAATTGTCCGGCTATATTCAAAGAACTCATTGACGTACCCAGAGGACTCATCCTGGTAACGGGGCCCACCGGCTCGGGTAAATCAACCACCCTGGCCGCGATGATTGATTACCTGAATAAGAAGGAACATGGTCATATCCTGACCATTGAGGATCCGATCGAATTTGTGCACACCAGTAATAAATGTCTGATTAACCAGCGTGAGGTGCACCGGGATACCAAGAGTTTTGAAAACGCGCTGCGTTCGGCACTTCGTGAAGACCCCGACATCATTCTGGTGGGTGAGCTGCGTGACCTGGAGACCATTCGCCTGGCATTGACAGCGGCTGAAACCGGTCACTTGGTGTTCGGTACTTTGCACACCACCTCAGCGGCGAAAACCATTGACCGGATCATTGACGTGTTCCCGGCCGGTGAGAAACCCATGGTGCGTTCTATGTTGTCTGAGTCATTACGGGCTGTTGTGGCCCAAACCCTGATCAAACGGGTTGGCGGAGGCCGGGTGGCAGCACACGAAATCATGGTAGGCATACCGGCGATCAGAAACCTGATCCGTGAAGACAAAGTGGCGCAAATGTACTCTTCCATCCAAACCGGACAGTCAGTGGGTATGCAGACTTTGGATCAGTGTTTGATCGAATTGGTCAGCAAAGGCCTGATATCCAAAGCCCAGGCCAGATCACGGGCGGTGAAGAAAGCCGATTTTGATTAATTGCCTGTTTCGTGTACACCCGTCGGTGAATGCGCTAAGATGATTATCAGTAGTCCACCTGTCGACCATTGATTCTGGGTGGCTTGAAAAAAAGACAAACTCCAGCGGTTGACCGGATATCCGGTCGCCGCAATAAACCAATACAGAGGAATAACCATGGACTTTAATTCATACCTGAAATTAATGGTGCATAAGAAAGCGTCTGACTTGTTTATCACCGCCAATTTGCCACCGAGCATTAAAATTCATGGGCGGGTGATTCCCATCACACAACAACCGCTGACCAAAGCCCAGGCCAGAGACATGGTCACAGGCATCATGTCGCCTTACCAGAAAGAAGAGTTTGAGCGAACACACGAATGTAACTTTGCCATCGGGGTATCCTCGGTGGGTCGTTTCAGGGTCAGTGCATTTTATCAACGGAATGCCGTTGGTATGGTGATTCGTCGGGTAGAAACCAAAATCCCGACCTTTGAATCATTGAAGTTACCCGAGGTATTGAAAGAACTGTCGCTGACCAAGCGGGGGATCATCATTTTTGTGGGTGGTACCGGTACCGGTAAATCGACCTCGCTGGCAGCCATGGTTGGCTACCGCAATGTCAACACCACAGGCCACATCATTACCATTGAAGACCCGATTGAGTATGTACATGAGCATCAGGGTTGTGTGATCACCCAGCGTGAAGTTGGTCTGGATACCGAGTCATTTGAAGTGGCATTGAAAAACACCCTGCGTCAAGCACCCGATGTGATCATGATCGGTGAGATCAGAACTTCCGAAACCATGCAACAAGCGGTGACCTTCGCCGAGACCGGACATTTGTGTCTGGCCACTTTACACGCCAATAACGCCAACCAGGCACTGGACCGGGTGTTACACTTTTTCCCCAAAGACGCCCGTGAACAATTGTTGATGGATTTGTCATTAAACCTCAGGGCGATGGTCGCTCAGCAATTGATTCCCACCCCCGATGGTAATGGCCGCAGGGCTGCGGTTGAAATTCTGATCAACTCACCATTGGCGCAGGAATACATCCGCAAAGGCAAGATCGAGAAACTCAAAGACCTGATGAAAAAATCCACCAATATGGGAATGCAAACCTTTGATCAGGCCATGTTCGATTTGTACCAGGCCGGTGAAATCACCTATGAAGATGCCCTCAGGCATGCCGATTCAGCCAATGAAGTACGTCTGGCCATTAAATTGGCTCAAGGTGGTGATGCCGATTCACTGTCGATGGGTATGGATGGCATTGGCCTTGAAGAAGATAAACCGATGTAAAAAAGACCGGCCCCGCCGGTTAGCCCAACGGGGTCAGTTTCATTTTTTTAGAATTCGGCATTGAATCCGGCAGCGATGCTGGCACCAGGCCGGGCATACCCCAGCACTTCCTCATACCGCTCATCGAACACATTCTGTGCCTTGATATAACCACGCCAGGTGGCATTGAAATCCCAGTTTAAGGTCAGGTCAACGGTGGTATAAGCATCCAGTTTCAGGTTGCTTGATACAAAAGTGGCCGGATCAAAAAACACATCCAGCTGATCACCCACATGATTGACTTGAGTTCCCAGCATGCCGCGATTCCCGGCAAAGCGATAGAACACACTGGCTGAGGCCTGATGTTCGGGTCGTCTGACTTCTTCAAGTGTTGAGCCATTGGCATCGGTTTCACTGGCATCGGTGTAGGTGTAATTGAATGTGTATTGCCAGTGATCCTGCCATTGTCCAGACCAGATCAGTTCCAGACCTTCCCGCTGACTGTCATTGGCCCGATTGGCAGCAGTGAACAGCCCGGAGGCCGGATCAAACACAAAACCATCAATTTCATCTTCCAGATCCTGATTGAAATAAACCACTTCCAGACTTGATCCGGTGAATGACCTGATGAAGCCCAGTTCATAAGCGGTGGATTGTTCTGGTTGCAAATCCGGATTGCCGATGAAATTGGCCGGGAAAAACCCAAAACGTTCAATGAATGACGGGGCTTTGGAACCGGTGGCAATGGCAGCCCTGACACGCCAGTCCGGGCTGATCAGGTAGGAGCCCGCCAGTTGGGCATTGCTGACATCGTCAAAGCGATTGAAGTCGTCCTGGCGTGCTGACAGTTGCCAACTGAATTGATCATTAAACTGGTGCCTGAATTCGGCGCCCAGTCCGGTGACATGGTATTGTTGATCCTGATTAGGGTCTCCAAATGGTGAGGCCTGTCCACGCTGAGTGAAATCAATTTCACGGTGATCCAAGACCACCGCCAGTGAATACTGGTTTTGTTGGCCAAAGGTTCCCTGGGTACTGACTTTGAATTCATCGGTGGTGGATGCGGTGGCGCTGGTGACGCCTGTGCCATGGGTGAAATTGTCGGCATCAATGTCATTGCGATGCCAGGCCAGTTCACCAGTCCAGTCGTGAAACAAAGTAAAGCCCAATTGAAAACGCAGCGTATCCTGTGTTCGTTCAGTCCACAAATCGGCATCGGTTGGTAATCCGGTCACCACAAAATCTGTGCCGTCAAACTCATTGGTGGCGTCGCTGTGGTGCCATGACAGGGCCAAATCAATGGCGCTGTTCCAGGACCTGCTTAATGAGGCATGGCCAGTGAGGTTTTCAAATCCATCAGCTTCAGGACCGGTTCTGGAAACGTTGGTGCCGGCCGAATCAAGCGCATTGATACCGGCACTGAATTGCCAGTCCTGCTGATTGATGTCACCAGACAGGGCCAGGCGCTTGCTGTTGAACGAACCCAGTTCAACATCCAATCCCAGATTCGTTGACTCGGCTTCGCGGGTAATGATGTTGATCACCGCGCTCATGGCATCGGTGCCCCAAATGGCGCTTTGTGGACCACGGATGATTTCGATGCGCTCCACATGATCCAGCAGCGCGTAGTTGAACAGAAACTCATCACCGGCTGTGGGGTCGTTAACCCGTACACCATTGAGCAGAACCAGTACATGGTTGGCTTCTGATCCACGCACCCTGAGTTGCGTTTGTGTGCCTGGGCCGCCGGATTGATTAATGGCAAAACCAGGTGCCTGACGGAGTAAATCACTGAGGTAGGTCACTTGCATGGCGTCGATGTCTTCACGGGTGAATACCGTTGCAGAACCGCCATATTGGTTGGTTTCGATGGGGGTGATGCCAGCTGAAACGATGAGTTTAGGTAATCGTTGTGCTGATGAATCTGACTGTTGAGCCAGGGTGGTAAAACTGGCTGCCTGAATCACAATGGCAGCGACAATGGTAAGGCTTTTCATGGTGTCTCCTGTTCCGCCCGAACATGGTTGATTGATAAAACCAGTCAATGAACACAAGTTCAATAACCGGTGGATATTCAAACCGGCCGGTCTCCGGACTCTGACAGCAGGATGTTCATCCTCTTCCGAAAGCCTTCCCATGAATCAAATCACAGTGGCATGTTTTTCGGAACTGGCTGGCATTACCGTTGCGGGGGCAGTGTTGGGATAGATCGATCAGGATCGCACCAACTTCCCGTTTAACCTGAGAATCAGGCACCTGTTTGAGGAAGTGGATGCTAACCGGCACAATCCATGATGTCAACCATGGATTGTGCTTATAAAGGATTGATATGGACTTACAGGGCGTCCTGGTCGGTTTCGCCGGTGCGGATGCGGATCACTTGTTCCAGGTCATAAATAAAGATTTTTCCATCCCCGACTTTGTTGTTGCTGGCGGTTTCCACCAAAGTCTCAACGATGGTTTCGACCTGATCTGAGGGAGCAGCGATCTCCAGTTTCAGCTTGGGCAGGAAGTCGACCACATATTCGGCGCCGCGATACAATTCGGTGTGGCCCTTTTGTCGGCCAAAACCTTTGACTTCCGTCACGGTGATGCCACGCACGCCAACTGCCTCAAGGGCATCGCGTACGTCGTCCAGTTTAAATGGTTTAATGATGGCACTGATCATTTTCATGGTTGTTTTCCTACCAGGGTAATTGTTCACCTTCAGCATGCCAGAACTGACCGGAATTATCCATACGTAATTGTGCGATTCTCTCCAGCAGGCCTTGGGCAGATTGTGTGGTGTCAACAAAGCCCTGACCTCCGGTCATGTCGGTTTTCACATAACCTGGGTGTAACAGTCCCACAGCGATGCCTTTGGGTTTCAGATCCGTGGCCAGGCTGGCGCCGGCCATGTTGGCAGCGGCTTTACTCATCCGATAACCATAGTGTCCTCCGGAGTCATTGTCAGCCACTGAACCCATGCGACTGGTGACGATCAGCACTTTGGCCCCTTTGGCTAAATGTGGCAGCAGGGTTTCAGTCACCCTCAGCGGGGCAATGGCGTTGACTTCATATTGTTGTCTGACTGTTTGATAATCAATGTCACCGAGGACATTCCTGGCCAACACGCCGGCATTGTTGATCAACACATCCAGCTGTCGGTCTTCGAGTTGTTCATGCAACCGGTTCAGGTCTTCTGCGCTGGTGACATCAACCTGGTCAATGACTTCTACTCCCAATTGCATCAGTTCATCACTGGGCTGGCGGCACACCGCGATGACGTGATGACCTTGGGCTTTCAGTTGGCGGCACAATTCCAGGCCAATTCCCCGGTTGGCTCCGGTTATCAAATGGTTTTTCATTGGTTGCTCCTGTGTTGCAGAATTAAGTGTAGTTGGATAACATGGGAACGAATCTTAAAATATCAACGAATCATGCTGGAAATGAAATCCAAATGTGAACGCTGTGACAAGAAGTTACAGGCTGAGCAATCTGATGCCTGTATTTGTAGTTACGAATGCACTTTTTGTACGGCATGTGCCACCGGTGCCTTGCAGGGCGTGTGTCCCAACTGTCAGGGTAAGTTGGTGGAAAGACCCAGCCGGGTTCAGGCCGGCTGAGTCTCAGTGATCATTGTTCCAGCAGAGAATTTTTGACTTCTTCGATGTCGGTGTGCCGCACATCTTTGCCAATCACCAGATAAATGATGTATTCACAGATGTTCTTGGCGTGATCGCCGATCCGTTCCAGAGACTGGGCACATTGACTGAGACCCAGATACGGTTTGACTTTATTGGGATCTTTGACCATTTTCTTGATCAGCTGGCCATTGAGTTCATCAAAGTGGGCATCAATAACCTGATCACGTTGTGCCAGTTTGATTGCTTCTTCGGCATCCAGTCGTGCCAGGGCGTTCAGTGAACCTGATAAGTTGGTCAGTACTTCCTGGCCAAGGTGATCAATTTCTTTGAAGTATTTGGAATGAAAGTCCCGGGCAAACAGTTTTTTCAGCAAGCGGGCCATTTTCTCAGTCTCATCACCAATTCGTTCAATGTCAGTGATGCTTTTCATCACCGCAACAATTAATCTGAGATCGCTGGCAGCCGGTTGACGGCGGGCAATGATGCGGGTGCACTCCTGGTCCAAATCAACTTCCATCTGATCAATGTCATCGCCCTGAGACAGCAACTCGGTGGCCAGCTCATCTGACTCCTCGCTGATGGCTTTGAGCACAGTGCGCAACTGATTTTCAGCCTGGCCGCCCATCTGTAACAGGTGGTTTCTGATGTCTTCCAGTTCGGTGTTGTATTCGCTGGAAGTGTGTTTTTCAAATTCAAAATGTTCCATGGTAAGGGTCCTTTATCCGAATCTACCGGTGATGTATTTTTCAGTCAGTTCATGTGACGGGTTGGTGAAAATCTGGTCCGTCTCGCCCACTTCGATCAGTCTGCCCATGTGGAAATAAGCGGTGCGTTGTGACACCCGGGCAGCTTGTTGCATGGAATGGGTTACGATGACAATGGTGAAGTTTTCTTTCAGCTCATTGATCAGTTCTTCGATTTTGGCTGTGGCAATCGGATCCAGCGCTGAAGCTGGCTCATCCATCAGGATGACCTCCGGTTGAACCGCAATGGTGCGGGCGATACAAAGGCGTTGTTGCTGACCACCGGACAGCCCGGTACCTGGTGCATGTAAGCGATCTTTGACTTCCTGAAATAAACCGGCTTTGATCAACGAGTCTTCGACCAGGTCATCCAGTTCAGCCTTATTGCGGGTCAGGCCGTGAATGCGTGGGCCGTAAGCCACATTGTCATAAATTGATTTAGGAAATGGGTTGGGTTTTTGGAACACCATGCCCACCCGAGCGCGCAACAACACCGGGTCTTGCTTTTTTTGATAGATATCGTGGCCATCAAGCAGAATCTGGCCTTTGACGCGACAAATATCAATGGTGTCATTCATGCGGTTCAGGGTCCGCAGATAAGTCGATTTACCACAGCCAGATGGGCCAATCAGGGCGATCACTTGATGAGCGCCAATATCCAGAGAAACATCATGAATGGCCTGGTTATCAGCATAAAACACATCGACATTCCGGGTGCTTATTTTGGGGTCGTCACACAACGGCTGACCGACCGTGTCGGTGTACTCGATGTTCAGGGAGTCTTCGGTTTCCCGGTTTGACTGGACTTTCATGGTTGGTTCATTCAATCCGTTTAATACAGCTTCATTCATAATATATTACCACTTTTTCTCAAACTTTTTACGCAGATAAATGGCAATGGCATTCATAGCGATCAAAAAGAACAGCAACACCATAATGGCGGCTGAGGTTTTCTCCAGGAACCCACGTTCAGGTGAGTCGGCCCATAAAAACACCTGGATGGGCAGGACAGTCGATGGGTCGGTGACCGATTGTGGAATGTCCACAATAAAGGCAACCATTCCAATCATCAATAAAGGGGCAGTCTCGCCCAGAGCCTGGGCCATGCCAATGATGGTTCCAGTGAGGATGCCCGGTAAGGCGGCTGGCAAGACATGGTGAAACACCGATTGCATTTTCGATGCCCCCAGACCCAGGGCTGCCTCACGCAGTGAAGGTGGAACGGCCTTGATGGCGGAACGTGACGCAATGATGATGGTCGGTAATGTCATCAATGACAACACGATACCACCGACGATGGGCGCAGATCTTGGCATACTGAAGAAATTGATGAACACCGCCAGACCCAACAAACCAAACACGATGGAAGGCACCGCTGCCAGGTTGTTGATGTTGATTTCAATGAAATCAATGAAGCGGTTCTTTGGCGCGAATTCTTCCAGATAAATGGCCGCTGCCACAGCCACTGGAAAGGACAGTGCCAAGGTTACCAGAAGGGTATATAAAGAACCGAGTATGGCTCCCTTGATTCCGGCCATTTCCGGCTCCCTTGAATCTCCGGCGGCAAAGAAGTGCCAGTTGAATCCTGTGGTGATCTGGCCACTGGCTTCCAGGGTTTCAATCCACCCCAGTTTGTCATTTTTAACCCGTCGGTCAGATTCCGGCAGAAGGCGGTCAATGGTGCCTTTGATCACCGCATCCACATCATCATCAGCCATGAATTGAATGGTCTGTTGAGTGCCGATCAACTGAGGATTCTCAATGACCATGTCACGTAACTGAAATTCAGCACCCATACTGGTCAGGCTGTACAGTTCACGTTTTTGTTTGCGTTTGGTTACTTCTGGAAACGTGTTCAGCAAAGCGGCCCTGATGGGTTTACGAAAATCGGCACTCATGATGGCTTGTTCATCACTTTGGGCATCAATGCCCAAATCCGCCTCATTCAGGTCCACAGTCAACTCAACCCGGGTCTGAATAAAAGCCGGCCAGGCTTTGGTGAAGATGTCGGTCAGTAGCAGCAGTAAGAACAAAATGGCGGTTACGATGGACAACATGCCCATGGTCTTGAAAAGCCGTTCTTTGAAATAACGCTTTTTCAGGCTTTGTTTAACGATATCGGTGTTATTCATATTGTTCTCGGTATTTTCTGACCACATGCAAGGCAATGACATTCAGTATCAAGGTGGTGATAAACAACATCAGACCCAGGGCAAAAGCCGCCAGGGTTTTGGCGCTGTCAAATTCCTGGTCTCCGGTGAGCAGTGTGACAATCTGTACGGTAACGGTGGTTACCGCATCCAGTGGGTTGACCGTAAGGTTAGCAGCCAGTCCGGCGGCCATGACCACAATCATGGTTTCACCGATGGCCCTGGAGGCCGCCAGCAATACACCGCCGACAATCCCCGGAAGGGCCGCTGGGATCAGTACTTTGATGATGGTTTCAGAGCGGGTGGCTCCCAGGCCCAGAGATCCTTCGCGCAGGCTTTGCGGAACGGCTGAAAGCACATCATCTGATAAAGATGACACAAAAGGAATGATCATGATACCCATGACCAATCCGGCAGCCAAAGCACTTTCTGAGGCCACTGATAACCCCATGGATTGACCCAGGTCACGAATGAAAGGAGCCACGGTCAGTGCAGCAAAAAAGCCATAAACCACGGTGGGGATGCCGGCCAGAATCTCCAATACGGGTTTGGTCAGGCTGCGAACCCGCTGACTGGCATATTCAGACAAATAAATGGCCGACATCAGGCCCAGCGGTACCGAAACCAGCAGGGCAATAAAAGAAATCAACATGGTTCCCACAAATAAAGGCACGGCACCAAATGCCGCGGATGAGCCAACCTGATCGGCGCGAATGGCGGTTTGCGGAGACCATTCGGTGCCAAACATAAAGCTGAGAATCGGCACCTCACCAAAGAACCGGGTTGACTCAAACAACACCGAAAACACGATGCCTACGGTGGTCATGATGGCAATCGAGGCGGCCAATAACAAGATGCCTTCAACGATGCGTTCAAACACCCGTCTGGCCGGGGTGTCGGTATTGATTTTTTTGAATGCCCATACGGCCAGTAAAATAGCCAATGACAACACGATCACTGCCTGGGTGCGATCAGTGGTGGTTTGGATTTCCATGTAACGTTGATGAACCTGCTGTTTTTCAGCACTCAGAGCCGCCACTTTTTCTGGTGTATCGGCGCTGATGATCTCATTCATATACAGGTTCAGGTCCTGATTGTCATCAAATTGTGATGAGCTGATGAATGAAGAAATTTCATGGTTGATGTAAGGTTCTTCGACCATTTGCAAGAAGAACATCATCAGCAAAGCCGGAATCAATGAACTCAGAGCCGCCACATAACCAAAATATTTTGGCAGGGTGAGTATTTTGTGTTTCGACTTGTGTTGCCGGTAGGCCGTGGTGATCTTTTGCCGGGCCATGAAATAGCTGAAGGCAGCAAAGATCAGCAACAAAAAGATCATCAGACTGATTTTCATTGATTTCTCATCGGTTTACATTACAAATAAAAAAATCGCCAGTTGGCGAAAGGCATGATAAAAATACCGCAACCGGGTTGCCCCGGCCACGGTTAATGATTATTGAAACGTAATCAGTTTTTTACAACGCCAGGTTGTTCAGTTCAAGGGTGTCGGTTTTGACTTTCATGTACTTGTCTTCATCCAAAGGGATCAGACCTTTGTCTGTCAGGTAACCTTCTTCACCCATGGCTTTTTCACTGGTGAACTCAGCCAGGAATTCCTGCATACCCGGGATTTCAGACACGTGGGCTTTTTTCACATAGAAAAACAACGGTCTGGAAACCGGGTATTCACCCGAGGCAATGGTTTCGAATTCGGGAGCTGCGCCATCAACCATGGAACCTTTGACCAGATCAGCATTTTGATCCAGGAAAGAGAATCCAAAGATGCCCAGTGCATCCGGGTTTTTCTGCAGTTTCTGAATGATCAGATTGTCATTTTCGCCGGCTTCAACATAAGCGCCATCTTCGCGGATGGTGTGACAAATGGTTTTGTATTTGCTTTTGTCTTCGGCTTTGGTGGCTTTGATCCATGGGAATGCTTTACAGCCTCCTTCCATGGCCAACTCAACAAAGGCGTCACGGGTACCTGAAGTGGGAGGTGGGCCCAATACTTCAATTTTGACCGCGGGTAAATCGGTATTGACTTCGTTCCAGGTGGTATATGGGTTGGCTACCAGTTCACCTTCTTTTCCGGTTGGGACCTCTTTGGCCAGCGCCAGGAACAGGTCTTTGCGACTCAGGTTGAAATCATGCGAATTGATGTCATTGGCTACCACAATACCGTCATAACCGATCAGTACTTCAACCACCCCATCAACGCCATTTTCGTGACACATGGTCAACTCAGATTCTTTGATGCGACGTGACGCATTGGTGATGTCTGGCGTGTCTACGCCAGTGCCTTTACAGAACAACTTCATGCCACCGCCGGTACCGGTTGATTCGATTTTAGGGGTTTTGAATGAAGTGGACTTGCCGAACCGTTCAGCCACAACGGTACTGAACGGATACACTGTTGAAGAACCAACCACACTGATGTAGTCACGGCCATCAGCCTGTACCTGAGAGGCGGCAATCATGCCGGCCAATAATGACAAAGTCTTTAATTTTTGCATGTTATATCACGTTAATGTTTCGAATGGTTGGCATTCTAATCAGCCTTTGTGACAGTTATATGACATTTCTGTCACAAATGTGATTTGACCGTCACACAAGCGTCACAAGAGCGAATCACACCTTCTGCTATAAACATCATAAGTGGCCTGCGTAACAACTTCCTGACAACAGGGCAGAAAACTGGTGTTTAACTGGATGTTGAACCTGAGGAGAAGGGGACTGGGCGTTTCGAAACCGAGTGAGCTTTTGTGTTCAGTTCTTTAGCTGGCTTCGGTATGCCGGGAAAGTGACTTCGAAGGTGGTGCCGGAACCCTGTTCGCTGGTGATTTCAAAGCGTGCATTGTGCTTCAGGCAAATGTGTTTGACGATGGCCAGTCCCAGGCCCGTGCTGTGTTGGTTACGGGCTTTGGAATTATCCACCCGGTAGAAACGTTCGGTGAGGTGGGGGATGTGTTTGGGGTCAATGCCCGGGCCATCATCCCGAACCTCAAATATGGCTTCTTCATTTTTCAGGTACCAGCGAATACTGATGTGGGTTCCGGGAGGGGTGTGAATGATGCCGTTATGCATCAGGTTCAGGCATATACTGGTGATTTCAGACTCATCACCGGAAATCCATAAATCAGAGTTGATTTCAGCCTGCAGGTGATGTTGCTGGGCCTGGGGGTTGTTCTTCAGGTCATTGAACAAACCGTTGAGTAATTCGGGCATGGCGATTTCCCGGTCATCTGATTCAATCACCCTGTCGTGTTCAATTCTAGACAGTTTCAACATGTCGTCGATGATTTTAGACATCCGGCTGGCCTGGTCTTTGGCCTGATCAATGGCCATTGACCATTCATCGGTCATGTGTTCTGAGGCTTGGAGCATTTCAAGGTAACCGGCAATCACCGTCAGCGGAGTGCGCAATTCATGGGAGGCATTGGCGACGAATGCTTTTCTGGATTTTTGCAGGGCTTCCTGCGCGCTGATGTCCCTGGCGACCATCAAATACCGGTCTTTGCTGATCCTGATCAGACGGATATGAATACTTTTGTCGAGATTGGAGCTGTGAGCCAGTTTGATTTCCTGGTCTTTTTTGTCGTTTTTTAGCAGGTTGACAAAAGCCGGCTCGCGGATGATGTTGTCAATTTTGGTGTTGATGTCAGAAACATTGATATTCAGGATTTCCTGAGCGATTTGATTCACCCACTGAATTTCAAAACGGCTGTTCAACAACAAAGTGGCAAAAGGTAAGGCCTGTGCTGTGGTGACAAATTGCCTGATCAGGTGTTTATTGCGTTTTTGAGTTTCTTTGGTTTGGTTCTTATTGCCAATGACCTGGCAGGTGATGGCCTCAAATACCCCGTGATTGGCAGGCACATACTGGTTGGATGCACCATGCATGTACCAATCATAGAATGTTTTGAATTCAATGATTTTCCAGCTGATGTAAATCAGCAGCCAGGCCAACAACGACCAGGCCCAGAAACCGGTGATGATCCCTGAGATGACCGCCAGCAGGATAAACAGACCGATGGCTATTTTTTCTTGTTTCCAGCCGGAAATTTGCATGAAATGATTGCTTCAACGCCCTGACACTCAAGTGACGCCATGATAGCGTAATGTGTCACCTGAGGTGAAATAAAATTAATTATTTCACCGCCCTTGTCACACAACCGAGATCAAATTGAAACAAATGTCATCAATTTGTCACATTTGTCATCTAACATTCACATTTTTTTATAATCATTAGTGGATACTGTCATGAAAAAGAAAGTTCTGGTAACTTCCATGTTACTGTCTTTGGGCTCTGCGGCCTGGGCTGACTCAACACAGGACGAAATCGCCCTGTTGAAAGAACAGCTGAAGATGCTTACTCAAAAAATTGAAAAACTGGAAGCCAAATCCAATGCAACTGAGGTTGAAGTTCAAAAAGTCGCTGAAACCAAAACTGAAAAAAGTGACAATTGGGCCGACCGCATCACTTTTTCAGGTGATTTCAGATACCGTGAAGAGTACATCGACCAGCGCGGAAAAGAAACCCGTAACCGTCACCGTGCCCGTTTGAGACTTGCTGCCAAAGCACAGGTCAATGACCGCCTGGATGTGAATTTCCGCCTGGCCACTGGTGTTGACAATCCGGCTTCCGCCAACCAAACCCTGGATGGTTCCTTCACCACCAAAGATTTTGGTCTGGACCGAGCTTATTTTAACTACAAGTTGACCGACAGCCTGACCCTGATCGGCGGTAAAATGGCTAATCCTGCCTACAAGGCCGGGAAGAACCAGATGCTGTGGGATAATGATGTGAATCCGGAAGGACTGGCTTTACAACTCGATGCCAATGGTTGGAAAGGTAATCTGGTGGGCTACGCAGTGGAAGAATTCAGTGGTGATGATGACATCCTGTTGTTTGGTGGTCAGTTGAACAAGACCATGGAATTGGGCAGCGGCGACCTGATCGCCGGTGTCAGCTACTATGATTATCAGAATCTGCAGGGCGCTTTGCCTCTGTATGATGGTAATCCACGTAAAAGTTCAGTGGATGCCAGTGGCCGCCTGATTAACGACTACAACATCTTCGAAGGTTCACTGGAATACAAAACCAAAGTGGCCAATCAACCCTTTTCGGTGTTTGGTAGTTATGTAGAAAATACCGAAGCAGATGACCTGGAAAGTGGTTATGCATTTGGAGCCAGCATTGGTAAAGTGAGTAAGCCCGGTTCCTGGAGCTTCAGCTACACTTACATGGACATTGATGCCGATGCCGTGATTGGTATTTTCAACGACTCAAACTTCGGTGCCGGTGCGCCAGATTCCAAAGGTCACCTGCTTCGGGGCGGCTATGGATTGTACAAAAACACCTCACTGGCCATGGCTTACTTCAGCAACGAGCTGAACAAAGAAGCTGACACGCCGGTTGATTATGACCGTCTGCAATTGGATTTCATCCTGAAATTTAAATAAGTCCAACGGTCAACGAATGAAAAAACCCCGGCTGGTCCGGGGTTTTTTTGTGTCCGGGTGTAACCAATTGGATTCTGGTGCGTTCACAATAAATAGAACAATCATAAAATTACGGGAGCCCGGGATCACTCATGCTGTTTAACACCCCCATTTTCTTTGTCTTTTTGGTGGTCTTTCTGCTGTTCTATGGTTTTGTCTTTTTGCGCCATACACCGCGGATTTACTTTATTCTGGTCTCGTCTCTGGTGTTTTATGGCACCTGGAACTATCGCTTCATCCCCTTGTTGGTTGGCTCCGCGGTCATAGACTATTTCCTTGCTCAGGCCATTGGCAATACCAGTGATCAAAAGCGCAAGAAACTGTACCTGAGCCTGTCTGTGTTAATGAACCTGGGCATACTGGCGTTGTTCAAATACGCAGATTTTGCCATTCAGTCGGTCGCAGACCTGTTGGCCACTTTGGGATATCAGGCTGACCTGGGTTCGCTGTCCTGGGTACTCCCGGTGGGCATTTCATTCTATACATTTCAGTCACTGAGTTACACCATCGATGTGTACCGGGGAGACATGAAACCGAGAAAGGGCCTGGCTGAATTCACCACCGCCCTGGCGTTTTTCCCTCAACTGGTGGCCGGCCCGATCCTCAGGGCCCGACACATCCTGCCGCAATTTCACAAGTTACCCGTACCCACTTGGGACATGGTGCGCAATGGATTTTTACTGATCACCATTGGTCTGTTCAAAAAAACCATTGCTGACTTGCTGGCAGCACCTGCGGCCATGGCATTTGATGGTGGTGCTGTGAGTTTGCTGGAAACCTGGACCGGGGTGCTGGCCTTTGCCGGCCAGATCTATGGTGATTTTTCAGGATACAGTGACATGGCCATTGGGATAGCCATGCTCATTGGCTTTAAGATTCCGCTGAATTTCCGCTTGCCGTATTTTGCTTTGTCACCCGTGCAGTTCTGGCAGCGCTGGCACATCTCGCTGTCGACCTGGTTGCGCGACTATCTGTATATTTCCCTCGGTGGTAAATTCAACCGCATCCGTAATGTCATGATCACCATGCTTTTGGGTGGCTTGTGGCATGGTGCGGCCTGGACCTTTGTGGCCTGGGGCGCTTTCCATGGCCTGATCATCATCGCCACCCACCAGTTGGGTAACAGCGCGGTATTTGCTGGTTTTGCGCAAAGCCAACAGTTTTTCAACCGCCTGGTGAAATGGGTGATGACTTTTTATTTGGTGCTGATTGGTTGGGTGCTGTTCCGGGCCACTGGTCTGGATAATGCATGGGACATCATCAGTCAGATGCATGGGCTGGCAGGTACTTTGCCGGATGCCAGTTCCAAAGCCCTGCTTATTTTTGCCCTCACGGCAGTGGCTTTGTTGTTCATGCACTTGATTGACTACGTGGTGCTGAACAAAACCCAGCAATGGATGGCCAGATGGTGGCTGTTCTGGCCCTTGTTGATCCTCATACAAGCCTTTTGTTTATTGATTGGAGAACCCAGCAATGCCTTCATCTACTTCCAATTCTGACCCTGACAACAAGCATCCCATTTATCCAGTGGCTGCACAACAGGCCCTGGAATCTACAGCAGATGGTGCTTTGCCTGATGGAGTGAGACAGCCAATTTATGGCAAAACCCTGTTGGTATTGTTGTTGGGTATGGCCCTTGCCCTGGGATTGGTGCGGGCATTTGCCCTGGCCAATGACGCTTCCAGTGAGTCCATCCTGGGTCGGGTGATACAGGCCCAAAAGGCATTGCCACAAATTGTTGCTGAATCGCAGGATCTGGTCATGGTGTTTGGTTCTTCAATGGTTGGCGCGGGATTCTCACCCCGTGAATTTGACCAGTGGCTGAGCGATGAGGGTGTGAACAACATCAAGTCATTTAATTTTGGCTTTGGTGGGCTCAATCCGTTTTTTCAGGATTATCTGGCCAGGCGAATCAGGGATGTTTTTGTACAGCATGACCGGCGCTTAAAGCTGGCAGTGATCGAATTCAATCCTTTTCAAACCACCATCACCCGGCACGAAGGTGCCAGGGCGCTGGAAGACTCTTTCCTCACCATGTTGGCTTCCAATGCAGAGTTGGTTGATGTCTTATTGGACGATCCTACCCGCGGTGTCCGTTTATTCAATATCAAGTACCTGCGTGACAGCATATCTGCAGAGATGGCCACTTTTTATTTTGGCGGGGCGTTCCGGGAACCACGCAGTCGCACCAGTTTGGAGCGTGACCAGAAGCGGCAGGACAGGCTGCAGGAGTTGGGCCCGTTGCTGAATGAAGCGTTTGAGAAAGAGTATCCTGATTATGACGGCAGTGATTGGTATTATCCGTGGCAGGGCGGCGGGACCATTGCGGCTGAACGGGCCCCTGATACCCTGGCATTGTTTGACGAATACTATGAATTGATTATGGACCCGGCCAGGCTCGATGATGATCGGTTAAACCGCATTCACTCTGCAGACATCATTGACATGCATTTCAGTGAAGAGTTGGTAGCGGCTTTTATCCGCATCGTACAGGAGTTTCAGGCGTTTTCCGAACATGTTGAAGTGGTGATGTTGCCACGCAACACCGACTGGATCAAGTATTCTGCTGAAGGCAGGGCCCGGCTGGAGGAAACCATCAGTCGCATAGAGCAAGCCACCGGTGTCACCATTCAGGATCACCAGGACTTGCCAGTGATTCAATCCTCTATGTTCAGTGACACCACTCACCTGAACCGATATCAGGGCGCTGCCAATTACACGCGATTTCTGGTTGGCGAAGTGCTCAACTGGATGCAGGGAAAATGGTAAACTTACCTGAGGTCAAACAGGCATGATGAATGAATCGCAGACAGTTACTGAAAAGAACAGTGTTGATTGGTGGTGTTGCTGCCACAGTAACAGGTGGTTGGTGGTTTACCCAGGGGGGTGATCCAGACCGACTGACAATCGAAGATGCCCGGCTGAGCTTGGATGAACTGATGGCCAGTGGCAGACAGCCGAACGGGCAATGGAACCTTTCTCAGGTACTCAATCACCTGGCACAAAGCATCGAATTTTCCATGAGTGGTTATCCACAACATCAGTCAGCATGGTTTAAAAACACCGTTGGTCAGTTGGCATTCAGGGTGTTTTCCATTCGTGCCAGTATGTCCCATAACCTGACAGAAGCCATTCCAGGTGCACCGGCACTGGCCACAGGCGATGTCGTTTCGGCCCATCAGCGATTGGATGCAGCATTGCAGCAGTTTGCGGTTTTTGAGGGCGTTCTGCAGCCACATTTTGCCTACGGTCATTTGAGTCACGATGATTACCTGAAAGCGCATGTGATGCACATTTACAACCACCTGGAAGCGATGCAGCCGGTGGGCTGATCACTACAACAGGTAAAGGATGCTGTGCCTGATGCGGCGCGATAAGATGGTTTTGGCCCCCATATACATGGGTTCTAAGTTGTCTGAGAGGATGATCTTTCCGGCCAGATCGGTTTTGATGATCTGCTCTTCTTTCAGTACACTGATGAATTGTCTGAACAGGTTTTTATCAAAAAAGTCAGGTGAATTGAATTCATACAACAATGACAGCTGGCTGGCCACCTGATGACACAGCGATTCCAATTCATTGCTGGTGAGGCTGCCGGATCCGCGGCTTTTCAACAGAGCGATGACTATGAAAAAGCGCTCATAGGTTTGCATCAGTGCATTGGCCAATACCCTGAGTTTTGCAGCTTGTAATGACCCCCCTTTGTGCCGCTCCAGATTGCGTCCGGCGGAGACCAGCAAATCCAGTTCCTTGAGTAATTTCAATGTTTGACGACCATAGTCAACAAATTCTTCGCGGCTCCATTTGAGGAACAGTTCATTTTTAATGAATGGATAAATGATGGCCATCATGCGCAACACCTCCCGGCGTGGGTGTTTGAGGTTGTTAACGAAAAACATGGCAATGAAGGAACTGGCAGCAAACAGATGCAATACGTTGTTACGGTAATAAGTCATCAGCACGCCCATTTCTTCCCTGACCTGAATGACATCACCCAGGGAATGTTCTACGCGTTGGATGAAGCCCAGAAAAATACCCTTCTCAATGATTTCTTCAACCGACAGGCTGGTCACAGTGGTGCGTTCGGAATATGGCAGTTTCAACAGGATCAGGCGGTACAGCTCCAGTTGTTCTTTGAGGTTTTCTTCGGTGGCCGAACGGTTGGGTGTGGCCAGCAACGTCACTGCCAGCAAATTGATGGGATTGACGTGCGAGGCTTCATTGATGTGGGTCAGGATGCGGGTACCGGCATCTGAAACCACATTTTTAAACCATTGGGGTTTTTCTTTGACGTCCAGTTTCAGGTCACGCCAATCAGGTTTGTGCTGATCGAGGATGGCGTCGAGTTCAATCGGCTCAGAAAAATTCACAGTCAGGCGACCATAATCTTCTTTGAGGAGCTTCAGGGTTTTGAACAGGCCTCCAATGGACTCTTTTTTCTTGCCTTTTCCGCCCAGTTCGTTTTTGTATGATGCACCTTCCATCAGTTTTTCATAGTTCAATGAAGAAGGGACAAAAACCAATGGTTTGCTGCGTTCATTGAGGTATGAGCGCACCGTCATGGCCAGCATACCGGCTTTGGGGTGCAGCAGGCGTCCGGTTCGGGAGCGGGTGCCTTCAATGAAGTATTCGATCGATACACCGTGGGCAATCAGCGAGCTGAGGTATTCAGAAAAGATGGTGGAATACAACACCGAATTGAATGACCGGCGGAGAAAGAATGCTCCGGAGCCACGGAGGATACGGCCAACGATGGGCAGATTCAGGTTGATCCCGGCTGCAATGTGTGGCGGCACAATACCCCTTTCATACAGTGAGTATGACAGGATCAGGTAATCAATGTGGCTGCGGTGGCAGGGGGTGTAAATGATTTCTTTTTCGGTGGTCAGGTGTCTCAGCTGATCAAAGTGATTGAGTTTCACCCCGTCATAAACCTTGGTCCAGAACCAGCGGAAAATACCACTCATGAATTTGATCGCAGAATAAGAGTAGTCAGCAGCGATTTCACGGATGATTTTCTGCGCTTCTTTTTGGGCTTTTTCAACAGGTATTTTACGGCGTTCAGCGTAGTTGTTGATTTCCTGTTGCACGATGGGTCGCTTAATGATGTTCTTGGCGATGGTTCTGCGATGAGACAAGTCACGGCCTACCACCGATGTTTTTACCCGGTTGTTGTGTAACCTGATGACCCTGGCCAGTTTATGGGCCAGTCGGTCAGGGGTGTCGTTGTTATCAAGTGATTGGTTTACCAGGATGGGCTGACTCAGCCGGGCCAGGGTGTGTTTACCATGGACCAGAATGGATATGAATTTTCGGAAGCGTCCGGTGATGCCCCATTTTTCTGAAAAAATGACTTTGAGTATACCATGATCACGATCCGGAGCCCGGCCAAGGAACACAGAAATGGGGATCAGTTGAACCTGTTTTTGACCATCTTCCCTGACCTGAGAAATGATCTGTTCCAGTTGTTGGTCAAAATCTTTGTAGTCCTTTTTGCGGTTCCAGAAACCCACGGCCTGTTCTGCTGCCAGGATGCTTTTGCTGAGGTTAAATTCGGCGTCCAGCCGGAATGGTTTGGGCAGGTTGCCGCGATTGATCTCTTCCCAAAGGATGCTGCGTGAAACTGTTGATTCACTGGACAAAACATAGATGAAAGGGATGTCCGGATCAATACCCAGCGATTTGATTTTGGTGGGGCTGTATTCTACTTTGACCCGAAGATAAAGTAATTTGCTCAGTATAGACATCAGACCCCCAGTTGAAAAAGGGCCGCTTGACGACCCTTTCTGTTCTTCAAAAAATGGTTTGGATTACTGGTCACCAACCCAAACACCATCTTTTTTAACCATGTTCATGGGTTGTGTGACGGTTTCACCAAACAACTCAAACGAAACATTCATGTTGGCCTGGTCACCATTGACTTCCAGATCGCTGATTTCAACCGAACTGAGCATGTCATCCATGGAGATACCGTAAGCACCGAGGATGCTTTTCACGCCGCCAAAGGCGATGGAACCTTTTTCCAGGGCCTGATCAAAACTCATGTTTTGCACGTCATCCAGAGAATTCATGTCCAGCTCTTTAGCGGTGTTGACCAGGGCCGCAATGGCGGCTTTGGTTTTGTCTTCGCTGAGGATGTCATTTTCACCGGCCCAATCCATGGCTGCGCCAACCACTGCCACGGCAGAATCACGTTGTGATTCGGGCAGCATTGGGTTGGTTTTCAATCCTTGCAGTACCTGGTCTTTACCCATCATCAACATCATGGGCAACATGGCTCGTGCCTGCTCCAGTTGTGGTTCAACCATTTGATACAGGTTTTCTTCTGCGCCATCAGAGGTCAGCATGGAAATCGCTGAGGCAAACTGGGCTTTGTCAGCCTCAGAAAAATTACCGGTTTTGTTGTTTTCAAACTCCGTCACCAGCTCATTGTATTGTTCATCACTCAGTGAGTTTTTGATCAAAGATTTCAAGTCATTGGACTTCATGGCAGCGATGGAGGCCATGAATGCGCCATCAGGGGTGTCGGTATCCATTTGCGCAATTTCACCTGCTGCTGAATTGTCGTCGCCTCCGCAACCACTCAGGCCAATCACAGCAACCAGCATAATCCATAATACGTGTATACGTGTCTTCATTGTTTTCCTCTTCTAAATTAATGGTAATGAGTCGCGTATTATCACTTGATTGGATGGATTTAACAAGAAAACACTACAGAATGTAACGACTCAAATCTTCGTCTTCAGACAGTTCGCCGACTGATTGATTAACGTGTTCTGCATCAATGATGTATTCATGCCCCGATTTATCAGCAGCCTCGAAGGCCACCTCATCAAGGATTTTCTCCAGCACCGTATGCAACCTCCTGGCACCGATGTTTTCGGTTTTTTCATTGACTGACCAGGAAATCTCAGCAATTCGCTTGATGCCATCCGGGGTAAATGTCAAGGTCACGTTCTCGGTACCAATCAATGCCTTGTATTGTTCTGTCAGGGCGTGTTCCGGTTCGGTGAGAATGCGCTCAAAATCATCACTGGTCAGCGCCCGTAATTCAACGCGGATGGGCAAACGACCTTGCAGCTCAGGAATCAGATCTGATGGTTTGCTCAGATGGAAAGCACCAGAGGCAATGAACAGGATGTGATCGGTTTTGATCGGTCCGTACTTGGTGTTGACCACAGAGCCTTCGATCATGGGCAGTAAATCACGCTGGACTCCCTCACGAGACACCTGGCCTGAACCGCCACCCATGCCGCCACTGATGGCCACTTTATCGATTTCGTCGATGAAGACGATGCCATTTTGTTCTGCCTGGCTCAATGCCTGCTGTCGAATTTCATCGTCATTGATCAGTTTCTGAGCCTCTTGCTCTGTGAGGATCGGCCGGGCCTGCTTAATGGTCAGTTTCTTGGTTTGTTGTTTCTTTTTACCCAGGTTTTCAAACATGCTTTGCAGCTGATCGGTCATTTCTTCCATTCCTGGAGGGCCCATGATGTCAACGCCCATGTTGAGGTTGACCTGGATTTCAATTTCTTTGTCATCCAGCTTGCCTTCACGCAAACGGGTCAGGAATTTAGCCCGGGTGGTACTGTCCGAGTCATCCACGGTTTCATTGGGTATGGGAGACTGGCGCTTGGGAATCAAGTGATCCAGGATGCGTTGTTCAGCGGCATCTTCGGCCTTTTTATTGACCTGCAACATGGCGGCTTCACGGGTCCGCTTCATGGATGATTCAACCAGGTCACGGATGATCGATTCAACGTCTTTACCAACGTAGCCCACTTCAGTGAATTTGGTGGCTTCTACTTTGATGAATGGTGCATCGGCAAGGATCGCCAGGCGCCTGGCAATTTCGGTTTTACCCACACCTGTGGGGCCAATCATCAGGATGTTTTTCGGTGTGATTTCCTTGGCCATTGCGTCATCCAGTTGCATGCGTCGCCAGCGGTTACGCAGCGCGATGGCTACGGATCGCTTGGCATTGTGTTGGCCAATGATGTGTTTATCCAGTTCTTCAACAATTTCTCTGGGTGTCATGTTTGACATAAGTGTTCCTTATAAATCGAGGGTTTCAATGGTGTGATTTTTGTTGGTGTAAATACAAATATCAGCAGCAATGGTCAGCGCTTCTTTGACCAGCTTTTCAGCGGGCATCTTGGTGTTTTTGATCATCGCCAGGGCAGCAGCCTGGGCAAATGGCCCACCGGAACCTATGGCGATCAGTCCATGTTCCGGTTCGATCACGTCGCCATTACCGGAGATGATCAGCGATGTTTCCTTGTCAGCCACAGCCAGCAAGGCTTCAAGCCGGCCCAGTCGTCGGTCGGTGCGCCATTCTTTGGCCATTTCCACTGCTGAGCGGACCAGGTGGCCGGAGTGTTTTTCCAGTTTGGCTTCAAACACTTCAAACAAGGTAAAAGCATCGGCGGTGGCGCCGGCAAATCCAGCCAGCACTTCATTGCGGTATAAGCGACGGACTTTGCGGGCGTTTGATTTCATGACAGTGTTGCCCAGGGTAACCTGACCATCACCACCAATCACCACCTGCTTTTTATCGCGGTAACTGACAATGGTGGTACCTCTGTAATTATGCATGGAGTCTTTCATGAGTGTTTGCTGTTAATGATAAGTTCTGTATGTGGGTTTGAACTGAAAAAATTCAATTGGTGGGGCAGATTTCTTTGCCGGATACAAAAACACCCCTGACTGAGCAGGGGTGTTGATTGGCGGCCTGGGCCGTGATTCGTGCAGTTGGTATTTACCAGCGACGTGATCTTTTGGCTTTTTTGAAGCGACGGTTGCGCGCCCGGCTGACGGCTTCCTGATCTTTGATGTCTTCCCACTCTTCCAGGCTGAAAGGACCGTTCTTGGCATACACCAGTCTGGCCCGACAGAAATCTTTGAATTCCATCATTTCTTCTTCTACATCATCCATGGTGCCATCAATGACGATACAGTCATCCACATAACCAATACCCGGTATGTGATCAGGGATCACGTCGTTGTCATCAATAAAATATTTGATGGTGGCGTTGATTTTTTCTTTGTTTCCATCAGTGATGACCCAGGTTGGATCTTCCACCATACTGAGCATCATTTGCAGACAACCCACCTGATCGACCACATAACCATCGGTACAATTGGCGCGGACTTCAGCGACTTTTTCCAACGCCTCCTTCACATCAGCCGAATCGATGTTGGTGCCATGTTCCTCAATGAACTTATTGAAATGTGCTTTGACCTGATCATCAATATCAATTGAAACGGTTGCCATAGTTTTCCTCTGTCAGAAAGTTAATAGTAAAGTATTATAAACAGCCTGCATGATAAATCAAATGGCTGTATGGGGCCATTTATATTATCATTGCTGTGGTTATATGCGGACAAATATTATCAGAAAAATTCACCCATCATACCGGTTAAACGTTTGGTTGTTGATTTTGTTACTTGGCAACCTGGTGAATGCAGCAGCTACCGATCAGGTCTTGCTCAATGCAGCCAGGCAACAACAGGATCAGCTGGTTGAACAGTTTGGACTGGCTGATGTGCCTTTTTGGCAGCAATCCTGTGATCAACAAATTGCGGCACTGCATCTCAGTGCTTTTGAATCATGCCAGATCATCAATGCCGGTTTTGCCAATGCCTATTCCCTGGCTCATGGGGTGGTGATCCTCACCAGTGGATTAATGCGACAAATCAACAACGATGATCAGCTGGCTCATGTGCTGGCCCATGAACATGCCCACCTGATCATGAATCACCACCAACAAGCCCAGGCCCTGGTCAATGATCCTCCGATGTTATTCACCAAATCGAGGATTAAAAAATTCTATCGGAAGATTGAACAGCAAGCTGATGAGGCGGCCACTGAATGGTTGAAACAGCAACACAGAGATGCGCTGCAGATCCATCATTACTTGCGGCGAGTGGAACTGTCCACAACGGAACAGTCAGCAGATCATGAGCAACTGCAGAACCGCATTCAACGCACCAATTTGCCAGAGGAAAACATTGATCCGCGGTGGCAACAGGCCGCCAGACTGTCGCAGTGATTATCAGGGTGACTTTTCACCCGAGCCATACCGGTTTATCTGGCCTATAATAAAACCATGAAATTTGACAGCAAATCTTTGTTACTGATTGTGCTCACTGTGCTGGGTTTGTTTGCCTTGGTATTGGTGCTGGTTCTGGCTGAAAAATTACTCACCATCTGGCAGCACCTGCAACAGGCACCGGCTTGGCTGACTGTGCTCTATGGTATGGTGATAGTTGCGGTGGCGTTGTTACCGGTGTGGTTATTCCTGCGCCTGACCCGGCCAAAAACCAAAGTAAAAGAACAGGTTAAAGTGATCGATGAAGGCAGTTTGCAACAGGCCATTGATCAGCAACAACAGCGCGGGGTAGATACCCGCCAGGCCCATGCTGAAATGCAGGAGTTGCATCAGCGCCGCGCCAGCGGCCGTTTTCACATCAGTTTGTTTGGCAGCGCATCAACCGGCAAATCCAGTCTGATTCAAGCCCTGATGCCGAAGGCTGAGGTAGCCACAGATGTGGTCAAGGGAACCACCATTGACGCCCACCATCACAGTTATGGACAGTTGGTGATCACAGATCTGCCAGGCTTTGATGCGGTTGATCAACAACAGCTGGAGCAGTTGGCACTGGAGGAATCTCAGCGAGCCCATGTGGTGGTGTTTTTGCTCAACACCGATATTTCACGCAGTGAAATGACCTTGTTTAATCAATTGAATGGTTGGCACAAACCGATGGTGGTGGCATTGAATAAGGTGGATGTTTATTCATCAGCCCAGGTTGCAGCCATTGAACAGGCAATCAACGACAAGATCAACCGCCAGTACCCAGTGGTACTGATCAATACGGGCGGGGTCAAAGAAGTCATTGTGGAGCAAGCAGACGGAACCCGGCAACGCGAGTTACGTCCTGAACCGGTTAACATCAAACCACTGTTGACTGCCATTGAAAAAGTGGTGGCCAGTCATCCTGAGGCGCTGCACCGGTTCCGGGATGCGGGGATACTGATGTTGGCCGAACAAAAACTGAACCAGGCCAGTGAGACACATAACCTCAGTCTGGCCACAGACACCATTGAACGCCACACCAAACGCGCCATCGTTGGCGCCCTGGCCTCTGTGGCTCCGGGTTCTGACCTGGTCATTCAGGGCACCATCGGTACCCAATTGGTTCGCGAATTGTGTCAGTTGTATGATGTTCCGGTAAATCAGTTGCAGGTTGATGAGGTATTGAAATCAGCTGGCGGAAAATTGCGCACTTCGACGTCGTTGGTGTTGGCTGTTTCCGGAAATGCGCTGAAGGCATTTCCGGGCATTGGTACCGCGGCCGGGGGCATCATGCATGCTGTGGCCTATGGTCTGATTTTTAATTCACTGGGCAAAGCGGTACTGACCAGTGTCAGCACACAGGGCAAACTGGACACCCGGCAAACCCAATTAACCTTCGAGGAGAATTTACTTGGCTCATCCAAAGAACTGGCTAAAGAGTTGGCGAAAATGGCGCTCAAAGTCAGCCGCCAGAAAAAAGCCTGAGATCAAAAACCACACTGCCCAGGTCGCAACTCAGGATGATGCCGCAGCTGGTCTGAATGAACAGGCGTTGTCCTCTTTGCGTCAATTGTTACATGATCCGAAAATTCCATCACAAGTCAGGGCTCAGCTGAAAACGGAATACCAAAACATTGAACGCCTGATTGATAAACTGGAGAACGAACAAGTCCACATCGTTGCTTTTGGAAAGGTGAGCACCGGTAAATCATCCCTGCTGAATGCCATCAGTGGCCAGCCGCATTTCACCGTCAGCCCGCTGCATGGTGAAACCAAACACACCGACTACCTCGATTGGCCCAGCTATCGGCAACAGTCGGTGGTGTTGATAGACACCCCGGGTACCGATGAGTTTGCGGGTGAAGAACGTGAACAAATGGCTCAACAGGCGGCCAGCCAGGCCGATGTGATTCTGTTTGTGCTGGATGGTGATTTGAGTGAATCACAAAAAGCCCAGTTGGACATCATCGCCCAGCCTAACAAACCAATCATAGTGGTGTTGAACAAGGCTGATCTGTACACCCATGATGAAATCGAACGGATCAAGGCATCCATCAAAGCCAAGACCAGTCACATCAGTACCCGCATCGTTGCAGTCTCTGCAGATCCACGTGCTCGTACCGTTATCGTCAGATTGCCCGATGGCAGCGAACAGCAGAAAACCGAACACCCACCTGCCCACATCGAAGAACTCAAAGAACTGATTTGGGAAATGCTGTCACAGGACGGTAAAACCATCACGGCCTTGAATGCCAGCCTGTTTGCCGGTCAGGTTTCAGATGACATCGCCCGGAAAGTCATCGAAGTACGTCATTCTGCCGGACAAAAAATCATCCGCACTTATTGTATGGCCAAAGGCATCGGCGTTGCCTTTAATCCAATACCGGTGGCTGATTTGTTGTTTGCTGCCGGCCTGGATGTGGCGATGATCCGTCAGTTATCGAAATTGTATGGTTTGTCACTGGGCAAAGTGGAGGCGACCAAGCTGACCACCACCATCATGGCTCAGCTGGCTGTGCTGATGGGGGCAGTCTGGGGCGTCAACCTGTTGTCTTCGGCGATGAAAACTGTCAGCGCAGGATTATCAACCACCCTGACAGCAACGGCTCAGGGTTCACTGGCTTACTACGCCACCTACCTGGTCGGCCAAATTGCTGAGCACTATTTTGTTCAGGGTAATTCCTGGGGTAAAGAAGGCCCAAAAACCGTGGCCAAACGGATCGTCAATAGCCTCGACCGCAACTCCATTCTGTTGGAAGCCCGTGAACAGATCCTCAAATCCCTCAATCGCAAGTCTGGTTAATCAACGACAGCTCCCCCAGTTGGTTCAACCTGAAATGATCCAGATCATTGGCCAGGAACAGTTGGCCTGAATAGGCCTCGCGGGCTTCGTTTTCGATGGCTGAAATGTTGGGCTGTGATGCCTGACTGTATGCATAACGGGCACTGAAATGGGTCAATATCAAGTGTCGTAAACCACTTTGCTCGGCCATTTCGGCAACCTGCTTGGCACAACTGTGCTGTGGTCCTGAACCAACCCGGTCAGCAACATCCATGGTGTATGTCGCTTCATGGATCAATACATCAGCCTGGCTGGCTTTCTGGCTCAACAATTGTGGTGAGTCATTGTCTCCACCGACGATGATGTATCGTGGTTTGCGTGGTGGCAGTAAATAATCAGTGGCCAGCAGTCGACGGCCATCTTCAAGCATCACATCCTGACCATTTTGAAGTTGTCCCCAATGGGCACCGGCTGGGATCTGTTCAGCTTTGAGTTTATCCACATCCAGGGCCCGGTCTTTGACCACCTCGGCGAACCCATAGGCAAAACTGGGCACCCGGTGGGATAAAGCAGTGGTGCTGATTTCAAAGGCATCAATCATAACCGGAGAATTGAGTTGGCTCACATCAATGAAATTCAATGCAAAGGGCAGATGAGTTTCTGCCATCTGTTGGCTGTGTTCCAGCCAGCCTTTGATGGCAGCCGGCGCAACCACGGTGATCGGCTGGGTTCGACCAGCCATGGCTGCACTGGCCAGCAGCCCAGGTAAGCCGAAACAATGGTCACCATGGACGTGGGTGATCATGATCGCTGATAAGCGGGACAGCGCGAGTGGCGTATGCAAAAGCTGATGCTGAGTGCCTTCGCCACAATCGACCAGACACCAAGACTTACGCCGACTGGATTTGAGTGCCAGGCCGGACACATTACGTTGTTTGGTGGGGCTGCCTGATGAAGTGCCTAAAAAAATGAATTCCATGTGATGAGTCCCGGTCTGCCTTAGGCAACAACATCCCTGTTGCTGCCGGTTTGTAGTGGTTATTTAATGGGTTGGTAGATGTGGGTTTCAATGTCACTTTCGGACACTGTGGTGGGGTCATTGGCGTACACATCCCAGGAATTACCGTTGGTTTCCAGTTCATGCTCTGCCAGGTATGCATCCAGCAAAGCATAGGAAACTTCGGTTTGATCATACGGTCCTTTCTGGATGTATTTGACCACTTTTCCGGCATACGTTTGCCCCAGCTGTATGTCTCCGGTTTCACCTTCAAGGATTTCGATGTCGACCGGTATGGCCGCATCAAATACCCACAGGTCACCTTCCAGGCTGCGGGTGATGGCCAGTGGCATGCCGGCAAATTCAATGTTGTTGGCCATCATGAAAGCGGTGATTTGTCCATAAGCAGCAGCCAAAGCGGCGCTCGCCTCTTCGTTGCTGGTCGCTGAAGTGGCCACATACAATACGTTTTGTGAACTGACCTGTTCAACGCTGAAACCGGAGAAGTCATACACCGGCTTGGCTTCGACCAGGTTTTTCAGATTGGTCAGTCCCATTTCGTATTGCGGTCCGAGCATGCGTTCCATCATGATGCCAAAATAACGACCCAGTACGTTACCATTGAAGTCCACATCAAAGGTCCAGGAAACCTCACTGGTTTCACCCAAGTCTTTGATGGCAATGGTGGCCCAGGACGGGTCGTCACCCTGACCATCAAAATACAATTCAGTTTTGATTTTTTCATGGGCCACAGATTCTATGATGGTCTGGTTGCCACTGCCCACTTCTTCGTTGCCAGACCAGGCCATTTTTGATCCAACCCCATGGGTCGGGCCGGTAAACTGATAATTGGCATTGGGGTCGAGTTTGGCCCACGGTGACCATTCATTGAAGGTGTGCATGGAGTTGGCGGATTTGAACACCATCTTGGCAGGCCGGTCAATGGTGATGCTGCGGGTCACCTGTACTTTATCTTCCAGAAAAAAGAAGCCATAGGCAAAGAACAGAATGATCAGAAACAGCAAGGCAAAAAACAAATACTTAAAAACTCTCATGGTGTTGACCCTATGTTTTAACTGGCATAAATGATAGCATACTCATCATGAAAAACCTTTTGAGTTATGCAGAAAATTACCTGCTGGAAAGCCTGTTGATCAGTGTTTTGCTGGGGGTGTTGCTGACCTCCTTTCTGGCTTGGTTGTGGTGGCGCAAAAGCCACGCTGCATGGCAACAAAACCTGGCCGATAAGCTCACTGCTCAGCAACAACTCATGGCACAGGAAACCCAACACCTGGAAGCAGAACTCAATAAGCTGGAGCTTGACAATGAACGCCAGGAACGTGAGTTGTTGCACCTGAACAAGCTCACGGTCAAGCTCTCAGAGCAGCATAAATACGCCCAGGAAAAAGCCAGTAACGCTGAACAATTGCAACAGACCCTGGCACACACCGAAAAACAACTGACTCAGCTGAAAACAGAACTGGACAACAAACAGCAGCGGTTTGCCGAACAGGCCGAATTCATCAAAAATTCCCAGGCCACCCTGTCTGATCATTTCAACACCCTGGGGCAAAAAATCCTCGAAGAAAAAACCGCCCGCTTCACCGATCGCAACAAAGAACAAATGAATCAGGTGGTTACCCCGTTGCAAAAGCAACTGCAGGAATTTCAGACCCTGATTCAGCACAATGCCACCCAGGGACTGGCTCAGCAAAAATCAATGAAGATGGAAATCGAGCGGATATACCAGCTCAATCAGGAGCTCAGCAGAAAAGCCGAAAACCTGACCAAAGCACTGACCTCAGAGAGTAAAACACAGGGTAATTGGGGTGAATTGATTTTGCACCGCCTGCTGGAAGTGGCCGGCCTGGAAAAAGGCCGGGAATACGAAGCCGAAATTTCTTACACCAATGAGGATGGTAAACGCTACCGACCGGATGTGTTGATTCATTTGCCGCAGCAAAAATCGTTGATCGTGGATGCCAAAGTCTCTCTGAAGGCTTTTGAACGTTATGTTAATGCTGAACAGGACAACGAACGACAGCAACAACTCAAAGCCCATGTGCAATCCATGCAAAACCACATCAGGGGGTTGTCAGAAAAGGCTTATCAAAACATAGAGCAGCTTGATTGTTTGGATTTCGTGCTGATGTTTGTGCCGGTGGAATCAGCTTTTCTCGAGGCGGTTAATGCCCAGCCCAATTTGCTGGAAGAAGCCTATAAGAAGAATGTGCTGGTGGTCTCAGCCAGCAACATGCTGGCCACATTGAGGACCGTGATGGTGTTGTGGCAAAACGAAAATCAGAACAAAAACGCTCAGCTGATCGCTGATCGTGCCGGTAAGATGTACGACAAACTGGTTGGCTTTGTGAGTGATCTGACCGACATCAAAAAACGCCTGGATCAGGCAGACAGTGCTTGGTATGCGGCGGAAAACAAGCTCAAAACCGGCAGGGGCAATCTGATCACCCAGGCAGATACCCTCAAGCAACTCGGTGCCCGTAACAGCAAGCAATTGCCTTCAGACTGACATCCAAAGCCAATCATTTAACACATCAATTGTACCTTCAAATGGCATGGAGCCCTGCGGCTCCCAGTGGCTGAATTCAGACCGCTTGATGGCCGGTGATGGCCACCACTCAAAAGGTATCAAGGGCGGAAAAACAGTGTGACAAACAAAATGTCCTCAAAGTGACAAACCGTGTCCGCCTGTATAAACAATTCATCTGTCGCCTGTGAGCAAATAGAAGCGCTGCCGATAAGCAGTAAAAACTTTCAATTTACTTACAGGAGATTATTATGAAAAAAGTATTGTTATCATTGATTCTGGCATTGGCCACCACCTTCACCATGGCCGCCAGTGAAGTTCAGGATGTTTCGGTTGACACCGTAACAGCGGCCGAGAAAGCCCTGGTTGCAGAGCCGGTGGTGAACGTGGCTCAACTGTTGGGTATCTCAGAAAACACCCTGAGTGATGACCTGAAAAACATCATGGCATGGCAAGGTATCCCCAACCGCCCCCATTTCATTTTTCCAAACCTGCAGCAATGTCAGGCCATCCCAGAGTGTGTGTGTGAACCATACAATGGTCAATGGGGTTGTTTCATCAGGTAAGAACCTGACAGCCGGATACCAAAGGCACCACTTTCTGGTGGTGCTTTTGGTGTTTGCTGAGGTGAACAGAGCCACAGATGGGCAGCCTGATGGCTGCTTTGTTATTGGCTTTGCTGAAATTTTTTCGGTGACATGCCAAACTGGGCTTTGAAGCATTGTGAAAAATATGACAGGGAGTTAAACCCACATTCATCAGCCACCAGACTGACCTGGTAACCATCCCTGAGTAAGGCTTTGGCCTGATTCAGCCTGAACTCACGAAGCATGTCCATGGGGTTCTGATCAATCAAGGCTTTGATCTTGCGTTGTAGCTGCCGGTCTGAAACCGCCATGAGCCCTGCCAGTTTTACCCTCGACAACATTGGATCTGCAAAATGTGTTGCTATCAGACTTCTCAGGCGATCGACAAATTCCTGATCTTTTTTGGGCAATGAAGAAGACTTGGCCTGACCAGCAAAGAGGTCCTGGCCGGCTTTCTTTTTCAGGATGTCACGGATGGTGAGCATGTTGTCCAGTTGGATCAGCAATTCATCGCGGTCGAATGGTTTGGTCATGTAAGCATCGACATTTTCACGCCAGCCTTTGATGCGGCTGGTTTTGTCATTCAATGCAGTGAGTAACATCAATGGAATGTGTGAGGTGCGTTCATCGGCACGGATGATGCGAGCCACCTTGAAACCATCCATTTCAGGCATCATCACATCGGAAATGATGACGTCAGGTACCTGTTCAATGGCTGCGGCCACCCCTTTGACACCATTTTCTGCAGTCAGACAATTATAGTGAGGGCTGATGATGTCGGCGATGTGCTGGCGCATGTCATGGTTGTCTTCAATCACCAGCACGGTGTTCAGGGTGACGTCTTCGGTCTGTGTGTCACTGGTGCCATTGGCTGCTGTTACCTGTTCCACTTCACCAGATTCCTTTTGCAGCTGTTGTACCAGTGTACTGATGTGGGTTTGTTCCTGTGACTCCACCGCCTCAGCCAAAGGCACCTGGACAACAAACTCACTGCCCACCCCCAATTCGCTGTCCACTGTGATCTGACCGTTGTTGACCATAACCACTTCTTCTACCACTGATAAACCAATGCCAATGCCTTCAATGGCCTGATGTGAGTCCAGCCGGCGGAATCGTTTAAAAATGTCTTGCTGCTGTTTTGCAGTCAGGCCCGCGCCGGTGTCTTTGACACAGATGATCAACGAGTCCTTACTGGTGGAGGCAGAAACCCACACTGAACCACCTGACGGGGTGTATTTGATGGCATTGGACAGCAGGTTGCCCAGCACCGCATCAATGTACTGATCGGTGACATCAATGGTGGCAGGTTCATTCACTGACAGTTGCAGGTTGATGTGCTTGCTGCTTGCCATGTGTTGAAATGACTCGACCAGGGCGGCCACCTGTTGGTGGGTGGTTTGGGCGTGGGTTTTGACTTGATCCAGGTCACTGACTCTGGCGATTTGCAGCAACTGCTCAACCAATGACAGCAAGCGATTGGCACTGCGGTTGATCATGGACAGGCTTTTTACATCTGCTTGATCGGTTTGTTTAGTCAGCAGTTCTTTGATTGGTCCAAGGATCAGCGTCAGCGGTGTGCGGAATTCATGTGACACATTGGAAAATAATTCATTCTTCTTCACCAGCAGGGATTCAACCGTTTGTTTCTGAATGCTCAGTTCTTTGGTTTTCTCAACCACTTCAATGCGCAACATCGCCGCGATGCGTTGATTGGTCTTGATCTTACGTTGGACATACCAATACATGAGACCCAGTGCCGTGAGTACATAACTGGTCAGTGCCCACCAGGTCAGCCAGGGTGGTGGCAAGACAGTGATGTTCAGTATTCGTGGTTCATCTGACCATATTCCTTCATTGTTGCTGGCCCGAATTTGCAATTCATATTGGCCACTGGGTAGATTGGTGTAGGTGGCCATTCTTTGATTGGCTTGGGTCAGATTCCATTTGTCTTCAAAAGGGTACAGCCTGTGCTGGTATAGGTTGTCATCCGGGTCAGTGAAATCCATGGCCGCAAATTCGAAGGCCATGACATAATCCCGGTGGGTTAACTCCAGTTTTTCCGTTTGGTTGAGGTCTTGATTGAGCGCAAACTCACCTCCCTTTTCAGCCACCAGCACGGGTTCATTGAACCGTTTCAGCCGGGTGAAATTTACCAATGGTGGTGTTTGGTTAAAGGTGATTTCATTGGGATTAAAGAAATTGTAGCCTTTGACCCCACCCAAAAAAAGTTGACCTGATTGAGACAGGAAACCGGCATTTCGATTAAAGCCGTTTGATTGCAAGCCATTGTCTACAGTGAACCGTTTGATGTCAGTACCGTTCAGACGGGTTCTGATCAGTCCATCATCGGTACCGATCCACAGTGAGTCATCAAAACCAATGATTTCCAGTGAGTTTCGTTCACTGCCCAGTACAGTGTCAGACCACTTTTTGATGTGTTCAGTGTTGAGGTTGATCTGTACCAGGCCCATTCCTGCCAGGGCCACAAACAAATCATCATCGTGGGCATAAACCGCATGCACTATGGATGTACCCAATTGCTGATTGATCGATTCCAATGGCATCAGTTGGCCACCTTTGAATCTGTATAGACCCTTGTTGGAGGCAAAATACCAGGCTTCAGTGAATGAAGAGTGGGTCAGGTCATAGAACTCTGTGTTTTCAGATCCCGGAATGCGTTCAACTTGTTGGGCTTCGGTGTTGATCAGAAACAGCCCGTCAAGACCACCGGTAAACCACCGGTCCCTGGATTGGTTGATGAAATTGATCAAACGGATGTCATCATTGAATAAAACAATGTGATCGGCTTCGTTGATTTGATGGATGCCATTCGAACTGCCTATCAGAACACCGGTTTCGGGGCTATGAGCAATGGTGGTAGGTACATTGCTGGCAAATACCGGCAGACCGGAATCATCACGATTAAGGCGTTCACACTCGCCTGATTCTTTGTTTATTTTTTGGATGCCAGACTGACTGGCTATCCAGTAATGCTGATCATCTTCAGTCATGTCCAAATATGATTCACTCAGGTTGCAAATGGCACCTGCCGACAGCTGATTAAGGCCAAAAGTCTGGCGCTTCAAATCCAATGTGTCGACTGAACCATTGAAATGAAGCACCCAGACAAGACCGGAGTGGTCAATGAATAAATCAGTCACTGCGTTACTGGACAGCTGTGCAAATGATTCGGCTGTTGCACTGAACCGAATGACGGAATTGAGTGCTGCATCATAAAGTTTGATGCCATCGAAAATGGTGATCACCCAGATCTGATCATCAATCCTGTGGGTGGAGCGGATCATGGTGTCGGCCAGGTCCTTTATCATGCTTTCCCAGGCCAACAGGTCTGTACTATGAAACACCCCTTGATCAGAGGCCAGGATAAAGCCCTCGTCCACCCGCAAACTGCGGTACAAACCAACGGTGGGCGTGTGGTGAGTGATAAACAGTTGTTGTTTGGTGTCAAACTCAATCAACTGATTGGTTTTGAGGATATATATACTGTCTCCGCTGGCATCAATGTCCATGATGTAACCATCTGATTTGATCAGAGGGTTGTTGCTGAAATCGAAGAACTGCCATTCAGACTCATTGAATTTAAGCAGCCCTTCATTGGTTACTGACCACATCCAACTGTTACTTTGGGTGATTTTGTTGTGCACCTGAACAGCGAAGTCATCGCGGTGAATGGCCTGAACAGTACTGCCTGTGATTTTAAATACACCGTTGTTTTGAGTGCCCACCCACAATTGCCCCTGATCATCTTTGATCAGGGTTTTGATTTCATTGATTTGAGTTGTGATGTCGCTGCCATGCAGATCCGCCAGTGACAACAGTTCATGACCATCCCAGCGAAATACAGCGGTCGAGGTGGCCAGCCAAATGAAGCCATCGTCGGTTTGCAGCGCCGCTTTGATGATGGTGTTGAGGGCTAAAACCTGGTTGTTTGGTTGAGCAATCACAGGGCATGCCACCAGTGCAAACATCAAGGCGTTGAACAATCGTTTCAAATGATTTCACCCGTCAAACAAAGACTGGATTATAACAATTTACTGGTTGATGCCAAGTTAAGAAGACCTCTGCGCTTTTGTATCGGAGCGGGGTTGAGTCAGTGAAAGGAGGCAGATAAAAGGTCCAGTTCGATATATGAAACAAAGGACCTTTTGTACAATTGGATTCAGTCAGTCGTATCAATCAGTTGGCAGCAAAATTTCTTCATTCCAGCAAGTTGGGTTGGATTGATCTTGCTTGGGTGGAGAAGACCAGCTGCCGTCCATGGTTGTTGTAATGGTGTATATTTGCCCATTGATTGAGACTTGCTCTACATATGGCGGGCAGGATTGAGTTGCCTGAACAACGGCAAATTGTTCGATTTGACCATCTTCGTGCACGTGACGGCATACGATGACATCACCCAAGCCTGGATCGGCGGGGAACGCTTGTACGTCATTGGCAATTACCAATATCAACATAACAGTTAAAGATAAAGTGTATTTCATTTTGGACTCCTTTGTGTCATTGCTCACCGAACAACCAATCCAGGTTTTCAATGCAGCGGTTGCAGTTTTTTTACATTCTGAAACTGGATCAATCACCGGGTAACAATACATATGTGTTGTAACAGGTGGGACTGGAAGGGTCACTCATTTTGGGGATGACTTCAGTGACAGTTTCCGTGTGGATAAACAGCCTGTTCACGCCATCAACAAATTTATAATGGGAAAAAGCAGGACAAGACTGAGGGGCCTGAACGGTTGCGTATTGACTTTCAATTGTGCCATTCACATGCACATGTTGGCATACCTTAACGTCACCCAGACCGGGGTCTGCTCCAAAAGCCGAAGTTTGCTGGCTAACAACGAGCATCATCACCGAACTGAATAAGGTCGAATTAAAAAGGGTTTTCATCTATCAGTCTCCATCAAAAAACTAAACCTCAAATACCCGCAGTTCCAACAGGTATGGTCGCGGGTCATGGGAGTGCATATTAGATAATTAATACCTGCCGATCAAGTCCAAGTGACCTGATGGCCTCATTTGGTCCTGATATTATAAAAACCTGTCCTTATTCATACAATTCAGAATCGAGCCGTTCATTTGGCCGCCGCTGGTGAAGCTGTGGAAATCTGGCGTTGACGGGGTTTCAAGCTGAAACGTTGTTTAAAACGTTCCAGGATGGCATACAATGATGGAATCAGAATCAACGTGATCACCGTGGCGAACAGGATGCCGAAGGCCAGCGACACCGCCATGGGGATAATCACCTTGGCCTGCAAAGACTGTTCAAACATGATAGGCAACAGGCCAAAGAAGGTGGTCAGCGAAGTCAACAGGATGGCGCGAAAGCGCTTAGAACCGGCATGCTTGACCGCGGTGATGATGTCGACACCTTCGCTGCGTTCCTTGTTGATGTAATCAACCATCACCAGTGAGTCATTGACCACCACCCCGGTCAGGGCGATCACCCCGAAAATTGACATCATACTGAAGGTCATGCCCAGCAACAGGTGGCCGACGATGGCCCCGGTGATGCCAAATGGGATCACCAGCATGATGATCAGGGGTTGGGCGTAAGATTTCAGAGGAATGGCCAGCAGCACATAGATTAACAACACAGCGGCCAGCATACCAATGCCCAGGTTATTTTGTAAATTGGTCATTTCTTTTGTATTGCCATCAAGGTCATAATCGACTCCTGGATATTCCGGAACGATTGGATTGTCAGGTTCAGGCATCAATTGACCAACAATGGTTTGCGGGTCAGCGATGGCTTTGTCAACCATAGCGGAGATGCGGGCGGCGCGTTTGCGGTTGACCCGTTCTATGGCATTGGCGGCTTTGCCCAGTTTGACCTCGGCCACTGTACTCAGGGGCACTTCATCGCCCTGTGCGGTGCGGATGCGCAATTCATCCAGTGAGCGCAATGACTCACGGGTGTTGCGGTCATATCGCAGCATCACTTTGACTTCATCATTGCCGCGTTGCAGGCGCTGAACTTCTTCGCCATAGTAGGCCTGTCTGATCTGTCGGCCGAGGTCGCTTTGCGTGAGTCCCAGGGTTTCACCCAGGGGCTTGATGGAGAACTCTATTTCGTCTTTACCCATCTCCATGGAATTCCTGACATCTGAGACGCCATCAAATTCACGCAGTTTGTCGGCAATGACTTCAGCAGCCAGGCGCAGTTCCTCGGTGTCACTGCCCACCAGTTTCAGGCTCACATCAGGACCCTGACCAGGACCGGATAATGACAGGGTTCCAATTTGTCTGGCACCGGGAATTTCTCCGATGTATTCGGTCCAGCGGCGCAGCATTTCCTTGCCGTCGATCACCGCGTTTTCATCTTTGACCAATTCCACAACCACCCGACCGGAAACTTGAGAGTCAAGTACTGAAAACCTGTGTGTATAGACGGCGCCTTGCTCTTTACCTACAGACTGACTGACGTCGCGATCCAGTCTTACCAGGGCCTGTTCTATGTGGTGCAGTACTTCCGTGCTGCGGTCTTTGGGCGTACCCTGGGCCATGGCGAAATCGGCCTGGACAAAATCTGAGACAAAATCCGGCATCATCACAAAGCGCACCAGCCCATTCACCATTAAGCCAATGGCCAATACGAAGATGCCGACAAACACCGTGAGGGTCAACCCCGGCCGGCGTATGGCCTTGCCAATGGTTGGCCGGTACTGGTGTTTGATCACCCATTCCAGACCGTGGTTGACCTGGCGTTGCAGCCTCAGCAGTGGTCCCGGGTTGTCGGTGCCGATGTCGGCTGATTTCATGTGAGCCAGATGCGCCGGCAGGATCAGCTTGGATTCCACCAGCGAGAATATCAGGCACAGAATGACCACCCAGCCGATGGCTTCAAAAAAGGAGCCAAACAGGGTGCCGACAAACAACATGGGGACAAAGGCGGCGATGGTGGTCAGCACCCCAAATGTCGCCGGGGTGGCGACTTTTTGAGCGCCCACCACCACGTTTTTCAGGGAATGACCTTTGTGCTGGATTTCCGCATAAGCGCTTTCGCCAATGACAATGGCATCATCGACCACAATACCCAGTACGACAATGAATCCGAACATACTGAGCATGTTGATGGTGACGTCAGCAACCGGTAAAAACAGAAATGCACCCAAAAATGCCACAGGTAGGCCAACCATCACCCAAAAGGCCACTTTTAAACGCAGAAACAAAGTCAAGATGAGTAACACCAGTACAGCACCCTGCATAATATTCCTTTCCATCATGTCCAGCCTTCCCCGCACGTAGTGTGAGGTGTCAGACCAGGTACTTAAAGACATGTTATCCGGCATGGTGTTTTGCTTGGCTGAAACATACTTCAGGACCTGATTTGAAATTTCAATGATGGATTCACTTTCCACTGAATTGACTGTGATATTGATGGCTGACTTGCCATCAAACTGTCCTGGCTCTGTGTCTTCAACAAATGCATCTTTGATGATGGCAATGTCTTCCAGCAACAAGCGGGATCCATCGGGGTTGGTGCGGATGACAGTTTTGGCAAAATCAGTACCGGTGTAGGACTGACCGACTGCACGTAACAACACATCACCCCGATCGGTTTTAATCGAACCCCCAGGCAGGTCCAGTGAAGCACTGCGCAGGGCATGGGCGATTTCATCAAAGGTCAGCTGATACTGGCGCAGTGTGTTTTCTCTGATCTCAATGGCGATTTCATACTCACGGTTTCCGGAAAGAGAGGCCATGGAAACGCCAGGTAAGTCAATGATGTCATCGCGGATGTCCTGAGCAGCCAGCAACAACTCTTTTTCGGGTACTGGTCCATAAACGGAAACCCTGATCACGGGTTGTTGAATGATGATTTCATTGATGATGGGTTTTTCCGCCTGTTCAGGGAAGGAATTGATGCCATCGACCCGGTTCTTGATCTCTGCCATGACGTTTTTCACATCATAATCGCTGCCGATTTCGATGTTGGCCCGGGCAAAGCCTTCGTTGGCCACACAGGTGGTTTTGTCAATGCCTTCCAGGCCGGTGACGGCGTCTTCTATTTTGGTACAAATGCCTTTTTCCACCTCATCCGGTGCCGCTCCCGGATAGGCCATGGTGACCTGCACCTGGTTGATTGAAGTGGTCGGAAACATTTCTTTTTTCAGGGTATAGGCAGTGTACAAACCTCCGATGAGCAAACACACCATCAACAGGTTGGCCGCCACCGGATTGCTGGCAAACCAGTAAATGATGCCACTGTCCCAGGACTTTTTCATGAGGCTGCCTGTTCGTTCATGGCCGGTGTTTCAGCCGCTTGATCTGCCCGTCTGAGCAGCATGCCTTCGGTCGGTGCCTGAATTGGCGTGGTGATGATCAGGTCGGTCTGGTCAATGCCCTGATCGACATAAAAATAATCATCGGTTTTATAGGCCACCCGGACCTGTTTGATGGCCAGCTTGCCCCCTGGTGTATAAACGGCCAGTTGATCATTGGGCATCATCCAGGCGCTGGGAATGGCAAACACATTTTGGTGGGTGTGGCCGGTGATGCGGGCCTGTAAAAAGCCATTGATGCGCAGACCCAGGACAAAAGGATCCTGAATTTCTGCCACCGCATAATTCATCAGGGTGCGACTGTCTTTGGTCGCTTCCATGCGTCTGATCTGACCGCTGGCCACGGTTTCATTGTGGTCATTCAGGAAGCTCACTGCCAATGGCTCATCTTCCAGTGAGCGCTGCATGAGATGCAGTTTGCTTACTTCGTCATTACTCAGGGGTAGCCGGACTTCTGCCACTTCGGTGCCGGCGATCACCCCCAACAAGCCTGCCATCCCCACATACTGGCCCAGGTCCACAGACTTACTGATCACGGTGCCAGTAAAGGGGGCTTTGATGGCTGTTTTTTGTAAATCCCTGCGGGCCTTTTGCAGGTCAGCCTGGGCAGCTTTAAGGCCTGCTTTGGCGCCATCCAGCTGGGGAATGTTCAGCAACAGATCACTGGGTTGACCGGTTTTGCCGAATGACTGCCAGTCTTTTTTGGCCTGATCAGATTTGGCTTGTTCCAGATCCAGGCTGGCCTGAGCACTGGCCAGGCTGGCTTCGGCCCGGGCCACGGCCACCTGGTAATCAGCTGGATCCAGTTGTACCAGTACATCACCTTTGGTAAACATGCCACCAGCGATGAATGCAGGGCTCATGTTCAGTACCCGTCCAGTGATTTCACTGGTCAGGTTGATTTGCCGCTTGGCCTGTAAGGTACCCTGGGAGGCCACAAAAACGGTTACATCAGTGGGTTTAAGTTGGGCGGTTTCTACCAGAAAGCCGACAGGTTTATCGGGTATTCTGACTGGCTCGGTTTTCATGGATTTCATGACATTGAGCAGAACAAACACCACCACCAGGATGATGACGATGGGCAGCAGCCTTTTGAGGAAGCCTGGTTGTTTGGTTTGATGACTGGTTTTTTCCATGGTTTGATCCAATTGTTTGCTGCTATTAAAAACCAACAGTCCCCTAACTGCTGTACCGGTTTTGCGGTTTATACTGACCTATTTTAATTGATTTTATGATCAGCTGATACGGCCATCTGTCATGAAAAATGCTTATGGTTTTAAGCCGGCCACCAGTCCATGCATTGTCCCGGTATCAGCGCTGTCGATGTGGCTGAACACCTCGGCAGATATTTGGTTCAGGGTGTTGCTGGCCTGTTGATAAGTTTGCTCGCCGGTGGCAGTGAGCTTGACCAGGCTGACCCGGGCATCTCTGGGGTTGATGTCTTTGGCCACCAGACCAATTTTTTCCATCGGATTGAGCATCTTGGTTACTCCTGAGGCTGAACGACACAACTCATGAGCCAGGTCAATCCGGCGCATCGTGTGTTGAGCAGCCAGATGCAAGCGATGCATCAGCATATATTCAGCAAAGCCAATGCCATGTACCGCACCTAAACTGGCATCCAATTTCCGGGTGATGGCAGTGGTTTGGGCCCACAACTTTATCAGGGTATCGCTCTGTTGGTTCGGTTTCATTGTGTCTCACATATGTTTTACTGGTGCAGTATATGTAAAATAAACCAATTGTCAATCATTGATCTATCTGAAAGCGGTCATTAAGCAGACGTCAATCAGTGATGAACGGTTGAGGCTTTGTTAAAAAAACAGCTTTTTTGAAGCATCAGTGATGTGACCGGAGCCTGAATGGGGTAATGGAATGAGCCTTAATCCCGGTATTGATTGATGGTGTTTTTCAGTTCAACACAGGCCTGCCGGGCTTTTTCGGCACAGTTTTCAGCACTGTCACCAGCATAGATGATGCCGCGGGAAGAGGATATGATCAGGCCTTTGCCATCGGCTCTGAGACCGGCTTTGAGGGTTTTTTCCACATCCCCACCCTGCGCGCCGATGCCAGGAATCAACAGTGGCATGTCACCAACGATTTGCCGGATGTCAGCCAATTCAACCGGGTAAGTCGCACCCACCACCAACAGCAGGTTGCGGTTGTCATTCCAGTCGTTGGCGGCCTTGCCGGCCACTTTTTGAAACAGGGTCTGACCATCGGCCAGGGTCAAATTTTGCAACTCGCCTGAACCTGCGTTGGAGGTTTTGCACAACACCACCACGCCTTTCCCGGCATGACTAGAATAAGGTTTCAGGGTATCTCCTCCCATGTAGGGATTCACTGTCACGGCATCTGCCTGATAGCGTTCAAAGGCTTCCCGGGCATATTGTTCAGCGGTGCTCCCAATGTCCCCGCGTTTGGCATCCAGGATGACTGGCACATCCGGGTGTTTTTCATGGATGTAAGCGATGATGGCGGTCAGTTCAGCTTCGGCTTTGAGCGCTGCAAAATAGGCTATTTGTGGCTTAAAGGCACAGACATGCTGAGCCGTGGCATCGACGATTTGTTTCAGCCAGTCAAGTAAACCAAGCCCAAGGGCATCGATTTTCGCTTGATTGGGATCCAGACCCACACAAACCAGAGACTGGTGTTTTTCCTGGGCGCGTTCTAACTGTTGAATGAACATGGGCTTGAAAATCTGAAGAGAGCGACTATTTTATGAGAACCCGTTGTCAATGGGAACTTTAATTTGTTGAATGAATCTGTACAGCTTATGAAACACATTATTCTGATGGTTATGATCTGGCTGGCCTCAGCTGCCACTGCCACCTTACCGGCCGCGGTCAACGGCCAACCGGTGCCTTCACTGGCACCCATCCTTGAACAGGTTACCCCAGCGGTGGTTAACATCAACACCAAATCAGTGCAGTACGTGCGCTCCAGGAACAGCGAATTTTACAGTTGGTTTTATGGTTTGCCGAACACCCCCCGTGAACGGGTCACCCAATCCCTGGGGTCCGGGGTCATCGTTGATGCCGTACAAGGCTACATCCTCACCAATCACCATGTGGTTGGAGATGCCGATGACATTTCGGTGGTGTTGCACGATGGCCGTACCTACAGCGCCCGACTGATCGGTTCTGATGAAGGCACCGATGTGGCGGTGATTCAAATTGAAGCAGACAACCTCACCGCACTGCCATTGGCCGATTCGAAACAGCTCCGGGTGGGCGATTTTGTGGTCGCCGTGGGTAACCCATTCGGTCTGGGTCAGACCGTGACTTCGGGTATCGTCAGTGCGCTGGGCCGCACCAGCCTGAGCGGCCTTGGGTATCAGAATTTCATCCAGACCGATGCCTCCATCAATCCGGGCAACTCCGGTGGTGCGCTGATTGATCTGAATGGGTCTTTGGTGGGCATTAACACCGCCATTTTTTCGCCATCAGGTGGCAATGTCGGCATTGGTTTTGCCATCCCCTCCTCACTGGCCGAACGCATGATGCGTCAATTGGTTGAGTTTGGTACGGTGCGTCGAGGGTCGTTGGGCATGGGCGTGCAGGACATCACCGAACGACTGGCCAGGGCTTTTGATGTGGGTCAGCGCCAGGGCGTTTTGGTGACTTCTGTTGACCCTGATTCGCCCGCTGACCGCGCTGGCTTACAGGCTGGTGATATCATCACCCGATTGAATGGTGACCGCATCACCAACCGCAAACAGTTTCAGAATTACGAAGGCCTGATCGAACTGGACAGCCGGGTCAGCATCGACTACTTGCGCGATGATGAAGCCACCCAGGTCATCACCCTGATCACCGAAGCAGACCGCAATGAAATTCAGGGCAAAGAATTACACCGATTGCTTGAAGGCACGCTGCTGATGAACCTGCCACTACAGTTTAAAGATCGCTTCCAGGGGGTACTGATTGAAGAAATCGGGCGTGGCTCTGTGGCTTGGGATCTGGGCCTGCGGGCTGGTGATCTGATCACCGCAATCAACAAAGCCGAAATCAACAGCCTGAAGCAGCTGACCCAGGGGTTTGAGCGATCGCGCAAAGCCCCGATGTTGCACATTTACCGCAATGGCAGAACCTACCTGTTACCATTGGAGGACTGACAGAGGAATGAACCATGAATGAACAAGAAACCGCAGCCGGTTTACCCCAGACGCCAGGTTATCAATACGCCAGACAGGTCGGTCAGCAGCTGTTTGTCAGTGGCCAGGTACCCAACGATGGCGATGGAACCATCGTTGGTGTGGGCGATCCTGCTGTGCAGGCAGAACAGTGTCTGCTCAACCTGCAAAAATTGTTGTCGATACATGACTTCACGACAAAACACATTCAGCAATTGGTCATTCATGTGGTCGGTGAACGATCAAACCTGACCCGCGCCTGGGAAGTTGTGGAAGCGTATTTCTCCGGCCAGGTGCCACCAGCCACCTTGCTGGGTGTACCGGTGCTCGGTTATGCCGATCAGCTGGTGGAAATCGATGCCACCATCATCAAGCCCTGAAACCAAGCGATGAAGTTCTGATTATCAGTTCAACCCACCGACTTGTTTTGTAGCACAGGCAATGAAAGGCATGCGGTTTTATCAATGATAAAGAAGCGTGCCTTGAAAGCCGTTGTGCGTACAGGCAATGAAAGGCATGCGGTTTTATCAATGATAAAGAAGCGTGCCTTGAAAGCCGTTGTGCGTACAGGCAATGAAAGGCATGCGGTTTTATCAATGATAAAGAAGCTGTTGTGCCTACGTTCAATGAATGCTTGCTGGTTTTCGTACCATGGCTTCTTAAAAAAAACGTTGTCATTCCGACCAAACGTAAGTGAGTGGAGGGATCTCCAAAGGCCTGGGAGATCCCTCGACTCGTTTCACTTGCTCGAGATAACAGCTCTCTTTTGTCCGGAACAGATATGCAGTGCGAAGCACCTGCTGAGTTAATAGCCTTGAATAATAGTTATGTTCTCTTCTGTCAGAGGTGTGAATTTATATATTCAAGTTAGCTTTTAGACTTTCTGTTGTTCCTATTCTCATTGCTTTACTTGTAACACCTGTGCGCTTTTTTCTTGAATTGGCCGGTATACCTGATGTGTACGTCTTTTTAATAGGTTTATTTTGGCTGACTCTGGTATGTTCAATCTATTGGGCTAATAAATGAGTAAACAAAACATCTCCTCATCGAATTCTTTTGTGTTGCCTTGAGATATTTTCACCTATATCGAGAATTCCCTATTCATATTATGGTGGATGACTAAAAAGTGGGAGTTAGGCACTCATTACGATATATTTAATAACTGGAGTCAAGCCTTGATCGGGCAGCTTTTATATGTCTCTGATATTCAAATAGTTCCAGGTTTTATCGTTGAATCTGTCGCCTTGTTTTTTCTGCGATCAAGGGCTAAATCAAAAGGTGTAGTGAAAACTTAACAAGTGGTTAAAGAAGGTTTTGTAATGGACTTGCAGGACGGGCTAAGTCCATCGTAAAACTGCATATTCTGCACTTAAAGCCGGTAATAGACATAAATTAACGCATTCATGCACATCTATCCGCCCATTTCTTGATAATAACGCAGTCAATAATTTACTTCAAAGAGAGAAATCAATGACTTACAATGAATCCACAGAAAAAGATGTGCACGAATATACGCCAATATCTTGATAGATGGCACAGATGCACAATTAATAAATTGTTATGTGTCCAAGAAATCAGGAATGATGAGTGAATAAAGAATTAATAAAAAAATGGGCTTGCTTACTAAGTAAAAAGCTTGGAAGAAGTGAAGCGGAAATAGAAAAACGAGGTTTGTCAGCGTATGATTTTTCACCATCGACAAGCGTTGAGATATATTACTCAGAAAGTTCTATCATAAAATTCGATTCTGCTTTCTTAGTAATAGACGAAGAGAGTCGTATGGCTGCGGTATTTTCTGAACATTACGGTTACCACGAGTTTTCTATTTATGGCGCAGTAGCAAAAGAAATTTCAGTAAGTTACTACGTGGACGAAGACTATGAGGGCGTCGTCACATAACAAGTTGCTGCACGCTGACACATACTGCTACGCTCGTTTTTGTGTGTCGCTGCGCTCCAGAATACACAAAAACGCTCTCCACAGTATGTGCAGGTGAGCAATGCGTTAGAGGGTAGTAATAAGGAAATATGGATTACGAGAATCACATCAAAGAGTTTTCTTCTCTAGCAAAAGAGTATTGCGAGTGGGTGGAAAATAAAAAAGATAAAGAGAGTGATGTTTATTATCTTCAAGTTCTCTTATCTAAGCTGTACTGTTGGGGGATTCAATTACCTGGCTGTGAGCCAAGTGATCTTTTATATTCAGATGACATGCCATCACATGATTACAATGAAATCACAAAATACTTTAATGACTTCCCATATCAATATTATTCAACGGTCTTTAATGCCGAAATTGTGCCAAGTGAAGAGCCCGTAGTAGGTGATATTATTGATGATCTGTCTGATATATATAAAGATCTCAAAGATGGGTTATGGTATCTCGATCAGGGCAGTGAAATAGATGCAGTATTTCATTGGCGCACTTCTTTGGGCAGCCATTGGGCTCGTCATATTTTGGGGGCAATGCATGCACTATATTGTCATGAATAAAACCTCTAACAAGCGCAAGCACAATCGCCAGCAAGCTGGCTGGACTCGTCGCTTCGCTCCTCGCCTGTGTTGCGGGCGTTAAGTGTTAAAAGTGTTGGTGTAATCAAAGAACTAGCGTAATGGAATCGAAAAAAGAGATTATCAAGGCAAACACCATCAATTACCGCAAGGGCTTCATTGAAGTAACCCCAGCTATACATGATGGCTGCATTAACATTGAGGCTTGGAATATTCATCCGGACAAAGACATAAAAAACATTTCAATTGGGATGGATCAGCTTGCTGATGACGATGTCGTTGGTAATGTCGAAATTGAACTAAATGAAGATGAAGTCCGCGCTTTGATCGCAATGCTGGAAAAATCTATGGATAGGGTAAAATAAACAAAAAGTATGGCTCGTTAGGTGGGGCTACACTTAACAAATTAATCAAATGGACGCCTGGCGGCGCCATTCGTTAAGGCGTTAGTTTCCAAAATGTAGGTTCGAGAAATGTTTGGGATTTTTAAGAAAAAGGAATTGGATTGGCCTTTTGATCAACCAAAAAACTGTGCCGTATTTACAATAAGGCAGGTACTAGATGGTGAGCACCCTATTCAGGTTATTTACCACGACCTAGAAGATGATGGCTGGCAATTCGTAAGCAATATTGAATATACAACGGATGACGCTCAATTGGTTGGCTTAGAAGAAATTACTAAAATCGACCCAACTGTCTTTGAAGTTGCAAAGATGGAGCCAGGCTACCACGCGTGGCGAAATAGCGTTGGCGAAAAATGGAATATAGTAAAAACTCCAGATGAATCAGAAGAGTAAACTAACAAGTAAAGCCAGCATCGCCCCTGCGGGGCTGGACCTTCGTTCCGGCGCTTCGCGCCTACACTGCGGCCGCTGCTTTAGGCGTTAAATGTCACGAGAAAGTTATGCTAGATACTGAGAGAGTGAGATCAAGAGAAATAACTGACGCTCATAGTGGAATTGTATATTGGAAGCCAGTAAAGTCACTTTGGTTTCTCTCTCACTTAGCCGCGGCTATTTTCATAGCGCCCTTCGTTGTTTCAGCTTCATCTTTGGCCGTGTTCTTGGTTCTTACTGGTATCACTCTTTGCTTTGGCCATTCGCTTGGTATGCATCGTCTATTGATTCATCGTTCCTACGAATGCCCAAAATGGATGGAGTACCTGTTTGTTTGGTTGGGTGTGCTTGTTGGAATGGCTGGTCCCATTGGCATGATGCTTCAACATGACCTCAGAGATTGGGCGCAGCGCCAGTCAAAATGTCATGACTACCTGCTTCATGGTTCGGGAATCATTAAAGACGGATGGTGGCAATTGAATTGTGATCTCACTTTGAAGCATCCACCCGAATTTACTATCGAAAGTGAAGTTGCATCGGATAAGTTCTATCAATTTATAGAGAAAACGTGGATGTGGCAGCAGCTTGTAGTCGCCGTTCCGCTGTATTGGCTTGGTGGTTTGAGTTGGTTGGTTTGGGGTGTGTCCGTTCGCATCGTAATTTCTGTAGGCGGTCATTGGTTAATCGGCTATTTTGCCCATAACAAAGGTGAACGCACATGGAAAGTAGAGGGTGCGGCTGTTCAAGGCCATAACATACGTATAGCAGGTTTTCTATCCATGGGTGAGGCGTGGCACAATAATCACCACGCCTATCCTGGTTCGGCTATGCTCGGTTTATACAAAGACGAGCCTGATCCGGGTTGGTGGGTATTGAACGCATTGCGCAACCTCGGCGTTGTCAAGAATATAAGGCTACCGAAGCAATTACCGGTACGTTCGGAGCTTGTAGCCGAGGCTGGTAATCTAGACCATAGAGTGGAGAGGGTGCCAGAAGATTGTGAGATCGCAAAGTTCATCATGCGTGACAATTAACAAGGCAATGAAGTGCGCTTCACCCTCCGGGTTCCGCCGGACATTTTACTAATTACAAGGACAGGCATTAGCTAAAGGAGCCAGCTTGATTGATCAAGGAGGTTTTTTAAGGAACAGTACTCATTTGACAGCGTAGAGGGGCGTTGATAAGTCCGGAAATTTGGTATGTGGTGAATTAGGCTGAAATGGCCTGTTTTAAAATGAGTTTGATGGTTGCAGAC
>NZ_MVBD01000005.1 GCF_002000055.1 Marinicella sediminis | reverse complement strand
ATTACTTTTTAATTTGCTTTAAATTAACTCCCGAACATTTCGTGCGGAAGGGTGCGATATTATCGCTTTTTTAAATCCTTTTGCAAGCCTTTTTTTGAGTAATTTTTCAATCAACTCCAGGTCTTGCTTTTCCGTCCTTGTCTCCTCATCTCTGAGGGCTGCGTATTATCGCTCATAAGCTTTCCTTTGCAAGCCTTTTTTTTAATTCTTTCAAATTAATTTTAAGACCCTGATCTCTCTGGCCGATTTCCGTCTCAGCTCGTACAAGAGGATGCGAATTATAGCCCTACTTTCCGTTCTGTAAACCCCTTTGTGACAAATTAGTTAAATTAATTTGGCTGTCAAAATTCAACGTCATAAGCAAACCACGCCATGACGCATTTTAAGGGGGTTTTGAAATTTAAAGACAGATCATATTAGCCATCAATGCTGACAGCGAATCAACACCCGTTTTGGTGGCGGATGACCTTCCACCGTGTGTTGTTCATCAGCAGTCAGAAATTGTGGCAATGAATGAAACCGCATCCAGTCAGTTGAGCGCTGCTCTGCTGTAGTTGTCAATGAGACATCGATCACCTCAATATGTCGCATTCCAAGCTTTGCCAGCCAATTGGTCAGCATGGCCACACTTGGCAAGAACCACACGTTACGCATTTGTGCATATCGCCCTTGTGGCACCAGACAGGTTTGTTCATCTCCATCAATGATCAGGGTCTCCAGGATCAAGGTTCCACCCCGTGGCAACAAAGATCGCAAGTGCTCAATGTGAGCAATTGGAGATTTTCGATGATACAAGACCCCCATGGAAAGCACCACATCAAAGCATGCCATGTGCTGTGGCAGGTCCTGGATTTTCAAAGGCAATATGTGTGCACCTGTGTTGGCATATTTTTCTACAGACCAAAACTGCACGTTGTGCAACAACCCTGGCTCTATACCCAACAACAAACCTGGATTCAATGCAGCCATTTTCATCAGGTAATAACCATTCCCACAGCCGACATCAAGCACAGTTTTATGATTCAGATCAGGCAACGCATTGGCCAGACGGTTCCATTTAAAATCTGACCGCCATTCTGCATCAACGAAACATTCTGCCAATTTGAAAGGCCCTTTTCGCCATGGATGCAATGCCCGCAAACCCGCTTCAAGATTATGTTGCTGTTCAACGGATAACGGCCGTGAAAACCGAACCGTAAGTGGACCCTGGTCAGGATCAACTGTGGCCGGTGATAAATCAGGCAAGGATTGATGGGCATCCTGCCAACGGGGTAAATCGCCCTGATTGATGTTGGCAATGACTTGTTCGGTAACAGACCGGATCACAGCAGCCTGTTCTTCGAGCGCAGTTCCAACTGCTGCCTGAAGAAACAGATTGAGTTTCTCCTGAAACATTACTTGATGGCCACCAGAGACACAAAGTTAAATGCCCTGAACCAAACTTCGGTTGTTTCAAAGCCCACGGCTTTGAGGCGTTGACACCAAACCTCCAAAGAATCGGGCTTCAGGGATTCTTCCAGCGCCTGACGTTTCTGAGCCACTTCTCTGTCTGTATAGCCATTGATCTTTTTATAACCATGATAATAATCGATCAACAAATCCGTTGAAGATACTTTTTCAGAAAGCACAAAAACACCGCCTTTATGCAGTGCTTCAAAAATTTTGCGACAGGTGTCAGCACGAGTAGATCGAGGCATGAACTGCAAGGTGAAATTACTCACCACAAAACTGGCATCGAGCATTTTGAGGTTCGAAACATCCCCCATCACCGGAACAACCTTGTTGGCCGTATCCAGCTGCAACAACTGCTTTTTTAAACCATCCAACATTGGCGCGGAATTATCCACGGCATAGATGGTTAACCCCTGATCACCAACCGCCTGGTCAATGGTCAGTGATACTGCACCCAATGAGGCTCCCAGGTCATAAACGCCTGAAGCAGGTGTGATGTACTTCATGGCCAGCATGGCAATCCCTTTAAGAATGGTGTCGTAACCCGGAACCGAGCGTTTAATCATATCCGGAAACACCCGCACAACCTTTTCATCAAATGCAAACGCTTTGATCTGACTGTAGGGTTCGTCGAACAGATTGTCTTTTGAATGACTCATTTCAGCCTGGTGGCCAGCTCATTGCCCTGCCTGCCAAAAAGTGGATGTGTATATGAAACACGGTTTGCTGTCCATTTTTATTACAGTTCATGACCAACCGGTAACCATTTTCATCTTCACCGATTTCTTTGGCATATTGATTGATCGCCAGGTGCATTTTAGAAACATAATCCATGTTTTCTGCATCGATGTCATTGTGGGTGGCGATTCTGATCTTTGGAATAAACAGAATATGGACTGGCGCCTGTGGATTAATGTCCTTAAAACCCAGTACATAATCATCTTCATAAACAATGTCTGCTGGAAGGGTCTTGTCAATGATTTGATCAAACAAAGTGCCTTCTTTACTCATGTATCACCTATAATTGTGTTCTGCTGGCAAATGCGTGTGCCAATGTGCTGTTATCAATGTATTCCAGGTCTCCACCCAGAGGCACTCCATGGGCCAGCCGGGTTGCCTTGATGCCACCCTGCTCTGCCAAATGAGAGAGGTACTGTGCAGTGGTCTCACCTTCTACCGTTGAGCCGGTGGCAATGATTAATTCATCACACTCCACCAACAAATCTACCAAACGATTGAGTTTCAGTTCACCAGGTCCAACCCCATCAATCGGAGACAGTTTACCATGCAGGACAAAATACCGGCCTTTGAAATCTGTGGCCTGTTCAAGATGAATAATGTCAGCCGGGGTCTCAACCACACACAACTGAGCAGGCGTTCTGGATGGGTTGGCACATATTTTACAGACATCTCGTTCTGTCAGCGTACGACATGATTCACATTCACGGATGTTTTTGATGGCGGTTTGCAGAACCTCCGCCAGGTGTTGACCACCAGATTTGTCTTTTTGTAGCAAATGAAACGTCAGCCGTTGTGCAGTTTTAGGGCCCACGCCTGGCAGGATCTGCAAGGCATTCATCAGCTCTTTGATCAACGACATCAGAATGGCATTTTAAAACCAGGTGGCAAGTTCAGGCCTTCGGCCAAACCTCCCAAATCCAGTTTCTGTAATTCTCCGACTTTATTCATCGCATCATTGAATGCCGCAACCAGCAGATCTTCCAGCATCTCGTTGTCACCATCAATCATGTCATGATCAATAACAATATTTTTGATTTGGTGCTGACCATTCATGACCACTTTTACAATGTCGCCACCAGCTGAGCCGGTCACTTCTTTGCTGGCCATTTCCTGCTGTGCTTTTTGCATTTCTTCCTGCATTTTCTGCACTTGTTGCATCATGTTACCCAGGGTACCTTTCATCTTTAATCACCCAATTTATTTTGTATTATTTTAGCGCCAAACTGACTTTGCAAATGCTGCACAACAGGATCTACCTGATCTTGTTCTGCAGACTGCCTGGCGGCTTCCTGCTGTGTTATCTGTGCCACAGAATTGACTTCCTGACGGACGGTAAATTTCACCGTGTAATCATTTGAGTCTCCCAGCAATCGCTCCCTGATGGCTTTTTGTGCTTTTTCATTCATGAAGATTTCAGCCGACTGGTCCACAGCAAAGGTAAGGACTTTTTCATTGTTTTCAAGCACTGCCAGATGCCTGGCAAGTTCTCTGGAGCCGCCTTTCAACTGTAATCGCTCAAACACACCCGGCCAGTTCTGTTGGCTCAGGGCATGTAGATCAATCGGTTTATCCGGTTTATTTTGTAGCTGTTCAGCTGAAACCCGTACTTGAGTATGAGGCTTCATTTGGGTATCTACCAAATTGGCTTGTGGCCCTGTTGGTTTTACTGATTCCTGGGACTGCCCAGCCGAATCCGCATGCGCAACACCTGAATCTTCAGTAGATTCTGCCGCCATCCTGCCAGGTGATCCTGGTTCAAAATCAAGCATCCTGATGACTGCCATTTCGAAACTGATGCGCTTATCGGGGGTATAATTCAACTGTTCAGCAGCCACGATGATCAACTGATAATACCATTGAACCTGTTCAGGGGATAACTCAGTGGCCATGGTTTTCAGGACCTGCGAATCAAAATGCGATCCACCGGTCATCCTGCCCAGTGCCTGAATGGCTGCCACTTCGTGCATCAACCGGCACAGATCATCAACCAATGACTGATAATCAACAGACATGTCATGAAACCACTGTAATTTTTCCAGCACTTGTGCGTGATCATGGTGATGCACCTGACGCAATAATTCTTCCACATGCGTCTGCTCAACAGTACCAAGCATGGCCCTGATTTCATCAAAATGAATGGCTCCTGCGCCAAACGCCAGTGATTGATCAAGCAAACTCAGCGCGTCGCGCATGCTGCCATCAGCCACCCTGGAAATCAACTGTATAGCACGTTCATCAAAATCGACAGACTCTTTGTTCAACAATGACTGCAAATGGTCTCCAATTTGCTTTTGAGTCAGTCGCTTTAAGTTAAATTGTAAGCACCTGGAAAGCACCGTTACGGGTAATTTATCAGGCTCGGTTGTGGCCAATAGAAATTTAACATGCTCAGGAGGCTCTTCAAGGGTTTTCAATAAAGCGTTGAAGCTGCTTTTCGAGAACATATGCACCTCATCAATGAGGTAAATTTTGTATTGACCTTTGTTGGGCGCATATTGCACATTTTCCAACAAGTTTCTGGTATCGTCGACTCCCGTCCTGGATGCCGCATCCACTTCAATCAAATCAATGAAGTCTCCTTCTTTGATTTCCACACAATGCTGGCACACGCCACAAGGGTTTCCAGAAATGCCTTCCAGGCAGTTAAGGGATTTGGCCAGCACCCTGGCCAGGGTTGTTTTGCCCACTCCCCGGGTGCCAGTGAATAAAAATGCGTGGTGCAAACGATTATTTTCTATGCCATTGACAAGGGCCTGAACAACATGTTCCTGACCAACTATTTCCGCAAAATTCTGGGGTCTGTATTTTCTGGCAAGTGCTTGATATGTCATGATTTATTGAAGAGATGAAAGGGACCCCCGTCAGCCGGTCCCCACACATAAAATCACAGCTGCGGCTGCTCCCTTCCGGGCCTGACCGGGTTCACTGCTATTTATTGTGAGGTGACAAACGGGAGTCACCGAAGCGGTATTATCTATGAAGCCACCTGAATTGTCCACCTTCATCAATCAGAAAGTTTTAACTGCTTCAGGGATTCTTTGATCAGTGGCACTGATACCTTGCGTTTCAAGACCAACGAATGACTGGCCACTTGCCTGAACAAAGCGTAAAGGTGTTCAAACGAGGTGCTTTGGTGCGTTCTGAGGTAATCAATAACGGCCTTGTCAATGGGTATGCCATTCAGGCTGAATTGTCGTTCCAGGCAGTGCAAGGCATGTTCCCCTTTCAAGGGTTCTATGTGCAAGGTCAAACCAGCAGTTAAGCGGGATCTCAGATCTGGTAGCTGCCATTGTTCAGATCTGTTTGAACAACCAGCACTGACAACCAGCTGACATTGCTTGTCACGACACCAATTGTAAACATTGAATAATGCCACTTCGCCCTCAACGTGAGACTGCAATACCTGGACATCGTCCAGCAACAAAAAATCCAGACCTTCAGGCAAGTGATCAAACACATCTGCATCATGCAACATACTGGCATCCAGTGAGACATGAGCAGTTCCACGCTTTGCCAGCTCTTCTGCCAAGGCGTTTATGAGGTGCGTCTTGCCACTGTGCTTCACCCCCCACAAATAGGTAAATTGAGGCAATTTTTCGGGTCTTGACAAACTTTCAACCAACCCTTCACTACCGATAAACCCTTCAAAGGTGTGGGACTCAGACTGAGTCATGTCCAGAGGTACTTGTGGTTGCGTCATCAAAGCTCCCCTTTGCCGTCGCTGGGATTGCCCTCCTGATGCCTGACAGATTCTTCTTTGTTGGTCAGGCTGATTTCATTTTCTTTACCATAGAGTTTACTGCCCATGTATCGCTCATGTCCGTGCCTGAGCAACACCATAATGACTGCAGCCAGCGGAAGACCTAACAAAACACCCACGAAACCAAACAACTGCCCACCTGCCAGAACAGCAAATATCACCGCCACAGGATGTAACCCAATGCGATCGCCAACCAACAAAGGCGTCAGAACAAATCCTTCCAGTAATTGTCCGATACCAAAGACAATCAGTACATAAAAGATATGATTGATGTCACCAAATTGCACCAGGGCCGCGATCACCCCGGCAATCAAACCGACAATGGTGCCCAGATAAGGCACGAAAGAAATCAATCCTGCACCCATGCCAATCAGCAACGACAACTCGATACCGACCACCCACAGACCAATGGTGTAGATTGTCCCCAATGCCAGCATCACACTGAGCTGACCACGCAAAAATGCACTGAGCACACTGTTGGCGTCAGCGGCAATGGTGCTGACTGTGCGGTAGTAAGGCCGCGGAATCAACTCACTGACCCTGGATGTGATGATGTCCCAATCTCTGAGCAAATAAAACGTAACCACTGGTATCAACAAAAAGTTCATCAACCAATTGACGATCACCAGGCCACTTTTGGTGACCCCTGACAACAATGACTGAGCAATCCCGCCAGCCTGCTCCCAATGGCCTTTAAGAAGTTGCGTTAACTCATTGATATCGAATAGATCGCGCTCGATACCAAAAGTGCGCTCTAACCAGGGCGAAAGGTTCTCTCTCAGCCACTCAAAATACAAAGGTAAATTGCGGATAAAGCTACTGATCTGTCTTTCCAAAGCCGGTATGAGTAATAACAACACGGCAAATACCAACAAACTGATGACAAAAAACACCACCGTCACAGACAGGGTTCGGTTAAGTTTCCACTCTTCCAGTTTATCCGCCAAAGGATCAAACAAGTAAGCAAACAATGCACCCACAGCGAATGGCGTCAAAATGGGTGACAACAGATAAACCAGATACCCGGAGAGAATCACCAGTGCCAGAACATACCATTGATTATTGATTTTATTTTGCATCTGTTAAGCCACCTCCTGAGCTCGTTGCCGGGCTTTCATTTTCAGCCCCATCCAAACATAATGAATGCCACTGATGACTGATGTCAGCGCCACCAACCACATGATGGGTTTATGTGCTGCGAACATGTCAACCAACCCGGAATAGCTGATCAGCAAAACCCACAACAACAAAATTTGTAAAACGGTATTGATTTTACTGATCATGGTTGGTGTGGCCCGGGCAATTTTACCCACCTTGAAGTGATAATAACTGGCACCAAGTACGATGACCGCATCCCGGCCAATGATCAATAAATACAGCCACCAGGGCACCACACCCTGCAGCCAGAAAACGGTATAACAACCCAGCATCAACATCTTGTCAGCCAGCGGGTCCAATACACCACCCAGCCATCCTTGCCAGTTAAACTTTTTAGCCAGATACCCATCCAGACCATCGGAGATGCCGGCAACAACCGCAATCAGCAAGGCGCCAGTATAGGCTTTCTGCCACATCAACCACATCAATGGCAACACAGCTATCATGCGGCCGATGGTGATCACATTTGGCAAATACCTGAGATAATGAGTCATTCGGCCACTGAAAACAAGATCGACTGACCGATGTCAAGCGGCATGTGCTGTAACATTTGCCCGGCGTCAACAAATTTAATGAATGTCTCAGGCAATACTTTGATGTTGGCCATGATGCTCAAACGACCATTGCTGAACGATTGGATTTGATACCTGTCAATCAAAGCGTGTTGATCAAAATATTTTTTTAAGTCAATAAGTTGCTCAGCATTTGCCAAGTTATTTATCAGCAATGAAACGGTGTTTTCACTGAATTCTTCAGCAAATACCTGCTGCCCACTGGCCATCATTGATTGCGCCAAATCCGCCAATGATGACATGCCAGAAGACATGTTAACAAACTTCAGGTTTTTGATTTGTATGGGCTCATCACCACGCTGCAAACCCACCCGGTAGGACAACCCGTTTCTGCTGTGTTTGACAAATACCAACAGGGTCAGGTCTGGCTGATGATTCTGCTGAATGAAATCAATCAGATCGGGGTTTAAAAAGCGCACATCCCGGGGCTGAAAGGCCAACAGGTCTTCGGCCTGATAGTCATAGAACCTGGCTGGCAAGCCTTTGTGCCTGAACCATTGCCTGAGCCAGTACGATGCAGCAGAGTCAGCAGGCGCATTGATCAAATTGCCGTCTTCCAGCTCTTCAACCACCCAGACGAATGCGTCACCCCGTTGTGCTGGCCAGACCGGAATTTCTTTGTCTATCATCAATCGGTTTAGCCGATCTTCATCAACCACCACGTTGTACCACAATTCATTGGCATCTAGGTGACGGGGAATGTCTTCAAAATAACTGCGCAAGATGGCCGGCCTGAAATCCTCATCAACCAGTTGCTCACTGAGCAACTGTGACACGGTTAACCCGCTTTTTTTGCTGACCACAGCTGTCAAGGCAGACAATTGACGCTGTGCTTCGCTGGTTTGCTGTTGATCCACCAAAGCAGCTGCCACATGGGTATCAACTTGTACAGCCATCACCTGACAAGTAAAAACAAATAGTATCAACATCAGTCTTTTCATAAGGGCAATTATATAGGAATCAATTGACAGTACAGCAACTAAATTGTTGGTATTTTTTTACCCATTAATGGCTCAATAGCATAAAATTTGCGGCTACTGATTCTCTGACAATGAATATGTCTGACAAAAAACCCTTAACCTATAAAGACGCTGGTGTAGACATCGACGCCGGCAATCAGTTGGTCGAAAACATCAAACCCCTGGTCAAAGCCACTCATCGCTCCGGCGTGATGGGGTCACTGGGCGGTTTTGGCGGCTTGTTTGATTTATCACAGGTGGATTGTGAAAACCCGGTTCTGGTCTCCGGAACTGATGGCGTTGGCACCAAGCTGAAACTGGCCCACCTACTCAATGATCACAGCACCATTGGCATTGATCTGGTCGCCATGTGTGTCAATGACATCATTGTACTGGGCGCCGAACCCCTGTTTTTCCTGGATTATTATGCTTGTGGTGCATTGAATACCAACCAGGCCACAGAGGTCATCAGCGGTATCGCCAATGGCTGCCAGGAATCAGGGTGTGCCCTGATTGGCGGCGAAACTGCCGAAATGCCAGGCATGTACGAACAAGATGATTATGACCTGGCTGGATTTGTGGTCGGTGTGGTTGACAAAAACAAGATCATTGATGGCAGTCGCATTACCTCAGGTCAGCACCTGATAGGCCTGGCATCATCCGGCCCTCACTCCAATGGCTATTCATTGATCCGTAAAATTCTTGAACAAGCAGGTGCTGATGTCAATCAACCATTTGACGGCTCTACCTTGGGCAAAAAACTGCTGGCACCCACCACATTGTACGCCAAACCCATTCTCAACCTGCTGAGCCAGGGCATTCAGCTTAATGGCATTGCCCACATCACAGGTGGAGGCATCATGGAAAACATCAGTCGTGTTATTCCGGAAGGTGTGGCCATTGAGGTCAATACCAACAGCTGGCAGAGACCTGCGGTGTTTGATTGGTTACAAGATGCTGGCCAGGTAGAACCTGTGGAAATGCTTCGTACCTTTAATTGCGGCATTGGTTTATGCCTGATCGTGGACGATGCCAACCTGAACCCCACCCTGGATTTCTTTGCTGAGCACGCATTGCAGGCATGGCAAATTGGACAGACCATCAAACACCAGGGTCAGGATGTGGTCATTAAGCAATGAAAGTTGTGGTATTGATTTCAGGTCGGGGCAGCAACCTGGAAGCCTTATTGCAAGACCAAAGTGGATACCAGATAACTCATGTCATCAGCAACAATCCGACCGCCAAGGGCTTAGAAATTGCCCATCATTATGGTGTAACCAACAGTTACCTTGACTGGACAGACAGACAAAAAGCAGAACAATTTTTGTTGGATATATCAGGGCAGGAGCAGGCAGATCTGGTTATACTTGCCGGATTCATGAAGATCCTGTCTGCCGAGCTGGTAGACAGGCTGTTTCCAAAAATCATCAATATCCACCCTTCCCTGCTGCCTGATTATCCAGGCCTTAATACCCATCAAAGGGTACTCGAAGATCAGCGTGATTGGCATGGCGCAACCGTACATCTTGTCGACAGCCAGTTGGATCACGGCCCACGGATCAGCCAGACCACCATACCGGTGACCGCTGCAGACAACGCCACTTCATTGGCTGAAAAATTACTCCGCAAAGAACATAAACTTTTGACCCGCACTGTTGGTCTAATGGCACAACAACAGATACTCTGGCAGGACCAACAACTGATGTATAAACAACAGCCCCTCACCAAACCACTGATGATGTCATGCGACTGATGACCCTTATATGGCTGTGCCTGCTGAGCAGCTTGGCTTTAGCCAGTGAGCTCAAACCTTATCAAGCCACCTACGAAATCATCAGAGGCGGCAAGGTCACTGGCGAGCAGACCACTGAACTGAAACGGCTGAACAACAATCAATGGCTGTTGACCGACACCACCAAAGGCACCAGGGGCATGGCTTCATTGATAGGCTTCAAACGACAAGAGACATCTGAGTTCACCTTTGTTGATGGTCAATTGTTTGTAACCAGGCATTCCATGAATCAAAAAGCCGCCTTCAACAAGCGCCAATACCAATTCACCTATGATGCACAAGAAAAACAGTACAAAGGCACCAGAAAAGGGGATCAGTTCACCCTTGCCGTGACTGAACAAAACATCATTTCTGCGCACATGCTACCACTGGCATTGAGTCTGACCGCATGCCAGCAGGATGCGCGAGCAGCCATTGATTTGCTCAAATCAACAAACCTCAGCCATTATCAATTCACTTTCAATTACCAGTCAGACAAAATCACTTCTCAACGGGTTTTTTCAACACCGAGGAAAAAATCTTCAACCGCTCAGCTGGATGCCAGCAAAAACTGCTTGCCGGTGACTCAAACGCACCAAGAAGAAAACGAGCCGGAAATCAATTCAAGACTCACCGCATTCAACTGGCTCTGAGACCGCAAGCCTGATCATCGTGACACCTGTCAAACAACCTGCCCAACTTCAAGCGGGCAGCCTGACCTGCCGAAACGACTGAATGGTGAAGCAGTCATCAATACAGAGGCCGAGCAAATATGCGCTGCCCGGAGTCATCACAACTTGTTTTGACAGAGACAGTAATGGCCGAATTCGCCAGGGCATTCATGACGTCTGACAAATGCGTTAATCATTGAGTGCTTGTCAGCTCAGTTCAATAGCTGGTACAATATACGAGGAACTTCGTTAAACACCATACTACTTCTTATGAACAACATACCAAAACCAACAAAAACTGAACTGGCCATCCTCAATGTGATGTGGCAAATTTCACCGGCCACGGTGAGACAAATCCACGAAGAAATCATCAAAAATGGTAAAACCAGTTACACAACCACCCTGAAAATGCTCCAGGTCATGCACCAAAAAGGCCTGGTGAGCAGAAATTCAGAACAAAAGGCACATATCTACGAACCTGCCATGTCCAAAAAAGAAACCCAAAAACAGATGCTTGATGACCTGAAAAACAGGTTGTTTGGTGGTTCAATCAGCTCGCTGGTTTTACAAGCACTGGGAACCAATGAGACCACCACACAGTCTGAATTAGATGAAATCAAAGCCTTACTGGAAAAAGTAGAAGAAAAATAACCCAATCCCTGAATCATGAATTTTGTTGATCTACATGCCGCAATATCCTCCATCGGATGGTCTCTGATCCATTTTTTGTGGCAAGGAACACTGATCACTTTGACTTACTGGATCATCACCCGATCCATACAATCCATTCATGTTAAGTACTGGACAGGCATGTCACTGGTGGTCATCAGCCTGCTGGTTCCACTGACCAATTCTATCCAGATCAGTGCTCAGCAAAATACCAGTGAGTACCTCATGCTGAGTCATTCAGTGACTCCCGCCTTTCAACAGATTAACACCGAACACTTACTGCTCTACCTGGTGGAATCAGGTCTGCCCTATTTCGTGATGCTGTGGGGGTTGACCGTGTTGTTTCTCAGTTTCAGGCTGATAAAATCCTGGATAAAACTGGCAGCCATTAAGCACGATTGTCAACCTGACGACTCGAGAAAACTCAAACAAATTGTCAAGAACATCGCCATAAAACTGGACTTGCCCAGCATCCCAATGCTCAAAGTTTCCCAGGCGGTTTTGGTGCCGGCGGCATATGGCCTGTTCAAACCCACCGTGTTACTGCCATTGAGTCTGATCAGCCAAATACCTCAGAATCAACTTGAAGCCATAATTAAGCATGAACTTTGCCACCTGAAGAGAAATGATTTCGTTCACAACATCATTCAGTTGTGCGCTGACATCTTACTGTTTTTCCACCCAGGTATCAGATGGATGAACAATGACATCAGACACATCAGGGAACAATGCTGCGACCAAATGGTGTTAACTCATGAAACAGAAGCCATCACTTATGCCAGGGCCTTGACCAACATTGCCAGTTACACTTCAGGGCTTGATATGAAACACAGCGTTCACCTGGGCATCAATGATGGCATGCTGCTCAACCGAGTCAAAATCCTGTTGCACAACAAATCAAATCAATCATCATTGATGATTTTCTTGCCCCTGCTGATGATGATTGCGTTTATGTTCATGGTACTACAACCTGCACAAAATCAAGAGGTCAACGCTATAGGTTCTGAAGACAGTTTGTTTTCCAACAACCCAAGCCCTGTTATCAGTGAACAAAAATCGCCACACAGCCTGAAAAAGAGCATGGGACTGTATCCTTTTTATCCTTCGCTGAATCAATCCCGGGTTCAAACACCGGCCACGCCATTATTGAGCGAACCAACTGCAATGGATAACAACAGCATCAGTCATACCATCAATGACATTTCAAATGAACTGACCATCCACTCTGCTCAAGCCATACCTGAGCGAGAAGAACTGATGTTGATGAACACAGCCATAACCACACCAGCAATTGATCTGGCGAATGACCTGTCCTTTGCCCCAGTTGTCACCAACACACTGAACATGACTTCAGCGGCATCAGTTGAAACCAAACCGGCAAACGGTGGGTCAACGCAGGTACTCAGCTCCTTTTCCGGGCACAACAGCATCATGCCAAAATTCAAACGTTACCTGGATCCCGTTTATCCACAGAATTTCTGGTTTAATCAAATTGAACAGGATGTCATCGCAACTTTTAAAATCAGAGCCAACGGAAAAGCATACGACATCAGTGTCAGCTCACAAAAAAATGACTATGTGGCTTTTGAACAGGAGGTGGTTAAAGCCATTAAAAAATGGAAATTTGACCCAGACTCATTGAATAATTCGACCTTGCAACGCACTTATCAGCAAATGTTTAGTTTTGCCATCAGTGAAGAAGTGCAGAAAAACTGCAAACTTTCCCAAACTGGCAGTCGTTTGAAAAAACCAATGCCCTGTAATAAATAACCTATGTCTGAAATTAACATCAATTATCCGGTTGACTGCCAAGCGGATGAATCTTTGGAAACCATGACCCACCTGCTTCAATTGCTGGAACAGAAATACGGGATTACCCATCAATTCATCAATGATCGAGAATGTCAACTGTCCGGATCAGGTGTTAAAGGTCAAGTGCAAATCAATGACGAAGGCATTGAAATATTTGCCAGACTGGGTTTTTTCATGATTCCTTTCAAGTCAGTGATAGAAACCGAGATCCTGACCAAACTTGACGAGCATTTTTCAGCATAAAAAAAAGCGCTGGAACAGCGCTTTTTAGATGACTGAAGTATATTACCTTCAAGACTTTCTTTTGATCATTTCAGACAGTTCTTCAACAGAACGGCTATAGATTGAAACCGATTCCACGTGTTTGTATTTGATCTCCAGTTCTTTATCAATCAGATAAACGGATCTCTTGACGCCAAACCAACCAAAAGAATCATATAATTTGGCCACTTCTCCGTCGGCATCACTCAATAAAGTGAACGGCAAATCATATTCTTTCTTGAATGATTTAATCGCACTTGAGTCATCTGCACTGATGGCAATCACGTCCACACCCAGAGAGTTAAATTGATCAAAACCATCACGGTAATCAATCATTTGTTGTTTACACACCGGCAACCCATCACCCGGATAAAACACCAACAAGGCTTTACCTTTGACTTTTGAAGACAGTTTAAAGGGCTTGCCATTGTCAGCAATCAGTGAAAAATCAGGTGCTTTATCACCAGTTTCTAATGTCATATTCAATCTCAGGACCAATTAAAAGCGCGTATTTTAGCCGTTTTAGAGAAAAATAAAAAGTCATGCGATTTTTACAGCGTCAAAAAATGCATTTTTTCATTAAAAAAATTCTGGATTTGGTCCTGATTTTAGGATAAAGTACGCACCCTCATCTGATGGATGAAAACCCTCGCGGAGAGATGGCAGAGCGGTTGAATGCACCGGTCTTGAAAACCGGCATACGTTAATAGCGTATCCAGGGTTCGAATCCCTGTCTCTCCGCCATTATTTTCAGGTCTTCAGACATGAAAATAATGGCGCCAAGTCAGTCATTGAGAACCCTCTTCCGGGTTCGAAAAAATTTTCCGGAAAAATTTTGACGCCGCAGGCGCCCGCAGGGTGACATGCAGGACGCATTTCATCAATCCCTGTCTCATCAATCCAAACAACTTGTACCAACTACATTCAAGCCAATTGCACATCCCGATTCAACATCTCTGATTCCATAGTCGGAACGAACGGAATGAATGAAAATTTTGACACCTTTGGCGCCCGTAGGGTGACATGCAAGACGCAAGTCATCAATCCCATGTCCCATCGACATCATTATCGTCATGACGTCCGTCTGGTAAATCCTCTGCCATTTGTTGACTTAACATTCGCTCCATTTTGCGCTTGTATGGCCTAAACCAAAACTCATTAAAAACCAGTGCATAAACCAATGGCTTGACAACCACAGCTGCAAAATATGGCATGTTCCCTAACATCTCCTGCTTATGAACCACTAAAGTCAAGCCAGTAACCACTGATGCCATCAATCCAATGGTATAGGCAATCAAGATCACATGATTGGCATGTATGATGAATTGATTCAGACCTGAGACCCGTGAAGGATGACTTACGATCCAGGATGTATTCTTAAATAATTGATGTGTTGAATTGAACCCATGAGTCATCACAGAAATGGTAACAGTCAAACCCATCACTGTGAGAAAACTGACCAATTCCCATCGTCCATCCGTGCCGGTAAAAAAAACAATGACCGGAAACACCAGCCCAAGAATCAACAAGCCGAAGGCTCCACTCCAATCCGTGATGTGTTCTGTAGGAAGAGTGTTCACTCCAGGTGTTTGCAACAAATCTTGTGGAGAAAGTTCAAATGCACAAGCCAAAGCCAGCTTGCTCTCCAATGAGCAAGAGCCGTCTTTCTCAATGCGTTGTATGGTACGTTCACTTAAACCACTGATGGCTGCCAGTTTCTCCTGGGACCAACCGCGTTCTTTTCGCAAACCAGCAATGTTCAAAATTTTTTCTGCCATAAATCCTCCAAATAAAACAGTGAACCCATGATCAGTGGGGCACCCGTGAATAACCACGACAATCACCCGACAATCATCCGCCAAACACTTCCTTCATCAAAATAATATCACATTGCAGTTTCCTGAAGAGCTTCAACACTGTGGACAAAGCAGCTCTCAAAATTCGACAGTTGAGTGTGGTTGATAATGACGCCATCGATCATCAGTCGTTAGAGCCAAAAATAGCGTAGTTTCAGGGGCCTCATGGTGTTAAAATAGGCGACTTTTGTAAAACGGAAACCCACTTTGAACACCGCCGAAACCCTCCAGGAACAACCACACGAACGCGTCAGTTATCAAGGTGTGAACTTTTTATTGCTGGGTACTGCACATGTTTCACAAAAAAGCGCTGATGTGGTTGAATCGCTGATTGAAAGCGGAGAGTTTGATACCGTAGCCATTGAACTGGATGAGATACGCTATCAGGCCATGACTGATTCCAACCGATACCGCAACATGGACCTGATCAGCATCATCAAAAACAAACAAACCGGACTGATCGCCACCAACCTGGCCATGAGCGCATATCAAAAGCGTCTGGCAGATCAATTGGGCGTCGAACCAGGTGCAGAGATGAAACAAGCCATCCACTCTGCCAAACAAAAAGAGTTGCCTTTGTGGAAAGTGGATCGCAGCGTGGGTATCACCATGAAACGGACCTGGCGCTCACTTGGTTTCCTGGAAAAAATCAATCTGTTGTTCGGCTTTGGAGGATTCTTTGATAAAGAAGAGATCAGCGAACAGGAAATTGAAAAATTAAAATCTGGCGACATGCTGGAAAGCACATTCAATGATTTTTCTGAAAACTCAGAATCACTCTACAAATCATTGATTGATGAGCGAGACCAATTCATGGCAGCCAGATTAAAACAAGCGGTAGAAAATGGCAACAATGTGGCAAAAAACGTCTTGGTTATCATTGGCGCGGGGCACTTAAAAGGCCTGACCCGATACATGCAGGAAGACATGAACACCAATGACACCATCAATAAACTGAACACCCTGCCACCCAAATCATTGACCCTGAAAATGTTGCCCTGGCTGATCACATTGGTCATTCTCAGCGGTTTTGCCTGGGGCTTTGCCACCAATAAAGAACTGGGATTTGACCTGATAAAAACCTGGTTTATTTACAATGGTGTGCTTTCTGGACTGGGGGCTTTATTGGCAGCTGCTCACCCCATCACCATTCTCTCAGCCATGCTGGCCGCACCGTTTACTTCATTGAATCCAACCATTGCAGCTGGCATGGTGGCCTCCTTGGTTGAAACGATGCTCAGAAAGCCCAAAGTCCAGGATTTTGAAGCTTTGCAGGCCGATGCCATGCATTTAAAAGGCTGGTGGAAAAATCCGGTGACCCGTATATTGTTGATTTTCATTTTCACCAACCTGGGCTCTGCAGTGGCTACCTGGGTCAGTGGGTTTAAAATCTTTAATCAGCTGATCTGACGATGAGTGCATTCAGCATAGGCCCCTATCCGATTGAACACCCGGTGATGCTGGCACCAATGGCAGGAGTAACAGATCGTCCTTTCCGGCAGTTGTGCCGCCAGTTGGGTGCCTCCTATGCCGTGTCTGAAATGCTCAGTTGTGACCTGTCATTACTGAAAACAGCAAAAACCAGATACCGCATGAACCATGATGGTGAACCCGGCCCAATTGCTGTTCAAATCGCTGGATCTGATCCTGAACAAATGGCCAAAGCTGCAGTTTTGAATGTAGCTCATGGCGCACAGCTCATTGACATCAACATGGGTTGTCCACAAAAGAAAGTGGCCAGAAAAAACTGCGGTTCTGCGCTGATGGCAAATCCCCTGTTGATCAGGGACATTTTGCAGGCTGTAGCCAATGCGGTGAAAGTCCCGGTCACGTTAAAAACCAGGCTTGGCATTGATGCCGAACATCAAAACATCCTGGAGGTGGCCGAGCTGGCCGAGCAATCTGGCATACAGGCCCTGTTCATCCATGGCCGTACCAAACAACAACGTTATCGCGGCCACAGTGACTTCAAGCTCATCAAAGAAGTCAAGCAGACCATCGGCATACCAGTCATTGCCAATGGTGACATTGACACACCTGAAAAAGCCGAACAAGTGCTCAGGGAAACCGCTTGTGATGGCATCATGATCGGTCGGGCAGCCCAGGGTAACCCATGGGTTTTTCAACAAATCAAACACTTTCTGCAGACCGGTGAACGCCTTTCGTCACCGGACCCTGTGGAAATCATTCAAGTCATGCATGACCATGTCGTCAACCTGCATGAATTTTATGGTTCGCAAAGGGGTTTTCGCATGGCCAAAAAACACATCAAATGGTTTTTGGCTAATACTGACCTGAACCATTTGGCCCGCACCTTACTGAAAATAGAGGATGCGGAGGAACAACTGACGTTCATCAATCAACATATACTGAAAAAGGTCGCATAATGAGTATCCTAAAATGGTTCAACAAACCCAAATGGCAAAACAGCAACATACAAGTAAGGATAGCCGCCATCAAAAGCAGCAACGACCCTGAACTGATCAATCATTTGCCCCAATTGGTCAAGCATGATCCCAGCGAACAGGTACAATTGGCAGCCCTGAATAAAATCAACGACCTTGAACAGTTCATCGACATCGCCAGTCATCACAGCAGTAAAAAGGTCTGTCAGGCTGCACATAAGAAAATCATCCAATGGTGTGAAACACATGATGATTCATCCCTCAGCAGGGTTGTTAATCTGACTACCAGCAATGAGGTCATTCAGGCCCTGGCATCATCTGCCAAAAATTCAGAGGTACGTCTTGCAGCCATTAAAAAAATCACCCAACAGGGAAAACTGGCTGATTTACTGACGGTTGAACGAGATGTAACCATTCAGCAACAAATACTTAATCAGATCAACCAACAAAAAACCCTCATCAGATTACTTGAGGTGACCCAAAAGAAAAATCCAGAGTTGAGTCAGATGATTGCTCAAAAAATCAAACCTGACACCGATCACAAGCAACAGGCATTGACTTTATGCCAACAACTGGAAGGCGTTGTGCATGGTAAAAACCACCAGATTACTGACCTGAAAACCATCAAAACTGAGTGGCAAAAAATCAGCGGGCACGTAGACCAAACATTGAACAACAGGTTCAACGGAGCTTTCGATGCGGCCAGAATGATCCTTGACCCTGAACACCGCAATGAATTCCTTGAGAAGCAAAAACAACAAAGGGCCCTGACCGATCTGAGCGAAACTGAGCAATGGCTGAGCAGCAACAACAGCGCCACACTGGGAACACTGCAATCGTCCATCAATCGACTCAATGAACATGACAAGGCTGGCCTCAGTGAGACTGACCAAGATAGATTATCCGCTGTCATTGAACAGTTGACACAATTGATGGCAGAAGTTCAGGAAACCCAAAGGGTGCCAGAACAAGCCATTAAAGTGGTGGATAATTTGTCTGCCACATTGAATCAGCAAACCGCAACCAACCAGCAGCTCAAACAATTCAAAAAACAATGGCAGCAAGCCACACGCCAGGCCAGTGATACCGAGGCGATGAATGAGCTGCACGATAAGTACAAACAGTTGCTTGGTCAGTTGGCTGACAAAATTGAACAGTCTGGAGAGATACGTGAGCGCTCAGCCCAACAAGCCATTGAATTGATTGGCAAAGCAATCACGGAAATTGAAGAAGGCCATTTGGTGAATGCCAAAAAATTCAGTAACCAAATTGCTGAACTCAAAAAACTGGCAGGACCAGGTCACCCGCTCATCAGGAAACACAAATACCAGCTGGACCAGGTCTGGAACCGCCTCAAAGAATTACGCAAATGGCAAAAATGGAGTAATGACAAAGTTCGAAATGACATCATTCAGGGCATCATTGATATCCATGGCCAGGGATTACACCCGGATGCTGTGTTGAAAAAACTCAAAGATTCCAATGAACAATGGTATGCACTGGAAGACATGGAAAAATTACCAGGTGATAAATACCCATCTAGAAATCATGCTTTGTGGCAGCAGTTCAGGGAAGTGTCCAAAGCCGTCTTTGAACCCACACAACCTTATTTTGAAAAACGAGGTGAACAACAGGGAGCCAAACTCGATGAGTTCAATCAACTGATTGAACAAATGCTGAACATAGACCTTTCAGAATCCAATGAGCAGCAACTGTCCTCTTTGAATCGGAAAGCCATTAAGTCACTGAAAAGCCTGGATCAATTACCGCCTAAAAAACGCGGAGCAACCGCCAAAAAAATCAGAAAAGGCATCAACCGCATCGATGACAAGCTCAATGAGTTTTATGGCCATGCCGAAAAGCGCAAAATGAAACTCATCGAACAGGCGGAACAATTACAGCAAGAAGCCGATCTTGGCTCTGCCATAGAACAAGCCAAAGCCCTGCAAAATCAATGGAAAAGTGCCGGAGTGGTCAAGCAATACACCGAGCGAAAATTATGGAAACGGTTCCGCAAGGCCAATGACGCAGTTTTTAATCGACGCCAGGATGAACAAAAAGCCCAGAATGAAGCCATTCGACAACAGGAAAAAGCAGTCAATTCATTCATCAAGGCACAAGAAAAACAGATCAAAAAATTGCATGAGTCGTCTGCTTTGCAAGAGCTTAAATCCACCATCCATAAAGGTTGGAATGAACTGGATATTCCGTCAGGATATGCCACACATAAACTCAATCAGTTGACGCAACTCATTGATGAACAATTGAAAGTCTTATCCCAAAAGGACTTGATTAAAGACCTTGATCAACAGCAAGCGCTGGATGAAATGCTCAGCGAAATGGAACAAAAACAAGCCACGGTTGATGAACAAAACGCTGCACTCGAAGCACTCCAGTCAACACCAGACCGATTGTGGATCAGCCAGCGGCAAGACTCCTTGAGCGCAGGTGATACGGAGGAAAAACTCAATGAAATTTTGATCGCAGCTGAGTTTTTGACTGGTCTGAACACGCCAAAAGCACACATGGATCAACGAATGGCTTATCAAGTTAAGGTGTTGTCTGACCGCATGTCTGGAGGAAAAAACCTCAAAGACCACCAACAAGCCCTGAAATTGTTACAAGACTGGCAAGTGACGGCTAAACCTGATGCGGAATTTTTAAAGGCCAATAACAAGCGCATACAAAAGGCCATCAAGGCATTGCGCTCACTCATTTTGGAATAACCCACACCCTACAGGCTGGATTCATGACCTAAGACACATCTATTCAGTGGCAAACCTCACTAGAATGTTTGCCACTAATTAGTATGCGAGGACACATGAAGAAAACTGTATTGCTCACCGCCCTGACACTGTCGCTGGCAGCTTGTCAGAGCACCCAAGTCAAACAAGACAACCACCAGTCATCCATGGTGAAATCCGGTATCACCACCGTCAACATGGATCGCTCAGTCAGGCCACAGGATGATTTTTACCGCCATGTCAATGGTAAGTGGTTGAATGAATTTGAAATCCCTGCTGATAAGTCTAATTTTGGCGCTTTCAACAAGCTGGGGGATGAGAGTCGTGCCGATGTTCAGGCCATCATTGATGAAGTCTCGAAAATGGACAATGCCCCGGGTAGTTCAGAGCAAAAAATTGCTGACATTTACCGTTCATTCATGGACACAGACACCATTGAAGCCAAAGGGCTGTCTCCCATACAGTCTGAACTGGACAGAATCAACACAGTACAGACCAGAGCTGATTTGAGTGAATACATGGGCTATGCAGATATTTATGGAGACGCACCGTTGTCTATGTATGTCTATATTGACCAGAAAAAATCAGACGAACACATCGTCTATGTGGGTCAAAGTGGACTGGGGTTACCTGACAGAGATTATTACTTCAAAACTGATGATAAATCACAAAACATCAGGGCTAAATATCGGCAACACATCAGCAACATGTTTGAGCTGGCTGGGATAAACAATCCTGATCAGGCCAGTGATTTGGTTTATCACATTGAAAAAGACCTCGCTGAAGGTCAATGGAATCGCATTCAGAACCGCAACCGTGATAAAACCTACAACAAAATGTCATTCAGTGCATTGACTGAAAAAGTGCCTGCCATCAATTGGGACCGATGGCTGACCCACACCATGATCGATCAACCAGAGCATCTGGTAGTGACTCAGCCCCCTTATCTGGATACCCTCAATGAGGTGTTGAACAAATACACTGTTGATCAATGGAAAACTTATTATACCTGGCACTTGCTGAGCAACACAGCATCCTACCTGAGTGAAAGTTTTGCCAATGAGAACTTTGCTTTTTACGGAACCGTACTCACCGGCACTACTGAACAGGAACCACGCTGGAAACGGGGTGTGGACCTGGTCAATGGGCTGGCAGGCGAATTGGTCGGCAAAGTCTATGTCAAAAAACACTTCCCACCAGCAGCCAAAGAGCGCATGGTGACCATGATTGAACAATTACGCGATGCCTATGCAGACAGCATCAAAGACCTTGACTGGATGGGTGAAGAAACCAAAGTCAAAGCCCTTGATAAACTGGCAAAATTCGATCCTAAAGTGGGATACCCGGATGTTTGGAGGGATTACAGCGAATTGAATATAGCCGGAACCAATCTGGTTGAAAATCTGAAAGAAGCCACCCGTTTCTTCACCCACCGCAACCGCAGTAAACTGGGCCAACCCATTGACCGCAATGAATGGGGTATGAACCCTCAGCGAGTCAATGCCTACTACAACCCAACCAAGAATGAAATTGTCTTTCCGGCAGCGATTTTGCAATCTCCTTTTTTCAACCTCGAAGCGGATGAAGCCGTTAACTATGGTGGTATTGGTGCCGTGATTGGTCATGAAATGGGTCATGGTTTTGATGATCAAGGCTCCAAGTATGACGGCGATGGTAACCTGAAAAACTGGTGGACCGATGAAGACCGTCGTCGATTTGAAGAACGCACCAACAAACTGGTAGAACAGTACAATGGCTTCACAGTGGTTGATGGTACACCCGTCAAAGGTGAATTTACCCAAGGTGAAAACATTGGTGACCTAAGCGGCTTGTCAATTGCATACAAAGCCTTCAAGAAAAATTACAAAGATGATCGGGTGATTGATGGTTACACGCCTGAACAACGGTTCTTCCTGGGTTGGGCACAGGTCTGGAAACGCAAATACCGAGATGAGGAACTGCTTCGTCGCATTGACACTGACCCTCATGCGCCTTCAGAATTCAGAACCAATGGCATCTTGCGCAACCTGACTGAATTTTACGAAGCATTCGACGTTAATCCTGGCGACGGCATGTACCTGCCCGAGGATGAACGGGTCAAGATTTGGTGATTGTACATCCACGTTTGAAAAAAAAGGCAAATCGTTGATTTGCCTTTTTTTTATCTTTTTTTTGACCCATCTTCATCATTGCTGCGTATACAAGGATATGTATAACCAAAAAGGAAGTAGCCATGAATCGTGTTTTAATCATATCTTTCAGCGTATTGCTGTCTGCCTGTGCAGGCCAAAAACAACAGCAGAACAAATCCACTGCAGAACAATCGGACAATCAGGTCGATCAAGTACAGAATATCAGGCCTGTATTGGTGGCTGAAGAGGCCGAAGCCATGAATAAGCAAATCAGGGTAACCGGCAGTCGCATACAGCGACACAAAGCCGCAGCAGATATGAGCATGTATCACCCTCACCCCATCACTCCGGCTTCAATGACTGACCGGGAAAACTATGCACATTTTGAAAGCCATACCATACAATCGGTGATCAATAACCCCATTTCCACTTTCAGCATTGATGTTGATACCGGCTCATATGCCAACGTCAGACGCATGCTTAATCAAGGTGTGATTCCCCGCCAGGACGCAGTCCGTGTTGAGGAGATGATCAATTACTTTGCTTATGATTATCCTGCAGCCAAAGACCTCGAACAACCATTCATGGCCAGCACTGAAGTGGCACCTTCACCATGGAATAAGCAAGCCCACTTACTGCACATTGGTATCAAAGGCTTTGAAATGCCAGTCACTGATCGTCCTTCTGCCAATCTGGTGTTTTTGGTGGATGTTTCAGGATCAATGAATAGCCCAGATAAACTGGGTTTACTTAAATCATCATTGAAATTGTTGTCCAGACAATTGACGGCCGATGACCGGGTATCTATTGTGGTCTATGCAGGTGCTGCGGGTGTAGTTCTCGAGCCAACAGCTGGCAACAACCAGGCCAAAATTGCCACCGCCCTGGATCAACTGTCAGCAGGCGGTTCTACCAACGGGGCAGCGGGTATTCACCTGGCATATCAATTGGCCGAACAGCATTTGGTCAAGGGTGGCATTAACCGCATTCTGATCGCGACAGATGGTGATTTTAATGTAGGCACCACCCATTTTGAAGCCCTGAAGGAACTGGTTAAGCAACAACGTAAAAAAGGCATTTCTCTGACCACGCTGGGATTTGGCACAGGCAATTATAATGACCACCTGATGGAACAGTTGGCCGATGTAGGCAATGGCAATTATGCATATATTGATACCGTCAAAGAAGCCAATAAAGTGTTGGTAGAACAAATCAACTCCACCCTGCTAACCATCGCCAAAGACGTCAAAATTCAAATCGAATTCAATCCTGAAGTGGTTGCAGAATATCGCCTGATTGGTTATGAAAACCGTCAATTGAATAACGAAGATTTTGCCAATGACAAAGTCGATGCCGGAGAAATTGGTGCCGGACACACCGTCACTGCGATTTATGAAATTGTGTTACAAGGAAACCAGGGCTGGCTGGCCGAGTCCAGGTATCAGCGCCCTGCCATAGAATCTGCAATGGGCAATGAAATGGCCTATCTGAAAATCAGGTACAAGAACCCAGATGAAGAGCACAGTCAGCTACTTAGCTGGCCCATACTCAAAGACAGCATAAAGCCATTGAAATCAAGCAGCAACGAATTCCGATTTGCCACAGCAGTGGCCGCATTCGGTCAATTATTAAGAGATGGAACCTATTTAAAATCATACACCTATGAAGACATCCTAACATTGGCCCGAAGCTCAAAAAGTGTTGATACTTATGGCCATCGCGGTGAGTTCCTGCAATTGGTTTCCCTGGCCAAAGGATTGACCAACTGAAGCCAGAACGCTTCAAGGCAAAAATGTAGGAACCGTCAAGCGATGAACAATCGATGGCGTCTGATGGCCATCCAACAAACAACCATCATTTACGGACCTTTGTGATGCATTTCATAAACACAAAGGTCCGTTCTATCGCTTCATTCATCAGCCAGATCGAAACCGACAACCGGTGATTGGTGCTGTCAGACTTTAAAAATCTGATGATCCAGTTCAATCATCAGATGGATGAACAGCTTGCAAGGCATGGAGTAACGGTAAAGATTGATGGCTGGTTATGAGCTGATTCAGAAAATCAACCATCCCGACCATGCACAGTCTCCCCGACAAAACCTGGTTGAATTGACACATGAGGATTGACCGACCAACAGTTTACCAATGGGCCTAACTTCCCATGGCCCTGCTGACCTGGCTGTTGGATTGCCTGTCCAGAACCCGGGAAATCCGCTGACCGGCTTTAATCAGACCGGCTAAATCAATACCTGTCTCAATGCCCATGCCATTGAGCATATAGATCACATTTTCAGTACTGACATTGCCTGTGGCTCCTTTGGCATAGGGACAACCACCAATTCCAGCCACTGAAGAATCAATCACCGCGGCTCCCAACTCCAGACAGGCCTGAAGGTTGGCCAAAGCTTGTCCGTACGTATCATGAAAATGCAATGCCAGCTGTGCCATGTTGACCTGATCAGCGCACATCGACAGCATCTGCCGAGCCTTGACCGGTGTGCCGGTACCGATGGTGTCCCCTAATGAGACCTCGTAACAACCCATGTCAGATAATCTCTTTGCCACCTGAGCAACAACCTGCGGCTCGATTTCACCTTCATAAGGACAACCCAACACACAGGAAACATAACCCCTGACTTTGATGTCATGATCACGAGCTTTTTCCATCACCGGGGCAAACCGATCAAATGATTCTTCAATGCTGCAATTGATGTTCTTCTGATTGAAACTTTCAGATGCCGCGGTGAAAACCGCGACTTCTTTGATGCCGGCCACAATGGCTGCATCAAGTCCTTTGAGGTTTGGTGTAAGGGCTGAATAATGCACCTTGGGATCCGCTGTTAAACCGGCACAAACAGCAGCTGCATCGGCCAACTGAGGGACCCATTTGGGTGACACAAACCCAGCCACTTCAATGTGTCTGACTCCAGCCAGGCGTAAGTCATTTATCAGTGCCAGTTTATCTTCAACTGCAATAATCCTGGCTTCGTTTTGCAACCCATCCCGGGGAGATACTTCAACAATTTTGACCGCTTGAGGATAACTCATGAGTTACTCCAGCTCCACCAATATGTCGTCAGCTCTTACCTGATCGTTTTCACTGTATGCGATGTCTTTGATCACCGCGTCTCGCTCGGCTTTCAATTCCAGTTCCATTTTCATGGCTTCCATCACCACCAAAGACTGACCGGTTACCACCTCATCACCCGGATTAACTTTTACTTCAATGATTTTCCCTGGCATAGGAGCCAGTATGGCATTAGCGCTTGAGGTCACGGCTTTGGCTTCATGATCCGGCAGGCTGAATTCATAACGCAGATGTTGATGAATGACCTGTACCTGATGACGATGTATATGACAGATGTCTTCTTTTTGTGGCCAATAATGATCTGTGCCATTGATCAGATATTGCCCCTCTTCCCAGCTGATCTGGTAAGCAAGTGTCTCTCCCTTAAACCTGAGTTCCAGTAACAATGGCTCTGTTCCCTGTACATGCCAGCCACTGGCTTGTTTCCAGACTTCACCAGTCTGATTCAGATGCAGCAGGTGGTGAACATAAATAGCCACTACTTCGGGGGTAATTTCCTGAGCCAGGATCAATTCATCGTTATCCAGGGTGTTGGTATAAATTTGGTGCTTCCTGAATTCCCTGGTGGACAACAAACGTGATAAAAATGCCAGATTCGTTTTAACTCCGAACACCGCACTTTGGTCCAGAACCTGAAGCATTTTGCTGATGCATTTATTGCGGTTTTTTGCCCACACTACCAGCTTGGCGATCATCGGGTCATAGTGAATGGTGACCGAATCGCTGGCACGCACTCCTGAATCAACCAGGGAATGTTCCAATTGCATCAGCTTTACCTGTTCAAGTAAGCCAGTAGACGGCAGGTAATTGTTGTCAGGGTCCTCGGCATACAGCCGCACCTGAATGGCATGGCCTCTGTCATGAATTTCTGTTTGCTTCTTGGGCAATGGGTCACCTTGTGCCACAGCTATTTGCCAGGCCACCAAATCAACTCCGGTGATCATTTCAGTCACCCGGTGTTCAACCTGCAAACGGGTATTCATTTCCATAAAATAAAAAGAATCATCACCATCCATGATGAATTCAACGGTACCAGCTCCCACATAGTTAATCGCCTGAGTGGCCTTGACTGCGGCATTGAGCATATCGGTCCTGGTGGCATCACTCAAACCGGCTGCAGGCGCCTCTTCAATCACTTTCTGATACCTGCGCTGAGTGGAGCAATCACGCTCAAATAAATGGACCACATGACCATGTTGATCAGCAAAGACCTGAACTTCAATGTGTTTTGGCCGGGTGATGTATTTTTCCAGAATCACTTGATCATCACCAAAAGCATTCTGGGCTTCACGTTGAGCTGACTTCAATTGACTGGCAAAATCTGTCGCCTGGTGAACAATTTTCATGCCTTTGCCACCGCCACCGGCAACCGCTTTGATCAGCACAGGAAAGCCGATTGCTCTGGCTGCGTCGGCCAGCACATCCGGGGTTTGATCATCCTCCTGGTATCCAGGGACACATGGCACGTCAGCCAACAGCATGGTTTGTTTGGCAGCCGACTTAGAGCCCATCAACTCAAGCGCTTCAACAGGTGCGCCAATGAAGATAATATTGGCTTTGTCCAGCGCTTTGGCCAATGCGGGTCGCTCTGAGAGGAAACCATAACCAGGATGTACAGCGTCCACCTGATGGTCAATGGCAGCCTGCACTATTTTGTCTACATTCAAATATGAATCAGCCAGATCTGTTGATCCCAGATGACATTGTTCATCAGCCATCATCACATGTTTGGCGTGCCTGTCGGCATCTGAGAATACAGCCACCGTGAGGATGTTAAGCTGACGACAGGTATTGATGATGCGAACCGCAATTTCACCGCGGTTGGCAATCAGGATCTTCTTAATGGGCATAATATCCGACTGCATAACAAAGCCGAATATTATACCCGATATTTAATTCAAAATGACTCCTTTGCCCATGGCTCAATCAGGATCATCATTATCATCTTTAAAGATGACATCATTGAAGAACCAGGTGAAATCCGGAGCATCAATTTCAATGGATGCTCCCGTGATTTGAATTGATGAACCACTGATAAAACTTCCACCCACACTGCAAAAAGCCAAGCCTGAAATGTCGTGGTGTTTGATCATGATGTCGCAACCCGTGGTGATACCACCATAAGTCAAATTGAACGTATAATCATCTGCTGTTCCGCTGGTCTGATCAACCCCGGACATGGCATACCTCAGGGTGGCTTCGTCATCTGCACCAAGTTCACGCTGATCTTCATTGCTCCTTGACCCTTGTTGCATCACAGCTTCAGAACTCGGAGCACCCAATGAAGAACTCGCCTCCAAACTGGCATTGGTCACGTAAGTGTGGCCGCCAGGCAACCCAGCCAGGGTTCTCGAATAATTACTCGAATCATAAGGCGGTGTCAGCACAAAGGGATTATTGATGCCGGTATTGTACCAATGCAAGTTGATGTCATCATCACGTAAGTCGTCAGAGGTACCCTTGATGTTGTCAGCACCGTCATCAAAATCAAACGCATTATCCGCCCCATCGGTACTGGCGGTGAAATTGGTATTGGCTCCGGACACCCCCGTCTGTGAGCCCAGGTTGGGATGGGCCAGGCCAAGGCAATGACCCACTTCATGCAATGCCACGGATTCCCAGTCCAAAGCACCGGAAGGTATGTTATTGGCAGATCCACTGATGATGTTTCCTGATTCTGAACGCAGGTTATTAAAGGTGGTGACTATGTTTTTCACCGGACTCTCCAGCAATGTGGTTTCATCCCCAGTGGGATCAATACATACCGAAACATTAACCACATCCACCACGCCATCGTAACCTGTGGGATGGGCAATGATGTCAACGCCATTGGCTTCACCGGCAAAAATAAAAGAGCCTGCTGAAACGCCACCCGAATAAACCAAAATGAATACCATAACTAACTTATTCATTGTGCCACCTCCAGCAAATCAGTCACTGTGACTTGTTTTGCCATTTGTTCCAGTTCAATGATCGTATCAATCATCAACTCCCAATCACCCAAATACTGTTTAAAGTTTCTCAACTCTTGCCAGTTGTTGAATGATAATTCCCAAACCAGCTGGTCGTTGGCCTTCACCGACAGCGTCACAGTGTCCACTTCTGACGAATAAAACAATGGCAGTTTATGGAATGTTTTGGCGGCATTTAAACGATGTTCAAGCTGAAAGCGATTTGTCATGTTTTCCTGGTTGCTGACGTACTGATACCACTGATCTGCTTTACTCATTGAACGAGCATTGGCCTCCAGCTCATAGCTCCCTGCCCTTTTCATGCCAGCTGGATAAATGACTTTGACGAATCCTGAATCAGTCATCGAAATGCTTATGGTGTTGTCATCTGCCACCAGTTTATTCAATTGTCTGGTCAATTCAATTTCATAGCTGAATCCCAATGCCGGTATCACCAGCATCAGGACAACAATGATGATTTTCTTGATGTGTTTCATTGATGTGCTCCTGTATAAACCCATAATTATTATCAAGTTGAAGGCAAGGCAACGTCAATCTTTTCAAGTTATATCGTCTGGTTAACCACCAAAAACATAACCAGTTCACGTTTTGTCAGAAGCGAATTATACAAACAAGCATTAATCACTTACGCTCAGGGAGGTTTTGTTTATTTCAGGACAACAGTTCACGGGATCGAATCGGCTGACCGTTTACCAGATGATCTACCACTGTCCTCATCAGCCTTGACAACTGTTGCCATTGTTGTTGATTCATGGAGGAACCAGCGATGAATTGACGCAAAGTAGTGACTTCACACCCTTGGTTATGTGCCGCCTTCACCAATCCATTAACCGCATCAAAAGATAAGCAATCGGTTTCAGTTACTGAATCAGGAATGGTCAGCTGATAACCCATCAACCCGGATAAATGCCACTCAAAACGGCGTAAATGAGCAACCAACCGTTGATTGTCCTGAATGGCCTGAATGACTTGCTCATAGGCTGGAAAAAGTCGCACAGCCGTATGTTCATCCATGGACAACAACAATATCAATTCATTGCAGTACAACAAAGAGACTTGGTTCAGGAAAGGAATGCCGCGACTGATTGCAGTCTGCTCAGCCATGGTGAGGGTTTTTAATGAACTTTTTCCAGTGAAAGCAAGGTACGTGGGTAAAAATGGTTGTAGTTGGTTTTTAAAAGAGGAAGTGGGACGTTTGCTGCCTTTGGCAAGCACATCAACTAGGCCATGCTGACGACACAACAATCGGACAATTTCACTGCTGTCTTTGTAGTCACGTTTATGCAGCACATAACCACTGTCACTGATCATCAGTCTTTGAAAGTGTCCTGATAACCCAGCGCATCAATGGCTTTGGCATCGTCTGTCCATGAAGACTGAACCTTGACCCACAATTTAAGGTTTACCCTGGCGCCAATGAACTGCTCAATTTCTTTACGGGATTTGACACCAATCTGTTTGAGCGCTTCACCTTGTCGACCGATGACAATGCCTTTCTGATTCTTTCTCTCCACCCAGATGATGGCATGGATATGATGAATCACACCTTTCACTTCGTATTGCTCAATGCTAACCGAGGTACTGTACGGAAGTTCCTGATGGAACCGCAACATCAGTTGTTCGCGAATCAACTCAGATACAAAAAACTGAGTTGAACGATCGGATACCTGGTCTTCATCGAAGATGGGTTCACCCTCGGGCAAATAATCAAACACACTGTCTTCAAGCGGAGTGATTTGTTTATTTTTGAGGGCACTGATGTAGTGAATCGCATCGAATTCAAACTCATTCAGAATGGTTTGTACAAAAGTCAGTAACTGCTCTTTGTGCTTCACTTTGTCAACTTTGTTAATCACCAATATTTTTTTGCCATCTGATCGACAGGCCACTTTGGCCGCCCTTTTGTCCTCATCGGTCCATTTCATGGCTTCTACCAGAAATAACACCACATCAACCCCAAAAGATGAAGATTGTGCGGTTTGATTCAGGTGCTTATTCAGGGCTGTGCCTTTTTGATTGTGTATACCTGGTGTGTCGATGAAGATCAACTGTCCCCGATCGGTGGTGTGTATCGCTAAAATCTGATGGCGGGTGGTTTGTGGCTTATGCGAGACAATCGAAAGCTTTTGTTGAATGATCTGGTTAATCAGCGTCGATTTACCTACATTGGGTCTTCCCAGAACGGCCGCATAACCACATTTCTTGTTCTTTTTGGTCATTGTTCCAACAACCATTCAATCATTTTTGAAGCCGCTGATTGCTCGGCTTTTTTGATCGAACCACCGATTGCTTCTATACGTTGCTTCATGGCTGGCACCTCACAGGATACTTTAAACCGGGTTTCTTTATTGGATTCAATCAACTCCATCAATTGATACTCCGGCAACTCAAGCCCCTGTTTTTGTAAAATTTCCTGCAACTCAGATTTGGCATCTTTTCTTATGGTGGTCGGATCAATCTGTTGCAACCAGGGTTGTAACACCTGCTCGATGAATTGGCTGGCTACCACATAGCCCTGATCGAGATAAACCGCACCAAACACTGCTTCTACCGCATCAGCCAGCACTGAGGACTTATTGACTCCACCAGATTTAATCTCTCCAGGCCCCAGTATGATTTGCGGGCCAAGGTTGTAATGCCGTGCCACAGCTGCCAGGGTTTTCCCCTTCACCAATTGTGAGCGCAATCGGGAAAGCTCGCCTTCTGTTAATTGTTGGTATTGATTGTATAGGTGGTTGGACACCACCAGTGAAAGGATGGAGTCTCCCAGAAACTCCAGTCTTTCATTATTGTGCTTTCCGCGACTTCTGTGGGTCAACGCCTGCTTAATTAAACCAGCATCTTGCCAGTTGATTGTCTGACCCAGAATATTCAAAGGATTAGTTCAGTTGAACCCGTTCTTCAAATTTCATTAAAAACGATAAGTTGTAAAAGAATGATTTTTCAACTTCATATTTGACTTCCAGCTCCCTGCCATTGCCTCTGATGACTTTGAAGTCTTTGGCGTTAACCTGGTCAACATAACTGACATCGAGGATTTTAGCCAAGCGGTTTTTGATTTCACTTGGAGATGAATTTCCAGATTCATCTGCCACCGTTTTCATGGCTTTGACCACATTCATGTGGTTCATGTAAACAGGGCCAATTTGCATGCCTGCATATACGAAAACACCCAAAATAACCAAACCGAATATAAATCCGATTAATGTGATGCCTTGTGCTTTTTTTAAAGATTTCATGGATTGTCCTCTATTCATTTATCTCAATTGTGGGTTTTATTATATCGTCCGACCTGATCAGATAGAAATAATTATTTAATTCTCGTGCCAATGCGTTTCAGGCCTTCCCAAAAATGTGGGATCCGCCAATGCATCCAGATGAATTTAGCCTCACCCACCAGGTTGCGTTCAGGCACCAGCCCCCAAACACGACTGTCAGAAGAATTGTCACGGTTATCGCCCATGACAAAATAATGCCCTTCGGGCACCTTTAAACTGGTGTATTTAAAATTTTTCTGTTGGTTCGCACCATTGACCGTCAATAATTTATGACCTTCGTCAGTTAAATATTCAGTTTTCTGAATATTCATTCTTCGGTCACTGGGATTAGAGTCAAGAAACCCTTCATATTGACCGTCTACATCTTGTTTTACCGGCTCGCCGTTGAGGTAAACCATTTTCCGTTTGGCATCATAAAAAACCTGATCTCCTGGAACTGCTATCACTCGTTTGATGTAGTCGTCCTTGGGATTGGGCGGGTACCGGAAGACCACCACATCACCACGTTCCGGATGCCCCACTTCAATCAATGTGTTATGAAACACCGGCATTTTCAAGCCATAAGAAAACTTGTTTACATAAATGAAGTCACCAGTCAGTAAGGTTGGCATCATTGACCCGGATGGAATTCGGAATGGTTCAAAAACAAACGTTCTGACCACCAACACAAAGATGAACACTGGAAAAAAGGAATACCCAAATGCAATGACAGAAGTCATGAAACCTTGATTGTCAGGCTCTTTACCCTGAAACTTAATTTTGGCTGTGATCCAGCAAATGAAGGTTACTAAACTGGCAATGGCCAGAAAAGCTTCAAAATCAAAATGTACGTCACTCACGTCTCTGCTTCCTCTATTTATCTACTTTCAATACAGCCAAGAAGGCTTCCTGCGGCACTTCAACGCGGCCAATTTGTTTCATTCTTTTCTTGCCGGCTTTTTGTTTTTCCAATAATTTTTTCTTCCGGGTGGCATCACCACCATAGCATTTAGCCGTAACGTTCTTGCGCAACGCTTTAACGGTGGTTCTGGCTATGATTTGCGAGCCAATGGCAGCCTGAATCGCCACATCAAACATTTGACGCGGAATGAGTTCTTTCAGGCGTTCGGTTAATTCACGGCCTCTTTTCTGGGCATTTTCACGGTGGGTAAGCACTGACAACGCGTCAACCCGGTCACCATTGATCAGGATATCCAGGCGGATGAATGGGCCGGCCAGATAATGGCTGAATTCATATTCAAAGGAAGCATACCCGCGACTGACAGATTTCAAACGATCGAAGAAATCCAGTACCACCTCACTCAATGGCAATTCAAAAGTCAATTGGACCTGATTACCCAGATACTGCATGTTTTTCTGAACCCCTCGTTTTTCGATGCACAAGGTGATCACCGGACCCACAAAATCCTGCGGCAACAAGATGTTTGCATCAATAATCGGTTCTCTGATTTCATCGAACATTTCTGGCAAATCCGCTGGATTATCCAGCATACGGGTCTCACCATTGCGATCAATCAACTCATACACCACGGTCGGTGCAGTGGTGATCATATCGATATCAAATTCACGTTCAATGCGTTCCTGAATAACTTCCATATGCAGCATGCCAAGAAAACCGCAACGAAAACCAAAACCCAAAGCGCTTGACGATTCAGGTTCAAAAGTCAAAGAGGCATCGTTTAAACGCAGTTTTTCCAGCGCTTCACGTAAGCCCTGATAATCATCGGCCGAGGTGGGAAATAATCCGGCAAACACCCGGGGTTGAGATTGCATGAATCCAGCAAGCGGTTCTTTGGCCGGATTTTTAACTGTTGTGATCGTGTCACCAACCGGTGCACCATGAACATCTTTGATTGAGGCGGTCACATAACCGACTTCACCGCATTTTAACGAGGTGCCAGGCGTTCGTTTTGGGGTGAATTTCCCGAGCCCGTCAACCATTTGCTCACTTTTCAAAGACATGATCTTAATTTTTTCTTTGACTGACAATTCACCGTTAAACACCCTGACCAGTGAGACCACACCCAGGTAATTATCAAACCAGGAATCAATGATCGAAGCCTGTAAGGGGGCTTCAGGTGACCCTTTGGGAGCAGGAATCAGTTCCGCAATGGCTTCCAGAACACCTTGAATACCCTGACCGGTTTTGGCTGAAACCAGCAAGGCATCAGAAGCATCAATTCCAATGATTTCCTCAATCTCCTGCTTAACACGTTCAACGTCAGCAGATGGTAAATCAATTTTATTGATCACTGGAATCACTTCCAAACCCATCTCTATGGCTGTATAACAATTGGCCACAGACTGGGCTTCAACCCCTTGTGCGGCATCAACCACCAGCAATGCACCCTCACAGGCTGCCAAAGAACGTGAAACCTCATATGAAAAATCCACATGACCTGGGGTGTCAATGAGGTTGTACTGATACACTTCGCCTGATGCGGACTCAAATGACAGGCACACTGCCTGGGATTTGATGGTGATGCCCCGTTCACGTTCAATGTCCATGCTATCAAGCACTTGTTGCGCCATCTCCCGATCGGCGAGTCCTCCACACAACTGAATAAAGCGATCAGCCAAAGTGGATTTGCCATGGTCAATATGGGCAATGATGGAAAAGTTACGGATGTTTTTCATTAAAGGTTTCGTGGCCTGGGTTCATTTTGTGCGATTAAAAACAACAAATCCCATGAAGTCATGGGATTTGTTGGGGTATTTTATACTGATAACGGTTACCGTTCAATCACAATAAAAGTATTCCCGGGCCCTTGTCTGACCAATAACACCAATGGTTCGTCGGGCTTAAGCGATTCAATGGCCTCACTGAAGTCAGTCAGGTTTCTGATGTCCTTTTTACCAATCCGTTTAATCACGGCGCCAACCCGCAGATTGGCTCGTTCCACATCTTTTTCGGTGATGTCAGTCACAATCACACCAGCGGTTTCACCGGTGCGTTCTTTATCCTGTTCAGACAACATGCTCACTGAAAAACCAATGCCTGCCTGAATTTCATTGGTGCCGTTGTTGCCACTACTGGCCTGCAAGTTATCGTTCAAAGCATCCAGTTTAGCGACTAATTGTCGGGTCTTGCCATCCCGGAAAACGTCAACCGTTACTTCCGTATCAGGCATGACACTTCCAACAACCGGCGGCAAGGACTGACGTGTTTTGATGGACTTTCCATCAAATCTGACAATCACATCACCCACTTGGATACCGGCTTTTTCAGCCGCGCTGCCTTCTGAAACCTGGTTGACCAATGCCCCCAGGGGTTTATCCATTCCCAAATAATCAGCCATGGCTTGATTCACATCATCAATGCCGACTCCCAGCAATCCCCTGCTCACAGATCCATTGGCCTGCAATTGATTGGCCACATTCATCGCCACATCAATGGGCACAGAGAATGAGATTCCCATGTAACCACCCGTATTGGAATAAATCAGTGTGTTGATGCCAACCACCTCACCTTTGAGGTTAATCAATGGTCCGCCGGAATTACCCCGGTTGATGGGCACATCTGACTGAATGAATGGCACGTATTGCTGACCACCCACCTGTCTTCCTTTGGCACTGACAATCCCTTTGGTGACTGAGTTCTCAAAACTTAAGGGTGATCCAATGGCCATCACCCATTCACCAATTTGTAAATCTTCGGCCGAGCCCAGTTGAAGTTTAGGGAGGTTGGCGCCATCTATTTTCAACAAAGCGATGTCACTGGCCTGATCTTCTCCTACCAGCTCTGCTTCAAACTCACGACGATCCAGCAATGTAACAGTGATCTTGTCGGCACCATCAATGACATGGCGATTGGTCAGGATCAAACCATCACTGGCAATGATAAAACCTGTCCCACCTGAAACCCGGTCACGGGGTTGATCCGGAATTCCAAAAAAACGGAACAATTCATCGTTTTGCTGGTTTGTAGAAGGATTGTTATCTGCATTATCTCTGGCCACAATATTGACCACGGCTGGTCCGGTTTGTTTAGCCAGTTCAACAAAATCGGGCAACCCGGAAGTCTTGGCTGATGACGGGTAACTGATGACCAACATCACCAAAATCATATATTTTTTCATGCGTAAGCTCCATCAAAATTGAAACGTTATTAAATGAATTAACACGTGACACTCTGCCAGTTTAGTGGCTGTGCTGTGAAAATAATCACAACACCTCATCGCTCAAGAAACCATGATCCATCCCCACATGCCCAAAAATTTGATTGGCGATAGCAGTGTCATTCAGTTCATCGAGGCTTCTGACTGCTGTTTCAGGACGAAGTGCCATTGATTTTTAAAATCGTGACTTTCGGCCTGTTTTTCAAGACCTTAGGGAAAATTTTTCCCCGCATCAATTGAAAACTTAGGTACCAGGAAACCAGCACTCCAAATAAAGCACCGACGTCTGTATTGAATGATAATTTGCTAGCCGTCACATGACCAAGCAAAGCAAAAACTACCATCAGCACCAATGGCATCAGATAAAACCTGGCACTGGTTGACATGAGTTGCTGAAGATCAAATGAAAGTTCCACCAGCTGACCTGACATGGGTTGTTCGAACAACCCATCATCACTGTTCAACTGATAGTCGGGGTGGTTTTCCGATAAAGTCAATTCATCACTGCGACCACCGAATAATGAAAATAACGGTTCATTGCAGTTTTTGGGACAACCTGCACAACGCGCAGTTTGTTGTAACCTGAGGGTCAACGAATGACCATCGTGTGACACCACCAGTGCCTGTCGCTTCATTCCTCAGCAACTTGCCGGGAGGTCACTCTGGTTTTGATCATCATTTGATCGACATATTCACTGTTGTAATACACCGGAATGGCTGGCTGATTGTTGGATTCGTCCAGATACTGCTGAATCTGAGGCGTCAATGAAGGGTATCTGGAGTAACTGACCGGTTGCGCCACCCTGGCAACGGCTGCTCTTGGCGGATTAATGACCTGGCTGGAGGTTTTGGCAAACAACTGATGCTGCAGACCTGGCACCCCGGAATTATCATCAGTCTGTGGGGTCAGCATCAACACGGCAAACAAAGCCACTGATGCAGCAATCGCTCCACCTGCAACAGACCTGAACCAACCTCCTGATGTAGCTAGTTCTTCAACCATTGGGGGTTGCTGCTGAATACGAGCCACTACCTGGGCACCCAAATCACTCATCAAAGGCGCATTGTGATCTTTTTGCAAGCCAGATCGCAGCATGTGGTAATTGTGCCAACTGCGACTTAATTGGTCATCAGACTGCATGCGTTTGATCAGGAATTTACTGCAATCACTGCTCAATTCACCATCCATCAGTTCTGACATGTTTTGGTTGGATTTATCTGACATTTTGTTTTCTCATACTCTCATTTTCAAGCAACGGTCTGAGTGCCTGGTCGATGGCATCTCTGGCTCTGAATATTCTGGACCGGACTGTACCAATGGGACAATCCATCTGTGCGGCAATTGCTTCGTAACTCAAACCATCCACTTCCCTCATGATGATGGCTGATTTCAACTCACCTGGCAAAGCGTCAATGGCTTTGGCCATGGTCTTTTCTAACTCTCCGCGGGCATAGACAGCATCCGGGGTATCTAAGTTCCGCTGATCTTCATTATTGGCGAATGATTCGGCTTCTTCAAATTCCAATTGGGTGTTTTGAATTCTTCTGGACTTCGACACCAAGTGGTTTTTTGAAGTGTTGACAGCGATCCTGTAAATCCAGGTATAAAAAGAACTGTCGCCACGAAATTTTGGTAAGGCCCTGAACACTTTGATGAAGACCTCCTGGGCCACATCCTGTATCTCATCACGATCACGGATAAATTTAGCAATCACATTGGCAACCCGCTGTTGGTATCTGTTGACCAACAATTCGAACGCCTGCATGCCGCCTTTTTTGGCTTGCTCAACCAGTTCTGCATCAAGTGTTTTTTCAGACATCTTATCTTCTTGAGTTTTCATTCATTTGCCTGCTTGGACTTAATACCCTGAGATTAGTTCACCCGGATCAGTTTTTTTTCAGGATTTTTTCCCGATCTGTCAGAATGCGGTCAATTTCCGAAGCTGGGACGGGTCTGCTGAATAAATAACCCTGAAAATAATCACAACCTTTGCTGGTTAAGTATTGTCTCTGTTCTTCGGTTTCAACACCCTCAGCGACGATGAAATGACCCACCCTTTTGGCCATATCAATGGTTGCGTCCAGGATGGCTTCGTCGTCAGGACTCAAACCAATGTTTTTGACAAACACCTGATCTATTTTCAAAGTTTTGGCTGGAATCTTCCGCAAATAATCCAGGGTTGAGTGTCCGGTTCCGAAATCATCAATGGATAAGGTGCAGCCAAGATTGACTATTTTTTTGAACATCAATAATGCATCTTTGACACTTTTGAATTTTTCACTCTCAGTAATTTCAAAATCGAGGTGTTTGGGATATACCGCCGTTTCTTCAATGATCCGGTTGATTTTCTTAATCAAATCTTTGTCATTCAGCTGAATAGGCGATAAATTGACCGACATGGTCAAAGGCAGTTTGAATTGTTCCTGCCACTGCTTCAATGCCCTACAGGCTTTTTCAATCACCAACAATCCAATTGGAAAGATCAATTCTGATTGTTCGGCCAGTGGAATGAACAGACCAGGACTGATGATACCCAATTCAGGGTGTTCCCACCTGACCAGGGCTTCAAAACCCATGATGTCTTCTGTACTGGCATTGATTTTAGGTTGGTAATAAACTTCAATCTGATCCAATTCAATGGCCGCTTGCAAGTTTCTGACCATTTCTTCACTTTGCTTGGCCTGATCACCGTCCAATTCCTCGCTGTAGACCGTGTATCGGTTTTTGCCATTCAGCTTGGCATTATATAAGGCAATATCTGCATGTTTAATGAGCTTGTTGACACTGGTACCATGCTCAGGAAAATAGGCGATTCCCAGCGAAATGGTCAGGTTGATTTCACTGCCATTTTTCAGTTTGATGGGATTGGCCACATCCTTGAGTATGGTTTCAGCAATCTGGTTAACCTGTGATTTACTGATGTTCTGGTTCAACAAAATCAAAAATTCATCACCAGCATAACGGGCGGCCACACCATGATTTTTGACATTTTTCTTGAGGATATTGGCAATACTCACCAACACATCATCACCCACATCATGTCCCAATGAATCGTTGATCACCTTAAATCGGTCCAGATCAAGAAACATAACGGCCAGGGTATGGCGTTTTTTCAGCGCAATGTCAATGGATTGCTCTATGGTTTTGACGATGTAGCGACGATTCATCAATTCGGTCAACACATCATACTGACTTTCAGACTCATGTGATTTTTTCAAGGCTTTGAAAGCCATGGTCTGTTTGAAATGCAAGGCCATTTGATGAAACAGCAATTTAACTGAATCCCAATTCTTCACTGGCTTCATGCCACCAGCCACTAACACACTCTGGCTTTGATCGTCGACTGAACAGTTATAAGCCACCAATGAGCTCACACCATAGAAATTAAGGAATTCATCGGCCGGTATTTTCTTATTGGCTTGTTCCCGCACATCAAATATCTGGTCTTTTGCCAGCTTACGATTGATGAAGTCGTGGTTACTCTGTACAAAGTGATCCACATAATTGTTTAAAGAGACGTCCCAAATCTTTTGATTGTATTGATCGCTGAGTTCTTTTTGCACGATAAAACAAAACTCAAACCCCACCCATCGCAACATATTCTGCATGGTGGTCTTATCTCTGTTTTCTGTGAAATTAATGCGCGTAACTTCATTCAGGAAACGCAAAAACATTTGCTGAAACTGTTGTTTGGTTTGATCAAATAACTCGGCCAGGTAATAGGTTTTGTTGTCAAAAACCACTGAATAAAGGTAAAGATTGACCGGCACATATCCGTGACCAAAATTCAGCAGCACCATTTTATTCAATTGCCCTGCCTCATTCAGCTGGCTTTTCAGCCTGGTGATTTCCTTGTCCTTTTTGATGTTTGAAATTTCATGCCATACCAACCCTCTGATGGCAGCACCTTTGACATCAAATTGCTGCAACATGGCTTCATTGGCCTGCAGTATTTTATGACTGTCAACTTCCACCAATAATTTAGGTAAGCTGGTCAGTTGAAAGTGTACATTCAGGAACGCCTCCAACTCTTCACTGTGAATCCTGGTGACAGACTCACGTTCACCTACCTGAGCGGTACCTTTGGCCAGCAACTCCTGCTGGGTAACAGGTGAATAGAACATGCCATCAACCATTTTTTCAATTTCACCGTGTTGTCGTGGTGTCAGGTTTACGTTCATGGCCACCAGCGCAATCAGTTTAAGTTCTGGATGCTGGTTTTTGATTTGATTGATTTTTTCCAGATTTTTAATCCACTGTGAGGAGATCTCAAATGCCAGAATAGTGAATTGTTCTTCATTCTCAGCCAACAATTCATGCATTTGCTCAACATCACTGGCGGTGTAGATTTTTTCTGCGTCCAGGTCATCAAAATAATTAAAAAACTGCAGCCTGTCTTTTTTATCACTGCAGGCGATCAGTACGTTATGGTCATGGAAGCTCATTGGCACTCACCCATTGTCCATCGCGCAACACATAATTTCCATCCAGGCCCATATTCAACTGAATGGCTTTGCCATGTCTCAGAAAAAACGGATGATCTTTGCCGACCGGCAAAATAAACAGGCATTTGACCACCCCTGATAAATCAGGCTGATTGGTCGAAAAAAACAATTTGGCCTGCAACCAGGCTTCTTTGGTATTGATGGGAAACACAAACACTGAAAAATGTTTTCTGGCCAGGGCAAACTTGATGGCCAGGTCAAACTGATCTGTTTTAGGGGCCGCCGGTTCTGAGCTTTTAAGATTCAACAACCCTTCGCCATCTGACCATAAATAGGTAGCCCAACCGGTTCTCAGAGACAAAGACTTGAAGCTTTTAGCCACCCCTTCATTGGACTTTTTTTCCACGTAAAGCAGTTGGTTAGCAACGCGCAGCTCTTCTTCCAGATTGAGCAATTCATGACTGCTGAGAAATTCACTCATTATTACATGGTAAAAGTAGGAATGTCGTCACCGGAATACGGAGCCAGAATACTTTGGATTTTGGTTTTAACCACTTCCATGTCAGCGTTGTCGCTGAGTTGTACACCAATACCCTGCATGCGTCCTCCTTGAGAACCTTTGGGCGTAATCCAAATGACTTTACCAGTAATGGGCATTCGCTCATCATCATCCAGCGTCAAGATCAAAAACACATCATCACCCAGTTTGTATTTATTGGTGGTTTTGATGAATAAGCCGCCGTTGGCAACATAAGGCATGAAACACTGATGCAATTCTGCAGCACCTTGTATATTGAGGGACAATATCCCCTTTTTGGCCATGTTTCCCGCAAATGCCATGATTACCTCCCACCATTGAATGGCTTTTTGATTTCAATCAATACTGACTCAATCAGCAATTGTTTCTTTATTTGAGTATTTAAGTTTACCATAATCATCTGTATTAAATCATTTAATTCAATAAGAATATGAACCACTTTCGGGGCTTTCTTCATGAACTGATTTAATGGATGAGCCGCATTGATTTCTGGTATCCGAGGGTTTAACAGACTTTTGATGAGCCCCAAAAAATATCGCTGCAAGTGTTGCCAGAATTGCAGGTCTTCCAACTCACTCAACTGCCTGGCTACTGCAGACACAGAAGCCTGTCCGCTCAGCACCTGGAGAATCAAATCCAGATGTTCATTGACCAAATCCAGCTGTTCATCCTGCAAAATCTGTAAAGCCGACAAGGGGTGATGATCGCTCAACTGCAGGGCATCCACAATCTGGTCAACCTGCCAATCACCTTGTTCACTCAGCCAATCTGGCAACCTGAGCTCCTCATCAGGAGTCAAATGAACCGCCAGTTCCACGCACCGGCTGCGGATGGTGGGCATCAGGCTTTGTTTATGGTTGGTGATCAGGAACAGCATGCCACTGCCAGGTGGCTCCTCCAGGATTTTCAGCAGTGCATTGGCCGCAGCCTTATTCATCAGATGAGCTTCTTCAATGATGGCCACTTTGTGCGCTGAACAGTGTGGAGTTGAGGTGAAAAATTGCGTCACTTCTCTGACCATACTGACTTTAATCAGGTTTTTGTCCGGCACCAGCTTTTTGATGTCAGGATGAGAGCCGAGTTGGAATAACCGACAATTCTGGCATGCGCCACAGGCTGGCTGCTGTGCGCCACACAATAAATCAGCCAGCAACAAATCCAGCAGTGATTTTTTGCCAACCCCTTGATGACCGCTGATGATGACCGCCTGAGGCTTGTGATCTGTCTTGATCGACGCCTGCCATTGCTGTTGATGTTTGGTCAGCCAAAACAGATTCATGATTGTAGTTGCTCCCGGTAAGTGTTGAGAACATTCATGACATCAGTCGTGACCTGTTGTATGTCCTGATTGGCATCAACCCGCTTGATTCGCTGAGGATTTTGTTCAAGTCTTTGCCAATAACCTTTCCGTATGTTATTGAAAAAATGAATACTTTCCTTTTCAATCCGGTCTTTGGCTGATCGCCTGGCAGCACGTTTAAGCCCTGTCAGGGGATCCACATCCAGGTAGACCGTCAAATCCGGCCTGGTGTCAGCAACAACCCAATCCTCTAAATATTCGATGGTTGACCAGGCAATGTTCCGGCCAAATCCCTGGTATGCAAAACTGGCATCAACAAAACGGTCTGACACCACCCAAATCCCTTTTTCCAGGGCTGGTCGGATGGTTTTCACCAGATGCTCATTGCGCGCTGCAAACATCAACAACAGCTCTGTGTTGTCATCCAGGTGCTCACTGTGTAACAACAACTCGCGGATCCGTTCAGCATTGGCTTCACCACCCGGCTCCCGGGTTTTTATGAAATCAATTCCCCAGTCATCCAGGACCGAAGCAATGGCATTCATGGCGGTGCTTTTACCCGCCCCTTCCGAACCCTCAAGGCTGATGAATCGTCCTTTGTCAGTCATCAGTTCCCCCTGAGATAGGCAGCGACTGCCTGTTGGTGTTGTTCATAGGTCTCACTGAAAGTGTGACCACCCTGATTGTTGGCCACAAAATACAACTCTTTACCCTCATTGGGGTGTGCCGCCGCCCTGATGGAAGCAGCTCCTGGCATGGCGATGGGTGTCGGAGTCAATCCCTTGCGGGTGTAGGTGTTATATGGCGTATCTGTGACCAGATGCTGACGGGTGATGTCTCCTGCATAGGCGTCGCCTACTCCATAAATGACGGTGGGATCGGTTTGTAGCTTCATGCCTTGCTTCAGCCGTCGGTGAAAAACCCCGGAAATGATGTTGCGCTCAGTGCTCACCGCGGTTTCTTTTTCAATGATTGATGCCAGAATCAAGAGTTCATATGGAGACTTCAGCAATAACCCATCAACCCTTCCTGACCAGGCATCGTTAAGCACTTGTTTCATCGCCTGATGGGCCCTGACCAGCACATCCAGATCGGATTCGTCCCGGGTATATTGATAAGTCTCTGGTAGAAACTGCCCTTCCAGATGACCGGCTTCGATTCCCAGCCAATTGATCAATTGCTCTTCTGTCATGTCAGACGCCACTTGCCTGATATCACTCGATTTTAATTGGGCTCTGATTTGTTTCCAGTTATGTCCTTCAACCAGTGTGATGGCATATGTTTTGACCTGATTGCCGTCAATGTAATCAATCAATTCAAGGGGAGTCATGGCCTGACTGATTTCAAATTCCCCAGCCTTGATTTTGTGCTGCACGTCATTGAGCCTGGCCAGTAGTTTCCAGTAAATAAGTTCACCCTGTCCTTGTTGACTTTTAACCATCTGTACAAAATGACCGTAAGAAGTCCCTTTGTCAATCTCCAACACCACAGGATACGTGACAAATACCGGTTGATTCAAAAAATCCCGGTAAGCTTTGTAATGCCAGCCCACAAAGCCAGCCCCAACCAGCAGCATCAATAACAATAGCAACAACAGTGTTTTCTTCATGCTTTGAACAGACGATTCCACAAATCGCTTATTTTACCGTGAACCTGTCGGGCTGTGCCAATTGAATCCAGGCCTTTGATTTGGCTGACTGGTCTGAAACCATGCAATGAATTGCCAAGTAAAACCTCATCAAACCGCAGCATATCATTGATTTCAAAGGATGTTTCCCTGACATTATACTGTGATTTTAACCACTCCAAAGCCACACCCCTGACCCCGCACAAAGACAAATCAGGAGTCAGTAACTGACCATCTTTTACCACCACAAGGTTCTGCCTGGTTGTTTCGATCACGTTACCCTGCTGATTCAAGACCAATAAATCATCCACATCCTGGTCATTCAACTCATCAGCCACCATTACCTGTTCCAGCCGGTTGAGGTGTTTCATACCTGCCAGCATTGGCTGATCAGCCAGGCGTCCAGTGGCCACACCAAGTGTGTACGTCGTTTTCTGATCAGGGGCAAAAGGTTCGGCCAGCAACAACCATTCTGACATTTGGGTAGCTGGCTGATAACCCCTGTGCTGGGTTTTTCTGAACACCACCAATTTGATAACCGCAGATGATACCAGTTCCTTTGGCATCTGACCGATGACCGTGATAATCGCCGGCCAGTCAGGTTGATCCAAGTGCAACCGTTCAAGGCCGCCATTCATCCGTTGTTGATGCCATTTGAATAAAGGAATTTGTCCGCCAGCAAAACGCATGGTTTCAAATATCCCATCGCCATAAAACAATGCCCGGTTAAGCCACTGCTCCGGATCAGAGGTCGCAAAAGACGCACCCAAAATCATATGGCGTCCATTTCGAGGGCCCGAATCATGCCCTGGGCTTTGTGCCTGGTTTCAGTCAGCTCAGCCGCTGCCTGAGAATCATACACAATCCCGGCTCCGGCATTGAATGTCAATTGCCGCCCATTGATTTCTACTGTCCTGATCAGGATATTCAGGTCAACCTGACCATTGTGATTGATGTAACCCATGCTGCCAGTATAACAACCCCTTGGTCTCGATTCGATGTCATGGATAACCTGCATACAACGTATTTTAGGGCAACCAGTGATGGTACCACCTGGAAACAAGGCCCGAATGACATCAACCACAGACACGTCCGGCAACAGCTTGCCTTTGACATTGGAAACTATGTGATGGACATGCTGGTAAGACTCAATGACCATCAACTCATCCACCTCAACGGTGCCAATCTGACACACTTTGCCAACATCATTACGCTCCAAATCAATCAACATGATGTGTTCGGCCTGTTCTTTGGGGGTATTGATCAGTTCTTCAATCAGCGCCTGGTCAGTCTGCTCATCAGTACCGCGTGGCCGGGTTCCGGCAATCGGCCGGGTTTCAACCCACCCTTCACTGATACCCAGTAACCGCTCTGGAGAACTGCTGACCACCGCAAAATCATTGACTTGTAGAAAAGCCGCAAAGGGTGCCGGATTGGCCTGTTTAAGACGCGCCATCACATCAACAGCAGCGGTACCCTCTTGCAGTCGGCACGTGTACTGCCTTGATAAATTAGCCTGATAGATATCACCCGAAACAATCAGTGCTTTGGCCTGCTCCACTGCAGCGGTAAACTGTTGTCCGGGTTCTTCGTACCAATCTTCAATCGACACAGCGCCTGGCAACCATTGAGGATCATACTGACAGCGGGACAAAATTTCAGTCACGGCCTGTTCAGATGCACCACAAACCCAGGTTTGCTGATTCTTGCGGTCATACACCAGGGCTCCCTGACAATGAATGGCAATGGCCAGCGGTTCCTTGGAAGGTTGTATCAAATGAGCCAGTTTCGGCTCCATCAGATAGGCCGATTCATATGAAAAATAAACCAACCACCCCGATTGAAAAGGCAACAGCGAACGCTGCTCATTGGGTTGACAGTTGATCGTTTCCAGCAAGTGCTGAAACTGTTCATGATCAAAGGCCACCAACTCAACATCAGGAGCAGCAAACAACACATCAAACTGCCCAATACTGGCCTGGTATGACTGACTTTCCAGCAAGGCCGGAAAAAAACCCGGCTGCTCGGCCGCAAGGGCCAGAAAGTCGGGTTTTTCAGTGAGTTTTTGCTCTATCAAATGCAGATGCTCAGGACCTGGCTTTTAAATGGTTAAACACCAATGAACCATTGGTACCACCAAAGCCAAAAGAATTGGACATAACCACATCAACCTGGGCATCACGTGCCGTGTTCGGAACATAATCAAGGTCACATTCCGGATCAGGATTACTGAGGTTGATGGTTGGCGGCAGGATTTGATCATTGATGGCCATAACACTGAAAATAGCCTCAATGCCACCGGCGGCCCCCAACAAGTGTCCTGTCATTGATTTGGTTGATGAAACCGCCATCTGACGGGCATGATCACCAAAAGCCACTTTCACCGCATCGCTCTCGCCTTTGTCACCCTGTGGTGTTGATGTTCCATGGGCATTGACATAATTAAACTCATCGCTGTTAAAGCCTGAATCATTGATTGCATTGACCATGCAACGGGCAGCGCCTTCTCCACCAGGCGATGGCGATGTCATGTGGTGGGCATCTGAACTCATGCCAAAACCAGACAGTTCTGCATAAATTCTGGCCCCCCTTTTAACCGCGTGTTCATATTCTTCAATGACCATAACACCAGCACCGTCACCCAGAACAAAACCATCACGCTCCATATCCCATGGCCGTGATGCTCCGGCCGGGTCTTCATTGCGGGTAGACAAGGCTTTGGATTGTGAAAACCCACCAATGGCAATCGGAGTAGAGGCATATTCTGCTCCACCACAAAGCATGACATCAGCATCACCATAAACGATTGAACGATAAGCCATACCAATGCTGTGAGTCGCAGAACTACATGCCGAAACCATTGCCAGATTGGGGCCTTTCAAACCATATTTAATACTCAGATGTCCAGATGCCATATTGATGATGGTGCTTGGAATGAAAAATGGTGAAATCCGCCTTGGCCCTTTTTCCAACCAGGTCTCTGTGGTGTTCTGGATACCCAGAATCCCTCCAATACCAGCTCCTACATACACCCCGATCCGCTCGGCATTTTCAGCAGTCACCTCAAGTCCTGAATCATTCATTGCATCCTGGCCGGCAGCCATGGCGTAATGTATGAACGGATCCATTTTTTTTGATTCTTTAGGTGATAGGTAGTCTTTGACATCAAAGTTCTTGATTTCACCGGCTATTTTTGCCGTAAAATCACTGGTATCAAAGTGTGTTATGGGTGCAATACCGCTGTTTCCGTTCACGATGTTGTCCCAAGCTTGTTTGAGTGTGTTTCCAACTGGCGAAATGATTCCCATGCCAGTTACAACGACCCTGCGTTTATTCATGTGTGTCCCCGTTCTGCGGATTCAATTCGAACCCTTAAAACTCAAAAAGCCACGAATCAATCGCAGCTTTTTAATGAATTCATTCAGCAAAAAATGATCAGGCGTTTTCTGTCACGTAATCAATGGCTTGTTGAACTGTGGTGATTTTCTCTGCATCTTCTTCAGGAATTTCACACTCGAACTCTTCTTCCAGAGCCATAACCAGCTCCACAGTGTCCAGTGAATCAGCTCCCAGATCATCAACAAAAGATGAAGAGTTATTCAGTTCAGATACTTCCACATCCAAATCCAACTGTTCAATCACGATTTCTTTGACTTTATTTTCTACGTCACTCATTTAGTGTTTACCTATGTAAAAAAGCATATTGTATGCAAGGTTTATAAAATATTCCACCCCTAAATAGTGGTGGGGTCGGGATATTCAAGGAATCACCCGCAATTTGTTTCAAACGTCTGTATGATTAAGCCTCAGCACATCAGGACATGTACATCCCACCATTCACATGAATGGTTTCTCCGGTGATGTATGACCCGGCAGCCGAGGCCAGAAACAACACCGTTTGGGCAATGTCTTCGGGTTGTCCTAGCCGCTTCAATGGCACCTGCTCAAGTAACTGCTTGCGTTGACCTTCATCCAACTCATCGGTCATGTCCGTCTGGATGTAACCTGGCGCAACCACATTGACAGTAATTCCCCTGGAACCCACTTCGCTGGCCAACGATTTACTGAAACCAATCATGCCGGCTTTAGCTGCTGCATAGTTACTCTGCCCCGGGTTACCCATACTGCCGATGACTGAACCAATGTTGATGATGCGCCCGGTTTTGGCTTTCATCATGCCTCTGATACAGGCTTTACTCATTTTGTAAATGGATGACAGATTGGTGTTAATGACCTGATCCCAGTCCTCAACACTCATCCGCATCAATAATTTGTCATTGGTGACCCCGGCATTGTTTACCAACACCGTTGGTAACCCAATGGTTTCTTTTAATTGTTTCAAACAGGCATCAATGCTTTCCTGATCTGCCACATCCAACACCAGACCCAAACCACCAGTGTCTTTCAGGTATTCAGAGATGGCCGCTGCACCACCGGTTGATGTGGCTGTTCCGGCAACCAAAAAACCGGCTTTTGAAAGACAGTTAGCGATGGCTTTGCCGATACCCCGGCTGGCCCCTGTCACCAGGGCAATTTGTTGTTTTGTGCTCATGATGTTCCCTCCAGAATTTGCATGATGCCTTTGCTGTTCAGCAAAGGTGTGACGGTTAATTGACGATCGAATCTTTTAAACAAACCGGACAATACTTTGCCTGGCCCACATTCAGCCACTGCTTCAATCCTCATGGACTGCATGGCTTCCATGGTCTGAGTCCACTTAACAGGTGAATACAATTGTGCCACCAGCGCTTGCTGCAACGCCTCGGCCTCATCATGACTTTGTACATCTACGTTATGTAAAATCTGGCAGGCAGGCTTTTGCCACCTGATCTGTTTCAGGTCCACAGCCAGTTGTTCAGCCGCAGGCCGCATCAGTTCACAATGTGATGGCACGCTGACTGCCAGCGGCATGACCTTTTTGGCACCCGCAGCCACACACAGTTGTCCGGCTTGTTCTACCGCCTCTGCAGCACCAGCAATGACAATCTGTCCGGGTGAATTGTAATTGGCCGGACTGACACTGCCCTCAGCATCTTGGCACGCCTGACTGACCCTGGCCTCATCCAACCCCAGTACAGCTGCCATGGCACCGCTGCCTGCGGGAACGGCTTCCTGCATATACAATCCACGTTTATGTACCAAATCAATGGCTGCTTCAAAGCTCAATGCCCCGGCACAAACCAAGGCCGAATATTCACCAAGCGAATGGCCTGCCATCACCGGCACGTCAATGTTCTGCTGAGCATTGATGGTTTGATAAATACCCACCGAAACAGCGAGCAATGCAGGCTGGGCCCACTGGGTTTGGTTGAGTGATTCTGCCGGCCCGTTGTTGATCATTGACAACAAGTCAATATTCAACACATCATTGGCAGTCTTTACACAATCGAGAACCGCAGGAAAGTCAGTTAAACCGTCCAGCATGCCCACCGATTGAGATCCCTGTCCAGGGAAAACAAGTGCTATTTTTTTCATTGTTATAAAGTGATAATCAGTATTTGATCAGTGCAGAACCCCAGGTGAATCCACCACCAAAGGCCTCTAATAACAACACGTCCCCACGTGCTACTTTTCCACTTCTGATGGCTTCATCCAAAGCCAGTCCCACAGAAGCGGCCGATGTGTTACCGTGTTTATCTACGGTCACAATAACCTGGTCCATATTCATGCTGAGTTTTTTCGCCGTGGCGGTGATGATTCGCAAGTTGGCCTGATGTGGTATCAACCAATCAATGTCGGTTTTTTTCAGCTTGTTGGCCACAAGGGTCTCTTTGACAATGCGACCCAATGTGGTCACTGCCATTTTGAAAACCTCATTGCCTTTCATGCGAATTTTTAAACCACCATTGGGCTCATTTTTCAATCCGGAGGACACCCCAACTGTGGCATTAAGCAAATGATCATGCGCTCCATCAGCATGCAAATGGGTAGACATAACTCCTGGCTCATCACTGGCTTCCAACACCATTGCACTGGCACCATCGCCAAACAGCACACAGGTGGTGCGATCCGTCCAGTCAACCATTCGCGTCAGGGTTTCGGTGCCAATCACCAGGGCTTTTTTATGTTGGCCGGACTGAATGAATTTATCGGCCACACTCAGTGCATATATGGAACCACTACAAGCCGCATTGACATCCATGGCAGTGATGCCTGAACAACCCAGGCCTTTCTGAATCAAACAAGCAGTGCTGGGAAAGACCAGGTCGGGTGTCGTGGTACCCACCACGATTAAATCAATGTCTTTGGCGGTGATGCCAGCTGCTTCCAATGCTTTTTGTGCAGCCGCGAGACCTAAAGTTGATGAAGTCTCACCGTCTCCTGCCACGTGTCGTTGTTTGATTCCAGTTCTTTCCTGTATCCATTGATCATCCGTATCTACCAATTTTTCCATATCGGCATTGGTTAAAATCTTTTCAGGCAAATGGCTGCCAGTCCCCGCAATTCTTGAATAAATTCTCATGATTTTCTATCCCACACGTTGTTATTTTTATTTGATTTTAGTCATCCATTCGCCGGTTTTGACCAGGGCATGATAAAAACCCTGTTCATCACTGTTGCCATGGGCCTTGACCACCAAACCATCCAACCCCAACAACAAGGCACCATTATATTGGGCCGGATTTAAATTCACATCATTAAATTGGCAAAACCATTTTTGCCACCATTTCAGGTGTCGTTTGCTTTGCACCTGTTGCATCAGCCCCTCGCAGGCTTTCAAGGTAATGTTACCCACAAAACCATCACAACACACCACATCAGCAAAACCAGCAAACAGGTGAGTTCCTTCGCAAAAACCCAGATAATTCAGTTCAGAATCCTGCAACAGGCGATCTGCCTGCTGAACGGTGTCATGACCCTTGATGTGTTCAGTACCCACATTCAGCAGCGCCACTTCCGGTCTTGGTCCGCAGTTCAGTAATTCTGGCGCCACCTGCGCACCTAGTTCAGCCAACCCATACAGGTCCTCTGCCCGGTATTCCAGCATGGCGCCAATGTCCAGTAGCAAAGTGGGTTTGGGGCTGCCTGGCAGCACCGTAGCCAAAGCAGGCCTTTCAATGGTGGATGACATTTTAAGCCAGTATTTGGCCAGTGCCACCAGCGCGCCGGAATTACCGGCTGTCAAAATGGCATCAGCTTCACCATCAGCCACCGCTTTGATGGCCACAGACATGCTGCTGGTTCTTTTTTGACGCAACGCACGGATCGGAGATTCATCCATCAATATGGAATTCTCTGCGATGATCAGACTGATGTTGTCAGGACACTCTGCGAATGTCTGCTGGTGTTGCTGCATACAGGATTCGTCCAGGTAGACTTTGAATGCATGATTGGGGTTTAGCTTGATGTATTTATTGATCGCACGCCATCGCGTCAGCGGACTGTCATCGCCACCCATCAGGTCGATTGCGGTGATTGGAAATTGACTGTTCATCAATAAAAAATGGGCAAAGTGTTTGCTTTACCCATTTTGTTAACTGTTCGACTGTATGTCAACTGGTGCATACAGGCTGTTGATCAGTCTTTATTCGTCAGCGTCAGCTTGTTCAAACTGGATCACTTCTTTACCACGATAAAATCCTTCAGGGCTGACGTGATGACGCAAGTGAGTTTCACCGGTTTCCGGCTCAACTGATAAAGATCTTGCTTTCAATTTATCATGCCCGCGTCGCATGCCTCTTTTCGACGGTGTTACACGGCTCTTTTGTACTGCCATTTTGAGTTCTCCAAAATTATTTTAAATCTTTCAATACAGCGAAAGGGTTTTCCACCTCTTCTTCTGCTGTGTCGTCATCCTGATCATTCAGGTACTGACTGTCTAATTCCGCACCCGGCTTAACCGGTACATCCGGAATCATCAACAATATCTCATCCTCTATCAACGCCTTTGGATCAACCAGCATGTCTTCCACCCATGACGGTGAGACATCGGTGGCCAGTTTTTCTTCATCTTCAAGCTCACTGATAAAGCCTATGGTGTTATCACTGCGCAATGGAAACTTAAACGTCTCCAGGCTGCGCTGACAGATTAATTCAAGATCAGCTTTGATTCTGACCACTGCTTCACCCAATACCGCAGTCGATTGTCTGAAATAAATTTCATACTCAATCACAGCATCTGCTGAACGAATCATTTCAGTGGGCATGCGATCCAGGTCGGACAACAAAACCGCTCCTGTCAACTGCCATTCCTTCCTGACTGCAGCGTTCAATTCGATTGAATCTGGTAGTGATTTAACCATAGCCGGCGAATTCTACTGGTTTTAACACCTGAATGCAAACCAATTAACGTGTTTTTACAGGTTTCCAATTATACCGCCTTTGACCTGTTTTCACAGGGTTTTAGACAGACCAATCAGTGAGTCATAAATTGCCCCATGAGGAGGGTGACAGGTTGACCGGGGATTTGCTAAACTAAGTCAAATCAAAAATGGCTTTCATTGTGCAAATCACAACCAACCCACTGCCCTACGAATCGAGCCTGGATGACCGTTCGTTATCCGACATCGCTTTGCTGGTCATTCACTGTACTGAATTGCCCGATCTGGCCATGGCCCGCGAATACGGTGAAAAAGTCCTTTACCCAAGCGGAACAGGCAACTCTGGGCATTATTACATTGATCGGGATGGCTCAATCCATTGCTGGGTCAAGCGTGAAAAAATTGCCCATCATGTCAAAGGACACAACGCCAGTTCGATTGGCATTGAGTTGATCAACCTGGGCCGCTACCCTGACTGGCACCACAGCCAACACCAGCAACCGACTGAACCCTACCCCGACAAGCAAATTGACGCCCTGATTGCGTTGATCAAACACTTGCACAGCCATATCCCCAGTCTGCAACACATCACTGGCCATGAAGACATAGATCAATCCACCCTCCCGGCCGCCAATGACCCACAGCAAAAGGTGCGCAGAAAAACAGACCCGGGCCCACTGTTTCCCTGGGATTTTGTGATGAAAAACATTCAACTGATAAACATAGGCAGCCATGCAAAATACTACCAATGAACTGAACCACCTATTGACTTACTTTGACCTTGAAAACCTGGAAGAAAACCTGTTCAGAGGCCAGTCTCTGGACATTGGCACAGGAAGAATTTTTGGTGGTCAGGCCTTATCGCAAGCCCTTAAAGCAGCATATCAGACCACCAAAGATCAACAGGTGCATTCTTTGCATGCCTATTTCCTCAGGGAAGGTGACTGTAATAAACCAGTGATATACCAGGTTGAACGGGCCCGTGATGGCAGAACTTTTAGTAACCGACGGGTTTCGGCGATTCAGAACGGTAAACCCATTCTGATACTGTCCGCTTCATTTCAGCGTCATGAATCGGGTCTGGAACATCAAAAAGACATGCCTGATGTACCTAAACCCGATGACTTAACTGAAAAAACCCTGATTCCCGGTGATAAAATCAAACACCTGTCACCCAGAATGCGCCGCACCCTGACCACCCAGGGGCCGTTTGAATTTCGTTTTGTTGATGATGTCGATCCGTTTGACAGTGAGCCCAAGCAACCCATCAAGCGCATCTGGTTCAAAGCCCGCTACCCACTGGAAGCGGACCAGGCTTGCCATCGGACCTTATTGACATTTGTGTCCGATTTTCACCTGGTCTCAACCGCAACACTGCCACACGGCATCTCCTACCTGGATCCCAGGCTACAATTTGCCAGTCTGGACCACGCCATGTGGTTTCACCGGCCGTTTCAAATCGATGACTGGTTGCTGTATGATTGCGACAGCCCCAGTGCATCTGAAGCCAGAGGCTTTGCCACCGGCCATGTGTTTGACATTCATGGCAAACTGGTGGCTTCAACCGCCCAGCAGGGACTCATGCGACTGTGGGATGAAGCCAAATAGTTAAGCCATGAAAAAATACCTGCTGATTACCTCAGGCTCATTGATTCTGGCAGTGGCTGTGGCGATGTTTCTGACCCCGGCTCAAATCGTTACCGGTGGCACTCCAGGCATGGGCATCTTGCTGCACATGATCACCTCTGCTCCGGTAGGGGTATCGATGCTGATGATCAACATTCCACTCATCATGGCTGGCATTCGCTACATGGACACGGCATTTGCCCTGCGCAGCATTTATTCCATGGTGCTGACCGCCGTCACTGTGGATTTAATTACCCTCTATCTGACCATTCCGGCAATCAGCAGTATGTTGTTATCCACCCTCTATGGCGGGATCTTTGCGGGCATTGGTGTAGGGCTGGTGCTCAAAGGTCATGCGTCAGCCGGTGGCACCACCATCGTGGCGAAAATAATTGCCAGTCACACCCACATCAAAGCAGCTCAGGTGCTGTTGATCATGGACAGTATCATCATACTCAGTGTAGGCTTGCTCTTTAAGGACATGGAAAAAATATTGTGGAGCATGATCAGCATTTATGTCACTGCTCAGGTAATAGACCGGATTCTAACCGGCCGGGTCAGCGAAAAGACCATCAATATTGTCTCGGTCAAACTCCCTGAAATTGCGACTGCCATAGCCAGCCGGATGAACCGGGATGGTACGATCCTGTCTGGCAGCAACCTGAGTGGAGAACACACCAAACAAATACTTTTTGTGGTGATTGATGCCCGCCGCATTAACCAGCTCAAGGAATTGGTGCTCGGCATAGATGCCAATGCCTTGGTGGTGACCATGGAAGCCAGTGAAATGGTTGGCGACAGTCGGATATCCAGAATCAGTTAGTTTTTTATCTTTTTGTCAGCAGATCTGATAATGGCGATCCCCAGATAGGCAAACACAATGGCCACCAACGGATTGAGCAAGTTCAACAACGCATACGGCGCAAACTCCAGCACTGAGATACCTAATGTGGCGGCATAAAAAGCGCCGGCTGTGGTCCACGGAATCAAACCCGCCAGTAATGTAACACCCTCTTCTACCGATCTTGACAATACCGCTGAATCAATGCCTTTACGCTCATATGCCTTTTTAAACACCTGACTATTGAGGATGATGGCAATGTAACCCTCGCCCAAAGCTGCCACGGTCAATAAACCTGAACCAATCGTTGCAGCGACCAAAGATCCGGTGCGTTTAATGACTGCCACCAAACCTCCCAGCAGTGCCAGCACAAAACCAGCTCCCTGCAGAATTCCTCCCAAAGCAATGGCTATCAATGCCAATAGCAAAGTCCATGCCATGCTGAACAACCCGCCCCGGCCAAGCAATTGATCGATGTTCTCCACGCCTGTTTCAGCAGCTTTGTTTGACCAAAGTGCCTGGGACATTTCTTGAAATGTCACATCCTGAAACAACAAAGCAATCACCACAGCGACAGCCACACAGGCTGTCATGCTGACTTCAGCTGCCACTCGCCGATAACTGAGCAGCACCATCACCACCACAGGCCAGATGGTGATCAGTGGATTGAGGTTGAATTCATCAGCCAAAGCAACCTGAATGTTCGCCACCTGAGCAGAATCACCGGCTTCACTTGACAGACCAAACCCCACGCCTGCAAAAATAAGGGTAACGATGACAAAAGTTGGAATGGTGGTCATCATCATTGAACGAATATGAGCATACAGATCAGTTTCTGCACTCATCGCCGCCAGGTTGGTGGTGTCTGAAACTGGCGACATTTTGTCACCAAAAGTGGCACCCGACACAACCATGCCAGCAACCCAGTACAACGGCATGTCCTGGGCAACTCCAATGCCCATAAAAACCACGCCCAGTGTGCCTACCGTACCCCATGAAGTTCCTGTCAGTAAGGACATCAAAGCGCAGAGCACAAAACCAACCGGCAAGAACACCGCCGGAGACATCCAGTCCAGGCCATAATATATCAAGGTGGCGACGGTACCACTTTTCATCAGAGCAGCAATCACCAGTCCAATCAGCAAAAAGATATAAATGGCTGGCAGTGCACGACTGATGGCACTGCTCATCATTGCCCTGATGGTTTCATAACGGAATCCCAGATAAGTCGCATGCAAAGCGGTCCACACCACTCCGGCAAACAACACCACATGTAACAAGTGGTCAAGCACAAACATTCCGGTGGCAATCAAAGCGAATAAACCAGCAAACACCAACAAGGCGTGTAAAAAATGGACTTTTTTCTCAGTCATATTAAGCAATGGATGATGGATTCAGAATCAGTATATCGGTTTTTAAGATCGGATTTGGATTTTTCACCCAGGATTTAAAGTTAAACAATGGCTGCGGCCATCAATCGGCAAACAGCACTGCAATCACTGAATTGGCAGTGCAATAAACCAACCCAATAAACACGTGTAGGACGATCACCCAACCGATGCATTGACAAACACCTCAGGCACCCAAACAGCTGACCACAGGTCGCTGATAACCCACCCCATTTTCGCACTATTTCACTGTTTTGCCTGATCCAGGCATTCCAATTAGTCAAAAAAACAGTTACAATCCACCTCCCACGCGGTGAGGTGTCTGAGTGGTTGAAGGAGCTCGCCTGGAAAGCGGGTATACGTTAACGCGTATCGAGGGTTCGAATCCCTCTCTCACCGCCATTCTTTTCATGTCATTGACATCCAAATTAACTGGCTCAAATCAGAGCCGGAAACTCTGAAATCGAAAGTTTTGACAGGATCATCAGCTGTCAACCGCACAATCAATCGAAATCGCTGTGGTCAGTCAACATTTGGCTGTTTTGATGTCATACAGCTGCCCATTTACTGGCTTCTTTCACCTCCAGTCACCAAAGCATAGCCTGGTTCCATCAATAGCGATTCTCGATCAAGTGAGGGATAACGCCCTCGCAAAAAATGAACCGATTTCAAGAGTTTAAACGCATCCAGCCATTCGTGAATGAATTGTTGCCACCGTTGCTCAGAATTGGTTTGCCCCATGGCTTTGACAAGCACCGTTTCCATGTCCCAGCATTCATTCAGACCTTCGTCTGCAACCGGCAATTGCTGTTGATGATAATAGTCCAGCAGTTGATTACGCCATTTTTTGAGAATCACAAAAATACGTGGGTGATAGTACAACGGTAATTGTCCCTGCTCGATGTCTGCACGGATTTTTCTGATCGCCGGTCCAGTGCCAAAAGGTACCCGCTCTGACATCCTGACGTTGATTTCAACAACCGGCTGTTCCGGCTGAAATACGCCACCCAGTTTCGCAACTTTATTGAGCAAATAGAAGTCTTCACCTCCGGACCTGACCGGAAATCCACGAATTTTGGCATAAGCCTCGGCATGGATGATGAGCGTACTGCCCAATGGAATGTAGTTATAAGCCGAACCAATGAAGCGGATACCCTGCTGGTAATAGTACATTTTAAAGTCATATGCGTCTTGCAACGCCAACAGCTGGGGATCAGTTGAAATGTGTTGAAACCTTAAACTGCATGCCAGATCATCACCACCGATTTGTTCCGGCACCTGAAAATAACCAGCCGGCAAGATCACATCGGCATCGGTACTGAATATCCATGGCGTTTTGATGTGCCCGGTCACCACCAGTTTTAAGGCCATGTCTGCGGCCACTTTCCGAGCAAGGCCAACACCTTTGTGGTCTTCATAGGGCAACAAATTGTGATCAACGAGCAAAACATCAAACCCATCCACAGTTGACAACAGAGTCACCTCATCACTGATGCTGACCAGTAGCTCTGCCGCCGCTTGCCACTGACACACCAGGGTATGATTACTGAGCTGCCAATCAGTGCTTCTTGGGTGTTTTTGAGGGCGGTTCACCACCACAATTAACAACACCAATTCATGCCCATGATGGCTCATCAGTTGACGCATAAAATCCGGATGTTCATCACAAACAGGCACGATCAACACGTGATCCCATTGCCCGGTGATCTGTGCAAGATCAGGCACCATGGGATCCGTGTATTGAGACAGGTATTGCTTGACGGCTTTGTCAACGTGCGCCATCAGTGCACGGCAGCACGAAATGGCAAGTTTTTAATGATGTGAGCTTCGGCATCCAACAGTTCATCAAGGCGTTGGTTTACTTGTTGTGCGTCATAATACTGATGTGCCAACTTGATAAACAGTGTGTAGTGTCGGTATTCGGCTTTGGCCAGTCGGATATAGAAATCCTTCATTTTGGGGTCTTCCAAAGCTTCACCCATCATCTGGAATCGTTCATGTCCGCGCTTTTCCACTATACTGAAGATCAGCAGCCGGTCCAGCAAATAAGTCTCACCGTTTTTTCTGATTTGTTGCAGCAGTTGTTTGATGTATGGATCTTTTTCATCATTGGCCTGTTGTAAGCCCCGTTCAAGCATGATTTTCATCACTTCCCTGAAATGGGCCATTTCTTCCATAGCCAGGTCAATCATGCCTCGAATCAAATCGGGCTTATCCGGATAGTGTTGCACCATAGACATCGCCAGAGCTGCCGCTTTGCGTTCACAGGCCGCATGGTCCTGTAAAAAAGCATTGAAGTCAGATTTGGCCACATCAACCCATTCAGCGGGGGTAGGCAACCGCAGTTCAAATTCCAGCACACTCACTTTCAGATCAACCCCAGTTCCAATGCTTTCAGTACAGCACGGGTGCGGTCACGAACCCCGAGTTTTGACAAAATGTTGGAAACGTGGTTTTTTACTGTTCCCTCAGCAACAAAAATTGAATTGGCGATTTCTTTGTTGCTGTATCCACCAGCCATCAAACGCAGGATTTCCGTTTCCCGATTGGTCAACGGGTCCGGCCGTTCAAAGCTGATAAAATCATTCTTCAGCCCTTCCACACTTTCCAGAATACGCTCGGTGATTTGCGGTCTGACAATGGTTTTACCTTCTGCCACCTGTTTAATGCCTTCCACCAGCTCCTCGAGAGGAACGTCTTTCAGTAAGTAGCCTTTGGCACCGGCTTTGACTCCAGCCAGGATCAATTCTTCGTCATCAAAAGTGGTCAGGATGATGGTTGGAGGCAATTGATTGCTCTGAGACAACTCATGCAACACATCCAGACCGGACATACCAGGCATTCGCATGTCCAGTAAGACCACATCAGGATTGAGTTCGGGCACCATTTCGATGGCTTCCTGGCCAGACCTGGCCTCACCAATCACTTCTATGTCATCAGCGATGTCCAGTAAGGCCTGAACGCCCTGGCGCACCAGATTCTGATCGTCTACTAATAAAACCTTTATCATGTTGTTCTCTGCTATATCGGGAAGGTTAAGATGGACTGCAATCCGTTATTTGATTCACATTCATACTGCCCATCCAGTAATTTAACACGTTCTGACATTCCTGTCATGCCATTGCCGGCCACGGATTTGCCCAAGCCCACACCGTTGTCCCGGACCACCAGACGAATGTGATCCTGTGTGCGTTCCAGAGAGACAAAAATGCGACTGGCCTGAGCGTGTTTCATGGTGTTGGTAATCAGCTCCTGAGCACAACGCAGGATGGTTTGCGCCAATTTGGGGTCTTCTACCAAAAATGGATCCGGAATTTCTTTGTTGACTTTCAGGCCCGGCAAACCTTCCAGCAATTCGGTGACAGCCTGACCCAGATCGAGGGTGCCGGACTGACGGAATTTACCCACCACTTCACGAACATCAGCAAGCAATAATCTGGCAATTGAATGGGCTTTTCTGACATAAGATTGCGGTTTGCCTTCGGTCATGTGAGAAGCCGCTTCCAGATTCAGTGTCAGTGCGGTCAAGTGATGGCCAATCAAATCATGCAATTCTCTGGAAATCCTCAACCGCTCATTGATTCTTGATGAGTCAGCCAGCAATACCTGAGTGGCTTTCAATTCCGTGTTCAACATACGCAATTCTTCTTTGGCATTCTGCTGACGGTAGGCAACCAGGGAAATGATAAAGGAAAACACCGAGACCCCCAGGTATACAAAGAACAGCATATACTGCGATGCCTTGATTTCCAAATCACTACCGAGGTAATTGAACTGCAATCCAATCAACACATTGTAGACAGTCAATATCAGCAAGCTTTGTCGGACCGGAAACAACCAGGCCAGCAAAACCGAAATGATCAACGCATATAAGATACCTGTGGCACTGTCGGTGATGTGATTGATCACCAGCACCAGAAAAACCAGTGAAATAATCGACAACCAGGCTTTGACTTTAAAATTGAGCTGTCTCATCTTATTGGTCACAAACCAAAAGATCAGGCCAAAACACAAATGAGCTGTGAGGTAGATACCGAAGGTTTGATTCAGTGTATCAAACTGCAGAAACAGCGGGATCGACAGGCTGAGCCAAATAATGAGCCCAGCCAGTCTGATGAGTTTAATGTGAGAATAGCGATAAACCACTATTGAATTTCGAATTCATTATCACCTGTGCGTTCAACTTCCAGATTAATGGTGGTATCACCAACCAACCAGAAGTATGCACTCTGGGAACTGGTGATGGGTCGTTCAACCAATACCGTCTTATTTTGTACATACAAGATATCTTCACTCTTCAATTGGGAGGCTGAAATGCTCACATCTACCCTTTTATTTCTGGCATGGCTGCGGCGTAAATCATCCTGATCTTCAATCACATCATCCACCGCAACGAAATCGAGGCTGGTTGGTTCAATGACTTTTTCTTCAGTTTTTTCGGCCACTTTGGCATCCACCTGGTCACCAGCCACTGCTTCAGGATCTTTGCGGTATTTTCCAGAACCCTTCTCTACCAGCTTATGAACCGCTGGATCATAAGCTTCATTCATCCAGAAAAACAACACCACACCTTGGTTGATGAAGCGTTTGATTAACACCACATCACCTTTGATGAACAGGTCATCTTTGCTGGTGATACTGGTGTAACTGAGGTTCTTTTCGACCCGCTTGGCTCGGGCGTATTTTCTGCGCAGGTCTTCCTTATTTTCTTCACGCGTGGCAGTGGCCTGATCATCGGCAGAAAGCACCGGAGTGGCAGCAATCTGACCTCCTGAATTTTCTGCCCGGATGTTGGTTGATGGCCTGGCTGGCTGGGCTGCAGCAGTGGCACTTGGCTGGGCAACAGGAACAGCGATTTCCAATTTATTGATTTCACCCAGTAATTCATCACCGTTATTGGGTATTTCTATGTCACCAAATTCAGGCGCGTCAACTTCGGTGTCAAATTCAGGTTTATCAATCACCACTTGTTTTTGAACAGTTGCCGTGCTGCCGTTGCTGGAAGACACTTTGGCCATTTTGATGCCAGGTACAGCAGAAATGGCAATGCTGTTGTACAGTGAGTCTTTGAAGTTGACCTGCACATCACGGGCACCTGAATCTGTCAGGCCCATGCGAATCTTATTGTGCCAGTCCTTGGGTGCAGTGATTTTCAGCAGCCAATTGTTCTTGGCAGCTTGCGCACCAATCTCACCAAATTTAGTGCTTGCATTTGGTAACTTATATTGATTTTCCGTCATCCCCCAAGATGGCAATTCTGCCCAGCTCAGGGAGGTAATCAGTAACAGGGTTATGGTTAATACTTTCTTCATTGTTTTTCCTCAATACCACCAGTGGTCAATTTAATCGGATCCAGAATGGCTTTGATTTCAGCCTCGGATAAATCTGTGTTTTCCTTGGTGACGTCCAACACAGAACGTTTCTCTTTGTAAGCCTGTTTGGCAATTTTTGCCCCCAGGTCATACCCGATCACGGCATTCAATGCCGTAACCAGAATTGGATTTTTACCCACATTTTCACTGACTGCATCCAGGTTCACCTTGAACCCCTTGATGGCAGAGTGCGCCAACTCTTTGCTGGCTGTGCTGAGTATGTGGATACTTTGCAACACATTATACGCAATGACCGGTAACATGACGTTAAGCTGAAAATTACCGGATTGTCCAGCCACAGTTACTGTGGCATCATTACCAATGACCTGGGCACAGACCATGGCCATGGCTTCTGGCACCACCGGATTAACTTTTCCTGGCATGATGCTGCTGCCAGGCTGTAAAGATGGCAGCTCAATTTCACCAATACCAGCCAATGGGCCAGAGTTCATCCAGCGTAAATCGTTGGCTACTTTCATTAAGGTGGTGGCCACCACTTTCAACTGACCGGATAATTCAACGATGTTATCCTGGGCACTGATGCCGTCAAATTTATTGTCCATTGAACTGAAATTCACACCAGTGGCAGAAGTCAGTTTTTCAGCAAACAAACCACCAAAGGCAGGATCTGCATTGATGCCTGTACCCACTGCAGTTCCACCCTGCGGTAATTGCGAGACCCTGGTCAGGGTATCCTGTAATCGCCGGATGTTGGTTTCAATGGTACTGGCCCAGGTGTTTAATTCCTGGCCGAAGGTCACCGGCATGGCATCCATCAGATGCGTCCGGCCGGTTTTAACCACATGATCCAGATCTGTGGCTTTACTGCGACAAACCTGAACGAAGTCTTGTAAGGCAGGTATCAGCAGTTCACTGGTCGTTAAGGTGGCACTGACTGCAATCGCTGTGGGAATCACATCATTGGAGCTTTGCCCCATGTTGACATGATCGTTGGGATGGATGAACAGTTCATCGGTACTGGCCAGATGTGAAATGACCTCATTGCAATTCATGTTTGAACTGGTACCGGAACCTGTCTGAAAAACATCCACCGGAAAATGGGTATCAACTTCGCCTGACTGAACTTTTTTAGCGGCATTGATAACTGCATCTGCAATGGCCTGATCCATGTGACCCAAAGACACATTGGCTTCTGCTGCCGCAGCCTTGATCAACCCCAACGCATTGATGAAAGCCCGTGGCATGGTCAGATCACTGATGGGAAAATTATTGACGGCCCTTTGTGTCTGGGCACCATAGAGGGCATCGGCCGGCACTTTCAGTTCGCCCATGCTGTCTTTTTCAATTCGAAATTCAGTCATTTAATCTGGTCGGTTTAAAAACGAGCCGAAATTATACGCGCAATGCGCTCAGAAATCGAATGAAAACTCATTGGCCCACTGTCTGCCAGGGTTTTGACACTTAATTTTACAATTCAACCAACCCCTGTTGATTTTGCAAGGGCCAGCAACAAATTTTGTCACTTGCAGAATTAAAAAGAGGAGCCCGGCTGAGTAAGAAATTGTTGTTCTTCAGGTGTTGACTCCCTGCCCAATATGGCATTGCGATGTGGGTATCGACCGAATCGGTCAATGATGGCCTTGTGCCGGTATTCAAAAGCCAGGTTATCTTCAAGGCCTGGTTGGCTGAATTTTTTCACTGCCTGCTGGTGTATCACTGATGACTCACTGTGCATCAATGGCATGTATAAAAAAGCCAACTTGGCTGGTTGTGTAACCAACTCCTGATCAGCACCCACATCAATGGCTGCCTGTGTCAATGCCACTGCCAATGGATCGAAGGCAAAAGCCGCCGCCTGTCCCCTGAACATGTTGCGGGAGAACTGATCCAGTACAATGATTTCAGCCAGCCTTCCTTCAACAGTTGATCGCCAGCCATACAGCTCACACTGAACGGCCTGTTGATAAAGCTTTCCGAACCTTTTCCCGATGATTTGATCCAGATCTGAATCCTGAGTAAACCATTGCCTGGCACTCAGCTCATCAAACCAGAAATCAATCACTTGTTGTGACTGCATAATGCGACCTCCATTGACTCAGTTAACAGCTTTTTCACGTTCATCTTATAACAAGCCCTTTAAAATATGCAAAACAGCCCAACATAGTTTTTTTATCCATTTTCATTTAACAAGGAGTCATGTATGTCATTCGAATTACCCACTTTACCTTATGCCAAAGACGCGCTGGAGCCACACATTTCTGCAGAAACCCTGGAATACCACCACGGTAAACACCACAATGCCTATGTCAATAAATTAAATGAATTAATCAAAGGCACTGAATTTGCCGACATGTCTCTGGAAGACATAGTAAAGAAGTCTGAAGGCGTGATGTTCAACCAGGCTGCCCAAATCTGGAACCACACGTTCTACTTCAATGGCTTTTCACCTGAAGGTGGTGGAGAACCTTCGGGTGTTTTGGCAGAGAAAATCGCTGACCGGTTCGGTGGATTTGCTGAATTTGTAACGGCGTTTAACCAACTGGCCGCCGGAACATTTGGTTCTGGCTGGGTATGGCTGGTGCAAAAAGAAGACGGATCTGTTGACTTGGTCAATACATTCAATGCCGGCACCCCACTGACCGATGGCCTGACCCCTCTGTTGACCTGTGACGTATGGGAGCACGCCTACTATGTAGATACCCGCAATGACCGTGGTGCATATTTGAAAAATTTCTGGAACATCGTCAACTGGGACTATGTGGCAGGCAACCTGAAATAAATCAATCATCATTTCATTCAAAAAGCCAGTCTTTGAGACTGGCTTTTTTTTATGGAACAATCCATCCGGAGATCTGTCATAACGGCAAACAGCACGGTACTTATTGATGAAACACTTCTTATTTGCAGGTATAACTGCTTTACTGTTAGCCTGGCTGATTGTTGAGTTACGTGTTATGTTCGATGGACCTTATCAACCCAATCCTGACCCTCAAGAACCTGACATCAGCTTTATTGATCTCAAAGACCTGAACATCACACCTTCCAGACAATGCACAAAACACAAGCAAACCATGCAGGCTTTGATCGATGCACCTCAATGGTGTGAAATTGATGCTGACTGCTCACCTCTGACTGCCAAAGGTCAGGCAATGACCAATAACAACCGCATTCAATACCTAAACCACAGCAGAAAGACCATTGAGTTATGCCCGCAGGAGGTTTTCATTCAGGTTTCAACTGCCATCAACCCTTACAGTAAACGCACAGTCAGTTGTGTCAGCAATATTTGCCAGTCTTCTGATCTGACGTTCACCCAAAATCTGGTGAATAATACATTGCAACAATTGAAAAAGCCATGAACCGGCGAACGACTCATGGCTTGGCAACATTTGATTCAGCGTGATCAGCTGTTGTTGGTTACAGCTGTAGTGACTTCACTTGCAGATTCATTGCTGATGGCTTGACGTTTAAACAATTGACGGAATCCCGCTTTGATGTCCAGACCGATGCCATACAGAGACGGTACCATCAACAAGGTCACAAAGAATGCCATAAACACACCAAAGGCCAGAGAGACCACGATGGGTTGCAGGAAGGCTGCCTGGATGGAGCGCTCCATCATCATTGGCATCAAACCCACAATGGTGGTGACTGAAGTCAACAGTATCGGTCTGAAACGAGCCACACCAGCTTCCACAATGGCTTCTTTGGCCGCCATGCCCTTTTCCCTGAGCTTATTACAGTAATCCATCAACACCAGGTTGTCATTGACCACCACCCCAGCGGCGGCAGCGATCCCGAAGTAACTGAAGATGGCCATGGTCATGTCCAGTGCTGCATGGCCAACTATGGCCCCAACAAAGGCAAAAGGAATGGCAATCAAAATGAGGATGGGTTGCGAGTAGCTCTTGAATGCCACAGCCAGCAAAGTATACATGGCAAAGAAGGCCATCAGGTACAAACCCATCACTTCTTTGAGGAAGCGCGCCTCACCTTCAGCCTGACCCACAGAGCCCCTGCTGATACCAGGGTATTTGGCTTCCCAGGCTGGATAAAAATTTTCTTCCAGGTCTTTGTTGATGTCACCACGTACATCGTCTTTCAGGTCAGCACTGATTCTGGCAGCACGGCTGCCGTTCCATCGCTGAATGCTCTTGATGCCCGGAGCATATTCGAGGTTGGCCACCGCCAGCAAGGGTACTTCGCGACCTTCACTGGTTCTCACATAGAAATTATTCAATGATTCTATGGATCTTCTGGATGCCTCAGGGTAGCGGACTTTGACCCGCACATCCTGACCATTGCGTGGCACACGCTGCACCTCTTCTCCAAAGTATGCTTGTCTGACCTGTCGGTTGACGTCAGCCAGGGTCAAACCCATTTTGGTGGCCCCCGGCTTCAGGGTGATACGGATTTCTTCAGAAGCACCTTCCAGGTTATTTCTCACATCATACAGGTTCTCATAAGTGCGCAGTTGATCTTCAAGTTCAGCTGTTGCTGAGCGCAAAACATCCAGATCAGGGTGTCTGATGGACAATTCGAAGGCCGGATCACGGTTGCCCTGGGTATATTGCACTGACACCTCTTTGGCATCCGGCACATCACCCATCAATTCCCGCAAGCGCACTGAGGCGTCTTTGGCCGACATATTCTGAACCGCCACCGGGCGTTCTTCGGGTGGAGTGAGTTTCACAATTGCAATAACACTGTCACGCCTTGAACGGGTGTACCAGTTTTCTATCAAACCTCCCTGGCCATCGGTTTTCTGATTAACCTCTTCTTCCAGGGCCTTTTCTGCATGCTGCAACTGAGCAAGGATTTCCAGGGCCCGGCTGTAAGGCGCGCCTTCAGGCAGCACCACATTGACAATGATTTCATCAGATTCAATGTCCGGCATAAAGCTCTTTTTCACCAACCCATTGCCGAACATACCAAAGCCAATCACCAGTATGCCCACAAATACGCTGGCAGTCAGGTAGCGATGATTCAATGAAAACTGACCAATCCTGCGATAATGATTCTGGGCAAAATTTACGATGCTGTTGGAAATGGCCTTTTGCATCCGGCCAATGCGGTTCTGGTCCTTTCTGGGACGCATTTTCGATAAATGCGCCGGCAAAATAAACAAAGACTCAATCAAAGAGAATGTCAACGCCAGAATCACCACCCAGGTGATGTGCCTGGTAAACTCACTGGTTGATCCCCCCAGAAACAACCATGGCATGAATGCCATGATGGTGGTCAACACACCAAATATAACGGGTTTAGCAACCAGTTGAGCGCCTGAAATGGCTGATTTTGGTCCGCCGCCCAAACGATTGGACTCACTGTGAATACCTTCACCAACCACGATCGCATCATCCACCACAATCCCCAATACCAACAGAAAGGCAAAGGTAGACAGCATATTCAATGAAACACCCACAGATGGCAAAAACACAAAAGCTCCGGCGTATGCTGTACCGATTCCAACCGCCACCCAGAAAGCCACTTTCGGCCGCAGGGTCAACATCAGGATAAACAACACCAGAACCAAACCCATGAACGCTGAACCGCCAATGGTTTCCATCCGTCCTTTAAAATCTTCAGCCTGATCATTCCACAACGTCAGTTTGGCATTCGAAGGTAAGCTGTTCTGACGCTCAGCAATCCATTTACGTACTGACTCAGAAGCACGAACTATGTCCATGATCTCGGTGGTCATCACCTGTATCAAGACACCTGGCTCACCATTCAAAGTGGCCAGAATCGGATTGTCTTCAAAGCCATCAATCACCGTGGCTACATCGCCAACACGGATCACGCCGCCATCAGCGGTTTCTTTGACTATGATGTTGGAAAAATCTGCTTCGGTATCAGCCTGGCTACGGACTTTTAACTGGTAACTACCCACTTCAGTACGCACGGTACCAGAAGACTGGTTCATGGAACTGTTCCTGATCGCTGTGGCCACATCTGAAAAAGTCAGACCATATCGTTTCAGGGCATCTTCGCCCACTTCAATGGATATTTCTTCATTGCGGGTTCCGAACAATTGCACCACTGTAATGGCAGGTAACTGAGCCACTTCACGACGCAGGGTTTCTGCCAGTCGTTTCAGTTCCCGCTCTGTCATGTCACCATGTACAGCTATGCGAATAAACTCATCACGGTTGATCCATTGCTGCACAATCGGCTGTTCCATGTCACTGGGAAATGTCGAGATGGAATCTATGCGGATTTTCACATCATTCATGAACTGGTTGAAATCCACCTGCTGTTCTGCCAGGATGCTGACGGTACCAAAACCCTCTGCCGAATAAGACCGGACCCATTCTATGGCATCCATGTCACTGACCGACTCTTCAATCCTGGCCACCAGTTGCTCTTCCACGTCTTGTGGAGAAGCTCCTGGCCAATTGACATTGATTTGCAGGCCAGGAAACCTCACTTGAGGGTCCATTTCCCGTTCCATTGAATTGAAGCCAATGACACCGGCAATGAATATGCCAATCATCATCAAGTTCGCGGCGACGGTGTTATTTGCCCACCAGGCGATCAATCGATTCATCTCTTATTTACCTCAGTTGTTGTCGCTTGTTGTATGGATTTACAATTGTGAAACCAGATCAGTAGTAACCACCCCTTTGTCAATGGGTTGCACCAACATGCCCTGGGCTGGGTTTGGCAAGGTCGAAACCGCTACCTTTTCACCAATATCCAAACCAGCACTGATCAATACCTGATCTTCAGAAGTCGAGATGACTTCCACTGTTCGAATATCAAGTTTGTTTTCGCCATCCACCACATAGACTTTATCGGCATTCCGTAAAGCTTCACGTGGAATCACCATGGCATCTTTGGTTTCGACACCTTCAATGCTGGCATGAACAAATAATCCCACCGCAAATGGCACACCAAAATCTGCTCCTTTACCATAGGGGTCCTCGACTTCAGCGGTGGCATATATTAAACGGGTCTCCTGATCGACCGCTGCATTGGTGCGGATAATTCGACCATTCCAGCTGTGTTGTGAACGACCCATTTGAGCAGTGAATTTAACTTTGGGACCTGCTCCCTCAGGCGCCATATAACCCATTGGTAAATCCAACTCGGTCAGTTGCATGTCAGTCAAAGGCAATTTCACTTCAACTTTATCTACAGCAAAAACTTTACCCAATTGAGTTCCTGCTGAAATGTATTGACCCAGGCCCACTTGTTTGCTGACCACACGGCCTCTGAAAGGCACTTTGATTTCAGTTCGTGCCACATTCAGTCTGGCTTCCTGCAAATCAGCTTTAGCGGCTTTCAGGTTGGCTTCTGCCTGCAGTACCTGTGGCTTGTTCAAAGCAAAAGGAGTGGGTTTTACATCACCTCTTTTTTGTAACCAGGTGTCTTTCTTCATCTTGGCATTGGCCAGCTCACGCTCCAGCTCAACTTCAGCGGCAGCCACACTGGCTTCTGCACGGATCACTGCCATTCTGTAATCGGTGTCATCGATTTTGATCAGTGTTGTGGTAGGTGAAAACTCCGCGCCCTCAGCAAAAGCATCTGAGATACTGACAATGTGTCCAGATACCCGGGAGGTCAGGTCTATTTCAGTTTTGGGCTTCACTTCTCCCTGAGAATCCACATCAGGAGTGATTGTTTCTGAAGTGACTTCATCCACATACAGTGAAATTAATCGCTGGGTGTTTTCTTTTTTCTCAGGTTGTGGCTTGGCAGCAGCCAGTGCCTGAACAATAAAAAAACTGATGGCCAGTACCGAAACAGGGGCAACAATTTTGATTAATTTTTTCACAGTTGGTTCCTCAATAGAAGTTAGTTGTTTGGCTGATTAACGAGGCAGGAAGACAATGGTTACAAAATATTTCACAATCAGTACTTTTGGCCTAGAAGGCCTGTTTTCTGCAAAATGATGATGATTTTTAGATGTTTACCCAGCTACGTTTCATTATTATTTGAGCATGAAAAGACAGGTGATTTCATGGGCTGATGGTCACCCATTACAGGCCCTTTCGTAGGCCAAAAGTCACGCATAGCAACCAGATGACTGACTTATGGCACAGGGCAATACAGTATTGAACAGCTATATTAAATGACAACACAGCCAAAGAGGGTCACATGTCAGACAACAATGAACATCAAAAACTGCCCATCAAGATAGACACCACCAGCAATGGCGAATTTGCCCCAGTCGATCTGCAACCAGCACAAAAACAAGCCAATCAACAAGCCATCTTGAGCACCACCAACGATGCCGCCAGGCTCAATGTTCAACGCCGGCAATTCATCACCACCAGCTGTGGTGTGGCGTCCACGCTGCTGGCTTTCAACACAGCATTTGCCAAAACAGGATTGAGTGGTGGTTTTTATCAGCTGTCAGCAGACGCAGCGATGGAAACTGACCTGGCTGATGCGGAATTGGGTAAGCACGAATTTATTTTTGACATCCAGGGCCATTTTGTTAATCCCCAGGGCAATTGGTTGAATAAACTCCCACCAGGCGCCAAACCCCTGTCATTCATGCCAAAGAGTCAATGTGATCTGGCAAATCAACCAGGAGACCGGGCTTATTTGAATTGCCTGGGCAGTGAAGAATTCATCAAAGACGTTTTTATGGATTCTGACACTGATCTGATGGTTTTGTCATTTGTACCATCTGCGCTGGAAAACGAGCCCCTGACCATCGAAGAAGCCGCCGCCACCAGAGACATCATTGCCAGGATGGAAGGCGATCATCGTTTGCTGTTGCATGGCCGGATTAACCCCAACCAACCGGGTGATCTCGAAGGCATGGACACATTGGCTGAAGAATGGGACATTGCCGCCTTCAAAACCTATACCCAGTATGGACCTGATGGTAAAGGCTATGCACTGACAGACGATGATGGTCTGGCGATGATTGAAAAGGCCCGCACATTAGGCGTGAAAAACATTTGCATCCACAAAGGCATTCCATTTGGACCCAAATCTTTTGAACACAGTCTGTGTGACGATGTGGGAAAGGCCGCCAAAATGTATCCGGACATCAATTTCATCATCTATCATTCCGGCTTTGATCCGGCGCACAAAGAAACCGCTTATCACTCAGGTAATACCAACCGTGGAATCGACAGCCTGATTCATTCGGTGATTAAAAATGACGTAAGACCTAACAGCAATGTCTATGCAGAGCTCGGCAGCACCTGGCGTTTTCTGATGCGTGACCCCAATCAGGCGGCCCATGCGCTGGGTAAAATGATCACCCACATTGGTGAACACAACGTTTTGTGGGGCACTGATTCCATCTGGTACGGTTCTCCACAGGATCAGATTCAGGCGTTCCGGGCTTTCCAGATTTCCGAAGAGTTTCAAGAGCAACATGGCTACAGGGCGATGGATGCTGATCTGAGAGCCAGGATTTTTGGGCTGAATGCCACAAAACCCTATCAAATCAGTGCCAGTGAAGTGCATCAGTTTGTCCAACACGACGGTCTGGCAAGACAAAAAGAAAATTACCTCAATAACCCCACCCCACACTTCAACACCTATGGACCAAAAACCCGACGGGAGTTTCTTAACCTGATGCGTTGGTGCTGAAACCAATCAGGCAGTGAGTTTAACCCCACTGCCTCATTCAAAGGTCATTCAATCTGTACAGCTGGTTTGGTCCAGTTTTTTACATTGGCCATTGATGTAAAACTTCCAGTCCTTGATGGGCTGCTTTCCTTCTGCCGTGGTGGTTTCGGTATTCAAATGACTGGTCAGGTAATACAGACGCTGTATATCCTGTTTCTCAGCGGGACCGATGTTGGCGTCACTGAAGCGGTCTTGCAGATAAACCGGAGGAATGGATTGATTGAACAAATTGACTTTAACATAAGCCACTGATTTTAATTGTTCTTCACTCATGTTAATTTGGTAGCTCAGATGATCACTGCCGGTTTTGTTCTTATCAAAATAATCTTCATCTTTGGCGGCTTTGCCAACCAACACGCCCAGCATTTGGATGTAAGGTGACTTGTTGTGCAAATAAAAAGCGGGGTCAAAACCTTTACCACGGATGCGGTTGTCTTTTTTGTCATCCACACGTCGCAAAAATGATGTGGTGTTGTGACCATCAGAATCCTGAATGATCTCCTGATAGATCTGCACCTGATTGGATTGGGTAATGACTTCGTGATGTGGCTGGTAAGCCGTCTTGCCAGCACCGCCCTGCTCTGTCTCCAGGGGGTTGTTGGTCAAGCCGTCCAGTATCACACCCAACTCGTTGGTTCGACCCGAAGCCCACATGGGTTGGTGGTTTTTGTCATAGACTATGGTTTCCAGAAAGACCCGTCTAAAACCGACGCCCGATGGCAAAAAATGACCGGTCTTGTTGACCACTTCGACTTCCACATTCAAGGTTTTACCATCTTTCACTGTCAAGTCATGGATCAACACATCAGCAGTTTGCCACTCAGCCATTTCAATCATTGAGTCCCGGCCAGTGATCAACGCAGGCTGCACATTGGTATTGACCATATAATCCATTTGTCTGAGGCCCAGAATCATCGGAAACTGCTGAAACATTTCATTGAGAAAAACATTCAAGCCATGCAGTGAATGCCTGGCAAACGTGTCTCTGGGCGTCAGGGTAATGTCCTTGTCTGGTAAACGATGGGTTGTGGGTGGCATGTCATTGCTTTCAATATTGGCTATTTTAATACCCTTCAGCGGATTGTGGGTGTCACCGACTTTGAAATCAGTGGGCATGTGACAATCCTGACAACTTTGGAAGCTGTCTTTTTTGGAAAAATCAGAGTTTACCCACTCCAGGTGGGTGGTTTGCTCATAAGTGGCCGTCACCAGCTGGCCATTGGGCGCTTTGTGTTGGTGTGGTGTACCATCATTGTTAAGCGTAGGCAGCAGGATATTGTGGCAGGAGCCACAGATGTCTGAATTTTTGATTTGCGCACCAAATTCCGGGGTGATGTTCAGGGCGTTCTGCATGGGCTTGGTGATCACCTCAGATGAGTCATAAGGACCCACCACCTGGCCAGGCTCACCGGTGACGAAATTACCGGTGTAACCGGCTTCTGTACCCAAACCTTCCTCATCGATTTGGTGACAGACCATGCAGGAAATACCATCACGGGCCAGTGCGCCGTATTGAGCATCATGGTTATTTGGCAGGGTATCCTGCCAGGCGGTGACAGTGGATTTGGCAAATGGCTGACCAAATGGCACACCTTCTGGTGGAGCGATGGCAAACATGTCTTTGCATTCATCAGAAGGGCCGGTATCAATGGCCTGTTGTCTTTGCCCCATCACCCCATGGCAATGCAGGCAGGTATTTTCAATGCACTTTTGATCAGCAGGCAGGTTATTGGTCTCACTTTGCAGTTGTGAAAAAAAGATCGGATCACGGCCTGCCAAGCCCATGGGTGATACCCGCCATTCTCCATACGGTGAAACATTGATTTTCACTTTATCATCGGTATTTGCTTTGTTAATGAGCATATTAGCCTCAGCAGAGTTGGCGTAAGTGGCATCGTGGCAATTGATGCATTGATCTGAGGTCAGGTACTGATCAAGATCATCCAAACGAGATAAATGATGATCGAAAGATTCAGCCGGCAACCTCAGATCCCATGCCTGGTCAAATGTGTCAATACCCAACTCACCAAAGTATTTAACAAAGGCTGGATTCATTTTTGCAAGGGGTTGAGAAAACGGATTGGTATTGGAACCTGATGTTCCAGTGGCATCGTCAAGCTCCTGACTGTGCAGGCTTTCACGCTGTGACAGATCGGCATTCTTACTGGCCGGATACCATTTGTATTGAAGGCCCTCACTGACGATGTTGTCAAGCGAAGAGAACGTCAGGTTGGATTCAGCTGTGGCGTGACAGTTGATACAGGCTGCGCCATACAGGTTATATGGGTATATCACGGTATCAATTTTTTGCTTGTCACTGAAGACATAACCAGTTGGATACCAATGTTGATTGCGCTTAACCGGTGCCTGTGGCACATCAGATGCTACGGTGAATGCAGAACGGTCACTGACTGGTGGGTTACCATCGCCTTTCATGGTCGGGTTGGCCCAGTACCAGCGATCATGTGTCACATCGGTGCGATACATCACTGTCCAGGATCCTGGCAAGCGTTTAGGATCATCAGGGATACTCATGCAATTATCTGGTTTGACAATGCCAAGTTTTTCATCAATGTTGGCCATTTCTTTGATAATCATCGCCCCTGATGGCAATTCTGATTTTCTATCAGAACACATCCAGACCACCATTTCAGGTGAATAATAGACCCGTACGGCAGGATGCACTCCATAAGATTCACCTGAGCCAAACTCACCAACGTATGGACCGGTCATCCGCCAGTTGAGATCATGCGCCCAATCCAGTTTGTGGTCATAGACCCTGGCCCTCAAAAAATCGCGCATCTGGACATCAAACGCATTTTTGGCTGGGAGATCAGTCATCTGACCTGGTTCCAGGTCAAAACCAATATTGGCTCGCCAGTTCAAATCCGTGTCTGAGGGTTTATTGGCATCACACCAGGCAGTGGTTAAGTTAGCCACTTCAGCCGCATCATCTGCTGAACAAACCCAGGATGCCGGATCATCAGGCAATTGTGCTGATAAAGAATGAGTTGAAAATATGGCGATAAGTGCCAGAAATGATTGATGAATTTGATGTGTGCGCATGTCTCCCCCGCTTTGTTATAGTTATACGACACACACGCATTTATCTTAACGGGTTGTGATTTTTTTGGCAAGCACGTTGTTGGTATCAGCGCATTGCTTCTGAAAATACCATTGGCAACGGCACAGATGTCAGGCCGTTATGCGGTTTGATCCGTCTCAGGCTGCTGGAACTTTTTCTTTGGAGAACTGATGATCAGCCCGACCCGCCGACTTGGTTGGTGAGCGATAGCGAATCACCAAATCTATGGCCAGCAGCAAAACCAATGAGCATAAAAAGCACCAGCTTAATCCAGGTGCAGGAATTTGTCTTTTTTGGTCTTCAGGTAATTGATGTTATGCGGGTTGTGACCGACCTTGACCGCCATGCGGTCTTTAACCTCAACACCATGAGCTTCGATGGCGCGGATTTTATCCGGATTGTTGGTCATCAGTTCAATTTGTTTAACACCGAAGTGAGCAAACACATCTTCCAGCATGTCATAGCTGCGATTATCCGGTAAATGGCCCAGCTTGACGTTGGCATCAAAGGTATCAAAACCCTGATCCTGCAATTGATATGCTTTGATTTTTTCAGTCAGGCCAATGCCACGACCTTCCTGCCGCAAATACACCAACATGCCCTGCTTGCGTTGAGCGATCTGATCCATGGCAAAAGCCAGTTGCGGTCCACAATCACAACGTAAACTGAATAATCCATCCCCTGTCAGACATTCAGAATGAACCCGGGTAAGAATCACATCTTCTGGTCTCAGGTGACCCATCGTCAGCACCAGGTGCTCCTGACCATTGTCATCAAACACATGGATGGTAAATTCACCGTATTCTGTTGGCAAAGTGGCCTGGGTGATAAAAATGGCGGGCTTACGACTCATATCACTTCTGCAGCTCTTTGCGTAATCTGATCAGGGCTACGGCAGCCTGTGCCGCTTCCTTGCCCTTGTTTTCTTTGCCTAATGACTCATCCACACTGGATCTGGCCAGCGCTTGTTTTTCATTTTCAACTGTGATGATGCCATTGCCAATAGGCAGCTTGTGTTGCAAGGAAACATCCATGATGCCCCGGGCACTTTGTTCACAGACATGATCAAAGTGGGCCGTTTCACCACGGATAACAGCACCCAGGGCAACGATGCCGTCGTATTCACCGGTTTCTGCCAGCATTTGACAAGCCAGCGGCACTTCCAGTGCGCCTGGCACATCAAACCGTTCAAATTCAATGTTTTCACGATTCAGATAAATGGTGGCTCCCTGGAACAAACCGTCATTGATGTGACGATAAAAAGGGGCTGTGATGATGGCAACTTTCATGTGCTTTAACCCTGGTATGTAATAAATTCTGTGATTTCCAATCCAAACCCTGACAAGGCAGGGAACCTGATTTCCGGACTCATTAACTGCATTTTACCCACCCCAAGGTGGCGCAGAATCTGCGATCCGATGCCCACATTCTGGTAGGCATAATTGTCTTTGCTTTTGCGGGCACCGGTGTCATCAATGTCTATGGGTACCGATTCGCTGGCATTGAGTATAACCATCACACCTTTGCCCCGCTCAGCGATGGTTTTCATGGATCGTTGTGCCGTCCAGTATTGGTCACTGGAATCCAAGCCCCTCAGCTCCCTGAAGAAATGCCCGTATTGGACCCGCACAGGAACCGACTCCTGTGAATTCAGCGCCCCCTGATAAAAAGCCAGGTGTTCTGTTTCGGTGATGCGATCGATGAATTTCTTCACCGTGAACGGGCCCCATTGGGTGTCATAGGTGAATTCATCAACCACAGACACTGTGGTTTCATTCATCATGCGATACTCAATCAGGTCTGCAATGGTACCGATTTTCAGGTCGTGTTGTTGTGAAAAAGTCAGCAGGTCTTCCCGTCTGGCCATGCTGCCGTCGTCATTCATGATTTCCACAATCACTGCCGCCGGAGTGCGACCGGCCAGCTTGGCAATGTCACAACCTGCTTCGGTGTGTCCGGCCCTGGCCAAAACCCCACCCTGTTGTGCCATCAAAGGAAAAATATGGCCAGGCATCACCAGGTCTGCAGGTTTGGCATTGACCTGAACCGCATCGATGATGGTTTTATAGCGGTCATAAGCAGAAATGCCTGTGGTGATGCCCTCAGCGGCATCAATTGAAACCGTGAAATTGGTGGCCAATTGGGCGGTGTTGTTGTCTACCATCAGGGGCAATTGTAACTGCCGACAATGCTCTGGCATCAGGGTCAGGCACAGCAAGCCGCGCGCATAACGGGCCATAAAATTAACCACCTCAGGGGTGATGGCATTGGCAGCAATGACCAGATCGCCTTCATTTTCGCGGTCTTCATCATCCATCAGGATGACCATTTTGCCTGCTTTGATGTCTTCAATCAGTTCTTCGGTACTGTTCAGTTGTAAGCTCATTCGTATTCTCTGTGTTGACTGATCAAGCCTGGTGAGGCTGCAGCATTTTGGCCACATAGCGGGCGATGGTGTCCACTTCGATGTTAACCGGGTCACCAACGTTCAGCGCACCCAGATTGGTGTGGCTCATGGTGTGAGGCACCAGATTAATGGAAATGATTGATTCATTGATGGTATTCACCGTCAGACTGACGCCATTGATGGTGATGGAACCTTTGTCTACAACGAATTGTTGCAAATTTTTGGGTATTTCAAAGGTGAACACTTCAGAACGGGCACTGGGGGTGCGGCCCACACATTGCCCCACCGCATCCACGTGTCCGGAAACCAAGTGGCCTCCCAGTTGATCTTGCAATGTCATGGCCGGTTCCAGATTAACCTGACTGCCATTTTGCCAATGGTTAACCGTGGTTTTGTTCATGGTTTCCACTGAAACATCCACCCTGACCACATCATCCTGTTTGTCAGTGACTGTCAGGCACACCCCGTCCATGGCTATGGAATCGCCCAACTTGATTTGCTCAGGTTCATCAAAATGGGTTTTTATGGTGAATTGAATGTCGCCAGAAAGTTCTTTTTTTTCAATAACTTTACCGACTTTTTGAATAATACCAGTGAACATAATTACTGTTTGACCAGGGCTCTGATGAGCCAGTCATTTCCCAATGCTTTAAATTGAATGGGCTTTATATGTAGCCGCTTTGCCATTTCTTCAATGTCTATTTTGAATAAAGGTCTGGCGGCAGATCCCATGATCACCGGTGCGGTAAAAATCAACAATTCATCCAGTAATTGTTGTTGCAGCATGGCACCGGCCAGGGTGGGGCCACTTTCCACCAGTACCTCATTGATTTCAATCGTCCCCAGATAACGGATCACCGCACCCAGGTCAACAGCGCCCTGTTGATCAGGCAGCACTTTAACTTGTGCCCCCAAGGCTTCCAATTGTTGGCTTTTTTGTCTGTTTTCACTGGCTGTCACCACCAGCACAGTTGCAGCGTGTTCGAATACTCTGGCTGCAGGGGGGATGCGCAATTCACTGTCGATCACCACCCGCAAGGGTTGCTGCTGAGCAAAGTCATGCCCGAGTTTTCGGTATTTTTGAGGCAATTGGTCTGGCCTCACAGTCAACTGACAATCATCTGCCAGCACCGTTTCAATGCCAGTGATGATGGCGCCACTGCGACCACGCCAATATTGCACATGAGACCTGGCTGGTTTACCGGTGATCCAAAAACTTTCTCCGCTGGCCATGGCGGTGCGGCCATCAATGGATTGTGCCAGTTTGCAACGCACCCAGGGTAAGCAGGTATGCATGCGATGAAAAAAACCCCTGTTCAATTCATCACCGCGTTCAGCCAGCAAACCACTGATCACACTGATTCCCGCATTTCTGAGTTTGTCATAGCCCTGTCCTGCCACCAATGGATTAGGGTCATCATTGCAAACCACCACCCGCTTGATACCCGCATGGATCAGCGCATCAGCACATGGTGGGTTCCGCCCCTGATGACTGCAAGGTTCCAAAGTAACATAGGCCGTGGCTCCTGCTGCCTTGCTCCCAGCCTGTTGTAAAGCCAGCGCCTCAGCATGGGGCTCACCCACGCGTTGGTGATAAGCCTCAGCAATCACCTGCCCGTTTTTGACCAGCAAACAACCCACCCGGGGATTGGCACCTGTGGTAAACATCCCTTTGGCAGCCAGACGAAGGGCTTTTTTAAGGTATTTTTTATGTCGGCTCTTGTGCTTCATAGGTGGGTCAAAGATAATGTCAATCCTGTCATCAGGACAGGCATTTTACCAGCCTCAGACAACAGCTGCGAGACAAATAGACTATGAAACCCGTTAAATACCGCCACATCATCGCCAGTGCATTGCTGGAAGACATCCAGACTGGAGACCTGACCAGCGAAGCCATTTTCGATACCCAGCAACTCTGCGAAGCCAAGCTGATCGCTAAACAGGACGGTGTCATTGCCGGACTTGAAGTGTTCAGGGAGAGCTTTCTGTTGTTTGACTCCAACGTCGAAGTCACACTGAACCACAATGATGGCGATCACTGCAAGAACCGCGATGTCATTGCCCGCATCAAAGGCCGGGTGTTATCGGTGTTAGGCGCCGAACGGGTGGCGTTGAATTTATTACAGCGGATGAGTGGCATAGCCACCCTGACCAATCAGTTTGTGCAATTGGCACAAGGTAAATGCAAAATCCTCGACACCCGCAAAACAGCACCCAATCTGAGGGTATTGGACAAATGGGCAGTAGAACTGGGCGGAGGCATGAATCACCGTCATGGCTTGTACGACATGGCCATGCTCAAGGAAAACCACATCAAAGCCGCAGGTGGCATCACCCAGGCGGTAGATAAACTGCTGGCCTATGACAATCACCAACGTCCCATCGAAGTCGAGGTCACTAACCTCGATGAATTACGTGAAGCCCTGCAATGTCCGGTCGACCGGATCATGCTGGATAACATGGACAATACAACCATGGCTGAAGCCGTTAAAATCACTGCCGGCAAAATTGACCTGGAAGCTTCCGGTAATGTCAACCTGGACACCATTGAAGGCATCTCGCTGACCGGTGTGGATTATGTTTCAATTGGCGCCCTGACTCACTCAGTGAAAGCCATGGACTACAGCTTACTGGTGGTATAAACCATGCAACAGACTAACCCCGACATCAAAATCGCCATGGCACAGCTGAACGTCAAAGTGGGCGATTTAAGCGGCAATCAACAGTTGATTCTGGACGCCATTTTGCACGCCAGAAATGAACAAGTCGACCTGTTGGTGCTCACTGAATTGTCAATTTGTGGCTACCCACCTGAGGATCTGCTGTTTCACCAGCAATTTTTGGATGACTGTTATGCCTCAGTGAAAACCATTGCCGAAGCCACTGATGGCATCGCCGTGGTGCTGGGCTTCCCCCGCAATCACCCCAATGAGCCGGAACTACTGCATAATTCGGCTGCGCTGATTCAAAACGGCGAGATCAAAATGATCTACGATAAACACAAACTGCCTAACTACCTGGTGTTTGATGAAAAACGCTACTTCACACCTGGGTCGCATGATGGCATCGCCAGCATTACCCTCAATCAACAAACACTGAAGCTGGGCATCACCATTTGCGAGGACATCTGGTACGAAGCTGAACCAGTTGCCCATCAAGCCAATCAAGGGGTCGATTTGCTGATTAACATTTCAGCCTCACCCTATGCTGCCGACAAAATCAACAGCCGAATTGCCATGCTGCAACGGCGTGCCAAAACATTTGAGACTCCACTGGTGTACTGTAACCTGGTGGGTGGCCAGGATGAATTGATCTTTGATGGCACCAGTTGTGCCATCGATGCCTGTGGTCAACTGCATGCCCTGGCTCCCTCCTTTGAAGCGGCACTGACCATATTTAACTTTTCAGAGCCTGCTGCAGACATTCAGGATACGGCATCTCCCCATGCAGAATTGTATGCTGCCCTGGTGAGTTGTACCCGCGATTATTTTCAGAAAAATGGTTTTAAAAAAGCCGTGCTGGGCTTGTCTGGTGGCATTGACTCGGCGCTCACTGCGGTGATTGCGGCTGATGCGATTGGTGCCAAAAATGTGACCGGCGTATTGATGCCCTCTAAATATTCATCAGATCACTCAGTCACTGATGCACAACTGCTGGCAGACACCCTGGGCATCCACAGTCATGTGGTACCGATCAAACCGATGCACCAATCGTTTCATGAGTTTTTGGAGCCCTTATTCAATGCGCATTATGATGATTATTTTCACCGGCAAACCGATGAAAACATCCAGGCCCGTATCCGTGGTGTGTTGTTAATGGCCTTCTCCAACAATTCCAATGCCATCTTGTTGTGTACCAGTAACAAAAGCGAAACCGCAGTTGGCTACACCACTTTATATGGTGACATGGCCGGTGGATTTGCGCCGATCAAAGATTTGTTCAAGTTACAGGTATACGCCTTAAGTGAATACCGCAATAACATCGATCCGGCCGGACCGGTGATACCACAAAACACCATCACCAAACCGCCCTCAGCTGAACTCCGTCCAGATCAGAAAGATTCTGACTCTCTACCAGAGTACGACGTGCTTGATGGCATTCTCAAGTCCTATTTACATCAGCACAAGGACGCTGAACAAATTGCCCGGTCACTGCAAGCTGATCTGGCTGAAGTGATCCGGGTGCTCACTCTGGTTGATCGCAATGAATACAAACGCCAGCAAGGTGCCCCAGGTCCCCGGGTCACACAAATGGCTTTTGGTAAAGACCGGCGCATGCCAATCACCAATGGTTTTCGGCATCGCTCAGCGCGTTCTGAATGAATCCTCAATCACAATACACACTGATTTTTGGCTTAACCGCCGATCCCCCGCACGCCGGACATGAACAAGTGGTGATCAACAGTTACCAATGGGCAAAGGATCATGGCCTCGGAATTGAACGATTTGTCCTGGTGCCCACATATCAACCCAACCTGATTGCCGGCAAGCAACAGCCGGGAACCGCGTTTACACATCGCCTAACAATGTGCCAATTACTTGCTGAGCACATCAGCAATGAACATCAGTTTCGAGCCGAAGTGTCTGATGTTGAGAAACATTTATTCAAGGAAACAGGCACCAAAAGTTTTTCCGTTGACACCCTCCGGCGGGTTGCCGCAAAACGCCGGCTATTTGTACTCAGTGCCGATCACTTTGGCGGCCGCTGGCCTAAATTCAGAAAATGGCACCAATGGCACAATCTGGTCAGAGAAAACGGCTTGCTGATTCACCAGCGCCCGGGCCATTCCATCAACAACAGTTTCATCAAACAGCTGCAAGAAATCAATTCAAGTGTGTTTGTGGTGAGCGGAAAACCTGCGGTTAACGTATCGTCCACCCATTTACGCCAAATTCTGAGCCGCGGGAAACTGCCAGCTGCATCCCTGATTAATCCAGGTGTCCTTGATTACGTCATCACGCATGCCCTTTATCAGCGCCGGTGACATCCGTCACGCAATGACCAAGCAACCCATTTTCTGTCTTTCATTGCTGCTTTTACCTGACACAACAGCGCCATTGAATTACCGCTGACACAACAACTGTTTTTTCACATTGTACTGCCATGACCAAAGATAAAATCATTGACTGGTGATATGATGCAATGGCTTTAACCGGCATCTGAACCAGTGAAAAAAACCACAATCAAAAAGTGGTTTTCATTAATGTACTTATGGGAGTAAGCATGAAAAAATCAATATTGACCCTCTGTGCAGCTGCTTTTATCAACAGCAGTTTTGCCAGTGAAAACACTGAAATTCGCAGTGGCATTTTGTATGAACCTCAATCACAAAGTATTGTAACCATGTTGCCTGATGGTGGCATTGCAGCAGTGAACACACAAGATGGCACCTACAAGTGGATATCATCAGCCTCAGATAAACCATTGGGTATTGTTGACGGGTTGCTCATCAGTCAACAACAATCCACTCAATCTGCTGTCATGTCATTGGTATATCATGATCTGAACAGTGGTGACAGCCTGAATAACATCCAACTCACACTACCTGATCAGGTAAAAGCAACTGTCGTAGATGGCGCTTCACACCGGTTTAACGTACAACAACTGAATGAAAACACACCCCATCAGTTGCAATGGACATTTTCCGGAGGCACTGCGCAGGGCATTGCACCGGTCAAAGATTTGACTCAATCCCGAAACCAGGAATTGAACGATTCATTGTCCGGAACAATTGATCTGGATACCAAAAACCGCACAGCCACCATAAGCAACCGTACTTTCCAGGTCGTCAATACCACAGCCCGTATTGAACAAGCCGTGATGACTGGCATCGAAGGGCGTCAATTCCTTTCACAGGACGAATCCCACGTCCTGATCAGTAACCGCATCCCCAGTGATCAAAAAGTAAGCTATCAGTGGCGAATATTTGATCGCACAGGTCAGTTACTGTCCAGCCTGGAATCCCCTCACTCATATGCTCCATTTGTGATCTCAGGGAGCCAGTTGTTGTTGCTTGAACCAGCAACCGGTCAATTGGTCAACGGCGAATTGGTCAGGAATGCGCCACTTTTGAAAGCCGTCAACCTGGGCACTGGTAAAGAGAGCTGGTCTATCAAAGTCCGACCCATCGCTTACTTTGGCCCATTACCTGTTTAATCGTCTTCACAACCTATTAGGAGCACATCATGTACTTATCAAAAAAACACATCTGTTCAATGGTTGTCCTGGCGATGCTTGGCACAACCACCCCCGGTTTTTCTCAAAACCTCAATGCAGAGGGCCCGGCGCCATTTGAACAAGGCCAGTCTGAAGCCCTGAACCCCAATCAGGTGGGTGCGGTCAATGCCATTGCTGCCCACCCCACAGACCCTGACATCCTTTATATCGGCACAGTCAACGGTGGCGTATGGAAAACCACCAATGCCACGGACAACAGCTCAAACCCAAACTGGACAGCACTGACAGATGACCAGCAGTCACTGTCAATACAGGCACTGGAGTTTGACCCCACTGACCAAAGCAACCAAACACTGGTGGCCGGAATTGGCCGGGTCAGCAGCTTCGCCCGCCTCGGTGGCGACCGCACCGGAATGTTGCGAACCACAGATGGTGGCAGCACCTGGGCCACATTGACCTCTTTAACTGGCAGCAACATTTCCGGCGTGGCTCCCAGGGGCAGTGTCATAGTGGCATCAGCCGACTCTGATGATTTCGGCAGTTCGTGTGCGGGTACCGGCATCTTTCGTTCAACTGACACCGGAGCCACGTTCACGCAAGTGACCAATGGCATCAGTGGCGGCCTGGTCGACGCCCTGGCTTCAGATCCAAGCGATCCAAGTACCCTTTATGCCAGTTTGCAAGGTGATGTCAGTGGATGTTCAAACGATGTGGGCATTTTTAAAAGTACAGACACCGGTGTCAGCTGGACTAAAATCAGTGATGCGGCCATTGATGCCTTGTTTGTTAACAACTCTGGTTTGCACGTCGAAATCGCGGTTGGTAATAACGACAATGTCTTCGTTGGGATCGCCCTGGGGCGATTGACCGGGGTATTTTACTCGGCCAATGGCGGTAACAGTTTCACCTCCATGGAATTGCCAGGCACCTTCGAGCCGAATGACTTTTTTGGCATTCACCCCGGTGGTCAAGCCAGTATTCACATGTCAATGACGGTGGACCCCAATGTGGATCATGTGGTCTATGTGGGCGGAGACCGCCAACCAGCCAGCAACAATGATGGCAGCACCGGCCCATTTGCTTTTCCAAATTCATTGGGCGCCAATACCTTCAGTGGTCGCTTATTCAGGGGGGATGCCACCGCCCTGGCAGGCAACCAGTGGACTTCTTTGACCCATTCAGGAACGGCCAACAACACGGCCCCACATGCTGATTCCAGAGACATGATGTTCGCGGCCAATGGGCTGCTGATCGAGGGTGATGATGGCGGCGTTTATGTCAGAACATCTGCCATCGATGACACCGGAGACTGGTCTTCTCTGAATGGAGACTTGCAAAACACCGAAGTCCATTCTGCAGATTACGATGACAATGCCGACATCCTTGGTGGTGGCACCCAGGACAACTCGCAAGGCAGTCAACTTGTTACTGCATTCCCGCAATGGGATGTCCTGCTGGGTGGTGATGGTGGAGACTTTGATGTGGATACCCAGTCCCTGGCTGGTAATGACCAATCCATTCGATACACCAGCGCACAAAACCTGGGTGGATTTTTAAGGCTGGTTTACAATCAGAATAATTCCCTGGACTCATTTTCCTTCCCACCTCTGACTGTGACCAGTGGTAACGTCAACAAGTCACCACAGTTTGTGACCCCGGTAGACATCAACAGTGAAAACCCTGACCGCATCATTTTTGGTTACGCCAACAGTGTTTATGAGTCTTTTGATCAGGGCAATACCCTCATTGAATTATCACCTTCCGGCATCACTGCTTTTGGCTTTGGTTTCGGTTCCATTGCAGCAGGCGCCCCTGGCAATGAAGAACAACTTTACATTGCCGCTGACAGCGATTTGTTCAGAAGAACAACTGCGGGTGGAAATCTGACTTCAGTGTTTTCGTCAGCCAACCGGATTTTCAATGTCTCACAAAGTCAATCTGATGCCAGCAAAGCCGTGTTGGTCGAATGGTTTGGCGGGGTTCATATCACCAGTGACAGCGGAGACAACTGGACAGATGTCACTGGTAACCTGAACAGCTTTAATCCGGGCAGACTCAATGCAGTGGAATATGCGTCTAATTTGTATGTGCAAACAGACCTGATCATTGTAGGGGCAGATCGTGGGGTTTTTGTCGCCAGTGAATCAACCGGATTCACTGACTGGGAGCCGTTGAATGTCAGTCTGCCGAATTCTCCGGTGTTTGGCCTGAATTATGATCATGATATCAATGAACTGTTCATCAACACCCTGGGGCGAGGCACATTTTCATACGAGCCTCTGTTTACCATCATAGATCTGATTTTCGAGGACGGCTTTGACATCAGCGATTAAGTTCAACGATGGAGAGCTGATGATCAGCTCGACCCGCCGACTTGGTTAGGCAGATCATGCAGATATGGCGGTTTGACGAAGTCAAGAAGCCATAATGGAATGATCGATAAGCCGTGAGCGATAGTGAATCAGAGCGTCGAGCGCTTGATCACACGACATGATCGCCGAGGCCTCGGGCTCTGTTCCAGACGAGACCCTGACTCCTCCATCCGTAGAGTCGGCTTTCACTTTTGTCAGGAACAAAAGTGAATGAAGTCCCAAGGTCATTCCTATAAGTTCAGCTAGACCTGGACGGAAAAGCACCCGTTCTGTGTTTGAAAAAACAGCCAATTCGTCAGTGATTGGCTGTTTCCATTCATTGCACTTCGCTCAGACAAGAGCGGTAATGGTGATATCTGCTTATCAATTGACCAGAAATGAGATATACTGATGTGATGCATAGACACCCGGCATCCTCAACTGCTTTGCTGCCACTGCTCATGCTGATTCTTCTGCTGACAGCCTGTGGTGCACCTTCCCGCTATGTGCTGAAAACCCAACACACCGAACAGGACCTTTACCAGGATGATTTGTTTGGCAAACCGGAAAAAATCCTTTCACTGGATGAGGTGTTTTACCTGACAGCAGAACAAAAAGAACGGTTTTTGAAAGCCTATCACAGTGTTGAATACCGCGATTTATCTGACAGCCACCGGATATATAAGTACCTCAAAAATCAACTACAGTACTTTAATTTCTATTCAGAAACCTTGACGGCAACGGAAGCCATGGAGCAAAACGCCGGGAATTGCCTGTCGCTGGCCATACTGACACGAGCGCTCACCAAGTTAACTTCAGCAGGCATCAGTTTTGAGCTGGCCCGCACTCCGTCAATCTTTCAACGTGAAGGAGACCTGGAGCTCAGTTCTCAACACATCCGCACGGTGGTATTCAATAAAAACACCCGCAATACCAAACAATTCATCAGACCCAATATGAAAGTGCGGATTGACTACTTCTCCACCGCCGGATCACGCACCCTCAGAACAGTCAATAAAAAAGAATTCTATTCCATGTTTTACAGCAATCGGGCCGCCGAAGCGCTGATCAGGGGTGAGAATAACCTGGCTTACTGGCACATCAAAGAAGCACTGGAAATACAAGACGATAACCTGGTGGCCATCAACATGCTTGGCGTGCTTTATCAGCGTATTGACCAGCAAGTATTGGCCGAAAGAGCATACAGGTATGGTCTATCCCTGGGCTTTGATCAGTTGGAACTGCTGACCAATTACCACAACTACCTGACACAGAATAACCGCGTTGAGGATGCCGCTGTGATTGCCAGAGAACTGGAGAACTATGATGACCCCAATCCATTTAAATGGCTGGATTTGGCCAACAAAGAACTGAGCAAAAATAATTACCGGCAAGCCATTCGCTTGTATGAAAAAGCAGCAGAAAAAGCCCCTTATCTTCACCAGCCGTATGCGGGACTGGCAAAAGCAAATTTTTATCTGGGCCGGACCAATGAAGCCATCACAGCCATCCAGCAAGCCCTGGAAAATGCCCACACCCGACAAACCACCTCGTTGTATCAGGCAAAATACGAATACTTCAAAAATCATCAGAACACCAACTAACCCACACTTGAGTTCTTTGCTAGAATGTCTGCCAGTCATTCATCACAACAGATCGTCCCATGCAACACATTTTATGCACCCATCATTCACAGGTAGAGAAACAACTGACTGGTGAAGGTTTCATTCGCACCACTGAAGACATCTTCGACTTGCAACACATTTGGATTGGCCCCCGATCACTGCTTGAAGAAGATGAGAAATTCAAACAAATCATTCCATACATCGTGCTTTCTTTTCAAGGCAAACTGGCAGTCTACCAACGCACCAAGAAAGGCGGTGAAAACCGCTTGCACCAGATGAATTCCATTGGCTTTGGTGGACACATTGATGCCTTCGATCTGGCGTATGATGAGCATGGAATCATTTTACTGAATCAAACCATTGCCAACTCTGCAGAGAGAGAAATCGGTGAAGAGTTGAACTTATCCGGCATCAGCAACAAACAAAAGCTGGGCTACATCGTTGACAACAGCAATCCAGTTGGTCGGGTACACATTGGCGTGGTGGAACAATGGGAGCTGTCAGACCCACACATTCAGAGCAATGAAGAGGAAATTCACTTATTGGGATTGCTGAGCGCTGATGAAATCAATCATTTACCAGATGAACTGGAAAACTGGAGTGGCCACATTGTGGCTGGCTTGAGCCAGGAATGATGCCACCTTGAACTCAACCAGCCAACATGTCAAGCCTGCCTACATAGCTGGCGTCCGGTATTTTTCAAACCAGGCCAGGATGCTGACAACCTTGGCCACAAGATTACTGGGCCGGGCGGCAATACCATGACTGGCTCCAGGTATCCTGACCATGGCTGATGGCACCTGTTGCAGCTTAAGGGCTGCATAATACTGTTCTGTCTCGGCCATGGGTGTGCGGTGGTCCTCTTCACCTGTCAACAGCATGGTGGGTGTGGTGACATTACCCACATAACTCAACGGCGAACGCTTCAGGTAATGTTCAGGAGCCTCCCATGGTTTTTCTGGAAACCAGTATTTATAAAAGAACCCCGGGTTATCAGCATACAACACAAAACTGATCCAATTGATCACTGGTTTGGCTACCACAGCGGCTTTGAACCGGTCGGTGTGACCAATAATCCAGGCGGTGAGCACCCCTCCGCCACTGCCTCCGGTGACAAACAACTGATCCTCATCAACAAAACCCCTGGCAATGGCCGCATTAACACCTGACATCAGGTCATGGTAGTCATGATTGGGATAGTCATGATGGATCAGATTGGCAAACTCCTGACCATAACCGGTGCTGCCACGTGGGTTCGCATACAACACCACATACCCAGCGGCAGCAAATAATTGGACTTCTGCAGAAAACACAGAACCATAACTGGCAAAAGGACCACCATGAATTTCCAGAATCATTGGGTATTTTTTATTCGCATCAAAATCAGGCGGGGTCACCAGCCATCCTTGAATGTTACGTTGATCAATGTCAGACTGCCACCACAGCTCCTGAACCTGGGCGGTCTGCTTGTGATTCAACAAATCAGCATTGACAGATGTCAGTTGTGTGGTCTTTCCTGATTTCCAAACAGCCAGGTCAGCCGGGTGATCCGGACCACCGAGGGTGTAAGCCACCCGCCCATCATCTGCCACTGAAAAAGCGGCTGCATTGTATGGCCGTCCAAGCGACAATCCACCCAATGCACCGGTGAGGACCTGATATGAACCGCTGAGTTTCATGCGAGCCAGTTTGCCATCTCCCTGATCGGTGTATTGCACATAAAATCCTTTAGAGTCATTGGCCCATTGATAAGATTGAATGGAACGATCCAATTGCCCGGATACCAACCTTGAATCAGTGCCGTCTGTATTCATGACGTACAATTTTCTGACTGTGTGGCCCTGATAAGTATCATCAAAACCAAGGTATGCCAGTTGCCGGCCATTGGGTGAAAGACTGATGGCCGCATCTGGGCCAAAACGATTGGTCAGTGGCTTGATGGATAAGTCATCCAATTGCAAGGCATAAACCTCTGAATTCAACGGTTCAAACTCATGGTTTTCATGCAGATTAGCCACAAAATAAATGGATTTTTGATCAGCTGACCAAACCGGAGACTGATGATCATGATCACTGTGAGTCAATTGTCTTGGTGTGCCACCGGAAACCGGAAGTGTGAAAATCTGACGATGGCCGGGCTGCAAAAAACCACGTCCGTCTGCCCGGTAGTTCATGTCATTGATGTACACAGGTGGTTTATTCCAGATGGCACCTTCCGGTTTGGCAGGCATTTTAATCAGTGAGTTTTGGCTACCGGGCACAAACTGGGTAAACACCAGTTGTTGGTCATCTTTTGACCAACTGACATTGGCAGGTGGGTTGACTGTGTTGGTCAGCGCCAAGGTTTGCCGGGTATCCAGCCACATGAGGTACAACTTAACTTTGTTGTCATGCTGGTTGGAAAGATAGACTATTTTCGTTCCGTCATTAGACCACTGAGCAGCGTAATCGCTGTGGTTGCCTGTGGTCAATGGACGATTGTTCTTCCCATCTGCATCCACCAACCAGAGATTGGAGTGGTTTTTATCGGTCATGATGTCTTTAAAGTGACGGGAATAAAGCACCTGCTTTCCGTCTGGTGATATCTGTGGGTCAGCGATGTACTCCAGATTGAACACGTCCAAAAGCTGCAGATGATGATCGTCTGCTGATGCCACAGAATGATTGCCAAGAATCAGGAAAAACACCCAACAAGGCCATTGAATTGACTTCGACATGATTGCTCCAATAAAAAAAACAGTTCAAGAGTATAAAGCATGTGCGTATGGGACTGCATCAAAACCGGTGCCACATCAATGAACGGCCCTTTTTTACGTTTACTTACACCGCGTTAAGTTAAGCTAAAGGGTCGATTCAAAAACAGGGGAAAATAATGATCAGAAATGCATTTTTCATGGCTTTGGTATGTTGTGGGTGTTCATTTGCGGCATGGGGACAACTGACTTATGACCAGAACATCACACCAGATACCATATATGGTTCCGGAAACAGCAATGGGGAGTTCACTGTTTCTAGATTCAATGGCATTGAATTGGGACTGCGGGCAAAGGTGCCATTCAGCGGCTTAATCAACTCTTCGGGAGATGGACGTTACCATTATTCCCTGCCCCAAACCGATCATGACAACAACCCCGCGACTGCCAATCGCTGGAATTTTGATTGGACAATCAACACCGACTTTGACAGCAGCAATGGCAGCGAGCTGGATGAATACACCTATGAGTTGGGACTGGACGCCGACCCGGGTCCGGGGGTAGATTATCTTATCTTTGATCCAGTGACGCCCACAGCACAAACGCCATTCTATGATCACAGCATTGGCAACAATGGAACAGCCAATGGCGAAGGCATCGAAGCCACCGATGAAGCCAGTTACTTGAACTTGTTGACCACCCAAAATGTGTTACAACAATCCTGGCGATACTCATTTTTCCCATTCGCACCACTGGACACTTATGACCCCGATCAACCTGGCCAATACAGTGTTTACCTGGAAATCAAAAACACCATGGGCCTGACCCTGGCCCGCACTGAAATCGAAGTGATGATTGGTGGCCCCACTTTTGATGATCTGGTAACACCGGAAGTGATTTTTGGCACAGGCAACAGCAATGGTAACTTCACAATCAAAAGAGTGACTGGCATTGAGTTGGGTCTGCGGGCGAAAATACCCTTTTCCGGCACCATCAACTCGACTGGTGACGGCCGGTACCTGTACACCCTGGATGAAACCAATCATGACAACAACCCAGGTACCGACAACCGCTGGAATTTTGACTGGACCATCAACACAGATTTTGACAACAGCAACGGTTCTAAACTCAGCGCATACACCTATGAACTGGGTATGGATGCAGACCCAACTGCGGCCACAGACTACCTTGTTTTCGATCCGGTCACACCGAGCATGCAGGCACCCTTCTTTGACCACAGCATCGGTGATAACACCACATTAAATGGCGGCGGAAATGAAGCAACTGATGCCACAGAATACCTGAATTTACTGGACAACAATAATGTTTTGCAACAGTCCTGGCGATATGCCTTTTTCCCTCTGGCACCCTTGGATGGTTACAATCCGAATAGCCCTGGGACATACAATGTTTACCTCGCCATCAAAGACCTCAACGGTGTAGAAATAGCCCGCAATGAAATTGTCGTAAACATCATCAGCACCAGCTATGATGACAATGTCACTCCCGAGGTCATTTTTGGCACAGGCAACAGCAACGGATTGTTCACAATTAATCGCAACAACGGATTGGAACTGGGCTTACGTGCGAAAATTCCATTCTCCGGACAGATCAATTCAGCTGGCGACGGCCGTTATTTTTACAGCCTGGAAGACACTGATCACGACAACAATCCTGGCACCGATAACCGCTGGAATTTTGACTGGACAGTGAACACAGATTTTGACAACAGCAATGGATCTGAACTTAACCAATACACTTATGAAATGGGGATGGATGCTGACCCGGGGCCAGGTACCGATTATTTGATCTTTGACCCGGTTACACCGAGTGCCCAGGCACCGTTTTTTGATCACAGTATTGGTGATAACAACACTGGCAACGGTCAAGGCACTGAGGCCACGAATGAAGTCGAATACCTGAATTTACTGGCCACCGGCAACGTATTGCAACAGTCCTGGCGATACGCCTTCTTTCCGACTTCGCCACTGGATGGCTATGATCCCAATGTCCCTGGCACCTACCAGGTGTACCTCGCCATCAAGGATCAACAGGGTAACACCCTGGTCAGGACAGAAATTGTCGTGATCATCGGCCAAACCTATGATGACCTGGTGACACCAGACATCATCTTTGGATCAGGTAACGTCAATGAGCTGTTCGCCATCAGCAGAAATGATTCTGTCGAAGTTGGATTGCGGGCCAAGATTCCGTTTATTGGCACCACCAATTCCAATGGTGATGGCACCTACAGTTATTCTTTGGCTGAAACCGATCATGACAACGATCCTGGTACTGACAACCGCTGGAATTTTGATTGGACAGTTAATACGGACTACAATGGCCAGAGTAATCAAAACATCACGGCCTACACTTATGAACTGGGCATGGACAGTGATCCCGGTCCAGGCACTGATTTTGTGACTTTCGATCCAATCACACCATCGGCTCAGGCACCTTTCTTTGATCATGCCATAGGAGACAACAACACCGGTAACGGTGGCGGAACGGTTGGTGATGCCGGAACATACCCTGGGCTGATCGCGAATAACAATGTGGCGCAAAATTCCTGGCGTTATGCATTTTTTAATGGCATTCCTCCACTGGATCAGTATGACCCAGATGTGCCCGGTAATTACGTGGTTTACCTGGCGGTCAAAGACGGTGAAGAAGTGCTGGCCAGGACGGATATTCAGGTCTTGATAGGTGGCGCGAAGGAGAACACCATTCCGGTTGCCACGCCAGACCAATACTCCATTCCTGAAGATCAGTTGTTGGTGGTTGATGCATTCAGTGGATTGTTGATCAATGACATCGATGCCGACCTTGATACCCTGAGATTAACCACCCCGGAAACAATCACCATGAATGGCATGGGTGGCGAACTCATGTTGGCTGGTGACGGCAGTTTTGTTTACCTGCCCCCGACCGATTTAAATGGCACAGATGACCACAATTATCAAGTCACTGATGGTGTCAATGTGGTGCCTTCAAGCCTGCAAATTACTGTCACACCCGTCAATGATGCGCCAGACTTTTCGATACTTGGTGATGTGTTGTACACCGACCTGGATGGGAACACGCCGGTTTTTCGTGCCATTGAAAACTACACCTATGATTATGTGTTTGGCCCCGCAGATGAGGCCTCACAACAAGTATTGACTTTTAACAGCCAGATTGTGGCCGATCCTGATGGGGTCTTAAACCAGGTGATTGCCAACACTGATGGATTCCTGATCTTGGAGCTGAGTCAGAACCTGGGCATTGCTCTGGTTGAAATCAGCATGCAGGATGATGGTGGGACCACCGACGGCGGTGAAGACACTTCAGCCACTCAAATGTTTTCTGTGGCCAATCTGGATATTATTTTCCGCAATGGTTTTGAAGCCAGTCAGGTTGTCGGATTAAATGAATACCTCAACCGCCTGAGTTTTTATGATCCTGTCAATCCAAACCGCTCAGTCAGACTCAATGGACCCACTTTTGACGCGGCCAGTGGTCGCATCAGATTCCTGGGCATGACACTCAGGTTAAATCCAGAGTCCAGCAAATCTGTCACTCAGGAATACATCCGACAATGGCTGAAGGCAGTGTTAACGTTTCGGGGGCACTCACTGGCTATGAATTGGCAGTAAAAATCACCGGCTCCGGGGCGTTGGACAGGCCAGCGCCCCTTTAATCTGAGTATTATTCCCCGTAGTCAGCAGCTTGATTGTGTTTCGCTAAGTACTGTCCGCTAACATAGCCGGCATAAACCACCAGAAACCATATCCAGGTAGAAAAATAGGTGGTTTTGTTCATCCAGTAAACCGGCCAGGTGATGGCAGTGATGAAGTTCATCAGGGAATTGATGAAAAACTGTACCACATCCCCTACACCCAAAGCGGCTATGGTGGACATGATGGTTTCTTCACTGGTTAAAAAATCATAAACCTCACGGCTTTCGACCACCACATAGGTCAAAACCGCAATCACACCATAAAAACCACCACCAAACTCCATCCATTTACCCATCAGAATCTGGTGCCAGGACCAGGGTTGCTTTTTGAGGTCCTGCCTGGCTGCTTTGATGGCTTTTTTGTCCTTTTGCTCCATGGCATGTCTCATCTGCTCATGTTGCTGCTTCAGCATCAGGTAAAACATCAGATAGCTGGCTGCAGCGGTGGCCAGAAACGCCAGAATCAGGTAAAAATAAGCGTGCAACAAGTCTGTTTCCATCGAAAAAGACTGATTGTAGCATTGACTCGCCTTCAGTCACCCAGGCTCATTCTTTAAATCCTTCTATTTTTTTATAAATCACCAGTGAATAGATCAACGGAATCACCCCAGCTGCCACCAGCAAGCCGATCATCCAGCCAAAAGGCCATTGCAAAAATCCGCCCAAGATCACCAAAAGACCGGCAATGAAAAACGTCCATGATCCCAGCCGATGGGTCTTATACCAAACTTCATCAGAGGCAAGGGTCCAGGGCGTTTTGATACCTATGAAGAAATTTTTTGGGACCTTACTCAGGTAATTTCCAAGAATTAAAAACAAGGCTCCTATGCCAACCATCATCCATTGATTCATATCCACCTGGTCATTGAGACCTGCTTCAAAAGTCAATACCATGACGCCCAGCATAAACAAAGCAATGATTAACACCAGCAACTCATACACTGAACGGGCATTGTCCAGCTTGAATCCTTTGGGGGCAATCATCGGCAAAATCCACAGCAAAATACTCATACCGGTGGAAAGCAATGGCATAAAAAACACCCCCCATGGCTTGGCCATATAACCATCAACTTCACCATGTATGTTCCAGTGGCTGGGCACCTGCTCTGGTAATCCAGGCTCGTACACAAAAGCCACTAACCAGGTGACAAGCACCACTGCAACCACTGCAAACAGGGTTTTACGGTCTTTTTTCTCAGTCATTTTGTCCTCGCTTAAACATTTCATTAAACATCAGCAACAACTCTTCTACCACACTCAGGTTCAAGGTATAAATTCGTTTTTGCCCTTCCCTTCTGACCCTAACCAGATCAGCCTGTTTGAGCACATTCAGGTGATGCGACAAAGTCGCTCCACTGAAATCAAAGTGCGTTTTAATTTCAGCCACCGATTGCTCTTTGTGTTTCAGGATCTGTAATATTTTTCGTCGTTGAACATCTGCCAAAGCCTGAAACATGGATTCATGATGGGGTTGTTCATGCATTTATTTAGATTATCATCTAATTATCTATTTGTCAATTTTGTTATCATTATGACCCGTTTCTTTAGGTCAATGAGATGCAGGATTTTTACAGTGAATACCTGAGTTTATTTATCGCCCTGATCATCGCTGGTGTGGCCATCAAACAGGCTTTGCAACAACCGGATGGCAAACAGTATGAAATCAATGGCCGGTTCTTCTCCAGACAAAAGATCCACGCCGCAGGGATGTTGCTGTTACTGGGCGTGGTACTCCAACTGGTATCTGATACCGTTGAAATGCTGAATGGCAAGCAATTGTTGCTGGATGAAAAAATCATGGCCGCATATGCCGTTGCCATTCTGACAATGGTCTTCAGAAAATAACTTAGCCTTTAGTCGTATAAACCAAAGGCTAATAGTCAGTCACCTGTCCTTTTGCATAACATGACATCATCGTTTATCTGGAGGATGTTATGAAATTCAATAAAAAACTGTTGGCTGTGGCCGTATCTACCGCTCTGTTCAGTGGTGGCGCCCTGGCTGAAGACAGCAAGTACCAGCAGCTGGAAGCCAAAATTGCTTCATTGGAAGCCATGCTGATGGAACTGAAGAAGGAGGTGGCTGACAAACCAGACAGCGCTCCGGCTGCCAAATCCACCGCCAAAGAGGACAGCAAAAGCGCAGAACAACATAATTATTCTTTTGGCGGATTTGTCAAAGCCACTGCCTCTTTTTCTGCCTACAGCGATGGTGATCTGGCCAGTGGTTCAGCCGGCAGGGACTTTTACATTCCTGGCACCATACCAGTGGGTGGTGAAGGCGAAAGCACAGATTTTGATTTGGGCGCCAAAGAATCCAGAATCAATTTCAAAAGCAGTCATGTGCTGGCCAATGGTGATAAATTAGGCACGTTCATAGAAATGGATTTCCTGCTCCCACCAAGTGGTAATGAACGGGTGAGTAATTCCTATCAACCACGTATGAGACATGCTTTCCTGACCTACAATAATTGGTTGTTTGGCCAAACCTGGAGTACCTTTCAGGATGTCGGCGCCCTGCCTGAATCAGCAGATTTTCTGGCTGCATCAGATGGCATTGTGTTTGAAAGACAAGCCATGGTTCGATACACCAATGGTCCCTGGCAACTGGCCCTGGAAAACCCTGAATCAACCATCACCCCGTTTGGCGGTGGTGGCCGCATCGTTTCAGACGACAATGGCATGCCTGATCTGGTGGCTAAATACACCCACAAAGCCGATTGGGGCCATGTGGCTGTGGCCGGATTGGTCAGAAGCCTGGAATACGATGTGGTAGGCAATAACGAAAGTGAAACCTCATTTGGCTTAAGCCTGACCGGCAAATTCAATATTGGCGATAAAGATGACTTGAAATTCAATCTGGCTTCGGGATCTGGCATGGGTCGTTACGTTGGTTTGAACACAGCCAACGGTGCAGTGATTACCGACAATGGTTCGCTGGACGCCATTGACTCTACAGCTGTGGCAGTGGCTTACCGCCATCACTGGAATGACAAACTGCGCTCCAGCTTCATCCTCTCCCGCATAGACATTGATAACAACCGGGATTACACCGGATTGGGTGTGACCAAATCTTCACAAAGCGCACAGCTCAACCTGATGTATTCACCAGCCAGTAAAATCACCTTAGGTATTGGTTTTCTGCACGGTAAACGGGAATTGGAAAATGGCACTGATGGTGAGTTAAACCGGCTGATTTTCAGTGCCAAATATGCATTCTGATACAGGTTTTAGCTGATCACCAGTCAAGAGGCTCATTATTGAGCCTCTTTTTGCACTTAAAATTGACATAAAATAACCAGATGAACAGACATTTAAAAATTGCATTTTTCATGGCCCCGGTATTGGCATTGTTGTCTTATGCCATCACTGGCTTACTGGTTACGCCTGAACAAACTGAGCGCGGAAAAGGCCGTTTACTGGTTATTGGCTCCTGCCAGCCCACAGAAAATGCCTGCCTGATGACCCACGGTCAGTTTGAACTTAAATTACTCAGTGCTGACAAGCAACAACAGCAGCAACTGGCCTTCATCAGCAACCAACCCATCAACGATCTGAGTGTGGCACTTGGCAGTGACCAGACGTTCCGACAATTCCCATTGATGAAAAGCGATGATGGAAAATATTGGCAAATCAAGCTTTCTCCAGAGGACCAGTTGAAGTCATTTAACCAACTCAGACTGGCCTTTAATCTGTCTGGCGACGCCCTTTATACTGAGACTGCTGTGAGGTTCTGATGGAAATTGAACAACTGGAAATTCATGATTTCTTACTGCTTTGCCACCCACTTAATCAATTATCCTCTGATGAATTAAAAGAACTGGCTGAAAACATAGAAATCACTTATTTCTCCAGAAACCAAACGGTTCTGGAACCAGGTCAGCACAACGAATGGCTGTACCTGATCAGGTCTGGCGCGGTGACCCGCACTGACCACAATGACGGTCTGGTTGCCCAGTTTGGCCAAAAAGATTTTTTCGGACACCGCGCCATTGAGCGTGGTGGCATCATCAAAAACCGGGTCAGCACAATTGAAGACAGTTTGTTTTACCTGATTCCCAAAGCCCGATACCGCAAATTGATGGAGAACAACCAAGCCTTCAATCAGTATTTCAGTCAACAAAAGCATGAGCGCCTGAAAAGCGCCTTGCAGTTACTCAGGAGCCCACCTGAAAACAGCCTGATTAAATCCAAAGCCGCTGACTTCATGCACCAGGAAGTGCTGACATTACAACAGCAAGACAGCATCGCCGATGCGGCATTGCAAATGAAGAACAGCCATCAAACCGCGGCGCTGGTGATCGATGAAACCGGTATCAAAGGCATTGTCACAGACCGGCTGTTTTGCACCAAAGTGGTGGCCATGGGTCTGGACACCCAACAACCGATTGCCAGCGTAATGACACCAGAGCCGATCAGCATTGATCGACGGCACAGCGGTCTGGAGGCCATGCTGCTGATGACCCGGATGAACATCAGGCATTTACCAGTGGTTGAAGACGGACAACTGCTTGGAATGGTCACAGCAACTGACCTGATGCATCACCAAAGTCATAACCCCATATACCTGGTTAACCAAATTCATAAGAGTCAATCACTGTCACAATTACCACAACTCAGCCAGCAATTACCAGTGGTTCTGACCAAACAAGTGGATGCAGGCCTGAATGCCAGCGACATTGCATATTCCATCAGTTCCATCGGCCGCGCCTTTGCCAGCAAAGTGATTGAATTGTGCGTCCGGGAACTGGGGCCAGCACCGGTACCATTTGCCTACATGGTGGCCGGTTCACTGGCCCGCAATGACCAGACTGCTCATTCAGATCAGGACAATGGTCTGTTGCTGTCTGATCAGTTCGATGCCAGTCTGCACGGTGAATACTTTGCCCAGTTAAGTGAACAGGTCAGTGAACACCTGAACCGCTGCGGCTATGTGTTCTGCCCTGGTGATGTGATGGCCAGCAACCCCAAATGGCGTCAGCCACTGGCTCAGTGGCAACACTATTTTGACGGCTGGATCAATTCACCCGAGCCCAAAGCCCTGATGTACTCCAGCATTTTCTTTGATTTGCGTTGTGTTTATGGTGATCAATCCTTGTTTGACCAGCTCCAGCAGCACATCAGAGAACTGACCCGTAACAACCGGTTATTCCTGGCCTTTATGGCTGCCAATGCCCAACAAAATAAACCGCCATTGGGTCTGTTTCGCCGGTTTGTACTTGAACAACATGGTGCGGAACACAAAACCCTGGACATCAAAAAACGCGGCATCATGCCCTGCACTGACATTGCCAGGGTTTTTGCCCTGGATGCCGGTACCGAGGTCATTAACACTTTGGAACGCATCAAACGGGCCAGTGAATCCGGCGTCATTTCAAATGAAGCAGCCGTAGACTTGCGTGACAGTTTTGAATTGCTGAGCCTGATCAGGCTGCAACACCAGGTCAGAAACATCAAACGCGGTCAGGAGGCCAACAATTACATCAATCCTGATGAACTGTCATCCCTGGAACGCCGACACCTCAAAGATGCTTTTGAACTGATCAGAACGTATCAGGATGTGGTGACTCAGAAGTACAACCAGGGGCAATTGGGCTGAACAGGTGTTTTTTTTCAGGGACAAACAACAACAGTTGCTCAACCGGGCCTTGAAGAACCGCCCCAGTGGTCAACTGAAGAATTATCTGATGACCCCTTTACCTGACCCGCAACAACCGATCAGTAAAACACAGTTCCTGGTACTTGACTTTGAAACCACTGGACTGAATGCCCAATCCGATCACATCATCAGCATGGGCTACACTCACATCAGTGACATGCGCATTCAATTAAAAAACAGTCTGCATCAGTTGATCAGTACCGATAAAAAACTGACCAGCGAGAGCGTCAGCATTCACCAGATCACCGATGATCAGTTACAACAAGGCATGGCTGTCGAAGAAATGATGAACGTGTTGTTACAACAAATGGCCGGCAAGGTTATCATTGCCCATCACCAGGCCATTGAATACCAGTTCATCCAACACCTCAGTCACAATCTGTATGGACACCACCTGCCTATGCGCATGGCCGACACGTTGAAAATTGAACAGCATCGCCTGCAACGTCTTAACCTACCCATCAGTGTCAATCAATTGAGGCTGTTTAACTTGCGCACCAGTTACCATTTACCACGCTACCATGCCCACAATGCCCTGGAGGACGCCGTGGCCACTGCTGAGTTATTCCTGGCACAAATCAGCCATCGACAGGCCAATGGATTCCCGCTAAAATTAAAGCACATACTGAGCTGAAAAACATTCAGCCAGCAAACCAAAAGCGGGGCATCCAATGAACAAAGACTTGAAAATTGCAGCAGCGGTAATTGCTGTCATCATTCTGATCGGCATCAGTGAGAATCAATCCAGACAATTACCGGTCAGTCCGGGAAAATCAATGATGGCCAATAACTCATCCAAACCGGCTGCAAAAAAAGCGGAACAATCAACCCAGAACTGTCATCACAATGGCATTGAATTGAAAGGTAAGGTTCAGTTTGTAGACTCCTTTCCTGATTTGAAAATCAAATATGTCAGTTCATTCGGTGACATCGATGTACAGTTCGTTTCATCCTTTCCCGATGACTGTGGCCAATGGCAGGAAGTCACTTCATTTCCAGACTTCACAGTGCAGGTGGTGGACTCGTTCCCGGACATTGAAGTTAGAAAGGTCAGTTCATTTCCCGGGATGAATTAAATACCTGCATCTAAGACCAATGTCTAATGTGTCCCGCACAGAATCGGTGGCATAGTGAGCAACAAATCAACGCAGAGAATAGCCATGAAAACAAGATATCCAGTGAATCCTGATTTCCGCAATGACGCCTTATGTGACAACGATCAATACTTGAAAATGTATCAGCAAAGCATTGATAATAATGAAGATTTTTGGCGAGAACAAGGCAAAAGACTGGACTGGTTCAAACCCTATTCTGAAGTCAAAGATGTGTCTTTTTCCAGGGATGATTTACACATCCGCTGGTATGCCGATGGTGAGCTGAATGTTTGTCATAACTGTGTTGACCGGCATTTACCAGACAAAGCCGATCAAACCGCCATCATTTGGGAAGGCGATGATCCGGCATCAGCAAAGCACATCAGCTATGCCCAATTACATGAAGAAGTTTGTCGATTTGCCAATACCCTGAAAAAACTGGGTGTAGAGAAAGGTGACCGGGTGACCTTATATATGCCAATGATTCCTGAAGCAGCATATGCCATGTTGGCTTGTGCCAGGATTGGCGCCATTCATTCAGTCGTCTTCGGCGGGTTTTCCCCTGATGCTTTGGGTGATCGGATCATTAATTGCAAATCCAAGCTGGTCATCACAGCTGACCGCGGTGTTCGAGGCAACAAAGCCATTCCCTTGAAAGCCAATGTCGACAAAGCAACTGAGAAACCAGGTGTCAAAGATTATCTGCAATCCGTCTTGGTGATCAAAACCTCAGATCAGGTCATTGACTGGCAAGAGCATGATCACTGGTACCATGAGCTCAGCAGCTCGGTTTCAGCTGATTGCCCGGCTGAACCCATGAATGCTGAAGACCCCTTGTTCATCCTCTATACCTCAGGCTCAACAGGACAGCCAAAAGGGGTGTTGCATACCTCAGGGGGGTACCTGGTTTACGCATCCATGACGCATGAATATGTATTTGACATACATGCAGATGATGTTTATTGGTGCACGGCTGATGTCGGCTGGATCACTGGTCACAGCTATGTGGTCTATGGACCATTGGCCAACGGCGCCACCACTTTGATGTTCGAAGGGGTGCCCAACTATCCGGACCACAGCCGGTTCTGGCAAATCTGTGACAAACACCAGGTGAATGTGTGTTACACCGCACCTACGGCCATCCGGGCGCTGATGAAAGAAGGAGACGCCCCTGTTCATTCAACCTCCAGGTCATCACTGAGGGTACTCGGTTCTGTGGGTGAACCGATCAACCCGGAAGCCTGGAAATGGTATTATGAAGTGGTGGGAGATGAACGTTGTCCCATCGTAGACACCTGGTGGCAAACTGAAACCGGCGGCATCATGATCACACCATTACCCGGAGCCACTGACCTCAAACCAGGCTCAGCCACCCGGCCATTTTTTGGTATAAAACCTGCCTTGCTGGACAACGACGGTCATGAACTGACCGGCGAAGGCGCAGGTAATCTGGTCATCACCGATTCCTGGCCAGGTCAGATGCGCACTGTTTTTGGCGACCATGAACGCTTTTACCAAACCTATTTTTCAGCTTTTGATGATGTTTACACCACCGGTGATGGAGCCAGAAGGGATGAAGACGGGTATTACTGGATCACCGGGCGAACCGATGATGTACTCAATGTCTCAGGGCATCGCATGGGTACCGCTGAAGTGGAAAGTGCCCTGGTAGCCCATGAGGCTGTGGCCGAAGCCGCGGTGGTTGGTTACCCACATGACATCAAAGGACAAGGCATCTATGCCTACGTCACGCTGGTCAACGGCTTCAGTGAAAGCAATGACTTACTGGCAGAACTGACGCAATGGGTAAGAAAAGAAATTGGTCCCATTGCCACCCCGGATAAAATACAATGGGCCCCTGGGTTACCCAAAACCCGATCTGGTAAAATCATGCGCCGCATCTTGCGCAAAATTGCCGCCAATGAGCATGATCACCTTGGAGACACATCAACCCTGGCTGAGCCCGAAGTGGTGACTCACCTGATCAATAATCGGCTGAACTCTTAATCACCATGAGAGACAAGGCGCCTTTGGCAGACAAAATCATCATCGCCGATGACCACCCGATGTTTCGCAATGCTTTGCGGCAATCACTCGGCCTTGATTTGAACAATTGCGTCATCATCGAAGTGGAGAGTTCAGATTCATTGAAAACCCAACTGCGCAGCCACCATGACGCCGACATGCTGTTGCTGGATCTTAATATGCCTGGGGTGGAAGGTTTTTCCGCCCTGGCTTTCACTCAAAAGAAGTATCCTGATTTGCCCATCATCATGATATCAGCCAATGACAAGCCAGATACCATCATGCATGCCAAACACTTTGGGGCATTGGGCTTTATCAGTAAATCTGCCAGCGTAGATGACATCAGAAAAGCCATCAGAACAGTCCTCGAAGGCAACACTTATTTTCCTTATCAGTTCAATGAAGCATTGTTCATGGAGCACAGTCAGGAATTGGCAGACATCACTGCACAAGTGGCTTCCCTGACGCCGCAGCAACACAAGGTGTTGTGCTTGATCAAGCAAGGGTTATTGAACAAACAGATCGCCTATGATTTGAACATCTCTGAGGCCACCGTTAAAGCCCACGTAACCGCCATCATGAGGAAGTTAAATGTCAACAACCGCACCCAGGCAGTGATGAAAGTGTCCGCCATTGATTTGCCACAGAATTAACCCTTTAAAGTCCTGTCATTAAGTAACAACCGATTCATCAGTTGTCGAAGCTTGATTGGTTTGATCGGTTTCAGTAATAAGTGATAACCGGCATCATGGCTGGCTTTTTTCAATGACTCGCTGTGATTCGCGGTGATGATGACTACCGGACAATTCAAACCATAAGTTTCACACAATGTCCCCACCAGATCAGTGCCCAGCTCTTGATCCAGCTGATAATCCACCAGCAATATTTCAGGCCGGAATCCGTCCAATAACAATTTGTGAGCCTCTGTTCCACTTTTGGCGGTCTCCACTTCCATACCCCACCCCGACAGTAACTGATGCATGCCTTCAAGAATGCTGTCTTCATTATCAATACACATCACCCGTTGAACCATCGTTTGTCTGTTTCGCTGGTCCAGCATGACCGATTCATCATTGTGATCAACAGGGATTTCTTTGGCTCCAGGCAGCAAGATCATAAAAGCTGAACCTTTACCTGGGATGGATCTGACTGTCAGTGACAAGCCCAGCTCATTGATGATGCGGTCCACAATCGACAACCCCAGGCCCAAACCTTTATCAGCCATTTCAGCAGTTTTGTCCAACCTTTTGAATTCATTGAATATTTCAACTTGTTCCGCTTCATCAAGACCCACACCTGTGTCGATCACCCACAGCTGGACTGAATGGCCTGAACGACGACTGGCCACCAATACGCCACCCTGGCTGGTATAACGGATGGCATTACTGGTCAGGTTTTGTAATACCCGATACAGCAACTTCTCATCGGTATGCACCCAATGACCACCGGTCCTCACCCTCAACTTCAACCCTTTCCTTCCCGCCCTGGTTCGGTATTGATTGGTCAGCTGTACCATCAACGGTTGTAATGAAAAATCACTGTTATTGATTGGCACCCCACCGGCATCCAGCTTCGCTATGTCCAACAGTGCGCTGAGCATATTTTCAGCTGAGCGCAATGACTGATCCAGGCTATTGACCGTACTGGCCACATCCGCCGTCATGTCATCGGTTTTTTCTGCCAGAATGGCCGTGAATAAACGGGCTGCATTGAATGGTTGCAGCAAATCATGACTGGCATCGGCAATGAATTTGGTTTTCGACTGATTGGCTTGCTGGGCTTGTCTGGTGGCAGCTGCAAGTTCTGCATTGATGTGTGAAAGTTCTTCGGTGCGTTCCGCCACCCTTTGTTCCAGGTTGGCCCGGCTTTTTTCCAGTTCCAGCTCTGCTTTTCGACGGGTACTGATGTCTTGCATGATGACAAACACCCCGGCCACTTTTTGGTTTTGCACATCCGGAACATAGGTCCCCAACATAAAGTGCTGAACACCGGCAGGATCAGCCAGCTCTAACTCAAATGATTGGGTTTGTCCGGAAAATGCAGCATCAAGATAGGGCTTTCGTTTGGCCAACTCAACCGAATCAAAAATATCAGTCAGTTTCTTACCGGTTAATTCAGCACGGTTCATCCCCAAAAATTGTTCATAAGCTTTGTTGACAAAATGCAATGTCTGATCTGCACTGAGGTAGGCCAACATGGCAGGTGAATGATCGGTATAGAATTGAATATGCTGGCGGCTTTCAATCAGATCTTGCTGCGCTTTTTTGTATTGTGTGACATCATTATAAGTGGTCACATAGCCACCATTGGGCATCGGATGACCTTCAATCTGGAGAACCTTGCCATTATCAAACTGTCGTTCTGACTGATACCGTCGCCTTTGTCGCAAATGAACCATGCGTTTTTCTATCTCAGGGCGAACATATTCAGCCTGAAGTAATCCCCGCTCTGCATTGAACAACAGCACTTCCTCTATGGACATGCCGCGCTTAATGAAGCCTTCTGGATAATTCAACAATTCTATGTATTGCTTGTTCCAGGCCACCAGCTGCAGGTTGTCATCGACCACACTCACCCCCTGGGAGATGTTATCCAGCGTGGCCTCAGTCAGGTTGCGGTTGAACTTGATAGCGGCTTTGGTTTCATCCAGCAGGCCGATGATTTCATCCACTGCCAGTCCTTTGCTTTTCAGCATGGCAGTGATCACTGCACGGGCGGATGATGACCCAATGGAACCGGCCAATAGCTTTTCAGTAAACTGTATCATTGGCGTGGTTACCTGATCAGTGTCCTGCATTGACCCTTCCAGATTCTGTGCAAAATGGGTAAAGGCCGTATTGGCAAAACGGAAACCCACTAATTTTCTCACCACTTGCTTTAAATCAGCCACCGTCATGTGATCACCAGCCAGATCCATTGGCCGGTCATCGTGGTGATTGTCCTGACGTTGTTGCCACCACCCGGAAATCAATGCATAACCAATGTGCACCAGCATATTGCATAAAAACGTCACTGCAAATAACTTAAACAATGGGGGCTGGGAACTGGTCAACTGAGCGAGGCTGGTCATGATACCGGCGTTCATGCTGGGCACACCCGCTATCGGCGCAGGCATCATCACCATCCAGGCCCAGGCCAATACGCCTGCCAGCATTCCGGCAAAAGCGGCTTGCTTATTCGATCGTCGCCAATACATACCAAGCAACATGGCCGGGGCAAACTGCACCATCAATAGAAATGATAAGTTCCCCATGGCCGCCAGTGGCACGCTGTTGTGAACCAACAGGTAAAACACATAAGCGGCCAGACTGATGGCAAAAATACTGATTCGCCTGCTCCACAGTACCACATGTTTAAGGCCGTCTTTGCGGCGCAAATGATAGTTCTTGAGTTTCAGATACAGCGGTAAGACCAGGTCATTACTGACCATGGTGCTCAATGCAATGGTTGAAATGATGACCATCCCTGATGCCGCAGCCATACCGCCAAGAAATACCAGCAAGGTCAGCCAATTGTTGTCAAAGGCCAAAGGCAGTTGCAAAACAAACTGATCAGAATCCACTGATGCCGGTAAGAAGGCATTGCCCGCCATGGCAATGGGAATGACAAACAAGGTGAAGACCAATAAGTAAACAATGAAAATATAACGGGCTTTACCAAGGTCATCAAGGCTTTCATTTTCCACCACGGTGACATGAAATTGCCGGGGCAAACACATAAAAACCAACAACGCCAACATCGACTGGGATAAAAAATTCACCGACAAGTTAGGGCCGTTGGCGATGGCTGTCCATTTCGCTCCTGCCTGAAGCACTTCACCCGGTCCGGCGTAAACCACAAAAAACACAAACAGTCCAACGGCAATGAAAGCCACTATTTTCAGGGCTGACTCAAACGCGATGGCCATCATTAAGCCACGATGGTGCTCAGTCACATCCAGCTTTCGGGTACCAAAAGCGGTGGAGAAAAACGCCAACAAAGCGGTTACCAGTAAAGCACTGATACTTGCCGATTGATCTGTATTGCTGTCAATGCTGATGACTTCAATACTGGCTATGATGGCCTCCAACTGTAGGGTAATGTACGGAATGGCCGCCAGCACCGCAATGACAGTCACCAACACCGCAATGCGTCGTGATTTCCCATATAAACTGGCGATGAAATCCGCAATCGAAGTGATGTTGTTGGCTTTGCTGCGTTTGATGATTTTCACCACCAACGGCCAACCAATGGTAAACAACAACAACGGCCCCAGATAAATGGGTAGAAAATCCCAGCCCTTACTGGCTGCAGTACCCACCGCGCCAAAAAAAGTCCATGACGTACAGTAAACAGCCAGTGAGAGGCCATAAATCCACGTTCTTAACTTTGGCCGGCGGTGCAAATCCAGACCATCGCCCCAGCGGGCAATGAGGTACATCAAACCAATATACACCACCAAAATGGCGTAGACACCATATTCAGAAAGCATGACAAATTATCCTAAATAAAACCGACAAGTGATTGAATCCAATGACTTTGTTAGAAGAGTTTTATCATAGCACAGTGACCATATGCTGTGTAACACAAACGTCTGAGACCAAAGTCTAAGATCATTGGCATGGTGATTTTGATACATTGAAGGCACTTAATTTTTATGAGGGTATCATGTCATCAACGAACAATCATGACGAATACTGGAAAGCCAACCTAAAACTGATGGGCATATTGCTGTCGATCTGGTTCGTGGTTTCCTTTGTGTGCGGCATCCTGCTGGTGGATGTATTGAATCAGATTCAGTTTGCTGGATTTAAGCTCGGATTCTGGATGGCCCAACAAGGTTCACTGTATGTGTTCCTGCTGTTGATTTGGATTTACGTCAAGCGCATGAACACGCTGGACAAGCATTTTGACGTGGAGGAATAAGCCATGGAACTCAAAACATTAACCATCGTTGTTGTGGTGCTTTCATTTGCCCTGTACATTGGCATCGCCATTTGGTCAAAGGCCCGCAGCACAGGTGACTTTTATGTGGCCGGCAAAGGCGTCAACCCGATCGCCAATGGCATGGCCACTGCTGCCGACTGGATGTCAGCGGCTTCATTCATCTCCATGGCAGGCATCATTGCCTTTGCCGGCTATGATGCGTCTGTGTACCTGATGGGTTGGACCGGTGGCTATGTATTGCTTGCCCTGCTATTGGCACCTTATTTACGTAAATTTGGTAAATTCACCGTGCCTCAATTCATCGGCGACCGCTATTACTCCAAAACTGCACGCATCGTTGCGGTGGTGTGTCTGATCATCATTTCGTTCACCTATGTGGCCGGACAGATGCGTGGTGTGGGCATCGTGTTTTCGCGATTTTTGGAAGTTGAAATCCTCACCGGCCTGATCATTGGCATGGGGATCGTGTTCTTTTATGCCGTTTTGGGTGGCATGAAAGGCATCACCTATACCCAGGTGGCTCAATACTGCGTATTGATTTTCGCTTACATGGTACCGGCCATCTTTATCTCGCTGCAAGCCACAGGCAACCCCATACCACAATTGGCCTTTGGCAGTGAAATGACGGGCGAAGGCATGTATCTGCTCAGTAAACTCGACAGTGTGGTGCAATCTTTGGGCTTTACCGAATACACCGAAGGTTCCAAAAGTACCGTTGATGTGTTTTTCATCACCGCAGCACTGATGGTAGGCACGGCTGGTTTGCCTCATGTCATCGTGCGCTTTTTCACGGTACCTAAGGTGGCTGATGCCCGAAAATCTGCATTCTGGGCCTTGTTGTTCATTTCAATTCTTTACACCACAGCACCTGCTGTTGGCGCTCTGGGACGTATGAACCTGATTGAAACCATTCAACCGGGTGAAGTGGGCACTGCCACAGGTAACATTGAGTACAGCCAGAAACCCGCCTGGTTCAATACCTGGGAACAAACCGGACTGTTGACTTTTGAGGATAAAAACGGCGACGGGCGTATACAGTATTACAATGACAAGAATGAAGCCTTCAAAGCCAAGGCCGACAGCTATGGCTGGCAAGGCAATGAACTGAAAGTGGATCGTGACATCATGGTACTGGCTAACCCTGAAATTGCCCAGCTACCAAACTGGGTAATCGCACTGGTGGCAGCCGGTGGCATCGCGGCAGCCCTCTCCACCGCAGCCGGTTTATTACTGGTGATTTCCGCCGCGATCTCCCATGATCTGGTCAAAGGGGTATTTGTGCCACAAATATCTGAGAAAAAAGAATTGATGGTGGGCCGAATGGCTGCTGCCTTTGCGGTGCTGGTTGCCGGATATCTGGGGTACAATCCGCCGGGATTTGTCGCCCAGGTGGTCGCCCTGGCCTTTGGGCTGGCCGCCTCTTCATTGTTCCCTGCCATCTTATTGGGTATCTTCAGTAAAAAGGCCAATAAAACCGGAGCCATTGCTGGGATGATCGTAGGCATTGTCTTCACCCTCAGCTACATCATTTACTTCAAGTTCATGCACCTTGAACTCAACAACGCTGAGCACTGGTGGTTTGGTATTTCACCTGAAGGTATCGGCACCCTGGGTATGATGCTGAACTTCGCAGTGGCCATCATTGTGAGCAAAGTAACCGCTCCACCACCCGCTGAAATCCAGCACCTGGTTGAGTCAATCCGGGTTCCCAAAGCCCTGTCATAGTTCGCTATGACCCCATGAGCCGGTTACCTCAACTGACCGGCTCTCTCCTCAAGCCCCGGTTCGCCGGGGCTTTTTTATTAATACAATTGAAAACAATGAGGACGAATCTTTTTGCTCAGTTTTTTCTCGGCCAGATTGACCAGCGTAAAATATCCATCATAGGCGACCGGATGTTCACCATCACTAAAAACCGACGCATCATCTTCACCGCGCTCCAATTCATAAAGTATTACCAACAACCGAACATCTGGACGGGTCTGTAGTTTTTTTGCAGCCAGCCATACGTGCGTAATGCCCCGGTATTTTTTCAATGAATCACGTAATTGCAATTGTTGATCTTCCGTCAGGGTGACAGGTCCGAACACATCCCGCCTGGAAAGCGTCGACACCTCGGCGTGGAAATCTGCTTCCAGATCACGGTGGTGTTCCATTTTAATCTGCACTTGCCTGGCAAGCTCCGTTTGATCGTGGGTTTCATACCAGGCATATAACAAGGCTCCGGCTGCCTGGGCAAAATCCTCATGTGCCATCAATTGTTCCAGCAGCACAGTTCCTTTGGCCTGTTGACGCTCCAGCAAAGCGGCCCCTAATTGGTATAAAGCATGAGGATTCTGAGGGTTGTTTTGATAAACTTTTTTGAACTGTTGCAGGGCCAGCTTCTTTTCCCTTAAAAACAAATGGATATGCCCCAATTCGAGCAAATCCTCCTCATTGAGGTTTGCTTTGGCTGATAAACTGCTCTGACGCAGCCTGGCCTCTTTGGCCTGTTCGTGCAAAGCCTTTAACTGCGGGCCATGCCAGGCAAACCAGGCTTCAGCAGTTTGTCTGAGCAAGCCGGTATAGCCATCACCAAACCACTGTGCTGCAGCAGACTGAGAACTCAATGACCTGAACCTGGGTTGACCATCAACGGCTGCAATGCGGTCTTTCAGCGCTGGATGGGTGTCTTCATAGCTGGTTTTGATTTTCAGACTTCTGGTGATCACACGTTGGACCTCTTCAGGCCTAAAATGATGCTGTGACAAGGCTTCTTTGAGCCGAACATACACTTCTGGTGTTAAGTTTGGGTTGGCAATGGCCTCACGCTCTACCTGCTTAAAAAAAGAATTGAAAAAATCATCAGCCACCACATGCATGCCAACCAGCCCTTCACTCAGGTCTTGTGCTGAAGTCAGTTTAACTGCAATCTGATCGGCTTCAAACTCATTGGCGCGAGCCAGGGAAAACGAATAGGCATTAAAATATGGTGCATACCAATTAAAAAACACACCAAACACCCACCGGGCCACGCCATTGGTTTGCGAAACCACATACAAAATATTCATCCAGCTGATACGTAATCGGTAGATCCAACCATTGAACCTGGCATGACCACCACTGAGGTGCCCCAACTCATGGCCAATCACTGCTTTGGCCTGATCAACGGACATGAACATCAACAGTTCAATCCCCAGTATCAAACTGTTCTTTTGCCATCCAAACACCCCCAGACGAGGGGTTTGTTGTATGGCGGCATTCAGTTCAGGAGTGATTACAACCTCATGGATGGTTGCGGTTTTTAAGGTCTTTTGCATGTCATCAATGGTGGCAAACAATACAGGTGCTTCACCCCGGGATACGCGAACCCCTTCGGGCGGAGGAATGCGCACCATCAATGAACGAATGATCACATACATCACCACCAACACCACCACAATGAATTTACTTTTGATCAGCAACAACAAAAAGGCCGTGGATTGAATAGACAGGTAAATCAAACCACCCAGTACGCCGAGACAGCAGCAGAGTATCAGCATCAGGTAGCCATAACCCAACCAGGCCAAAGTGCGGAGTTGACGCAGGTAACCTGCAGGATCATGCTGGTGTTTGCGCTGTGCTTGTTCAGCAATGCGTCTGAAATGATTCCTTCTTTCTGTTGCTGTTTGTCTCATCCTTGTCATTTTAACCGTCGAATGATTCGATTTTACCTGATTGGCTGACTGGTTCAAGTAAGGCGTTACAACCATGACTATTGACAGGTCGCAAAGTGAATGAGTTATGATAGATTCTGTGTACAATTTAAAAAGAGGATCACCATGCGACCATCATTCAGAAGTCTCATCATTTCTGCCGCTCTGGTTTTTTCCAGCGGCCTGGTCAGTGCCAAAAGCAATGACACTGATCAACCCCATCCACTGGCAGGAATGCCACTGAGAAACATCGGCCCGGCAATGATATCCGGACGGATTTCAGACTTTGCCTTCCACCCCGAAAAAAAACACCAATTCTATGTGGCCACGTCTTCAGGCAACCTGTGGAAAACCACCAATAACACCATCACCTGGGAGCCAATATTTGATGGTGAAGGGTCTTATTCTTTGGGCGTGATCGAAATCGACCCCAACAACCCCGAAGTCATATGGGTGGGTTCAGGAGAAAACAATTCTCAACGCAGTGTGGCCTATGGCGATGGGGTATACAAAAGCACCGATGGAGGCAAAACCTGGCGTAATATGGGCCTGAAAAACTCCAACCACATCTCTCAGATCTGGATCAATCCAAATGACTCAGATGTGGTCATTGTGGCAGCACAAGGTCCGCTGTGGAGCGACGGTGGTGACCGGGGCCTGTATAAAACCACTGATGGTGGTGAACAATGGGAACGCATTCTGCACATCAACAAACACACTGGGGTCAATGAATTTGTCATAGATCCGGACAATCATGACCACATCGTTGCCAGCAGCTACCAAAGGCGCCGTCACGTTTGGACACTGATCAATGGCGGACCTGGCAGTGGCATTCACCGGTCCACTGACGGCGGAATCAGCTGGACCGAAGTCAAGGCAGGATTACCCAAAGATCACATGGGACGGATTGGTCTGGCCAATGCGCCCTCAGCTCCGAAGACCATCTATGCCATCATCGAAGCCAATGACAAAGAAAAAGGTGTGTACCGGTCACTGGATTTTGGCCAAAACTGGCACAAACAATCAGGATACATGACCAACAGCCCTCAGTATTACAATGAACTGGTGGTAGATCCGCACAACCCGGACCGCATCTATTCACTCAATACCTTCACCAACATTTCCGAAGACGCCGGTAAAACCTGGACCCCACTTTCATTGAAATTCCGACATGTGGATGACCATGCTTTATGGATCGATCCTGACAACACCGATCATTTGTACATTGGTGGTGATGGTGGTGTTTATGAAACTTACGATCGTGGCCAAACCTGGCGACATGTGCGCAACCTTCCACTGGGTCAGTTCTATCGCATTCAGGCTGACAATGACGAACCTTTTTACAACATTTGTGGTGGCACCCAGGACAACAATTCCTTGTGCGCTCCCTCACGCACCGAAGTCATTCATGGCATCACCAATTCAGATTGGCGCATCATTTTAGGTGGTGATGGTTATGAGCCACAATTTGACCCCAACGACCCCAACATCATTTACGCCCAATACCAGTATGGCGGCCTGGCCAGGTATGATAAACGCACCATGGAACGGGTTTACATTGCACCTCACCCAGGCGCTGATGAAGACGCATATAACTGGAACTGGAACACCCCGCTGTTACTCAGTCCGCATCATGCTACCAGGCTCTATTATGGCGCCAAACAATTGTTCAGGTCTGACGACCGGGGTGATTCCTGGGAAATCATCAGTCCCGACCTGACCCAGCAAATTGACCGCAACCAGTTGGATGTAATGGGCCGGGTTTGGGGTGTGGACACCATTGCAAAAAATGTATCGACTTCTCAGTATGGCAGTTTAATTGGCATCACCGAGAGCCCTATCCAGGCAGATTTGTTGATGGTGGGTACCGATGACGGGGTGATCAGCGTCAGCAACAATGGTGGTGACGATTGGACTTCGGTGAAGAAATTCAAAGGAGTACCTGACATGTCTTATGTATCAGATGTGTTGTTTTCTCAACATGATGCCAACGTGGCCTATGCCACTTTTGATAACCACAAAAGAGGCGATTACCAGCCTTATGTGCTGAAATCGACAGATCAGGGGAAATCCTGGAAGTCCATCACTGGCAACCTGCCCGGTCGCGGATCCACCCACACCATTGTAGAAGACCATGTGGACCCCAACCTGTTGTTTGTAGGCACTGAATTTGGCGCGTTCTTCACTCAAAATGGTGGAAATGACTGGCACGAGTTAACCAGCCTGCCAACCATTGCAGTTCGGGACCTGGATATCCAGCAACGTGAAAATGACCTGATCATCGGCACATTTGGCAGAGGGGTTTACATCCTTGATGACTACACCCCTCTGAGGTTTTCTGCGGGGCAAATTACCACCGGGACTGCCAAAGTGTTTCCCATCAAAGACAGCTGGCAATACATTGAAGGCGATCTGTTTGATGACCGGGAAAAAGGCTCTTCCGGCAGTGAGTTTTTTACCGCCCCCAATCCCCCTCTGGGTGTGAACATTGTTTACTACCTGAATAATACCTTCACAACGCTACAGAAAAAACGGCGCACTGCTGAAATCAAAATCGAGAAGGAAGGCGGCGATACCCCATATCCGAGCTGGGATGACTTGCGCAAAGAGGATCGCGAAGAATCCCCTGCCCTGCACTTTTTAATCGAGGACAGTCGTGGCAATGTAGTCAAACGGGTACCCGCCAAAAACGGCAAAGGCCTCAACCAGGTTCAGTGGGACATGCGCTATCCGGCACCAGATCCAGTGACTCTGAAAAAACCCGGTTTTGTACCTTACTGGGTATCGCCTCCGATGGGTCCGATGGCCATACCAGGGCAGTATCAGGCCACCCTGATGGTTCGCGAACAAGGTGAACTTCGGGCTTTGAGTGAAGCCATGCCTTTCACCGTCAAAACCCTCAACAACAGCCCGGAAATCACCTCCAATCCTGAACAGGTATTGGCCTTTAAACAACAGCTGGCTGAATTACAACGCCGCACCAACGGTGCCAACCGGGCCATAGGTGAGATCGATAACCGGATCAAACATTTGAAAGTGGCGGTTACCAACACCACAGCAGCCACTGAAGAACATGCCAGTGAACTTCGGGATTTGATGTCCCGGTTGGCAGACCTGAAAGTGGCATTTCGTGGCGACCGCACCATTTCCTCACGACAGGAAGCAGTGCCGTGGTCCATTTCTCAACGGGTGGGCAGCTTGTATGGTGGCTTACTTGAGTCACAGGCAAACGTCCCCGGCAACTACCAGACTTCCATGGCCATTGCCCAAGAGCAATTGGCCACTGCCAGCAAAACACTGCACATGCTGGAAGCTGACCTGAAGTCATTTGAAGATACCATGGAACAGCTGGGTGCACCCTGGACACCAGGGCGCTTACCGGCAATGGATTAATGCACACAGGTTATGGAATGATTTTCAGCAAGGGCATGTGATTCACATGCCCTTGCTGATGGACCCCCTCCTCAGCTTAACCAGTAATTAAGTTAAGCGACCAGGCCGGTGTCATGCTGTCGAACAGATGATACAACCCTGTTGATCAGCCATGTTTTTACCATTAAGGCCATTGGTCAGAACCATTGGGGATCAAAATCCATACAGGTGGTATCGGTTTGTGCCAGCAAGGTCAACTGGGGCTGGATACCAGGTAATTCATAGCTGTAAAAATAATGACAGGTCTGTAATTTACCCCGGTAAAAGCCCTCATCCGCCGCTCCTGTTTTCTCATTACTCAATGCCTGCTCTGCAACGATGGCTTGTCTTAACCACATCCAGGCAACCACCAGATGTCCAAACACATCGAGGTACAAAGTGGCATTGGCCAGATAAGCCGACACACCTTTTTCCGGTACCTGCTGTTGCATGCTCTGGGTGGTCTTGAACAAAGACTCTATGGCGCTGTTCAATTGCTCAGCATAGGGTTTGAGTTGGTCTGAACCAGCCTGCTGTAGTGTGGCTGACATGGCGGCATATAAAGCTTTGGCAGAAGCACCTTGATGTTGCGTGACTTTTCGGCCCAGCAAATCCAGTCCCTGGATACCTTTGGTGCCTTCGTGAATCGGATTCAATCGGTTATCCCGATACAGCCGTTCAACCGGATACTCACGGGTATATCCATAACCACCATGAACCTGAATGGCCAGATCATTGGCTTGCAGTCCATACTCAGAAGGCCATGATTTGGCGATTGGAGTCAGGATGTCCAGTAAAGCGGTGGCTTGATCAACACCATCTGACACCCCGTCCTGCTGAGCGATGCGTTGTTCATCGACCAGGTAGGCACAATATAAACCCAATGCCAATCCGCCCTCGGCATAGGCTTTTTGTTGCAACAACATGCGTTTCACATCACTGTGCTCAATGATTGGTACCATCGGGCTCATTGGGTCTTTGGCTGTCACCTCTCGCCCCTGATGGCGTTCCTTGGCATAAGCCAGGGCATGCAGATAGCCCGTATATGCCAATGATGTGGCACCCAGACCCACTCCAATTCGGGCCTCATTCATCATGTGAAACATGTAGTTCAGGCCTTTACCAGACTCACCAACCAGGTAACCCCTGGCGCCTGTGTGCTCACCAAAATGCAACACCGTGTTGACCGTGCCACGAAAACCCATTTTATGATTAATACCAGCCAGACTGACGTCATTGCGTTCACCCAGACTGCCATCATCGTTGACCAGGTATTTCGGCACAATAAACAAAGAAATGCCTTTAACACCTGCAGGTCCACCTGGAATTTTAGCCAGCACCAAATGCACGATGTTTTCGCTCATGTCATGCTCACCACCTGATATCCACATTTTGTTACCACTGATCAGGTAACTGCCATCACTTTGTAACTCAGCCTTGGTTTTGATGTCAGCCAGCGAAGAACCCGCCTGTGTTTCAGACAAGCACATGGTGCCAAAATAACGGCCTTCCAGTAAAGGTTTTAAATACAGGCATTGCTGTTGTTCTGAACCATAGGCCGACAACAGGTTCGCTGCACCCGCTGACAACAATGGATAGGCCGAAGTAGACACATTGGCCGCTCCAAAAATAAAAGCCATGGCCTGACAAATGACATAGGGTAACTGCATGCCGCCCTGAGCTTCATCAAAGGCGGCAGCAGGCAGCCCGGCTTCGATGAACGCATCCAGTGCTGCCTTAACCTCAGGTATGATGTGTACCTTTCCATCAACAAATTCAGGCTCATGGACATCCACTTTGGCGGCATGTGGCTGAAATTTTTCTTCGGCCAGCCGCTCTACCACATCAAGCATTTGATCAAACACTTCTCTGGAATGTTCCTGATATCGGGTGGACTGGCAAAGTGCTGAGGTTGATAAAACTTCGTAAAGCTGAAAGGACAGGTCCCTTGGGTTAAAAATATTGGGCATAAGTGAGCATGAGTGACAAAGCAGTTATTGTAAATCAAATGGACTTAAGGATGCGTCAAGCTCCGATTGATTTTATGACCAGACGATCGATTTGTATGCAGAGCAAGAGCTCTCAGCAACACAGCATGCAATCAGCCCGGCCTGCTGGGTGATCGAAAATCGTTTGTAAACCCGAAGTGACATGGATTTTCCGGATGCTGGTGATCTATCAAACTACCAGCCGCCGCCACCACCGCCACCGCCACCACCACCGGAAAAGCCACCGCCTGATGAAAAGCCACCGCCTGAGGATGAAGGAGGGATTGCAGCCGCAGAAACGGTGGTAGACATGCCACTACTGAGCGCACTGAAGCCATTGGATGAACTGTGTAAATTAAAGTTACCACCGGAGTACCAATCGGGACTGTAGTGATGAATTGACTCATCCTGCCCTGACGACTTGAGGTACCGGGCAAATTTATTTGACCATTGGTTTTCAACACCCAGGGCAATGGCATATGGCAGGTATTTTTCGAACAATGCAGGGGTCATATCAGGCGGGTGCATGATGTCGAGACGATGTTGCTCTGCGGTTGATAAATAAAGCTTAAACCCTTCAATCTCATCTTTTAATTCACGACCAAAAGGCGTGGGCGCCTTCAACAAGTAAATAAAAACGGCATTTAAAACAACCAATATACCAGCCAGAAAGATCACATCCATTGGTAAATCCTGACGGGTGGCATTGAAAACCATCATCAGGGCATATCCCCAAAATCCAAGATTCACCACATTAACCTTACTGGGCGAAGCATTGTATATGTTATAAATAGCCACCCCTATGATTCCAGCCACAATGGCTCCGGACATGAACAAGTGTGAGTTTAAAACGTTCATATGCAGCAAATAAAAAAACAAAATACACACACTGATCATGATGCCAAAATAGCCGAGCATGGTGTTGTCTTTGAAACATTTATTCTTGTACTCTTTTTCAAGCTGGCGTTTTAATGCCTGATTGGTTTTGTTGATTTTTTTGTCATATGATTTGTTGATGATCAAACTGCTTTTACCAGACAACAGTTTCCTCATGATCAGTTTTTCACCGGATGACATCTGTGCAGAGTTGGAGCGATGATCCTGTTTTTTTTCGATCAGATAGCCACTGCCTTTCTGAACCAGTTTAACCGCTCCTTTAACTGCCATATTAATCAATGCTGCAGTCATGTTCTTGTGGTCACTTTTTTCTTCAACAACGTATCTCATGGCTGCAGGAGAAAGTTCTTTGGGAGGATAAAACAACGGGATGATGACACCGCTTTCAGGATCACGCCCATGCTCGTGCCAGGCAATGACATAAAAAATCAGTAATGAAATAAACGCCAGAACCATTAACAACCAGAGCATATTGTCAGATAAAAAATCCAGCAACCAGTTCCTGTTGTCAAGGATGTAGCCTTTGGGAATTTCCAGACTGAAGGTCATGCCCTGATATGGTTTCAGTGGCTGTGTGCTGTTGATACTCAGTGCTGAACCATTGACTTCACTGCTGAATGCAGCCCCGCTCTCATCTGAAAATCCGGTCCACACACCGGTTTCAACCATGGCCATTGATACCCCATCTGGTAAATGAACCGTTGCTTGAACCTGGTCAATCGGAAACATCCAGCCATTACCAGTGATGTTCCAGGCAAACCGGTCATGCTGATCCAAAAAAGCAATTTGCCGGTTGGTTTGGTAACTGATCCGATAAACATGTTCACCTTGGGGAATCATTCGGTTCCGGTCACCAATGTATATTCTGACGCCATTGCTGAGCTCATCCAGATGATGCGGCTCAGGGAACCCATTCCGCTGCACCTCAATGACGGTAAAATCCACCGTTGAGCGCGTCAGTAATGCAGTTTGATAAATGGTTGGAAAATCCCGGTAAATCCCCCTTTTTATGTTGTTGTGTTCAACCTGTACTTTGATGGTTTCTGTGACATTGATGGTCCCGTCTCTGGTCACATTAATCAGGCTGTCAAAATGGTTGATGCGCTCATCGGCGACAACCCCAAAAGCACTGAGTAAAAACAGAGCGGTCAGTATCAATCGTGCCATGGTTCAAAAACTGACTTCAGGATTTTGGGCTTCCTGCGGGTTCTCCAGTTCAAAGAATTCCGCTTCGAGAAAATTAAATTTGTCAGCAATCAGGTTCGATGGAAAAGATTGAACCACTGTGTTGTACTCCCTCACGGCACCATTGTAATAACGCCTGGCATACTGAATATCGTCTTCAATTTTTTGCAATTGTTTCTGCAGATCAATGAAATTCTCATTGGAACGTAATTCAGGGTAAGCTTCAACCTGAACCATCAATCCGGACAATGCATGGGTCAGTTTTTGTTCATCTTTTGACTGTTGACCCGGGGTATGAGGCCCCTGAGCGGCATTTCTGAGTTGTATGACTTTTTCCAGGGTTTCCTGTTCGTGCTCAGCGTATTTTTTGACGACATTGACAATATTCGGAATCAGGTCATAACGTCTTTTCAATTGAACATCAATGCCACTCCAGCCATCTTCCACATGATTTCGTTTTTTAACCAAACGGTTGTAAAGGGTCACTGCCCAAAACAATGCGGCTCCGACCAGCAACACCACCAGCATCAAAAAATTGGCTCCTCGCATCGATTCTCTCCTGCTTGTAAAACAACATTATAGCTTGAATCAGCGCCCACATGAAGTGCCACAAGTGATGGTCATCCCACGTACAAAGCCTCCCATTGTCTCAGCGTCCGAACAGAATTCAACAGATGTGCCATGCTGGCTTAAATTCATGAACAATCAGTTGATTGTAGACACCACTGAGCACACAATAATTCCAGAACGACCATATACGACTGATATAATCATTCAGGTGAACCCGTTTCATATTGAATCAGGGGAGAAAAAAAAGATCAATGAATACCAAAAAACCGACCGTGTTCTTCAGCCTGTTGCTGAGCCATCAGATCTGTTCTCAGGAGTTTACTGATGTCACTGACGAAACTGGCCTGACGTTGACCCATTTCACGTCACAGACTGTAACTGCCATTGAAGATGTTGACCACAATACCATTAATCATGTATCCACACTCAACAACCGAACCCACCTGATGTCAACCTGGCTGACCGGTGGTGTGGCAGCGGGTGATGTCAATAATGATGGCTGGCAGGATTTGTTTGTGATTGGGGGTGATACTGGTCAGTCAGCGATGTTCATCAATCAAGGCAACGGAACATTCGCCAACACCACCCAATCCATGGGACTTTCTGTGGTAACCGGCCGCGTAGCCGGGGCTGTTTTTGCTGACTATGATGGCGACGGCGATCTGGATTTGTTCCTGGGTGGTGTCTTGAATGAAGCGCCCAGGCTGCTGCAAAACAACCTGAATAACAGTGGCACCTTTACCGATGTATTCACCCAGGCATTCATCGACTATGACATGGATTTTGCACCCAATACCTTTGGCATGACACTGGCTGACTTCAACAATGACCTGTGTCTGGATGTGTACCTTCCTCATTCATTGACGCCAGGCGGACCGTCTCCACGACTCAGACCACCCAATGGCAGCACTCAACACCTGTGGAAAAGTGATTGTCAAGGAGGCTTCACCGACGTTTCAGTCAGCGCGCAGATCGCTCACCTGTATGACGACCCGGATATCATCTATGCCCGCCGTGATCAATCATTTTCGGCTCAGTTTTCCGATCTGAATGAAGACGGGCACATGGATTTGCTGGTCGCTGGCGACATTAATACCAGCCTGGTGTTGCTCAACAACGGTGACGAAACCTTTGCCAATGTGACCGACCGACTGATCATAACTGATCGTGATGCCATGGGTTCATTCACTGCTGACCTGAACCAGGATGGACACATGGATTGGTTCAGTTCCAATATTGGCGGTGTCAATCTGGGCAACCGGTTGTACCAGGGTCTGGGTGATGGGCGTTTCGTTAATGTATCACAGGCTTCAGGTATTCTAGAGGGCCATTGGGGCTGGGGCGCCTGTGCCGCGGACTTCAATGGTGATCGCTGGCTGGACATATTTCACGTCAATGGTTTTTATTATCCTGGTAACACTGACCCCAATAGCCCGGATGGCCGTTACGACAACACCCCGGCAGTGCTGTTTATGGCTCAAGGAGATGGTACCTTCATTGAACAAGCGGAACTATTGGGTATCGATGATCAACATGAAGGTCGTGGGGTGAGTTGTTTTGATTTCGACAAGGATGGTGATATCGATATTGCCATTGCCAATCACAAAGGCCCCTTCAAACTGTACCGCAATGACCTGCAGACTCAACCGGCCTTCATCAACCTTCGACTGATTTCAGACAGCCCCAATTCACTGGCCATAGGCGCGCGCATCACAGTGACTTCGAGCGGAAACGGAGAAAACCAACGATTGGTTCAGGACATTCAAGCCGGCAACCATTTCAATTCTGCCAGTCCCTCAAATGCACATTTTATGTTGGGAAATTGGTCCGGACCGCTCAACATCCACATCCAATGGCCGGATAATCAGCAAAAATCAATCACTGGCGTTGATCTTAACCAATACCTGGTGATCACAGATGAAGACAGTTACTCTTTCAAAGATGGCTTTGACGCCAGCCAGTAATAATTTCAGACAAAATCCTCAAATAACTCAACATGCACTTCTCCATCCCAGGGGTGCAGCATCATTAACTCCTTGAGTTGTGCGAATTGTTCAGGAAAGCGCACGATCACCTGGTGCGGCTGTGGCACCATGTTTTTATCGACAATCAATCCAAACTCAACCTGTCCATTGTAAGACAGGATACTGATGCCCATACCAATGGTACCATTCTGCGGGACCCAAAACATGGTTTTTTCTACCTTGCAACCAGCTATGTATAAAGGAACTGATGGCCCGGGCACATTGGTTAATACCGCAGTGGCTTTCTTGGAAAACTGATTCAGCAAAACATTCTGAGCGGCCAACGGTGCCAAGCCAATCATGCTCAGCAAGCCCAGAGAAACCAGCGCCTGTTTTGATTTTTTTAATTCATTCATTTCGTGATGCACATATGCCAATCTTTTCAGTGGATTGTGTTCAAAAATTGGCAAATTCAGAAACACCAAGCCAAAATGATTGCCCAGTTCTTTGGCATGCTTCAGTGGTCTTAGGTTGACCGGTACCGTGGCACGGATGACCTTATCATCAGGATCATCACCACGTTCAATCATGTATTCCCGCAATGCACCAGATAAATTTGAAATCAGAACATCATTGACCGTTGTGCCAGTGGCTTTGGCAATCGCCTTCACTTCATCAAGTGGAATTGATTGAGCCCACGCTACTCTTTTTCGGGTACAAAGCTCTGATTTATATACTGTTTCAGGATCATCACTCAGGGTCAGGGCATTGAACAGCTCTTCGGCAATATCTACCGAGTCACCCACACCTTTTTCAATCAGTGACGGGTCCTGAAATATCTTCTTGCCCAATTCTGTGACTTCATTCATCAGTTTCAATGAATGGGCAAATTGCTTTTTAGCCGGATTGATGACTTGTTTCAACAATCCCAACTTTTGATGGTGTTCTTTTTGTGACTCATCGACATCAAAATCGAGACTCTTTTCTCTGCTGGTGCTGGTCATCGACAACAGCACCTGAATCAGGGCAATGCCATCGGCATAACAATGGTGAATGCGTGACACCACCACCGGTCCTTTGTCATAATTTTCAACGATATGAAAAGACCAAAGTGGTTTGTGTTTATCCAAAGGAGTCGAAGCCAGATTGCTGACATAGTCCTGTAATTCGCGGTAATCGGCCCGTCCGGGTAAAGCCACACGACGAACATGCGCAGCCATGTCAAAATATTTATCATCCTGCCAATAAGAGCCACTGGCAGTCTGGTGAGCCAGCTGTTTAAACCGGCGATACTTCAGAAACTTTTTTTCCAGCGCCTCTGTGAATTGGGCCAGGTCAGGCATTTTGTCCAGAAACATCAACCCGGTGATCATCATCAGATTATGGGGTGACTCCATCCGCAACCAGGCTGTATCTACCTTGCGCATGGGTTCTTTGTGGCTGTCGATGTACTGAAACATGAAGGAAATTAATTTTAGTTTTAATTTATGTCGCCTTCATTATAATAGAAAGCATGAATAAAGATAGAGCCCTCTTGAGTTAATGGAAGAATCATTTGATCTGAAAATCCCCAACTTCAATCTGGGTAAAGAGATTGGCAGAGGCGGCATGGCCCGGGTATTTTTGGGTGAGCAGCTGGAACCCAAGAGAAAAGTGGCCATCAAAATCGTTACCCCCCAGGGCAACGACCCCAAAATCCTTGAAGACCTGCAAAAAGAAGGCGACACCGTAGCTCAATTTTCACACCCCAACATCGTAACGGTTTTTTCCTGTGGTGTGATTGAAAAAAACTATTACCTTGCCATGGAAATCCTCAATGGCGGAGATCTCAAAAATAAAATAGATTCAGGGGTAACCGAACTGGAAGCCTTTAACATCATGCTGGATATGGCCAAAGCGCTCGAACATGCCCATAAACGAGGTACCCTGCATCGTGACATCAAACCCGAAAATATTTTGTTCCACGAGGATGGGCAAGCGGTGCTGGTGGATTTTGGGATTGCCAAGGCTCAAAACACCGTCAGTGAATTCACCCGGGTAGGAGCCGTGGTTGGCACCCCACATTACATGAGTCCTGAACGGGCACTGGGCAAAGACATTGATGAACGATCTGACCTGTATGCTCTGGGGGTGGTGTTGTATGAAATGTTGATGGGGAAAAAAGTATTTGATGGCGGAGACACTTTTGCCATCAGTTATGCTCATGTGCATGAACCAATACCTGATCTGCCTGAAGAAAAGAAAAAATACCAGGCTTTGCTGAACAAGTTACTGGCCAAAAATCCAGATGACCGGTTTCAAACTTCCACACAACTGATTGCCCAACTGAAAAAATACCTCAGAAGGCTCAAGCCGGTCACTGACACCACCCATTCATTCGCACCATTGCCGGAATTGGCTGCACTGAAGAAAAAATCCAGTCCCCTGCCATTCATCATCACAGGCGTCGTCGTGGTTGTGGCAGTATTGCTGGGGGTGTGGTTTATGAACCAACAAGCCAACCAGATTGATGTGAACCTGGCAGATTTAACACCGGCTCAAAAAATAGAAATGACCAACAAATTAGCGGCCGCCAATAGTTTTTTCAACATGGAAAATTTTGACGCTGCCGAACAACACTACATGGATATATTGACCAATTATGACTGTCAGGAAGCTGACGCCCGCAGCCGTTTAAAAATCATCAACCCTGAAAAGCTTAATCAAATCATCGCGGCCTGCGAATAACGCACAGGGCATTAAAAAAGCAGCTCCTAAGAGCTGCTTTTTGCCATAAACGTCAATGAATTGTGTCAAATGGTTTCTGGTAAAAAGTAAAACTCACTGCCTTCATGGCCGGCATGTTTCACTGCAGTGTATTCTGGAATTTGCTGGATGCCTGATAATTTTGAACGCAGGCGTACCTGTTGCTCAAGGGCTTTGAATAAGCGGTAACCTTCCATCACACCGTCATTTTCTTTCAACACGTCAAGCAAGGCTGATGCAAATATGGAATGCCCGTCTCCGCCACTGTCCAACACAGGTTGCAGGCCACCTGAAGTCAACACAGTTCGCGCCTTAACCCGCGATGTAAAGAGGATGTCATTTTCCGCCACATCATCAGGGAATGGCCTGATGGCTGAGCCTGACATGGTTCCGGAATAACAGGAATCTGCAATGACCATCACATGTTTGGCTTGCATGCTGGACATGAATTCTGTGATGACCTTATTAGGAATCCATGATTTTTTGTCAGTCATACTGGCATCAGTTGGTATCCAGTAACCATTTTGTCTTTCGTCTATTAAACCATGGCCCGCATAATAAACCACCAGGTTGTCCAGTTTACCCAGTTGTTCCTGATAGTCTGCCAATGCCTGAACAATTTCCAGGTGGCCGGCATTTTCCAGTACCCGTGTCTGATAACCATATTGGTCGCTCAATACCGCCGCAATTTTTCTGGCATCATTGACCGCTGTGCCCAGATCTTCCAGATCAGCATATTGATTGTTACCAATCACCAGTGCATGGTATTCACCCAGGTCTTTTCTGAACCGTTTAGCGAATAAGTCACTGAGGTAACGGGGCTTGATTTGTTCCAGAATCTGCCGCACTACAACAAATTGTTCAACCGATTTGGAACCATCTTTTTTTACGGCTTCAATGCTGACTGGGGTGTCATCATTCTCGATCAAAGGCACATCTACACTGAAGATTCCGGTATCGGTCAAACGATCTGTGATGTTCTGATTGTTCAATGTTAAACCAGCCACTTCTGCTGGTGGGTTAACACTGCCCATGATTGACATCGAATCGGCTTTGTCGTTGGCGATTGGAATACTGCGGATTCCTCGGGTCAACAATATGTCCGGCGTGATCACATTGATGCCAAACTGATCGTCGATCATGGCCAGTTCCTGACCACTTTCTGAAGCTATTTTCCGCACCAGCGTTGAAGCAATTGCTTTGGAAGCTTCATTTTGTTCTCTCAGACTCTCAACTTCTTTTTCCAATTCAGCAATCTGGACTTTAACCGCGTCATTCTTGTCATTGGATCGCAATTCTGCCTGCAAGCGTTGTAACTCAGTGTTGGCAGTCTTGATGTAATCCTGAGTCTTCAGATAATTGTCATTAACCTTGGTCAATTCATTTTTCAGGTCAGAAACCTGTCTTTCCAGTTGTATACGCTGATATTCTTTTTCCCGGCGCTCACGCAACTCTTGCTCAGTGACCAACTCCAGCTTGGCTTCTGCAGGAACACCTGCTGCCTGACGGTAAAGGTTAATGGCTTTGACCGAATCCTGGGGCACTCCAAGGCCTTTTTCATAAAGATTACCGAGGTTCAACTGTGCCTGTGAAAAGCCCTGTTCCGCTGCTTTTTGGTACCATTGAGCGGCCGTCTGATAATCCGGGGTGCCGTTGATGCCACGCTCAAACAGCTCTCCCATATAATTTTGCGCTGTGGCATCACCACCATCTGCCTGTTGCTTCCAGACTTTGGCAACCGTGGCAAAATTTGCTTCATCATAAGCCACGTACTCCCCGCCTCGCAAAGCACATTCTTTGGCCGTCAGTTTAGCTGGTTTTCTGGGTGGTATGTACGTGTAATTCTGGCCCAGCTGCCTGATTTGTGGTGGCAGCAGACAATCAACAATGTACAGTTGGTCAGGTGTGATCTGACCTTCTTTTACCTCCTTGACTTTCTTCGACCGTTTGGCATCTGCGTCTCCCAGAGCCATCGAGAAAACAGCCAGGAAAACCAGAGAATGACTGATCATATTGTGTTTCATATTTTCACCTTAAAATTCAAATCTGGCGCCAATATTAATGGTGCCTCGTGTAAATCCTTCTAACCCAAAGATACTTCTGTAATTGATATATGCTTGCTTGCCATTGGCCCCAATAAAGACCAAACCAACGCCTGCAGAACCATAAGTTCTGTCTGGTTCATCGGTTCCGATGAAGAATATCTCATCGTCCGGAGCGCCGATGAATCTGGCTTCCAGGAAGCCGCCATCGTTTTCTGTTTCACGGCTGATATTGAAATCGAACTGTGGTGCCAATACCCCATTTTTTAGACTGATGGCTCTGGAAACGCTGGCACCCACTGACCACACCAGGCTTTTTACTTCCTGCTCTGCAAAGGCAAAGTTAAAGCCACCGGCACCGGTTTCAGCAAATCCGTCGATTGTGGTTCTGGCATAATTCACTGAAGCATTTGGAGTGATGTTCCAACTGTTTTTATTGAAATGATAGCCCATGCTCATGGCCACCGAATATTGGCTGGCATCAGTTTTACCTGTGGCAATCCGATCAATCTGAATGTCATCCAGTGAGAAATGAATTCTTCGCTGTTGTTCAAAGTCAGGGTTGCCATAACTCAATCTGGCATCCAGATAGAGGTTGTCTTTGAGGTACATAGAGCCATATCCAGTCAGGGTAAACCCTGTTGATTTCATTTCTGCTTCATCTTGTATTTCAGAATCAAAATGGGCATAACCAAGGGCCACGCCAGCCACTTTGGTAGGACTGAAGCGATAATCCACTCCGGCGGTGAGTCCGAAAGTATCAAAATCAAAACCCAACTCACGGCCTGTGGCGTCCCTTTCACCCATGGAAATGGTCCCGTTGACAAAGAATCCCCAGGGAGAAACAAAATCATTGATGTTACTGACCGAACCTGTTTCTTCTTCAGATTGATTCAGGTATGCCAACATGCCCAACGGTATGGATTCATTGCCATAACGGCCATTCAAGCCCGCGATACTGAATCCTGAACCACCACCCGCTTTTAACTGGGCAAGACGGGCGCTCACATTACGCAGCTGTGAGGTAATGATTTCAGCGGCTGATGTTGATTGTCCCACCACTTCATTCGGCGTCATCTCTTCCATGGCATTGATGATGTCTTCACGGTTTTCTGGTCGGGCTGCAGTAATGAACTCTTCACACAACCCTTCGATTGCCGTGAAGTAACTGCGGGCACAATAACTGGATACATTGCGAATGGTGTTTTTCACTGTTTCACTGGCCCCGGAGCCAATCGCACCATCAAACAAGTTGAATATCTCATCTTCGGTTGGCGTTCTTCTGACAGCATTATCAATGGTGGCCTGATTGTTGGCCAAGTTGTTGTCTGTGGCAGTAGTGGTAATGGATGCACTGATGCCAATGGGTTGTGATTGCTGCACCACCTGATCAGTGATCACCCGCAGGTCGATGGTTGAACCCAGACCTACCATCAATGCACCTGGATACTGACATTGCAGACTGTTGTTGCTGGCCTGACATTCCCAGCCAGCTGAGTTCAGTACCTGAACATCACTTACCAGTCCATTGATGGTGGCACTGACCTGAACATCAGCGGCCTGATCGGGTCCCAGGTTAGTGGCGCGCAATGACCAGTTAAAGGCTTCACCCTGACGTATATCCTGCACTTCAGCCAACAGCTCAATGGCCACGTCGGCCTCCAGTTCTGGCGTGTCAACCACATTGACCTCAACCTCAGATTCATTGTTATCCAAATTGGTATCTGTGGCATCTGAAACCACCGTCACCCGGTTCAAGGACAAGCCAATTGAAGCTGCGCTGAAACGGCCGGTCAATTCAATAAACACCGGACTACCCACAGCCAATGCTGATAACTGACAATTCAATCGGTTGCTCATCAATATGCATTCCGCACCGTTGTTGACCACCACATTATCGGCAGAAAAGCCATTCGGAAACAGATTGTCTAATTGCACGTTAGGTGCCGTTTGTGGCCCCTGATTAAATAATTCGAAACGCCAGGTTACAGGTTCACCAATGATGACTTCAGGTTGGTTCGTACTTACCAGTACACCTATGTCTGCCTGTACATCACCACCTCCCTGACCATCACTGACCTGGACACTGACTGCTGATTCATTGTTTGCTGGATTATCATCCGCCTGCCCACTGACCCTGGCGGTGTTGGTGATGATGCCAGTCTGATCAGGAGCGGCTACATTTAAAAACAATGAGCTGCTGGCACCAGGATTCAGGGTATTGCTGTATGTACATACCAAAGATGACGAACCCTGGCAATTCCAGCCGGTTCCGTTCACTGAACGCAAACTGACGCCAACAGGCAAATCATCTGTCACCGTCACTGGCGCCTGTTCATTGCTGCCAAGATTGGTCACTGTCAATTGATACTGGAACAGATCACCCGGGCGCACCTGGTTTTGGTTTGCCGTTTTTTGCAAACTCAGGTCATTGGTAAACTGAGCACCCGAAACCTGGGTTGAGGTACTGGCGGTTTGGCTGATGCCATCGGCCATGACCTGTACCGTGCTGCTGATCAGCCCGGTGCTTTGTGGATTTGATTGAAGCATATAATCAACGATCAATCGCTCACCGGGGGCCACATCACGTTGATTTACACAAGTCACTTGCATGTCATTCAACAAACAAGTCATTTGCAGTGGTTGAATGGCTGACAATGTTGCGTTAGGTGGCACGTTGAAGTCCATCCTGACTGATTTTAAATTCAGGTTACCAGTGTTGGTGATGGCGGCCTGATGAGTCATGGGATCACCGGGATTGATTTCTGCAGGAATGGATCTCATCACCACCCTGAAATCACTGCCAGAGAACAGGGTCACCAAACTGGCATTAACCGGGACTGAAAGCTCTGCAGCATTCGCTTGAACTGACAACTGGTAATTTTGGTTGGCTTGCACCTCACCTATGGTGATGGCATCCAGACTGACTGTCATGCTGGCACCCGGAGTGATGGGGTTATTCGACAGACAACTGACCAATCCGTTGTTTTCTGTACAACTGGTACTGGGGTCTGAATTGAATCCCTGATAAACGAAACCAACTGGTAACTGGGCGTTCAATTGTGCCCCACTGAGGTTGATACCACCGGTGTTATTGAACTGCACATCAAAGGTGACATTGGCACCGGGGTCAACCGGGCTGGGTTGCTGGGTAAGAACCAGGCTAGCGCTGGCCTGGGTTAAACTCAGAATGTTGGTGTCATTGACCAGGGCGCCTGTATTGTCACCGCTTGCTTCCATTTGATTGGTGATGGATGTGACACTGGTGTTGTTTGTTGCGGTCACCACAAGTACGATTTGTGCTGTGTTGCCGGCTACCAAAGGCGCTGCTAAGGTACAATCAACCACCTCACCCACATTGCCCACTGTCAGGGGCAGACAGTTCCAGCCGGTGATGTTGAACCCATCCAGGGTAACTTCCGGAGGCAAAGTATCTGAAATGTGGGTGTTGATCGAGTCATTGGCTCCAGTGTTGGTCACTTCAAGAGTGTACTCAAAAGCCTGTCCATAAGCGACTTCTGTAACCGTTACACCAGCCACCGTGGCAGCCTTATTGGCAGTTAAGGTGGTCAGTAATGGACCAGTGATGACCACAGTCGGTGCATTATCGTTGTTGTTATTGGCCACACCATCAGGATCCGTGCTGGTTTCCACGGTGGCTGTGTTATTGACATTGTTATTGGCACTGGCAGCCGTGACATTGATGTCTACTGTAACTGTTTCGTTGACCGGAAAAGGTGCCCCGCCGGTATCACAGGTAACCTGCCCACCGGTATTGGCTCCATCATGGACACAACTCAGCGGTGTACCGAGATTGGTGCCCACCACGAAATTATCAAATGACACTTCCGCAGGTAACTGATCCTCGATGACCACATCAGTCGGGTTGGCCGTTGAACCACCTGGGTTATTGACCGTTAACACATAGGTAAAAGTATCACCAATGACAAAATTAGTACCATTAACGGTTTTGGCAATGCTGAAGTCACTGACAGCAGGATTTATCACATCAGCCTGATTTGCTGTGTTATTGCCAGGATTGATGTCTGCCGCACTGCTGATGGTGGCAGTCACAATCGCATTGGTGGCGACCTGATCAGCAAGGACATTCACGGTGATGTCATCCACACTGTTGGAGATGAAGGCCGCGCCACCACGATCACAGAACACATCACCCCCAGAAGGAGCCCCATCATGGATACAATTCCAGCCTGGCGCTCCGCTGACGTCAGTGCTGCTGAAGATGACTTCAAAAGGCAGGTTAAACGTGACTTCTGTGTCTGAAGGGTTGGCAGTAGAAACCATTGGATTGGCTACCTGAGCCGTATAGGCAATCTGGTCTCCCTGCACATACAAACCACCGGTTGAGGTAAAAATCAGCGATAAATCGGCAGTGGCCGGATTAATGGCAAATGACGTGGATGCGGTGTCATTGGATGGATTAGGGTCAAAATCACTGGTCACCACGGCACTTGGGGTGATGGTTGTGCCTGCTGATGCCGCAGCTGCGATGATTTCTATCAAGGTGTTGGTACCTATGGGCACAGGATTCCCCTGACTGTCACACACCACATCTCCACCGGCGGGAGATCCGTCATGGACACAACTCCAACCTCCCACATTGGTCACCTGTGCTGAACTGAACACCACCTCCGCAGGCAATGTCGTGGTGACCGAGGTATTGGGTGGCGCTCCGGTTGAGGCGAATGGATTATGTAATGTCAGATCCAGCGTCACCAAATCACCCACCAGATAGGTGGTGTTGTCTGCCACCATGGTCAGATCCAGATCTGCACTGGGACCAACAATGTTGATATTGGCGGTGGCCTGATTGGCATCACTGGTAAACGGGTCAAAATGAGCGGGATTGGTAGACACCGAAGTGACTGTGTTGGTCGTTGCACCTGTGGCATTGGTCAGAAAACGAACAACAGCGGTGTGTGAATTTCCGCTGGTCAAAGTTGGTGCATCACATATGACCTGGTTATTGCCACCGGCAAACACACAGGAGATGCCGGTTTCAGTAACAATGGCATCGAATGTCAGTCCTACCGGGATGTCATCAATCAGCTGAACATCGAATGCATCATCAGGTCCGTTATTGACAATACCTATGGTGAACTCAACCGGATCGCCCTCGGTCACTGTGGTCGCACCATTGACTGTTTTGGTGGAACTCAGGTCTGCAGAAAACGGATCAATGACAAACGACACCGAATCACTGTTGTTCAACGAGTCACCATCAGCAAACGGGCTGCTGGCGGTATTGGTCACCAAATCACTCACATTACCATCTACCAAAACAGTAATTTCCACCCCGTCAACTGCTGCTGTATTGGGCAGTGTTGGGGCATTACAACTGATGGTAGGGGCTGCAAAGCTACAGATGAAATTTGGTCCCAGGTTTTGGTGACTGACGTAACTCACTCCCGGCGGGATGGTATCAGTCAGGGCCACGTTATTGGCGGTGGCAGTTCCTGTGTTGTTGACCTCAACCGTGTAAGTGACATTGGTCCCCCAGGGGGCACTGGTCAGTCCGCCGTTGATCACTTTAGTCACTTCAATTTCTGCTGCACCTGGTCCGGCGGTGAAGTCCACATCATACTGAAAGGTGTTATTGGCTGGATTAATGTCACCCAATACATTGAACATACTGACGCCAACAGCATTGGTGACCGGTCCGGCAGTGGTGGGCGCCGGAATCTGTAAATCAAGGGTGGTTGTCAAACCTGTGGTGTAGATACTGAAATAATCACAAATTACCTGCCCGGTCGTTTGAATACAATTCCAGGCCGGATCAGATGATGATGCACTGGCGGGCGCGATCCCGTCCAGTGCAGGTGCGATATCGAAAGTCACCGTGGTTTGATCACCTTCATCATTTGGTCCCAAATTGGTGATGTCAAAAGACATGGTGCGAAATTCTGTGGGCCCTGGTTGGGCCACCGGGAATGTAACAGGCTGTGGGTTTTGCAGATTAACACTGAAATCAGTTTGACTGCCCGTGGTGTATTGTATGTCCACAGAGGCGACATTATTAGCCAGGTTTATTTCATCACCATTGTCATCAACCACCTGAACACTGAAGGCTGGTGCAAAATCAAATATGCCTGGTTGAACCACCACACCAACATCCAGAAATGTCATGGTGCCCTGAGCAAATGTGCCAATGTATGTGCAAGTCTTGTTGACATCAAATGCCGGACAATCCCATTCAGATGAAAACACATTGGGATCAAATCCAAAACTCGGGTCAACTGAACCATCTTCAGTGAAATTCAGCGTCACACCTGCCACTGCATCCTGGTTTCCATTGTTAGAAATCATCAGGTTGACCATGTGACTCTGACCATCACCTGGAAAAGAGTACGGACCACCAATGTCCAAAACTTCCAGATCTATCTGGGCCTGTACCCAGGCAGATGACATCAACAACAGAACAAAATAAATGTATTTATTGACACTAAACCCTTTCATATCCCTTCTCTCTTTTGCGTTACATGACCGCATCATACAGATCACTATAGATTATTTTGAAACCAGAACAATTAAATTTCAATGAATTACACCTACTTTTTAAAAAATTGAGCAACCAATCACAAAATCATTCAGAATTTTTTGTTTAGCAAAACTATCCAGGTATCCTGGTTTTCGCATCATCAACAACAATTATTGAGACGACCACCTGGATTGATAAAGGGTTGAATCGCAAAAACCGGACGGTTTTATTTGATGATGTGTTCAATTTTCAATTGCAAGCGCCGGCGTTGACGAAACTCATTGACCATCAACTGATAACAAACATGTGTCTGGCGGGACTCTTCTGCAAATTGACTGGGATGAAACCCAAAAGCAATGGCGTCAATTTGCTTGCTTTGATCAGTGGTTTGCAGCACCAGCTTGCAATGCTGTTCACCAATGAGCCTTTTTTGCTTGATGATGAACCAGTCATCAAACAAGGGCTCTTCAAAAGCCTGGCCCCAGGGACCGGCCTGCCTGATCAGTTCCGCGGTGTGCAATGACAGATCTGATGAATCAACCGAACCATCGGTTACCACCTTGCGTTCAAGGGTTTGCCCGGCCAGCTGATGCTTCACCTGTTCACTGAAGGCTTGTTGAAAAAGCTGCAAATTCGTTTTTTTCAAGGTAAGCCCTGCTGCCATGGCATGGCCACCAAATTTTTTGATCAGTCCAGGGTTTCTGACATCAACAGCAACCAACACATCCCTGATGTGAATGCCTTTGATGCTGCGCAAAGAGCCTTTGATGAATTCTGATCCCTGGTGTTCATGGGCAAAGGCCACCACTGGCCGGTGGGTGTATTCTTTGACTTTAGATGCCAGTAAGCCAACCACGCCCTGATGCCAGTTCTTATGATACAGACATATCACATCGGGCAAATCTGACTTTTGTTTCAATTCATCCACCACAGAATCTGCAAAAGTCTGCATGTCCTGCTGAATGTGTTTTCGCTGTTGATTGATGTCATGCAGTTGAGCTGCCAGTTCTTTGGCTTCAACCGGATCGTCGGTCAACAGCAGGTTGATCCCTATGCTCATGTCTTCAAGCCGACCCGCTGCATTGAGCCTCGGTGCCACATAGAATGCCAGGGCGTTACTGTCGGCTTCCTGTTGTTTGATACCTGCCACTGCAAACAAGGCACTGATACCAGGCACGCATTGACCCTGACGAATCAGCCGCAATCCCCCTTCAACCATGATCCGGTTGTTCTCATCCAATGGCACCAAATCTGCCACTGTGCCCAGGGCGACCAGGTCGAAAAGACGCGACACGTTTGGCTCACTGATACCGTTTGCAGAAAAATAACCGGCATCGCGCAGTTGCCCGCGCACCGCTGCCAACACATAAAACGCGACACCCACACCTGCCAGGGCTTTGCTGGGAAACTCATCATGGTGGCAATTGGGGTTCACAATGGCATCAGCAGGCGGCAACTCATCCGGAGGCAGGTGGTGGTCTGTGATGATCACATTCATGCCCAGTGATTTGGCTTTTTTAACCCCGTTGAAGGATGAAATACCATTGTCTACCGTGATCACCAGATCAGCTTTGAATTTAACCAATTCATCGACCAACTCAGTGGTCAACCCATATCCATATTCAAACCGATTAGGCACCAAAAACGATGTGTGTAACGCACCCATTTGTTTCAAGCCGCGAATCATCAAGGCTGCGGAGGTGGCCCCATCGGCATCAAAATCACCCACCACCACGATGCGCTGTTGCTTGCGAATGGCGGAGATGATCAGTTCAGCAGCCTGTGACAGCCCCTGGAATCCCGTTGGCCGGTATAAGTGAGTAAAACGGTAATCCACCTGTCTGAGGTCATTGACCCCGCGGCCAAGGTAAATCCGTTGAATCAGGTGGTGAAGTCGTTCACCACCCTTGATGTCCTGGTCAGGTATGTCTCTTCTTATGACCTGAATGGATGACACCACTGATCAGATGTATTTGATTTCTTCGATGAAATATACCTTGTCACCACCTGGTGCACGCACTTCAATTTCGTCATCAACACTTTTGCCAATCAGAGCACGGGCAACCGGCGAGCTGATGGAGATCTTCCCGGCCTCAATGTCTGCTTCGGCATCACCGACGATCTGATAAGTCACTTCTTTACCGGTTTCATCTTCTTCAAGTACCACCGTGGCACCGAAAACCACTTTATCACCCACGTTCAGGTTAGACACATCAATGACTTCTGCTGTCGATATGATGCCTTCCAGTTCAGCAATGCGTCCTTCGGTGAATGACTGTTGTTCTCTGGCGGCATGGTATTCGGCATTTTCCTTGAGATCTCCATGTGCCCTGGCCTCAGCCACTGCGTCAATGATTTTCGGCCGTTCTACGGTCTTCAGCCGTTTCAATTCCGCCTTCAAAAGTTCTACACCCTTTTGGGTGATTGGGGCTCTGTTCATAAATAGGTCCTCAATGTTCGTGCAATTCCTGCAGGGAATACACTTCATGTTTGTTGATGTAATCATACGCAGCAATGGTGGCTGCGGCACCCGCAATCGTGGTGCTGTAATTGATGCTTTGTTTGAGCGCTTCTTTTCTGATCGATGCAGAGTCCGCAATGGCCTGAGCACCTTCAGTGGTGTTGATGATAAAGTCTATTTCTTTGCTCTTTATCTTATCAACGATGTGCGGCCTGCCCTCAATGACTTTATTGACACTTTCACAGAACAAGCCCGCTTTTCTCAACAGCTGACAAGTACCATGTGTGGCCACCAGTTCGAAATTTAAAGCCCTGAGTTGTTTAGCCAGAGGAATCAGTCGGTCTTTATCAGCATCTCGAACACTGACAAATGCCTTGCCATCTCTTGGCATATGCACACTGGCAGCCAATCTGGAGGTCGCCACTGCTGAACCAAATGATCGCCCACTGCCCATCACTTCGCCAGTCGAACGCATTTCCGGGCCCAGAATCGGGTCTACTCCAGGGAATTTAACAAACGGGAACACCGGTTCTTTGATGGAGTAATGATTCAATTTCAATCGTGGTGCCACAGCCTGCTCAGCCAGGCTGATACCGGCCATGCATTTGGCGGCAATTTTAGCCAGGGGCAGTCCAGTGGCTTTGGACACAAATGGAACGGTTCTGGACGCCCGCGGGTTCACTTCCAGAATATATATATCATCCCCCTGAATCGCAAATTGGGTATTCATCAGACCCACCACATTCAATTCCCTGGCCATCAGTTCACACTGCCTGGCCAGTTCTGCCTGCACTTCATCACTGAGGGTAAACGGTGGAATACAGCAGGATGAATCTCCTGAGTGAACCCCGGCTTGTTCAATGTGCTCCATGATGCCTCCCACCAAGACGTCTTTGCCATCACAGATGATGTCGACATCAACTTCGATGGCGTGATCCAGAAATCGATCAAGCAGCACCGGAGATTCATTGGAAACCTGAACTGCTTCGGTCATGTAACGCTGCAACTCAATTTGTGAATGAACCACTTCCATGGCCCGGCCACCCAGTACAAAAGAAGGTCTGACCACCAATGGGAAGCCGATGCGCTCAGCAACGGCAGCAGCCTGATCAACCGCTGTCACTGTGCCATTGGGCGGTTGTTTCAGACCCAATTTATCCAACATCGACTTGAACTGCTCACGGTCCTCAGCGCGGGCAATACACTGCGGTGAAGACCCAATGATTGGCACCCCGGCGTCAGCCAGGGCTTCAGCCAGATTCAATGGTGTTTGTCCGCCATATTGAACAATCACGCCCGAAGGTTTTTCAATGGCCACTATTTCCAACACATCTTCCAGGGTCAGCGATTCAAAATACAACCGGTCAGAGGTGTCATAATCGGTCGAAACAGTCTCCGGATTACAATTCACCATGATGGTTTCAAATCCTGCCTCCTTAAGGGCCATGGAGGCATGAACACAGCAATAATCAAACTCAATACCTTGCCCGATCCGGTTGGGTCCTCCGCCCAGAATCATGATTTTTTGGCGATCTGTTGGCGCCGCTTCACACACCTGTTCATATGTTGAGTAAAAATACGCAGTGGGCGCCTCAAATTCAGCGGCACATGAGTCAACCCGCTTATATACTGGTCTCACCTGCAATGACTGGCGGTGTTGTTGAACAGCTTGTTCAGAACACTTCAGCAGTTGAGCCAGGCGGGTATCGGCAAAGCCTTCACGTTTCAACTGTCTCATTTGCGGCTCATCCAATTCAGCCAATTGACTGTCCTGCAAAGCTTCTTCTATGCGCACAAGTCGCTCGATATGTCCCAGGAACCAGGGGTCGATCTTGGAAATCTCATGGACCTGAGTCAAACTGTAACCATGCCTGAAGGCATCGGCCACATAAAACAGTCGCTCTGATGAGGGCTCCCGGATTTCTTTAGTGAGATCAAAACCATTTTTGATGTCATCACCGGATATCATTGGATCCAGCCCATTCTTACCGGTTTCCAGTCCCCGCAATGCCTTTTGCAGTGATTCATTGAAGGTTCTGCCAATGGCCATCACTTCGCCCACAGACTTCATCTGGGTACTCAGCCGATCCACGCTGTTGTTAAACTTTTCAAAAGCAAACCGCGGGATTTTGGTGACCACATAATCGATGGTCGGCTCAAATGAAGCCGGCGTTGCACCACCGGTGATTTCATTTTGTAACTCATCAAGGGTGTAACCGATGGCCAGTTTCGCGGCCACTTTGGCAATGGGGAAACCTGTGGCTTTGGATGCCAGTGCTGAAGAGCGGGAAACCCGGGGATTCATTTCAATCACAATCAACCGGCCATTTTCTGGATTGACTGAGAATTGTACATTTGAACCACCGGTTTCAACACCAATTTTTCTGAGCACAGCCAGCGACGCATCTCGCATCACCTGGTATTCTTTGTCGGTGAGCGTTTGCGAAGGGGCCACGGTGATCGAATCACCGGTATGGACGCCCATCGGATCGAGGTTCTCAATGGAACAAATGATGATGCAATTATCGGTTTTGTCGCGCACCACTTCCATCTCGTATTCTTTCCAACCCAGCAAAGATTCTTCCAGTAAAACTTCAGTGGTGGGTGACAGCTTCAGACCTTCAGCGGTGATTTCTTCAAATTCTTCCAGATTATAGGCAATTCCGCCTCCTGTTCCGCCCAGGGTGAATGACGGTCTGATGATCACCGGATAACCGATTTCTTTTTGTGCGACCCTGGCTTCATCCATGTCATGAACAATAAAAGACTTGGCACATTCCAGACCAATTTCTTCCATCGCCACCCTGAATTGTTCGCGGTCCTCAGCCATATCGATGGCTTCCCGCGATGCGCCGATCATTTCTACATTATATTGTTCAAGTACACCCTGGCTGACCAGATCAAGAGAACAATTTAAAGCCGTTTGTCCACCCATGGTCGGTAACAAAGCATCAGGGCGTTCACGTTCGATGATGGAGGCCACGGTTTTCCAATTGATCGGTTGGATATAAATACTGTCGGCAGTTTCCGGATCGGTCATGATGGTGGCCGGATTAGAGTTCACCAGAATGACCCGGTACCCTTCATCCTTCAAAGCTTTACAAGCCTGAGTTCCCGAATAATCAAACTCACAGGCCTGACCAATTACAATTGGCCCAGCGCCCAGTACCAGAATGCTTTTGATGTCCGTGCGCTTACCCATTGGCCTTCTCCTGTTGCATGGCTGCGATGAATGGTTCAAATATTCGTTTGGCTTCATGAGGTCCCGGACTGGCTTCAGGGTGCCCCTGAAATCCATAAGCCGGCTTTTGGGTGTGTCTGATGCCCTGAATACTGCCATCAAATAAAGACCGGTGAGTGACTTCTAGTAGTTCAGGCAGCTGTTCATCGGCCACTGCAAAATTATGATTCTGTGAGGTGATCATCACGGTCTTTTCTGTCACGTGTTCCACCGGGTGATTCGCGCCATGATGACCGAATTTCATTTTCATGGTACCCGCACCCATGGCCAATGCCATGATCTGATGACCCAAACAAATACCAAACAAGGGAATGCCGGCCTCCAGGAATTGTTGACATGCAGCAACCGCATAGTCACAGGCCGCTGGATCTCCCGGGCCATTAGACAGGAAGATACCATCTGGCTTCATGGCCAAGACTTCTTCTGCGGGCGTTTGTGCAGGTACCACAGTAACCTCACATCCCAAATCGTGGAGGATGCGTAAAATATTCCGCTTGACCCCAAAATCATAACTGACCACCCGATGGTTCTGAACGCCTGATGACCTGAACTGTTGAGAGTTGAGGTCATAGGTACCCTCACTCCAGGTATGCGGCTGATCACAACTGACCACTTTGGCCAGATCCATGCCCTGCAATCCTGGAAATGCTTTGGCTTTGGCCAATGCCTGGTCAACATCAATGTCGCCAGCCATGATACAACCAGACAATGAACCTTGTTCTCGTAACTGATTGGTCAGCGCACGGGTATCGATGTCGCTGATGGCAACCACCTGGTGCTGTTGCAGGTAGTCCCGCAATGACTGTTCACTGCGCCAGTTACTGTCGGTGGCGGGACAATCTCTGATGATCAGCCCTTTGGCAAATACCTGTACAGACTCATCATCAACCGCTGTGGCTCCGGTATTACCAATGTGCGGATAAGTCAGGGTGACCATCTGTTCTGCATATGACGGATCTGAAAGAATTTCCTGATATCCGGTGATCGCGGTATTGAACACCACTTCTGCCACGGCACAACCATCTACACCTACAGAAACACCCTGGAAAACGCTGCCATCAGACAACACCAGAACTGCCGGTTTATGATCATTCGGGGGGAATAAAATTTGCTTTAATTTTGACACTTTGCTCAACTCTTGGGGGCGTAAAAAAAGTTGGGGCTAACCAACTTTTTACTGTTATCGAATTGAAAGCGAATTTTAGCTTAAAAAGCTGACAAACACCACTCGGTTTTTTCATATAATGACTGTCATGAGAATTCATTTGGCTATTTATCACCCCAAACACGCCGGCATCCTCAGTGCAGCACTGACTTTGAAAGCAGAAAAAATCATTTTATTGCACCGTTCTGAGGACGAAATCGCCGGCATCAGGTCAGTGATTCAATCCAGAGGCATGCAATGCGAGGTGCAAGAGGTCACTTTTGACACCCAATTGGTCCGTGAACAATTTGCGAGTATCATCGAACAGTACCAATCCAGCGAATTGGTGTTTAACGCATCCAGTGGTTATCAAAAACTAAACCTGCTTGGATTTGAACAATTCTCCAATTATGGTTATCCGGTCTTTTTGGTAGATAAATTCACCGATGAACTGCACTGGCTGAATACCCGAAGCACCAACAGTGACATACACCTTGATCATCAGCTCAAAATTCATGAATGCCTCAAATCATTCAACACCATGGTACTGGAACAGGGTCATTCAACACCGGAACCAGCTGCTTCGAGGCAATTGACACAATGGATCATTGATCACATTGGCGAATACGACCAGGCCATAGGCTCCCTTAATTACATGGCCATGATGGCCAATAACAGCCACAGTTACGAACTCAGCAACCAGGAAATGAAGAAACATAAACTGGCCCACTTGCTGGAACATTTTCGTGATGCCGGCAAGCTGACTTTGCGGGGGCGTAAATTGAAATTCAATGATGACAACGCGCGGTTCTACTGCAACGGTGGGTGGCTGGAGAACCACGTCTTTGCCCTGCTCTATGGCATTCGCGGCAAACGATCTCACATCACCGATATTGCGCGAGGTCTGCAAATCGTACGCCACAACGGCAGGGTAAAAAACGAACTGGATGTCGTGGCCATGAGCCACAACCGTTTACACATCATTGAATGTAAAACCCGAAGATTTTCCAAAAGCAAAGCTGAAACCACATCTGCGAGTTCAGCCATTTACCGGTTAGACACCATCAAATCGATCACTGGAGGCCTTTCCGGCAGGGCCATGCTGATCAGTTATCAGCCATTGAACAAATACCTGCTGTCCAGAGCCAAAGACCTGGGTATTTATTGTTGTTCTCACATGCAATTGAAGCAACTGGACAGACACCTCTATCATTTTTTTGACAACCCATAAACCCATGAATTTCAGAAGCGACAACGAAGCACCCATTGATCAACACATTTTACAGGCCATCATTGATGCCAATCAGGGCAGTGAAGAATCCTATGGCTATGACCGCTACAGCGAACAGTTCACCGAACAGTGTCAGGCCTTGTTCGAAACCTGGTGTGAAGTACTGCCATTGGCCACCGGCACCGCCGCCAACTCCATTGCCATGACCCTCAGTTGCCCTCCCTATGGAGCCATATTGTGTCATGAAGATGCACATTTGAATCGCGACGAATGTGGCGCACCGGAATTCTTTACCGGAGGTGCCAAGCTGATACCAATGCCTGGTGAGCACGGGAAAATAGACCTGGATAACCTTGATGAGTTTTTGGCAGGTACCGGCGTACATGGTGAACATGAATCCTTGCCCTGCACCATCAGCATCACACAATGCACAGAAAGCGGTACCGTTTACACCCTGCAAGAACTCAAAAGACTCAAAGCAATCAAAGAAAAATATGGCCTGGCTTTACACATGGATGGTGCACGGTTTGCCAATGCCCTGGTCACTCTGGATTGTTCACCAGCAGAGATGACATGGCAAAGTGGTATTGATATGTTGTCATTTGGAGCCACAAAAAACGGGGCCATGATGGCAGAGGCTTTGCTGATCTTCAACACCGCGTACATCAGGGAAATCAAACGCCTGCGCAAACGGTCTGGTCATTTGATCAGCAAGATGCGCTTCATCAGTGCGCAACTGGTTCGTTACCTGGAAGACGACCTGTGGTTAAAACTGGCCAAAAAAGCCAACCAACAGGCCCGCTTATTTACCCAGGAAACCAGTCAACTGGTTGAGTGCTTACACCCGGTAGAAGCCAATGAAGTGTTTTGCCGGCTTCCTGTGGTATTGATTGAACAACTCAAGCAACAAGGTTTTGAATTTCACGTCTGGCCCGGACACAATGACGTCATCAGACTGGTATTTTCACATGCCACCAGAGAACGGGATACCAAAGGGTTGATTGCTGCCATCGAAGCTCATCAATTCAGGGTAAACCAGCAATCAACTGGCTGACCAATCTCAGACCAGCTTTTTGAAATCGATAAAGGGCATGGGCTTATTGTAATAGAAGCCTTGTGCCTGATCGCATGATTCCTGCTTGAGCAAATTCAATTGCTCCTCATTTTCAATTCCTTCGGCAACGGTGGTGATTCTGAGGTTACGTCCCATGGTAATCATGGTCTTCACCAATTCAAAATCATCTTTATCAGTATCTATGTCATGAATGAACGATTTATCGATTTTCAACACATTGACCGGAAAGTTTTTCAGGTATGACAAGGATGAGTAGCCGGTACCAAAATCATCGATGGCCACAGATATGCCCAGAGCAGTCAATTGCCTGAGAATGTGTCTGCTGTTCTCTACATTCTGGATCAGTGTCTGCTCGGTGAGTTCCAGCTCCAGTCGTTCAGCGGGAAACTCAGTCAGCGTCAACAATTGTTGCAGTTTGGTAATGAATTCAGGGTGTTCGAGTTGTTTGGCAGAAATGTTGAACGACATAAACAATTCGCTGTTTCGTTCCAACAAAGGTTTGAATTGAATACAACTTCGTTCAAACATTTGCCAGGTCACCGGGATGATCAGCGAGGTCTCTTCCAGAAAATCAATGAACTCAACTGGCTCAACCAACTCAAAAGGTGATGGCTGCCAGCGCAGCAATGCCTCGGCACCGATGAGTTTGCCATCAGACAAGCGATACCGGGGTTGAAAAAACATGTCAAATTCATCATTGTCATTGGCGGTATGCAACCTTGAAATCAGCTGAACCCGATCTTTGGCTTTTTGTTCAAGCGTTGAATCATAGATCGCATAAGTATTCCGGCCCATGGCTTTGGCCCGGTAAAGTGCGGCATCGGCATGTGACAATAACTCGATGACATTTTCACCGTGTTGCGGAAAGAAAGCCACACCCACACTGCCAGTCAGACGAATTTGGTGCTCATCGATGCGAATCGGGTACTCCAGGGATTTAAGAAACCGCTCTACCAACTTGGTGACATGATCGACACTGAGTTTACCAGGCAGGTAGACCACAAACTCATCACCACCCATACGGGCAATCACATCGTCGTGCCTGAACACCCGGTTAAACAGCACCGGTAATTTTTTCAGCATTTCATCGCCCACTGCGTGACCCAGGGTGTCATTGATGTCTTTGAAATGATCCAGGTCGATGAACAACAGGGTGAATTGCTGCTCATTGATCGCTCCTTGCTTGACCTTATTTTTGATGAAATTGGTGATGTAATGACGGTTAGGCAAATGAGTCAGGGTATCGTGGTTGGCCAGATACTCCAGTTCAAACTGGGCTTTTTCACGTTCACTGATTTGCCGAGACAATTCGAAAGACTGGTTGTTGGCCTTCAACTTGGACATCAAGGTGAGCATAAACAACGCCGCTATGATGGTACCGGCAATGGCAATGAAGTAAGGCAATGGCGAGATGATCAGATCCAGCGATGCTTCAGTGGGATACACTTTAAACACCCAGCCTTCCTCGTCGGAATCAAGGTTCATCATAAAGTATTCCAAATGTGAAGAAGCTCCCAGTTCAGGACCATTGGAATAAACTGTATCGGTACTTGAATAAGTTTTGGTATAGAAACCTGACTTCAGAGGATCGCCGAGCACATCATCTATGAATTCCCCGATATGAACTTCTATGGCCAGAAAACCATCAAAAGATGACCCGCTGCCAATCGGCTGAATGATGTAAATCACTTTATATTCACCAAGATCAAAAGCAGGCGTAAACTCAGGGGCACCAGCCTCTTTGGACCGGACCAGTAGATCGACCATCTTTTGAGTTGTCAGCAGTTCGTTGATCTGTCGGTAATGATCATACTGTAGAGACTCGACCCAGCGGTTTCTGAACCCCTCATCAATCCACCAAATGGTGTCTACGCCTTTGGCCCGGTTGATGAAATCCTGGGCATCTGCCCGCCAATTGGCTTCTGATGTGCCCTGATTGTTTTGCCACCGTTTGGCCATGCCATTAAGGTCTGCCATCAGGTCCTGGGTGTTTTTAAGCAATTTGTCCTGAGTGCTGTCTGCCTGACTTTTTAAAATCTGACTGAGAACAGCCTGTTGTGACTGATGCACATAATAGGCAATGAACAACGCAGCCAAAAACAACATCAATGAAATGGTGATGGTGGCGGTTAACGATTCTTTTTTAGATGTTAATTCCTGATATGACAAGCTGTATCCGATCCCAAATTAAGACCAAACTGTCCACATGATTCACCTGCTCAATCGGCAGAATCAATCAAAACAAAGGCAACAAAAAAGTGCTCTTATTGGCACTTCATATCATCCATACGCACAGACAGACTCATTGTTCAGTAAAGAGAATAGCATGACTGCCCAATAAGTACAAATCATTTGAAGGTCACAAAACCGCCAGATCGCCTTTCTCCTGGAGCCAGGATTTTCGTTCTGAAGCCCGTTTTTTGGCCAGCAGCATATCCATGATTTTATGGGTATTATCCCCGGCTTCAACACTCAATTGAATCAACCGTCTGGTGTCAGGCGCAATGGCACTTTCGCGCAATTGTGATGGATTCATTTCACCCAACCCTTTGAAACGGGTGACGCTGACTTTTCCTTTGATTTTATCTTGTTCTATGCGATGCAATATCTGATCTCGCTCGCTGGCGTCCACTGCATAAAATTTTTGTTTGCCGACATCAACCCGGTACAAGGGTGGCATAGCCACGAATATGTGCCCGGCTCTTACAGCTGGTTCAAAATGTCGCAAAAACAAGGCACATAACAAAGTTGCAATGTGCAAACCGTCTGAATCGGCATCAGCCAGAATGATGATTTTACCATAACGCAGCCCTGATAAATCTGTACTGCCCGGATCGACCCCCATGGCGACTGCCAAGTCGTGAACTTCCTGAGAAGCCATAACCTGAGTAGACTCCACCTCCCAAGAATTGAGGATTTTTCCCCGCAATGGCATGATGGCCTGAAACTCCCGATCCCTCGCCTGCTTTGCTGAACCCCCAGCTGAGTCACCCTCAACCAGAAACAACTCACCCTGCATGGGGTCCTGAGAACTGCAATCTGCCAATTTTCCCGGAAGCGCAGGGCCTGCTGTGACTTTTTTCCGCACCACTTGCTTGGCTTTGCGCATGCGGTTCTGAGCATGCTGAATCGCCAGCATGGCGATTTTTTCACCCGTATCTACATTTTGATTCATCCACAGAATCAGTGCGTCTTTGACCGTATTGGCTACATAAGAAGCGATTGACCTGGATGACAATCGTTCTTTGGTTTGGCCGGAAAACTGGGGGTCTTTCATCTTGGCTGACAACACGTAACTGACCCGGTCCCAAACATCGTCCGGAGAAAGCTTTAGCCCACGTGGCAACAGGTTATGGCTCTCGGCAAAATCCCTGATGGCCTCGGTCAGGCCCGTGCGCAAGCCATTAACGTGTGTACCACCCTGTGCGGTGGGAATTAAATTAACGTAACTTTCAGTGATCAGTTCGCCTTGCGGAATCCAGGTAAGTGCCCAGTCGACATTGAACTCATCATCCTTGTGTTCACCCACAAAACCTTCGGCAGGGATCAACTCCTCTGCCTCGATGGCATCCAGTAAGTATTCAGTCAAACCATCCTGATACTGCCAACTTTCTTCGCTGTCATCCAGCAGATTTTTAAAATGGACCTGTAGACCAGAACACAACACGGCTTTGGCTTTCAGCAGGTGCTTCAGCTTTCTCACACCTACTTTGGTGGTATCAAAGTATTCAGCAGCCGGGGTAAACTGAACCCGGGTTCCGGTATTTCTTTGACCCACCTGACCCACCACTTTGAGCTCTGACACTTTCAGGCCGTGCTCAAAAGCAATGTGATGCTCTTTGCCATCCCGTTTGATCCATACATCCAGTCGTTCACTCAAGGCATTAACCACTGAGACCCCAACCCCATGAAGGCCACCAGAAAAAGTGTAATTTTTGTTGGAAAACTTGCCACCGGCATGCAGCTTTGAAAGGATCAGCTCAACACCGGATACACCATGTTTTTCATGGACATCCACTGGCATTCCGCGACCGTCATCAGCGACTTCAATGCTGCCATCTTTGTGTAAAGTAACCGAAATTTTACCCGCATGACCTTCCAGGGCTTCATCGACTGAATTGTCGACCACTTCCTGAATCAGATGATTGGGCCTTGAAGTTTCGGTATACATCCCCGGCCGGCGTTTTACCGGATCCAGGCCGGAAAGTACTTCAATGTCAGATGATTGATATGTTTTTGTCATAAATACAGTTCAGTTTGTTTCAGTCTTCCACTTAATTGAACACCCCATCGAAGGATGCTGCTCAGTGGTTATTTGACCAGTTTCAACCCATTCTTTCATGGCCAGCACCAAATCCCTCCGGTAGTCATCATTGGACTCTTGAATGCCCGCCGCATCCAGACGGCCACGGTATCGCAAAACACCATGTGCATCCAAACCAAAAAAGTCCGGAGTACACACCGCTCCGTATGCCCTGGCAATTTGTTGGGATTCATCATACAGGTAAGGAAACGGAAATTGGTAACGGTCAGCCACCCGACGCATGTTATCGAATGAGTCTTCCGGGTATTCTGCCACATCATTGGACATGATGGCCACCGCATTGACGCCGATTTTTTGTAACCGACGGGCATCACTGACCAGGGCTTTCATAATAGATTTAACATATGGACAATGGTTGCAAATGAACATCACCACCAGACCATTCCTGCCCATCACATTTGCCAGGGACCATGACCGCTCATCGACACCAGGCAAAATGAAATCCGGGGCCTGCAACGGTTCAGATTTCGGTGTATATCTCAGTCCCATCAGTCGGCTCGTTGGTGGCAATATAAATATCCAGATAAGCATGGTACTGCGCGCACAGCCCCACTCCCAGCAATGTCACCATGGCAAACATGATCACCAGATTCACCACCATTGCACTGGCTGTGCCCATGACCATCATCAACAATGAAATCATTAAACTGGCCAGCACGATGACCGCGAAGGTCATTAAAATAAACATCACTGTCAGGGCCAAAAATGCACGCCAGGCTGATAATACACCAGCCACACTCCACTGCATGGCTTTCCAGGGCAACTGCGCATGATACAACACCAAAACCGGTGCGAATGCCATTGCCAATGCCACCGGCAGGTTGGTCAGCAAAGCCACCATGACACGCACAAATGCTTCCTTGCCAGGCATGGTTTGCACCATCTGTTCAGTGACTTCAACGGGTAATCCCAGCAACAGCAGCAATTGATTGTGTATCAACTGAAACAGCACACTGAGCAATGCCGTCAACACACCCAACACAACCAGTTGATTAAAAACCTTCAGCACATCTGCCCGGGCTGCGGCCAGATTGACCCCTTGTTGATTTTTGGATTGCTGACAAAGGGCCATGATGAATGCGGTCAACAAGGGCGAAAATACCAGCATCACCACAAACACCAAAACCGGTAAAAACTGCATCACCAAAGTCGCCATTACCAACAACAAAAGGCAAGCAAGATACCAGTAAGATTTGATTTTTTTGAAAGTCATCACCCCCTGATCAAACCACTGACGTCCGTTTTTCCAGTTAAAGGTCTGTTGATTGATGCTCAGTGGATGTGCAGACTGCTCTGATTGATTCATGATTTTCAGTTTTCGGTGGTGGCATTTGGTATACCATCTATGGCCGCAGCCATGGCATACCAACATAAGGTAGCGGATTTTATTCTGGAGGGGAATTTTTTCACGGTAGACAGGGTATTGATTTCACCCAGCCCGCCGATTTCTTGCAGGTCGTTGTTTTTATCCATCAATTGCTTGAACAATTTGAACTTCTTTTGCCAGGTTTCTACCGACATACCAGTAGAAAACTCAGTCATCAGCGAAGCCGATGCCATTGATATGGCACAACTTTCACCCGCATAATGAACCGCTTGCAGACAGTCTTCACTGATCGTCAGATACACATGAACCAAATCACCACAAACTGCATTCAAGCCTTCAGAATGATGCGTCCAGGACTCAGGAACCCCATAATTTCTGGGGTTCCTGTTGTGTTCCAATACTGTTTTTTTATACAGTTTATTTAAATCAGACATCCTACTCAAACATGGCTTTTGCTTTGAGCAGAGATTCTACCAGAACATCGACCTCTTGTTCAGTGTTATAAAAGGCCAGTGAAGCCCGGCAACTGCCAGCCAGTCCAAAATACTGGAATATTGGCATCGTGCAATGATGACCGGTCCGAATGGCCACCCCACAATGATCAATAATGGTGCCAATGTCATGCGCATGAATGCCATCAATGTTAAAAGAAAAAACCGGTGACTTTTCAACCGCAGTGCCCACCATTTTCAATCCTGGCACTTCACTGAGGGCCTGCTCAGCATAGATCCTGAGTTGCTGGTCACGATCAGCGATCTGTGACATCCCTGTCTCCATCATGAATTCGGCAGCCGCACCCAAACCGATGCCACCAGCAATGTGAGGGGTGCCGGCTTCAAACTTTGCCGGAACGGCATTATAGACCGTGGACTCAAATGTGACTTTACTGATCATCTCACCTCCACCGTGATACGGCGGCATGGCTTCCAGATGTTCAGCTTTACCAAACAACACACCAGAACCGGTGGGTCCATACATTTTGTGGCCTGAAACGGTATAAAAATCACAATCAAGATCCTGTACATCCACCGGCAAGTGAGGCATTGCCTGGGCACCGTCTACCAGCACAGGTACGCCTTTGTCATGCGCCATGGCAATCATTTTCTTAACCGGATTAATGGTCCCCAGCGCATTGGACACATGAACCACTGACATGAACCGGGTTTTTTCTGTCAACAACTGATCCAGCTGATCGAGTTGTAATTCACCCTGATCATTCATGGGTATGACCTTAAGCACGGCACCGGTTTGTTCGCAGAGGATTTGCCAGGGTACGATGTTAGAGTGATGTTCCAGATGTGAAATCAGGATCTCGTCTCCAGCCTGAATGCGACTGCGAACAAATGTCTGAGCCACCAGATTAACACCTTCGGTACATCCCCTGACGAATATCAGGTTTTTATCAGATGGCGCATTCAACAACCTGGCCAGTGATTGCCGGGCTTGTTCATACAACGCTGTGGCTGACTCACTCAAACTGTGAACACCGCGGTGGATGTTGGCGTTGTGGTGCAGGTAGTAATCCATGATGGCATCCAATACCCGCTGAGGTCGTTGTGCAGTGGCGGCATTGTCCAGATAAACCAGTGGTTTGCCATGAACGGTTTGCTGCAATCCTGGAAATTGTTCCCTCAACATATGATGGCCTCCTGTTCAAATGATTCGATCATGATGTCTCTGGCTTCGGCCACTGGTATGCCACGTGACTGTAAATAAAACAAGGATTGTTCATCCAAAGCGCCGATGGTTGAACCATGTGCTGCGATCACTTCATCGGCATAGACTTCAAGTTCAGGCTTACTGAAAATTTTGGCGTCTTCTGATAACAGGATGTTTTTCAAATCCTGTTCAATTTCAGACTGATCCGCTCCCGGCGCCACCAGGGCTTTGGCATTGTTAAAAATTTGCGACCGGTCTTTGGCCATGGAACGGTGTGTGACTTCAGATCGGTTGTTTTTATGATGATGATTTACATTAACAATATCGGTTATATTATTGTTGTCAAATGATTTATTTATCGATCCCGATTTAAAAAGAGATTCAGACTGATTGAAATTCACTTGTTGGATGTGATGCTGCAGCGAACCTCCCTGATGCCAGTTCATGCTGATCACTTCTGCGCCCTCTGCCAGCTCATAACAGGTGAAGCCAACCATGGCTCCCTGTTCATTGAGGTTGATGTGTTGCAGGCGGTTCAAACGAGCCTTGCTGTTGACATCAAATACATTGACCACATTGATCCTGCCCGATGACAATTGCTCATGAACCGTGATGCCGCTGTTGGCAGACAAAACAAACTGATTACGCACATAATGCCATTTTCCGGCTTCGGCAAAATCATAGATAACCACCACCTGACCACTGTCCTCTGAAGGAGCGGCGATCAAACCGACGCCCTGGCTGTACAACAAAGTGTTGCTCAGATTGGCAGCGGTTTCCTGGTCAAAGTCGAGGTCTTTGAGTTGCTCAGGTTTGGCATCCATGATGCTTGAAACCTGCAGGTGAGCTGGCCAGTTTTCTGACAAGTTGTAGCCATGTTCACTGATGGTAATCACCCATTGCGGCACCTCACCCAGGTCTTTTAATTGCCCACTGGACGACTTTTCCTCAGCCAATCTGCCGGCATCTGCATACCGCCAGTATTCCAGTTTACGGCTGGGATCCTGGTATGACTTTAATTGCATACCAGCTCGCTCACGCTGTGCTTTGAGCCAAGCTGGTTGAGCTTCGTTCACGGTCAGCTGTTCAGCAGCCGACAACCAATTATTGATTAAGCCAGCCATAACCTTGCTCTTCCAGTTCCAGGGCCAGCTTTTTACTGCCGGATTTAACAATCTTACCGTCTGCCAGGACATGAACAAAATCAGGCTCTATGTAGTCCAGCAATCTTTGGTAGTGAGTGATGATGATGAATGAACGATCTGCAGAACGCAATTGATTAACACCATCTGCGACTATTTTCAGCGCATCAATGTCCAAGCCGGAATCTGTTTCATCAAGTATCGCCAGCCGGGGTTCGAGAACACCCATCTGAAAAACTTCATTGCGTTTCTTTTCACCACCGGAGAAGCCCACATTAACCGGTCTTTTCAGCAAATCGTCGCGCATGTTCATGGCCTTTATTTTCTGTTTTACCATGCGCAGAAACTGAGCAGAGTCAACAGGCTCCTCACCCCGGTATTTGCGTTGGGCATTCAGAGCTGTGCGCAAGAAGTACATGTTGTTGACACCTGGAATCTCCACTGGATACTGGAAGGCCAGAAATACGCCTTCAGCTGCACGCTCCTCAGGGTCCAACGCCAACAGATCCTTGCCCAGGAACTCAACCGAGCCACTTTGTGGCTCCACGTAGGGCATACCTGCCAGCAGGTTACCAAGGGTACTCTTGCCTGCACCATTGGGGCCCATGATGGCATGCACTTCACCGGGTTTAACTTCCAGGTTCAGTCCTTTCAAAATGTCTTTGTCGCCTGCTTTGGCGTAAATGTCTTTAATGGTCAACATCAACCGATCGCTCCTTCAAGTGAGATATCTAACAAGGCTTTTGCCTCAACAGCAAACTCCATGGGTAATTCTTTGAATACTTCTTTGCAAAATCCATCCACAATCAATGAGATGGCATCTTCTTCTGTGATGCCCCGCTGCAAACAATAATTCAACTGGTCTTCTGAAATTTTTGAAGTGGTGGCCTCATGCTCCAGCTTGGCGGTCATGTTGGCAGACTCAGTGTATGGAAAGGTATGTGCGCCACAGGATTTACCAATCAGCAATGAATCACATTGAGTGAAATTCCTTGCGTGGTCGGCTTTTTTGGCCACCCGCACCATTCCCCGATAAGCATTCTGACTTTTGCCAACAGATATGCCTTTAGAAATCACCGTGCTTTTGGTGTTTTTGCCCAGGTGAATCATCTTGGTACCGGTATCGGCTTGCTGATGATTATTGGTCAGGGCCACAGAATAAAACTCACCACTGGAGTGATCACCACGCAGCACACAACTGGGATATTTCCAGGTGATGGCTGAACCGGTTTCCACTTGTGTCCAGCTGATCTTTGAGTTTTTGCCCAAACAGTTACCCCTTTTGGTCACAAAATTGTAAATACCGCCTTTGCCATCTTCATCACCAGGGTACCAGTTTTGTACGGTGGAATACTTGATTTTGGCATCATCCATGGCCACCAACTCAACCACCGCCGCATGTAATTGATTTTCATCACGCATCGGTGCAGTGCAACCTTCCAGGTAGCTGACATAAGATCCGGCTTCGGCCACGATCAGGGTGCGTTCAAACTGACCGGTATTGATCGCGTTGATTCGAAAGTATGTGGACAATTCCATCGGACACCTGACACCTTCAGGAATGTAGACAAATGAGCCGTCACTGAACACCGCAGCATTCAGAGCAGCAAAATAATTGTCACTGGATGGCACCACTGAACCCAGGTATTTTTTCACCAATTCAGGGTGGTCATGAACAGCTTCTGAAAAGGAGCTGAATATCACCCCGGCTTTTTCCAGTTCAGCTTTGAATGTGGTACCTACTGACACTGAATCAAAAACCGCATCAACAGCCACACCAGCCAAACGTTCACGTTCGTGCAAAGGCACCCCCAGTTTGTCATAAGTTTCCAGTAATTTAGGGTCAACTTCATCCAGTGATTTGGGGGCATTTTCTTTGTTGGCATTCGGCGATGAATAGTAAGAAATGGCCTGAAAATCAATCTCCGGAATGTTCAGTTTTGCCCAGTCAGGCTGTGTCATCTTTTGCCATTTGGCAAATGCATCCAAACGATAATCCAACAGCCATTGTGGCTCATCTTTTTTCTCCGAGATCAGGCGGATGGTGTTTTCATCCAAACCGGGCGGGATGGTGAAGGACTCGATGTCTGTGACAAAGCCTTCTTTGTACTTTTGCTTGGCGCGGGCTTTGACGACCGCATTGTCTTCTTTGATTTCCAGCTTTTGTTTCATGGTTTTATCTGTAAATTCAGTTTTTTGGGTTCTTCCAGAATGTCACTTACCGTGACACTTTGTAAGGCATCGAGTATGACCTGATTGACCCGTTTCATTCCGGCACTCATCAGGCAGCTGCGGGTCAGATGGCAGGCATCATCATCATCGGCACACTCAGTCAGAGACAGCCCACCTTCCATGGCCACTATCACTTCATTGAGGCTGATGTCCTGTTGGCTTCTGACCAAAAAATAGCCACCCAAGGCTCCTCTTTTGGAATTCAACAAACCCGCTTTTTTCAGCTTTTTCAGCACCTTGCTCACCGTCGGGGTTTCCAGGCCAGTTAATCCTGCTAGGTGATCCGCAGACGCAGGCGAAGATGACTCTTTCAAAGCCATAATCACCATGAAGGCATACTCTGTGAGTTTGGACATCTTGATCATGCGCGTATGATAACAGAAATAGTACTAAATCAGTACTGTTTCAAGTGCGATTCATCTGATTTGAAGATTAAATGACAGATTCAGCGCTTTAACACAACAAAACCCGACTGGATGAACAGGTTCGCAACTCAGTGAACAACCGGCAACAAACTGTAGTTACACCTGTTCTCGCCGTAACCGGGGTTCTGTTTCAGTCAAAACCAGCAGCAAAAATCACCTCACTTTGGATGACCACCGCAGACAGGTCATCACGCACAAATCGATAAAATTGCTGGCTGCCCTGATCTCCCCGCTGACCAGAAAGGACATAAGCCAGTACATAGACAGTGCCCACCGGCTCAGCAGGTGGAATCCAAAACATCGAACGATTGGACACACTGCCATGGGTGCTGGTGTGGGTGACCGCCATGGCATTGCCATCACATTCCTGAACCTGGGTTTCACTGTTGAAATCAAACGTCCCTACCTTGGAACCGTTTTCATCAACCACTGAAATCACTATCCCGGTAAAAGGTGCTCCTGACAGGGTGATTTCAACGAAATCAGTGCTGTTATAAAACGCTGTATCGGCCACCAATGTGAACGGTCCTGTGTGCTGATTTCTGTTTCGACTGCCCATTGCCGTGATGGTGGAGAAATCAGCCACCACATCACAGGTTCCAGCACCTGTTCCAAAGCCCCAGACCTGACCGGTACAGCCTGCCACCAATATAAATACCACAACGCGCATGAACCTAACTCCTCAATGATGAATAAAACTTCAGTTTAAATCATCGGCCAGGAAAAACTGTCAATTGCTTCACAAAACACTTCTCTTACTGGTAGCTCAGGCACTGTTTGTCAGGATTTAACCCGCTTTGATTTCCACATTGGCGCCGGGCTGCAAACTGTCTGCACCGCGAATGACGACCTGATCACCAGCTTCCAGCTCTGCTTCAATGGCAATCATTTCTCCCACATTTTCATGGGCTTTGATGGCCACCTGCTCCACGGTATTGTCTGCACTTACTTTAAACACAAAAGTGCCATTTTCCCTGAGCACCAGGGCATCCTGATTGACCACAAGTGACTGACGTGGCCGATACATGGGTACTGAGACACTGACCAGTTGCCCCATGCTCAGGCCATGGATGTTCTCAAATGCCAGGCGCAATTCATGACTTTGACTGAGGTTGCTGCCGCCGGGAACCATGGACTTAACTCGTCCCTGCTGAGATATGCCATAGGCAAACATATCAAGGGGCTGGCCCTGCCGGATGAAAGCCGCGTAACGCAAGGGGACTTGCGCCCTGATTTCGAGGTTTTGCAAATCGGTGATACCAGCCAATACGGTTCCTGCTGACACGGTTTCTCCTTCCCGGCGATTGCGGCTTGAAACCACCCCGTCAAATGGCGCGGAGATCACCGCACGTTGCAACTGGTCTTCGATAAGTGCCAGGCGTAATTGAGCCACCTTCAGATCACTGGCAGCCACATCACGTTGTGAAGCCGTTTGCTCAACGGTATTGGCAGAAACAGAACTGGCTTTGACCAGGTCCTGTTGCCTTTTCAGATTGGTTTCCAAATAGCTCAATTGAGCCTGAGCCCGCTGTGTCAGGGCCAGTTGTTCTGCTTGTTGCAGCTGCAGTGCTGTGGTATCCATACGCACCACCACATCGCCAGTCTTGAGTTGTGTTCCAGGCGCTGCCACATACGCCAATTGCCCGGAGATGGCGGCGGTGAGTTGAATGTCATTGACGCTGTACACATGCCCGGTGACCGGCATGGTCGGCACCACTTCGGTTTGCTTAACCACATCTGTGATGACTGGAATCGCCGGTGGCGTGCTTTGAGGTTGCGCAGACAGCGCCGAGCAAACCATCAGCAAAAGGGGGAAGAGTGTGTTTTTCATGTTTTGACTCCTTGGTTGCCGGCGACATGCTCGCCATCGGCAGTTGTTGATTGTTGGTTTCTGGTCAACCATTGGTTCAGGCGATGAACCCAGTCCCCCGGTTGCCCAAGCTGCAGCAGCCCCGGCATCAGCACCAGGGTGAATAATAAACTGAAAATCATGCCGCCAATGATTACCGTGGCCAGCCCCCGGTAGATATCCGAGCCAACACCGGGAATCATCAGCAAAGGCAACATACCAAAAATACTGGTCAGCGTTGACATGTATACTGGTCTGGCACGAACCCGCACGGCCTGATTCACCGCTGCCACACGGCTCAGCCCGCCTGACTCGGCTTCCCGAGTCTGACTGACCAGCAAAATGGCGTTGTTGACCACCAGGCCCAATAGAATGATGAAACCAATCATGGTCAGCATGTCCAATGATTGATATGACACCAGGTTCAGCAGTTTCAGCGCCAGCAATCCACCAGCCAGTGCCAGAGGCATCACCGCCAACACCAGCAGTGAATCCTTCATCGATTTAAAGATGGCCGCCATCATCAGGAACAAGATCAGTATAGCCAGCATAAAATTATTCAGCATGTCACCCAATGCCGACTCCAGGCGATCTGCGCTGCCTTTGTACTGGATGGCAGCGCCATCAGGTAACAAGGTCCTGATCTGAGGACCTGCCACATCCCGCAATTGATCAAGGGCTTCCTCAACCGTCATGGCAGCTGCCGGCAACACCTGCAAACTGATGGTCTTTTGGCCGTCTACCCTTTGAATTCTGCTGGGCCCGACGGTACGCTGGATTGTCGCCAACGAACCAATCGTTTGAGCTCCAGCCAACGGCGTGGCAATCGGCATGGCTGCCAGTTGGTCCGGATTGCTCCAGCCATCTGAGCGCAGAATCATGTTGTAACGGTTGTTACCATCAAAATATTCACCGACAAACAAGCCACCTGTGAAAGCCCTGATGGCACTGGCCAAGGCCCTGGAAGTCAAACCCACTTCATTAATCCGGTGCTCGTTGGGAATGATCTGCAGCTCAGGTTCTGACAGCGATAAACCTGACAACGGCCTGACCATGGCTCCGGGAAGTGCCTGTTGTATCACCGGCATACTTTGTCTGGCTGCCTGCATCAGACCGGATAAATCAGCGCCTTGCAAATTCACTGTGATTGAACGCCCACCATTGTTACCCACCCCCAGCAACGAGGCTCGGCTGGGGTAAGCGGTGGTGTCCGGGATGCCTTTAAGCATATCACCACTGAGCATCTCAACAAACAATTCAGTGTCTTCCGGATTAAGCGGGTATAAATAAAGGATGCTGTTGGTACCAAACATTGACAGGTTATAGCCTTTAATGAACGGTTCCTGCTGATGATCCATGTGGGGCCTGAGGCGATCAACAATGATCCGGCCAATCTCATTTTCATACACCTCGGTGGTCACCCCGGGAGGGGCATTGAAAAACACCTGTACGGCATCCGCTTTGGCTGGTGGCAGAAAATCCGCCTTGGGCATCAGCCCTACCACAATCAGCATGGACATGCTCAATAAACCAATGATCCAGGCATGACGTTTACGGCTGCTGCTGGTCAATTGCATGACCCAGCGGGTGATGTTGTCCCACCAATGCTGATGAGGATCGGCTTTGGCAGACGGTTTTAACCACAGGCGACTGGCCACCGGAATGATGGTGATCGCTGCCAGCAGCGAGGCCACAACACTGACTGACAAAGTGATCGCCAGGTCTGAAAACATCTGTCCTTCCATTCCCTCCAGAAACAAGATTGGCAAAAAGATGGCGATGGTGGTGACGGTGGACGCAAATAATGCCCCCTGCACCTGACTGGCCCCCTTCACCACCGCTGCTGACAGTGGCATGCCATCCTGCCGGTAGCGAACGATGTTTTCCTGCACGATGATGGCCGCATCGAGGATCAGCCCGACAGCAAATGCCAGCCCCGCCAATGAAATGACATTCAGCGACAGATCAAACACCTTCAGTGCCATAAATGCCACCAACAATGAAACAGGGATCGAAGTGGCAATGATTAATGTTGAACGGCGGTCCCGGAGAAAAAAGAACAAAGTACCGATCGACAACAATACCCCCAACCCCAGGTTGTTTTTCACCAGATCAATCGCCCTTCTGATGTAAACCGACGCATCATAACTCAACTCAATGATCAAACCGGCATCATCCAGTGGTCCGGCATTCAACTCATCAATGGCCAGATTCACTTCATCAAGTATGGCCACAGTGTTGGAATCTGAACCGCTTTGCAGGGTGATGTAATATGAGGGGTAACCATTGCGTTTATTCACCCCAAATCCATCAACCGGAACTTTATCAACGCTGGCTATTTCACTCAACTGCACAGGCCTGTCATCCACCCAGGCGACAATCATGTTATTGAGTTGATCAAGATCATGCTGACCCAGAAAACGCACAGTATATTGACGTCGGCCGACATCAGCAAAACCAGCTGACACGTCTGTGGCCGCAGCGATGGACTGAGACACACTGGCAATCGGCACACCCAGTGCAGCGGCCTGATAAGGGTCAAAATTGATCCTCACTTCAAGCGGTCTGCGGGAGTTCATATTGACCCGGCTGACACCAGGGATTCTGGCCAGCCTTGGCTCAATCACTTCATCAAACACATGTTCATATTCAGCTGAAGTGTAATCAGCATCGGTGTTGTCTTTCTGGGTATACACCTGAATCGAAGCCACATTGGGTTGGCCTTGTCCGCCAACAGCAACAAATGGCTCACCAGCATCCACCGGTAAGGGCGGCGCCTGGTTGAGGTTGTTGATGACATTGATGAACGCCTGTTGCATGTCCGTATCCTGCTCAAATGTCAGGGTGGTGTTGGTGAATCCGCGATTGATGTTACTGGTGATTTCTGTCAGTCCGGGGGTCCGTCTGAGAATTGTTTCCTGTGGCTCAATGATATTAGACTCCATCTCAGCTGGTGCAGCGGCCCGCCAATTATTAAAAATGGATATCTGAGGTTGTGAAAGGTTGGGTAAGAGTTGTATCGGACGGTCTTTGATGGCCAGATAACCAAACAGGGTTATCAGTGCCAGGATCACTGCTATACTGGCTGGATTTTTAATGCTGCTTTGGGTTAAGTTCATGACACACCTGTTATTTTCACGCCAGTTTAACAACCCCCTGCCCACCTTCAATGTGCCATTAGACCCAAATTACGAAAAGCACTGTAGGTCATAAGTCATGGTCTGTTGTGGTTTGCACCGCCCTCCCCTGAACCCGAAGCCAGTTTGCTCCGCGCCGGTGAATGTTATTGCAACATGATGATTTGCGGGTATAATCGCGACCTTTCTGTTCCCTGACCCGTAATCATGATCACCACAGCCAACATCACCATGCAGTTTGGTTCCAAACCACTGTTCGAAAACATTTCCGTCAAATTTGGAAACAGCAACCGATATGGACTGATTGGTGCCAATGGTTGTGGAAAATCCACATTCATGAAAATCCTCACCGGGCAACTGACGCCTTCATCAGGCAATGTCAGCCATGACCCGGATGAACGAATCGGTGTTTTGGGTCAGGACCAATATGCTTTTGAAGAGTACAGTGTGATTGACACCGTCATCATGGGACACAAAGAACTGTGGGCGGTGAAAGCAGAACGAGACCGAATCTATGGCTTGCCAGAGATGTCAGAAGAAGAAGGCATGAAAGTGGCAGAATTGGAAAGCACCTTTGCCGAAATGGATGGCTACTCAGCAGAAGCCCGGGCCGGCGAATTGTTGCTGGGTCTGGAAATTCCCGAAAGTCAACATTTTGGACCAATGTCAGAAGTGGCGCCCGGTTGGAAACTGAGGGTACTCCTGGCTCAGGCCTTGTTTGCTGACCCGGACGTGTTGTTGCTGGACGAGCCTACCAACAACCTGGACATCAACACAATCCGCTGGCTGGAAGACACGCTCAACGCCCGCAAATCAACCATGATCATCATTTCGCATGATCGTCACTTTCTGAACACTGTATGTACCCATATGGCCGATTTGGATTATGGTGAATTACGGCTGTTCCCCGGTAATTACGATGAGTACATGACCGCTGCCACCCAGGCCAAAGAACGTCAGTATGCAGAAAATGCCAAGAAGAAGGCGCAAATTGCCGAACTACAAAGCTTTGTCAGCCGTTTTTCTGCCAATGCATCCAAAGCAAAACAAGCCACTTCACGACAAAAACTGCTGGACAAGATCAAACTGGATGACATCAAACCCTCATCCAGGGTTAACCCATACATCATCTTCAAACAAGACAAAAAACTGTTTCGCAATGCCCTGCAAATCAACGGTCTGAGTAAATCATTTGGTGATCATACCTTGTTCAGCAATTTGGACTTGTTGCTGGAAGTTGGAGAACGCCTCGCCGTGATTGGTGCCAACGGCATCGGCAAGACTACTTTTCTGAATTGCATCACAGCATCCATCGAGGCTGATTCAGGCACCATTAAATGGTCAGAAAACGCACACATTGGTTATTTCAGGCAGGACAATCTGGGGGCCTTCAAACAGGACTTGACTGTTTTCCAATGGATGGAACAATTCAAACAAAAAGATGACGATGAACAAGCCGTGCGTTCTGTGTTGGGTCGCATGCTGTTTTCCAAAGAGGATTCAGACAAAAAAATCAGTGTATTGTCAGGTGGTGAAAAAGGCCGAATGATGTTTGGCAAACTGATGATGGAAAATCCCAATGTCATTATCATGGATGAACCCACCAATCACCTGGACATGGAGTCTATTGAGTCACTGAACCTGGCACTGGAAAATTACGACGGCACCTTGATTTTTGTTTCTCATGACCGGCAATTTGTGTCTTCAATTGCCACCCGCATCATGGAAATTCAACCCGGGGACGTCGTTGACTTTCGCGGCGGCTATCAGGAATACCTCGAACGTCAGGGCATCAACAGCCAATAATCGTTTATTGTCCTGTGAACCACTGTCCCATCGCCACACAGTCCAGACTGTCCAGACTCATGTGAATCACTAGTCCCAGACCCAGTAACCGGGTTTGGGGAAACAACAGACACAGCAAATACAACGGAAACAGCTCAGGCTGATGCAATGGATGATGACCTATGCTACATCGATTGGGGTCATATATGGGGTTTGCCAACAGGTGATCAAGGTCCACCAGCATAGTCAGTAGCAGTAAAAGCCAGGCTTTAACCCATGTGTTATGAAAAGCCGTCCGTGCCACCAGCAAGGGCAACAGAATATGTAGCAGTATATGCCACATCAGATCTCAACCCTCCTGGCTTGATTGGTGTTTCTTTGCAAAGCGCGTATTCACTCAGGTGGGTCCACACGACCGGATTTAGTGGTGTTCATCCGATACCAGCCGGCCACTGAATAACGGTCCTTTTGAGCTGGTAAAACCTCATGAGGAAAGCCTTCACTGAGGAAAGCCACCACAGTGCCCATCAATGGCATCACCCGTACACCCTGTTGATCAACTGAATCCTGGTAAATCACCAACTCCCCACCATCATCACTGCACCAACCCGGATTCAAATAAACCACCAGGGAAAGCACCCGGTTGGCTTCACCCACAAATGCATCCTGGTGTCTTTTGTAAAATGCGCCAGGGCGATAATGAGCAAAATGACTTTCAAAAGCGAATAAGCCAAGCATCAATTCACGGTTGAGGAACAACCGCAGAGAGTCTGCCCACTCCAACCACATGCTGCCGGCTGGAGTTTGTTTGCTGATCCAACAAATCTGATCAGTACGCACAAGCTCATTATGACCAGCATCAGTACCCCGACCAATACCTGCCTGTCTGAACTGATCATCATCCATCGATATCTGTTGAGCCCTGAGGGCCAGACACAGCTCATCAGGTAAAGCCGCAGGTAATATACTCAAACCTTTGCTTGCTAAGTCATCAGCCATTTTTGTGAACAACGCCTGGTTAGGCGAACTTGTATCAGGCCAACTGGCTGAATCTGAATCATTGCTTGTTTTGCTCATTGTTTACTCAATCGGTCAGCCCCAAAGGCAGCATCATGTTTGTCGTGGTTCGGCGGTATTGTGAACTGATATAAACACAGAATCCAGCGTTTTATGGCACATCATTATCGACGGGTGTCCCGTCCATGCCAGATACCTGGCAGGCATTACCTTAAAGTGATGGGAAATCCAACCAAGCTCAATAAAAACCCAACCAGACCCAAGCCAAAAACCACAGCTGCACAGGCATGATAGCGGTGTGACTGACTGAACAAGCCGCCCAGAAACAAGAAAAAATACACCCCAAGGGTACCAAACTGGCCATAATTCAATGGCACATCCAGCAGTTTTGTTTCAATCAGTCCATCGCAGGCATCGGTTATCACAAATGCCATCCCGACAACAGCAAATCGCTTGCTGTTGGCATAATAATGTTTCCTGAAATCAACCACTTCTTCACCCCTCACCGGAAACAACAAACCACACAGCAAATAAATGGTAATGGCATAAGCCAGTAACACAAAATAGTGCGCCAGACTCAATTCATTGGCCTCAGCAAGAGCAAAGTTTGCAAACCACACCAGAGCAATGAGAAACAATAAATTAAGGGTCCATAATAAGTGGACCCAATACAGGTGATTCCTGATCCGGGCATCCAACATCAACGACAGCCCACCCAACAAATGCACCAGCCCCAAACTGAGGATGATGGAAAAAAAGATGGCAATGTGTTCAAACATAATGAAGATGATATCTGAGTATATTCATTATGCCTCAAATCCCGTAAACCTGCCAAACCCGAATCAGTCAGCTTAATTGAGTCATGCCGGTGAAACCAGTACAATTGGATGAATTAAATTAACACCCAGACACAGTGGGTCAACATGCCCTGCTCCGATGCCTGTAAACAGCAGCCTAACCAAAGGACCTATTTACTCCCGCGACTCATGAATGATAATCAAGACAATCACCCGGTGAACAAACTCACCTGGCTTCAACAAATCCGGGCTTACTTCACGATTGGCACTCACTCAGGAAAAATCCCGGAACTGGATGGTATACGGGCAATCGCCATCATTATGGTGATGCTGCATCATTTCAGCTTCATCTACCGGGAAGTATCCAATTCATTTTACCGGCAGGCAATCATTACCCCATTAAAAAACTTCATGAACAATGGGTGGCTTGGTGTTGACTTGTTTTTTGTACTGAGCGGTTTCCTCATCGTTCGCCATTTACTTCGAAAACAGTCAGATAACCTTAAAACAGATCATAAAAACTTCTTTCTGAAGCGTATATTACGCACTTTCCCTTTGTATTACGCCATCATCATCTTACTGGTTTCTGGTGTTTTGCCATCTTACATGGGCCAAATCAGCCTCAATGAACTGCTGATCCATGTGTTCTTTCTCCAGGATTACATGGGTTCTGAAATATTGACCCCTCTGTGGTCACTGGCCACTGAAGAAAAATTTTATCTGTTGTCTCCTCTGCTGGTGTGGTGGATCACAAAACTGAAACCTACTCAGGGCATTGTGCTGTTGTTGGCATTGATGACTTTATTGATCATGATCCGTACCCTGCATATTCACTTGTCGAGTGACTCACACAGTTATTTTCAATTTTTCTGGCTATACCGGGCTCCTTTTCAATATGCAGTGACCGGTATTCTTGCCGGGGTATTGGTGGCCTGGCTGAATGAGAAAACAAATGGCAAGCCGGGTGTCGTCCTGGTGAGCCTGAGTGTGGTCATTGCCATGGTGCTGCTGACCAGAATGGATTCGACAACCACAGAATCCGCCATGGCATTGCACCTGATGCATACTGGCCTCATTGCTGCTTTTGCCTTATGGGTCTGGGCAGCAGTCAGTTACAGTGGATCAAGGTGGATGGGCTGGCTGACTGGTCGCTTTCTGAGGATCATTGCCATACTCTCATATGCCATGTACCTGGTTCACAACACGGTATTCAAATGGGTCTATCAATTACATAAGGATTGGGTCTACAGCGAAACTGCCTGGGTACATGCCACCACATTTTTCGCTATTTACCTGCTGTTGACTGCAGGCATCAGTCTGGCATTGCATTACCTGATCGAAAAACCTTTTTTATTGCTGAAACAACGCTATTGAGCCGGCATGCTGATCAAGGTCAAATGGCGACCATTGACAGACAGGTTTCTGCCAGTATGCGGGCCATATGTACCTGGCCGTTGGTCGTTAAAAGCCATGCGATTGCACACCAAACACCTTCAGCTCAGGCTCGGTGTTTGTCGCTTATAGAACACACCTTAATAAAACACATCAGTGACACAGAGCTTCGCATACTGTTTTAAAAATCATCGGCAAAAATGGTGTCCGGCAAATGCCATTCCACACCCCCCAGGTCATAAGTGCCGTGTAAATCCCCTATGGCATGATTAACAGGTCGGGGCAATCCATTGGCCGAATGATCCGATTCACTGCCCAAAATACTCCAGTTGCACCAATCAATCATCAGACTGTCCTCTTGCAACCGGAAGTCGCCACCAGCCTGATCTTCGAAATCCGGCGCAATGGAAGTTGACCGGCTACCAGCTGGCAAATCACCTGTTGATGCATTTTCATGTCGGTTGCAATCAGCACTCACCAACTGACCTGAGGTGGTCAGTTCAACCCCTGGAAGGGTGTTCCCCGGGTGCTCAAAAACAGACCCGGAAACCGTGACATTATTAGGGCCTGCTGCGGTCGTAGGGTATGCCATTTCAATCACCCTATTCATGTCCAGGTTATCCACAAAGGTCGAAAAAGCAATGTCAGCTGATGTTTCATCAAGGTAAACCACTTGTGGTGCGTTGCGGTTTCCGGCAACGACATTACCCACCATGGTCATGGGTGCATCAAAACCATCCAATGGCATGAATCGGGCCCGGATGGCACTGCCGTATGCCGCACTGTTATTCTCCAGGTAGGTGCCCCTGATTTGCAGTGTGCCACCAAACGTTGCAATGGCCCCGCCTCCAGAAAAGGATGGATCTGATCCGCTCGCTGTATTGCTGGATATCGTCGAACAGCGTTCCTCTGCATGACACTGAGCGCCTGGCGATGTCCGCTCAATTTCCACATGCCCACCATTGGACCTGATGCCACCACCGGTTGAAGTGGCGGAATTGTTGTTGATCACGGCATTGGCGGCATACAATGTGGCTCCGCCGGATACTGAAACACCGCCACCATTGGCTGCCGAATTAGAGATGATTGCTGCCATACCCAGGTCTGCAGTGGAGCCAAAGATGCGAATGGTAGCATGGTTAGCACCGTGGATCCCGCCACCAAAGCCAACCGCCTGATTAAGCAAAATCCCCTGAAAAAAACCACCGCCATACAACTCAAAAACACAGCCATCATTGACCGACACGGCACCACCGTTCTGACTGACTTGATTGTTGGCCATTTGCATGTTCCAGGCATAAATCGTACCCCCACCGTCACAAGCGATGGCGCCACCATTGTCTGCTGCATTGCCACTTATGATGCTGTTGGCATAGATTTGTGCAACGGGTTTTTGTACCGCCGCATTGGCTGATGGCTCGATGAATATGGCACCACCATCCTGATTACTGAAGTTGTCATGCATGTATACATTGACGACCCTCAGATACCAACTCCCTGTCAATCCGACCACACCTCCCTCGGTATTTGAGTTACCTTCCTGAATTTCCAGATCCAGCAAAAACAAATCGACCAGTGAGGTCGTTCGGGTGGCCTCTGAAGCAACAAAAATTGGCCCCGAAAATCCACTGCCATCGAGCACTGTCCGGCCTGAAGCAGAGGTATCGGCACAATTATCATAGCCGCCCCTGATCAGCGTTGGCCGGTCATCAAGCAACTGTATGGATGTCAATGAAACATTTTTAGCCACCCTGATGTCCAATAAATCACTGGGGGGTTCATTGAAACTGGCAGCCGTGATGCTGGTGTAGTCACAAGCCCCATCTGATCCTACGGTGACTTCAGCCACCACACCAGCATGAGCACCGGGCAGCATGACAATTAAGAGCAAAACAATTCTGATTGTGGACATAATTTCTCCTTTGGTCATGCAACCAGCCAGGCCAAAATGGCTGACTGCTTGTTAGACTGAAATGCACTGTTGTTGATTATTCTTTTGCGTGTATAAACCAGGATACGTAAAACACCTTAAAAACCTGACATCATGATCCAGTTCAGAAGGCAAAAAGTATCTGTAAAAGGACATAAAAGCATGTGCTACAATCATTGAACAGGCATTGAATTTGAGGATAACTGGTCATCATGAACGACACATTGCTGACGGTGTCAGCCCAGCCCCATGCCATCGCAGTGATGATACTCACCGGGGTGGCTCTGGTGATGTTTGCCATCGAAAAAATCCCGTTGCAAACATCAAGTTTGTTTGTGATCGTCGCCCTGCTGGCCATCTTTCACCTGTTCCCCTACACCCATCCTGATGGCCATGTATTTGAGGTTAAACAGTTTTTCAGTGGCTTTTCCAACGAAGCACTGATTGCGGTCTGTGCCTTGATGGTGGCTGGCCAGGGCATGGTCAGAACCGGTGCGATGGAACCCATCGGGCGCATCCTGGCACGCACCTGGAAGGTATATCCGGCCTTGTCCTTGCTGTTGACTCTTGTGGTCGGTGCATTTCTCAGTGCCTTTGTCAACAACACCCCCATTGTGGTCCTGTTGTTACCGGTATTGATCAATGTTTCGGTGCGCACCGGTCAGTCCACCACAGGCACCTTACTGCCCATGGGTCTGGCTACTCTACTGGGAGGTATGGCCACCACCATCGGAACCTCAACCAATTTACTGGTCATCAATGTGGCTGAAGAAATGGGTGTGGCGGCATTTGGTATGTTTGATTTTGCCCTGCCTGTGGTGATGGTCAGTGTGGTCGCCATCCTCTATCTTTGGCTGTTGGCACCACGAATGATTCCTGACCGGCAACCACCCATCAACAACGTTTCAACGCGACAGTTTACTGCTGAATTACGGGTGCTTGAAAACGGTTTCTCAGACGGTAAAACACTGGCAGAACTTCGCCATAAAACCCAGGACCAAATGCCTGTGGAACGCATCATTCGTGGCAAGAACACCATCAATGCCCTGCCTGATGTGAACATTCAGGCTGGTGACAAACTGTTGGTCACAGACACTTCGTTTGCCCTGCGAGAATATGAGGCTGAGTTAGATGTGGTATTGGAAGCCGGCAGTGAAGAACAGGACGAAATCGCCAGGGATGCATCCGAGTTATTGGTAGAGCTAGTCATCACCCCTGGTTCAGCGCTGGAGCGTGTTCGTTTGAATGATGCGCGCCTGCAAAGCAAATACCACCTGAATATGCTGGCATTGTTTCCACACGGTCAAAAACGCAAAGCCACCACCAAACAGTTGCAGGACATGGTGCTGGCCTCCGGCGATGTACTGCTGGTCAAAGGCAGTGTTGAGGCCATCAACAAAATCAAAACCAGTCGTGATCTGCTGATCCTCGATGGTCGTGAAGAACTGCCATATACCAAAAAAGCACCCTTGGCGCTGTTGATCATGGTGGCCATTGTGGTTGTGGCTGCATTGGATTGGATTCCCATTTATTTGAGTTCAGTGATGGGCTGTTTTCTGTTGCTCATCACTGGCTGTTTACATTGGAAAGACGTGACCCAGGCCTTGAGTACCCAAGTGGTGTTCATCATCGTTGCATCACTGGCCCTGGGAACGGCCCTGATGGCAACCGGAGCAGCCGATTTTATGGCTGATGGCTTTGTGGTACTGACCCACGGTATGTCCCCGGCCATCATCCTTGGTGGTCTGTTGTTCAGCATGGCCATTTTCACCAACATCATATCCAATAACGCCGCTGCGGTGATTGGCACACCAATTGCCATCAGCATTGCGCAACGGTTGGGTATGCCGGTAGAACCTTTTATTCTGGCCGTGTTATTTGGCGCCAATTTGAGTTTTGCCACCCCGATTGCATACAAAACCAATCTACTGGTAATGACTGCGGGTGGTTACCAATTCAAAGACTTTCTGAAAGTCGGTATTCCGCTCGTACTGATGATTGGATTGCTGCTTACCCTGATTCTTTCATGGTTTTATGGCTTGATGTAAACGTTTAAAGTCACTTCACTTGAAGACCAGTTTTTCCAGATGACGGGCTTTAAAAGGCTGCCACCCACCATCGGGCTGAGCCAGACGGTCGGCCAGAGCCCACATCACCGCAGGATGATGACCGTAGCCAAGGTGTGACGAATTGATTTCAATGTTCTGTGTGGTTTCGCTTACTTCTTCCAGGCAGCATTGCCAGGCGGTGATACCATCAGATTTCGAATAAAAAGAGGTGCTGGGAACAGGTGGAGGCAACGGCATATTACGGATCAGATTGGGACACATGTCGGACAATTGATACCCACTGGTTTTTTCAAAGATTTTAATCGCATGATTGGCCCGTTTGTTGTGACCAAATGGGCTGCCCATGGTGATCACCTGACGAACCCTATCAGGATGGATTCTGGCCAGTTCACGGGCGTAAATTCCGCCCAGTGACCAACCGATCAGGGTGACTTTCTCGCCATGCCATTGATGAATGTCTGTGAGTCGTTTGATGATCGCCGGACCACAGGCGGTTTCCGGGTGGCTGTGACGTCCCAGGTTCCTGCCCAGCCGCCACCCATAGGGTTTGTAATTGCGACTTTTCAAAAAAGTCCTGAGCAGTTTGGTGGAAAAATCAGTGGCCAGAAAACCTGGCAGCACGAGAACCGGATGCCCATCTCCTTTGGCTGTGGTTTGTAGCCAGGGAAAGCTCATGGCAAAACCACCGGCCTCGAATACCGTGCGCATTTCCAGTGCCAATTTCAAAAGCGAGGGACGGTGCGGGCGCCGATAGTGGTCATTCGGTGAAGTTGTTTTCATTGACTTTTTCGTGGCTTATTTTCAGTTGAATTGACAGCAGTTTCCAATTGATTGGCCGCATTCAGGATTAATTTGGTGAAATGGTCCACATCAGGCATCACCTGGGCTGCAGCAGTTGGGCTGATCGACATCATGCCGTGGTAACTGAAGACTGGCATGATCAGCCCCATGCCGTCAAATACCGGCGCCATGCCCATATGTGCCAGCATCTTGTGTCCGTTCATGTACAATGGAACCTGGGGACCCGGCACGTTGGTGATCACCACATTAAAGAAAGGACGGTGGTACTTACTGACGTTCATACGGGTGTACAACCGGGTTGCCTGAGCTCCGAGTGCAAAGGGAATGAATTCGGCATAATCAAGCAATTGCCTGGCACCAATGGCATTTTGATATGATTTCCCACTGAGGGTACTTTCATGAACCAGCTGTAATTGTTTCACTGGGTCAGATTCCAGGGTTGGTAGTTGGACCAACATAGCGGAAACCTGATTGCCCATGTCTTGTTGTTCATCTTTGCTGCGGGTTGAAACCGGTACCATGGCCACCAGGGGTTTCTCAGGCAGGGCTTCTTTTTCCAGCAAATATTGTCTGAGTGCTCCGGTGCAGATGGTCAGAACCACATCATTCAGTGTGGTTCCGGGAACCACTTCTCTGAGGGCTTTGACCCGTTCCAAGGACAACAGAGCTGAATTCCACAATCTTTTCGAACTCACCGGCTGATTCAAAATACTGGGTGGTGCATTGAAAATGGCACGCGGCAATGCTGTTTGCTGTACGCGGGAAAGCCTCCCAGCCTGCCATGTTGACCTGGCAGTCTCCCACAGTAATCCCGGCAACTTGAACGGTCGTTTCAGGTAGTTCATGGCACTGCGCCTGATCAAGGTCAGATCCCCTGGCAATGGTGCTACTTTCCGTTCAGGCATGGGTGGAAGTTTTCGTGGTTTTTTGGTGACATCAAACAATAAGCCCAGAATCGCAGCCCCGGAGGCGCCGTCAATCGCGGCATGGTGAATTTTACTGATGACTGCCACCGAGCCTTTCGGCACTTGTGGAATGCCATCCAGTCCTTCGACAAAAACGAACTCCCACAAAGGTCGGTTGCGGTCCAGTTTTTGCCCAAACAATCGCGATGCCAGTTTCCTTAACGCATGCCAGTCCCCCGGATCGGGTAAAGCAGCGTGGTGTAAATGAAAATCGAGATCAAATTCAGGATCATCCACCCAATAAGGATGATCAACACTCAAAGGCACCTGTACCAGACGCTGCATCAACCGGGGAGCCAGTGGCAATCGTTCCTGTAAAAATGCTTTGAAATCAGTGAATGACAATGATCCTTCATAGACATTAACCCCACCCACGTGCATGGGTTGGCTGTCAGTTTCCAGATAGAGAAAAGAGGAATCTAATCCACTCAGTGGTTGCATTTGGGTCAATGGTGTTTTTTGTTGTAAACTATCATACCAGAATCCGGCCACAAGAACACCTGAACCGGCAGCCAACTTACGGGGAATCCTTATGCAACAAGTCCATGTGACTGCGCTCATCAATCAACCTCTGTCTGCAGTATTTGCAGCGGTTTCTGATCACCGCAAATTCTTATCAGGCGGTGGACTTGCCTGTCACCTGATCAAAAAAGGAGCGCCTGACAAAAACGGGCTCGGTGCAGTCAGGACCGTACGCTCAGCCAAATATACCTTCACTGAAGAAATCACGGCATTTGTGCCCAATGAAAGCTTTGACTACCTGATTACTGAAGTTAAGCCCAAACTCAGGCTGGTGCACCACAATGGCTGGCTGGAATTCAAAACTGAAGGCCAGGGAACACGGGTCGACTGGCACACCCATTTCACCATCACCATTCCAGTCATGGGTTGGTTCATAGAACGGGCATTTGGCAGACAGTTGAAAAAAATATTTCAACAACGACTGGATCACCTGAACGATTAACCTTTGAACCCTTGTCACGCAATGGCTACGAAACAATGATATGATGTGCTTTTTAACACATTTATTGCCATGAAAAAAACATTGTTGCCATTCAGTTCTCTGCTGTTGATACTTGTATTGACAGCCTGCAGCCAACCCCAAAAGCCCACCAACACACCGGTGATCCATCAGAACGCCCTCAGCTTTGTTCAGGTCGATGAGAAAGTCAGTGAGTTGACATCTCAGTACGGTGCTGAGCAAGTCCTTGTGATCCTTGACATAGACAACACCCTGCTGACCAGCCACATCGATCTGGGAGGAGATGTCTGGTATCAATGGCAAACCGAACAGTTGCCCATCAAACCCACCGCTGATCAAAAAGTCAAATGCCTGTTTCAGGACGCCATTGGATTACTGTATGAACTGGGCCCCATGGATTTGACCGAACATAATGTACCGGCATTAATCACACAGTGGCAACAACAAAACAGCACGGTATTTGCCCTGACCTCACGGTCACCAGACTACCGGGCAGCCACACAACGTGAATTGACGGTGCACCAGATTGATTTCAGCGGTCATGATCTGACCGGCCCTGATGGTAAAACCCTGGTACTGGATGGTTCTCTGGGCCGGCCATACAGCTACATTGACGGCATCATGATGACCACAGGAATGAACAAAGGTGATATGCTGCAACACATGCTGGGCATCACAGGTCAGGATTATTCAGCCGTGGTGTTTGTCGATGACTCTGAAAAAAACATCATCAACATGGCCAATGCCTTTCCCAGCAGTCATCTGGACATGCATTTATTTCATTATACCCGCATTGAACATCAGCGCATCGCCAGCCAAGGCCAGGTACTGACTCAGGCAGAAGCCGATCAGATGGCAACTCAGTGGTTACAAATCAATGAAGTACTCAATGACATATATCCAGAACGCAAACAACGGCAGGCCACCGGATGTGTGGCAGGTGACTGACACACTGACAAGGTAATGGATCACCCGAATCAGCCATGAAGAAAACCGTGCTTCGCAGTTTGTGGCTGATCCTGGGTGTTGGTTCTTTGTTACTGGGTTTGTTGGGTGTGGTATTGCCGTTGCTGCCTACCACACCGTTTATTTTGCTCAGTGCCCTGGCATTTGCCAATTCTTCTCCCCGTTTACATCAATGGCTGCTCAATCATCCACGCTGGGGTCAAATCATTCACAATTGGCAGGATGGTGGACGGATCGATCAACGCAGCAAAACAACGGCCTTGTTGATCATGGCGATGATGCCACCATTGAGCTGGATTCTGGGTGCACCATCATGGGCCATCGGCGTCCAGTTTCTGATTTTGCTCATGGTGGCGGCCTTCATCATCAGCCGCCCATCGTGAGCTCAAGGTTGTGATTCCCTGACGTATACCTGTTGACCACCCACCCAGGTTTCAAGCACCTTGGTTTTCCAGATCTCCTGCGGGTTGATGGTAAAGATGTCTTGATCAATCACAATAAAGTCAGCCTGCTTACCCACTTCCAGGGAGCCACTGAAATCTTCCGCATGGGCCGCAAATGCCGCATTGATGGTGAATGTTTGCAAGGCCTGGGCTACCGACATGGCTTCATTGGCGTACCAGCCACCGGGTGGTTGATTGTCATGGTTCTGTCGGGTCACGGCGGCATGCATGCCATGAAACGGGTTGATCAATTCAACCGGAAAATCTGAGCCTGATGCCACCACCACACCCGCTTTGAATAACTTTTGCCAGGCATATGCACCTTTGATTCGCTCCGGCCCAACGCGGTCTTCTGCCATGTTCATGTCCGATGTTGCATGGGTGGGCTGCATTGATGCAATCAAGTCGTGGTCTTTGAACTTCATGATGTCTTCAAGTCTCAATATCTGCGCGTGTTCAACTCGGTGTCTGAGTTTGGATGATTGCATTCCCGGCCTGGATAATAAATCAATTACTTCGGTGTTACCACGATCTCCAATGGCATGGACATTGGCCTGGAAATCGTGTTGCACCAGATAGTCCAGAGCCGCTTTGATCTGTTCAGGTGTTTGCACGTAGGCACCCTGCTTGTCCGGTTGATCCGAATACGGTTCGTGCATGATGGCTCCATAACTGCCCAGTGCACCATCGATCATCAATTTCACTGACCGGACCAACAAATGGTTATCAATGTTTAAATGACCTTGCTCGACCATCTTTTTGAATGCCGGATCATTTGATGCCAGCATCGCATAAACCCTGATGGGCATGACTTGTTGTCTGGCCATTTCGATGAATTGCTGATAGTTTTCATGACCGATACCGGCATCATGAACGAAGGTCAGCCCAACCGCGCTGAGCTCTTTGAAAGCCAGGCTGATGGCCCTTTTTTTCATGTCTTCTGTGATGGCTGGCACCTGCTTTTCCATCAGGTACATGGCATTATCAATCAATACGCCAGTGGGTATACCTTCAGCATCTTTGAGGATCAAATCATTGCCCCTGGCCGTTTCCCGATTGATTCCGGCCAGTTCCAGGGCTTTTGAGTTGGCCCAACCGGCATGACCGTCGATGCGTTCCAACCACACCGGTTTGTCCTGAGTGATGGCATCCAGGTCATGACGGGTAGGAAACGCCTTACCAGGCCACAAAACCTGATTCCAGCCTCTGCCGAGAATCCAGGGGAAATCTGCATGAGACGCTGCATATTCTCTGACCTGTTTAACCGCATCATCCAAAGTGGAAAAACCCCGTAAATCAACCAACAAACGAGATAAACCATAATTCAATATATGGCCGTGGGCATCATGCAAGCCGGGCAAAACCACTTGCCCCAGACCATCCACGACCCTGGCCTGTTTCAGGTTGGCCTCACTGGCAGCCACTAACTCACCAGATTCAGTATCAAACAACAACTGGTTCAAGGGTGTGAGGTGATTGCCATCATGGCTGTAACCGACAATGTTTTTAAGATGAATGATTTCTGCAGTCACCATTGGGACATGGATCAACAGACTCAGCAGGAGTATTCGGATGATGTTTTTCATAATTCAATTCAAATGTGGTCAATCAGGAATGAGCAGGGAATTATTGCTGACTATAGCGCAATAAATCACGGCAATCAAAACGTGTGAGTATGCCCCAAACTGTCTGATTGGCGTACATAAGTGCAGGTACTGTCGCACGGGTTTGAGGTATCAGCCTTCGCATTCGTTCACCAATCAAATCAACGGGTCGAGCTGACCCTCAGCTCTGGAAAAGAATTATAGCACCATACTCAGCGAGGTACTGTATGCCATGTTGCGGTATACTGTGCTCAATCCAAAACGTTACATACCCATGACTGTGATCATCATCAACCGCGAACCCGTGGAACTGTATAAAATCCTTAAATTTGAAGGCCTGGTCGGTACCGGTGGAGAAGCCAAAATGGTGATTGATGAAGGCTTGGTGACAGTCAATGGCATGACCGAACTGCGCAAAAGAAAAAAAATCAATTCAGGTGATGTGATTGAATTCAATGGCGAATCATACACCATTGAATTCAATCCCAAAAGCTGATCAACTGTTCAAATCGTCAGCACTGACCTCACAGGCCTGTCGCACTTCCATCACCGTAGCAGGGGCATCCATGTGAAACAATCCATCCAGCCCACGTTCAAGCCGTGAAGCACGTACCGCAGATTTGATGGCAAAAAATACACTGCTGGCCAGCACCAGAGGTGGCTCACCCACTTCTTTGGCAGACATCAATTCGTTGGGATTTTCCGGAACATGGTCCGCTAAATCCCTGGGGAACAAGTGCACATTAAGCTCCAAAGGAATGTTGGTGATGGCAGGTGGCTTGTACCGCCAGGTATTAACTGTGTTGAGTCTGCCCTGATGATCACCTTCGGGCTCAAACACCAGTTTCTCAGTCATCACATAGCCCACGCCCTGTATAAAGGCCCCTTCAACCTGGCCGATATCCAACGCTGGATTGATGCTCCAACCCATGTCATACATCAGATCAGCACGCAGAATTTTAACCTCACCGGTGAGGATGTCTACTTCCACTTCAGCACAGGCTGCTGAATAGGTAAACCCACAAAAGCCATCAACTTCACCGCCCACCGGCCCACCGGCCAGCTCAATACCTGGAATCGGTTTTTGCTGGTCCTCTGGCTTGTATTCCATCACCGGCACACCTGCTGTGCCACCAGGCACCTTGGCATTGAACGCTTCGACCAAACTGACGCGCTGCTGGTATGCCAGAGTGATCAGGCGTTGCCAGATCAACTGATCTGAACCCTCTGCTTGTGCAGCCCAACCTTGCTCACCATAATTCCAGAAATCGATGCCATGCTCATGGCACCAGTCATTGCCCTTCTCTTTAAGCATTTGCTGACCGAATTCAGTCAGTCTGGCCCGCAGTTTTTCACACGTTTGCTTGATGGCCAGGCCATTGTATGCTGTTCCGGTTGAACCTCCTGTACTGGTGGGATTGGGAATCACATCAGTACGGGCAAACTGTATCTGAATCATATCCATCGGAACATTCAGAATATAAGAGGCAATCTGTTCCACCTTGGTCATCATGCCCTGCCCCATGTCTACGCCACCCTGGTTGATGATCACCGTGCCATCACTGGAATACACAGACACCACTGCACTGGCCTGTTCCAGTTGCACCAGGTTGTAGCCAGAGCCGTATTTCACCGGCAGCATATAAATACCACGCTTACGCCATTTATTCCGGCTGTTGAACTCTTCGACGGCTGTTTTGCGGTTGACATAGTCAGCCTGTTTCTTGAGGTATTGCCAGACTTCCCGGATGTAACAATACGTCAAGGCTTGTCCAAAAGGGGTCACATCACCCACCCGATAGAGGTTCTTTTCACGGACCTCCACAGGGTCCATGCCTATGGAATAAGCCGCATCATCGATGGCATTTTCAGTAACGATCTTGCCTTGTATATCGCCGAATGACCGGAATGCAGTATTGGGGGCGGTATTGGTTCGGTACACATCCAACGTACTGCTGAAGTTGGGCACCTTATAAGCATTGTCTACCCGCAATTGTATGCAATTAGAGACAATGAATGAACAATCATAAAAAGCACCGCCATCTCCATAGAATTTCACATCCATACCCCTGATCAAACCTTTTTTATCAGGGTCCTCTCTGCCATCATCAATGGCAATCTGATATTGACCATAATAGGGGTGACGTTTACCTGTCATACTGGTATCACTGTCTCTGGGCATCACCAGCCTGACCGGTTTTTGCAAAGCATCAGCAGCCACAGCGGCAGCACCAATGACGAATTTAGCCGGCTCTGTCTTACCACCGTAACCACCCCCCAGTTGACGCACATCCACCTGTACTTGATTTTGCTCCAGACCCAGCACGGATGCAGCCGTCTGATGCATACCCATCGGGCTTTGTGATGAAGGGTGAAACTGAAACCGCTCGGCCTCAAGAGGCAAGGCCACACAGGACTGGGTCTCCATATAAAAGTGCACCTGCCCACCGCATGAAATGTTGTTTTCCACCACCTGACAAGAGGCACCATCCACTGCTACGGTTCTGTGCGAAATGGTTTTATCCAACGGTTCACGCGCCTGAGTCCAGGACAAATCACTGTCGTTCCTGACGATTTTCCAGATGTGCGACACGTAACTGGCTGACTTGGGCTGATCAGGGAAAATACTTTCCCGTTTGATGGCATCGTCCAGCCCCAAGACCGGGTTTTGCCATTCAGGTGCCCAGTCCACTTTCTGGTAATCAACACAGTGTTCAGTGATGTATTTGGCAATTCGGTTGGCAGCCCGTTCATTGCGGGCTATGGCCAACCCAATGGACTGACCCACATAGCTGACCTGTTGATCAGCAAAAATGGGCTGATCAGCACCGATGCCCTGATCATTCAAACCAGCGGGCGGTACATCAGCAGCGGTCACCAACCGCAGTAATTCAGGGTGTTTAACCTTAATCACCGCAGCCAAATCAGCGGCGCTCAAGCCAGTTTGGCCTGTATCAGGATGCTTAAAACTGAATGTGGCCAGCGCTTTTTCTGATTGAACGAATGAGGCATTGACTGCCGTTGGCGGGACTTCAAACTCATGGGTATAACGTACCTGGCCAGAGGTCTGGTACAAAGCCGTTAGTTTCACATAAGGCTCTGAAACAGGCGCCTTGTATGCCTGGTTTTTATAAAATTGCCTGCCATCACTGACAGGCCAACGTCCCCAACTCACTTCAGCAGCCGAACGTTCCTCTGGTGGCACAGCCCGTTCATCACACTGAATCAAAGCACCCACCAGGGCTTTATAAAGAAAAGACACCGCCAGTTCAGCCCGGTACTCATCACTGAAACCTTCATATTCAAGACCACTCATGCGCTGTTCCCATTGTTTCAGGGTGGTCAGCACTTCATTACACAGGTGATTGGCAATTTTGTTAAAACCATCGAGGCTGAGTTTTTGGCCCAATAACATCTGTTCCGTTTTTCTCGGCCGCCATGGATACGGGGCAATCGCGCCAAAGGTCAGATTGATCCCTGTGATGGTCAGGTCATCGGCCACTTCCAGCACAGAAGTGGTGTTGACGATGCTGTGGGCATTGATGTCTCTGAGGGCCACTTTTTGGGCCTGTACCAAGCTTCCATCATTGTGCAAAGGGATGTGATAGTTCAACAACAGGATTTGACTGGCCATTGCCTGATCTTCTTTGAGTTGCTGAACCAACTCATTGACGTTACGACGATGACGGCTGCCATCAGTCAACAACAGGTATTCCAGCTCTGTTTCCAAAGCACTGAGCACAGTGAACAGGTCTGAAGGAAAGGGGTCAACACCTGCCGACATGATGTGCTTCAGCACCAGTTGTGTATTTCCAGCCAGAGTAGCCGCATTGCGGACAATGGTTCCGGCCGTGCGATGGGTCATGAAATGCAATGCAGTCCAGGCATTTGGCTCACCCAATTCACAGTGATCAGCATGGTCTGCCAGGTAGTTTAAAAAATCCGTGTATGTGGTGCCGGCGCCTACCTTCAGGACCTGCTGATCATGACTGATACCATACAGCTCTTTGATCAGTCTGATGTCAACCAGTACCGGGGTTTTTTCGAAATCTTCGGTGTAGACCCCATATGACGTGTTGGCATGGATAAGGTATATTTTTGAAAAATCATGATCCTGATAAATACTCAGCAACTCATCAGTATTGCGAGGCATCAGCCACTGTTGTTTGTGGTTATCAACCGCCGTTGGTTCAACGGGTTGCGAGGCTCCCTCAGGAAACGGAATACGGACGGTTTTGTCCACGCATTGTCCGACCACCTGGTCATCCATCAGGCATTTCATCCGCGCAGCTTCATCTTCAGCTGTCCAGTCTATTGCGAAGGTCTTCATGGCCGTGAGGATCGACCGATAACCGGTACAACGACAAATGTTGCCATCAAATGCATCTTCAATTTGCTTTTTGGTGGGTTTGGGGTTGTTGGCCAGGTATGCCGACATGTTCATCACAAAACCAGTTGAGCAATAGCCACACTGTGTACCATTGTTTTCCGCCAGGCGGTAAGCCACCGGATTCATATGGGTGCAATCAGTTAATTGATGCTTTGATTTTTTTTCACCCCCTGAAACCACTGCTGTCTGCCGGATATTTAAGGCAATTTTTTTGGCCGTTTTAACGGCCTTGTTGTCCGTGGTTCCAAATGGTATGCCTCCCCGGGTTGGTGCCTGCACGTGTTGCAGGTTTTCTGCTGGCAGCCGGTTCACTTCACTGGTACCTTCTACCGTTGTAACGGCTAAACCATGTAACGAACACACAGGCCGTAAACAGGAGTTGATGGACCGGTGGTTGGCTTTGTTTTGCACCTCATCCCATTCAGACAAAATCACAGTACAGGCACCACAACCACCCTGACCACAGCCTTTCTTAGCGCCTGCAAGGCTTACTTCGGGTGACCTCAGGTAATCGATGAGCAACAAATCCGGGTCTGGATTATGCACGGTGGTGACCTCACCATTGAGATAAAACTGTATGTTGTTCGTCATGATATTCCCCCTAATTGGATTTAAATTATTGTTGTTTTTTTTGATGAACTGCTTTTTAAATCAGATTCCCCTTTGTTCCAGTGTAAGCATCCATGACACAACACCTGAGATCAATGAAAGTCTTCTAAGTGCTTGTCCTGCTTATATTAAAATATATTGTTTCAGTTTGCACCAACTATTCAAATACATTTTTAGACATTTTTATTTTTCAATATTTATTGACTTACCGCACATTTAAACACACAATAATTTTAAATCAGTGACAAAGATCAACTCACAGTTCACTGGTGTCAACAGGCGTTATGGAGGACTGGGGGGATTCCACCATCAATGCCGGAAACGTCACTCAAATTCCCATTTATTCAACGACTGACGAACAGCACATGATATCTGTTAAAAAAGATAAAAGCGGGGAAGACATCGACTGGTGGTTCATCTATAAATTACCAAAGTCCGCGGGAAACATATCCAAAACCGATCCTACCGAAGCCGGCTATCAATACCTGTATTTTGATGCCAATTCAAAACAATTGAGGCTGTCACAAAAGTTACTCACTGATCCTCAAAGTGCGGTTGAACTAACCCTGGCGCAAATAGACCAAACTCAAATTCCAGATTCGGTCGGTTGGTTTTACTACAATGATGAAATTCCTGAACAGGTGTTGGGTAACGGTCATGATGATGGCAGCAAAGGTCACACCAAGGGTCTGATCATGTTTGACACAGCAACAGACACTGCATTGTGGCTGCTACATTCAACACCTCGCTGGCCGTTACCTGGTAATACCCGGTTTCCCGATGACGAACGTATTTACGGCCAAACCATGCTGGCCATCACCCTCAAAGACCTGAAAACCGCTGAACTACTGGCGGCTCAAATGCTCGCTCAGCAGCAGCCACAGGTTTACAGCCCCAGATTACCAGATACATTGTCAGCTAACAGTCCGATCAGGTCTCTGGTAAACGCCAAAACCTGGCCGAAAACCAAAACTCCTTCGGTGCTGCCTTTTCACTCAAGAGCCGGGGAATCATTCACTTGCTACGCGAAAAACCGCGCCTGGGATGATGATTTTTGGATAGATCTGGTGGCCCATGACTTGAAAATCACTGCCGATGTCGAAACCTGGCGGCGCGGCACCCTGCCCGGAGTCAATGATTTTGATGATGATGGTCATGCCAAAGACATCCAGTTTGTCACCTTGAAAAACCTGGGCATCGACTCAGAATGGAAATACACCCATGACCACAGCAAATGGGGCATAGCAGAAAAAACACCATTGGTTTTTGTGGCCGACATCAATCGCCAGACTTCCCAGGAAAAACGGGGTGGCGGGGCCATTGGTTTTCGCAACAACTCATTATGGCAAGCCTTGCAAGGCATTGAACTTTTTAGCAACCCTGACCAGGATTAACACACAGAGAATCACATGACTGACCAATACCTGAAACCCAATCCCGAAGCCCTGAAAAAAATCAAACACATTGTGGTGTTGATGATGGAAAACCGATCATTTGACAACCTGCTGGGCTGGTTATATGACGAACAAAGCCCCCCTGATGGCCAACATTTTGAAGGGTTGAGTGACAACATGTGGAATCCACTGAACAACATCGATACCGATGGCATTCCATTCACCGAACAGGTGTTTGTCAGAAAAAACGGCGAAGCACCCCGCTTTGGCCCCCGAAAACTCAAAGAATTGAATTATCCGGTGAAAATGAACTATCCGGACCCCGATCCTGGCGAAGGCTACAAAGACACCAACCACCAACTGTTTGAGCACTACAATGTGGCACTGCTTTACCCACCTGAGCCAACCAACATGGGCTTTGTCAATAATTACCTGAATGCCCAGTTATATGGCACATACTCTTTTGGCGACACCCCAACAGATCCCCGAAACATCATGTGTTGTTACACTCCAGAACAAACACCGGTATTAAGTACACTGGCGATGCATTTTGCGGTTTGTGATCATTGGCATTGTTCTGTGCCCAGTCAGACACTGCCTAACCGGGATTTTATCCATGCCGCGACTTCCACTGGTTTTGTCAACAATAAACCCACCGCTGATTGTGATGCACTGACCATTTATCAGGTTATTCAGGACAACATGGACAAAGGCCGCAATGACCTCAACTGGGGCATCTACAGTGGCACATCTGATGGCAAACAGTTTTCCCTGACACGGACCATCATGACCCAATTACAAGATCCTGAATATGATGACCACTTTCACGGTATCGAACAGTTTTACGCTGATGCCAAAGCCGGCAACTTGCCGAGTTACAGTTTTTTAGAACCTCAGTTTTCAGGGCCCTTGCAAAATGACCAACATCCGGCTCAGGACATCACTCCGGGTGAACACCTGATGGCTAAAATCTATGATTCAGTGGTCAACTCACCTGCATTCAATGAAACTTTATTGGTCATCACTTATGATGAGCACGGCGGTTGTTTTGATCATGTGGCACCCCCCGGAGCCACACCACCAGACGGTTATCCAGGCACCCCGGGACAGGATGGATTTCTATTTAACCGCATGGGCATCAGAGTACCTGCGGTGGTGATCAACCCACACATCAGGAAAGGACTGATTGGCCGGCCATCAGGCTATACGCCATTCGACCACACTTCCGTGATCAAAACCGTTTATAACTGTTTCGACTTACCAGGTCACCTCACAGAACGAGACAAAGCAGCTCCAGACCTGAGCTGCCTGCTGACACTCAACGATCCCAGAACGGACTTTCCGACCGTTAACCCATTGCCTTTGGGAGAACCGGTTGACATGGACCAAAACAACGACATTCAAACTCATTCAGCTGAAGTGTTACACAAAATTTCAGGTATCAAGCGTCATCCCGATGAAAAAGTACATGACTACCTGCATCGGGCCTATCACCAACATTTTCATCAAAAACAATAACAACATTAACTACTTAAAGAGGGGTTTTAACATGAAAAACAAACGACACACACTGCTATCGATGGCGGCCCTGTTGGCCCTGCCCGGTTTGGGCATGGCCGATGACCACAAACACAAGCCGATGCCCAGGGACTTTTCCGGTTTTCCTGATTTTGGTTACATGGTGTCCATGAGTGACTATGAAGCCAATTATTCAGATCATCCGGTGTTCCGCTTGAAAACCGACTTTCCCAGCAAAAAGCCACACAAGAGGCAATTGCCCGAGGTATTAAAAATTGATTTCACCAAAGATTGGGCTGCTTACATGGACAGCATCAAAAATTATTGTTTTGCGGGCAATTTACCCAAATGGAATCCCCACACCAACAAACAGCGTGACTGGTACCACATTCCCTGGTTACACCCCAGTTCAGACACCTTTCCACCCAATGGCGGCACTGAAGGTTTCAATGGCCTGATCAAGGAGGCACCAGTTGGCCCCTACCAATTACACAACACCCAAACCAATGACTACCAGGTATATGCCATCACCCTGATCAATGAATATGCAGGCTACACCATGGGCAAAATGTGGAAAGACAAGAATAATCCTGACCCCAGGGCCACTGATAAACGCTTCGGCGGCGGGTTTCCTGAAGGTACGGTTTTTTGTAAGCTGTTGTTTGCCGATGTCCAGCCCGATGATCACAGTGTTCCCTATCTGGAGAACCCCGTTCAATGGCAGGGATACATCACTGAAAGCTGGAACTCTCCCAATCGTGAAGTCCGCCAATTGCGCTTATTACAAATGGACATCATGGTCAGAGACACCCGTGCAGATGAATGGATGGGTTGGGTACTGGGCACCTTTGCTTACAATGGTGAGTTGAATGGCCGGAACTGTGCCGGACAGGAAGATGACATGGCCTGCCGGTTTAATAACCTGGTTCCGCTTGGGTTGACCTGGGGTGACGATCCTGATGTGCGGGACAACATCATTAACACCTACCCATACACCGAAACCAAAACCAACCCCAACATCAAGCAGTCAGTGATCAACCCTTCACCTGACCTGCCACCACAGCATTTAGGCTGGGGAATGCGATTGAACGGACCTGCTGACTTGAACACTTCTTCATGCATGTCCTGTCACTCAGCATCTGAGTATCCGGCTTACACCGCACTGGTGCCGCCCAATGCCACTGTCACCAGTGGGTTTGCCCCTCCACCTGGTGCCGGCGATGATGCCTGGATGGAATACTTTCAAAACGTTCCTGCTGCCACACCAGCAGATCCCAGGGCTTATTCAACCGACTTTTCTTTACAAGTGGCCATGAGCCTGCAAAATTTTGCTGATGCCAAAAAGAACAGCGAAGGCGGATACTGGGCAATTGAATTTGGTACAGTGGCCAAACCAGTCAGCAGATCCCCTGAATAAATTCAGTATGGTTATGCAGATTGACCAGCCGGTTGCTTTCACAGCTAACCGGCTGGTAACATGTTAAAAAAAAAGAGGGATCATATGAAACACATCAGCACACTCATTGCAATTTTATGGCTCAACGCCTGTGCCACTTCACAGGAAAAAATTGATGTCCAATCAGAAATTCAGGAAGCCAATGGCATCACCGTGATCAGTAACCACCCGGATGTCATTAACAGCTACCTGCAACCAAACGGCAATCAACACATGTTGTGCCTGGAACCTGATCCTGATGTGGCTTCGACTTTTAATGGTTCATTGTCACTGGGTGCCAACATCGCTGGGAACAATGACACCATCAGCGGCTCTGATGGGTCATCTGCAGTCAGTACCGGTGGGTTGAGTCCCATGGTTTTGATCGCCAGAGAGATGTTATACCGGGCCTGCGAACTGTCAATGAACAGCAACGCCAATGCTGAACAACAACTGGCGATTTATAAAATGTTCCTCGACAGCATTGAAAAACTCAGTGGCGTTGACCTGGGAACTGGAACCACCGCATCTCAGCCAACAGGACAATAAGCAGAAAATCAAGAGGCGTTTACCTATGCCTCTTTTTTCACGCCCTGTTTCACCGCATAACTGGTAAGATCGTAAGTTTAAACCAGCACCTGTGAAACCTTGAGCATCCCCCTGATTTACAGCCCTTTTTATTCTTTCCATTTTCCGGCCACTCACCGCTTTCCAATGGATAAGTTCCGACAACTGTACCGTTGCCTGGCTGATACGGGCATTCTCAAAGAGCATAATGTATTCAGACCAGGCCGGGTTAAAGAACAGGTGCTCCAACTGGCCCATGCCAGCGATTACATCCATCGCTTTCAAAACAATCAACTGACTGGCAAAGAGTTGCGCAAAATGGGTCTGCCCTGGAGCACTGATCTGGTGAAACGCTCAATGATTTCACCCAATGGCACTCTGATGACCGGTGCCATTGCCCTGAATCACGGCATCGCCTGCCACATGGCTGGCGGAACCCATCATGCATATCATGACCACGGCAGGGGCTATTGCGTGTTCAATGACCTGGCGGTTGCCGCCAAAGCGCTGCTTGCCCAGGACAAAGCAAAAAAGATCCTTATTTTTGATTGCGATGTTCATCAGGGAGATGGCACGGCGTCGATCCTGGCACACGAACCAAGGGTGTTCACCTGTTCCATTCACTGTGAAAAAAACTTTCCTCATCTTAAACAAGACAGCGACCTTGATGTGGGTTTACCCAAAGGCATGACTGATGAAGATTATTTACAAGTGGTTGGTGATACATTGGAAAAGGCTTTACAGCTCAGTCAACCAGACCTGGTTTTTTATGATGCAGGTGTGGATGTCTATGCTGAAGATGGCCTGGGGTACCTCAACATCAGTATTGAGGGCATTCGCAGAAGGGAACAATTGGTGCTTTCCATACTTCGGGAACAGCACATTCCAGTGGCCACTGTGATTGGTGGCGGATATGATAAAAACCAGGCTGCGCTGGCCAGGAGACATGCCCTGGTGTTTGAAACCGCCGCAGACTTATTCAGTTAACGGGTACGTTCTGCCACAGAATCCTGTAGCCGTTCACCACGAACCATTTCACGGTAGGCGATTCCCGCAGTGGCCAGGCATTTAATGATTTCTATTTCTGCCATTGGATCCTGTTCATCATTGAACCGGACCACCAACCTATGCTGTCCCGGGGCCCCCGTTTTCACGTCAGTTACCGCCGTCAGCTGTTTAAACAGCTGCTCAACCTGCTCTGGTGGATCGGCTTCCAGCTTAAAAGTCAGCGCTTTGGTGCGGGCTGTCAATTCTGCCACTGCTTCATGTGAATGTAATCGTCCTTTGCGGAGGATGATGATCTGTTGACACAGGTCTTCAATCACTTCGAGGTTATGTGAGCTGATGATGATGGATGCCTGTTTGCCCAATTGTCTGATGACTGATTTGATGGAATCTGTGGTATTGGGGTCAAGACCTGCAGTTGGTTCATCCAACATGATGATTTCAGGTGAACCGATGAATGCCTGGGCAATGGCGATGCGTTTTAACATGCCATGACTGAGCCGTTCTGGCAACTGGTTGAATGATTCATACAAGTTGACCAGCTTGATCACCCTTTTCGCTTCTTCCAAAGCCGCGGGCCTATTCATTCCCTGTAATTCTGCCAGCATGGACAATTGTCGACCAACCGGTAATGACTTCAACAGTGAGGCATCCTGTGGCAGGATGCTGATGCGGCCACGTATGGAGGGACTGTCCGGAGCATGACCAAGCACTTTGATGCTCCCTGCTGATGGTTTCAAAAATCCACACAACAGAGAAAACAAAGTGGTTTTACCCGCACCATTGGGACCAACCAATCCGGTGGTCATACCGGCAATGACATCCAGATTGATGTCCACCAATGCCTGAGTGGGGCCAAAGTTTTTGCCTAATTGGGTGGTTTGGATGACGGATTGATCCATATCAGATGTCCCTGCCTTTGAAAATACGCCAGCCCATGAAACCATAAGCCAGTACATAAACCGGTATCAGCACAAGGGCCTGAAGCCAGGTACTCCATTGCAACTGCATGATCAGCCCTTTGGTGGCATTAGGTAACAAATAAGCCAACACATCAGCCACATCTGGCATGCGAATGCCAACCACCGCAACAATCACCAACACCACCACATATACACTGATACCAACCAACGCTGATAACCCGGCAGAACCCACCACCACTGAACACAGTGACATCAGGGCGATGAACGGCAATGCGTAAGTGATCAATGACAACACAACCAACATCGCATCCACCAACAACCCGGCCAGATTGACATCATCAACCACACTGGCCATGATTACGGCCACCAGGGTAACGGCGCAGTAAGCCAGCGAGATCAGTATCACGGCACCGAGAAAACGGGCCACATATATTTCCAACCGGTTACAACGTGGAGTCAAAAAGCGCAGGTATTTGGTGCCAATGTCATTGGCTGTCTGATCACTGGCAGCAAACAACACAAAAAATGGTACGGTAGACACCGCCAGTAAAAAATAAGCCGACAAAGTCGCTGACCGATCAGTGAACAAAGAACGCGCCACCTGGGGATCAAATAACCAGCCAATAACAAAACTGCCTTCAGGGTTAGCCAGCCATTGGGCTGAACCACCGGCCAACTTAGAAAACATCCACAGCCAAAAAACCCCGAAGAACACCAAAAACAATAATCCTCTGGTACTGTGAAAAGCATAGTAAAGATCTTGTCTGGTCAGCACCCTGACCTGAGAAAGCCGCAATGTATTCATTGCGGCTCGTATTGATGGTTCATCATGTGATTGATTTACTCAGCTGGTGCTGGTGCGCCGCCCATTGATTTGGCAGCGATGATGGCCAATACTCCACCGACCAGGCCCAGAATGTTGGTCACCCCGAAGTTGGTGATCAATATCCCGATGACCTCAGCCAATATGGCCATGGCCCCGGCGACCATAATAAATTGCGGCTTTTTATCCTGAAACAGAAACACCGCACCGGCAATTAAGATACCGACACTGACCAGTAAAAACACCCCAAAAGCCATCAAACCAATACCAGATCCGCCCACTTCATTTTGGATTTCTTCCAGCTCAGCCCTTTGTTCTGCGGTGAGTTCCTGCCCCTGAACATAACCTGACTCTGCCATATTGGCCACACCTGTGGTGGCCGCTCCACCGGCCAGATAGCCCAATGACGCCAATAAATTCAATACCGCCGCAATGATTAAAATTACCCCAGCTGCTACTCTCATAGTGATCTCCTCTTTATATTTATCGTTATTTTTAAGAATCAATTCTTAAATTCCCGATATGATTTAAGCACAGAAAAATACAAAACACAATTGCCATCAAATGACATTCAGCAGAACTGTGAATGGCGTTTAAATAAATGATTCAACCCATTAATACTGAGTTCAGATCATAGTAGCCACTGGTTTTTCCATGAATCCAGGCTGCTGCATTCAGTGCACCCTGAGCGAAAATGGCCGGATCGTGAGATTCATGTTTGAACGTCATGGTTTCAGCAGGTAGCTGGCAGGTGACTTCATGTATTCCAGGCACTTCACCTTCACGAATGGCCTTGATGGCCACATCACCCAATTGGAATGCATCAGCAGCCACTTTCGTCATGTTACTTTCAGGTGACAATGCCTGTGCCAAAGAAATGGCTGTCCCGGATGGCATGTCTTTTTTGTGGATGTGATGAGTTTCAGTGATGCTGAACACCCCATCTTCATTGGTTTGACGAAGGATTTGCAACAGATTTTTCATGATTTGAATGTTAAGTGAAAAATTTGAAGTCCACATCACTGGAATGTATTTTGCCGCCTGTGACAAACGATCAAAACTGTCCTGATTCAACCCTGTCGTGCCACTGACAAACGCTATCTGACTGAGCACACAGTAATCGACCAACTCATCAAAACCATCCGGCTGGCTGAAATCGATCACAACATCAGCCTTGACCCCCGCCAATGAATCAATGGCCAGCAATCCGGTTGGGTTTGAACCATCCTGATTGAGCAGCAATGACAAATCTTTGCCCAGGTGTTTGCTGTTGGGTGAGACCAGTCCAGCCACCAGTTTAAATGAAGGCTGGTCAATGACCAGTTTCAGCAAGCGCCTTCCGATGCGGCCTGAAACTCCGGAGATAATCACATTAATGGGTTGAGGCATGTTCAGATCCATTGGGTTAAATGAGTATGCTAAATATATGGTTTTTTTTGCCAATATGCATCCAAAATCAATAAAAAAACCAACAAAAAAGCCAGCTCGAAATACTCGGCTGACTTGATGTGTTGCATCATGTGGCTGATCTCAGCCGGTCATTTTGTCCAGAAAAGATTTGACGTTATCAAACCAGCCTTTTCGACGTGGGTTATTTTTATCGCCACTGTCCCTGATGGTTTTGTCCAACGCCTTAAGCAAATCTTTTTGTTCAGCAGATAAATTCACCGGCGTTTCAACAGTCACTTTACAATACAGGTCGCCGGTGCTGTGCGAACGAACTGACTTGACGCCCTTGCCGCGCAAACGGAACTGTTTGCCTGACTGGGTTTCGGCGGGCACTTTCAGTTTTACTTTACCCGACAGGGTTGGTACTTCAATTTCGCCGCCCAAACAAGCAGTGGTAAATTCAATCGGCATGTCACAATACAGTGAATCACCTTCACGGATGAAAATCTTGTGTGGCAACACATGAATGTCGACATATAAATCTCCGGCTGGTCCACCTTGTGGTCCGGCTTCACCCTTGCCGGATAAACGGATGCGATCACCCTCGTCAACACCAGCAGGAATTTTTACATTCAGCTTGGTATTCTCCTTTTTCCTGCCTTGACCATCGCATGAACCACAAGGATTGCTGATGATGGAACCTTTTCCACGACAATCCGGACAGGCCTGTTGCACAGAGAACATGCCTTGCTGCATACGAACCTGACCAATGCCATTGCAGGTCTGACAGGTTTTGGTTTCACCATCTTTTGAACCGCTGCCATGACATGGTTCACAGCTGACCATGGTGGGAATGGCGATTTCCTTGTTGATGCCATTGATTGCTTCTTCAAGCTCAACGGTCATCTCGATTTGAACATCACGTCCCCTTTGCGGACCAGCAGAACGGCCACCGCCGCGTCTCCCGCCGCCAAAAATGTCACTGAAGATGTCACCAAATATATCACCCACATCACCCTGAAATCCACCACCAAAACCGCCAGGGCCACCCTGGCCTCCGCCCTGACCACTGACTGCGTCAAAACCATATTGGTCGTACATTTGCCGTTTGCGCTCATCTTTGAGGATTTCATAAGCCATCTGAGCTTCTTTGAACTTATCCTGAGCATCAGGATCATCGGCATTGCGATCCGGGTGGAATTTCATCGCCGTGCGTTTAAAGGCTTTTTTAATTTCAGCCTGGGTTGCCGACTTCTGGATACCAAGTATTTCGTATAAATCTTTCTGTGCCATGTTTTTTTTCAGGTCTTCTTATGGGTTAATACCGCCCCGGACTCATCATCCAGGACGGTATTCATTACATCTTGCGGTAGCCGACAGCCCGCTGCTGCCGATGCGCTACCATTACTTCTTGTCGTCGTTGACTTCTTCAAACTCAGCATCAACCACATCATCATCGCCACCGGATGATGCTTCTTCACCACCGGCCTGTTGCGCCTGAGCTGCCTGAGTGACTTTTTGCATCACTGGCTGAACCGCGGTTTGCAGTTCCTGTGAAGCACTGTCAATGGCGGCTTTGTCATCACCCTTGGCAGCAGTTTCCAGTTGCTCAATGGCGGCTTCAATGGCGGCTTTCTCACCGTCTTCAATGATTTCTTTGTGCTCATCCAGCATCTGACGGGTTGAATGTGCCAATGCATCAGCACCATTTCTGGCCTGAGCCATTTCCTGGAAGGCTTTGTCCTTCTCAGCATTCAACTCGGCATCCTTGATCATTGCTTCGATCTCATCATCAGACAAACCTGAACCGGCTTTGATTTCAATGCGTTGTTCTTTGCCCGTGGCTTTGTCTTTGGCTGACACGTGGATGATGCCATTGGCGTCAATGTCAAAAGTCACTTCAATCTGTGGCATGCCACGTGGAGCAGCACTGATGCCCTCCAGGTTAAACTGACCCAAAGATTTGTTGGCGCTGGCTACTTCACGCTCACCTTGCAACACATGCACAGTCACAGCTGACTGATTGTCTTCTGCCGTTGAGAATACCTGTGAAGCTTTGGTCGGAATGGTGGTGTTTTTCTCAATCAGCTTAGTCATCACTCCACCCAGGGTTTCGATACCCAGTGACAGTGGCGTTACGTCAAGCAATAACACGTCTTTGACGTCACCGGACAACACACCACCCTGAACGGCAGCACCCATGGCGACTGCTTCATCAGGATTCACGTCTTTGCGCGGCTTCTTACCGAAAGTCTGCTCAACAATGGTTTGCACTGCTGGCATACGGGTCTGGCCACCCACCAGGATGACATCAGAAATTTCACTCAATGAAACACCCGCATCTTTGATGGCGGTTTCACATGGTGCAACAGTGCGTTTCACCAAATCTTCCACCAGCGACTCCAGTTTGGAACGGGTGATTTTCACATTCATGTGTTTTGGACCAGAAGCATCGGCCGTGATGTATGGCAGGTTAACTTCCGTCTGATCGAGGGTCGACAACTCAATTTTGGCTTTTTCAGCAGCTTCTTTCAATCGCTGCAAGGCCAAAGGATCGTTCTTCAAATCAACACCCTGGTCTTTTTTAAATTCAGCAACCAGGTATTCCATCACGCGGTTATCAAAATCTTCACCACCCAGGAATGTATCACCATTGGTGGCCAATACTTCAAATTGTTGCTCGCCATCGATGTCAGCGATTTCAATGATGGAAATATCGAAGGTCCCACCACCCAGGTCATAAACAGCTATGGTGCGATCACCGCCTTTTTTATCCATTCCATAAGCCAGCGCAGCTGCGGTTGGCTCATTGATGATGCGTTTAACTTCCAGACCGGCGATTTTACCGGCATCTTTGGTGGCCTGACGTTGAGAATCATTGAAGTACGCAGGAACCGTGATCACGGCCTGGGTCACTTCTTCACCGAGGTAATCCTCAGCAGTGGATTTCATTTTTTCCAGAATTCGGGCAGAAATCTCCTGAGGAGCCATTTTCTTGCCACGCACTTCAACCCAGGCATCACCGTTGTCAGCACCGATGATTTTGTAGGGCACGATGTCCTGGTCTTTTTTGACCACTTCTTCGTTGATCTTACGACCAATCAGTCGTTTGATCGCAAACAATGTGTTTTCCGGATTGGTCACCGCCTGTCTTTTGGCCGATTGTCCGACAATGGTTTTACCTTCATCGGTGAACGCCACAATGGACGGGGTGGTTCTGTCGCCTTCTGAATTTTCAATGACTTTGATGTCCTTGCCTTCCATGATGGCGACGCAGGAATTGGTGGTTCCTAAATCTATACCTATTACTTTTGACATTTTTATAAACCTCTAAAACGCTGTATTTGTAAACTGATCACTATCTATGGTCAGTGATGAATTTTTCAAGCTACTGAGCCACCACAACCATGGCTGCTCTGACCACCCGGCCATTGAGTAAATAGCCTTTCTGGAACACATTGACAATGGTATTCTTCTCATGATCAGGAGATGGCACCATACTCATCGCTTCGTGTTGCTCAGGATCAAAGGCTTCACCCACTGGATTGATGATTTCAATGCCATTGTCTTCCAGCACTTTGGCAAACAATTTCTGGGTATTTTGCGTGCCTTCAATCATGGCTTCTGTGGTGACTTCACACTGGTCATCATTAACCACTTCAAGGGCTTTGTCGAAACTGTCCATCACTGGAATCATGGCTTTGATGATTTTGTCATTGGAAAACTTCCGGGTATTATCAATATCCCGCTGCAAACGTTTTTGCAAATTCATGCCTTCAGCCACCACCCGCAAGACCTCATCTTCTTTTTCTGTGAGGGCTGCCTGTTTGGCTTCCAGTTCTGCTTCCAGTTCTTCAATTCTGGCTTGCATTTGTTCCAACGCTGATAACTCATTGTCATCCAATTCAGCAATCACCACTTCATCATCTTCTGATGGTTGGTTATCCTGCTGACCTGATTCACCGGCACCGGTCATGGTTTCGTCCTGGTCCGGATGACTGTTCTGATTTACCTGTTCCTCTGTCATAATCAATTGTGTAGCTGTTAATAATGGCAGTGATATGGTGATTGGAGATGACAATTCAAGGCAGTGAAGTTAAAATTACAGAACTCATTTCTAGGAACAGACCATCACCCATGCTGCAATCCCTGTACATTCAAAATTTCGTACTGATTGATCAACTGGAAATTGATTTTCATTCTGGCATGTCAGTGTTCACCGGTGAAACCGGAGCCGGTAAATCAATCATCATCGGTGCATTGTCAATGGCCTTGGGTAACCGCGCGGATTCTCAGACCATTGGCCCCTTTGCTGAACACAGTGAGATCATTGCCACCTTTGATGTGGCACAGAACCCCAACGCCCGCCAATGGCTGCAGGACCAGGAACTGGGAGAGGACAATGAATTGGTACTGCGTCGCACGTTCAATCAGCAGGGACGCAGCAAACAATGGATCAATGGGCGGCCCATGGCCACCGGTCTGGTCAAAGACCTCAGCCAATACCTGGTTCAGATCCATGGCCAACATGATCAAATCAGATTGCTGAAACCGGCCATGCAACTCCATATCCTCGATCTGGCAGGTGATCATCAACTGTTGCTGAAACAAACCCGTCAGGCATTTGACCAGCTACAGACCATTGAGGCAGAAATTCAGGCTTTGCAAGAAGCAGGTTCAATGTCAGAAGAACAGGTTCAGTTACTTAATTACCAATTGGCAGAACTCGACCAGTTGGCATTGGGACCCACTGAATATGAACAATTACACGATGAACTGAAAACCGCTGCCCATGCCCGCGAATTGATGAGCAGTCTGGATGATTCCATGCAACTGATCAGTGACTCAGAACACAGTGTTGAACAACAACTGGCCCAGGTCATCAGCACCCTCAGAAACAGCCGCGGGCATGACTTCAGCGAAATTTGTCAAATGCTGGAAGAATCAATGATCAATGTAGCGGAAGCCAGCCAGCAGCTGCAGCAAGTGGCAGACGGCATCGTCGATGATCCGGCCCATCTTCAGGAGCTGGAACAACGCATCGAACTCATCTCACAGGTGGCCAGAAAACAACAAGTGATGCCGGAACTACTGCACCAGCATCATCAACAACTGACCGACACCCTCAACACCCACGCTGACCTGAGTCAACAGCAGGTTGAATCAGGCCGGCAACGACAGGAAGCGCTGACCAATTACCGTGAGCTGGCGGCCAAACTCTCTACCCAACGACAACAAACCGCCCGCACCCTGGCCACTGACATCACCACCATGATTCAGAATCTGGGCCTGCCTGAAGCCCGCTTCAGCATCGCCATCAACCACCAGCAGGAGAACAGCCCGAAAGCCAGCGGTAATGACCAGGTGGAATTCATGATTGCGGCCAACAAAGGCCAGCAGGCCCAGGCGCTCAGCAAAACAGCTTCCGGTGGTGAGCTATCAAGGATTTCACTGGCCATTGAAGTCAGTACCCAACAAAAAAACCAGCACCAGGTGTTTATCTTTGACGAAGTGGACACTGGAATTGGCGGCGCAACAGCCGAACAGGTTGGGCACATCATGCAGCAACTCAGCAAACAGAACCAGGTCTTTGCAGTGACCCACCTGCCTCAGGTGGCAGGGCATGCCCATGATCATTTGCTGGTCAGTAAGTCCAGCAATCGCAAACACACCACCTCGAAAATCGAACACCTGAATGAAAACCAACGAATTGAAGAGTTGGCGCGAATGTCAGGTGGCCAGACCATCACAGAAGCCACCCTCGCACAAGCCAGGGAATTTTTGAAAACCGGATAAGTCTTTCGCATTGCAGCGGGGTGAATCTCCGCTGTCGCATGAGCAGGAGAAACCCATGAAACTGTTGTTAACCAGCGCTGTACTGATGTTACTTTTAAGCGAACAAGCCACCTCTGAGACAACAAAAGCCGCAGAACAATCCATGGAAGCTGCCGAACAGGAATACCTGACGTGGCACCTGCAACTGCACGAATTGCTACTGGCATCTGACAACAACAATCACAAAACCCTGGGCTTATTGGCCATGATCAACGGCACCCTACCGGCCATCAAGGAGGAGGAAAATAACGAAGCCAATCAGCAATTCAAAGCGCAGATGGTGGTGCTCAACGAACTGATTCAAAGCAATGAACTCACCACTCAAACTCAGTTACTGTTACTCAATTGGTGCAACAAAACCGCCCTCAGGGATTATTGTGACACGCAGCGGTTGCTCACCGATTTAATCAAGTCCAACCCTGAAAACCTACTGGCATATCTGCATCCTCTGAAAGTCGCCTACAACGAACAAAACGATGACTTACTGATCAACACCCTGCGCCTGATGGCTGTCAGTCAGTACAACCATCAGCACCTATACCTGACATCGGATTTTCAAATGGCCGTAGATGCATTCCTGGCAGAAAACCCCGTGCCGAAAAGTGCCATTGAAGCCTTTAAAAAAGATGAGGTCTTGTTGTCTGGTTTGACCGATCAGCAACGCCTGGATCTCGACAACCACATCCGGACCTACCTGCATTTTGCAATCAAAATGTCATACCTGTATTTACATGAACCCGCCGATTTAAAAGTCTTGTTTGAGGTTTGCAAACTGAATCTGCAATTCACTGAATCCTGTCTGAAAATCACCCAGATTCTGATCCATCACAGCGATACATTCGCTGCCCGGGGCATCGGTTATGCCTTGTTGATGGCCGTCAACCAGATCAATCAAAGACCAGAGCTGACCGAAGTGGTGGCCGATAAACAGCAGGTTTATCAGGATGCAGTGCAATGCCTGCGCAAGGCTGCCCGCAGTGACTCCTTGCTTGATGGCATGTTTGATGCAGAACAATTACGGATCAGGTTGTTACCCATCAACCAATGGGATTTGCAGTTACAGCTGGCTGAGTATATGTACCGGAAGCACAACAGCCAAAACCCCGGCCGAATCAACCCTCAGGATTGTATCAGCCCACTACAGCCTGAATAACTGCAGTCCAAAAACATCACCTGGGCACTTTTGTGGAGCGCACATACTTTCCCCAAAGTATGTATGCTACACTGTAGTCGTGTGAAAAGTGTGTGGCGAGGCTGAGTGAATCAACCCTATAATCCCGGGTATTATTTTGAGCAGGTTTTTGAAATCCGCTGGTGGGCCTTGTTATTTGGTGCGTTTAGCCTTGGGGTATTCTTCTATTTAGACACGATGCGGTTCAGCGGAGCATCACTGGACAAAGCCATGGCTGCCAGACTGATTTATCAATTGCTGCCCTTCGTGCTATTGATCGGCGCCACCCATCTGCAAAAAACCGGTGTGCTGTCCAAAGAAACCGTTTTTCTGATCTCTGCAGTGTGTATCTCGGTGATTGGCATTGGTCACGCAGAAATCATCCAGATCGCTCACCAGAATGCATTCACTTTCCCGCGCATCGGGCTGACCATTGTTTTGATTTATGCAGGTATCCTTCTGGTCATGCCGTTGCTGCATTCTTTTATCAGTTCAGTGTTTATCATTGTAGTCGCAGCCAACGCTTACCTTTCGACCGGCATGGTGATTGATGAGATCATCTCTATTTCTGTGTTTTACCTGTTGTTTTCCGGGTGCTGTGTATTCATGAACCACATCTGTGCCAAAATCCTGCTGGCCAACTCCAAATTGGTCAAACGAATCAATGAGCAAGCCAATACTGATAACCTCACCGGATTGAATAACCGGCGAAGGTTTTTTGAATCATCTGACCAGGTATACAAACACTCCAGTCGTGAACACAAGCCATACGCCGTGCTGTTGGTGGACCTGGACCACTTCAAAAAAATCAATGACACGCTGGGGCATAAAACAGGTGATCATGTGTTGATCAAAATGGCCAGCAACCTCAACAACCTGTGTCGCAGACCTCTGGATATGGCAGCCCGTTTTGGTGGCGATGAATTTGTGGTGCTGTTGTACGATTCCACGGAAGATCACATCAACAAAGTGTGCCAGACCATTATCAATGAAACTGAATGCATCACCGCTGCACTCTCTGAAAAAGCGCCGGATACACAGCTGGGGGTATCCATTGGGGTGGCGATCAACCACGCCCATGAGCCATACAACATCAAAACCCTGATTGAAATGGCAGATCAGGCCTTGTATACAGTCAAAAACAATGGCAAAAACGGCTATGTGATCGCTGGCAAGCAAGCCATCAGCAGCGTGGATAAACACAGTGATTTCATCAGCCTGGCCTGATTAAGCCATGGCGCGCCCAGCAGGAGTCGAACCTGCGACCTACCGCTTAGGAGGCGGTTGCTCTATCCACTGAGCTACGGGCGCTTATTTGGTGAACGGCTATTCTATTCGTTGTCAGGCTGTTCTGCAAATACCACCGACAGATACCTGAGCTGTGGGTCTGTGGTAACACGGCTGATATGACCCAAGCCGGGTAAATCAAATTCATGCGCAATGTACCAACGCTGCTGGTCATCACTGACAAACAGCGTATGGCCCCGGCCAGCCCAAAACCGATCATTGGCATCCAGGGTGAAATCTTCAACACCCACCGGCAAAGCCATCACATCCCTGACTTCAGGATGTGCTGCACTGATCGATCTGATGCGCCAAGGCATGGTTTTTTTATCAACAAAATACAAAGTGTCCTGAGCCGCATTGGTGATGAATGAGCGACCCACGTGACGGGTCACCAAACGGGGTTGCTTCTGCTCATTGAGCCAGTACAGATCACCACCTTGATCTGCCAATTTAAACAACCACAGGTTTCGTCCGGTGGTCCAGTTAAAATAGCCGACTTGCTTGATGTCTGAATAGCGTTTAGCCTGATCACCTTGCTTTGCTGTGGGATCCAACAACACCAGATACTGATCTCCCTGACTGTCAACCTGCACCACACTTAACAATTCAGTGCCCGGTATCGGTGTGGGCGAATATTCACTCTCAGATGTCAGTAAATAGGCCGACCTTTGACCACTGCTTACATCATATTGATGGATATCCATTTGTTGGTTCTGGTAATGCGTGAAGTACAACCTCTGCCCATCCGCTGAAAATTTCGGTTGTGAATCATAGCCTGGCGATTGGCTGACATTGGTGGCCTGACCGATCACCGGCCTGCCGTGTAGATCAGCATCAAGCTGAAACATCATCACTTCGGAACCTGGTGGTGCTGGAGGCTGATCAATTGCATTCACTGCTGGTTTATCCAGAGGATCACTGGCCCATACTGGCCCAACCATCATCAAGGCCATCAACATACGTGTTTTCAAGATTTCACTCCCAGCCAAAAGGCCAAAAAACAACCGGTTGCGGTCACCAACGTATATAACGCGGCTTTGCCCAGTTGATCGTTTTGTATCATTTGCACGGTTTCCATAGAAAACGTTGACCACGTGGTCAGCGCTCCTAACAGCCCTACAGTCACAAATAAGCGGACCGCATCACTGAAGATTTCCTGTTGAATAAAATACTGATAAGCCAGGCCCATTAAATAACAACCCAGGACATTCACCAGCAAGGTCGCCCAGAACAAAGGTAAACCCAACCAATGAGTGACCGCCTGATTGGTTCCAAATCGCAAGACCGCGCCCAAAGCCCCACCCATTGCCACAGCGAATAAAGCAGTCACGATGAATCCCTCTGTGGCTGTTTTCTCAATTCACGGATGTGCTGAAGCTTGTCAGCAATTCTGGATTCCAATCCTGCGTCTTTGGGTAGGTAATAGACCTGTTCGGGCATGTCATCCGGAAATCCGGTTTGCCCAAAAGCAATCCCGCCTTCAACATCATGATCATATTGGTATCCCTTTCCATAACCGGCATTTTTCATTAATTGGGTGGGCGCATTCCTGAGGTGCATAGGCACAGCCTGGGTGCCGAATATACTCACATCAGAACCTGCCGCTTTGAAAGCGGTGTAAACCGCATTGGATTTGGCACAGCTGGCCAGATAAGTCACCGCCTGTGCCAGTAGCAAATCTCCTTCAGGAGAACCCAGTCGTTCGTATCCCTGCCAGGCATCCAAACAAATGGAAAGTGCCCTGGGGTCGGCATTGCCAATGTCTTCAGCCGCCATGCGAAGAATACGCCTGGCGATGTAACGGGGGTCACAACCTCCATCAATCATCCGCGCCAACCAGTACAGGGCAGCGTCAGGGTGAGAACTGCGCACACATTTATGCAACGCTGAAATTTGCTCATAAAACTCATCACCGCCTCGGTCAAACCGACGGGTTTGCCCTGCCGTGACCAGCATCACATCTTCATCGGCCACCTGACCATCGGTCACATAATCGAGTAATATCTCCAGCAAACCGAGCAATTTCCGGCCGTCACCATCTGCAGCCCTGATCAAGGTCTTCTGCTGCGATTCAGACAAAACAATCCCTTCATCCATGACATCCAATGCCTGCTCAAGTAAGCGTTGCTGTGCGGACTGATCGAGGCTCTTAAGGATGTACACCTTCAGCCTTGATAACAAGGCATTGTTGAGGGCAAACGAAGGGTTTTCTGTGGTGGCGCCAATCAAGGTGATCAGGCCACTTTCCAGGTGCGGCAAAAAAGCATCCTGCTGAGATTTGTTAAAACGATGTATTTCATCCACAAACAACAGCGTCCGCCGGGGTTGCACTTGTCTGGCCTGTTCAATCGCCTGTCTGATGTCTTTGACCCCGGACAATACCGCAGATAGGTTAATTAAATGGGCATCCAATTGCTGGCTGATGATTCTCGCCAGGGTGGTTTTACCGGTACCCGGAGGGCCCCAAAACACCATGGAATGCAGGTGCCCCCCATCCAGCATCAGTTGCAAAGGCTTCCCGGTCGCCACCAGGTGCTCCTGACCAACCACTTCAGACAATTTTGCTGGTCTTAACCGGTCAGCCAGTGGCTGATACGCCGCGGATTGTCCTGAGTCAAACAAGGCCGTTAACCATTAATCGCCAATGGCCCTGATCACATCCACACCCTCTGGTGGAGAGAAACTGAACAAATCAGCAGCCAGCTTGGGGTTTTTTTCTGTCTGATAAAACTCAAACACCATCACTTGATCGAATTGATTAAACACCTTGATTTGCTTGACCATGTTCTTTTCGAGAGCAAGCCACACAGATTTGACTTCTTCAGAAGGTACCTTGGGTGTCAGACTGACCCAATCAATTCCCTGGACAGATAATTCATAATTGATGTCATAATGCTGATTCGATAACTCATCATTGATGATGACATAAATGGGATTGAGCGCATTATCCTGTTCTTTAACAGTGACCTGCTCAAGGTCTTCATCATAGACCCAGACCTGTTCACCATCGGCCACAATCAATTGTTCAATGGGGTCCTTATACAACCAACGAAATTTATCAGGTGACTGCATCCATACCGTGCCGGTATTGATTTCAAGCTGGCGGTTTCCCTCGTCCAGTTCATATTGTTTGAAAGCTGCAGTCAGTCCCTGCAGATCTGTCCTGAGCGCTTGCAGGAGTTTGTGCGGGTCAGGATCAGCATTTTGTGCCTGGGCTGCATAACCCACAATCATCAATAAGCACACACATCCAATTTTTTTAATCAACATGACATTCAAAATAATCAAAAGTAACTTCATTTTATACCGTTAAGCTGAACATAAGCTAAATTAATTCAGCGGTGGTAAATCGTTGGGTTTCGAAGCCATTATCAATTGACATTTTTTTACAAATAATTTATCGTGGTTTAAAAGGGTGAAGAATCAATTATATAAGCACAGTTGTGTTGTGCGTTCCTCACAATCATTCAAAAATTTAATATGGGTTTTAACATGTTGTCTCGCATTGCTGTTTCGGTATTCCTGATGTGCTCTTTGCTGGTGTCTGTCGCCAACGCACAAAATCGTTCCTATCACGTCTATTTAGACACAGATGCCAATACCGGCACTGGCTGTGTGGTGAATCTGCCTGATTTTGCCACCACCGTCAATGGCGTTGAGTCCAGGGTCACAGTGACCACAGACTCTTCAACACCGCCGGTCATCACCGCCACTAATCTGCACCAATGTACCGGTGCAGCCTTCGATGCAGGTACTGCCATCAGTCCTGCAGCGTTGGGTCTGAATACTGGCCTCAGCGGTGCTGATGTGATTGAATCCGCCGTCAGCCAAAGCAGCCTGGACCTGTCTGGATCACGCAGTGTGTTTCTTTATTACCATGTCGATTCAGCAACCGCAGATGACGTGGCTTTGACCAACCCCACTGGCGGACCCATCAGCCTGGGTTTTGCCTTACCCGTTCCCGGATTGGGCATCCTGGCCATGGGCCTGTTACTGCTGGCCCTTATGCTGTTCACCCGTCGCCACTTGTCGCGTCAAATGACAGTCGGTATCATTTTCATTGGTGTTTCAACCCTGGTCTGGGCCGCTACCATCATTGTGGACGGATTGACCAACGACTGGTCAGGCATTAATCCGGCCAACACCGATCCGGTCAGTGACACCACAGTCAGCGGAAATTTTGCAGACCTCACTGCGGTATTTGTCACCAAAGACAACAACAACATCTACTTCCGTATGGACCTGGTGGATGTTGAAAACCAGGCCCCATCCATCACCACCCCAGCAGCGGTGAGCGTACAAGAAAACCAAACCGCTGTCATCGATGTGAACGCCACCGATCCGGAGGGTGATGTTGAAGGTGGCGGATTGACTTATGCGATTACCGGCGCCATCGACGATGCCTTGTTCAATATCGATGCCAACACAGGCGTCCTGACCTTCATTGTGGCACCTGACTTTGAAAATCCAGGTGATGCTGGCACAGACAACATCTACAATGTGCAGGTAACAGTCACCGATTCCGGTGCAGCCACCGATGTTCAGGACCTTGTTGTCACCGTAACCAATGATGTGGTGGATGACACTTCCGTGGCCTTCCAGTCTGCCACCAGTACCACCACAGATGAAGGAACTGTACTGAATGTGGTTGTGGAACTGACTGCCACTGCCCCGTTGACGGCAGCGGTTTCAGTTGATGTGGTTGATGCCACAGGTGGAACCGCCACCGATGGTTCGGACTATAACAGCATCGGCACACAAACCCTGACCTTTCCATTGGGAGCCACCAATGGCACCACGCTCAATGCTGTGTTGACGCCTGTTGATGACAACAATGTCGAAGACAATGAAACCGTTAACCTGCAGATTCAGAACATCACCGGCCCTGGTTTGATTGGCACCCAGGACACGCATACAGCAACCATTACCGAAGATGACACCGCAGCTGTTCAATTTGCGGTCAGCGGCAGTGCCACCAGCGATGAGAACACCCCACTGGACGTATTGGTCAGTATCGACATTCCCAGTGGTGGACAATTGGATGTGGCCATCACCGCCGATGTGGTTGACGCCCTCTCCGGAACGGCCACCAGTGGTGTGGATTACCAGGTCTTTGGAACCCAAACTGTGACATTCGCAATTGGTACCACAAATGGCAACACCCAAATCACCACTTTAACGCCGTTGGATGATCCGACCAACAAAGGCGATGAAACCGTCGATCTGATGGTGCAAAACCTGGCAGGTCCACCTGCCGCTTCACTGGGCGCTCAGACCACCCACATCGTGACCATCACCGATGACGAGGCTTCTGTGGCATTCCAAAGTGCCAACAGCGCAACCACCGATGAAGGAACCGCTCTGAATGTGGCCGTGGTCTTAACCACCCCCATTCCCTTAACCGCACCCTTGTCAGTGGACGTGGTTGATGCCACTGGAGGCACTGCTACCAGCGGTGCTGATTACACTGCCGTAGGCACCCAAACCCTGACCTTCCCCCTGGGCTCTACCAATGGCACGGTACAGAATGCCGTATTGACACCCGTGAATGACAACAATGTCGAAAACGATGAATCCGTCAATCTGGCCTTGCAGAATCTGGTGGGTACCGGTTCCATCGGTGCACAGGCTTCTCATGCAGTAACCATCACTGAAGATGACACCGCCACAGTGGCTTTTCAGGCGGCCAGCAGTGCCTCGGTGAATGAGTCAACCGCATTGACCGTCAATGTCTTGCTCACCATTCCATCTGGCGGCCAGCTGGATGTGGCGGTGACAGCTGATGCCGTTGATGCAGGTGGCGGATCAGCCACCAGTGGTGTGGACTACACCGCTTTTGGTACACAACTGATCTCCTTCCCGATTGGCACCACCAGCGGCACCATCCAGGGCACCACCCTGACGCCACTGGATGATCCCAACTCAGAAGGTGATGAAACCGTTAATCTGGCCCTGCAAAACCTTTCCGGACCGGCAGCCGTTTCACTGGCGGCACCAACCACACACACCGCCACCATCACTGATGATGAGGCTTCCGTGGTGTTCCAGGCAGCCGCCTCTGCCACTACTGAAGCGACTCCATTGAATGTGGCTGTGGTCTTATCCACCCCCATTCCTCTGACCGCACCTTTGTCGGTAGATGTGGTTGATGCAGGTGGTGGTTCAGCCACCAACGCGACTGACTATGCGGCCATAGGCACCCAAACCCTGACCTTTCCGATGGGTTCAACCAATGGCGCCACCCAAAATGCCGTATTGACGCCAGTGGATGACAACAATGTGGAAAACAATGAAACCGTGAATCTGGCGCTACAAAATGTGGTTGGTACCGGCTCGATTGGTGCACAATCTACCCACACCACCACCATCAATGAAAATGACACTGCCACAGTCGAATTTCAATTGGCCGCCAGTGCCAGCGCTGATGAAAGTACAGCCCTTGGCATCAACGTACTTCTGAATATTCCCAGCGGCGGTCAACTGGATGTGGCAATCACTGCAGATGCAGTCGATGCCGGTGGCGGAACGGCCACTTCTGCCACTGATTACACGGCCTTTGGCACCCAAATGGTGACTTTTGCCGTGGGATCGGTCAATGGCAATACACAAAGTACCACACTGACCCCATTGGACGATGTGGCTACCGAAGGTGATGAAACCGTTAATCTGCAGTTACAGAATCTGGCCGGTCCGGTATTGGCATCACTGGGTGCACAAACCACCCACACAGCGACCATCACTGATGACGACAACACCGCACCAACTGGTGTAGCCGACAGTTATGAAACCATTGGCAACACGGGCTTGCACGCCACAGCCGGTGTCGCCACAACGCCCATCAGACACCCCAACAATGTACTGGCCAACGACACCGATCCGGAATTGGATCCATTGGTGGTCTCAGAGGCCTTTGGTGACCTCACAGCACCGTTCAACGGCACGTCAACCCTGGGCGGTGACGTGGTGATGCAAACCAATGGTGATTTCACCTATTACCCACCTGTTGGCATGACCAGCATGGTTGATACGTTTAATTACACCCTGTCAGATGGCAGCCTGACATCAACAGCAACCGTGTCCATCACCATCACCGCAGATCTGGTGTATTACGTGGACAGCAATGCTGTCGCAGGCGGTTCAGGGCGTGATAACTCACGATTTGACGCTTTGTCCGATGTACCCTCTACTGCCGGGTCGACGATTTATGTCTTCACTGGCACCGGTAGCACCACCGGTGACATCACCCTGGCCAACAATCAGGTCTTGCTGGGTAACGGTGTGAACCTCGAGTTCAATGTCAACAACACCCTGCCCAACCCCGACGTGCTGTTTACCAGCACGACACGACCCACCCTGACCGGCACCACCACCCTGGGTACCGGCAACACCATCAGAGGACTGAACATTGGTAATACTGGCGCCAATACCGGCATCGTGGGCAATATGTTTGGGACAGCCACCATTAACACCGTGGCCATTTCAGGTACCGGCAAAGCCGTTGATCTGGACACCGGCACTGCAGCCATGACCTTTGATTCCATTGCCTCTGCCAACAGCGCCTCTGAAGCCATTGATCTGGCCAACGTTTCGGGTAATTTCACAGTAACCGGCCTGACCAATATCGACAATGCCTCTGGCATCGGTTTGTTCATTCAAAATTCCAACCTGACCTATACCTTTGCCGATGTCACCGTCAACAACCGCAACAGTTCGGGTGTCTTCATCAATGCCATCACTGGTGGTGTTCAGACTGGTACCTTTGGCAATGTCACCATCAACAACCAGAACGGCTCAGGCACCACAGCTTTCGGTATCGACAACACCGTCACAGCAGGCAGCACCATCACCGTCACCAGCGTTGCCATCAACAACAATGGCAGCAACAGCTCAGCCATTGCCCTGTCCAATAACGATGGTGCAGTGATTAACATCAACGGTGGTAATGTACAAAACGCCGCAGGCGCTGCAGTCAGCATATCCAACAGTAGCGGATTGGCAACCTATGCCGGCACCATCTCCAACACAAGTGGACGTTCTCTGCAGGTATTGACCAATGGAGGCGGTGGTACCACCACCCTCTCAGGCAACATCACAGACACAGGTACCGGTATTTTCCTTAACAACAACACCGGAGCGGCAATCAACTTTTCAGGAATCCTGAACCTGAACACGGGTGGTAATGCTGCATTTACAGCCACAGGCGGTGGTACCGTTTCTGCTGTTAATGGTGGCAGCACCATCACCACAACCACAGGTACTGCCCTGGATGTACAAAACACCACCATTGGTGCAGGAAACCTGGTCTACCGCAGGATTTCAGCTGGTACCGGTGCAGGTTCGCCCGGCGTGGGTATCAACCTGATTAACACCGGGAATTCAGGGGGCTTGGTTGTTACTGGTACAGCCTCTCTCGCAGGATCTGGTGGCGTCATTCAAAACAAGACTGGTGCTGATGCAGCATCGCCCACCGCTGGTGTGGGTTTGTTGATGAATAATACCCGCGGTGTGCAACTGAGTAACATGCAGTTCAATGATTTTAGCAACTATGCCATCTTTGGTCAGACAGTGACCAATTTCACCCTGACTGATTCCATCATCAATGGCATCAACGGCACCAACGGAGGCTTTGATGAAGGCGCGGTAAGGTTCATCAATCTGCTGGGCACATCGGTGTTTACCGGCAACAACATCTCAGGTGGCCTTGAAGACCAGGTGAAAATCATGAACAACACCGGCACAGGGACCATCACCTTCAATGACAGCGCCAATGACGCGGCATTGATTGGCCTGGATGCCAACCCGGGAGGCAGCTTAGGCAATGACGGCATTCAGGTAGAGTCTCAGAATGCAGCCATCATCAACCTCACCGTAGATGGGGTGGCTTTCCTCGGCGCCCGTGGCGACATGATCCAGACCAATGTATTGAATACATCCAACTTCACTGCGCTGATGCAAAACAACACCTTCAACAACAGCCACCCCAACATCGTATCAGGCGGTGGTGGCATCACCTTGTCAGGAGGCAATGGAGGTGGCAACATCACTCAGGGCTATGACGTGCTGTCCAGTTTACACACCAATGCAGAGGGTAACGCCATCACCGTTAACTATGTGTCAGGCGCTGGGACCATCAGTGGCGAAGTCACCGGCACCACAGTGGGCACCAACGGGGTAGCCTCTTCTGGTTCAACGACTGCCAATGGGATTGCCGTGGGTGCTTCACAAAACATCCAGCATAACACCACAATTGACAATAACGTGGTCAGAGGTGTTGATGGGCAGGCAGGTATTGAGACCATTGCCAATACCGATGTTGATTTCAATGCCACCATCATCAATAACCGCGTGGACCAAATGGGTGGAACCTTTTCGCTCTCCGCGATGTACAACCTGGTAGGTGGTGCTGGGACAGAGACTGGAACCGCTTGCCTGGATGTCAGAAACAACATCTTTGATGCCAGTGGTGGAGCCTTCTCATCCAATGCAGTTTACAAAGACCAGATCAGTACACTGGCCAACTTTAATTTACCGGGCTACTCAGGTTCAGCCAATGGTGAATTCGCACTTTGTGGAGCAGGAACTGCAAGTGTAGATAAAAACACCCACCATGTCGGTAACGGCAACGTGATGACCAACGGGCCGTTCCCATTCTTTGCTGGAGGTGTTGACGCCAGCACGGTCTGTGGCGTCACCGGAACGGGCACCTCATGTCCGCAATAACCACAACATCAATATGAATTATGTTAATTTTTTGTTGTATAATAATGTAAACAATTAATAGAGGGGATTTAATATGTCAGAACCATTCTTGGCCGAAATCAGGATGATGGGCTTTAATTTTGCACCCAGGGGTTGGGCGTTCTGTGATGGGCAAATTCTGCCGATCAATCAGAATCAATCACTGTACTCACTGTTGGGCACCACCTATGGCGGTGATGGTCGCACCTCATTTGCTTTACCGGAAATGCGTGGCCGTACACCGATCCATGTCGGTCAGGGTGATGGCAGCACATACACCGAGGGACAAAAAAGTGGTGAGGAAACCCACACCCTGGCAGCCAATGAAATGCCACAACACAACCATGGTGTCAACGCATCCAACAAGGACGGAGACGCTCCGATTCCAAATGACAACACATTGGCCGGATTCAACAACGGTTATAACAGTGGGGGAAACCTGATCGGGTTGACCACAGAAGTGACCAACGCCGGGGGTGGACAAGCGCATAACAACATGCAGCCTACCCTGGCAGTCAATTTTTGTATCGCCCTTCGCGGCTTGTTCCCATCACGTAACTAGGAGTCCATTATGTCAGAACCATTTGTAGGCGAAATCAGAATGTTCGCCGGAAATTTTGCCCCAAGGGGCTGGGCGTTTTGTGATGGTCAGTTGTTGGCAGTGTCACAGAATGATGCGTTGTTCTCCCTGTTGGGAACCATTTATGGAGGAGACGGAAGAACCACGTTCGGTTTGCCCGATATGAGAGGAAGAATACCTAATCATGCAGGTAGCGGCCCTGGATTGTCACCTCGCAGACTGGGAGCTAAACTGGGTACAGAAAATGAAACCCTGACCACCAATCAATTGCCATCACACAGTCATGTGTTTCAGGCATCAACCGCAGCAGGTACTCAAAGCAGTAACAATGGCCAATACCTGGCTTCATCTGCCAATGTAAGGGTGTTCAGACCAGCTGGAGCCAACAGCACATTGTTAAACACATCAGTGAATAACACCGGTGGTAGCCGGTCACACAGCAACCTGATGCCCTTTTTGTGTGTCAACTTCATCATTGCATTGTTTGGTATTTATCCAAGCCGTAACTAACAGGAGCTCACCATGTCAGAACCATTTATCGCAGAAATACGCATATTCGCTGGTAACTTTGCTCCCCGCAGTTGGGCTTTTTGTAATGGCCAATTGTTACCCATTTCACAAAACACCGCCTTGTTTTCATTGATCGGCACGACTTATGGTGGTGATGGTCGTTCCACAACTGCTTTACCCAACCTGCAAGGGCGTGCACCCATGCACCCGGGTCGTGGACCCGGCCTGACTTCGCGTCGATTGGGTCAAAGGGGCGGTGTTGAAGAGGTCACTTTGACTGAAGCACAAATGCCCAGTCACAATCACTCAATACAGTCATCGACTTCACCTGGAACGATTTTCAGTCCTGCGGCCACATCTGTGTTATCCCGCAGCGCAGGTGGAGCAGCTTATGACAGCACCGATAATTTAAGCAACACGTTGAATGATGGCACATTGCCTAACACCGGTGGCAGCCAGCCGCATAACAACATGCAGCCATTCCTGGCCATTAATTTCATCATTGCCCTGCAGGGCTTGTATCCATCGAGAGGTTGATCATGAACAGAAGATTATTTGCAAAATCAATCCTGGGAGGCCTGGGTTTTTCACTGGTCGCTGGACCGACTGCACACGCAGCCAGTATTCAGCCTCCTGTCAAGCAATTTGAAGCCGGACATCAAATGAAAACGGCAGACGGTATGAAGATGACCTTATCTGGTCACAGTATGCCAACCGCCAATCAGGATCGGCAACAGTTTATCCTGACTTTTGATGTTCACAATGGCAGTGAACGACTGGCTGAGAAAATCTATCAACTGACCGATCACAATGGTCAGCGGCATGAGATTTTTATGACACCTGTGTCTCAAAACCAGTTACAAGCTGTATACAACTGGAGAACCCATGCCTGAAGCCTGGCTGGCATTTCGTGATAAACCGAAAAAGCTGCCTTCAGACATTCACTTTAAAGCCATGTCAGATGATGACATGGCTTTTTTGTCTGAGTTGTACCGAACCACAAGGTGGGAAGAAGTACAGCAAGCTCCATGGAATGATGAACAAAGAACTGCATTTTTGCATCAGCAGTTCACCGCTCAACATGAGCATTACCTGACCCACTATCCACATGCCGAAAAGTTACTGATTCTGAGACATGATGAATGTATTGGACGTATCTACATTGATCGTGACGAGGTATCTATTTGTCTGATTGATGTGGCTTTACTCCCTGATTATAAGCACCGTGGCATAGGCACAGCCCTGCTTTTGGAATTACTGGCTGAAGCCCGTGAGCAAGCAAAGAAAGTCGTTATTCATGTGGAGAATTTCAATCCCGCATATGCCTGGTATGTTAAGCATGGCTTCCAGCAAGTCGAAGACAAAGGAGTCTATCAATACATGGAATGGTATCCGGAATCTGAGGATCAGGTGAAAACTGCCTCATAGTGTACTTCAGAGTCATCTCCGTATATTGGCACCAGAAACAAATCGAAGTCACCCAGTTCGGGATGACTGACCGGATACACGCCTTGTTCATACACCTTAGGATCTGCTGATGAAAACACCACTGAAAACTGTTGCTCACCCTGAGCATTGACCGGTGCATTGGCTATGGTGATTTCTTTTACCAGACACTGACCAGGTTCTGCGTCATTAAAATGGATTGAAAAGGCTTCTTTTTGATGGGTTTCAAATTGCGGTAATTTGGGAATACTCATTGATCTGAATCAGTTGTCTAAAACCATGATTATACATGGTATCACAGACAATTCGTACCCCGGCAACTCAACTCAAAATGGATTCAGCGAGTAACCTTCTTGCTGCAATAAAGCATGGGCTGTCATGGCCGATAAGGACATGTTGATGCCTCGCAGAAGGTCAGTGGACCGGACCTGATAATAGGCAGCGCTTTGACCACAAACGTAGAATCGAACGCCATGTCTGACCAATTGCTGTATCATTGTCGACTGTAACGTCGGTGACTGTCCCTCACCGGGTTTAACCAGGTCTTGCACTGCCTGACCATGCACAACCACGGCCAATTCAATGTTTTTGACATCAACGCCAGCAGCCACCTGCATGTTGATGAATCTGGCTGCGCTTTCCATAGATCGGTTGCGCTGACTCTCAGGGGCTTTCTTGGCCACATCAAATGCGATTTTGAAGCGGCTGTCTTTGCTGAGCGGAGCCGTTTGTTGAACAGGTGCATGAGCACCAAAATCATCAAACACCGGACCGGTATTAAACGAAGGGTTTTGAGCCAATAGCTGGTTGTTGAAAATCAGTAAAGTAAGGCTTATCAATATTCGCTTCATAATTATTCTCCCACCGATGGTGGCGGTGGTGCGAGCACCTCCCTGGCGCCATTGTGCGCAGGCGCTGAGACCACGCCGTTGTCTTGCAATTGTTCAACAATCGTGGCCGCCCGGTTATATCCCACCCGCAGACGGCGTTGCACGTAGGAAATTGAAGCCTTGCGGCTTTCGGTCACCACGAATACCGCTTTATCATACAGTTCGTCGACATCTGATTCTGCTTTTTCAGGCAACCCGGTTTCACTGAGCATTTGTCCATCATCTGTCAGTTGTACATTATCCAGAATACCTTCCTGGTACTCAGCTTCATAATGATTGGTCAGGTAATTAACCACCGAATGTACTTCATGATCATCTACGAATGCGCCATGTACTCGATCTGGTTGTGCCCTGCCAGGTGGCAAATACAGCATGTCACCATGGCCCAACAGTTGTTCTGCCCCACCCTGATCGAGGATGGTTCTGGAATCAATCCGCGATGAAACCTGGAAGGCCATGCGGGTGGGAATATTGGCTTTGATCAGGCCGGTAATGACATCCACCGAAGGTCTTTGCGTGGCCAAGACAAGGTGAACTCCGGCAGCCCGGGCTTTCTGTGCCAGCCGGGCGATCAGTTCTTCTACCTTTTTGCCGACAATCATCATCATGTCTGCAAATTCATCAATGATGACCACAATGTATGGGAACGGTTTCAGGGCTTCCTGAGCAGCTCCTGGAGGCGCTGTGGCCTCATCCCAGAAAGGGTCCATCACCGGTTCACCAGCCTCGTTGGCGGCTTTGACTTTTTTGTTGTAACCAGCCAGGTTTCTGACACCCAAGGCAGCCATTAACTTATAACGTCGTTCCATTTCAGCCACACACCAACGCAGTGCATTGGCCGCCTCTTTCATATCTGTTACCACTGGTGCCAACAAGTGCGGAATGCCCTCATAAATAGACAACTCCAGCATCTTCGGATCCACCATGATCATCTTGACTTCTTCAGGACTGGCTTTGTACAACAATGAAATGATCATCGAGTTGACCGCCACAGACTTACCTGAACCAGTCGTACCTGCCACCAGCAAATGAGGCATTTTGGCAATGTCAGCGATCACCGGATTGCCACCAATGCTTTTGCCCAGTGCCAAAGTCAGGGGCGAACGTGACTGATCAAACTTCACTGAACGAAGGATTTCACTGAGAAAAACAATTTCGCGGCTGGCATTGGGAATTTCGATGCCGATATACGGTTTGCCTGGAATCACATCAACGATCCGTACACTGGTGATCGATAAGCCGCGTGCCAGATCTTTGGCCAAACCCATTATTTTGCTGGCTTTGATACCAGCTGATGGGTTCACCTCAAAACGGGTAATGACAGGACCTGGATAAACCCCAACCACTTCGGCTTTGACTTTGTAATCAGCCAGTTTCAGTTCGAGTTGTTTAGACAACACCTCCAGTTCTTCATTTGAATAACCATACTGCTGTTCTTTGGGTGAGTCCAGCAAAGACAGCGGTGGCAATTTTCCAGCTGGTAAGGAGTGAAATAAATTCATTTGTTTTTCACTGCTGGAACGTTTGCTTTCTTTGACTTTAGGTTCGAACTGTTCGATGACAATCGGCTCACGTTTTTCCTGATGCTCGGCATCAATCTTGCGCACCACCTCTCGTTCAGTTCTGGCTTTTTTACCTGCCCGCCAGTCAGCAAATTGTTCCCATTTCTGGCCCAGCCAATGCCCCAGTTGAATAGCGAGCTGACCAGTCCGGTCAGCCAGTTTAATCCAGGACAGTCCGGTAAACAACGTAACCCCGGCCAGAAAGGTCGCCGACAGGATCAATGTGGCACCGATGCCACCAAACCCTGACAACACAGAACTACCTACCACATCACCGACAATACCTCCACCTGAAAAAGGCAGACCACCGGTATCAGCATGCAGGTGTGACAGGCCACAGCCAGTCAGCAACGTGGCCACAAACCCCATGACTTTGATGCTGGTATCAAGCCAGCTGTCCTCGGTTTCCGATTTGTCCTGAAATAAACGCCAGGCAATGTACAACAGTCCCAAAGGGATAAAGTAGGCAAAATAGCCCAGAAAATGCAGCAGAAAATCAGCCAGATATGCCCCGGTTACGCCACCCAGATTATTGATTTTCTGGACATCAGAGGTGGCAAATGAACCCGGATCCTGGGGATGATAGGTAAGCAGAGAAAGGAGAAAGTAGGCCGCAACAGGAACCAGAATAAAGACCAGACTTTCCTTCACCCGATTCCGGATTTGTTTTGATATTTGACTCAAATAACGCCCTCTAGTAATTCCAGCAATGAAGCATTAAGGATAAGCCTTAATGCTTCATTAATCAATGATCAATCCAACAAGGCTGAATGAACTATCTGACCACCCTGAACATTGATGCCTTTATGCAGTGAAGGCACAGATGCCCAATCAGCCTGTGCCAGGCGTTGAACATAAGGCAGGATTGCCGCTGAAATGGCGTGGGTCGAAGTTCGGGGCACCGCACCTGGCATATTGGTGACCGAAAAGTGCACCACGCCGTGTTCAACAAAAGTCGGATCAGCCCAGGTGGTGGGTCTTGTGGTTGCAATACAACCGCCCTGATCCACTGAAATGTCTGCAATCACTGATCCTGGCTCCATTCCCTTAACCATTTCTTCTGAAATGACATGCGGGGCCTTGGCACCGGTTACCAGAACCGCACCAATCACCAGATCGGCATTGGAAATTTCTTCAGCAACCAACTCCTGATAAGGGTATAAGGCGGTGACATTGGAACCCATGGCCATCATTTGTGCCAAACGGTCCTGACGTTTATCAAAAACCACCACGTTGGCACCACTGGCAGCAGCCAGGGCTGCTGAGTTACCACCAGCTGCACCGCCACCAAGAACGACCACTTTGCCGCGCTCAGTTGAGGGCAGACCGCCCAGCAAGAGGCCCTTACCACCCAGCGGATGGTGTAAAGTATGGGTGCCTACCTGAGTGGCAATTTTGCCCGCAATGATACTCATGGGAGCCAGCAAAGGCAATGAGCCATCAGCCTCTTCTACGGTTTCAAATGCCACGCCAGTCAGGCCTATATCCAGCAACGACTGAGTCAAAGCAGGTTCAGCTGCAAGATGCAAATAACAAAACAGTAAATGATCTTCCCTGAGGTATTTAAGGTCTCCGGCAATTGGCTCTTTGACCTTTACAATCATTTCAGAAACCCCATACAGGCTTTCTGCATCCGGCTCGATGTTCACCCCAGCGCGAATGTAGTCTTCATCTGAGAAGCCACTCATTAAACCCGCACCTGACTGAATATAAACATCGTTGTCAGCCCGCACCAGATCAGCGGCCGCTGCTGGTACCAAAGCCACCCGGCCTTCGAGTGTTTTGGTTTCTTTTGGTATACCTATTTTCATCGTTCTGCGTCCCCACAAAAGGTCTTAAAAGATGCCTGGTTTTCGGCATGAAAAACCAAACAAAATCAGCACCCAAACCATCTCCGGGGCACTGGCTCATATGGTCGCACATTTTAGCTCAATCAAAGCGGAGACAACAAACGATTTATCCAATGTTGTTGCGGTCTGAGGGCCACCCCACATTCATCGATAAAACCAATTATGATGAATGATTTAATCTAATTTACAATCATCTGGCTTCGGTATAAGATTTCAGCATTTTAAAATTGAGAATAAAGGATGAAACAAGAACACCATAAACTCATCATTGTGGGTTCAGGACCAGCAGGCTATTCAGCAGCGGTCTACGCGGCCCGGGCCAACCTGAATCCGGTGATCATCACAGGACTGGAACAAGGCGGTCAACTGATGACCACCACAGAAGTAGAAAACTGGCCGGGTGATCCTGGTGATTTGCAAGGCCCGGAGCTGATGGCTCGTATGTTGCAACACGCAGAGAAGTTTGATACCCAGGTGGTTTTCGACTTCATCAATGAAGTGGATCTGGAAAACAGGCCATTCACCCTCAAAGGGGACCAGGCGACCTATACCTGCGATTCACTGATTATTGCCACCGGCGCCAGTGCCAAATACCTTGGTTTAGCATCAGAAGAAGCCTTCAAGGGCAAAGGGGTTTCTGCCTGTGCCACTTGTGATGGATTTTTCTACCGCGATCAGCCAGTGGCTGTCGTTGGTGGTGGCAACACCGCTGTCGAAGAGGCGTTATACCTTTCCAACATCGCCTCCAAAGTGTACCTGGTTCATCGCCGTGATTCACTGCGCTCTGAAAAAATTCTGCAAGACCGTTTATTCGAAAAAGCCAAAAATGGAAATGTTGAACTGGTTTGGGACCATGTGGTTGATGAAGTGGTTGGAGATGACAGGGGCGTCAAAGGTTTACGGGTGAAAAGCGTCAAAGATGACAGCACCCTCACCCTTGATGTACAAGGCGTGTTCATCGCCATCGGGCATTCACCCAATACCCAGATTTTTGCCGGGCAACTGGACATGCAACATGGTTATATCACCGTAGAATCCGGTCAACAAGGTAATGCCACCCAAACATCTGTGGAAGGGGTGTTTGCAGCGGGTGATGTCATGGATCACATCTATCGCCAGGCCATTACCTCAGCCGGTTCAGGGTGTATGGCTGCTCTGGATGCAGAGCGCTACCTGGATGCCCAGGAATAAGCCCTCCCCTGACATTCTGTTCAGGCGCCTGCCACCTGGCAGGCGCTGCTTTCAGCTGTTGTTCTCATGATCCTGCCTTGTGTCGATGGGTGCACAGAATTTCCGGACGCCAAACAAGCCTTGCAAGACCCGGATGGCTTACTTTGCTTTGGTGGAGACCTGTCCGTTGAGCGACTGAAAAACGCTTATGCTCATGGTATTTTTCCCTGGTATTCGGTCGGAGAACCCATACTTTGGTGGAGTCCTTCTGAGCGAATGGTGTTACCACCAGCTGAGTTACGCATCAACCGCAGCTTCAAAAAAACCCTGAACCGCCTGCAACCGGTTTACCACCTTAACCGCCATTTCGACCGGGTTATCGAATGTTGTGCACGGATTCCCAGAAAAGATCAAGGCACCTGGATTCATCCGGAAATGATCAAGGCGTATCAGGACATGTTTGCTGCCGGTCATGCTTTTTGTCTGGAGGTTGAAGTTGATGGTCAACTGGCAGGTGGTATCTATGGTGTTAAAACACCAAGGGTCTGGTGCGGTGAATCGATGTTTTCACTGCAATCTGACGGTTCTAAACTGGCCATGCATGGTCTTTGCCAGCACCTACTGGCAGCTGGCATTGAGTTATTAGACTGTCAACTACACAATCCACACCTGGAATCCATGGGCGCCAGACTCATCAGTCGAACTGAGTTCATGACATTCCTGAAATGATTCACTCAGGTTTGATGCGAACCGGAACAGGGACACCACAGGCGTCCATATAATCATGTTGGTGAACAAACCAGGAGCCCGTGCGGTTTTTTCTGGTGTTCAATAATTCAGCAAAAGACTCACTGGCAGAATCCAGCACCTGTATCTCAAGCTTATCGTGATCAGGCAGATCCGCAGCCACCACCACCTTTCGAATGGTGTTCGCCGATTCCAGTTCAACTGACCCTGATAAATCTGCAGTACGCTTTAAACCCTGAATATGAGCCATGCCATCAACCACCCGACCAAACACTGTGGTGTTACGGTCCAGATAGCGTTGCGCCGGACCATTAACCACATACAACGCCACACCACCACTGTTAAGGTCATCAGTCCGCCCCATCCCCAGTGCTCCATAACAATGTAACAACCAGCTTTCACCTGTATTTAGGTCTCGTCCAATCGCGGCACTGTCAAGAAAGCCAGTTTCACTGGCGTAGCCATCTGACTGGTCAAAAGCCAAATACCTGTCCGGCAAAGGCTGCCGGCGGGTCAATTCAGCTTCAATCTGGTAACTTCCCTGTTGAAGTTCAGGCACTTCATCCTCTGACTCATACAACAAACCACCCTGGGCAACAAAACCATCCAGTACCCGGTAAAACTGAGTGTCATCAAAAACCCCTGCCCTGATCAGGTGTCTGGTATTGATCACATGACCCGGGGCCATTTCAGGAAACAGTTCAATGATAACCTGACCAGAATCCAACGTCAGTACCACCATATTTTCCGGATCCAGGGAGCGCCAATCATCGGCAGTTGCTGCAGCCATGACATCTGCAGGGGTGAGCGATGAGGCAGGCTTGTTGTCAAAATCAGGCTTACCGGGCCCAGGTTGACAGGCAGACAACAGTAACAGCGCGATGAGAAATAAAACAATATTCATACAGATTCCGGTGATTGAATCCCTACACTATAAACCACTGAACTGTGCTGAATCAATCTCTGTACTTAGCTGTTTCATGACGCATTTCATCACGCATTTTTCTGATCCAGCGCGCTGTACTCAAAGTGACTGATTTTCACTCCCTGAAAACTCAGGTAACGAAATAAGGTGGGTTTATAATGGGTGTATTTCCGGTGTTTGCGGTGCACTTTCTTTAAGCACACCCGCTGTTGATTCACTAAACAGGCATACAAGGCATATTTATACCCAATCAATTGATGCAACTCAATTTTTTCTCGCCGACTCACTTGATGGAATCCAGCTTTGAACAGCTGTGCCATGTGCCGGAATCTGGCATTGTGGCCCTGCTCAAGTCCCACACACAGATGGGCCAATTCATGCCTGATGGTAGCTTCAAGAAGCTGTTCAGCTGAAGAGCCCACAAAAGCCTGATTGATGTGTACCCGACCATGTACATCTGCCATACCGTATTTGGTTTTGTGCCGGGTAGGAATCACCTCCTGAGGTTGGACGACCCATTGCGGCAAGGCAATCAGTTGAGTGGTTTCGGTCAGGCAGGCGGCATGGCGCTGCTGTATGTAATTCCAATCGATCATGTTCTTAAAAAAAAAACGATCCGACAGTATACACCATCGGATCGTTGAGCAGGCAGGCCGGTCAAAGCCCTGCCTCATGTAGGTAAGTAAAACCGTTGATTACAGTTTGTCTGATTCTGAGGACAAGTATTCTGCAACTCCGTCTGGAGTGGCGTTCATACCTTTGTCGCCATCTTTCCAACCAGCAGGACACACCTCTCCGTGTTCTTCATGGAAAGTCAATGCATCTACCATACGCAGCATTTCATCAACGTTACGTCCCAGTGGCAGGTCATTAACCACCTGATGGCGAACCACGTTGTTCTGGTCAATCAAAAATGAACCACGAAAAGCCACGGCACCGTCAGGAGTTTCAACGTCATATTTTTTACAGGCGTTGTGAGTCACGTCTGCGAACATGGTGTATCTGACAGGGCCAATACCGCCTTTTTCCACCGGGGTATTACGCCAGGCATTGTGGGTGAATTGAGAATCAATGGAAACCGCCACCACTTCTACACCACGTTTCTCAAACTCGTCCATCCTGTGATCAAATGCAATCAACTCAGAAGGACACACGAAAGTGAAATCAAGTGGGTAAAAGAAAACCACTTTGATTTTGCCTTCAGTGGCTTTTTTGAAGTTGTAATCTTCAACAATTTCACCATTGCCCAATACGGCAGCACCTTTCAGATTAGGTGCTTTTTTACCGACTAATACGCCCATATTTCATACTCCATAAAATAAAAATAACAATACCCACTATTTTATCAACAGTGACTTCAGCTTACATTACGAAAATCAGATTGATGTTTTCGATTTTTTCAATAGTCTGGTAATCTTTTGGTGCTGGGCTGGTTTTTCAAGGGCTATTTGCATCAGCTTGAGATTTGAGCTGTTCATCAGCTGCAACTTTTTCAGGCCACAGCACCGCCATTTGTTGATGCTGTCCATGCAGTTTATACCAGTAATACATCAGGTGGTTGAGCCGATGTTTAAACCAACCACTCAAGTCATCCAACCAGCAATACAAACAGGGAAGTAACAACAGGCTGATGATGGTGGAAAATGTCAAACCACCGATGATGGCACGGGCCATGGGGAAATAAGACGGGCCTTCTGTTCCACCCACCGAAGACATACTGACGCTCAACGGCAACAAGCCCACCACCGTGGTTGAGACAGTCATCAGTATCGGCCTGAGCCGGTCTTTTCCACCCTGTATCACTGCATCATAGCGGTTCATCCCCCTCAATCTGAGCTGATTGATGTGATCAATCAAGACGATGCCATTGTTGACAATCACCCCTATCAGGATCAACATACCGATACCGGCCATGATATTAAAAGTGGTCCCTGTGATGGCAAAGAACAAAAACGTACCGATGTAAGAAAACAGGATTGAAGTGATGACACACAATGGAAAGAATATGGATTCAAACATGGCTGCCATGATCATAAAAATCAAAATGATGGCGATATACAGATTTCTTTGCAGGTCATCCAAACTGAGGTTTAATCCCCTGCCCATTTGATCAAATGTCCAACTGTACCCAGCTGGAAAGGGTACGTTTTTCATTGCAGCTGTGATGGCTTCTTTGATTTCTTTGACATTGCCTTCATCCACAATATCCAGATCAACCTGAATTGAATTGGCCCGGTTCAGACGGAATAATCGCTGTGGCGACTGTGTCGAAGTGATGTCAGCCACATTTTCCAGTGGTATGGTGACTCCCAGGTTATTTTTGATCGGCAGGTTGCGTAACTGCTCCATTTCAAACTCGCCTTTTTGATAAAAACGCATTTTGACCGGAATCTCGCCACCTGCAGAGACAAACTCCTGTAAATTCATACCACGCATGGCGATGTTGACTGATTGAGCCACTTCTGTCGGGTTCAGTCCCAGGTTCAATGCCCGGTCACGATCCACCACCACCTGCAACTCTTCCCGGCTGTTCCGTTGCTCGACCTGAACATTGCTTACGCCTTCAACATTTTGCAATAAAAACAACACATCACCCAACAATTCCTCTCTCATCAAGGACGATGAATCGCCTTGTAAGTACAGTTTTAATCCTTGCGAACCTGTACTGCTACGCCAACGGAATGCGGGTGTTCCAATGGTGATTTTTGGCAAATTCTCGATGATTTCTTCTTTGACCTGTTTAACGGACTTGGTGGCCTTTTCTTCATCAATCAAGGTGATCAGTGTGCCGACGAAACCATTTTCTTCGTAGTATGTGTATACCGAATCAATTTCGAACTGTTGTTGATGAGCAAACAGGTAGTCTTCTATTCTGTCGACATCCTTTTTGATGCGATCCAGGGTGAAAGAACCATCCATGTGATATGGTAACCAAAAGTCCCGGTCCACTGACTGTCCGGTACCATCATCTTCCGAAGTCATGGCAGCGGCAATCGCACCAATAACCAACAGTACCACCAACAACAATAAGGTCAGATATCGATGATGAAGGAAAAAATTCAACAAACCGGCATAGTGACGTTTCAGAAAGAAACTGAACAAAAAGAAAAAACCAACGAATGACATCACCACAAAATTTTCAGCTGGGACGTCCATCACTCCGGCAAGTAACCATGTGCTCAAATACACGGCTACAATCAGCATCAGTTTCTGCCACCTGTTCAAGCCATTTAAATAATGACCAACAAAGGCGAAACGCCCCTGACGTTCGGTTTTCAGTCGAGGCCTGGTGAATTGGCTGATGGCCATTGGAACGGCTGAAATTGACAATGCCAGGGAAATTAACAAGGCTGCAATGATGGCCACTGCGACATGAGTTAAGAAAATTGCCAACAGATTGTCTTCACCAACAACAATGGGCAAGAACACACAAATGGTGGTCAGTGTACCTGCGATCACTGGAGTCATCACCGCACGCACGCCATCTACCACAGCCCTTTGAGGTTGTTCCGGAGTTTTTTGCTGCTCAGTAAAAACACTTTCAGTGATCACCACTGAATTATCCACCAACATCCCCACGGCCAACATCAACCCCATCAACGAAAGTGTATTCAGAGAGATCCCGGCAAAATACAAGACCCCTAAAGTGATGATAATGGAGACCGGAATCGATAGCGAAATAATCAATGTCATTGACACATTTCGCAGGAACACAAACAACACCACCAATGACAATACCGAGCCCATCAGACCTGCAGAAATGACATCACTGAGTGATTTCTTCACCCCTTCGGCCTGGTTATCAAGGAATATCAGCTTGATTCCTGTCAGTTGTGGGGTTTCTCCGATTTCTTCGATTTCATTCAAAACGTCTTCAGCGACCTGAACCAGATTGGCGGTTGATTCTTTATAAATTTCGATGCCAATGGAATATTTTTTATTCAGATGCCGGGCATAATTACGTTCACCATTGACCAAAGAAATGGTTGCCACATCTTTGAGTCTGATGTTTTTGTCATTAAGCAACAGATTTTTATAATCATCAATGTCATCTGATTTTGACTGCGGGGTTATCCTGATCACCTGATCATCGGTCAGGAAATTGCCTGAATTGATATTGAAATTAATGTCCCTGAGTTTTTCCTGCAACTCATTAAAGCCAATGCCATATCGTTTCATTCGCTCATTGTCCAACTTAATGCTAATCTCCAGCGGTTCAATCCCCTGCAAATCAACCCTGGCGACACCAGGTACACGTTGCAACGGTTTGATCAAATACTGGTTCAACAAATCATAGGCACCTTCCAGATTTCGATCACCGGTGATTCTGAGCCTCATGATGGAATCCTCTCCGGCTTCCGCTTTGTTTACCCTGATGTACCTGACATCATCCGGCAAATCTTTTCTGACCAAATCAATTTGTTCTTTAATCAACATGGCTTTCTCATCCACATCAACCCCTGAAGCGAATTGAATGTTGACGTTGGCGCCATTGGTACCGGAATTGGAATTCAAACGCTCTATGTCACCAATGGTGGCAATGGCCTCCTCCAAAGGCCGGGTAATCGATCGCTCAACTTCTGCCGGAGTACCTGCCTCATAAGGCACAAACACATTGAAAAATGGAAACTTGATATCCGGCATGCTTTCCAGTGGCAACAACCTGGATGAAATCATACCTATGGTCACCAAGGTCAAAAACATCATGGTAATGGTCACTGGGCGACGCAATGAAAATGCCGCCAATCGAGTCAAACCGGTGATTGGTCTTGCTTCAGTTGCTTGCTTTTGTTCGCTCATCAGAATCTCTGGTTAACAGGGAAAACATCACCGGGATCACCACCAGGGTGAGCATGGTAGATACCAACAGACCACCGATGACAGTAATCGCCATGGGGGCCCTGATTTCGCTGCCCGCGGATGAATCTCCCCAGGTCATGACCATAGGCAATAAGCCCAATACTGTGGTCAAGGTGGTCATGATTATGGGTCGCAGCCTGGCCTGACCCGACTCAATAATGGCAACAGTCAGTGGCACGCCCTTATTGATCATTTGTTTGATCAGATCAATCAAAACAATGGCATTGTTCACCACGATCCCAGCCAACATTATCAACCCAATGAACACCACCACTGAAACCGTGGTTCCCGTCAGGTATAAGCCCCAAATGGCACCAATGAATGCCAGCGGGACAGAGAAAATAATCACAAACGGATGGATGAATGATTCAAACTGTGATGCCAAAATCATATAAACCAAAAACACTGCCAGCGTAAGAGCGAAAATCATCGATTTGTTCGATGATTCCAGATCTTCATTCTGACCTGTGACTTTGGCATACACCAGGGGATGAATTTCCAGTTCGGTGATTTCCTGTTTTAACCAACTGACCGCTTCACCCAGCGAAACGCCCTGAATGTCAGCAGAAACCACAACGGCACGATCCTGGTTTCTGCGATTAATCTGCCCAGGTCCCTCTGACAACCTGACCTCAGCCACATCACTCAAGCGAACAGGTGATTCACTGGCAGGATTGATGATCAGATTTCGAATGTCCTCAACTGAGTTCCTTTGATCCTCAATGGTTCTGACCCTTAACTCTACTTTCTGGTCCTGCCAATGAACTGTGGTCTCAACTTTACCCAATACATTGTTGACGACATTATTGGCTACCTGAGCCACATTCATCCCCAGAGAAGCCACTTTTTCCTGATCAAAATACAATTGAACTTCTGGATTGCCACGCTCTACGCCGTCGTCAACATTGATAAAACGACCGTCAGCATTCAACAACTCAGCCACCAAAACAGCTCCTTCTTCAAGCAGAGCCAGGTCGTAACCAACCAATTCCACTTCAATCGGTGTAGCAAGATCAAAAAACTGGCCCGTTTCAAGTTCACTTTGTACGCCGGGCTGTGCCGCGAAGGCTTCTGTTAACCGTTGCTGAATCTGCTGTTTGTCTGCATTGGCTTTTAAATTCAGCACAATTTGACCTGAATTTTCACCACCGGTCAAAGGCGAAGTATCCAGCTGATTGCCTTCACCGCTGTAACCATAAACCAACGCCACATCAGCCAGATCAGCGAACTCCTGACTCATTGTCTGAAACAATTGATCGGTTCGTTCAATGGTTTCACCCTCCGCCAATTGAAAGTTCAACTTAATCTTATTGGCATCCAGATCAGGAATTAATTCCAGACCCAGTTTTGGAACCAGAGACAAGGAACCGGCAAAAGTCATCCCGGCGACCAGCATAACCACCAATCGGTTGCGCAAGGCCCAAGGCAATACCCTGGAGTAGATCGACAACAGTGTTTCATACAATTGAATGACAATGGCTGACGGGATGGCCAGCAGCCATCTTAACAGTTGTGCCACCCAGGAAATAATCCAGGTAAATAACCGCAAAACCGCATCAATCAGATCGTTGAAAATAAACTTGCGGGTTCTCCTGACCTTTTGCCCCATCTTGGTTTTAACCTGATATGACTGTTGACCAACGTCAACCGTGGTCTTCATATTTTTGTGTGTCAGGCTTGATAACATAGGAATCAGAATCAAAGCAAACACCAATGAAACGATCAGTGTAAATGTCACTGTCAAAGCCTGGTCTTTGAACAATTGTCCTGCAATACCTTCGACAAATACCAAAGGTAAAAACACAGCAATGGTGGTAAGTGTTGATGCCGTGATGGCACCACCCACTTCTCTGGCGCCGTCTTTCACTGCATCCAAATGGGATGTTTTGCGCTTGAACTTTGCAGCGATGTTTTCCAACACCACAATTCCATTATCCACCAGCAGTCCAACAGCCAGTGCGATTCCACCCAATGACATGATGTTAAAACTCACACCAGCCTGATACATGAAGAAAAAACCGGATATGACAGATACCGGGATCAAAAGACCAATGATGGCAGTGGCCATCACATCGCGCAAAAAAAGGTAAATCATCAGTACCGCCAATAACCCACCAATGATGGCCGCGCTGATGACATTATCAATGGCATCTTTGATGAACAATGACTGGTCATCGATGATACTCAACCGGGTGTTTTCCGGAAGTTCATCTTTAATTTCTTCGAGTTTTTCCTTCACCGCTTCTGCCACAGCGACTGTGTTGCTATCGCCTTCTTTATAAATGGCAATTTCAATGGCCTCTTTGCCATTTAACCGGTTTATGGATTTACGGTCCTTATGGCCCAATACAACATCTGCAACATCATTGATGCGGATGATTCTGCCATCTTTTTTAGTGATGATCAGATCTTTGATCGCATTGAGGTTGCGAAACTGGTTAACCGTGCGAACCAAAAACATCTTACTGCCTTGTTTGATTGATCCACCTGATAGATTGATGTTTTCCTGTCTTAAGCGTGATGAAATATCACTGATACTTAAGCCAAGTTGAGACAATTTAAACTGATCTGGTAAGATCTCTATTTCTTTTTCATAGCCTCCACTGATTTTAACAGCAGCAACACCAGACAATGGGTCCAGCTTTTTTTTCAAACTGAAATCAGCATAAGATCGCAATTGTTTCAATTGATTGATGTCATCAACGCCCTCCAAACTGAATGACAACTGCATGATCGGATCTGTGGATGGATTGAAGCGCAGCAGAATCGGAGTTTCTGCGTCCAATGGGAGTTGTACTGCATCCATCCTGTCACGGACATCGTAAGCCGCTCTTTTGATGTCAGCATCCCAATTAAATTGTAGTTTGACATCCGATCGACCCGTCGTAGAAACTGAATATATTTTCGCGATACCCTTGACCACACCTACACTTTCTTCAATCGGTTTGGTGATCAACAACTCGATTTCCTCAGGTCCGGCATTTTCAAACTCTGTCCTGATCGTAAAAGTTGGGTATTCCAGGGAAGGCAATAAAGTCACAGGCATTTCTTTCATGGCAATGTAGCCAAACAAGATGAAGCCAATGGCCAGCATACATACGGTAACCCGCCTGTTTATGGCAAATTCTGTGATACCTTTGATCATAAGGACGCGTCGTAGTTAACGATGTTGATGTGTGAATCAGGTGTGAGGTTATTTTTTCCAGTCGTAATCACAACTTCACCTGCATCCAGGCCAGCAGTGATTTCAAACGTATCATCCATCTCATATCCCAGGCTAACTGATTTTTTGATGACTTTGTCATCACCATCAGCCACAAACACAAATACGTTATCATCTTCCCTGATAACCGCATCTTTATTTACCAAAACAGCCTCAGAACGTTGATCATAAATGATGTATGCTTTGGCAAACAAACCAGGTCGGAGTAATTGAGTTTGGTTATCTACTGAAACTGTGACTTCAAAAGTTCCTGTTGACGAATCAACCATTGGACTTACTCTGATGACTTTGCCAAACTCAATCTGCTCATTCAATGCATCAAACTCATATTTAACTTCAAGCCCGGCTTTCATGATGCTCCAATGATGTTCCGGGACATCTATTTTGGCTTGCAAAGAGCCAAAATCAACCACATCAAAAACAGCCGTTGCATTTTGAATTAAATTGCCAATCTTGACGTGTCGTTTGACCACCACACCATCAAATGGAGCCCTGACTTTGGTGAATGACAGGTTCATTTTTGCCTGGTCCAATGAGGCTTTAAGGGCTTCTGTTTCAAATCTCAGGTTGTCCAGTTGTTCCTGGTTAGTTAAACCCTTATCAACCAATTGTTTGGCTCGCTCGTAATTACTCAAACTTTTTTTATAATTTGCCTGAGCACTTTGTAACGACAATTGTTGTTCATCTGATTCAAGAACCAATAAAACATCTCCTTGTTTAACCAGGTCACCTTCTTCCACTACGACATCAAGAATGATACCACTGGTTTTGGTGGTGACTGTGGCAGCCCGATCAGCTTCAAGAACTGCGGTTGATCGGAATGTAGCTTGCGAATCACCCAAGAAAGACTGATCAGCTTCTACGTTGATGATGATTTTATCTTCCTCTTTATCCTTGTCTTTTTGACTGTCCTCAGCCGGTGGTCTTTGACATGCCAAAAGCAGCATGCATGTAATTGAAGTCCAGAAAATTCTCATAACGCCATTAATTTTTGTAATCATCATATTGTATTGATATATCAGTCAAGTTCATGTGTATTTAGTCACCAAAAAAAAACCCACCAAATGGTGGGTTTTTTTTATTCAATGAATGAATCTTAAGGTCCACATCCCGGAGGCAATGGTGAAGTGTTCAAGGTACATAAGTCAATACCATTGAATGTCACTGTTGCCGTAGGACTGCCTTCACCAGTGGTGAAGTCACAAGTACCAGAGAATGACTCATTGATGCCATCAAGTGCGGCAAAAATATTGGATGTAGTCATACCATTTTCATCTGTGGCGCCTGGCTCTACCTGCACACGCAATTCACCACCGCTGGATTGACAACTCACAAACAATGGTACATTGGGAATGCCCTGGCCATTTCCGCCGAACAGGAACAGGTCAATGATCTTCACACCACTGTTGTTATGGAAGGCTGGTGTGGCAGACAAATAGATCGCACCTGGATCAGCTACTTGAATACAAACATTATCATTATCAGTTTGACAAGTGATGTTCCCAACATTAAATACGTAACCAGTATCGGTTCCTGATGTAATGATTCCAGTAGGATTAGCGATACCAGTGGCACAACCATCGGCACCTGATCTGTTATCCATGATACCTGATCCCAGAACACCATCGATGAATCCATTTCCAGTACCCAGGAAAGCCCATTGAATGTTGGCTCCCTGAATAGGATGTTGTGCTGCGTCATACACACAAACAGTTACTGCTGTTTCCATGTTAGCTGGAATGACACTGGGCGCTACGGTGATGAATGCATTCAGCCCAGCAGATGGGATTGACGCAATACCTGGATACAAAATCAATTCAGAATCAGTAACGGAGCGTGTGACATTATTGACAGTTACACCCTGTCCTTTGGCATAAATACCCGCAATTTTGCCTAACTTGGATACCGGATAGTTGATTTCTGTGGAAGCCACACCATTGTCATCAATGTTGGCTGTAGCCAAAATGTTGCCATCAACAGCTCGACCAACTATGTAAGGGAAGATACCTAAATCATTCACAATGGTTCCTGTCAGGTCATTGCGGTTAAAGTCTTCCGCAATGGTTATTGACGTTTGTGAATTTACAGACTGAACTGTCACGGCACTTTCAAGGTCTTCATTACCAAGGATTTCTTCACCGAATACCAACAAAGTATCACCTGGTTGAGCACCACCACCGGCAGTTTGAAATTCTCCGCCAACTGATGTGAACAGTGAACCACCTTCTTGCGGATCACCATCAGTTCCTGAAATCACAAATGTGCCAGGACCATCCTGTGGAAAACCTACGATTGGGCTATCAATCAAACCAAATTGAATTTGTTGCGGTAATGCAGGGTTGCCACCTTTGTCTGTTCCAATGGCACTGATGGTCATGGTGTAGGTACCATCAAGGTTACCAAGTCCGGTTTCGGTTGATACCTGATCAGATACGTTATTGATGAACAGATTATTGAGGTTAGGAATGGTGATATCCAGGCCAAATAATATACCATCACTGATGGCAAAACTTCGTTGAGCAGTGATAGGATCCTGCAGCCCATTATCTACGTTGTTATCAGCTCGGTCTGTGGTAGTGGTCATGATCACAGTATTGGCTGAATTACCACTCAGCAGCTGCAAGCTGGCCACACCATTGTTGGTTGGGATATTGATTGAACTACCCTGAACATTTTGACCCTGAGCATTCACACCAGAAATTTTTTCGCCACTGTTTGGCCCATCCGTATTGATGTCAACCATCACGTTATTGAAACCATTAGGATTGCCAACCGGAACATCAGAGGCATCAACAAACACCTGAACAACCTGAGATTGTGCCCCACCAGATCCATTGATGTAGTTGGCACCAGAACCAACTAAGCGGATGCTGGTTGGCAGATCTGTACTGCCACCTGATACCACTTCAATGTCATATTGAGTGGCAATTGTTTCACCCGTGAATTGATCAAATGCATTGACTGTTATGGTGGCAATGCCCGGATCGCGGGGCCAAATAAATATCTTACCTTTACCTGCTACCATATCAACCGGTGCGGAACCCAGGGTAACAAAAATTTCATTAATTTCTTCAGTGGTTGGATCATCCAATGTAGAAAATGCAGCCACACTGAGTGGGTTGATAGAAACTTCAACGGTAGATTGATCACCAGTTGCACCCGGGCTGACAAAATTGCCCAGTGGGTCTCTGAAACTGATCTCAGCTTCGGTGTTGTAAACCGTTCTGAATGCTTGCTGTGGGGTTAAATCAAACACATTGGCTGGTAAGCTTTGTTGTACTGCTTCAACTTCTAAACGCTCAAAAGGTTCCGGACCTTGTGTGATGGTGTAGTTGAAAGTTGCTCTGGAAGTACGACCGGTTTGTGGATCGACTGCAGAGGCTGTCAAAGTCACCGTACCAGGAGCAACGGCATGAATAAAAAATGTTCCTGTACCACCTGCTGAATCTGATCCGACAGAGCCAAACAAGGTTGTGAACTCATTTATGTCAGTTGTTTCAGGATCATCCAAGCGCGAAATGGGAGCAACCTGTACATCAGAAGTACTCAATTGGATGTTTGTATCATCGGTAATGGGGGTGCCATTATCGAATGTAACAGTCACGGTTAACTGAGTGAAAAAAGGTGAGTCCAGTGTAATGGGAAAGTTATTGGTATTAGCTGGTAAAGACGGCGATGCTGCACTGAACGAAATGCGCAAATTTGAAACCGAAGGACCAGGCGAAGTTCCCCCACTGTCACTACTTCCACCGCAGGCTGCTAACATCATAGCGGCCACAGAACAGACAATGATTTGTTTTGTAAATTTAAACATAGTTAACCTTTTAATCTCTTATAAACTTTCTTTAATTATTGTAGGAGTTACGAATATCAACAACTCCGCTTTATCGTCCTGTACAGTTTTGTTTCTGAACAGATTACCCAATCCCGGGATGTCACCCAGTACGGGAACTTTGGATCTGGTGGTTCTTCTTACTTGTTCATATATACCACCCAATACCACTGTTTGGCCATTATTAACCAGCACCCTGGTTTCAACGGATCGGGTGTCAATGGAAGGTACACTACCACCCAATGAAGTTGATACTTCTTCACCAATGGCATCCTGATCAACTTTTAATGTCAGGTCTATACGCTCATCCGGAGTGATTAAAGGAACGACATTCAATGACAACACAGCATCTTTAAATTCAATTGACGTTGCACCACTTGAGGTGGCTTGTTCATAAGGTATTTGCACACCTTGTTTGATGATGGCTTGAGTCTGATTCGCTGTGATAACCCTTGGTGATGAAATCACTTCACCACGGTCTTCTGTCTCAAGTGCACTTAATTCAAGATCAAGCAGAAAATCAGCAGCCAGGATACTGGCAGCCCATCTTCCGGCCGTACTGGCGGCAGATGGCAGGTTAACATTCAAACGTTCGCCCAATGGTGGTCCTGGAATGGGATCAGATAATTCAGTCGATGGTGTCACAGTAGGCAATCCTGAACCACTAGGTGACACATATCTTCTGTTCAGTGCAGCATTGTTCAATCGATCAACTGCTGATGCACTACCACCGGTACTGATGATGTTGCCATATTTGTCTTCATGAGAACCAGTCACGCCAAATCGAACACCCAGTTCATCACCGAATTTCTCTGAAGCAACCACAATTCTGGACTCAATTTGTACTTGTTGTACAGAACGATCCAAGGTATTTACCAATTCTTGAATGACTTTTAACCGATCAGGAACGTCTGATATCAGCAGGGTATTGGTTCGCTCATCGAAAGCCACATTTCCCCGATCAGAAAGCATGGATGTCCCAGAAGCTTCACCTTCAACTGTTCCACTGATCAAACTGGCCAAATCTGAAGCTTTGGCATAATTAACCTGAATGAACACATTGTCCAAAGGCTCAAGTTCTTCTTTTTTACTCAGTGCTTCAAGTTTTTCCTGCTCACGTTGAGCAATTTCTGCCGCAGGAGCAACCCAAATCACATCACCGGCTCTTCTTTGATCTAATTGTTTGCTTTGTAAGACAATATCAAGCGCCTGGTCCCAGGGAACATTGTTCAGACGCAATGTCACATTACCCTGTACGTTATCTGCCACCACAATGTTTAATTGTGAAGCATCTGCAATCAACTGAATCACAGACCTGACCGGAATATCCTGAAAGTTAAATGACACCAGGTTTCCAACATAGACAATTTCATCATCAAGTAATTTTGATTTATCGCCATCATCCAGATTTCGTTCTTTGACTTCAACGGTGTATCGGTTACCGGTTTGGTAAGCCATTTTATCCACAATACCATTGGACTCAATTTCTATTTTTACATCAGTACCACTTTGACGGGCATCAACGAATGTCACTGGAGTTGCAAAATCGATCACATCCAACTTTCGATCCATGGCTTCAGTTAAATTTGAATTATTGATTTCAACAATGATTTTTCCATTGATTTCAGATAAATTAATCCCGGTATCAGGCCTGCTTAATTCAACACTGATGACCCCCTGGCCTTCATCACCTCTTCTGAAATCAATGAAATCAACAGAGCTTTGTGTGGCCGATACAGTCCGGTTAAAACTCCTTCTGGAATCAGTCAATGACAATTCAATGACGTTTCCTTTGATGTCCAGGCTGTGTTGCGCTTCATTCATCAAATCAACCACGACCCGGGTTTTGTTATTGGCTGAAACCAACCTCAAACCTTTGGCGCTACCTGTACCAATATTGATGTTTCTTTGATTGGTGTTATTGCTGGTACCAGCGAAATCCAGAGCCAGTCTTGGAGGCAAGTTTGTTGAAAAAACTTCTGGCAATGTGGGCGCACCATCAAACTCAAATTCAATGATGACTGCACCATTCTCACCTGTCTTAACGTCTATGTTATTGATGGCATTTTGCGCATAAACATGGCCAAAAGACATGAGTAAAATAATCAATATACACTTGTATTTTGTCATGTTATTTTCTGATGTTAAAAATTGCTTATTCATACATATACTCACTGTTATTCTTCTTTTAAAGCCATGGCTGCTTCACGTTCCCGCCAAGCTCCTAAGCCATCATTCAACCATTCGGTTAATTGAATTTCATTTTCATATATGGCAGTCACCTGACCATAATTATGACCCAGAAAATGACCATTCGATACCCGGTGAATGGTACCTTCAGGATCAACCACCAATGCCCAGTAATTATCATCTTGCTGATAAGTACCAACCATCAATAAACTGTCAAGTGGAAATGTTTCAAGGAACTCTTTCCGTCTAGTCAGATCAGGACCTCTGCCATCTTCTGCCATTGCCAGGTTTTCAGCTTGCTCATCCTCATCGACCTCCAGGTCATTTGAAAATGGATCTCTTAAACCAGTAGCACTGTACTCAAACACTTCATGCGGCGTCAGTTGTGGCAATGGATCAATGGCTGGAACAGGAACATTTTTCTGCCTGGCCATGAATTCATTCAAATCAGTCATGTCATTAGCACATCCGGCCATCAACAAAACAAACATCAGCAAAACACCTCTTTTCATTTTCGACCTCCTGATGCCTGAGTATCTGCAGGTGCGACTTCGTCTTCATCAAGGTAACGGTAGGTTTTCGCAGTACCTTCCAACAGCAACTGCCCACCCAGCAACGAATCTCCAACAGGTTTCAATGAAATGTCATGCATGGTCAGGATCACAACCCTGGGCAGCGATGCCACCCCACTGACAAAATTACCAAACTCATGGTAATTACCTTTCATCCGTAAGGAAATTGGTTTTTCAGCATAAAAGTCTTTCAGAGCTTCAGCACCTGGTTCGAACAATTCATTCTCGATGCCACTGGCCAATGCGGTTTGCGACACATCAACAATTAAATCAGACATTTCATTTTTGCTGGGCAACTGCCTCAGCATGGATTGCAGAATAATTTCCATTTCTTCCAATTGATCCCGATAGTCGTCCAGTTGTGCAGCTTTAAGGTGCTTAGATGCATAGCTGTTCTTCAATGTGACTTCTTTCTTTTGCAATCCATCCAGTGAGGCCATCATGTCTTTAACTTTCAGAAAATAACCCAACACCAAAATCACAATCAGCAACATCACTGCTGCGCCAACTTTAATTGGCGTGGACCACCCACCAGGATTGCTGGTGTCTAAACTTTGAATTTCGTCAATAATGCTCATGAAACGCCCTCATCGGTGTCTTTTTTACGATTTGGATTGATCAGCTTTACACTGAGTTTGAACTTTTGTTCATGCGAAACAAGGGTGGTATCTGCTTTGATATAATCCAATTCAATTTTTTCAAACCAGGAAGAGCTGTCCAACCTGCGCATGTAATCAGAAACCCTGGAGTGAGATTGCGAATAGCCTTCCATTGACAGGGTGGTTCCTTTCTGCGTGATTTTCTCAAGAAAAACCCCGTTGGGTATGGTTTTAACCAACTCATCAAACAGGTGAACCATTTGCGTCCTGCTGGACTGCAGTTCTTCAATGACAGTTTGCCTGGCAATCAAATTAGCCTTTTGTTTTTCCAGTTTTTTGATTTCTTCAATTTGCTGATCAAGCTTGGTGATTTCTCTGTCCAGAAACGTGTTACGCTGCTTTTGGTACTGAATACTTTGATCAAAATAGTAAAAAGTCAAACCAAACAAAAGCACCGCTACTGCAGCAGCGACACCGAGCAACATGTAAAACTCTTTGGTTAATTGCTGACGCCTCTCTTCACGCCAAGGTAGTAAATTAATCTTTGCCATAATCAGTCAAAATTCCTCAACGCCAAACCGACAACAGACATCATTGCCGGAGAATCTGCTTCCAGAGCTTCTCTGCTCACCTTGGAAGACAGTTTAAAATTATTAACAGGGTTGATGATTTCCGTAGGCACACCCACCTGATCTTCTACCAAAGCATCAATCTCAGGGATGGATGCACATCCTCCACCTAGCAAAATGCGATCCACATTGCCAAACTCAGTGGCTGAAAAGAAGAACTGTAACGCCCTGCTGACTTGTTGAACCAACGTATCCTTGAATGATTGCAACACTTCTGTTTCATAACTGTCCGGTAAACCGCCCTGACGTTTTGCCAGTCCAGCCTCGTCATATGACAAGCCATACCGCTGCATGATTTCCTCAGTTAATTGACGACCGCCGAATGATTGTTCGCGACTGTATATGCCGGTTTTCTTATGCATGGCGTGCATGGTGGTGGTGTTGGCGCCAATATCAAACAGAGCAACCACTTCATTGTCATCAATGCCATAGTCATCTTTCACCATATTAAAACAGCGCTCGATGGCAAATGCTTCCACATCCACCACTTTCAAATCCAGCCCAGCACCCACAAATGCTTCAATAAACACATCAACATTTTCGGAACGGGAACTGGCAATCAGTATGTTATTCACATCCGGATTGTTTTCAACCGGGCCCAGCACACAAAAGTCCAGACTAACTTCATCAATCGGATACGGAATATATTGTGTGGCATCGAGTTCAAGCTGTACTTCCAACTCGTCTTCAGTCAACTCACTGGGCATTTGTATGATTTTAGTGATCACAGAAGAACCGGACACTGCCGTGGCAGCGTTTTTAACTTTAATACCGGCCTTATTAAATGCTTTACTGATGGCTGCTGATACCAGATCAACTTCTGCAATACTGTTATCAACCACTGCATTGACCGCCAGAGGTTCGACGGCATACCTTTCAACTTTTATGTTGTCCAGACTGCCTGACAGCTGCAGTATCTTGACTGCGGAAGAACTGACGTCAACGCCAACCAACTGGATTTTTTTACGACCTAACAACTGCAAAACATTCTCTCTCTTAAGTAGTTATCAATAACACATGGATTTCAGGATCATTGTCCCACATGAATGATTCTTTTCTGTGTGACTAATCACATTTTCCATATATACTTTACTTTTTTTAAGAAGCCATTGCAAGAATAACCTTTAAAGTATTGAATAATCAAGACATATTTAATATTTATATGGGTTTTTTTACTGTCTTGAGGTGACCAGCTCACAGCAGTCAATGACCAAGGATTTAATGACATCGGCTTAAGCTATAAAAGGAATGGTGGGCCTGGTAGGACTCGAACCTACGACCAATGGATTATGAGTCCACTGCTCTAACCAACTGAGCTACAGGCCCTCAAAGGGGTTGCGGAATTATAACTGAAGGTTTTTTTCAATGCATCAATTAAATGATCACCGCTGAATGCTTTTCAAAGCCAAATAAACAGGCAACAACAACTTCAACTTTGATTTCAATGACGCAATGGAATCATGATTAACCAACACATCATCAGCCAGTGCCAGTTTAGTCAACCTGTCCGGCTGTGAATCAATGATTTTATGCGCCATCTCCTGACCAACCTGATCCCGCGACATCACTCGTTTTAGTTGTACTTGCTGGCTCACATCGATCATCAATACACGATCAATTGCATAAGCGTTCACAACCTGACTGGTCAGCAAAGGAATGACTATCACAGCCAGCTGGCGATCAATGCTCCTGAGATGACTGCCAACCCCTTGTTGAATCAGTGGATGTAAAATGGCATTGAGTTTCTTCAGCTTATCGACATCATTGAAAACCAACTGTTTAAGCGCGCTCCGGTCCAGACCACCTTCCTTGTTCATCACCCGCCCACCAAATTCTTCACGAATAAGAGAAAGACCCTGACTCCCGGGCTGCACCACTTCACGTGCCACCACATCGGTATCTATGACCGGCAATCCGAGATCAGCCAAATAATCAGAAGCAATGGTTTTACCCGATGCAATCCCACCGGTCAGTGCAATCAGCATCACTGACATACTTCAACACACATTCAGAGCAGCAAGAGATCCAACAGACTGCCATCAGTAAAATAAGCCACCAATATCCCGACTGAGAGATAGGGACCAAATGGAATTTTCTTTTGCCCAAGACCGAATGCAGCCAACAGCAAAGTCAGCAGCAGCCCAGTCACAGATGCAACCATCAACACACCAATCAGCGCTTCTGCACCGATCCAGGCGCCGCCTGCTGCAAGCAATTTAAAGTCACCATAGCCCATACCTTCTTTGCCGGTCAGCAATTTGAACAACTGGAATACCAGCCACAATGACAAGTACCCCACCAGGGCTCCGGTGATGGCTTGCGCCGGGGAAATGGTTAAGTCAAATAAACTACAGAACAACCCCAGCCACAACAAAGACAAACTCAATTGATCAGGAATCAAATATGTATCGATGTCAATCCAGGTGATGACCAACAAAAACCAAATCAACATCAACACAGACAAAAGCTGCCAGCTGAAACCATAATAAAAAGCCGCCAGCGCCGCCAGCAATCCACTGAATAATTCAATCAATGGGTAACGGATCGAAATCCTGTTCTGACAAAAGTGACATCGCCCCCTGAGTATCAGGTAGCTGATCACTGGAATGTTGTGCCATGCTGACAGTTGCTCCTTACACTTGGGACAGTGCGATCTGGCGAACACCAGACCAGGTGGTTTACTCTGATCAAATGGGGTTTCGGTGAATTCAGCGTAATCTTTCTTCCAGTCATATTCTAGCACCGGTGGGTAACGCAGTATGACCACATTCAAAAAACTACCCACGATCAAACCAACCACAAACAAAACAACCACCAAAAGCAATGGTGATTGTTGGAACAAACTGATTAAGTCCATATTAAAAGACAGACGCCATTTTGAAGATCGGCAGGTACATGGCAACCACCATCACACCCACTAAACCACCAACCAATACCATAATAATGGGCTCAAGCAAACTACTCAATGCATCCACGGCATTGGAAACCTCTTGCTCATAATAGTCTGCAACTTTCGCCAACATGGCGTCCAGATTACCAGACTCCTCACCAATGGAAGCCATTTGCACCACCATATGAGGAAACAATCCAGTCTGGCTCATGGACAATTGCAATTGATGACCGGTACTGACATCTTCTTTGATTTTCAGCACCGCATCTCTGAACACCACATTACCCACAGCTCCGGATACCGTGTCCAGACCTTCAACCAGCGGTACACCGGCAGCGAATGTAGTGGACAATGTCCTGGAAAAACGCGCCACTGCGGCATTGAATAGAATGCCACCAACAATCGGTATTTTCAGCGATAAGCGATCAAGCGCATGGGCAAACTTAAGCGACCTCTTTTTAAAATACACGAAAGCCCATACCCCACCGATCAAACCCCCAAGTACCATCCACCAATACTTCTGCATGGCTTTGGATGCATCCACCACCATCAGGGTCAAGCCTGGCAGGTCTGCACCAAAACTGGTGAACATGTTCTGAAACTCTGGAACCACTTTGACCAGCAACAAAATCGTCACACCAATGGCAACGAATAAAACAGCCGCCGGGTAAAACAATGCCTTTTTAATTTTTCCTTTGATCTCTTCTGTGCGTTCTTTATAAGATGCAATGGTGTCCAGCAACTCATCGAGCACACCGGCTTTCTCACCCGCATTAACAAGGTTGCAATACAATTCGTCGAAGTGAACCGGGTGCTTACCCAAAGATTCGGCCAATGTCGAGCCCGATTGTATCTCGGTTTTCACTTCATTCAGCATCTTGGCCATTCTGGGGTTGGATTGACCACTTTCGATGATTTCAAAGGCTTGCACCATCGGCACGCCTGATTCCATCATGGTCGCCAACTGCCGGCTGAACAATGAGATATCCTGTGCAGTGATGGCTTTGCCACCGGAAAACAGAGATTTGCGCTTTTTGTAGATCTTTTTGACCTGAATACCTTGCCTGCGCAGCTCGTTTTTGGCCAGTGTTGAAGACTTGGCCTGCTGCTCACCCTTCATTTTTTTGCCGACCTTATCGATGCCGACCCATTCAAAAGTTTGTAGTTCGTCGATTCTTTGCACTTTTGCCATAATATTAATCCACAGTGACCCGATTGGCTTCAACCAACCCGGTGATGCCATTCTTGACTTTCAGTAAAGCTGATTTACGAAGATTGGAAATGCCGTCTTTTTCAGCTTGTTCAGCAATCTCCAGGGAGTTGCCACCATTTAATATGATTTTCTTGATGTTTTCTGTGATGGGCATCACTTCATATATACCCACCCTGCCTTTGTATCCTTCATTACACTTGGAACAACCCACCGGGTCAAAGATTGAACCCTCTTCAATGTCTTCGTCAGTAAATCCCGCCTCGAGCAAAACATCCCGCTCAAGTTCAGTGGGCTTTTTACAATCACACAGTCGCCTGGCCAGTCGTTGTGCAATGATCAAAGACACCGCTGAAACGATGTTGAAAGGTGCCACGCCCATGTTCATCATCCTGCTGACGGTTTCAGGCGCGTTATTGGTGTGCAACGTTGACAATACCATGTGGCCTGTTTGCGCTGCTTTGATGGCGATTTCCGCGGTTTCCAGATCCCGGATCTCACCCACCATGATCACGTCAGGATCCTGCCGCAGGAAGGACCGCAATGCAGCCGAAAAGGTCATGCCTTGTTTGGCGTTTTGTTGTACCTGATTGATGCCATTAACCCTGATTTCCACCGGATCCTCTACCGTTGATATGTTTCGACCTTCGGTGTTGAGAATGTTGAGCGCCGTGTACAAAGAAACGGTTTTACCGGAACCTGTCGGCCCGGTGACCAGCACCATGCCGTATGGCTTGACGATGGCATCCATAAACAGTTGTTTTTGCTCATCCTCATAACCCAGTTTATCAATGCCCATTTTCGCTGCCGAGGCATCCAGAACACGCATCACGATTTTTTCACCAAACAATGTCGGGCAAGTACTCAGCCTGAAGTCGATGGCTTTGGTTTTCGACAAATTCAGCTTAACCCTGCCATCCTGAGGTACGCGCTTTTCTGCAATGTCCAGCTTAGACATGACTTTCAGTCGGGAAGCAATTTTATTGGTCATGTTTTTCGGTGGTTTGACCACTGTTTTTAACATCCCATCGATGCGATACCTCACCCGGTAAGTCTTTTCATAGGGTTCAAAGTGAATATCAGAAGCACCGCGCTTGATGGCATCCAGCAAGACTTTATTGACCAGTTTAACCGCCGGAGAGTCAGCCACATCATCAACCGAATCGCTGACTTCTTCTTGTTCTTCATCATCGTACTCAAGGTTCTCCAACCCTTCATCGCCCAGATCGTCGAGAACTGAAGAAGACTCCTTCAACGCCTCTTCTATGGCCTCACCCAAATGATCCTGCCTGACCAAAATGGGCTCTACGGTGTGATTGGTATTGAAGCGCACTTCCTCTAACGCCCTGACATTGGTCGGATCTGAAATACCAATGAACACTTTCTTGGAACGCAGGAACAATGGCAGCACCTGGTGCTTTTCAATCAAAGATTCAGAAACCAGCTCCTTGGGAGTGGCAGCAAAATCCAGGGCTTTGACATCAAATATGGGCACCCCATATTCCTTGGAAGCGGCCTCGCAAAGCACGCCAGGATCAACAATCTTGTTGTCTATCAGATAGGTGAATAACGGGATTTTTTGCTTTCTGGAGGTCTCATTGGCTTCGGTAGCCACATCCATGTCAACCACACCTTCCTGGACCAGGCGACGCAATGCACCGCTCACCATTGTTTTTGTACCAGCTACATTCATTCGGTTTTCGCTTAATCAGTATTTGTGGCCATAATTACTCAATACTTTACATGAAAATATCAATTGTTTACAACTATTTAGCGGATTCATTTTAAGGAAAGTGCAAAACCTGCCCCTGCACCAAGTCACTGACTTGATTTGCCGCACCTTCCTGATCACTTTTTTGGCGCCACAAACCAACACCTGCATGCCTGAACAGTCCTTAAGACACTGACCATCCAGGCGACCAGTCTTTGTCCTTCCAGTGCCCAAAATAACAGTCCGGCATGCCCAGGCATGCCCAAGCCGATACCTCCGTAGCGGCAATCACCAGAGAAGCTGATCTAATTACAACTTTCACCCCAAAAACACCTGACTTTCAGCTAAAATACCCCGCGGTATAAATATTTGAATCAATCAGGAATTATCTAATATGAATTTTCATGAATATCAGGCAAAAGACTTATTTGCCCAGTACAACATACCCATCCCCAGGGGACAAGTGGCCCGCACTCCTGAAGAGGCCGTTGCAGCGGCTGAATCACTCGAGTGTGACATGTGGGTTGTCAAAGCTCAGGTTCATGCTGGTGGCCGGGGTAAAGCAGGTGGTGTAAAACTGGCAAAAACACTGGCAGAGGTCAAACAGTATGCCACTGACATGCTTGGCATGAAAATTCAGACTTATCAGACTGGCGGCCTGGCCTTGCCGGTCAATGAAGTGTTGATCACAGAAGCAGCTGACATCGAGCAGGAAATCTACCTGAGTCTGCTGGTAGACCGGGCCAGCAAATGCCTGTCGTTCGTGGCTTCAGCCGAGGGCGGTGTGGAAATTGAGGAAGTGGCCAGAACCAACCCTGAAAAAATTCACACCATCAAAATAGACAACACTGAAGGACTTTTCCCCTATGCTTGCCGTAAAGCCGGCTTCGCCATGGGACTGAATGGCAAACAAGTCCGGCAATTGACCCACATCATGATGCAAATGTATCAGATGTTCATCGATCTTGACCTGTCACTCATTGAAGTGAATCCATTGATCATTGATGATCAGAAGAACGTCGTTGCCCTGGATGCCAAAATCAATTCTGATGACAACGCCGATTTCAGACATCCTCAATTGGCTGATTTAAGAGACATCACTCAGGAAGACCCGGCAGAAGCCAAAGCCCATGAGCACGACCTGAACTACATCAAACTGGAAGGCAATATTGCATGTATGGTCAATGGCGCCGGCCTGGCCATGGCCACCATGGATGTGATCAAACTCAAAGGTGGTGATCCGGCCAATTTCCTGGACGTAGGTGGCGGAGCCACCGCTGAACGCGTAGCCATAGCCTTTAAGATCATCTTATCTGATCCCAATGTTGAATCGATTCTGGTCAACATCTTTGGCGGTATTGTACGTTGCGACCTGATTGCCGACGGCATCATCTCGGCCATCAAAGAAGTTGGTGTAAAAGTACCCATTGTGGTCAGACTGGAAGGCACCAATGTTGAAGCCGGCAAAAAAATTCTGGATGAAAGCGGACTGGCTGTCATTGCAGCCGATAATTTGGATGATGCAGCCAACAAAGCAGTGGCTGCTGTAGGAGCACAATCATGAGCGTATTAGTCAATAAAGACACCAGATTGCTGGTTCAGGGTTTCACTGGCTCACAAGGCACCTTTCACAGTGAACAAGCCATTGCCTATGGTACCAACCTGGTCGGTGGCGTCACCCCCGGCAAAGGCGGAACCAGCCACCTTGACCGACCGGTATTTAACACCGTTGCTGACGGCGTGAATGAGACTGGTGCCAATGCATCAGTGATTTTTGTACCACCACCATTTGCTGCCGATGCGATTCTGGAAGCAGTAGATGCCGGCATCAAACTGATTGTGACCATTACCGAAGGCATTCCTGTGCTGGACATGATGAAAGTCAGAACTGTATTGGACGCCAACCCAGAAGTGGTCATGATTGGTCCTAATTGTCCGGGAGTCATCACGCCGGGCGAATGCAAAATTGGTATCATGCCAGCGGCCATTCACCAACCCGGCAGAATTGGCATTGTTTCCAGATCAGGCACCCTGACTTATGAAGCGGTCCACCAAACCACTTCTGTGGGACTTGGCCAGTCCACCTGTATCGGCATCGGCGGTGACCCGATTCAGGGCACTAACTTCATTGATTGTCTGAAATGGTTTCAGGCTGATGACCAGACTGATGGTATCATCATGGTCGGTGAAATTGGTGGATCGGCAGAAGAAGAAGCCGCTGAATACATCAAAGAGCATGTCACCAAACCTGTGGTGTCTTATATTGCCGGTGTGACCGCACCTCCTGGCAAACGCATGGGACACGCTGGTGCCATCGTGGCAGGCGGCAAAGGCACCGCACAAGCCAAATACGAGGCCCTTGAGGCGGCCGGTGTCAAAACAGTTAAGTCACCCACTTTTCTGGGTGAAACCATCAAAGACCTGCTGGCTTGATATAACCATTCCAGCAACCAGGCCGGCAATTCAACTGCCGGCCTTTTTTTTATCCGTTCTGTTATTCAGAGCTGGCTGAACGCCTTAAACACAACCTTATTCAGGGATAATGCAGGCGATGGAATTTAACGTGAGCTGCACGGTTGATTGTGTTATATTGATTACGGTGGCGAGGATTGACTGACGGTTCAATCTAAACCCTGACATCAGAAGTAAACCCATTGCCCGCAAGCGCTGGCTACAACTTCTGTCCAAGCACACAAACCGGAGACAGACATGAAAACACTGACCACAACCATCATGACCTGCCTGCTGATGTTCGCCCAGACTGGCTGGGCAGAACAAAAAGTCAAAGCAGGACATTATGAACTCCACTACAACACGTTCCCATCAACATTTTTGGCCAAAGAAATCGCCAACACCTATCAAATTGTGCGATCCAAAAACCGCGGCATCATCAGTGTTTCGGTCTTGAATACCCGCAACACACCAGCAACTGCAGTTGAAGCCAATGTCGACATCCAGGCCAATAACCTGCTGAATCAAAACAAAGAAATCAAACTGTTCAAGATCGTTGAAGAAAATGAAGCTGTGTACTACCTGGGCACCTTCGCACTGAACAATCAGGAAGATGTAAATTTCAACATCACTGCCAAACCCATTGCAGACGAAGATATTGAATTGAACGTCAAATTTTCCAGAGAGTTTTTCACTGACTGAACATGAAAAAGGCAATTCTTTTAACCGCAATGATGGCCGCTGGCATGAGCAAAGCAAACAACCAAATCACCATTTATTCAGGTAATCACCAGGGTGCTCTGAATACCAGTCAACTGACAAATGCCCACAACATCCCGGGATTCGCTGTGGTCAATGAACACCGGCAGGCTGAATTCACTGAAGGGCGTTTTACGCTGTCTATCAACGATGTGGCCGAACACATTGACCCAACCACTGTAACCCTGAAACTGGACAAAAATCCCGATGACATACAAATCCTTGATCAGGATTTTCAATTTGATCTGGTCAGCACAGAAAAATTGCTGCTCAAATACATAGACCAGAGCATCACCGTCAATCACAATCAGGGTGATGAAAGCATCCAAACAACTGGCATTTTGCTGAGCACTGAGGGTGGATTGACGCTGCGAACCGAGGCACAGAAAATCACCACCATTAAAGACTGGAATCAGATCGAATTTCCAGAATTACCTGGTGGACTGCTGACCAGACCTACTCTGGTTTGGCTGATGGAATCTCAAGTCAGGGGCAATCAATCCTTCGCCCTGAGTTATCAAACCAAAGGCATGACCTGGTGGGTGGATTACAACATCTTGTTATCCAATCAAAAAAAACAGTGTCGCATGGACCTTTCCACATGGGTCACGCTGGTCAATAAATCCGGTACCGGCTTTACTGAAACCCAATTAAAATTGATTGCCGGCGATGTCAACCGAGTACAAAGAAACCAGCCCAGAGCCATCAGAAAAGAAGCTTTTGCCATGACAGCAGACAGTCAGTTTTCTGAGGAATCATTGTTTGAATATCACTTGTATCAGTTACCCAGGCGGGTGGATTTACCGAACAATGCAACCAAACAAATTCCATTCCTGCCTGCCATCTACGACATTGAATGCAGGCATGTGCTCGAATACAATGGCAGTCAAATGCAGCGCATCAACTACCATCGACCAGTGACCGATCGCAACTACCTGCAAACCGGCAATACCAAAATTGATGCATTCCTGTTATTTGACAATGACAGCGAAAACCAATTGGGTCACCCTTTGCCAGCCGGCCGCATGCGGGTCAACATGATGGACAGTCAAGGAGACAACCCTCAATTTATTGGTGAGGACTACATTGACCACACGGCAGACAACAAAACCATCTCACTCAAACTCGGACAGTCATTTGATGTCACCGGTTCCCGAACGCAAATTGATTTTCAGAGCGAGAAGCACAGCATGACAGAGCAATTCAGGATTGTCCTTGATAACCAAAAAAACCATCCTCAATTGGTTGAAGTCATCGAACCACTTTATCGCTGGTCTCAATGGCAAATCATCGCGCAATCGGATGACCATGAAAAACTGAATGCCAGCACCATTAAATTCACTGTGGAAGTGCCGGCAAAATCCAGTAAAACCGTCACCTATCAGGTCAGGTATGACTGGCAACCTGGCCAGTGAAAGCGGGGCAAGGAGAACAAACAGCACAGCATCTGTGAGGAAAGTCACAAATAGTCCTGGTTAATTTTGATACAGTGGAATTCTGCTCAACCCACTTTGCAACATGACAGCGAAAGACCCCAACAACATTGTCAATATTTCACCTGAACTGAAAGAAAAACTCAGCCAGGGAAAAATCCTCCCTGAGATACACAAAATATATATTCGGGGGCTCAAACCAGCCATCAGGGATTATTACGACAAACTGGATGACAGCCTGTTTGACCTGGCTGAAAAAGCCGAAAGCAATCAACTGCAAAATGAATACTTCACAGCCATGCGTGAAGTTCGCAAGAAGAAAGACCTCATGGTGCGCAAATTCTCAGAACACATTCAACAGGTATTCAAAAAATTCAAAGCGGCCAAATACAATTACTTTAACAAAAAATCTGCTCCGGGAGTCGACACAGGAGATGCGCTGTCACTGGTCGATGAAAGCGAACTGGATCAGGAACTGGCTGTTTCCAACATCATCGAAAAAGCCAATACATTTTTACATCAGCAGTTGTTCGCGTTTGAAAAACGATTCACCCTGCTGGCTGCCGGCCATGAGTTGAAAACCCATGAAATACCGGTTTCACCAGAAGTCACAGTTAAATCATTCACTGAAACATTCAGTCATTTGAATGTCAGTGTCACTGTTGAACTGATCATGCTTAAACTTTTTGAGCGCAGCCTGATTCCAAATCTCACCTCACCCTATCAGGAAATCAATGATTTCCTGATCAAGGAAGGCATTTATCCCAATCTCAAATTCAGGGTTGGCCGGGGTGGCAGCGCCCCCCAAAGGATGGCCAGTCAACCTCCTCAGGACAGGGATGCCGATCATCCTCAACCTGATTTGCCGGATTATGCTGGCAATGACATGACTTCTGCCAATCCTTCAGGCGCTTATGTGACAGACAGCCATTATGAAATGATCAACCAATTCATGAACCGTCGTCACATTCCTCAAAACATGAACATTCCGGTTTTTGAAGGCAATGTGGTTGATAACGTACTTGGAGTTTTGCAAATGGAAGAATTGCAAAACCTCAATTCCAGACAACATTCTATCAGCCCCACAGAAGTCAAAAATGAACTGTTAAACCGTTTGAAAAGTTTTGACCAGAATGGTGAGCAAAAACAAATCAAGCAACAGGATGAAGACACCATAGATTTGGTTGGTATGCTGTTTCAGTTTTTGGTTGAAGACCGGAATCTGCCACACCGCATACAGGCCTTGCTTGGCAAACTACAGATTCCATACCTGCACCTGGCTCTGCACGACAGAAAAGTGTTGTCAAACAAAGATAATCCGGCCAGAAAGTTATTGGATAATATCGCCAAGGCCTCAGTAGGCTGGACTGAAGAAGATGATAAAAAAGGCAAATTCATCAATAAAATCGAGTCCATGGTACAAACCATTCTTGAATCCGAATACACCGAGATTGATTTCAGCGGATTGATTGAAGATTTCAGTTCTTTTTCAGAGAAAAATTCCAAGCGCATGCAGGTCATTGAAAAAAGGACATCTGAAAAAGCCCTGGGTCAGGAACGCATTATGCGGGCCAAAGAAAAAACCGCACATGTGTTACAAAAGAAAATGAAAAATCACTCCTTACCTGAGCTGGTGACGGAGTTGTTATTAACCCCCTGGGCCAACGTATTGATCCTCGCTCACCTGAGACATCAGAACGAACCCGAAAAAATAGATTACTATGAAAAGTTCGTCGATAAGCTGATTTATGTTTCAGTCAAAGAAAAAAAACAAATGGCAACCAATGCACAAATCAGCCATGTGGTTGATCACCTCAGCAAAGGCCTGAGATTGGTTGCATTTGATGAGCACTCCATCAAGGAAAAAAGCAAGCAACTGTATCAATTGCTTTTAGAAATCAACCAAATAGAAGAAAGCAAAGACGAAACTGAGCACAAATTCGTACTCCCTCAGGAAGCGTTTAATGTTGCACAGGATGCCGAAGAAAAACCTGAAATCGTTCACTTCATAGCCAACAGGTCCATCAATGATCCCGATCAGCAAGTAGAACACCTGGAAGATGAGCACTATGAAAAAGCAAAAGCCATGCAAACCGGAGAATGGATTGAGTTTGTGACAGAAGAGGATACCGAAAACATCAGGGCCAAATTATCCTGGATCAGCCCCATCAGCAATAAATTACTTTTTGTTAATTCCCGCGGCGTCAAAGTCACTGATAAAAGTCTGGACGAGCTGGCCAATGATTTCCGGTGCGGAAAAGCCAATGTGTTGCAGCAAATCCCTATTTTTGACCGGGCCATGAAAGCCATTGCCACCAAAATGGCTGACAAAGAAGAGCAGGAAGCAGCCAAGCCAACTGATTCAGCTGGCTGATCTGCGTTCCTTCCCGGAGGACTTTACAAACTGGCTTCGTACGTGTTTTGCATCAATGTGGCTACAGTCATTGGACCAATACCGCCTGGCACCGGAGTGATCCAGCTGGCTTGTTCAGCAGCCACTTCAAAATCCACATCCCCAACCAGACGACCATCGGTCAGGCGATTGATCCCAATATCAATGACGATGGCTCCTTTTTTGATCCATGTGGCATCCACAATATTGGGATTACCCACAGCCACACATAACACATCCGCCTGACTGACATGATCATCCAGATTGCGGGTGAACCGGTGACAACAAGTCACCGTTGCACCCGCAAACAACATCTCCAGCATCAGAGGCCGTCCAACAATATTGGACGCGCCAACCACAACGCAATGCTTGCCTTTAGGATCGATACCGTAATGATTTAGCAGGGTCATCACACCACGTGGCGTACAAGGCCTGAGGCCGGGTTGCCGCAGCGCCAAATGACCCACGTTTCTCGCATGAAATCCATCGACATCTTTGTCTGGATCTATCCGATTGGTGACTTCAGTTTCGTCGATGTGTTCAGGTAACGGCAGTTGTACCAGAATACCATGCACTTCAGGATCTTCATTGAGTTCATCAATCAACGCATACAACGCTTTTGCAGAAGTCTGACGGGGTAAAAAATGAGCTGCTGAACGGATTCCAGTTCGCTCACAAGCCCTGATCTTGTTGTTGACATAGACTTTGGACGCTTCGTCATTACCCACCAGCACCACAGCCAGTCCAGGCGGTTGAAAACCACCCTCAAGCCGTTTACTGATTTTTCTTGCAATGTCCGTCTGTAATTCCTGGGATACCAGTTTACCGTCTAAAATTTGATGTGCTGTCATTGTCTATCGGTGCGTGCAACGTTGATTGGGCGGGTATTTTAACACTTTTGCCTGATGGTTCAGTAGATTATAAGACAACATGCCATGTCGCAGGTTTTGTGGCAGCCCGATCAGGTATTTGATCGCTTCGGTAACTTGAATCATAGCAGCCATCCCAGGCACCGGCCCCAACACCCCTTCCCGGCTACAGTTGGGTGCATCATCATCAGCCAATTGTTCAAATAAACACCGATAACACAGGTTTCCAGCCTCATGGGTAAAGACTGCCACCTGCAATTCGAAGCCAGACACCGCTGCATATATCCAAGGCGTCTTTGAAACCAGGCAATGGTCGTTGATCAAATACCGGGTTCGAATGTTGTCTGTTCCATCAATCACCAGATCAGCCGCAGCAATCAAGTCTGCTGCGTTCTCTTGAGTGAGTTTAGCCTCCTCAGCTGTGATGCGGATATGGGGGTTCATCGCCAACAACTGATTGCGGGCCTGAATGACTTTGGACTGCCCCACATCGGCCGCGGTATAAATCACCTGACGATGTAAATTACTTTCGCTGACTTCATCATCATCAACCAAAGTCAGGTGACCAACCCCTGCACCAGCCAGGTACATCATGGCAGGCGCTCCCAACCCTCCGGCACCCACCAATAGAATGTTTGCCTGACTGAGCTTTTGCTGCCCCTGCAGACCAAACCCGGGTAATTTTATCTGTTGTTGATAACGCAGTTTGAGGGGATCAGATTTCGGTTTTTCCGTTGGCAACCCCGCTTTTTGCCAGGCAGCAAAACCACCTTCTGCAGAGACAAAACCATGGCCCAATTGCTGACACAGGGATTGTGAAGTCATACCCTGATAACACATCAACACAATCTGTTGGTAGTTGGCCAGTAGCTGATCTCTTTGATCGAGCACTTCTTCAGCTGAACAGCAAACCGCACCTGCACTGATGCCAGATAATTGGTCTTCAGGAGAACGCAGATCAATCACGACAAGCTTGCGGGCTTTGAGCAATTGATGAATGTCCTGAACGTTCAAAAAAGTCACCCGGCAGGTATTTGAATGAATGGATGAATCATGACCTGACTGCCTTCTTTCAGGTCCTGCTGAGATTCATTGATCACCAGTAAACAGTTGGCCTCTGCCAGTGAGCCAATGCGGCTTGAAGCCTGTGATCCACACACCGTCACTTCCAATTGGCCTGAAGCACCAAGTGTATACCGGCCACGCATGAATTCACGGCGCATGTGTGACTTATGAATTTCCTGAGTAGTCAGTGCCGGCCAGGACATCAGGTTCCCTGTTGAATGACCATTGAGTATTTTCAGTGCTGGATAAACCAACTCCAGTAAACAACTGAAAGCAGAAACAGGGTTACCAGGCAGGCCGTAAAAAATCGCGCTGTGCAATTGTCCAAACAAGACAGGGAAACCAGGCTTGATGTTGGCTTTATGGAATACAATGCTACCCAGGTTTTGCAATGCTTCAGGCAAAAAATCACGGTCGCCCATGGATACCCCACCCACAGTAATGATCAAATCATATTCAGCTGTTTCCAGCTCACTTAGCTGTTTATTGACTGCTGCTGAATCATCTTTCAGACACGGCAACAGGGTCACACTACAACCCATTTCTTCCAGCAATGCTTTCAACATAGGTGTATTGGCATCATAAGCCATACCTGGTGACAAAGATTGACCCGGCTGCAACAGCTCATCACCAGACATCATCAATGCCACCTGAGGTCTGGCTCTGACCAGCACTTCATGATGACCAGCTGATGCCAGCAAACCCAGGTCAGCAGGGGTCAGGCGTCTGGGAGCCTGAATGATTCTTTTTCCAGTCCGCAAGTCAGAACCCTGCTTTCTCAGGTGGTCACCTTTGTTGACCGGGTGATCAATGGTGATGGTGGCACCCTGTACCAGGCAGTGCTCTTTCATGACCACAGTATCGGTACCAGGTGGCAATAATGCCCCGGTCATAACCGGTATAGCCAGTTGGCTGCAATCCTGATCCGGGGATTTGTCTCCGGCATGAATGGCTGTTCCCAACGCCATGGACGCCCCTTGCTGACTGCGGTAAAACTGATGATTGATGGCATAACCATCCATGCGGCTGCAATCAGTTGCCGGCACATCAACCAGGGCCTTCACATCTGAAACCAAATATCTGCCTGTCGCACAGCTGAGGCTGACGGTTTCTTCATTCAGGGAATGAGCAGCAGCCACTGTTGTGACGGACTTAATGGCCTGGCTAAAACTGACAGATTTCAAGAACGAACCGGACATCACTGATCAGTGGCTGCGTTTGCGGTTATGAGGCTGCTTTCTTCTGGAGGGAAATTCTTTGGCTGACTTACCGGCTTTGTCCTGATAGGGGTTTTTACCATCTTTGAATTGCATGATGATGGGCACTCCTTTGAGCTGGAAGGCTTTGCGGAAACTGTTCTCCAGGTATCGCTTGTATGATTCAGGTAGCTTGGTGGTTCGTTTGCCATGTATGATGATTTTCATTGGATGATTTCCACCTGAATGGGCAAACTTCAATTGTGAACTCAAACCTTGAACCAATGGCGGCTGATGAGCTTTATAAGCTTCAATCAATACGTTGGTCAACTGATTGGCCGTCAGCTCTGCATCGGCTTTTTCCATCAACAGGTCAATGCGTTCCATTAAAACCCGCAATCCTGAGCCATGCAATGCCGATGTATACAACAACGGCACCCACTCGAAGGCCTTCATCTTCAGGTTGATTTTTTCTTTCACATAATCGCGATGTTCATCACTCAAATGATCCCACTTATTAACCGCCAGAATCACTGGCTTGGCATGATAAACCGCCAATCCCAATAAATGCAAATCCTGGTCAGTGATGCCTTCCTGGGCATCAATCATAACCACACAGATTTGTGCCAGTTTGATGGACTCAATGGTTTTCAGGATGCTGAATTTTTCAATACCTTCATCAACCCGTGAACGACGTCTGACACCGGCGGTGTCGATCAGGGTGTATGGCATGTCATCCCAGATCATCGGCAGACTGATGCTGTCGCGGGTTGTACCGGGCATGTCAAACGCCAGGACCCGTTCTTCACGGAGCAGGCGATTAACCAATGTGGATTTACCGACATTGGGACGGCCAATGATGGCAATTTTGGGACCATGATCAATGACTTCCTGATCTTCGTAACCGGAAGCCTGGTCTTTGAAATGTTGATTGATCGATTGCTTCAGTTCAGCCAGCCCTTTGCGGTGTGCCGCACTGACAGCCATCAAATGTTCAATGCCCAATTGATAGAATTCTGCCAGGGCCATTTCATCGACCCGACCTTCGGACTTGTTGACCAGTAACCAAATGGTTTTACTGACCTGCCGTATGCGCTTGAGGATGCGTTCATCATCACCAACCAGGCCATCACGTGCACTGACCACAAACAACACCAGATCAGCTTCTTCAACGGCCTTCATGATCTGTTCGTCCATCATTCCAGTCAGTTGACCTTCATCACCCAACATTCCACCGGTGTCCACCAATGTGGCCTGGAAGTCAGCCAGTTCAACCTCACCATACTGACGGTCTCTGGTCAATCCAGGCAGGTCGGCAACCAAAGCGTCCCGGGTATTGGTCAGGGCATTAAAAAGCGTCGATTTACCAACATTTGGACGTCCAACTACAGCGATTACCGGTGTCATGATCTGCCATCACCCTTATTGCGTGTATTTCATGGCCATCACCCGGCCGTCATGGTTGTATGTATAGATCACATCTCCCACGACTAATGGGGCATCGAACAAAGGTCCGTCACCGGTTTTCTTGCGGTTCAGTATTGCGCCACTGGTTCCATCAAGAACATGTAAGTAACCAGCAAAATCAGCCACCAGCAAATCACCCAGATAGAAGCCTGGACGAGTCAGTCCGCGATTCAACAAGTCTCCTTGTGTCCAACCTCTGGAACCATCCATGCGGTTTAACTGATGTACAGTTGATTCATTATCAGTGAGATACAAAGACCTTCTTGACACGGTCACACCAGTGACAGAACCCACATTTTGACTCCACAAAACCCGGCCTGATTCTGTCGCTACAGAAAGGGTTTTATCAGCGGCACTTGACAGATACAGGTCCGTGGCCACCACAGCAATGTCGCCATCGATGTCAGCAATCCGGTCGATTTCAGTTTTGCCCTGACTGTTGATGACATTTTGTTGCCATAAAACCGAACCATCATTGATGTTCAGTGCGGCCACTTTGCCATTATCAAAACCAATATAAATTCGCCCACCTTTGGCCACCGGGGTACTGTTACCCCTGAGTGTTAAATTGGGTATGTTGGTATCAAAGACCCAATCCCGCTCACCATTTTGAATGGCAAATCCATATATACGACCATCCTGGGTACGAATCACCACTTTATTGCGATCTATCACCGGAGGACTCAGGACTTCAGAGGTCACTCGGGATTGCCATAATTGTGAACCGGTATCAATGTCCAGCGCAGTGACCTGACCTTCAGGGCCGCCCAACACCAAAATGGTGGTACCAATGCCAGGACCTGCACTGATTTCTGTTTCCAGTTCAACCTGCCAATTAATGGCACCGGTAGCGGCATTGTAACTGACCACTTCACCGGATTGACTGGCGACATACAATTGGCCATCTTTTTCAGCCGGGATCAATTTGTAACCAAATGCCTTGTCTGAACTTTCAAGCTTGCGCTCCCACAACACTTCAAACCGTCCGGTTTCAGCAGTGTCAGTCAGTTCATTGGGCTTGACCTCATCTTTTTTGTTGCAAGATGCCAGCAAAGCAATCATCAATAATACCGGAATTCTTTTCATTGGAGCCTCGATCACTCTGCTGTCTTGATGTCAGCAATTTTCATTTCAATTATTTGTCTGCCTGAATAACCTTCGCCTTCATTAAGTGCCAATTGATAGGCATCTCTGGCCTTCTCAATGGCACCCTGAGCCAGGTGTATATCCCCAACAATTTCTTCGACCACAGTTTGATAAGCCTTGGATTGAACCAGGTTTAATTCAGCAGAAGCCTGAGTGAATTCACCTTCAGACACCAATAACCTGGCCAGCCTGATGCGGGTCATTTCTGCAATGGCCTTATCTGGCTTAGCCGCAATGATGGCCTGATATTCTGTTTTAGCAGCGGCCAGATCACCAGCAGCAACCAGTTTCTCAGCAGCCGACAATCGGGCTTTAATGGAGTAAATATTGACACCATAATTGGCTTCATAATCATTGATCATGGACTGTGCCTCGGTCAGCTCATCCATTGCCAGAACCTGTTCAATTTGTCCAAACTCTGTGGCAGCTGCCTGATTCTTTTGGGTGTTGGAATTCTGCCATTGACCGTATCCCCAAAGTCCGCCAATACCAAGCGCAATACCTGCCACTATGGTCAGCCAATTGTTATTCAGCCATTCCTTGACCAGCTGTTCTTGTTCGTAATCATCGTATTCTTCAAATGCCATAATAATAGTCCATGGTGATTGTGTTACACAAAGCAGGCTATTTTACATGATGACTTGTAAAATTTCATCAAGGCAATGAAGGGTGTTACACAAAGAAAACTCAAGTTCATTTGCCAGCCGGTCAGGCTTGATCAAAACAGCCGTGCATAAACCAAAAAAAGCCGCTTTTTAAAGCGGCTTTTTTATGAATTTGGCTCCCCGGGACGGGCTTGAACCGCCGACCTAGTGATTAACAGTCACCCGCTCTACCAACTGAGCTACCGGGGAAAATTGGTTAGTCTTGCTTAGCAAGAGTTGGGCATTTTACAGCTCACAGAAAAACTGTCAAGCAATTATCGATCATTTTTTTATGTTCTTGTTCACCGCACTGAGAAATCCGCGCAAAATATCCATTTCATGTTTTTCAATGCGCAATCGATTGAACATCATACGGAGCTTTTCAGCCAATGACGCCTGATTCTCCGCCTGCATAAAATCCACCTCATGCATCACTTGAAATAAATGCTCATAAAAACCCTGCATTTTTGCGGCTGTGGCAAATGGAACCTCCTCTGATCGTTCTTCAGCCACCTGTTGAGCAACTGCCAACCAATTCATCCGTAATTCATAAGCCGCCACCTGTACAGCAGCTGCGAGGTTCAATGATGCATACTCAGGATTGGCCGGCATCCGCACCAGATAATGACAACGTTGCATCTCTTCATTGGTCAGGCCAAACCGCTCCTGACCAAACAACAGTGCCACCTGCTCACTACTTGCTGCAGCCACCATCATTTTCGCTGCCTGTTGTAACTCAATAACCTCAATATCCATACCACGGTTTCTGGCACTTGTGCCCATCACCAGGGTACACGGGGCAATCGCCTGATCCAAATCATCATGAATACCTGCATGGTACAACACATCATCTGCACCTGATGCCCTGGCTGTGGCCTCGGAACTGGGATGATCGGTTGGGTTGATGAGGTGCAGTTTCGTCAATCCCATGACCTTCATGGCACGGGCTGAACCACCTATGTTGCCTGCGTGAGAGGTATTGGAAAGCACGAAGCGAATGTTTTCTAATCTGTTCATCAATGTGTCATTATGCCGGGAGTTTTGGTATCATACGCGGTTCCTATACCAACATCAATACCATGTCTCCTGAACTGAATATTGCCAAAAAGGCGGCGCTGAAAGCGGCCAATTCGATTGAACAACTGATCTTTAAGAATGAGTTGCTATCAGTCAATAAAAAACTCAACAATGGATTTGTTGACCAGGCCATTCAGGTCAGCATGAATGATGTCTTTTACACCCTTAAACGCGCATATCCTGACGATGAGATCCAAAGTGACTCAACCACCCTGTCAGAGAACACCAACCCTGATCGGGTTTGGCTGATCAATCCGTTGAGTGGAATCACCAATTTCCTACATGGGATTCCGCATTGCGCACTGACCATCACTTTGCTGGAAAACCGCAAGGTTAAAGAAGCCCTGGTCTACAATCCACTCACCGATGATGAATACACAGCCACCAAAGGCAAAGGCGCCTTTCTCAACCAACACCGACTGCGCATCAGTAACCTGAATGAACCCCAGGAGTCATTTGTCGCCACCAACTACAGTGATGACAAAAGCAAACAGGCTGCCCAATCCTTGTCGCTCCGCTCTATCGCCAAAAAAGTCGCTGAAACCCGTGTCATGGGCTGCCCGGCACTGGATTTGGCTATGGTAGCTGCCGGCCAATTCAATGCCTACTGGCAGGACGGAATGAATCCATCAGAAATGTTACCAGGTATTTTGTTGACTGAAGAAGCGGGTGGACAGTGCATGGATTTCAGTGCCAAAAGGGAATTTGAGAAAAATCGCCAGGTGATTGCCGGCAGTCTGAAAGTCAGCGCCTGGTTGTCCGGTCAGCTGGGTAAAATATACCAATCCTGAAACCACCAGCACTAACCGCTTAAAAAAAACGCCGGTTGAAACCAACCGGCGTTTTGCTTTGTGAAGCCAGAGAAATTCGTTAAACAGCTTCAGCTCACAAATTCAGTGCCAATCCATTCAGATCGACATCAAAGTTACCGGTTAAATCCTTGAGGTTTGCCACATCGATGTCACCATCCATGTTGATAAAGACAAATTCGTCACCGGCCTCATAAACCATGATGGATAAATCGCTCAAAGTGGTGCCATTGACCCTGGCCATGATGTGAACCCGCTCATCATCTTCAGTCACCCGAACAATTTCTTCGACACCATTTTTTGCCAACTTACGTACAGTGTCCGCCATCCAGTCACTGATGTCATCCACATCCACTGCCTCATCCAGTCGATATACCTTGATCGAAAGGTCTTTCAAGCCGGACAACACTGCCTGTGCTTCAGGTTCATCTTTGGTCAGTACGCTGGCCAATCCCAGCATACCTGGACCCAAAGTGATCTTGACATCAGCTTCCACCCCCAGGATGGCCTCCAGGTCATCAAAATCATCAGCCCACACAGCCAGAGAACTTACACTCATTACCAACATCAATAAAAACTTATTCATCATCTGTTTACCTCAATTAAAAAGATCCGCCATGGATTTATGTGCATATAACGAGGACCATTGGTATTTGTTACAAATTTTATCCTGACCCACAAAAAAGCCTGGTAAAAACCAGGCTTTGGAAGGTCAGGTTAAGGTGCTATCAGGGAATGTGGTCCAGATCTGCACCCTCTTTTTCGACGGGTATTAAATCTTCACGACTGATCCCCAGTGCCAATGTCGTTGTACTGGCCACAAATATGGAAGAATAAGTACCAACGATCACACCAACAATCAGCGCAAATGCAAACCCATGGATCAGTGCCCCACCAAAATAGAACAAGGCGATCAGTACAAGCATGGTGGTAAACGAAGTGATGACTGTTCTGGACAGGGTTTGCCCAATTGACGTATTGATGACTTCTTCTGTGGACTTTTTACGGCCCTTTCTGAAGTTTTCCCGAATCCGGTCGAATACCACGATGGTGTCATTCAAAGAATATCCGATCACCGCGAGCAAGGCCGCCAGCACCGTCAAGTCAAACTCCACTTGCCAGATAGAGAAGACCCCTGCAGTGATGATCACATCATGCACCAATGCGGCAATTGATCCCAGAGAGAACCGCCATTCAAAGCGGATGGTCACATAGATCAGAATTCCAATGATGGCATATAACAAGGCCAGTGAGCCCTGCTCTACCAACTCATCACCCACCTGAGAACCGACAAAATCGGCCTTGGTGATGCGTGCCGAACTGTCCAGCTCCTGTAACACTTCCAGCATTTCATTGCTGAGTTTGGCCTCATCATTACCTGACAGGTTGTCTTCAGACTGTTCTTCGTGCTGTGGAGGTACGGTGATCTCGACGTCTTTACTGCCACCAAAGTTTTTCACCACTATATTGTTCAAACCACTGGCTTCAAGGCGATTACGGACTTCAGCCACCTCAGCCGGGTTAGCAAAATTCACCACCACCACAGTGCCACCAGTGAAATCCAGACCAAAATTCAGGCCCCTGGTAAACAACGATGCCAATGAGATGATGATCAGTATTGTAGAGATCACCAACGCAATTTTGCGCTTACCCATGAAGTCGTATTTAATGTTTTGTAAAATTTCCATGAGTCGCTCCTTAAATGGCAATCGATTTGAGTTTCTTCTTACCACCATAGATCAGATTTACCACTGATCGTGACAGCATGATTGCAGTGAACATCGAAGTCATGATGCCGATACTCAGGGTCACCGCAAAGCCCTTGATTGGGCCGGTACCAAAGGCAAACAGCACCACCGCAGCGATGAAGGTGGTCACATTGGCATCAGCAATGGTGGAAAAGGCCTTTTCATAACCCGATTTGATGCTGCCTTGTATGGTGTTACCGAGCCGCATTTCTTCTTTGATACGCTCAAAAATCAATACATTGGCATCCACCGCCATGCCCACAGTGAGCACAATTCCAGCGATGCCAGGTAAGGTCAGAGTGGCTCCGAACAGTGACAGACATGCCACCATCAACACCACATTAACCGTCAACGCAATGTTGGCAATCAGACCAAACATGCGGTAATAGATGATCATGAACACCAGCACCAGGGCCAGGCCAATTTGCACCGACAACACCCCTTTGTCAATGTTATCCTGCCCCAGAGAAGGACCGATTGTTCGCTCTTCGACAATTTGCACCGGAGCCGCCAGAGCACCTGCCCTTAACAGCAGTGCCAATTCATTGGCTTCTGCCTGGGAATCCAGTCCTGTGGTCTGGAACTGATTTGAAAACACACCGTTGATGCGGGCGTTACTGATGACTTCTTCTTTACTGCGGTATTGCATCACACCATCATCATTCTTGCCGATGGGGATGCGCTCCTTGAAAACCACACCCATGAAGTTACCCACATTGGATTTGGTGAACTCCAGCATGCGACCAGCACCAATGCTGTTCAACTTCACAGAAACCGCTGGCGATCCTGATTGCTGATCAAATGTAGCCTGGGCATCAATCAGTTGATTACCCGTGGCAATCACGCGATCTTTCAACAAGACCGGTCGACCCTGGCGGTCATAATACAATGAAGAACCAATCGGTGAACGACCGGTTCTGGCCGCCAATTCAGCATTGTTTTCCATGTCAGTGGCCCGGTATTCAAGGGTCGCTGTGGCATCCAGGATGTTCTTGGCAGCAGTGGTGTCCTGCACGCCTGGCAACTGCACTACAATCCGTTCCAGGCCCTGTCTTTGCACTATGGGTTCTGCCACACCGATCTCATTGACCCGGTCACGCAGGGTTGTGAGGTTTTGGTTCAATGCATTTTCTTTGATCTTATTCAATGATTCTTCAGTCAATAACCCTTGAATTTCAAACAAATCGCCATCAACCACTTCATTCAATCTCAATTCAGTGAAGTCTGTGCTGATCAGTTCCATGGCCGCATTCATATCGGCCTCATTGCGAAAAGTGACTGACAATTCATTGGCTTCCCACTTGATCAGTTTTTTGCGGATTTTTTCTTTGATCAAAGCAGCGGTGATGTCAGAGCGGATTTGTTTTTTCTTGTTTTCAGTGGCTTCCTGCATGTCAACTTCAAGCAGAAAATGCACACCTCCCCTTAAATCCAGGCCCAGATTCATGGCACTGCCACCGAGGTCTTCAAGCCACTCGGGCACATTAGGGCGTAAATTCATTGCGGTGTCGTAACCGCTCAAACCTTCTTTCAAGGCATCCTGACCCAATCGCTGGTCATCCAGGTTGGCAAATTTAACGATGGCGGTGTCACCATCAATGATGATGTCATCATAGCCTATCTGGCTGTCAGTAAGTACCTGACCAATTCGCTCCAGTGTACTTTGCTCTACCGGAGTGTCCTGCTGAGATTTGACCTGTACCACCTGACTCTGACCATACAGATTGGGCAGCGCATACAAGCCCCCCATGGTCACAATCAGCAGAATCAAAACGTATTTCCATAGGGGATATCGATTCATGATCAGTTTCCTGCTTTAATTGTTATGTGTGTTCACTTATTTCAGTGACTTGATGGTGCCTTTAGGCAACACTTTGGCCACTGCGCTGCGTTGCACATGGATCTCAGTGTCTTTGGCAACCTCGATCTTAATGAATGCTTCGTCAACCGCGACAATGGCACCCAAAGTGCCACCGTTGGTGATCACTTCATCGCCAACCGCCAAAGCACCAACCATTTCGTTGTGAGCTTTCATGCGTTTTTGCTGCGGTCTAATTAACATGAAATACATGATCACAAAAAACACACCGATAAAGATAAAAGACCCCATTGGGCTGGCTGGTTCACCTGACTGAGCCATGGCATCAGAAATAAAAAAATTCATCATCAATCCTGTTTGTCGTTATACAAAAGCGCGCTATTATAGCACCACAGATTCAACGATATAGGACTGGTATGGCAAAAAATCAAGACCCACATATAAACAACACCAAACAAATGACAATCGTCCATGGCGGCTGCCATTGTGGTGGTGTCAGATTCACCGCCCAGGTCCCAATTGGCAGTACACTGCTGCACTGTAATTGTTCAATTTGTGCCATGACTGGTTTCATTCATTTAATTGCCACACATCAACAGTTTGAATTGAAGTCCGGCGAATCATTACTCAGCAGCTACCGTTTTAACACTGGCCAAGCCAATCATTTATTCTGTAGCCAATGTGGTGTAAAATCTTTTTATCAGCCACGTTCACATCCAGACAGCTGGAGCATCAATGCCCATTGCCTGGATGATTACGACGCAGCTCGGTGGCAGCACCAGGATTTTGATGGTAAGCACTGGGAACAGGCCAAAGACAAACTTGAAAGCAACTACGAAAACACATGATCAGCATCAACACCGACCGACTGTCCATCCTCCCAACCCACAAAAATTGCTGGTCGATTCATGACCGCAGCGACGAACAGTTGATTGGTAAACTGTTTTTTCGCGATCAATGGTTCAACATCCTGCTCAAACCCCAGTCGCTGCGGCTGGGAGTCGCTACCGAAGCCAGTTACGGATTAATGAAAGCCATCAACAGCGAACACTACAAAGCCAGAACCGCTGTTCCTCATGCACAACAGTTTCTGACCAGTATGGGTTTCAGTCCAACAGGTGACCATTATGAAGTCACCATTGAACACCTCAAACAGCCTGACCCTTACCACACATTGAATCATCAACTGGACATTGACATCACCAAATTGAAAACGCCTGTTCAATGGACGGCAGCTCAATTGATTGATACCGACAATGATTGTTTTGGCCGACCGGCCAAACTGCATCCCAGGTGCGCTGCTGCCTGGCAGGCGATGAAGTCTGCGGCGGCTGAAAATGGCATTGAGCTTCAATTGGCTTCTGCTTACCGATCAATGAAATATCAGGCACACCTCATTGCACAAAAACAACGAAACAAGCAAGCCATTGAAGACATACTGATCACCAACGCCGCTCCGGGACACAGCGAGCACCACACCGGTTGTGCGATCGACATCACCACGCCTGGCTTCACCCCGCTGGAAGAAGCATTTGAAAACAGTGCTGCTTTTCAGTGGTTGAACGCGCATGGCGCAGATCACGGTTTCAGCATGAGCTATCCGAGAGAAAACCCGCATGGCATTATCTACGAACCCTGGCATTGGCGTCACCAAAGCTGAATACCACCTATATGGAGAATAACACATGGAAGACAAACAAACTTTTCATATAAAACAGAATAGAATCACTCAATTGCTGTTGTTGCTGGTGCTGTTTGAGTGCAGTGCCTTACTGAGTTTGCTGTTGACTGAAGATGATCATCAACTGGCAGCAATCAAAGCTCAGGTTACGAACTCACTGGGTACAGAGGCGCCCACAAAAGAACTGGAACGCTTTGAATCCTGGCGAATTGGCCCCTATCAGAAAACAAAATTGATGTTTGCCAGACAAGGCGACCAACAATTATCTGTCCAAACCAGCCACTGGTGGGGCTTTGAGCCAAACATACACTGCCTCTCAGTTGACAGGGAAAAGCCCTGTCAGTAGTTCTGCACCACAAATTCATCCAGTATATCGATGAATTGCTGTGCGATGTTGTCACCTTTCAGGGTGTGGGTTTTTTGACCGCGAATAAAAATTGGGGCCGAAGGGGTTTCACCGGTACCAGGCAGGGAAATACCAATGTCAGCGTGCTTCGACTCACCAGGGCCATTGACAATACAGCCCATCACTGCGACATTCATTTCTTTGACACCAGGGTGCGACAGTCGCCATTGTGGCATTTTGGCATCCATGTGCTCTGTGACTTGCTTGGCCAGCACCTGAAAAAACTCACTGGTTGTGCGACCACAACCCGGACAGGCAGTGACCTCGGGTTTGAATGATTGCAATTCCAGACTTTGCAGGATTTGCTGGGCCACTTTAACCTCTTCGGTACGAGCCTGATTGGGCTCAGGTGTCAGTGATACCCGAATGGTGTCACCAATTCCCTGCTGTAACAAAACCGACAACGCCGCAGTAGATGCAACAATGCCCTTGTTTCCCATTCCGGCCTCAGTGAGTCCCAAATGCAAAGCATAGTCACATTGTTGGTGTAATGATTGATAGATTCTGATCAGCGATTGCACCCCACTGACTTTACAACTAACGATGATCTTTTCAGCCGGCAATCCAAATGATTCGGCCTGCCTGGCACTGGTTAAAACAGATTCTATCAAGGCCTTTTCAATCAGCGCTTCACTTGATAATGGTTCAATTAAACGGGCATTTTCATCCATCATCCGGGCCATCAGTTTCTGGTCGAGGCTGCCCCAATTGCCGCCGATCCTCACCGGCTTATTCAGGTCTTTGGCCACCTGAATGATGGATTCAAATTGTTGATCACGCTTTTTTCCAAATCCCACATTGCCCGGGTTGATACGGTATTTGGCCAACTTTTCAGCACACTCGGGAAAGTCCTGAAGCAAACGGTGACCGTTGTAATGAAAGTCACCTATTACCGGCACATCACAACGGGCAGCGCGCAGTCGGTCAATGATTTCCGGTACAGCTGCGGCTGATTCTTCATTGTTCACTGTAATCCGCACCAGCTCTGAACCGGCTTGGTGTAATTCATAGATTTGTTGAGCCGTTGCTTTGGCATTGGCTGTGTCGGTGTTGGTCATTGATTGCACCACCACCCGGCCGCTACCTACTTCGGTGTTACCGACTTTTACCGGAATTCTGTTTGTCATGATGTCTGTTGTCCTGCTGTAATCCAATCACCAATGATGAAAATTGAGCCGCTCCCAGCTGTCTGCGTAATATGTAACGATGATGTTGCCGGCCCTGCTGGTCCGCCCATTTTAACAGCACCACATGTGGCCACAACCAATGATCAAGCAATGTCAGTTCCTGGACATCTGTACCATCGACCTGATGCCACAGTAAGGATTGACTGCGGACCACCTGAAATGATTTATTGGCCTTGATTGAACGACCATTGACCAAGCATCCGGCCAGCAGGGGGATGACAGCCAAAACCGCCAGTCCACCTGTCCACAGCACCATGGGTATGGTTGCAATCAACACCCACTGAAGCAACCAGCGGCTGTCAGTCATTTCACTGGCTTTGATGGTAACCGGCCGCACAGATTTGTTTCACCAGACCAGAAAACAGCTGATGCTCATCAGCTGGCTGCCGTTTGCCACTGAGCCAATACCACAACAACATGTCCTGTTCTTCGAGTAATTGATTAAAAATGGTTTTGTCCACCTCACTCATGCTGCCATAACAAGCATCCAGATACCTGTTAAGAATGAAATCCAGTTCTTTCATGCCACGTCTGCAACGCCACCTGAAAAAACCCTCAGTTAACACAACAGCATCGTCCTGGCTCATTTACAAAGCATGCCTCTGGGCAATCATTTTCTTGATTTCACCAATCGCTTTTCCTGGGTTTAGCCCTTTGGGGCAGGTGTTGGCACAATTCATGATGGTATGACAGCGATACACCTTAAAAGGATCTTCCAACTCTTCCAGACGCTCTCCGGTATATTCATCCCGGGAATCTGCCAGCCAACGATATGACTGTAACAACACAGCAGGTCCTAAATAGCGATCACCGTTCCACCAATAACTGGGACATGAAGTCTGACAACAGGCACACAAAATGCATTCATACAATCCATCCAGTTTTTCACGATCTTCAATCGATTGCAGGCGCTCTTTATCAGGTAACGGTACTGAGTCAGTCTGCATCCATGGTTTGATGGAAGCATATTGCGCGTAAAAGTGACTCAGGTCAGGCACCAGGTCCTTGATCACCTCCATATGAGGCAACGGATAGATGGCAATTTCCTTACCTTTGAATTGTTTGATGGATGTCGTACAGGCCAGTGTATTGGTGCCATTGATGTTCATCGCACATGATCCACAGATACCTTCCCGGCAAGATCGGCGAAAGGTCAATGTGGCATCCATTTCGTCTTTGATTTTGATCAAACCATCCAACACCATAGGACCACAATTATCCAGGTCCACCTCATAGGTGTCTGTTCTCGGATTTTCATTGTCATCCGGTGACCAGCGATAGACTTTGAAGGTGGTTGTCTTGCCAGCATTGGTGGCTTTGTGATGATTGCCTTTTTTGACTTTTGAATTTTTGGGTAATCTGAATTCTGCCATGATAATCCTCTAGTAAACTCGTTGCTTGGGTGGAATCACTTCGCACTCATCGGTCAGTGTATTCATGTGCACCGGTCGGTAATCAAATTCAACCTTACCCTGTTCATTCAAATATGCCAGGGTGTGTTTCATCCACTCGTCATCGTTTCGATCAGGGTAATCTTCGCGGGCATGTGCACCACGGGACTCTTTGCGGTTTTCTGCTGAAAACATGGTGACTTTGGCCTGATCCATCAGGTTTCTTAACTCCAGTGCTTCGACCAAATCAGTGTTCCACACCATGGATTGATCACTGACTTTGAGGTCTGCCATTTTTGCTGCGGTGGCGGTGATTTTCTCACAGCCTTCCTGCAGTACTTCACCGGTTCTGAAGACCGCTGCGTTGTTCTGCATGACCTTTTGCATTTCCAGACGCAACTCCGCCGTTGGTATGGAACCATTGGCATATCTTGCAGCGTCCAAGTCGCTCAATGAACGATCCAGAATGCCTTCGGGCAATTCCCGCTGATTAGCACCTGGCTTGATGATTTCAGCACATCGGTTGGCCACGGCCCGGCCAAACACAATCAAATCCAGCAATGAGTTTGAGCCCAATCGGTTGGCCCCGTGTACAGAGACACATGCCGCTTCACCAATGGCAAATAATCCAGGTACAACCTGATCCGGGTTATCACCCACTTTATTGACCACTTCACCGTGGTAATTGGTTGGGATACCACCCATGTTGTAATGTACCGTTGGCAACACTGGTATGGGTTCTTTGGCCACATCCACTCCCGCAAAAATCTCCGCTGATTCTGCAATACCGGGCAGGCGTTTGTTGATCACATCGGCACCCAGGTGTTCCAGATGCAAATGAATATGGTCTGCCTCATTGCCCACCCCACGACCTTCACGGATTTCGATGGTCATTGAGCGGGAAACCACATCACGAGAAGCCAGATCTTTGGCGTTGGGCGCGTAACGTTCCATGAATCGCTCACCCTTTGAATTGGTCAAAAACCCGCCTTCACCACGCACTCCTTCGGTGATCAGACAACCGGCACCATATATACCGGTCGGATGAAACTGGACAAATTCCATATCTTGCAAAGGCAAGCCAGCACGCAGAACCATGGCATTACCATCACCGGTGCAGGTGTGTGCTGAAGTACAGGAAAAATAAGCCCTGCCATAACCACCTGTCGCCAGAATCACAGCCTGACCTCTGAACAGGTGCAACGTTCCGTCAGCCAGGTTCCAGGCCAGCACCCCTTTGCATTCACCATTTTCCATCACCAGATCAATGGCAAAGTATTCAATAAAGAATGAAGCGTCATGTTTCAGTGATTGCTGATAAAGGGTGTGTAAAATGGCATGCCCGGTCCGGTCCGCAGCTGCACATGTGCGCTGAGCAGTACCTTCACCAAAATTGGTGGTCATTCCGCCAAAAGGACGCTGGTAGATTTTGCCGTCTTCGGTGCGCGAAAACGGCACGCCGTAATGCTCGAGCTCAATCACCGAAGGGACAGCTTCTCTGCACATGTATTCGATGGCATCCTGATCACCCAGCCAGTCAGACCCTTTGATGGTGTCGTACATATGCCAACGCCAATCATCTTCACCCATGTTGCCCAGTGAAGCAGACATACCACCCTGTGCCGCCACGGTATGAGACCGGGTTGGAAAAACCTTGGTGATACAGGCAGTTGACAAGCCTTTGGTGGCCAGCCCCATGGTGGCCCTGAGACCGGCACCGCCGGCGCCCACCACGATGGCGTCAAATTTATGTTCGGTAATGTTGTATGCTTTAGTCATGATTTATCCAAATAATACGGTAGAAACAGCGTAAATATTGACCATCATCAAAATGATCATACTGAGTTTAATCAGGTACTGCAGAATCAATTGCCAGCTGTGACTGCCGACATAATCCTCGACAACCACCTGCAAGCCCAGCGCTCCGTGGTAACTGGCGGTAAGGGTGAATAACAACAACACAATGGCATTGAGGGGTTGCGCCATCCAGCCGAGCATTTGAGCTGCTGTGACACCATCCATGCGCAGCAGACTGATCAGCACAAACAATCCGGTTGGAATCAGCAATACCGCTGTCATGCGCTGCATCCACCAGTGTTTAAAACCATGTTTGGCCGTACCCAGGCCTTTCACTTTACCCAAATCAGATCGGTAACTCATGATACATACCCCCAATAGATTTCACCCGCAGTCAACAACACAGCGACAATGATCACCAGTGTACCGGTTTTATAAACTGTAGGAATGTCATAACCCTTACCCGCGTCCCAGAACAGATGCCTGATGCCATTACACAAATGGTAATTGAAGGTAAACAGCCAGGCAAACAACAGCACGGCACCCAGGCCCTGGGCAAAAAACGCAGCCAACTGATCAGCAGCGGCTGCCTGCGTGGTGACCAAGTAAAGCCAAATGGTAAAAACCACCACACCTGCGGCCAGCACCATGCCAGTGAGCCGATGTGCTATCGACAACATGGATGTCAGCTGGGGTTTATAGACCTGCAAATGTGGAGACAGCGGGCGGTTCGGATTGCTCATGAGTACTCCGTTAAAAATGGTTTAAAAGTCAATGCAACGACCGTTTTTTTCCCAATCACCATAACGGGTGGGGTCCAGCCCGCCTTTTCTGCCACCGACTTCTTTAGGCCGGCTGGAAGTCGCATCAGAGGCATTCTCGCCCTGGTTCTTTGGTGGGTTGTCTGGTTGTTGCTTTGAATTGTTATCAGTCATGTTTTTGTGTGGGTTTTTATGGTTGGCTACATTGTGCTGTTAAGACCATCAAAATACCGTGATTTTCCAGTATAACAAACATCATTTCACCTGATTAAAAGCCAGTGCACAGCAGTGAGTTTCTCTGGCTTTTAACCGCCACAAATTATATCATTGAACGATCATTAGTTAAAGAATCATTAATTTCAGAATGACACAAAATTTTGACTGCGTTTCTGTGCTCTCACTCAGCGGTGAAGACTGCGCACAATTCCTCAACAACCAGCTGGTCTCAGAAGTCAGTAAAATCACTCAATTCAGTTACTCAGCCATCTGCAATCCAAAAGGCCGGATCATTTACAGCTTATGGATCCAGCCCACAGCATCAGGCTTTCTGCTGGGTGTGGATGAAGGCTTGAGTGAATCCTTGCAACAATACATCAACATGCGTAAATTTCGCATGGATGTACAGATCACCAGCACTGACCAACAATTGCAAGTGACCGATGGCCACACCGAACATTATGACTTAGGGCATTTCAGCTTTGCACAACCAAAAGACAAACCGGCCAGTGCGGATGCATTCTGGCGAATCATGTTCTCCCTGAATCTCCCCTGGATCACTCAATTGACCACAGAAATGTTCATTCCTCAACATGTGAATCTCGACCAGGCTCACGTCATCGCTTTTGACAAAGGCTGCTACCCCGGTCAGGAGATTGTGGCGCGACTGCATTTTATCGGCCAGGTCAAAAAGCGGTTGCAGATGATCACCTACCAAAACCCGCACAGCCATCCAGTTGGAACAGTCGTTGAAGTCAATGACATGCCAAATCCAGTGGAAATTTGCGCCCCTTCAATCAAAATTGGAGCAAAGTGGCAAACCCAGGCAATTGTGCCCTTATAGGTCATTTTCCGTTTTTTTGAATCCCATCAAAGAAAATTAAACAATTTTACTGTCTAAAACCTTGACAAATATAGAATGACGGCATTTATTTACGTTTAATAATCTTAAATATCATGCTAGTATAGATAAGTATTACAGTTAAACATTAATGGTGGGACATTCAATGAAAAAAACTCAAATCTGCATATTGGCCGCTCTTTTCCTGTTTGCTCAACACGCCCTGGCACAGACTGTGACCCTGGCTGTAGAAGCGGTGTACCCCAAAGATCAGGCGGAATACGTTTATGAACCGCTGAAAAACTGGCTGGAGAAAAAAACGGGTCTTGATGTACAGATTGAGAGCGCTGACAACTACTATTTTTATTGGCGGGCCGCCAAAAACAATGAGCCTGAGTTCACCCTGGATGCATCCCACATTGCAGCTTACCGCATGCAGGAAAAAAACTACATCCCACTGGCCAGGGTACAGGAGGACATCTCTTATCACCTGATATCCAACTTTGAGCCAGCCGAAGGTCAGACCGTGGCCGAATTTCTGGTGGGTAACCGAGTGGTGACTTTACCCAATCCCAACATGGGCTCAATGCTGTTCGATGAGTGGTTCACAGATTTGTTCTTACAACCCCAAAAGATTGTCACCGCCTTATCCTGGGAAGACGTGATTGAACAAGTGTTTGCTCAGTCTGCTGATGCCGCCATCATCCCCAGCTCATTGTTTGACCTGTATCCCAACTTTGCCACACTGCAGGAAAGTAAAAAAATACCGGGTCTGACGTTTCTGGCCTCTCCCAACACCAGTCCCCAATTACGTGAATCATTTAAAAATGCCATTCTGTCAATTGGAGAGGATGATGAGTCATACGACATCCTCGCCGAACTCAACAGTGACGGCTTTATCGAGGTTGATACAGAAGCCTATCAGGGATTAGCAGAATACCTGACTGATTTACTGTACTGAGTTCACATTTTTCAATCAATGATCGGTCTATAATGGAATAATATTCTGATGTTTAGGTTGCACAGATGAACAATACAGATACAATTCAAAACATGAGCACAGACAACCAAGTTGATCGAAGAAGATTCACCCGCATTCCCGTCAGAAAGGAAGTGACTTTGTATACGGGCATGCAGTGCTGGACTTCGCACATTCATGATTTATCTTTGAAAGGCGCTTTGCTGAGTTGCCCCAAAGAACACGTGCTTAAATCAGGCGACTTATTACGCCTCAGTATACCTGTGGACAATTCTCCAGCCATCATCATGAACATTGAGGTGATTCACTCCAATGGCGAGACATTTGGTGCAGAATGGACTCAAATCGATATGGACAGCTTTGCCATATTAAAGCGCACCATTGAATTGAACATCAAAGAGAAAGAAAACCTCAGAAAAGACATCAAAACCTTATCCGAATAAGACCACAAACAATCCGCCACCTATTTTTCAGCAACCAAATAGCATACCCAGGCTGCATCAGCCGTGCCTTCACGTGAAGAGGTATAAACCCCATCTCCCTCGCCGGTCTCATCATCGGTTCCTTCCCAGTAAACTTCCGCAGTGGTAAAACCAGCCTCAAGCAGCATACCCGTGATTTCAGGCAAGGTCCACAACCGCCAGTAATATGAAAATGCCCGGTCCATCTTTATCCCTTCATCAGTGACAAAATGAATGTAACATTGCATCTGCGAATTGATTGGGTTGAAACTGGCTTGCTCCCAAATATAGGTGAAACCATCACACTCACGCTCTTCCCTCACTTCTTTGGCCGCTTCATACCCGCCAAAAGCATCCAGAAAGAACACCCCGTCATCTTTGAGTGATTCCCTGACACTGGCGAAATAACGAATCATTGTTGGCCTGTCCATAAAAATAAAGTAGCTGAAATTCATGGCCAGAACTGCATCCACGGCTGGTGCAGAAACCGCCATGACATTCTCATTGAGCAACACAATTCGCTGTTGTTGGCTTTCATCCAGCGATGAAACATTATGATCCATACCCCACTGTAAAACCAGCGGGTCCAGATCAACCGCCCAAGCCTGGTTGGCCTTATTGCGGCCAATCCACTCACAAGCGGTTTGTGCGGTACCACAAAAATCTTCACGCAAAGTCCGGGCTGGTCTGCCTTTCAACTCCTGAAAGGTTGCTTCAACAAAATCAATTTCTGCCTCAACACACTGTACCGCATGCTGATAAAAATAATGTTTATCCAAGCTCACCTCAGGGACTCATTCAACGAATCCAGCACCCCAGAACCAGGACACAATGTTTGCTGTGACAATTCATTCAGTGGCTGCCTGACTGTATTGATCAGCCCATGTGTGTCAGCTGCCGACTCATTGTGATAAATCAATCCAGTGAGGATGTGTTGTTGTTCCCTGACTGCTTCGATGCGGTTCATCGCAGCTTTGCGGCTGCTCAGATCGTAATCTTCAGCATTCTTTTGCAGCACCAATTCACTGCCATCATGCAATTCGACCTGACGGCTGGTGCCTGGCGGGTAATCGATGGTAATTTCTGATTTTGCCGGAATAAAATCAATGGTACCGGTGGCCTCCAAATGATCCCTGACCCATTCATAGCCTTTGGTAGATGCCGGCGTATTGTTGAAGGTCACACATGGGGAAACCACATCAATGAAGGCAAATCCAGGATGTCTGATGGCCGCCTTGATCAATGGAATCAACTGATGTTTGTCGCCGGAAAAACTTCTGGCCACCATGCCAGCTCCCAGCTGCAATGCCAACTGGCACAAATCAATGGAATCAAACACACTGGGAACGCCTTTTTTACTGGCAGAACCCTTGTCCGCAGTGGCTGAGTCCTGACCCTTGGTCAAGCCATAACAACCATTGTTCATGACGATATAGACCATATTGAGGTTTCTTCTGACCACATGCGCAAACTGGCCCATACCAATTGATGCGGTGTCCCCATCCCCCGAAACCCCTATATAGAGCAAATCACGGTTAGCCATATTGGCTCCGGTGGTCACCGATGGCATGCGCCCGTGAACCGAGTTGAAACCATGGGCTTTGCCCAGAAAGTATGTTGGGGTTTTCGAAGAACAGCCGATGCCTGAAATTTTGGCGATTTTATGCGGTTGCAAATTGAGGTCAAAACAAGATTTAATGATTGCTGCACTGATGGAATCATGGCCACAGCCGGCACACAAAGTAGACAATGCGCCTTCATAGCTTTTGATGGATTGACCGATGGCATTGGTGCTCAGTTCCGGATGTCTGAAATTGGGTCGGATAAAAGTCATGTCAGGCCTCCCTGGGCACGGTGGATTGAACGTCTGCCAATTGCCGGTTGATGGATTCAACCAGGTAGCTGGCAGTGATGGGCATTCCATCTATATTGAGCACTTCAACAAACTGATTGGGGTCAACAGAAAGTTCGTTGACCAACAAAGTTTTCATTTGCGCGTCACGGTTTTGCTCAATCACAAACAAGGTATCATGTGCTTCAATGAACTCCCTGACTTCTACACCAAACGGGAAGGCTTTGATGCGCATGGCATCAATGTCATGGGTTGTTCTGAGTGTTTCCAATGCTTCATCAGCAGACCAGGCACTGGTGCCATAATAAATCACTCCAACAGAAGCCGATTGACCTGAGACATCTGCCTTTGGAACCAGGGTCTTGGCAGTGTCCCATTTGACCAGCAGACGCTCCATACCGCGGGCATAAACGGTGCCATCTTCTGTGTATGCAGCGTATTCATCATGGGATGATCCACGGGTGAAAAAGGCGCCCTTTTCAGGGTGTGTTCCAGGAATTGTACGATATGGAATACCGTCCCCATCCACATCCAGATAACGACCCCAGCGCTCGCCGAGATGCTCCAGTTGCTCTTCAGTAAGCACCTTGCCCCGATCATAGGTGTAATCATCGTCCCAGTTGATGGGATCACACTGGTGAACATTCATCCCCAAATCCAGATCGCTCATCAGAATAACCGGGGTTTGTAAGCGTTCAGCCAGATCAAAGCCAATCACTGTATGGGCAAAACATTCGGTTGGATCCGCTGGAAACAACAACACATTTTTGGTATCTCCATGTGAGGCATAGGCAGCAGCCAGCAAATCAGATTGCTGAGTCCTGGTAGGCATGCCCGTACTCGGCCCGGTACGTTGAATATCCATCAACATCACCGGAATCTCAGAAAAATAAGCCAATCCCAAAAATTCGCTCATCAACGAAACCCCCGGACCTGACGTGGCAGTAAATGCCCGGGCCCCATTCCAACTGGCACCAATCACGATACCGATCGCGGCCAATTCATCTTCAGCCTGCAGGATGGCAAATTTGTTCTGCCCGCTTTGTTCGTCAACCCGGTAGGCTTTGCAATACTTTTCAAACGCCTCTACCACTGATGTGGATGGGGTGATAGGGTACCAGCCAGCCACCGTTGCTCCGGCAAAAACCGCACCCAGACCAGCTGCTGCATTGCCCTCCATCATGATTTGGTCGCCATTCAGGTCTCTGCGGTGAATGTTCAGCCCACAACAAGCCTTGTGGTGTTCTTCTGCATAATCAAAACCCAGCCTCAATGCTTTGATGTTCGGCTCTATTAATTTGGCTTTTTTGGCAAACTGTGATTTGATCGAGTCCTCGAAGACAGTGAAGTCCATTTCAAAAAGGTAGGCCAATGCGCCCACATAAATGATGTTTTTGAATATTTGCCGCAAGCGGGGTTCGGTATAATGAGCATTACAGATGTCTGTCAATGGGATTCCGATCAGGGTGATGTCTTCCCGGGTAAAAGTATCTGGCAATCGTTTTGAGGAGTCATAAAAAAAATACCCTCCTGGCAATAACTCCTGGTAATCCCTGACCATGGTTTGTCCATTGACTGCCACCACAAAATCATACCCGCCTCGTCTTCCAAGGTAGCCCTGCTCACTGATGCGAACTTCAAACCAGGTAGGCAGGCCCTGTATATTGGATGGAAATATGTTTTTCGCGGCAACCGGCACACCCAGCCTAAACACCGCTTTACTGAATAGATTGTTGGCCGATGCAGAGCCAGACCCGTTGACATTGGCAAAACGGATCACGAAATCATTGGTTGCTGTTATGTTGTTCATCATTTACCCGCTGTGGCTTCGTGTAATAAGAATTTCTGCATATCCCAGGCTCCTGTCGGGCACCGTTCGGCACACAGGCCACAATGCAGGCACACATTTTCATCTTTGACCATCACCCGTTTGGTTTTGAGCGCATCAGAAACATACAGATCCTGATCTTTGTTGGTGGCTTTGACTTTCAGTTTATCCCGCAACAAATCCTCTTCATCGTTGTCTGTGAAGTTGATACAGTCTACGGGACAAATGTCTTCACAAGCATCACATTCAATGCACCGGTCTTTATCAAACACCGTTTGTACATCACAATTCAGACAACGCATGGCCTCATCATACCCCTGTAACGGGTCAAAACCTTTTTCCACTTCGAGTTTACGGTCTGAAAGGGCTTTTTGCTTGTCAATTAATGCCACCACATGACGGTCATCATCAGAGATGTGGGCATCATACAGCCAGTCATGAAATCCCATTTTCTGACTCATCAGATTGACCTCTGGTCCCGGTCGGTCAGTCGTTGACTTGCCTTCACACAAGTGATGTATTGATATGGCCGCCTGATGACCATGCGCCACTGCGGTGATGACATTTTCCGGGCCCCAGGCTGCATCACCACCCACAAAAACTTCAGGCACTGAAGTCTGGAATGTGGTTTTATCCACTTCAGGCATGTCCCAGTCATTGAATTCAATCCCGATGTCCCGTTCGATCCAGGGGAATGAATTCAACTGACCGATGGCCATTAAGACATCATCACATGCCATGAACACCTCTTCACCCGTGGGTTCCAGGGTGCGCTTGCCGCGGTCATCAAACACCGGTTCAACCCGTTCAAAGAGCATACCAGTCAGCCGGCCATTTTCAGTGACAAAGGCTTTGGGATTATGGTTTTCATACATTGGAATGTCTTCGTGTTCGGCGTCTTCAATTTCCCATGGAGATGCCTTCATCTCAGCTTTGGGACTTCTGACCACCACCCGAACATCTTCTCCGCCCAGCCTCTTGGCTGTCCGGCAACAGTCCATCGCCGTGTTTCCACCACCCAGTACCAACACCTTCTTGCCAATCCGGCTGATGTGCTCAAACGCCACATTGGCCAACCAGTCAATACCGATGTGGATGTTGGCATCACCTTCTTCACGCCCAGGCAAGTTTGGCAAATCACGCCCCCTTGGTGCTCCGGTACCCACAAAGATGGCATCATAACCTTTGCCAAGCATGTCTTTCATGCTGGTAACAGTCTGGTTAAAATGGGTAACCACCCCCATATCGAGGATGTAATTAACTTCTTCGTCTAACACCGATTCAGGCAAGCGGAATGAAGGTATCTGACTGCGCATGAAGCCACCGCCTTTGCGCTGATCATCATATAAATCGATTGCATATCCCAACGGCATCAAATCCCGGGCCACAGTCAGTGAAGCCGGACCGGCCCCAATCAAAGCCACTTTTTTGCCATTCTTCTCAGTCGGGATATCTGGAAGGCGGTCACTGATGTCGGTTTTATTGTCAGCAGCCACCCGCTTTAAGCGACAGATGGCCACCGGCTCTTCTTCAATGCGGCCACGGCGGCAGGCCGGTTCACAAGGCCGGTCACAGGTTCTGCCCAGGACACCCGGAAAAACATTGGATTGCCAGTTGATCATATAAGCATCGTTGTACCTGCCGGCCGCAATGAGGCGGATGTATTCAGGTACTGGCGTGTGTGCCGGACAAGCATATTGGCAATCGACCACTTTATGGAAATAATCTGGATCGGAAATATCAGTTGGTTTCATGGTGAGGTTTTCCAATAATCAAGGCGTCAGATCTGGCTGCACAACCGGCGATTGCCAATTGCTTTTGCCGTGACCTTTTTCCAGTAAAAATATCAACCATTTGTTGAGAAAACAGTTTTGACTGTAGCGAAGACTGGCCTGATTGGCCGCATCAACACGACCACCGAGCGCCCGGTATTGTCGTTCAAATTCATTGGCATGAGTCAACTCAGCCAGTCCGGCATCGTGATAAACACGGATAACCAATTCATCTGACTGACTGTAGGGAAAAAGCAGCTGCATAGACACTTCCGTGGTGTACTTAAACCGCTCGGTACACAGCATCTTTAACACCGGCTTATCCGGTAGGAGCGAATGCAGGATTTGCCCCTGATACAGTGATTGCGGAAGCAATTGATCCATCAACCGGTGATTGAACTCGTGCAATTGCATCAAACTGATGTTGTGTCTGCGTACATATTGCCTGTGGGACAAGTATTGTTCGGTCAAAATCATTTAATACAGTTTCTTGTTTAAATCCAATGCAATCATTATCTTACCTGAAATTTCTTCAATTGAGGTAAGAGTTGTGTTCAAAAAAGGGATTTGGTTGCGGTGATAAATCATTTCAGCGTCACTCACTTCTGCCTGACATTTACGCAGCTCAGCATACCTGGAATTGGGGCGACGCTCACTCCTGATTTGTGACAAACGAAACGGGTCGATGGTCAGGCCAAACAGTTTATTTTTGTGAGCCATTACATCAGCTGGCAAACGCATGCGCTCAAGGTCATCATCGGTGATGGGGTAATTGGCCGCCTTTAAGCCATAATGCAGCGCCAGATACAGACAAGTGGGTGTTTTGCCCGAACGGGAAACACCCAATAAAACCAAATCAGCCTGATGCAAATTCAGATTGACACCATCATCATGAGATAAGGCGAAATTGGTGGCTTCAATGCGATCATTGTAAGAGGTACTGTCCGACATGCCGTGAGTCCGCCCCACACCGGGATCACGCTTCAACCCAAGGTTGTTTTCAATCCGCCTGAGCAGGCGGTTGAATGGATCCAGTTTAAGACCACCTGCGGAGTGAATGATTTTCCGCAATTCAAGGTCGACCACTGTATTGATCACCAGCTGCTGAAAATCGGACGGGGTGTTTCTGATGATGGCCGCTGCTGCCTGAGCGGTCTCCACATCATTAATGAATGGCAATCGCTTTTCAATAAAGTCTATGCCGGTAAACTGGGTGATTAAACTTCTGCCAACGGTTTCGGCAGTGATGGCCGTGCCGTCTGACACATAAAATATAGCGCAACGTTTGTTTTCGCTCATTGATCCCTCTGTTGATATGGGTAACCATGTTTAACGGTTTTTTTTCAATAGATTGTTTATGACAATCCCATGAACATATAGAATATAACACTTTTCTTAACCACAGGGAAATTCATGCCTGAATACATCATCAAACTTGACCAATTGAACATGTCTCACCTGGAGCAGGTCGGTGGCAAAAATGCCTCGCTTGGCGAAATGATTACCCACCTCAACGCATTGGGTGTCAAGGTACCAGGCGGCTTTGCCACCACAGCAGATGCCTTCAAAGAGTTTTTACAAACCTCTGGCCTGAATGAAAGAATCAGCCAACAACTCAAAGACCTCGACACTGACAACATAGAACAGTTGCGCCAAACCGGAGAATTGATCAGAGGGTGGATTCTTGACACTCCATTTCAGGCACCCCTGGAACAAGCGATTCGTGATGCCTATGAGACCATGAAACAGGATTTGGGCACTGACTTCACCGTGGCTGTTCGGTCATCTGCCACTGCAGAGGATTTACCCGACGCATCTTTTGCCGGCCAGCAGGAAACATTCCTCAACGTTCACGGCGCCGATGAAATCCTGCGCAAAGCCCATGAGGTGTTTGCTTCGTTATACAATGACCGCGCCATTTCTTATCGGGTTCATCATGGCTTTGAACATGATGATGTATATCTGTCAGCAGGTATCCAGCAAATGGTTCGCTCAGACATCGCTGCCAGTGGCGTGATGTTTACCATGGACACTGAATCGGGCTTCAATGATGTGGTGTTCATCACCAGTTCCTATGGTTTGGGTGAAATGGTGGTTCAGGGAGCGGTTAACCCCGATGAATTCTACGTCTACAAGCCTGGCATCAAAGCCAATCAGCCAGCGGTATTGCGCCGCAATCTGGGCTCAAAGGCCATTGAAATGGTTTATGGTGATGAGGGTGTCATGACGCAGAACATTGAACCTCAACGCAGCCAACAGTTCTCCATCACTGATGATGAAGTCACACAATTGGCCAGACAAGCTCTGATCATTGAACAACACTATGGCCGACCCATGGACATTGAATGGGCCAAAGATGGTGTGACCGGCGAGTTATACATCGTTCAGGCCAGACCGGAAACCGTGAAATCCAGAGAAGCCGTTGGCCAGAAAATTGAACGTTACTCATTGCAACAGCGCGGTCAGGTGATTTGCGAAGGTCGCAGCATCGGTCAAAAAGTTGGCCAGGGTGTGGCCAAAGTCATCAAGAGCATTCAACAAATGGACCAGATCAACGCTGGTGATGTATTGGTGACAGACATGACCGACCCTGACTGGGAACCAATCATGAAAAAAGCCGCTGCGATTGTCACCAACCGAGGTGGCAGAACCTGCCATGCGGCCATCATTGCCCGTGAATTGGGTATACCTGCCATCGTTGGCTGTGGTGATGCCACCAGCCAGATCAATCACAACAATGAAGTAACCGTGTCATGTTGTGAAGGCGATACCGGTTATGTGTATGATGGGCTGATGGGTTTTGACATCAAGACCACAGATTTGGAAAACATGCCGGATGCGCCATTAAAAATCATGATGAACGTGGGCAATCCTGACCGAGCTTTTGACTTTCAAAATCTACCTAATTTTGGCATTGGTCTGGCCCGGCTGGAATTCATCATCAACCGCATGATCGGAATTCACCCCAAAGTTCTGCTGGATTATGATCAACAACCTGAGTCAATAAGGAACATCACCGATCCGATGGTAGCAGCCTATGCCTCACCCCGGGACTACTTTGTTAAGCGGTTGGCTGAGGGCATTTCCACCCTGGCTGCTGCATTCAATCCCAGCCCGGTGATCGTTCGGTTATCAGATTTCAAATCCAATGAATACGCCAATTTGATTGGCGGACAAGCATTCGAGCCTCATGAAGAAAATCCAATGCTGGGTTTTAGGGGTGCGTCCCGTTACCTGGATGACTCTTTTGTGGATTGTTTCCAAATGGAATGTGAGGCCCTGAAGTTCATCCGAGACGAAATGGGACTGACCAATGTATGGGCCATGGTACCATTTGTTCGCACCCTTGAGGAAGGCCAGGGCGTGATTGATCTGATGGCCAGGTTTGGTTTGAAGCAAGGCGAAAACGGCCTGAAAATCATCATGATGTGCGAACTGCCATCGAACGCATTGATGGCTGATGAGTTTCTGGATATATTTGACGGCTTTTCCATTGGCTCCAATGACATGACACAATTGACCCTCGGACTTGACCGGGATTCAGGCCTGATCGCCGACCTGTTTGATGAGCGCGACCCGGCCGTGAAAAAAATGTTGGCCATGGCCATTTCAGCCTGTAAAAAACGTGGCAAATACATTGGCATTTGCGGACAAGGCCCTTCAGACCATCCAGACTTGGCCGAATGGCTCATGGATCAGGGTATCGAAAGTGTCTCGCTAAACCCGGATACGGTGGTTGAAACCTGGCTCAAACTGGCTAATCACTGAGCAATTGATCTACTCCGGCTGCCGAAGCTGACAGTCGCCTGACGACTTCGGCAGCCATCATTTTTAAACAACACTCACCAGACAGAAGCAGCAGCGCCGCCCATCAATCCAGGCAATCGCTTGACGCCTCTTCAGGGGCTGAAAATGACTTGCTGATCCCTGAACACTTCATCCAAAACATGGAAGGAACCAAACACCACCACCCGATCATCTGGCTGAGAGACTTCCACTGCCCGCTGATAAGCCTCGGGTCCAGACTTCCACTGAGAGATCAATGTCACTTGTGTGGTGAGTTGATCCTTCAGTTCCGTCAGTGACAAAGCCCTGGGTGTTGACAACTCAAAAATGAACCAATGATCTACCACCTCAGCAAAAGCCTCAATCCATTGAGCCATTTGTTTGTCATGCAGTACAGAAAACACCGCCCGGGTGTGTCCGGCAACCGGATTGTTGTTGAGCCATTCGGCCAACTTCGTTGCAGATTGCCTGTTATGAGCCACGTCTGCCAGCACCAGTGGTGCTTGCTGTATGGTTTGCAAACGACCGGGGACTGACATGCGCTTAAGAGCCTGATTCAGCTGTTCAGCGGAAAACAACCAGCCCAATGACAGCAAAGCCGTCAAAGCTGCAGCAAAATTATCTATCTGCCAGTCTCCTGAAAGCGCTGGTCTGGGTAAATTGTGGAAATTGTGTTGCTCACTGAGGTAGGAAAAACCTGATGGGTCAGATTGAATGTCAAACCCCCGGCCAGGACTGAAGAAATGAGCACCCGTCTCGGCCACTTTGGCAAGGATATTATGCGGCACATCCTGACCTCCATACACCACCTGTTGGTCAGGTCTGATGATGCCGGCTTTTTCCGCAGCAATTTGCTCTATGTCATCACCCAACCAATCCATGTGATCCAGATCAACGGTGGTTATGATGGCTGCATCGGCATCAAGCACGTTGGTGGCATCAAGTCGCCCGCCCAAACCCACCTCAAGAATAATGACTTCAAGTCCATGCCGGACAAAAACCAACAATGCAGCCAGCAAAGCATACTCAAAGTATGACAAGTGGATGTCATGACGCACCTGATCAATGCGATCGAAAGCACTGAGGATGTCTTCATCAGTGGCAGACTGGCCATTGACACTGATTCGTTCATTGAAGCGATGAATGTGTGGTGAAGTAAAGGCCCCGAATGAAGTACCAGTCGAACTGACCAGAGCGGATAAGGCCGCAACCACTGAACCTTTCCCGTTGGTACCACCTACGGTAATGATGGTTTCTGGTAAGCTCAGCGCCAGTCGCTCCAGCACTTCGTTCAAACGATCCAGACCGAGATCGATTTTTTCCTGATTCAGTGACTGAAGACGGGCTTCAAGTTTGCTCATCGGCAACGATCACTTCATCCGGTTCAATCAACTGACCACCAGCCGGATACAGCAAGTCGAGCAAGGCAAAAATCTCGTCACTGAGCTGATGACGGCTGACAATCATGTCAATCGCACCATGTTCGAGTAGAAATTCACTGCGCTGAAAACCTTCAGGCAAGGTTTCTCGCACGGTTTGCTCGATGACCCGCGGACCGGCAAAACAAATCAGTGCATTGGGTTCAGCAATGTTGATATCGCCAAGCATAGCCAGTGAAGCTGAAACACCACCTGTTGTGGGGTTAGTCAACACAGAAACATAAGGTAATCCCGCCATTTTCATGCGTTTAAGAGCGGCAGAAGTTTTGGACATTTGCATCAATGAAAACAATGATTCCTGCATCCGAGCACCGCCTGAGGCGGAAAAATTTATCAGCGGTAATTTTTCTTCCAAAGCCAAGTGTGCTGCGCGAACAAATTTTTCTCCAACCACAGAGCCCATCGAGCCACCCATGTACTTAAAATCAAAAGCAGTGACCACCACTGTCCGACCTTTGAGCTGACCTTTGACTGCCACCAGGGCATCGTTTTCACCAGTGGCTTTTTGGGTCGCCACAATGCGGTCTTTGTATTTCTTGGTGTCTTTGAACTTCAAAGGATCTTCAGGCCTGACCGCCGCACCAATTTCTTCCAACGGCGAATCGTCGAGAAAATATTCAATGCGGTCTCGTCCAGAGAGTGATTCATGATGACCACACTTGGGACATACCTTTCCTTGCTTGAGTGATTCAGGTTGATACAGAACAGCTTCGCAGGATTTACATTTGCCCCACAAACCTTCCGGAATGTTTTTCTTTTTGTTACCACCTTCGGTACGGATACGAGATGACATGATTTTCTGAAACCAGCTCATGGAAGCTCCCAATTATGATTCAACGACCGTCCATTATAGCGAATTCAAGGCTTCACGGATAGGCTTGATAAAATCTTCTGTGGCTCGTTTTGCCGATGACAAATCCGAACATTCATTCAACAAACTGACAAGCGCACTACCAATCACCACCGCATCGGCGGCACCGGCTACTGCCACAGCTGATTGTGCATCTTTTACACCAAACCCAACAGCCACCGGCAAATCGGTGTGTTGGCGGATACTGGCCACATCATTGGCCACCGCAGCGGTGTCCAGGTCTGCTGAACCGGTGACACCTTTAAGAGCCACGTAATACACAAAACCAGATGCGTGTTCACAAATCATGTGTTTGCGTTTTTCAGTGGTGGTCGGAGCTATCAGAAAAATTTGTTCCAAATCATTGGATCTCAGGTGCTGTAACAAATCATCGGACTCCTCCGGTGGACTGTCAACCAGCAGCAGTGCATCAACACCGGCAGTTTTGGCTTGGCTGACAAATACCTGATGACCCATGCATTCAACCGGATTCAGGTAACCCATCAACACCACCGGAGTGTGTTGATTGTCAGCCCTGAACGCTTTGACCATGTCAATGGTTTGTTCAATCCCCACGCCATTGGCAATGGCTTGTTCAGAAGATTGCTGGATCACAGGCCCATCTGCCATGGGATCTGAAAAAGGCATACCTAATTCAATGATATCGGCACCCTGAGCAACCAACTCATGCATCAGGGGCACTGTGAATTCGGGCTTAGGGTGACCTGCTGTGATGAATGGGACCAAAGCTTTGCGGCCATTCAATTCGGCCAATCTGTTCTTGATCAGACTCATACGTCAACCCCTTCAATGGCGGCAATGGTGTGCACGTCTTTGTCTCCACGACCTGATAAATTGACCACAATGTTTTGTTCTTTGCTCATACTGGCGGCCAGTTTAACCGCGTATGCCACGGCATGAGCGCTTTCCAGAGCAGGCAAGATGCCCTCAACCCGGGTGAGTTGATGAAAAGCAGCCAATGCTTCATCATCATTGATAGAAACATAATTGGCCCGCCCGGTTTGATTCAGGAATGCATGCTCAGGGCCGACCCCGGGATAATCCAAACCAGCCGAGATCGAATGGGTTTCGATGATTTGCCCTTGCTTATCAGACATGACATAGGTCCTGTTACCATGCAACACACCTACTTTTCCAGCAGAGATCGATGCGGCATGTTCACCGGTTGAAACACCATGACCACCGGCTTCAACTCCATAAATGGCGACTTCCTGGTCATCCAGAAATGGGTGGAACAAGCCAATGGCATTTGATCCGCCACCCACACAAGCCACCAATGCATCGGGTAACCCGCCAACTTTTTCAGCAAACTGTTTTTTGGTTTCACGACCAATGACCGAGTTAAAATCCCTGACCATCTGCGGATAAGGGTCAGGACCAGCAACCGTTCCGATGATGTAAAAGGTATCATCCACATGAGTCACCCAATCACGCATGGCCTCATTCAATGCATCCTTGAGGGTTTTAGAACCCGAATCCACACTGCGCACTTCAGCACCCATCAATTTCATCCGATAGACATTGATGGCCTGTCTGGCAATGTCAACTTCGCCCATATAAACCACACATTCCAAACCCAGTCTGGCAGCCACCGTGGCCGTGGCCACACCATGCTGACCCGCTCCGGTTTCTGCAATGATGCGTTTTTTGCCCATGGCTTTGGCCAATAATATCTGGCCGACGGTGTTGTTGATTTTATGAGCACCGGTGTGATTGAGGTCTTCTCTTTTCAGCCAGATTCTGGCCCCTCCTGCTTGGTCTGTCAGTCGTTCAGCGAAGTACAAGGGAGATGGCCTGCCGACGTAATCAGCCAGGTCATGGTTAAACTGCGTCAGGAAAGCTTCGTCATGTTTCAGGCGATGATACGCCTCTTTCAGCTCTTCAAGACAGTGCATCAGCGTTTCGCTGGCAAACACACCTCCAAAGGTACCGAAGTGTCCTCTGGAGTCGGGGAATTCAGAATATGTAATTGTCATGATTTTTTCAGGTTGGTTAATGGGTAATGGTTATTCAGGCTCCCGGCTGACAGATCTGATCTGCGTCACCATGGCCTGCATTTTTTCTTTGGATTTTACGCCAGGTGAAGACTCAATTCCACTACTGGTATCAATAAAAGTCACACCGGTCTCAGCGATTGCCTGACAAACGTTACTGGCATCAATACCACCTGCCAGAATCACTTTATTGCGGTAAATGGATGGTATTTCGAACCAGACAAATTTTGTCCCTGATCCGCCAATTTGACTGCCACCAAATGAGTCCAGTAACCAGGCATCAGCTGAGGCATACTGTTTGGCATATGCCAACCAGTCATTGGTAGACAACATGGGTATGGCTTTCCAGTAAGGCCGATCAAACTGCTCACAGAATATGACCGATTCGTCTCCATGAAACTGTAACACTTCAGGCTCAATCCGGGCGACCACTTCACAAACTTCCTCGGCTGATTGATTAGCGAACAAAGCGACAGTCAGCAGATCATGCTTTTTAGCCAAATTGACCAGCTCCACGGCTTGTTCGGTTGTGAGGTATCTGCGGCTTTGGCTGACAAACACAAACCCCACAGCATCGGCACCGCTGTCTGCAGCCGCCAGCACATCAGCGGAATTTGTGAGACCGCAGAATTTAATCCTGATTACTTGATTTGATGGTTGGTATGTCATATTTTTCCGGATAAATCACTTGTTCAAAGGCCAATCCATTAGGCGGAGCGGTCATGCCTGCCTGACGCCGGTCCAGACTGGCAAGCACCTCTGCCATCCAACTGACTGGTTTGTGGCCTTTGCCGATGGGCAACAAAGTACCCACTATGTTCCTGATCATGTGATGCAAAAAACCGTTGGCTGTAACCCTCAGACTGATCAGATCACCTGATCTGATCACAGCAGCGTGATGAATGGTTTTGACTGATACATGAGACTGACATTGTGATGACCTCAAAGCATTAAAGTCATGTGTTCCTATCAGTGTTTGTACAGCCTGATGCATGTCATTATGATTCAGCGGGTGTGCAATCCATGTCAAATGATGGCGATTGATGGCCGGCCTGACAGAACGGTTAAGTATGCGGTATTCATAACTCCGGCTGATGGCAGAAAACCTGGCATGGAAGTCATCAGGAACCTCTTTAACCCACAGGATACTGATACCCTTATGAAGGTTTTTATTGATGCCCATGGTCCATTGCCAGTCAGTTCTGTGTGAATCTGTTTCAAAATGGATGACCTGGTGACGTGCACTGACTCCCGTATCAGTGCGGCCCGAACAATGCACAATCACATCATGATTGGCCACCACCGCTATGGCTTTTTGCAGACAAGACTGAACAGTTGGCTCCTGAGCCTGAATCTGGAAACCGAAAAAAGGTTCTCCGTCGTACTCTACCCCACAGGCAATACGCATAAAAAAAGCCGAATCTAAGATCCGGCTTATTATATGTTATGCAGAAAATGATTTACATATCATCCAGCAATTTCCTGGCAGCTTCGACCTGTGAATCATTACCTTCTGAGGCCACTTCTTCAAGCAGGTTTTTCGCGCCTTCATTATCACCCATATCCAGATAGGCTTTTGCCAGATCCAGTTTGGTGTCAATGGCATCGCCTTCATCCAGCAGACCTTCAAGGCCTAAATCCAACTCATCATCCATCGTGTCATCACCTTCATCAATGTTAAAATCATCGCTGTCATCATCAGACAAATCCAGAATATCATCGAATTCCTCATCGTCCGCGGCTTCATCTACAGCGACTTCAACCGGAGTTTCTTCATCAGCAGCATCATCTGCAACCATGTCATCCAATTCATCGTCAAGATCGAAGTCGAAATCTTCGTCAAAATCAATCTCATCAGCATCTGATTCAGAGGCATCATCGACTTCAACTGCTGTTTCCGCATCATCACTGTCATCGTCATCCAAATCCAGCTCTGCAAATTCATCTTCCAAATTTAAATCGAAATCATCATCAGACTCATCCATTGTTTCATCTGAATCTTCGCTACCCAGTGCTGCTTTCTGAGACTCGCTCAGATCGCGCTCCAGGGTTTTGGTAGAATCGCCATCATCTTCCAGGTCATCCAGATCAAAATTAAAATCATCATCACTGAGATCATCAGCGACTAAAGATTCTTCGGCTTCAGGTTCAACCCCACTTTCAGTCAAATCGTCCTCAACATCACCTTCGGCTTCATCATCGTTGTCATCATCAAGGAAGCCATCAAGATCAAAACCACCATCATCTGTGGAAACCGGATCAGATTGCTCAGCTTCATCCAATAATTGACTGATGTCATCATCCTGTTCTTCCTGGTCGCCAAACATAATGGACTTATCAAGCTCTGCCAGGACATCACCATCTTCATCAGAATCAACCTCTTCAGCCTCATCTTCAGTAGCGGAATCTGCATCATCGGGCAATGGGGCATTGAGTTTGGTATCCGCCATTTCAGTCGGGTCATCCAGCTCATCTGCTTCTTTATTGCGTTGCTTGATGTCATCCAGGAAACTGGTTTCTTCCTCGTCTCCTGCTCCTCGATTGCTCAGGAATCTGGGCACAAAAATCACCAGAATCAAGCCAACCAAACCAATCAGTACCCACTGCAGGTTGTCCATCACCCAATTAATGGTTTTATCGACCATTGATTCAGTTTGTGCAGGAACAGCGGTGAATTTAGGAGGCGATTTGTCGGCACTTTCTTCTGCAGGCTGAACAGCACCATCAAGTTCTTCACTCTCTGTATCACTGCCAGTGCCTGAAATGCCGGACATGTCATCATCTGTGGCTGTTGTGTCCACATCAGTCAGTTGCAGATCAAGACCACCATCTGTGGTTGCATCATCCACAGGAGTGTCCCATACATCATCCACCAGGTTGTCATCCACAGCAACACCTTCTTCCATGCCATCATCGGTCATGGCCACAGAATCACCTTCGTTGGCTTCTGCCAGTTGATTTTCCAGGTTCGAAAGCCCGCCATCCTGAATTTCAATGACAGACTGTTGTTGTTCAACAATGTCTTCGAGTTCTGAAATCCGGTCTTGCATGTCTGCCTGCTGACTTTCCTGGTTAAAGGCTTCTTCTGCAGTTAAAGAGGTGCTGTCATCATCACCGGCATCTGCGTTGGTTTGGCCGTTGTCGGAACCATCACTGTCACCACCAGACAACTGCACACCATAATCAAGTGACGCGCTGTCATACTCATCGGTCAGGTCATCGTCAGTGGTGGTTTGAAAGCTGCTGTAATCGGTGGCTGCTGAACCAGACCAGTTCTGATTATGAGATTCAACTTCAGCCAGTGCTTCACTGTAACTGATGGCTTCTGCTTCTGCCATTGTTGGCATGGTCAGGCGGCTCCCTTTGATCAGCTTATTGATGTTATTATCAATGAATGCCGAACTGTTGTTGTTAAATATCGCGATCATCATCTGGTTGGTTGACAACCCACCCAGTTTGTTGCGATTGGCAATACCCCATAATGTATCACCGGCATTGACAAATACTTCGCTGTCATAAGAATCACGACTCAATTCTGTGGCCGCTGAATCTGCCTGCACATCTTCATTGGTGTATGTGGTCACGGTTTGTTCAGCCGGAGCCGTGCGTTCCTGCAATTGTGGCTGTTCATCATTGGTGTCTTCAACCACAGCCTCACCAACCTGGTCCACCACCACATTATTGACTTGCACGTCAGCTGAACTGACTTCGTAAGCAGGTGGATCGAGTAAAACTGTGAATTCACGCAAGATTCGACCATTGTTCCAATTCACATCCAACAGCAAACTGACAATGGGTTCGGAAACCGGTCCGTTGGAAGTGACATTGACTATCGTGGGATTGTTCTCATCCAGTGCCACAGAAATATTACCTGGCACAAATGACCTGTCCAGTCCCACCCGCTGATAATCAGCAGAGGATGCCAGGGTCACCGTCAGGTTTTGCAAATCTTCATCGGGGCTGACGATTAACTCGATGTTGGCACGCAACGGTTCATCCAGAGAAGAATAGACCTGTATATTTCCCATTCCCAGGGAGAATGTTGATTGCGAAACAATGGTTAAACTCATAACCAAGGTCAATAAAATCAATTTTTTCTTCATAATTTACCCAATGCTTTTACGTTTGTAATGGTGAGATTTTTATCATTCGATATTGATGGTAACTAATTCTACAATAAAAAGCCAAGAATTTATCTAAAAAAAATGAGCTAACTTACTCTTTATCCAGTATTTTTATCAGATTTTCAGCGATTTGCACACTGTTTAACGCCGCGCCTTTACGGATATTATCAGAGACAATCCACAAGTTTAATCCCTTCTCATGGCTGATGTCTTCACGAATCCGACCAACAAATACCGGGTCATTCCCTGCTGCATGCACTGCCGGAGAAGGATATTCCAGTTGACCTGGCTGATCCATCAATTGCACGCCTGGTGATTGACTGAGAATCTGACTGGCTTCAGCTGCTGTGATCTTGTCTCTCGTTTCGATGTGTACCGCTTCTGCATGACCATAAAACACAGGCACCCTGACACAGGTTGGGTTCACCCGTATGGAGGAATCTGCCAGAATTTTATGGGTTTCCCAAACCATTTTCATTTCTTCCCTGGTGTAGCCGTTGTCCTGGAACTGGTCAATCTGAGGAATCACGTTAAAAGCAATTTGTTGAGAAAAAGCGCTGGTTTTCAGTGGTTTGAAATTCAACAATGAACGGGTCTGTTCTGACAGTTCATCAATGCCTTTGTTACCGGCGCCTGAAACCGATTGATATGTGGCCACATTGATCCTGGTGATTCCCACCGCCCTGTGAATCGGTGCCAAAGCCACCAGCATTTGAATGGTTGAACAATTAGGATTGGCAATGATGTAACTGTTGGTGTATTCACCAATGGCCTGGGGGTTAACCTCAGGCACCACCAACGGGATGTCCTGCTCATTTCTGAAATAGGATGTGTTGTCTATCACCACACAGCGGGCCGAGGCTGCTTTGGGGGCATATTCAGCTGAAACACCACCGCCTGCGGAGAACAAGGCAATGTCAGCCTGGCTGAAATCAAAGTCTGCCAGATTGCCAACCATGACTTCCTGTTTATTGAAATCAATGGTTTCTCCTGCACTGCGCTCACTGGCCAGTGGAAAAATTTTTGCCACAGGAAATTGTCTTTCCTGCAGGATGTCCAGCATGGTTTTACCCACTGCTCCGGTGGCTCCTACCACCGCCACATTGTATTTTTGAGTCATGTTTTTATGAGATCCGAGAAATGAATGTTTTGGTTATGTTTGTTATCTTTGGTGTGATTGGGTTTGCGCCTGGTGACGCATCAAATGATCCATGATCACCAGCGCCATCATGGCTTCCACAATGGGGGTTGCCCTGATTCCGACACAAGGATCATGCCGGCCTTTGGTCACCACTTCAATGGGCTGACCATCCACATCAATGCTTTTAGCCGGCAAACGCAGTGAAGATGTCGGCTTAAACGCCACACTGAGGGTGATGTCCTGACCAGTGGAAACCCCTGCCAGAATTCCGCCTGCATGATTGCTGTCAAATTCACCGTCGATGATTTCATCGCGGTGTACTGATCCATGTTGACTCACTGAATCAAAACCAGCTCCGATTTCCACCCCTTTGGTGGCATTGATGCTCATCATGGCCAGGGCCAACTCCGCATCGAGCTTACCATACACTGGTTCACCCAGCCCGGCCGGTACGCCAACGGCTTTGGCATTGATCCTGGCGCCCACTGAATCACCAGATTTGCGCAATGCATCCATGTATTGGTCAAGTTCAGCTACCCGATCAATTTCACCAGTGAAAAAAGGGCTTTCGTCAATCCGGGTTAAGTCACCCGGAGACAGGTCGATTTCTCCCAGTTGGGACAACCAGGCAATGATTTCAATGTCATGGTGAATTTTCAACCATTTTCTGGCCAGGGCGCCGGCTGCCACCCGCATGGCGGTTTCCCTGGCGGAAGACCGACCTCCACCACGGTAATCGCGAACACCGTATTTTTTCCAGTAACTGAAATCAGCATGACCAGGCCTGATTTGTTTGGCAATATTGGTGTAATCTTTGCTTCGGGCATCGGTGTTTTCAATCAACAATGCGATTGGGTGACCTGTGGTAACACCTTCAAACACCCCGGATATGATGTTCACATCATCGGCCTCTTTTCGTTGAGAGGTATGACGTGACTGGCCGGTGGCCCGTCGCTTTAGTTCGACTTTGATTTCTTCTTCAGTGATGGGCATGCCCGGCGGAAACCCATCAAGCACGCAGCCAATGGTGGCTCCATGGGACTCACCGAATGATGTGAAACGCAAAACTTTTCCAAATGTATTATGTGACATGGGCTTTTAAAAATGCTGAAAATTGCGGCTGGTACTTTAACAAATCCCGCCGGCTAAAGACACATATTCCATGCCCTCCGGCGGTTAAATCAACCCAGGTGATGGGCACATCCGGCAAACAACGATTCAATACGTCGTCATTGTAGCCGACTTCAAGGAACAGGCAACCCGATTCACTCAGGTATCCCGCGGCTGCAGCCAGAATCCTGACCGGCAGTTGCATGCCTTGCCAGTCACTGACCAGTGCCATTTCCGGCTCGTGCCGGTATTCATCGGGTAAAGTGCGGTATTCATCTTCATCCACATAAGGAGGATTGGCAATGATCAGGTCGTACCTTTCTTCTTCCAAAGAATCGAACAGATCGGAATGAATACAACGTGTGCGATCTGTCAGTTGCAGTCTGTCCTGATTCAACCGGGCCAGGTCAAGGGCCGGCTCACTGAGGTCGACCAAATCCACCTGGGTATCTGGAAAGTAATGTGCCACAGCCAAACCAATGCAACCCGAACCGGTACACATATCAAGTACGCGGCTCACACTGGACATGTCCACCCACGGAGCAAAACCCTCGTCGATTAAACTGACGAATGGTGAGCGGGGAATCAGGACACGTTCATCTACCCGAAAAATCAATCCGGCAAACACCGACATGCCGATCAGATAAGCCATGGGTTTTCTGGAGGACACCCGTTCAGTCAATAGCCTGGCAATTTGCTGCTGCTGCTCATCAGTCACCAACGCCTGTTGCATTTGATTGAGGGATTCAAAATCCACCTGCATGACATGCATCAGCAAAAGTATGACTTCATCTTCTGCATCAGCCACTCCATGCCCATAAAACAGGTCATGTGCTTTTAGCTGCGCCACTGATTGATCAAAAATATGCTGCAACTCCATGGACACTTATTTCGCCTGTGATCAAAAAGGTATACAATGCCTGTTTTTACTGTAGAGGTCAACTCTTAAAAGAGGCTTATGAGGAATCTTTCTGTACTGAAATCAATCGCATCCATGCTGTTCATTTTTGCACTGGCCGGGTGCGGCAAACAAGACACTTCGTCCACTGATTTTCAGGCCCTGAAGTTGTTCCCTCAGGGCAAGCCTTTCTCAGGCTTTCAACTCACCAGCCACTTGTCCGAATCCTGGCAAGCCGAGCAATTTAAAGGTGAATATTCAGTGGTGTTTTTCGGATTCGCCAATTGTCCGGATATTTGTCCAACCACCTTGCTGGATCTGCAAATAGTAGAGCAAAAAATAAAAGCGACCGGGACCCAGCCACCACGCATCATTTTTGTCTCTGTTGACCCGGACCGCGACACCCCGGCTTTGCTGAAAGATTACATTGAATATTTTAATCCGGATTTTTACGCCCTGACCGGTGATGAAGCCAATATCCTGTCAATCGCCTCACAGCTGGGCGTGGCTTACCGGGTTGAAGATCATGAAATCGGCGACCAGGTCTATGATGTTGACCATGCCTCTGCCCTGTTTGTGATCAATCCACAGGGGGAACGCATTGGCTTGTTTACTGCGCCTCACCAAGCCGATGCCATTGCCGCAGACCTCATCCAACTCATCAACCAATCCTGATTACCATGGCCCTGATCTTTCAATATATTTTACCCCATCGCTTGCTGTCAAAAATCATGCACAAGCTGATGCGAATTCGTTTCAAACCGGTGAAAAACTTCACCATGAAGCGCATGATTAAAAAATTCAATATCAATCTGGATGAAGCTGCTTCCAAAGATTTTGCTGATTACCCACATTTCAATGCTTTTTTCACCAGGGCGCTCAAACCAGGCAGTCGCCCTGTTGACCAGTCATCCGACAGTGTGGTTTCACCGGTTGACGGGGTTATTTCTCAGATAGGCCAAATCAACAAAGACGAAATCCTGCAAGCCAAAGGTCACCATTACACCATCAAAGATTTGTTGGCCAGCTCGCTGGACTCAGATTACCTCAACGGACAGTTTGTCACCATTTACCTGTCACCCAAAGATTATCACCGCTTACATGCACCAGTGAAATGTGAAATCAAAGCCATGCGACATGTACCTGGCCGACTGTTCAGTGTAGCAGACTGGACCACCCAAAAAATCCCACGTCTGTTTGCCCGCAATGAACGACTGGTCAATACCCTGCATACGCCGTTCGGCAAAATGGCGTACATTTATGTCGGCGCCATTCTGGTTTCAAGCATCGAAACCATCAGTAATGGGGTGATCACCCCACCATATGCCAGCCAGGTAACCGACCTGATCCCTGAAGGCAAAACACAATACCAAAAAGGCGATGAAATGGGCCGTTTTAACATGGGTTCAACTGTGATCATGCTGTTCCCTGAAGGTCGCATTGGATTTGAACCTCATTTGAAAGCTGGCAGCCCACTGAAACTGGGTGAAAGAATTGCCACAATTCTTTGAATCTTTTGCAACCTAAATGGTCCATAGCCACATGAAAACCAAGACCTTAAACATACTCATCTGCAGCTTTCTGGCCATGTTTCTGAATGAAGTCACAGCGCAGCCAGAACCATCTAACCTGTTGCCTGAAGCCAATCGGGATTATGCCTTTGATTACACACCGCTGGAACCAGTTAAATTTGCCTCATTTGCGGAGGCTGCCGCCTGGGCCGATGTGGTGGCTATTGCTCAGGTCATTAACATCGATTACCTCCAAACCCGTGAGCTGAATGCCAGCGGCCAGGGATTTCTGACTGTCCGGGTGCCTTACAAAGGTGTCAAGAAAGACGATCTACTGATTATCAGCAGCAAAGGGTTTGAGGAGCATGTGTGCTACTACCCTGATCGGGTTGAGGAAGGCCAGCGTTATTTGGTGTTTCTCAAAGAGTCAGCTAACCAGGGAGAATATCATGGCTTTAAACCATTTTGTCAGTTACAGGTTTTACTGACAGATACCGGGGAATATGCCCTCAGGTACCCTCAGGAGTTGGGTTTTGAACTGGATCCTGAATTGGTGCGTGAGCTCAACTTCAATGACCCCCATTCAGAAATTGATGCCACCGAATGGACCCACATCGCCCGTGAACAGCATCAACAGGAATATGACACCACGCTGCGCGAAGACAGTGACATGTTTCAAAAATATTTTTATCTGCAATACACCCGGGGCATCATGATTTACGAGATCAGAAAATTGCTGCAATTAACCACCCAACCCAGGATACATTCAGACCAAATTTAACCCACCATTGCTGTATCACCTCTGTTCGCTGGTCGTTTCATCTGACCTTTCGGGCACCGGTACTGGTGGGAAAATGCAAAACAAACTGTTTTGCTGGCTGCGCGCAGCAGAACTAATTTCATTGACTTATCAATATTTTTGCGCTATTTTAAATTCAACGTCAACCCCTCAACAGTTATTGATTGTGTGCAATAACTACAAAAAAAACAGGGGAAAATCATGAACAAATTTCTTTCATTTATCATCTGCTTACTGATGATACCAACCTGGTGTGCAGCAGATAACCACGAAAAGCCACCGACTTTAATTGCTGATGGCTGGACCATGGTACCCAAAGAAGGGCATGGGGCAGAATTTGAAGCTGCCTTGAAAGCCCATCTGAAAATGCGCATGGAAAAAGGGGACCCAAGACACTGGGACACCTACGTGCCTGTCACCGGCGACAAGTTGAACAACTATGTGGTGCGAAGCTGTTGTTTTGAATGGGCCGATCAGGATAAGTATGCCAAATGGTCCAACGAGCACATGGGTGAACACTTCAACGAAACCGTTCATCCGCATGTACAAAAGTACATGCACAACTTCACCGAGATCGACACCAGAAACAGTAACTGGGGGGAAAACACCAAAGCCAATTTTGTGGGTGTAACTCATTTTGAAGTGAAGTCAGGCAAAGGCAGCGACATGTCCGCCTCAATCAAGTCGATGAGCACATTGGCCAAAGACAATGGCTGGCCCAGAAACTGGTCCTGGTCATACCCGGTTGGTGGTGACGGCGGTGTTACCCTGGCCACGCCCTATGCCAACTATGCAGATATGGCACCAATGGAAGAAAGCTTTTATGATTTTGTGGTGAAACATAAAAAATCGAAGAAAAAAGCCGAAAAAATGTTTGATCAGTTCAATGGCGCGATCAAGTCGACCCACTACACCATTTATCGTCATCGGGTTGATTTATCCATGCACGAGGACGAAGACTGAAGAACAGCGATTCACATCATAACAAAGGAGGCCAAGCCTCCTTTTTTTGTGCCCGCTCATTTTCGCCACCCTGTTCACAATCTGTTAAGCCGCATTTAGGTAACCTGTCAGCGAACCCATAAATGAGTGAGTATGATGAAGAAAACAACAATCTTAACCGTGATGGCCATGACTGTATTGGGCGGCTGTACCACCACCGATCCATATACCGGCGATGAGAAAGTCCGCAAAAGTGTTACATACGGTGCCGCAGGAGCCATCGTATGCGGCTTGATTGGTGCCACCCGGAACTCGAAAAGTGCCCGCAATGCAGCAGCAGGTTGCGCTGCCATCGGTGCCGGGGTTGGCGCCTATATGGATCACCAGGAAGCTGAATTACGCAGGGAATTACAAGGTTCTGGCGTTCAGGTTCGCCGGGATGGTGACCAGATTCAACTGATCATGCCAAGCAACATCACTTTTGCAACCGATGAATACAACATCAAAAGCAGCTTTTATTCCAGCCTGAATGCAGTGGCCAAAGTGCTTTACAAATACAAGGACACCAACCTGGACGTCATTGGTCATACCGATTCAACCGGCAAAGACGAATACAACCGAAACCTGTCCTATCAACGGGCTTACAGTGTGGCTGACTACTTACAGGCACAGGGCATCCCAGCCAATCGATTGGCCCCTTACGGACTGGGAGAATCACAACCCATTGCAGATAACAACACAGAATATGGTCGCAGTCAAAATCGTCGGGTTGAATTATTCATCACGGCCATTGAACCCTGAGTAGAAAAAACTCATCGCAAATCAAACTCCCTGAAGCCATCCCCGAGATGGCTTTTTTTTACCGGTAATTGGCTGTTACCCAATTGAACACCGAAGGCTAAAAATGCTGCATGAATCGTCTGCTGGTGCTGCTTTTTTCATAAACAACTGGGATAAACCATGATCTTTGTGCTATTTTGTCAACTCTTCAACACATCTATTAACACATGTTTGCCAAAAAAACCTGCTGGCTGTTGCTGCTTTCTACCGGAATAAGTGCCCACCCATTCACTGAATGTGAAAATGGAATGGCTGATTTTTATGCTTGCAATAACACCGATTTATTGCACCGCATTCACCTGGAAGACCTGGGCGATGGTACCGGCTCCGGCAATGACATCTGGGGTTGGACAGACCCCCTTGATGGCAAAGAATATGCTTTGATGGGTTTATCCAATGGCACCGCTTTCGTAGACATTTCAACACCCAAAACCCCAGTTTACCTGGGATACCTGCCAACCGCCAGCAGCAACAGCTTATGGCGCGACATCAAAACTTATGCCAATCACGCTTTCATCGTTTCAGAAGCCAGTGGCCATGGCATGCAAGTCTTTGATTTGACCCAATTACGCAATGTGCCTGCTCCACCTGTAACCTTCACAGCCACTGCCAATTACAATGAATTTGGGAATGCCCACAATATTGTCATCAATGAAGACAGCGGGTATGCCTATGCCGTGGGTGCCAATTGCAGCGGTGGTCTGCATATGGTTGACATCTCCATACCGACCACACCAGTCAACATGGGTTGTTTCAGCGCCGATGGATATACCCACGATGCCCAATGCGTCATATACACAGGCCCGGATGTTGAACACAACGGACAAGAACTGTGTTTTAATTCCAATGAAGACACCCTGACCATTGTTGATGTGACTGACAAGACTTCACCTGTTCAAATTTCCAGAACCCCATACAATGATTCCAGGTATACCCACCAGGGATGGCTGACAGAAGACCAGCGTTATTACCTGATGAATGATGAATTGGATGAACAAAACCTGGGGCACAACACCAAAACTTACATCTGGGACTTACAGGATCTCGACAATCCAGTCATCATAGGCACTTACCTGGGCCCACAGCCTTCGGTTGACCATAACCTCTACATCAAAGGCAATTTTGCTTACCTGTCTAATTACACCAGTGGACTGAGCGTGGTTGACATCACAGATGTGGCTGCAGGTCAGTTGGCTGAAGTGGCTGGTTTCGATACCTACCCGGACAGCAACACCAATCAGTTCGATGGCGCCTGGAGCAATTATCCTTTCTTTGACAGCGGCAATGTCATCCTCAGCGACATATCTGGTGGTCTGTTCATTCTTGACCCACTGCTGTGTCCACAAACTTCTGCCCCCAATAACTTACAGGCTGAAGCCGCAGGTGACAATGCCATTGCCCTGACCTGGAATGACAGCCTGGCTGCCGGAGAACACTACCGTGTCTTTCGTTCAGAAGGCGGCTGTGCGGTCAATAATTTCATTGAACTGACCGACCAGCTCACCGCTGAATCATTCACTGACTCCACTGCCAGCGGGCTGGTCAACGTCGGCTACCAGGTGGCCAAAGTCAATGCCGAAGGGGTGTGCGAATCAACGCGCAGTACCTGTGTGGAAGCCCAGACCACTGGTCTCTGTACCGCAGCTCCTCAGTTTTCCGGGGTCAATTCGGTGTCCACCTCATACAACAACACCTGCAGTCTTGATGTGACCTGGCCCAGTGCCTCTTCCTATTGTCAGTCAAGCACCACATACAACATTTACCGGTCCACAGATCCGGCCTTTGAACCAGGTCCAGCAAACCAGGTGGCAAGCCAGCTCAACAGCCTGAGTTTTACGGACTTTGGGGTTTTGCATGATCAGCTTTATCATTACATTGTGCGCGCTGTAGACGCTTCCAATGGCAATGAAGAAAATAATCAACTGGTCCTGTTTGCCAAACCTCTTGGCGCAAACAGCGATGGTACCTGGACGGCGGGTGCTGAAGTGGGCGATTCAGGCATTGATCAATCTTCCAGACACCTGGGATGGGAGATGGTTACTGATGTGGTTTTCGATGGTGACCGCAGCTATTGGTCACAAGATGGCAATAACACCTGCAATCGACTGACCACTCAACCTTTTGATTTAACCCCGGGAGAAGCTTCAGAATTAAGCTTTTTCACACAATACGACATTGAAGACCGCTATGATGGCGGCGTGGTTGAAATCAGCGTTGATGGTGGTCCCTGGCAATCACCGGATTTATCACCCTCTTACCCAAACACCTTCAGATCAGCTGCAGACGAATGTGGCTATGATGAGAACACCCCGGCTTTCTCAGGCGAGCAAAACAGTTGGCAGCAACACACCATGGACCTGTCTCCTTTTCAGGCGCAGCAAGTGGCGATCAGGTTCAGCTATTCCACCGATGGATCAGTCCGCGGCAATGGTTGGTTCCTGGATAATCTGGCAGTCACTCATACCCAAATCCCGGGCATATGTCAGTCAATGGTTGATGTGATTTTCGCCGATGGATTTCAACAACCAGCTGTTCGTTGATTGATTGTTAACAACAGCGAAAAAAAAGCCGGTCACATATCAATGACCGGCTTTTTTTTTGAGTACAGCGCGCTTTTATTGAAAAATTTCATCAATGGGTTTTATCACCACATCCGCATCCTTCAGGTTCAGCGGATAGTCCTGAATCACCTCGTCTTCAGCCAACAAAGTTGCTGGTTTTTCAGAGTTGTATGTCATGGCTGAAGTGGTGTCATTGACCAATCTTGACTTCATGTCTTCACCGTCTTTGGTGATGAATACAAAGTGTATATTCTCCAGTTGCAGGTGCTTACGAATCACTTGATTGACCTGCTCCAGAGTCAGTGAATCCAGCCCCTTACTGACCAGCTCAACAAATCCGGGAGTACCATAATAGTCACTGTCCATTTGATAACCCAGCACACGGTCCTGACCTTTGAGCAACAGCCCAGCATATTTACTCAGAAATGAACGCGTGGCCTCAAATTGTTCTTCGGTCAGGCCATTCTCAATCAGTTTTTCCATTTCATACATGGCCGTTCTGGTCGCAAAATGAGCATCGGCGTTGGACCGCAAAGGTCTGAGCCACACCTGAAAGATTTGTTCTGAGCGCCCCAAATTAGCTTCAGGTTGGGTGCGGAACATACCGCGTGGAAAGTACTCAATGTATGCATAATCACCATAATTCATGCCGCGGGCTTCACGGATGCGTTGGTACAGAAATGAATTGGAGTTTCGGTGCTCTCCGAGGTATGAACGCACCAGCCACAAAGCCACCCAATCCGGGTGAGATCGGTTGACTTCAATCGGGAACCCGTATGAAACAGCTGTGGGCATGGTTTGCTTTTCAACGATGGTCACCTGACGGCCTTCCAGAACAGGCGCTTCATCAATTTTGACTGGTTTTACGCCCGCTGCATTCAACTCATCAGTGATGCGTTTCAACATGGCTTGTTTCTGAGCTTCAGGCAGGTTGCCGGTGATGCCGAGATTCAGGCGATCCTGAGTCAACTGTTGCTGATAAAAAGCTTTGACATCATCCAGGGTAATGCTTTCCAGATCAGCGACCGCTCCCAGGTTCAATGACCCATAAGGGTGACCTTTGTACAATTGCTGATACAACACTTCTTTGCCCAGCTCTTCATCGTTGTTTTGTTTCAGATCAGTCTGAATGTTATTAATCTGCTGAGTTTTGAGCCGTTTAAAATCATCTTCCCTGAAACCAGGATTAAGCACACTGTCTAGCACCAGCTCCAGATATTCAGCGGCTTTTTCACGATGAACCCGGCCAGACAATGACATCATCTCTTTATCAACCTGAGAAGAAAAATAAGCGGCCATTGGCAGCATGGCTTGTTGGATTTCTTTGATTGACTTACTTGCTGAACCCCCTTCAGTGATCATCGCCGCGGTCAATGCGGCCAGGCCTTTCTTACCTTCAGGATCCTGTGCCGCCCCGGTGTTAAACAGGAAGTTCAGGTCTACGATGTCACTGGTATTACTCATGTCGGTGACCTGGTACATGGCTTTTTTAGGTTGACTTGCTTCAGCCACCATGTCACTCAACATAAAATCTTTATTGATGCTGGATACCTGCTCATCTGATGACAGAGTCACCATGATGCGGCCATCATCAACCAGGTATTTGTTGGCCGCCCATTTGACATCACTGGCAGTGATGGCTTCAAGCTGTTCATATTGTTGATTGATGAATTCCGGATCCCGGTTGAACTGTACCACCGATGCCAGCATGTCGCCAATGGCTTCTGAATTATCCAGGGAATTGGCAAAACCATATCGTGCCGCTGATTTAATGTCAGTGAGTTTTTGACTGTCAGGCTCAGCTGTTCTGGCCTCAACCAGGGTATTCAGCAAGGCCTCTTGTACCGCTGGGTAATGTTCAGCAGAAGTCATTCTGGCCAGCACATAAATCAACCCTGGGTCTTTGCGGTCTGGCGAATAAAAGAACAAAGCATCGGCCAATTGGCGGTTCACAACCAGGTCCTGGTAGACAGCAGAGTTTTGACCGAAGTAGACTTGACCAAGCATGTCGATGGCCATCTTATCTTTTTGACCCGGATCCGCAGCAGGGCCTCTGAAGACCAAGCCAAACATAGGAAGGGTTTGGGAGTCCCAGGCGATGTGGTGATATTGACTGCCCTTGGCTGGTGGTTCGACAGGAATGTCGACCACGTAATTACCACGTTCCCAGTCACCAAAGTACTTTTCAATTAATTGGTGGGTGTTTTCCACATCCACATCACCCACCACAATCAATGCGGCTTTCTCAGGGCGATACCAACGGTCAAAAAAGACCTTGGAGTATTCCATTTGGTTGGGCATGTCTTCAATGTCTTCCAGAAAGCCCATGGTGGTGTGCCGGTAAGTGTGCTCCTGATAAGCATTTTTACGAACCGTTTCAAACAATTGACTGAATGGACTGGCGCTGTTTTTCAGGTATTCTCCTTTCACCGCCAACGCCTCTGTTCTGAACTGGGCTTCTGAATATTTGAGGTTTTTAAACCGATCAGCTTCCAGCATCAACATGAGTTCCAGGTCTTCGTTGATGAAGGTTACATGGTAATTGGTGTAGTCATCAGTGGTGTAGGCATTCTGATCAGCGCCCACCTCTTTGAGCATGGCACCATACTCCTCCTGAGTGTAATTTTCAGTTCCACGAAACATCATGTGTTCAAAGAAGTGAGCAAAACCAGATTTTCCGGGCTCAACTTCATTTCTGGAGCCGGTTTGAATTGGCATCTGCAGCGATACCACGCCAGGGTAGTCTGTTTTAACCACAATGACTTTAAGACCGTTATCCAACTCCCGCATGTCATAGGGTTGGCTGAAGACCTTTGACGTCTGGTTGGCTGACAGGCTTTCGGCTTCAGGCCGGGTGTTTTGAGTCGGAGTGCAACCCAGCACCGAGATCAGAACAATGAGCAATGATAAATGTTTCATGTATGAATTCCTGTTAATAGTAAGTGAATGCAATAGTCCGGTGCATCAGGCGAAAACGCTGGAGCCCGGAAAAAATCAGCGTAGAATTTTACCCCATTCAAAGATCACTGGCTGTGAATTTATTGGGTTTCCACCACCTACAACGAATTTATCGGTTTAAAGTTACTGTTCTTCATTCTGCTTTTTCAGTGATCGGTTATAATGACCGGCTCACACAACAAGCAATGAATCCCACAATGTCAGAAATAAAACTCAGCAAAGTCGTGGTCTATGGACTGGGAGCCATGGGGCGGCCAATGGCCAGGAACCTGCACGATCACGGAATATTGATTGGCGTAAAAAACCGCACAGAAGGTAAACGCCAGGCCATGATCAATGAGCTGAACCTGGAAGAGTTTGAAGATGATGAGAGCATGTTGTCTCAGGCTGATTGTGTTCTTACCTGCGTATCAGCTGATGATGACCTGAAAGCCGTAATTGCTGACATCCTGGATCTCATGTCACCCGGATCTGTGGTGATTGATTGTTCAACAGTCAGCCCCAACACCGCACGATCAGTGGCCGATGACCTGGCTTCCAAGGGCATCAGTTTCATTGACGCACCAGTCTCAGGTGGAGTTGAAGGCGCCAAAAAGGGCTCTTTGTCCATTATGGTCGGCGCCGATCGTGAACAATACAAAAGGGCAGCCAATGTGTTTGCTGCGATTGGCAGTCAGATCACCCATATGGGCCGGGTTGGTCAGGGCCAGGCCACCAAAGCCGTTAATCAGGTCATGGTGGCGGGTGTTGCCCAGGCGGTTTGCTCTGCACTGGCGATGGCCGAAAAATGCAATCTGGACCTGAAAAAAGCCATTGAAGTATTCTCAGCCGGTGCGGCTGGCAATTGGTTTCTGGATAACCGTGGATCGACCATGGTAAATGATGAGTTCAATGTGGGTTTCAAATTAAATTTGCTGCACAAAGACCTGAAAATCTGCCAGGAAACCGTAGCAGAACTGGGCGGTCAATTACCCCTCATAGATGACAGCATCATGGAATATGCCAAGCTGATGGAAATGGATCATGGTGACGAAGACATTTCTGCTTTGATCCGCCTGAAACGTCACTTATTATCCCCCGAACTGGATGATTGATATGCAAGATAAAACCACACATTTTGGCTTCAAGGAAGTACCTGCTGCTGACAAAGAAAAGCTGGTGGGCAAGGTTTTCACTTCTGTGGCCGGTAAATACGACCTCATGAATGACCTGATGTCCGGAGGCGTACATCGATTATGGAAACGACATTTTGTCGCAGCCAGTGGCATTCGTGAAGGCCAACGGGTGCTTGATCTGGCAGGTGGCACCGGTGACATCGCTCAACTACTGATGCCCAGACTGGGTGAAAGTGGTCACGTCATCATTGGTGACATCAACCAGGCAATGCTGGAAGTAGGTCAGGACCGGATGATAGATGCAGGCTTTTTTGGTCGTTTTGAAATTCAGCAAATGAATGCCGAAGCCTTGCCACTGGAGGATAATTCCATCGATGCTGTGACCATGGCGTTCGGCTTGCGAAACGTGACTGACAAACAACAGGCGCTGAACGAAATGTACCGTGTCCTCAAGCCAGGTGGTAAAGCGCTGGTACTGGAGTTCTCTCAGGTTAACAACAGTCTGCTTAAACAGCTGTATCAGTTTTATTCCTTCAAAATCTTACCGGAAATTGGCCACTGGGTGACCAATGACCGGGACTCTTATCAATATTTGGTTGAGTCCATTGAACAGCACCCGAACCAGGAAACACTGCAACAAATGTTTGAACAGGCTGGTCTGGAGATGTGTGGCTATGAAAACCTGTCTGCCGGCATTGTCGCCATCCACACCGGATACAAGCTGTGAGTACAAAGAATGAGAACTGGCTGGAACGGATGATGAACTCAGCCATCAAAAAACTGATCAGCTATGATCCGGAAGCGACCAAAAGGCTGAAAAAACTTGCCGGCAAAAAGGTCAGGGTCGAAGTTCAGCCAACACAGCTGTCCTTTGTCATGACAATCTCAGCGGACACCCTTGAAGTCAACTCAGACAAACAAGCCGATGTAGACACAACCATCAGCGGAAAACCCTCCGCCTTGTTTGCCATGAGTACCAATCAACACATACCTGGCCTGGACGGCGTACAAATACAAGGCGACGCCACAACCGGACAATTCATTGCTGATTTCCTCAAGCAACTTAAACCTGACTGGGAAGATGCCTGGTGCGATCTGCTGGGTGAAGGACCAGGATATCAGGTATCCCAGTTGATGGAAAAACTCAAAAACACAGGTCAGTCGCTGGCTGAATCATTGCGACGCAACAGCCGTGAGTATTTACTGGAAGAAAACCGCGAACTGATCTCTGTCGAAGAGATGGAGCATTTTTTTGATGAGGTTGATGACCTGAGGGCAGACCTGATTCGCGTAGAACGAAAAATCAATCAACACAAAAAAACAACATGAAACTGTTTCGGTTACTGAAAATCGCTCACACTCTGGCGGCTTACAGGATCACTAATCTGGCTCCTGCACGCGGCATTCATTTTTTTAGCATGATTAACCTGCTGGCTCCTATCGGTAAAAAAGGCTGGCGGCAAATGACCCCTGGTCAGCGGGTTCGTGGCGCCCTGGAAGATCTCGGCCCTATTTTCATCAAATTGGGGCAGACACTTTCTACCCGTCCAGATCTGATTCCAGTAGAAGTGGCCCAGGCTTTGGAGAAACTACAGGACGACGTGGATCCGATCTCATGGGAAGAAGCCAAAAAGGTGGTCCAGTCACAACTGAGCAGGGATTTGCTTGATGATTTTGCCACGGTTGATGAACAGGCACTGGCCTCAGCCTCCATCGCCCAGGTACATGCGGCCACGCTGAACAATGGCGATGAAGTGGTCATCAAAGTATTGCGTCCCGGTATTGAAAAGAAAATCAAACGTGATGTCAAACTGATGCAGGCACTGGCCGCGCTGGCTAAAAAACACCTCAACCCAGGCGTTCAGGTAGACCCCACTGAAGTGGTATCCGAATTCGAAAAGACCATTTATGATGAACTTGATTTACAACGAGAAGCGGCCAATGCATCAGTCTTGAAAAAGAATTTTACCGATTCAACCGACTTGTATGTGCCCAACATTTACTGGGATTACACCAAAGAAAAAGTCATGGTTCAGGAACGCATCCATGGCATATCGATCAAAGACTTTGCCGGTCTCAAAGCGGCCAATATCAATTTACAGGTCCTGGCTGAAAAAGGCATTAAAATATTTTACACCCAGGTGTTCAGGGATAATTTTTTTCATGCTGACATGCACCCGGGGAATATATTCATCAACCCTGAGCAACCAGAGGACCCCAAAATCATCCTGTTGGACTTTGGTATTTGTGGCTCGTTGCCCAAAGGTCACCGGGTAGACCTGGCCAATAATTTCATGGCTTTTTTCAAACAGGACTACCGCCGGGTCGCTGAACTGCACATTGAGTCTGGCTGGGTCCCTGCGGACACCAATCTGGAAGACCTCGAATCAGCAACCCGAACCATTTGTGAGCCTTACATGTCACGACCCATTGAGGAAATTTCATTTGGCGAAGTGATGCTGAAAACTTTTCAAATGGCCAAACGTTTTAAACTCATCGTCCAGCCCGAACTGATCTTGCTGCAAAAGACCTTATTGAACATAGAAGGTCTTGGCCGACAGTTGTATCCACAGCTCGATATCTGGCAATTGTCAGAACCCATCCTCCGTGACATCATGCGGGACCATTATGGCCCACAGGAATCAATCAGCAAATTCAAAGAGAACCTTCCCAAATGGATTGAACAAGCTGCTGAAACACCCATGCTGTTGCACCAATTGCTCAGTCAACAAGTCAAACCCCTGCCAAGGCATTTGAAACTTGATCGGCAAAAACAGGAAAACGATCAACAACAGGAAATCCGCCGCAACCGTTTCGCTGTCCTGACCAGCGGCGGTCTGGTTGCCACAGCCCTGCTCTATGCCATTGATCCGCAATACAATTGGCTGACCTGGTTACCTGATTCAGCGCTTGTTTCTGCCGGACTTACCCTGGTTCTGGCCTGGAAATCATTCCGATGAATGGTTTTCCATGGCGCTTATTTTGATAAAAATCAATGTCCTGATGCCTGCCAGATGTTATGCTGATCACATGATCTTTTTACGAATCAAGCAGCTATGAGCATCTATCAAAAAACCCTGGTCGCCATTGACCCTTGTGTGGACTCCAATGATTTAATTGAGAAGGCCATTGCCATCACCCATGACAAAGCCAACATCAAATTGATTCATGTGATGGAAATCATGTGCGCCCTGCCAACTGCACCTTATGCACCGGTGGTTATTGACTCCAGTCAGATTGAGCGTCAGGTCAAAGAATCCGCAAGTAATCACCTCAGGGATTTGTCGAAAAAACACGGCCTGGATGAATCACAAGCCTGGCAAATCCTGTCTGGCAGCACGGCCGCTGAAATCAAGTTGTATGCCGAGGAACATCAGTATGATGCCATTGTCATTGGTTCCCATGGCCGTCATGGCCTGGGCTTATTGCTTGGCTCCACATCCAGCGGAGTGATTCATGGCTGTCATTGTGATGTACTGGTGATCAGGCTCAAAGAGTGAACACTGAATCAGGTTTTCATTCACTGGCCAATGCGATAAAATAATGGTTCACCGAACAGTCATTCCGAATCATTGAAAACCATCAAAGTTGTCAGCTACAACATCCACCGTGCCATTGGCATTGACCGGAAGTTCGCCCCTGAGCGGATCATTGAGATCCTCCAGACCATCAATGCTGACGTGGTCATGTTACAAGAAGTCGACGAAGGCGTGCCCAGGTCCAATGAATTGAACCTGGCTCAGGTTCTGGCAGATGCCTGTGGATATAACCACCACGCCCTCAGCCACAATGTCAGCCTCAAAAAAGGCCGCTATGGTAACGCCACGCTCAGCCGTTTTCCCATTGTCAAACAGAACAACATCGATCTGACCATTGAAGACAAAAAAAGACGTGGCTGCCAGCATACGACTTTGCAAATCAGTGATTCCATCACCGATTTTCAATTCCTTGAAGTGTTCAATCTTCACCTGGGACTGTCAGCCAAAGAACGTCAGAAACAAGCCGGCAAATTGTTTAAATCCAATGAGTTCATCGAACTGGCGATGGCTCAGCCTTGCATCATTGGCGGAGATTTCAATGATTGGCGTTCACTGCTCAGGGCTTTGTTCATCATCGGCAAGGATTTTTCCTGTGCCACCGACCGAACTTCATTCAGAGGCAATGAAGTGGCGATGAAAACGTTTCCCTCATTTGCCCCCAGAGGAGGGCTGGATCGCATTTACTATCGTGGCAATATGGTTTGCGAACAAGTTTCAACAAGTAAAATGCGTATTGCCAAAGTGGCAAGTGATCACTTGCCGGTGATTGCCAGGTTTCGCATTGATGATGACGTGTAACATCGGGCCTACGGTCATCCAACCTCGTCTACCAGCATGTTGAACCTTTGATACCATGGGATGTTGCTTCAGCGGGTCAAGTACAGCCGGTGTTGATTTTGGATCGCTGCCATGAAGCCCGGCTCCACCCCGGCCTGTGCGGCATAATCAGGCCATGAACTCACCACATCTGTCACTTCTTCAATGATTGATCCCGCTTCCCTGAAGTGATTGATCTGCTTACCCACTGCCAATAAATCAGCCCGCTCAAAACCATCTCTTTTGCCATTGATACTTAACTGATGAGACGACACCCACGGAGAGTCTGCCCGATAGCTGTAGGCGACATCAAAAGCAGGAGACAATTGCCATGAAGCGTTCAAATCCGCCTTCAAAAAGCCAAAATTTTTACTGTGGTCATCATGGTTTCTCGCCACCACATTAAAAACCATGCGACGATACAACTCAATGGCCTCAGCCCTTGATAACCGCAACTGTCTGGCCACACCAAACAACGCTTCATAACTGTATGCCCCAGGCTTTTTATAGTCAGCGTGGGCCATACCACACAAAGAAAGGTAATGAAGTTTTTGGTTACCTGCCCGGTCAAAACGCCGGGTCATGAAGTGTGCCCTGCCCCCTTCTTCAAGCAATTCACAATGAGCCATATGGATACCGGCCGCTTTGGCCATCAGATAATAAGCATATTCCATGCGGCCATACCCTTTGGGGTCGCCGAAGGTTTCCTTATGCGTCAATTGTTCTTCAACACCATCGAATTTCAGTAAATAATGCTCAAAACCTGCCGGTGCGGGCACCTGACCTGACCTGATTTCCGTTCGTGACCGATTGATGGCAATCACCGCTTTGGCTCGGGCACCACCTGCACTGGTGCCCACCTGCAATATGGCTTGCATGGCATCCAGCTCAGCACCGGCATTTACAGACTCAGACAAACCTGCCCGCTGATCCAGAATGTGTTGTGCCATGTTCACCAGTTGAGCCATTTCCAATGACTCATCGACTGGAAGTTGGCGCGCTATTCCAGGCATAAACTCCAGTGCCCCCATACCCCTTGTACCGGTGTACAGTAAACGCTCCACTGCAGTAAATGTGGTCACGTCGCGACCCTGTCTGGCCAGCCAGGCATCTATCACAGCATGACCAAAGTCATCTGGCAATGCATCTGCAAACACCCCAGGCAAGCCTCGAAAAGTATCCTTGTTCAGGTGTGGAAAACTGTATTTTGTCAGTATGCCCGCTTGTTGAGGTAATGGCAGGGTTAAGGGTGCAATAGACATTCCCAGGGTGATCCATTCAGGCGCATATTCAAAGACACAGATTCCGGTGCGCTGATCATATGCCAGTGCTCCGACCTGCTCACCCCATAACCGGACTTCTGCAACCACATGTTTCACCAGTCCAGCTCCTCTTTACCGTCCTTTTTCCGGCCTTTATCAGTCAATGACTGATGCTTTTGGCGTTTACCAGACGCCCGCTGTCTCTGATGTCCTTGTAATTTTAACTGTTCCATTGGGCTGAACGCCACCACCGGAAAAGCCTGATCCAATATGGCCAACTGTCCAAACAGCCGCAACACAGCAATGACATTCGTTAATTTAGCCTGTCCTGACTCAAGGCGGGCATAACTCACCCTGGACAAGCCCACTTCATCAGCCACTTGTTGCTGGGTCAGATTTCGCTCCAAACGCATTTGCTCAATGCGATTACCCAGTTCATTGGCAACGGCTTGATCACTCATGGTTGTAAAATTCATGAATCCCCCATTAATTAGTGCAAACATTCATTATCATTAATTAGATATATCAGGCTTATGTATACTTATATTAACACAGAATAATCAAGTACATAACTATTTAATGATTAATTATTTATACACAATGACATTCAGTGGCGCTTATGATTCCTTTTCTTAACATTAACGCGACTAATGGAAGTTAAGCCATCTGATCAAGCCATAATTTTTACTTTAATTACACCAGGCAGATCCTATAATAAAGCCATTATTAACGGCAGAGAATCTAACAATGACAATTGAACGCGCTGTACTTGCAGGAGGCTGCTTCTGGGGCATGCAAGACCTCATCCGCAAAAAAGAAGGGGTGATCAATACCCGTGTTGGATATACCGGAGGTGATGTCCCAAACGCCACCTACCGAAACCATGGAAGCCATGCTGAAGCGATTGAAATCGAGTTTGACCCCACAGTCATCAGCTACCGGGAAATCCTCTCCTATTTCTTCCAGATTCATGATCCCACAACCATAGACCGCCAGGGAAATGATTTAGGAGCCTCATACCGCTCGGAAATTTTTTATACCAGTTCTGCACAACTGGAAACGGCAAACAAAACCATCAAAGACGTAGACGCATCGGGCTTATGGCCAGGTAAGGTAGTTACCAAAATCAGCCCGGCCAGTGACTTCTGGGAAGCCGAGCCTGAACATCAGGATTACCTTGAACGCATTCCTGATGGCTACACTTGTCATTTCCCAAGACCTGACTGGGTGTTGCCAGAATCATAAAAAACCAGAAAACGCAGACTGGTCAGGAGCTTAACCACCAGTCTCATGCTGCTGTGGTGGCAAAGATCACCAGAAATAACCCAGCGCATGATGATGCAACAGACAACTGCTTCAGATCAAAAAGCAACCCGGCAATGTCATCTGTGCTGCCAGCCGGGATAATCAGCTGGCCAACTTATAGCCAACGCCACGAACTGTTTGTATCCATTTGTCCTTGCGATGTGCCTTCAGGGCTTTGCGTAACCTCAAAATATGTACATCAACGGTGCGGTCTTCAACAAAAGTATTTCGCCCCCAGATGTGATTCAAAATGTGCTCACGAGCCAGCAGTTTATTGGGGTTTTGCAAGAACAACTTCAACAATTTAAATTCAGTCAGACTGAGGTTGAGCGCCTCTCCATCGATCATCACCTCATGAGCTCCTGCATCCATTACGATGCCTTGAAATTCAAGCTTATGATTCAACTCAAACCCTTTGGAGCGACGTAAATGAGCCCTGATCCGGGCCATCAACTCAAGCATGGAAGCTGGCTTGGTCAAATAATCATCTGCGCCACGTTCCAGGCCTTTGACTTTATCATTTTCTTCAGCACGGGCAGTCAACATGATGATTGGCACTTCTTTGATCACATCATCGCGACGAATCATATCGATCAAGTCGATACCGCTCATGTCCGGCAAGCCCCAATCAACAACAATTAAATCAGGATGAACTTGATTCAATTGTTCGAGGGCTTCATGCCCTGAGGCGGCCTTGAAGGTATCGAACCCCTCCCTGCGTAATGAGAAAGCCATCATTTCTCTGATGGCCATATCGTCTTCAACAATCAAAATGTTGTTTTGCATGGCTGCTGGTTTTTCAGTTAAAGACGTCATAGTAGTAGAACATTATGACATCTTGGTGACAGTTTTGTCACAAATTACTCAGGCAAAACAACGCTGGTCATGAGATAAAAAAAAGCGTGATGGCAGAATTACCAACACGCCCGGATCCCAATCCATCAGGCAGCAGCGTCAACCCTCACAGGCATAGACCCGTTTGAGGGTATCATACAGGGTGTCTCTGAATGATTGTTTGCCAACCAGACTGGCATCCAGCTGATGAATCAGCTCCTCAACAATGGCCTTTCGACTCTGGTCTTCAGGTAAACAAAACTTGGCATAATAGGTGGCAGGCACCTGATTCCTGGTCAGTCCGACACGGGTTTTGTATGCCCTTTTAAAAAAACTGGAAAACTCTTCTTTTTCTTTGGTGATGTTTTCTATGATCGCACTGTCCGTTAAAATCGCCCCATCAATGAAACCATTGATGTATTCATAACAGACACTGTCTTCAGGAATGACTTGACTGGTGATGTAAGCTGAGCAAGAGTCAACCACAGCTTCCTCTGCACTGGCGGCGTGACTGTTGTTAAACACAGCAAATAAAGCAGTAAACACTGCAATCTTTAAAAAGACCTGTTTCATGACAGAACTGTCTCCGATTAATAAAATAATAAGATACCCAAAATCATGTAAAATAAATGTCAATTTCAGGCAATAATTTCCGGCTTATCAAAAGCGAAAATTCATCTGCTCACGAACAACATCAAACCCATCAAACTGACATGCACAACCGACTTTTCAATTTGCAGTTTCCCACTTTAAACAAACCACTGGGTAATGGCCAGATCAAGCGCTCAGCTGCAGACTTTCAGGTTATCGAACACAATGCAGCTGATTGGTCTGGTTGCGGAGAACACTGGTGGCTTAAAATAGAAAAAACCAGCAGCAACACTGCATGGGCAGCTACTCAACTGGCCAGCGCCTGCCGGGTGCCGGCCAGACAAGTTGGTTACGCAGGATTGAAAGACCGTCATGCCATCACCCAACAGTGGTTCAGTATACAGCTACCCAAAGTCAAAACCCTGCCTGAAGTGACGATGCGTTTGCCGGATGAACTGCGTGTGATTGATGATAAGTGGCATAAAAACAAACTGAAAACCGGCTACCTGACGCACAATGAATTCATTGTCAGGGTGTATGGACTTGATTGTTCAGACTTGGCCATCAAAGAGCGATTACAAACCATAATCCGCCAGGGTGTCCCCAACTATTTTGGACCACAACGTTTTGGTCACCAGATGCATAACATCGACCAGGCAAGCAAATGGTTCAAACAGGAAATAAGAGTCAACAATCGCAACAAACGCAGTCTCTATTTATCAGCAGCCCGGAGCTATTTATTCAATCTGATGGTGGCAGAGCGCATACGCAGCAATCATTGGTTACACCCCATGGGCGGTGATGTGCTGCAATTGGCAGGCAGTCATTCCTGGTTTGCAGATACATCAGTAAGCCAGGAAGACATGATTCATAGGCTGAATAAATTTGACATCCACCTGACCGCAGCAATGTGGGGCGATGGCCCTCCTCAGAGCCACAGTGACTGTGCTGAATTGGAAAATCAGATCGCAACCCAACATCCTGAATTAACCGCCGGCCTGATACAACACCGCTTATCACCTGCCCGGAGAGCCATGAGAATGGTTGTCTCTGACCTGCAACACAAATGGCTTGAAGACGTCCTTGAATTACACTTCAGCTTGCCTCCGGGAGGGTTCGCCACCTGTGTTTTACGGGAGCTGTTCAACATTGAGGACTGTTCGGCAGTCAACAATGATTAGTCTGAAGTGATTCAGCCTTTACCTTTAGTTCTGGTGCGATGGGGTTTGGCATTTTTCTCAATGAACTGAATGATCATATCTGCGACATTTTTACCGGTCGACTTTTCAATGCCCTCCAAACCAGGAGAAGAATTCACTTCCATGACCACGGGTCCTCGTTTGGATTGTAAAATGTCTACACCAGCGACATTCAGACCCATGATTTGCGCAGCTTTCACTGCTGTCCGCCTTTCTTCAGGCGTCAATTTTATCAACTGTGCCGAGCCACCACGGTGAAGATTAGAACGGAATTCACCTTCGGCACCTTGCCGTTTCATTGCTGCAACCACTTTCCCCCCAACCACAAAACACCTGATATCAGCACCTCCTGCTTCTTTGATGTACTCCTGTACCATGATATTGGCATTCAATCCGAGGAAGGCTTCAATGACACTTTCAGCCGCTTTTTTGGTTTCTGCCAGCACCACACCAATGCCCTGAGTACCTTCCAGTAATTTGATAACCAATGGTGCACCTCCAACCATTTTGATTAAATCAGGAATGTCATCAGGCGAATTAGCAAACCCAGTGACCGGCATACCTATGCCCTTGCGTGAGAGCAATTGTAATGACCTCAGTTTATCTCTGGAACGGGTTACTGCAACAGACTCATTGACCGGATAAACACCCATCATTTCCAATTGTCTCAATACCGCAGTCCCATAAAAAGTAATCGATGCACCAATTCGGGGAATCACCGCATCATAGGTTGGCAGGTCCTCTCCCCGGTAATGCAACATGGGTTTGTTTGAGGAAATGTTCATGTAACAGCGCAAGGCATCAAGCACCCGCACTTCGTGACCTCTGGCCTCAGCAGCTTCAACCAATCGACGGGTTGAATATAGCTTGGGATTTCTTGATAAAATGGCGATTTTCATGGTTGTTTATTTCCTGCGTTTTGGTTGAGTGGTCAGGTGCGAGCGATCCGGGTGGACGGCCATATTTTTCATTGCTTGTCTGCCCAATAACATCCTGAATTTCATTTTACGGCGACACACCAGTGTGACCTCGATTTTGCGTTCAATGTGACCCATGATCATTTGGGTTTCAATCACAATGCGTTCACTTTTATGACCGTTGGAACTGGTCACCGTGCGTTGGTCTTTGACCGGACATTCACACTCAATGGTGGTGTCATCATCATCCTGGTAGGGAGCCAGTACAAACCTGACCCACTGTTGGCCATCCCGGCTGAATACTTTGTGTTTTGAGGAGTGAATGGCACTGGTTTTGGCACCAGTGTCTATCTTAACATGTATCCGATCAACACCCAATTCAGGCAATACGGCATACTCTTTCCATCCAACTTGTAGCTCTTTTTTTTTCTCACTCATTGTTAGTCCAATCTTGTAGAAACACACAAATGCTGCCACACCAGGGCTGGCAGGTGGTTCGGCAATACATGCCCGCCCACGAAATCATCAAACCAAAGTGTTCGATCGTTGACCCAACCAGCTTGATAAAATGCCTGAAGATCATTCAAGGCGGGTTGAAAATGGGTATCTGACTGACCCACTGAAATCACCAGCGGCAGCTGCCGGACGGCCCCTGATGGAAAGATCCCGAGCTGGCTGGCAATCCCCAGATGAGCACCACTGACAGCATAAGCCGCAAAATAATCAGCACTGTTCAGAGCAATGGCATGCATCACAAATCTACCAGCTGAAAATCCCCATACATAACGTCGCGTTCTTTCGATGTTATAACTGGCCTCCATGTCATTGAAAATAGCGGCCAGAATTTGTGAATCATTTCCAGGAACCCAACCACCCTGTGCCCCGGTTGAAGCTTGAGCCACTACAATAAACCCCTCAGCCTCTGCCAGGCTTTGCCAATACAGGCGCATGTCCTGCGCTGCTGCTGCAGATGCCCCTGCACCGGCAGCACCATGCCAAACCGCGATGATTGGCATGGCCTCGGATGGCTGATAACTGGTGGGCACATAGATGTAGTAATCATGCGTGCTGAGCACCGTGCGTACCTGCTGTCCCGGAAAAACTCCACCCATGCCATTGGAAGGTTCTGAATCATCTTGCAAGCCATTCACAAACAGCATGTCATCACAATGATTCAAACTGGACACAGTGGCTGTGGCCAACGCCGACAAGGCATGGCTCAGTAAACAACAACAAAACAACAGTTTAAGCTTTCTCAATTTCAACCCGGTCTACGTTTCTGAACCCTTGGGGTAACACCGTACCACGTTTGGCCCGGGTACCCAAATAGTTCACCAGATCTTTCCACTTAAAGCGGATATAACGTGCTCCTGCATGAACCAAAAAGGAGTCATCCGGAGTGATCACCAGGGTAGCAGCCAGTTTTTCTTCACCAGCTTTCAGGCGCTTGGCTGGAATGTTAATCAATTTATTGCCCTTGCCCTTGGTCAGTTCCGGCAATTCCTCCAGTGGGAATACCAGCATATACCCAGACGTGGTCACACAAACCACATGGGCATCCGGCAATTTTTCAATCCAGGTGGGTTTCATGGCATGGAACCCTTTGGGCACGCTAAGCACGTGTTTACCGGCTTTCATCTTGCTGTAAAGGTGTTCCATCACGCCATGGTATCCGTAGCCGGCGTCGGAACACATCAATAAACGGGCGTTGGGTAACTGACAGGTCACCGAAATGGGTAACACATTGTTTTTAAAATTAAACTTGGTCGACAGCGGTTCACCCTGCCCACGCGCTGATGGCAGTGTATGAGTGGCCAGACTGAAAGCCCTGCCATCCGGTGTCAGAAAAACCGAGATCAGATTAGACCTGCCCAAGGCATGATCCTGATATTCATCACCAGCTTTGTAACTCAGTGATGTGGCGTCAATTTCATGCCCCTTGGCCGCCCGCACCCAACCAGCTGTTGAAAGCACAACGGTGGCAGGTTCACTGGGCACCAGTTTATTCTCATCAAACACCTGTGCCGCTTCACGCTCAGCCAGGCGTGTTTTTCGCCGGTCTCCATATTGCTCCATATCGGCTTTTATTTCGTTACGGATCAAGGTTTTCATCCGCGCTCTGGATTTCAAAATCCCTTCGATGTCTTCTTTTTCCGCTTGTAATTCAAGTTGCTCAGTACGGATCTTCATCTCTTCAAGGCGCGCCAGATTCCGCAAGCGGGTATCCAGGATTGCATCAGCCTGTATCTCTGATAATTTAAAGGCTTTGATCAATTCTTCTTTGGGATGTTCTTCATAACGAATGATGCGAATCACTTCATCCAAATTCAGAAAAGCAATCAACAAGCCTTCCAGGATGTGCAGTCGGGCATCCACTTTGTCAAGCCGGAACTGTAAACGACGACGCACTGTCTCGGTACGAAAACGCAACCACTCCTGCAGAATCATCAACAAATTTTTCACCTGCGGTCGGCGATCAAGGCCAATGACATTGAAATTGGCTTTGTAGGTTTTTTCCAGATCTGTGGTGGCAAACAGGTGTAACATCAAAGCATCAAAATCAATCCGGTTGGAACGGGCTGTTATCACCAGTCTGACTGGATTTTCATGATCTGATTCATCCCGCAAATCACTGACCATGGGTAATTTTTTAGCCCGCATTTGAGTGGCAATCTGATCCAAAATTTTACTGCCGGATGCCTGGTGGGGCAAGGCTGTCACAATGATGTCATTCCCCTCCCGTTCATAGACCGCACGCATTCGAATACCGCCATGACCGGTTTCATACATTTTAATCAGGTCTTCTTTGGGGGTAATGATTTCCGCTTCTGTGGGGTAATCAGGCGCTTTGACAATTTCACATAATTCACTGATTTCAGCTCTGGGATTATCCAACAAATGTAAAGTTGCCTGTGCCACTTCGGTTAAATTATGCGGTGGTACATCAGTGGCCATACCTACAGCAATGCCTGACGCTCCATTGAGCAATACATTCGGCAACCTGGCCGGCAACCAAATCGGTTCCTCCATGGTGCCGTCAAAATTCGGGCCCCAGTCAACCGTGCCTTGTGGCAATTCACTCAGCAGGGTTTTGGCATAAGGGGTCAGGCGGGATTCAGTGTACCGCATGGCAGCAAAAGATTTGGGGTCATCCGGAGAGCCAAAATTACCTTGACCGTCCACCAAAGGATAACGGTAAGAAAATGACTGTGCCATCAGCACCATGGCCTCGTAGCAGGCTGAATCCCCATGCGGATGGAATTTACCAATCACATCACCAATGGTACGGGCAGATTTTTTGTGCTTCGATTGGGCAGACAAGCCCAGTTCACTCATGGCATAAACGATCCTTCGCTGTACTGGCTTTAAGCCATCACCAACAAAAGGCAATGCCCGGTCAAGAACCACATACATTGAATAATCCAGGTACGAACGCTCTGCGTACTCTCCCATGGAAAGGGTTTCAAAATCCATTGATTGCGCCATAAATAATTTTTTGCATGAAAGGCGAAGATTTTACCATTGCATGGCCAAAAATGTCAGTCAATTAGATTCCTGACAGCCTCCTGTTCAATTGAAAATACGAAACACATCGTTTATCATGATATGGTTTTGACCCCGGAGCCGATGATGAAATTCTTATGCCTTTTGGCATCCACTTGCCTGTTCAGCACCTGTCTGGCTGTGCATTACGATGACCATGAAATCAGCCAACTGACACTGGATAAAGAATTACGACAACTGTCAGAAAATTACCACAGCAAATATTTCACCGCAGCAGACCCTGCTCAAGTTGTTGATCAGATCATCGCAGCAGACCTCATTCCCTTGCACAAAGAAGCCATTCTGTTCAATCTGTTAACAGCGATCTCCCAGCAACCTCCTCAAAAAGCCCACCAATACCTCGTGGACACCATGAAAAGTTACCCGACTACAGCCACCATGATCCATGATGAAGGACGCTTACCAGTGGCCGTATTCAATCTCAATAGCAAAGCTTACGGCATTGAAAACATTTGGCTTGCATACCGCAGTGAACAGGAATACAGCCAACTACTCAGGGATCATCCGGATCAGGCCCTGAAGGCATTTAAACAGGTGCTGACTGAGCAAAGCAGACCCAAATGGCTGGCCGTTAAAAACAGCCTGGCAGCTGCTGACAAAAAATCCAAATCCAGAATCATCAACTCTTTTTTGTTTGAAATACAAGCCAATCAGGGTTTCGACCGCCTGATCAGCCACCTGGGCCTGACCACCGGCAACCCGGAATTGATCGCAAAGGCATTGCGCTCAACTGACCGCACTGTCAGAGAATACACCTTGCGCTCTGTTGGCCGGCACTTCTCTGTGGATTTCACCCGCCAGTTATTGATGCAACAGGCTACTGTCGGACAAGACCAGGTCTTCACCACCACCCTGCTGGCGGGATACAGTTCATCGACCGCTGTCGAAAAGCTGCTGCTCAATCAGTTAAAACAAGCGAATACTGCGACTGCGGCGGCCTTTGCCTTATCACAAAGCACAGCACCGGGCTTACCTGACAGGCTCTACCAAACTTACCGCCAGACCACCCATAAAACCCAACAAAACCACTTGCTGATGGCCCTTAAATTACACCCTTCAGCCATTGCACAATCATTGTCTGGAAAACTGGAAGCAGAATATGTCAAACGATCATTGGGAGATCGCTCATGATTCGACGAATAAAAAAAATACAGATTGCTGGCATTTTGTTGATTTCCATCGCAGCCAACAGCCAGACCATCGTTCCCTGGACTGAACAGAATAGCACCCTGGGACTGGGCTATCCGGTACCCATTCCGGTCAATACACCCGAACCATTTGATGGCTTCAGAACCTATGAAGGCTTGTTCGCCAAACACCAGTCTATGGCCATGAGCAATGAGATGATCACCGGTCATGTGGTGGGTCAAACCCATTATGAACGTGATGTATGGGCCTATGTACTCAGTGATCCTGATAACACCACCCGCTATGGAGTCAAAGAAGGTGCCATGATGGTCAATGGTGGCATCCATGCCCGGGAATGGCAGTCTCCTGAAACGCTGACCCAAATCATCACTGATTTTCATGACCACAGTGATGATGCTTCGTTTTATCAGTACCTGCTGGAAAACGCCACCATCATCACCATCCCGGTGAACAACATTGATGGCTTTCTGCAAACCCAAAGGTATCCGAGCCAAAACTGGTACTCCAACACCCAAGGTCCAAGGGATGGCCGAATGCGTCGCAAAAACCTCTTGAACACCGATGAGGACCTGTTTAGCCAAGGTGACCACTTGAACGGTGTAGACCTGAACCGCAACAACCGTCCCTACTGGGCTACCAGCGGCTCATCTTCAGGAGATCCCACTTCGATTGTTTATCATGGACCCTTTGTACAAACCGAACCGGAAACCCAGGCCAGATTGAATGCCGCGGAGCTGATCGATGCAGACCAATTAAGGATTTATACGGATGTGCATTCTTTTTCTATGGTGCATTTTGCCAATCGCACATTCAATGCCAATCTGAACACCCTGCAGTCGAGGGTTTTGGGGGACTTCAGCAGTCATCACAGATCATTTCCGGCAGCTAAAAATTACGTCGATCGCAGTGGATTCACCACTGCTGGATTTGGCATCGGCACCACTGATGAGTATTTCCAGACCACATATCAGATACCTTCATGGACACTGGAAATCGAACCTTCAGGCACTTTGAACCCTGATGCCCATCCACATTTACCCGGTGTAGGGGCAGATTATGGTGGATTTGCCAACAATGGTCACGATGGGTTTATCTTACCCGAATCTGAAATTAAACGGGTCAGAGAGCAGCTGGCTCAGTCATTCATGGTCATCTGGTATGGCCAGGCCGGACCACCGAGCATCAGTCAAATGCGCATCATCGATCTGGTCAACAATAACATCGTTTATGACGCCGAATGGGACATCACTGAAACGGGTGAGCGCGCATTGCATGAGCAATATTTCGATGAAATCACTGCAGGCAAAGACTATGCACTGTTACTGCGCTTTGACAAGCCCATGCGATGGCGCGATGACAATGACAACATCGCCTGGTTACAAGGACAGTCCACTGCATTGAATCCGGCCATTCAGGGCTTGCACAACAATGAACCCATTGAGCTGAGTCTCAGCAATGGCCGCTGGATCAACACCCGTGACACCGGATGGGCATCTTATGGATTCTACAAGGATGACACCTATGTTACTGATTTCAACATAGATCCGGCGATCAATGCCGCTGATGATGCCAACTTAACATGGAAAATCATCACCACGGACATGATCGGACAAAACATCGATGCCAATCCACAAACCGTAGCAACCTGGGCAGAAGGCCAATGGCAAAACTATGAAAACAGTGATGGCGCACCATCCATCAATGGCGGCTTTGACACCACCTTACGTATGCTTGTCAGCAATCAGGATGATGAGTTTTCAGCAGCTTTTGCAGGTACTGGCTTATACTATGACCCGGCACGGGACGGCGAAGGGTTTAATCTGGAGGCCATTTCTGACAACGAAGGGGTGTTGCTACAATGGTTTACTTATGACGACGAAGGCCAGCAACAATGGTATGTTGATGCACAACTCAGATCTGCCAATAATGCCTTACATGCAACCGACATCACCACTGCTTCCGGTGGCGTATTTGGTCCGGGATTTGATCCAGATGCAGTGACTCGATCCACCCACGGTGACATTGAAATCATATTCAATGAAACCCTGACCAATCGTTTTGGATCAGCCTGGTTCAAATACACAGCACCCAATGGTGACAAATTCCGTTCAGAACTCTTTCAACTGACAGAACCAGCCGGTAAAGTTTTTGCTGATCCGGATCCAGATCCCGTACCAACTGCCCTCACTGCAGAAACCATCACCGGCTCCTGGTATGACCCGGAACGTGACGGCGAAGGATTCCACATTGAATACCTCAACAATGGAACGGCATTATTCCTGTGGTATACCTTCGGACCGGATGGCAGCAAAAAATGGTTCCAGGGCAGTGGTGGCGTGGTCACTGAAAGTGATGACAACATCAATGTGGTCTTTGATACAGTGGTGCGAACTGAGGGCCCGGTATTCGGTCCTGATTTCAATCCTGAAGCAGTGATCTTTACCATCTGGGGTGAAGTGGAATTCAACTTACAATGCCTCACCGGATCTGTCAGCTTCACTTCCAATGATGACACCTATGGGGCCGGTAGTTACCAACTGATCCCAATCACCAAACCTTCAGACATCATTAATCGATGCGACTGAACAAAAAGAGCCGCAAAAGCGGCTCTTTGTTCATCTAAACTGATTCAATTACCCTGACAAATTGTTGGTTCAAATCCATCAACATAAATGTAGTCATGTACTTTGATGACCAGATTGCGACTCACCGAAGTATCTAAACCGCCATTATCTGTACCACCATCGTCTTGCATCTGTAACTCAATCACGGCCTCACCTGAATTTCCGGTAAATGTATAACTGAGCAGACCATCATTGGCCACATCCACCGCAGACAATATATTGTCATCGTCACTGGCAACATTGACCAGGAAGTCCTCAACAGACTGGACAAGGTCTTCATTGTCAGGACCAAAGTCAAACTGACAGGCAACCAGTTGTGGCGCCAGGCCAACTGCCTGATCCACCATCACATGGATCACATTGTTCAATGCAAAATCTGGTTGATCATTCACACATGTTACGGTGACATTTACTGCCACTGTGTTGCCGCCACTGATGGTGTATGTAAAATCATCATTGCCACAGTAATCTGCATCTGGGGTATAGTCAATCACCGTTCCATTGATCTGAGCCAGCCCATGACTTGCACTTCCTACTGAACCAATGACCAAAGGATCGCCATCAACATCATCATCGTTATCCAACACGGTTAATCCAGTGGTCACTGCATCTTCCAAAATTGCATAACTGTCAGGCAATGCCACCGGGGCATCATCTTCACAGGTCACCGTCACAGCCACTGTGGCCGATGAGCCACCATTGACGGTATAACTGAAATCATCGGTCGGACTGCCGTCATTACAGTAATCAGCATCCGGCGTGTACGTCACACCACCGGCGGTGAAGGCCGCGGTGCCATTGCCTGGCTGGGTCACACCCGTCACTTCAAGCAAACCACCATCGGCATTGGCATCATTACCCAACACCAGGATGCTGTTGTTCACTGAATCCTCAATCACCGTGGCATTGTCGTCATTGGCCGTTGGGGCATCGTCCACACAGGTCACCGTCACCGCCACTGTGGCCGATGAGCCACCATTGACGGTATAACTGAAATCATCGGTCGGACTGCCGTCATTACAGTAATCAGCATCCGGCGTGTACGTCACACCACCGGCGGTGAAGGCCGCGGTGCCATTGCCTGGCTGGGTCACACCCGTCACTTCAAGCAAACCACCATCGGCATTGGCATCATTACCCAACACCAGGATGCTGTTGTTCACTGAATCCTCAATCACCGTGGCATTGTCGTCATTGGCCGTTGGGGCATCATCCACACAGGTCACCGTTACCGCCACTGTGGCACTGGAGCCACCGTTGATGGTGTAAGTGAAGTCATCGGTCGGACTGCCGTCATTACAGTAATCAGCATCCGGCGTGTACGTCACACCACCGGCGGTGAAGGCCGC
>NZ_MVBD01000044.1 GCF_002000055.1 Marinicella sediminis | reverse complement strand
ACTGATGGCTTAATTTGTTTCGCAAAGGGTAGATGTAATAGCTTTCCAAAATATAGATATGCTGAAGACTTGCCTGATTGGTCAGATAGCAGTAATGAATTATGTTTTTCGTTTGAAAGCGAAAAGAATGAAACCAGGTTATCATTAAGCCAGTTTTATTAAAATATAGGGGTCAGTAACCTTTAAAAGGTAAAAGTGTTAAAGTAAATACTTTTGAGGGAGTTTTCATGCCAAGGAAACCAAGGTTTTTTGTACCTGATATACCTAATCACGTCATTCAAAGGGGAAACAACCGGGAAATAACCGGGAAATACCGGGACAGTCATAGGTTAAAGAATTAAGTTTGAGAAATTGGGCTGGTTTTTTTGTGAAAAACAGTGAGTTTGATTGGTTAGAAAGGTGAATGTGAGACCTGAACGCTCGGTTTTGATGAATTTAACTGAATTGGCCTGATTTCAGATGAGTTGGACGGTAGCAGACAGAATCTGCAATCAGGTTATGTTGGGTGGATAGCT
>NZ_MVBD01000043.1 GCF_002000055.1 Marinicella sediminis | reverse complement strand
TTTTTTAAGGAACAGTACTCATTTGACAGCGTAGAGGGGCGTTGATAAGTCCGGAAATTTGGTATGTGGTGAATTAGGCTGAAATGGCCTGTTTTAAAATGAGTTTGATGGTTGCAGACAGAATCTGCTGACAAGCTATGGTGGATGGTTGGCTATTCCAGGACTGGTTTCAGCCTATGAGCAACTGCAAATCTTTTGCCAACTTTCTTACAGAAACTTTTGAGCTGATCAACAGTGCCGACTGCTGAGAATCCGACTGTTTTGAAGCCATTGAGTTCATCTAACCATGAATCTGGAGTGAGTTGCAATCGTGCCAGGATAGGTGGTAGATTTTCAGGTATGTATCCGCGCTTGTGTTCCAGGATTGCGCGGCCTGAATAATCTACCAGACCCAGGTAGCCTGACAACGAAAAAGGCAGATCATTGTCGTCAGGCCCAAAGCCAATTAGCCTGGTGTTTTTGTCTTTTATTCGCTCCTGGATGGATGTGTATGCTGATTGTTCAGGAGTCTTGCTCATACCAGCTCGAATTGGGTTCAAATCGACGTAGGTCATACAGGTTAGCAG
>NZ_MVBD01000042.1 GCF_002000055.1 Marinicella sediminis | reverse complement strand
GAAGTCCCATGTTTAGCCCATCAATTGGGTTATACTGTGCAACGTTTTTCCGCGGGCTGCGTGTGGCCTGGTGATGACATGAAAAAATCCGATCCTTTGAATAAACAGCAGTGGCAACAGGTTAAAGACTGGTTCAATGACCTGCTTGATGTCCCTTCGGGCCAATGGCCTGAGCGGGTGACCACTTTAACCAGCGACGAGCGCCTGCAACAGGCTGTGCTCGATATGTTGGCTGTGCATCACCAATCGGCTGGCCAAACCCTTACTCCCAACCAGTCTGTAGCCAGTGTGCTGGGCGAACACGGTCAACTGAAAGCCGGTCAGACCTTCGGCCGGTATCAAATCATCCGCACGTTGGGTTCAGGAGGCATGGGTCATGTCTATCTGGCCGAACGGGATGATGAGGTTAACCAGCAGGTGGCGATCAAGATCCTCGCGGCACACAGCATGGATGATCAGGCGCTGGCCCGGTTTGATACCGAGCGGCGGGTTCTGGCCACCCTGGAACACCCCAACATAGCGCGGTTGATTGATGCGGGTACCGAGCAGGATAAACCCTATTATGTGATGGAATACATCGATGGGGTGCCCATTGATGCCTATTGCCAGGACAATGATTTGGG
>NZ_MVBD01000041.1 GCF_002000055.1 Marinicella sediminis | reverse complement strand
GCTGATTTGAATGTTTCCACCAAAAAATCTGTCACCTCTTCGGCGACTTTTTTCTCAGTCAGCGCTTTGTCACGCTCGGCCATGATGGTTTGTGATTGTTGCCAAATCCACACCGATGAAACCAGCATCACACCAAAGATGGTGGCCAATGCCGAAACCGGCAACCAATGTCGGCGTAATTGTTTACGTAAGCGATAACCACTCTGATTGCGTTTGATCTGCAAAGGCTCATGGTTCAGGTAATGCTGCACATCATCGGCCAGCTGACGCACACTTGAGTAACGTTCATGTGGCCCTTTCTTCAGCGCATGACCCACAATCGAATCCAGATCACCTTTCAACTTTGCTGACCAGTTCAGCGTACTGGTCGGGTGCTTCTTCAACTGACTGCTCGGCAAGGTAGGCAACTGGTCATTAATGATGCTTTCAATCCGCCCCCAGGTCTTGCCTGACAGATCAAACGCATGGCTGTCAGTGAGCAACCGATGCAGCACCAGACCCAACACATAGATGTCACATGACACGGTGATCGCCTCACCCTGCACCTGTTCAGGAGCCGCATATTGAGGTGTCAACGCAGTGGTGCCCACCAGGGTTTCATGCACCTGATCGGTACCCGGCAGAATCTT
>NZ_MVBD01000040.1 GCF_002000055.1 Marinicella sediminis | reverse complement strand
GTCTGCAACCATCAAACTCATTTTAAAACAGGCCATTTCAGCCTAATTCACCACATACCAAATTTCCGGACTTATCAACGCCCCTCTACGCTGTCAAATGAGTACTGTTCCTTAAAAAAACCTCCTTGATCAATCAAGCTGGCTCCTTTAGCTAATGCCTGTCCTTGTAATTGTCTGAGACACCCTATTACCACATTGTTTCCAGATGCGTCCGCAGAGCTTTCCTTTGTGGCAATGATCATGCCTCAGGCAGAACGTTTGAGCACAGGCGTCAATGGGTTGTTGAACGCATGAAGTTCCTGGCCAAACTGTTCAACATTGACATCTGCGCCTATGCAGTGATGAGCAATCATTTTCACATCGTCCTCAAGATCAACAACAATGCTGATTGGTCAGACAAAAGAGTGCTCATAACCTGGGCAGGTTTATTCGATTTACCAGGCCCTTGTGAGTCGTATATTCGAGGTGAACATTTAAGCAAACCAGAACTCGATTTCGTGATTCAAAAAGCAGATATCTATCGAAAGCGACTGAGATCCATCAGTTGGTTCATGAAGTGCTTGAATGAATACATTGCCAGGCGGGCCAATATCGAAGATGGTTGCACAGGACATTTCTGGGAATCGCGCTTCAAGAGCCAGGCATTACTTGATGAGCGCGCACTGCTAACCTGTATGACCTACGTCGATTTGAACCCAATTCGAGCTGGTATGAGCAAGACTCCTGAACAATCAGCATACACATCCATCCAGGAGCGAATAAAAGACAAAAACACCAGGCT